>JAHBVL010000009.1 GCA_019637585.1 Thermomicrobiales bacterium | reverse complement strand
TCTGTAGCGTTTGACTCCACCTTCCCCTGCGTGCTAGTCTCCGTGCACCGGCAGATGACGCTTCCCTTTCGAGGGGCACTGGCCGGAGTGTATTCACCAAACCGCGTAGGGTGAAGGAGGTGATGCCCATGAGTAGTCACGGTAGTACGGGCATCACAGCAAAGGGTGTGCGCTCTTAGCTCACAGCCGCTGTGATGCCCAGCAATCGAGGGCCGGTCCGTATGGACCGGCCCTCGGTGTGTCTGCGGCTCCGTTCAACGCCTGCTTCCGGGGAGCAACACTTCGATGGAACTTGGACTCTTCGACATCTTTCAGGTCGACCCGACCGATTCCCGAACGCACGGCGAGATCTACGAGCAACGCCTGAACGATGTCGAGCTTGCCGAGAAACTCGGCTTCTCCTACTACTTCTGCGGCGAGCTTCATTTCAGCCCGGCGTTCCGCAATCCCTCCGCCACCGCCTTGCTGGCCGCCGCATCGCAGCGAACATCGTCGATCCGGCTCGGGGCCATGGCCTGGACATTGCCCACCAAGGCTCCAGCTCAGCTGGCGGAAGACATAGCGGTGCTCGACTGGCTATCCAATGGCCGGATCGAAGCCGGTCTGGGACTCGGGCACCGGGTCGAAGAGCTCGAAATCCTGGGAGTCGATCCATCGAACCGGATACCCAGCTTCCAGGAACGGGCTGCCGTCTTGCAGGCGCTCTGGACGGGCGGGCAGGTTTCCGTCAACAGCGACTACACGACGATTCGGGGCGCCTCGCTGGCTCCGACACCGATGCAGCAACCCAACCCTCCCCTCTGGTTCGCCGGGAGCGATCCCGATGCAGCGACCTGGATCGGATCGATTGGGTTCAGCCTGGCCCTCGGTTTCAAACCGGTTGCCGACCTTGCCCCGGCAGCGCGGGAATTTCGCAGGGCCGTCGAAGCCCGGCGCGCATCGAAACCGGAGCGGACGCTGCCGCGAGAGGGACGCCTGGCATTGATGCGACAGATCTACCTGGCCGACAGCGACGAAACCGCGCGCCAGGAAATGGCCACCGATCTTCACAATCTCTATGTCTATAGCGCCGGTTCGGAACGCCCTGTCCCGCCGCGCGAAGAAGCGCTCCGGGTGATCGATGGGTTGATTGCCGACGAAGTCTTCCTGGCCGGGTCGCCGGAATCGGTGGCCAATCAGATCAAGACGTTCCGCGACGAGCTTGGCTTCGGCATTCTGCTGGCCAACCCCTATGCCAATGGCATCACACCGGAGCGTGTCGAACGGTCGTTGACCCTCCTGGCAACCGAGGTCTTACCCCAGCTTGGTTCGTCTTCGTGAAAAAACACAACCCGGTCAGGTGACCGGATTGTGTGATTCTTCATGCCGAAAAGAGGCGCGGACGGATGCGCTGGAACGCGCCACAAATGGCGAGGCGAAGCACCGTTTCGGGGCCGGACTGACCCCGAAACGCTCCATCTGTTGGCCCAGGATCAATTGCTCCCGCCCGGAGCGCCGTCCGCTCCATCTTCACCACGCGTTCCGGTGCCGACTGTTGTCTTGACCACGCTCTGGCCCGGTGTGACCGTGGGAGGAGTCCCCGGGGCGCCGGTGACGGATTGGCCATTGACCGTCTCCGAGACGCCGGCGCTCGTACCAGCGCTCCCCGTGACATTCTCTCCCGGCTGACCGTTCTTGGCGGTTCCTCCCGCACCAGTGTCGTTGGCGCCAATCGCAGGCTGGCCAGTGACCGGCGCGCCAGATTTGTTGCCTCCTGAGCTGGATCCCGATCCGCCGGCGCCGGGTGCGCCGGTGCCCGACGGGGCTGAGCCACTGCTCCCCGATGATGAGGAACCTGTACCGGACCCTGAAGAGCCTGGCGCGCCTGTGCTCGGTTCGCTCGCGGCGGTCGTACCGCCGCTCGACGACCCTGTGGCCGACGTGCCCGCTGATCCACTCTTCCCGCCCGGCCCCGCAACGGCGGCGGTTGTGGTCGTCGTTGCGGTGGAACCAGTCGCTGATGCAGTCGTCGACGTCTTGGAGCTGGTGCTCGTTCGGACCGTCGTCGTTTTCTTGGCCGGCGCTTTCTTCACCGACGTCTTTTTGGCTGGCGCTTTTTTGGCGGAGGTCGTCGTTACCCTGGATTGACCCGGCTCCCGGGCATCGGCACCGGTGCTGAAGCCTGCCGCGCCAAGGACGAGGAAGAGCGCCACAACGAGACTGACGAGTACGCGCATGTTCTCACCTTCTACGGGGGTATGAAATGTCGGCAACGTTTACGTCATTGCATTTTATACGAATTCGTCGCCCCTGCATACTGCTACGCGAGAACACTGCGCAAACAGAAACCGTGACGGCGGGCGCCGTCACGGTTTCGTCATCCTGTTCAGACTATCTGGGAGCGCTACTCCTCGGAGGAGTCGCCCGATTCACCTGCCGGCTCACCAGCAGCCTCACCGGCTTCAGCGCCTTCATCGACCGGTTCCGCTTCGAGAACCGGCGCCGCCAACATGGCGATGATCTCATCGGCGTTGGTGACGATCTCGATACCCTCGACCGCTTCGAGGTCGGAGACTCGGACCACGTCGCCGATCTCCTTCAGAACCGAGCAGTCCACCACAAACCGGTGAGGGATTGCCCGCGGCAGTCCGTGAACAACCACCTCGGAGAGCAACTGCGAGAAGAGTCCGGGACCATCGGGCGCGTCCTGCAGCGCCAGCGGCACCGAGGCATTGATGGCTTTGCGAAGGTTCGGAGCGAAGAAATCGACGTGGATCGGGTTCCGGCGAACCGGGGCCACCTGGACGTCCCGGATGAACACCTGATACTTCTGGCCATCAGATTCGAGATCGAACAGCGTGGCGTGACCATGCTGATGATAAAACCGGGTGAATTCCTTCTCGGCGACCGTAACCTGCACAGTCTCTTCGACCGCCGGTCCATACACCACGGCCGGGACCTTGCCCTCGGCGCGCAGGCGCTTCACTTTCTTGCCAACCACTGATCGTGGCTCGGCCATCAAAGTCGGTGTGCTCATCAGTGAGCTCCTTCTTCTACTTCCGTACACCGGAAACGACGATCAGCAAGCAGGCTGACCCACTCGGGAGTTCGAGCCGGCGGAGTGTACCACGGGCGAGGCGGAGAGGCGGGAAGGCGGAGAGGCGGAGAGGAGACGGGGAATCGCATCTGTCCATGCCGGCCGACAGTACCGGAAGGCGGGGAGACGAATGCCGGGAAATCGTAGAACCCGGCACTATGCCGGCTGGCGGTACGGAGAGAGGAAGCCACTCCCGATCGCGACACGCTGCCCACTGCCCGCAGCCCGCTGCCTGCAGCCGGCTGCCTGCCCCGCTCGCAATCCCAGTACAATACCCGTCAACAGATTCACATTTGGTGAGGGCGGAGCCAGCACACGTGCTGGAAATGCACAGCCGGGAGATAGTGACCAATGGTTCTGAGCAGATATGTCGGTGCATCAGTCAAGCGCAAGGAAGATCCACGCCTGATCACTGGATCGTCGACCTACGTGGACGATCTCAAGATCCCGGGACTGGCGCATGTCGCCATTGTTCGCAGCCCGTACGCCCACGCGGACATCACCGGTATCGACAAGTCGGCGGCGCTGGCACAGCCGGGCGTTCTGGCTGTCTACACCGGCGAGGACCTGGCCAAGATTCTGAAAAACGACTATCCGATCATCCCGGAAGGCGACACGGGACACTCTCACTACAAGGATCGGGATGACGAGGACGCCATCGTCGTTCCCAAGAACAGGCCGATCGAAACCAGGCGAGTCCGCTACGTCGGCGAGCCGGTCGCGGCGGTCGTCGCCGAAACCAGCGCCGCAGCCAACGACGCCACCGCGTACGTCGAGGTCTCCTACAAGGAGCTGGACGCGGTCATCGATCCATACGAGGCGCGTGAGGATGGCGCTCCGCAGCTCTACGACAAAGTGAAGAACAACATCAGCGTCCGCGAGGAAACCGTCCATGGCGACGTCGCATCGGCGCTGAATGATGCGGCGATTCGCTTCGAGGTGAAGATCCGGTCGCCGCGCTGCCACCCGGCTCCCATGGAAGGGCGAGCCATTCTGGCGCAGCCCGACCCGATTCTACGCGGACTGACCTTCTGGAGTTCGACCCAGGCTCCCCACTGGAATCGCAACGAGATCGCCGCCTCCCTCGGTCTCAGCCAGACCCAGGTGCGCTGCATCGCGCCAGAAGTCGGCGGTGGATTCGGTTGCAAGATCGGCGGCTATCCAGAGGACTTCATCGTCTGCGCCATTGCCTGGGACATGAAGCGGCCGGTCAAGTGGATCGAAAGCCGGTCGGAGAACTTCCTGGCCACAAACCACGGACGGAACCAATGGGCGGAATTCGAGGTCGGCGCCGACGCCAACGGCCGGATGACCGCACTCAAGGCGCGCATTCTTCTCGATTCCGGCGCCTACCCCAAAGCGCTCGATCTGGCCTGGGCCACCTGGGTGATGTCGGCTGGTCCTTACCTGGTCGACAATCTCGACTATGTGGTCGAAGGGGTCTACACAAACACAATGGCCAATGGCGCCTATCGCGGCGCGGGGCGGCCGGAAGCTGCGTTCTATCTCGAGCGCCTCATGGACCTCATCGCAGACAAGGGCGGGCTCGACCCGACCGAGGTGCGCCGGGTCAATTTCATTCCGCCCGAGCAGTTCCCCTTCGAAACGCTGACGGGCGAGGTCTATGACACTGGCGAATACGCCAAAGCGCTCGACCACGCCATGGAGGTCATCGACTACAAGACATTGCGTCAGGAACAGGCCCGGCTTCGCGAGGAGGGCCGCTACCTGGGTATTGGCGTAGCGTCATACGTCGAGATTTGCGGCTTCGGCCCCTACGAGAGCTCGACCGTCCGCGTGGAACCAAGCGGGCAGGTATCGATCTTCACCGGTATCTCACCACACGGTCAGGGGCAGGAAACGACCTTCTCGCAGATGGCTGCCGACTATATCGGCGCCGATTTCGAAGCGGTCGTCGTGCACCATGGCGACACCGCCACCACGCCGCAGGGCAATGGCACCATGGGAAGCCGCGGTCTGGCGGTCGGCGGCGCCGCGCTGATGATGTCGCTCGACAAGATCCGGGAAAAAGCGTCGCGTATCGCGGCGTACATCCTGGAAGCGTCGGCCGAGGACATCGAGCTGGTCGATGGCCGCTATCAGGTGAAGGGCGTTCCGGGCCGGGGCGTGACCCTTCAGGACATCGCGGACAAGGCGTACAGCGACGATCTTCCTGAAGGCGTCGATCCGGGACTCGACACGACCGACTTCTTCCGTGTGCCGGAGGAGACATTCCCGTTTGGCACGCACATCGCGGTGGTCGAGGTTTCTCCCGATACCGGTGAGACGACGATCGTGCGCTATGTGTCGGTCGACGACTGCGGCAACATCATCAGCCCCAATCTGGTGACCGGTCAGGTGCATGGCGGACTGGCACAGGGGATCGGCCAGGCACTCTGGGAAGAGCTGCACTATGACAACAATGGGGAGCTCATCACCGCGACCCTGACCGACTACGCTCTGCCGAAGGCGGGTTTCTTTCCGGAATTCGAATCACACCACACGACCACGACCACCTACCTGAATCCGATGGGGGCCAAGGGTATCGGCGAAGCGGCAACCATCGGCTCTACCCCTGCGACAGCCAATGCCGTGCTCGACGCGCTGGAGCCATGGGGCATCCACCACCTTGATACGCCACTGACGCCGGAGAAAGTCTGGCGCGCGATCAGCGAGGCGAGTGCGTAGGGCGCTGGGCAAGGGGCAAAGGGCAAAGGGCAAAGGGCAAAGGGCAAAAGATAGTAGCAGCACGGAGGGAGGGTCACTTTGGACCCTCCCTTTTGCACTCGCTGCGTTGCCCGTTTCGGACCGGTGGAGCGGGCTCCGGCAGGAGATCCCTCTTTGACGGGAGGTTCGTTTCCTCGCTGAGTGCGTAGCACCGGCCCTGTGCCGGACCACCGCATTTCTTCGACGGAGGGTTCATTTCTTCGTTGAGTGCGTAGCGCCCGGCCCGGTGCCGGACCACTGCATTTCCAGCGATAGTTCCCTGCACCAGCGAGTTCCTCAGCATCGACCTGAATCGGCTGAACAAGCCACCGCATAGCCGGAAATCGCTCTTCCCTATCCGTATCCATACGTAATTCTCACGAATCGGCCACAGCAGGATGCTCCATTGACCCTCTGGCGGGTGTATATCGGTGGTGTGTCAGTCCAGCATCCTACCGATCAGCGCCGTCATCAGGCTGGCACGAGATCCGGACTTCAGCGCGAGAGGAGGTGTGCCGCCGCAGGCGTTCCCACATACAGACAAGCAGATAGGCGCTGATTGCTCGAAGAGAAGAGGTAAGACGATGTCCGATGATTCATATTCTGTGTCAGAAGTGATTGCGGCGATCGAAAAAGAGGAAGCGGGCTGGGAAGCGGGTCCTACCAATCTCACCGCAATGTCCGACGACGAACGCCAGCGCTACCTGGGGTTCAATCCACCGGCTGGCGAACCAAGTCTGGCAACCCGGGAGGCGATAGCGATCGAATCGCTGGAGACCGCCCGCTCCACCCGGGGGGTGGGGTTCCCGGCCAGCGTCGATCTGACCGCGTATTGCAGTCCGGTGCGGGACCAGGGAGGCTGTGGATCGTGCGTGGCGTTCGGGTCGATCGGCGCGGTTGAGGGAACATACCGATTCGCGGCCCGCAACACCAATCTGGCGATCGATCTCTCGGAAGCCCATCTTTTCTTCTGCCATGCCCGGTCTCAGGGACGAATGTGCAGCGGATCGAACGGTGGGTGGTGGGTGCCGCCGGCACTCGACGCCATTCGCGATCGCGGGGTGGTCGATGATCCCTGTTATCCGTATGTCGGTCAGGATCAGAACTGCACCGGTCTGTGCGGCGACTCCGGTGGCCGGCTTGCCCGCATCGGCAGCTGGACGAGACTGACCAACGCCAACGCCATGAAAGAATGGCTGTCAGCGAATGGGCCATTGGTCGGCTGCTTCACCGTCTACACCGACTTCTTCTCCTATCGCTCCGGCGTCTATCGAAAGGTCAGCGGCAAGGTCGAAGGTGGCCACTGCGTCGTCGTCGTTGGATACGATGAAGCTCAGGGATGCTGGATCTGCAAGAACAGCTGGGGTGCCAACTGGGGTGCCAGCGGCTATTTCCGAATCGCCTATGGACAGGTCGGCATCGACGCCGAGATGTGGGGCGTCACCGGCGTCGAGTCCGAATGGACGAATGGCCGGCGCATTCTCGGCGTCTGGACGATCGATCAGGATCGCAACGCCTGGGCGTATATCGAAGGGATCGGCTGGAAGCGGATTTCCGCCGACAACGACAACATCTTCTTCGACATGCTCGCCCAGCTGCTGGCGGCCAAAGCCGCACAGCGACCCTGCAACATTCGCCAGCAGGGCGGATTCATTCGCGAAATCTACGTTTTCTAGGAGGTTGCGACGATGGCACGGACACGATCATCCAAATCAGCAGGAACGGCGGACGACGAGATGGTGATTCCCGCACAGGAACCGCCAAGCGAGGCCGTGACTGAGAATGCCTCTTCGGCGGGACCCAGCGAGTCGCCGCCGGCGATGGAGTCCTCGATCGCTTTCTCCGCCGCCGGCGACACCGCACCCCTCACCACGCCACCCGACGTGGCCCAGCAGGCATTTGGCGCCACAACCTGGCACAACGACAAGCGAATCACGGCGTTGTGGTCGATCAACCAGCATCGCAACTCGTGGGTCCATATCGGTGGGATCGGATGGAAACGGCTGGCCGTCAACTCCGATTCGGCGATCGTGGCTTTGACCATGATCGGCTCTCACGCCAAACAGCTGCAAAGCAGCGTCAATCTGCGTGAAGAGTCGGACGGGTTGATCCACGAGATCTACGCCTGGTAGCTGATGCCGGGGTAGCATCGTGCAACTCGACGCCCCGCCGCCTTACTGGCGGGGCGCCGGGCCACGATACTGCCGGCGGAGGAAGAGAACGACGATGTCCACATTGCGACTCAACGCCGACGACAGCGGCACAACCCACGAGATGAAAACCGGCGATCTCGTGAGCATCACCCTGCCCGAAAACCCGACCACGGGGTTTCGATGGTCGATCGTCGCAACGGACGAAACCATCCTCCAGCCCGAGGAGGACGACTTCGCCCCGGCAAGCACTGCCATCGGCAGCGGCGGGGACCGAACGATTTTGCTGCGAGCGGCAGCGCCGGGTTCGGTCGAGATCTCACTCGAAGAAGCGAGAGCCTGGGAACCCGAGTCGCCCCTCAACCGCTTTTCCGTTCACCTGATGATCGGATAGAACGTCGGCAATCCCCCGGAATGCGCACGTCCTATCGATGGGTGCGGGTCATGGCCTGATGGGAGATGCCGCGCACGACGTAGGGTTGACCCAGGCGCGAAAAACCGTACCGGCTGTACAAACCGACCGCGTGAGTCTGCGCTGCGAGCTGGAGCTCCGGGTAGCCGTACGAGTCGGCCGACGCAATCAGCTGTTCGACGATCATGCTGGCATATCCCTGCCCCCGATACTCCGGCAACGTGGCGATCCAGGAGAGATACGCGGCACGAGCGGGCAGCGGCGGCGAGAGCCGGCCCGTCGAAACGGCGGCGCCCCCCAGCATGGCGACCAGCGTGAGGCTGGTGGCGTCATCTGAATCGGTGATGCCGAGATCGACCAGCGCCTGCTCCTCGGCGAACACCCGCTGCCGGATGTGGAGCACCCCATCCCATCGCTGCTGGGTATCGGCCGGAACCACCCTGACCTCAGCTTCTGTCACCGAGGCGACGCTCCGGGGGAATTCCGGCTGAAGGTGCGCGTTCTGACTGCCATTTCCCGATCGATCCACTGCTGCATCGCGGTCAGCCCCTCACGAGCCTCCTCGATGGCGCTCGAAACGCGTGGCGTGGCGGTTCCCCCTGGGATGTCTCGCGCGTTGATGCTCTCCAGCGCGGTCAGCGGCGGTTTCTGGACCGCAAACACCGGATGAAGCGCCGCCCACTCCTCATCGGTCAGATCCTCGAATGTCTTGTTCTGCTCGATGCAGGAACGAACCAGCCGGCCAACCACTTCGTGCGCTTCACGGAACGCCACGCCATTGCGGGCCAGCAAATCGGCCGCATCGGTGGCCAGGGAGAAGTCGCCCGTCGCCGCTTCGGCCAAACGCTCGCGATTGACCTTCATCGACGCCAGCATGCCGGTCATCACCGGCAAAACCGCTTCCACGGTGTCGACGGCTTCGTAGAGCGATTCCTTGTCTTCCTGCATGTCGCTGTTGAAGGTCAGCGGCAGCCCCTTCACCATCATGAAGGTACCCATCAGGTTGCCGACGACCCGCCCCGTTTTGCCGCGGGCGATCTCGGCGACATCGGGGTTCTTCTTCTGCGGCATGATCGAGCTGCCCGTGGAAAAGGCATCGGAAATCTGGACGAAGCGGAACTCGCCGCTCGACCACCAGATCAGCTCTTCGCAGAGGCGGGAGACGTGCAACTGGATCATCGAGAGAGCGTAGAGGGCGTCGAGCACGAAATCGCGGTCGGCAATGGCGTCCATGCTGTTGCGGGAAATCGCGCCAAATCCGAGATCGGCGGCAACCGATGCGCGGTCGATCGGGTAGGTCACACCAGCCATTGCCCCGGATCCGAGGGGCATCACATCGGCACGGCTCCACGCCTGCTGGAGACGTTCCGCATCGCGCCGGAGCATCTCCACATAGGCAAGCATGTGATGGGCGAAGAGGACCGGCTGAGCGCGTTGGGTGTGGGTGTATCCCGGCATCGGCACATCGACGTTCGCCGCCGCCTGGTCCGCCAGCGCGGCCGCCAGATCGTGCACCCCCTGCGCGACACGCAGCAGAGCGAACTTCGTCCACATCCGGGTGTCGGTAGCGACCTGATCGTTGCGGCTGCGGCCAGTGTGGAGCTTGCCCTGCGCCGCTCCGATCAACTCGCGCAACCGGCGTTCGACCGCGGTATGGATATCCTCGTCGGCAACGGAAAAGGCGAAAGTGCCGGCTTCGACATCGTCCCAGACCTTCCAGAGCCCGGCTTCGATCGTCGCGGCATCGTCAGCGGGAATGATTCCCTGCCGTCCGAGCATGCGGACATGCGCAACCGAACCACGAATGTCCTCCCGGACCATGCGATTGTCGAACATGATCGACGCAGTGAAGCTTTCGGCTGACTGATCCGGCCGTTCGGCGAATCTGCCTCCCCACAACCGCGCCGAACCGCCTGAAGTTCCCTCTGTCATGCCGATCCTCGCCCTCCGGATTCGCGCTGCACTCCGGCTGGCGAGTGTACACCCGGTCGGACTCCGATCGAGAGTCGTCCGGCCTTTATAGTAGGGCGGAGACACGAGCGTTTTCGATCGGTCGGGGAAACAATGACAACACTGGTGACGGGTGGAAATGGCTGGGTGCCGAGTCATGTCGTGCGGCGGTTGGCCGAACGAGGCGAGCGGGTCGTTTCCTACGACGTGATGGAGCCGGACGCGCTTCTGCTCAACATGCTGGACGGCGCCGGGGAGATTATTTTCGAGCATGGCGACGTTGTTTCCGAGGAACGCATGCTTGAGGTCGCTCGCCAGTATGGCGTATCGCGGATCGTTCATGCCGCGGCGATCACGCCGCGGCTCCATCGGGAGAAGGCCGAACCACGGCGGATCATCGAAGTCAATCTGCTGGGAACCGTTGCTGCCCTCGACGTCGCCCGCCAGCTGCCCGGCTTCGAACGCCTTGTCTACGTTTCGTCTTGCGCGGCGTGGGGTCCCCATCCTGACGAGGCAACCCTGACCGAAGACATGCCCTCCCACGCCGCGGGGCTCTATGGGGTGACCAAGCACACGAGCGAACGCGTCTGCCGGCGATATGCCGAGCTCTTCGACGTCGATGCTGTCTCCGTACGGTTGGCCAACGTCTTCGGACCAATGGAGCGGGATACGCCTGGCTATCAGGGCGGCACCGAGCCTCGTGAAATGCTGCGCATCCACTTCGGTGGTCAACCAGTCCGCATCAACTCGCTCGAGGGTCCCTGGCTCGATTGGACCTATGTCGAAGACGTTGCCGAGGGGATCGAAACCGCCTGGGCAACGAGAAATCTTCCCCACGATTGCTACGCCATCACCTGCGGCCATCTCTATTCGATCGGGGACGTGCTGGAAGCGTTCGCCCGTCATCTGCCGGGATTCCGGTACGAGGTTGTTCCGGAAACAGAAGCGAACTATCTGGTAGCCGGCGGACCGCCGGGCCCCGTCCCCACCTATGCCAGAATGCAAACCGACACCGGCTGGTCACCCCGGACATCGTTCGACGAAGGGATGAGGCGGTATCTCGACTGGATTCAGCGGAATGGTCCGCAATAGCAGGCAGCAGGCAGCAGGCAGCAACCGATTGTTTCCCCCATCTACCATCTACCAGTTGCTATCTACCAGTTGCCAGTTGCTATCTACCAGTTGCCAGTTGCTATCTACCAGTTACCATACCCCCATGATCGACCTGATTTCCGACAACCGAACCGAACTGACCCGGCTCTGCCGCGAGTTCGGCGTGCGCAAGCTCGAAGTCTTCGGCTCCGCCGCCACCGGCGAGTTCAATCCCGAGTCGAGCGACGTCGACTTCCTCATCGAGATTGAAGAGGGGGCGAGGTCGAGCTTCGCCAGCATGTTCGACTTTCAGCATGCCGCCGCCGAGCTCCTCGGACGTGAAGTCGATGTTGTGATCAACACCAGATTCCGAAACCCATACTTTCAGGAAGCGGTGGATGAGTCCCGGGAGCTGGTGTGGCAGCATCAGCCGGCCACGCCAGCTTGAATCACCCCATCCGCGGATGCCTTCTTGAAGGAGAACAATGGCAACACGCAACCCTCGCTTTCTCTCTGACCTGACCGCCTTCGATCTACGCGAAGGAGGCTTCCAGACCGCTGTGCTCCCGGTCGGCGCGACGGAGTTTCACGGCGACCATCTGCCCTTCAGCACCGACACCATCGCCGCGACGGCCATCGCCGAGCGGCTCGCCCAGGAACTGGATGGGGCGCTTGTGCTGCCATCACTTGCGTATGGCATGTCGCTGCACATGATGAACTGGCCCTGGAGTCTTTCCTTGCGGCCGGAGACGCTGACCCGCGTGGTGGTCGATATCGCCGAATCGCTTCTGGCTTATGGAATCACCCGGTTGCTGGTCGTTTCCGCCCACGACGGCAACCCACCCTGCATCGAAAACGCCGCCCGTGAGCTGAACGACCGGCATGGGATGGTGGTGGCGATCTTCGGAGGCTGGCAGGGACTCTCCCAGCGACTCCTGGCCGGCGAATGGGCGATCGATCAGGATCACGGCGGCCAGTCGGAGATGTCGATGACCCTCTACGCCGCGCCCCACCTGGCCCGGCCAGATCTCGCGTTCGATCTCCCCCAGCAACAGTTCGACTACCCTGTCGAAGTGCGTGGTTCATTCAGCAACGTCGTTCCGCACGGCTTCAGCGGCACCCCTACCAAGGGAAGTGCGGAAGAGGGGGCCGCCATCATCGAAGCGCTGGCTGAGCATGTCGGGGCGTTCCTGAAGAACCTCGAAGCCAACGGCTGGACCAACGGATCGTGGATGAGCGGCATCACGATTCGGGAGGGTGAGCGGGACCCACGAGCGAAAGCGGGCAGCAGGCGGCCGGCAGCGGGCAGTGGAGAGCTGTAACCTATCGGTTCGCGAGAGCAGCATTCGCCCACTCCATTCAGCGGCGTGATGCCTCTGCCTGCTGTCCGCCGCCTGCTGCCTGCGGCAGGCCACCGCCTGCTATACTGGCAACCCGTACAGACGTTCTAACCCCGGAACGCGCTTTGACTGCTGTCCCTTTCGGGCAACGCGCCCAGCAAATCCACCAGCATCTGCAATCGACCGGCATACCGCTGCACGACATGCGCTCGTCGGTCAGTCTGGAGGACCGGCTCGGCGAGCTGCAACAGCTCGAAGAGCTCCCTTCTGAGGACGAGCGGACCGGGACGATCGAATGGATGGAAGCGCTCTCTCCCTTTGCCATACCGGTGGAGAGCATTGCGGGCCCGACGTCGATTCGCTATTTCCTCGATGGTTCGCAGAAAACGCTGCCTGGCTATTTCCAGTCGGCTATTCCGATTCTGGCATCGGTCACGGCAGCGGCAGTTCTCGAACGACGCTCACCAATCGATCTGCAGCTGGTTCCGGGGATGCTGAAGCTGAATAGTTCATGGCTCGTGCCGGAGAAAGCCGAGTCGCCGGCCATTGGCCAATTCGTCGCTTCGGCCAGAACGTCGGAGACCGCGATCGTCGATCCCCTCGATCATCTCGCTAACGACCATGCCGCCTATCGCGCGGCGCTGGACGACTACATCGGTCTCGAACGGGAAGCGATGTCCGCATCCCGGCGGCTGCGGCGGCAAGGAGAAACAGAGCTGCTCCGCATGTGGAGCCACGACCCGCCCGCCGATGGGTCGTGGCTCGTCTATGACGGCGCGCTCCGCGAACCGGTTCCCCAGACGGTCGGGTTGGTCAAATCGTTCAATCGCCAGTACATCACCGGCGAGTATGCCGATCAGCTCTTTCGCATGCCTGCCGGTCACCGGACTCCGATGTTTCGCGTCAACGACCGCCGGCACGGGGGCTCCTATGCCGTCTGGTATCTCCGGTTCTGGGACGCGCAGGGACGCGATCCGCGTTACGGTCTGGTGCGGGTCGAGGTGACCTATACCAGCGAGCTTCCGCCAGTCGATCTCCTCTCCGCTTGGATTCTGGCCGAACGCCGGCCACGAGCGTCGAATGACGCCCGCTGGCCCACGCTGATCTATCCGATCCACTATCTGGAGCAGATCCTGAAACGCTATCTGGCCCGGGAAGTACGCTATTGGCCGGGAGCACGCGCGGCATGACCACCGGAGACGTTGTGATCGACATCGATATGTCCGCGTTTCGGGCCGAGAGTCCGCTCGATCAGCCGATCGCGACCTTCGCCTCGATGATCGACCAGCGCCACGGCGTCATCGGCCGGGTCGTCTCCAGCGAGAAAGAACCGGCTGGCTCGAATGTCTTCTACTTCTGGGCCGGAGAGGATCAGCTTTCGCTCGATATCGGCCATATCGTGGTCGGTTTTTCCGAGGAAGCGGCGGTAATCGGAGTGGTCGACGAACCACGCCGCTTTTCCGATCTCCGCAGCTTCCTGGACGATTTTTTCGACCGGCATCTGGAGGAAGCACTCGACGCCGAACCACCAACCCGCAGACCGGAGATTCTCGTTTTCGAGGTGCACGTGCTGCGGACCAGACATCTGCGCCAGGATGTGGTGTCGCAGCGCCCCGTCGTATCGGGACCGGTCTATTTCGCTACACGTCAAGCAATCGACTACGCCCTGGGGGTCGAGGAGTTCTCCGGCGTGCCGATCCCGGCGCTCCTCCACACCAACGGCAATGCCGCGATCGACGAACAGGGCGATGTCGTCATCGATGAGCGAGGCAATACGGCATTTCAGCGCTCCCCACTCTGGCTGGACGAGGAATATCTGCTCGGCCCAGAAGCGGGACATGCCAACTGGACCGGGCAATCCGGTTTGGCGACCAAAACCAGCCACGCCCTCTTTCTGACCAGCGCTGTGTTTCAGCGGATGGCCGAGCATGGCAAATCGGTCGCGGCGCTCCTCTTCAATGTCAAGGGACCCGATCTGGTTTGGCTGGACAAATCCGCCGTGCCACCTCCAGAGCTGACTGGCGCCTATCGGAAAGCGGGATTCTCCGGGCTGGAAGAGAGCGACTTCCGCGCCTACGCATCGATCGGACTCGAGATCGAGCCGTTCGAGAATCTGCGCATCTTCGCTCCGTTCAAACCAGGTCAGCAGCCGGGCGGCGGTCATCAAAGCGTCGTCAATCTGGGAAGCGAGAAGTATCACGACCGGTTGAACACGTTGCGCACGGCGATTGGCGAGCGCGACCGGGTCTACCCCATCCTTTGGAGTCTCGAACCCCTCCTCTACATGCCGCACAAGGTCTTCGACCGGGGCGATCTCGACGACAAGATGTGGGGATTGATCGCGGAGTTTCGCGACCGGCAGGGAATCACCTCGCTCAACGCGCTGAGCGACAGAATCCGGGAAGTGCTGGCCCAGCTCGACGACTCCGGCGGCAGCGAATGGCAGGGACACCACAAGGCAACGATTCTCAAAGCGCTCAACCGCTTCAACGGATTGACCAGCAAGTTCAACGGGCTGCTGACCGACGGCAATGTCGACTACGGCAATCTGCCGCGGGCCGACAGCTCGTTCACTAACCAGGAAGTGCGGGTCATCGACATCGCCAACTGCAACTCGAATGTCCAGGAACTGCTGGTCACTTCGATCATCGACCGCGTCTGGAAAATGGCCGAGGAGCAGAATCTCGGCGTCGACAAACTGATCGTTTTTGTCGACGAGCTGAACAAGTACGCACCCAACGGAGGGGAGGGATCACTCCGCAACACGCTGGTCGATATCGCTGCTCGCGGCCGCCACCTCAATGTCGTGCTCTTCGGCGCCCAGCAATTCCGCTCCAAGGTCGACGCCGAAATCCTGGGCAACTGCGGCACCTCCTTCTATGGCCGGGTCGGTGACGAGGAGATCATCAACGCCTCGTACCGGTCGTTGAGCGAAACGACCAAAGCCGAACTGCTCGGCTTGCCCAAGGGGCGATTGCTCGTCCGGCACGCGCATTTCCGGGCGCCCCTCTTCGGCGCGTTTCCGCGGCCGCCGGTGATTCCGGGCATGGCGGGGCAGCGGGTGTTCAACGGTGAGCAGGACATTCCGGTCACGATCTCCAACCCGGCGGATGCGCTCTATCGCCTGGCCAAACGCTTTCCGGCGAACGACACCCCCACCCAGGGGGAGGTGAGAACGCTGGCTGACGGACTGTCGGCCGAATCGATCGAGCGAATCTGCGCGCAGACAGAACAACGTATGAGATCGGTCGAAGGAACATCGGCCGCAACACGGGTCACCGCCTGGTCGATGATCCAGCACGGCATCCGGCAGGCTCGCGATGCTGAGCGGTTCCGGCGATGACACCGGTGACGATTGGCCATATGGCCGATACCCATCTCGGCTACCGGGCGCTGACCAAGGCCGATCCGGTCACGGGACGCAATCAACGGACCGTCGATATCGAAAACGCATTCGCCTGGGCGATCGACGACATGATCGAGCGACAGGTCGATCTCGTCGTCCACAGCGGCGATCTCTTTCATCACACCCGGCCCGTCTATCCCGCCATCGCCACGGCTATTCGCCAGTTTCGCAAGCTCGAGCAGGCCGGTATTCCCGCCTACATCGTGGCGGGCAATCACGACACCCCCCGCCTGCGCGTCTCCGGGTCGGTGTTCGGGCTCCTGGAATCGGCGCTGCCGGGCATCACGGTCTGCGGCGGGTACGAGGAGGCGTTGATCGAAGATGAGCGAAACGATCTCCTCCTGACCCTCGTTCCACATGGCCGGATGACAAATCCCGAGCCTCCGGCCGTTTTCCCGGTGGAAGGACGTCGCAATATCCTGGTTGTCCATGGTCTGGTCCCGAATATGGGTCTCCCCTACCAGATGCACGAACCGGGCGAAGAGGAGATCAGCGAGATCCTGCTGGACAGCGCCTTCGATTACATCGCACTCGGTCACTATCACCCGTTCAGTCAGGTCCGGAACAATGCCTGGTACGCCGGATCGACCGAGCGCATCACCTGGCGAGATGAACCAATCGCGCCGGGCTATGCCATCGCCACATTGGGTGATGTGGGCGCTCCGGCCACGGTCGAGCACATCCAGAACCCACACGCCCGGCCCATGGTCACCTACGACTTCTCAGCCGGCATGGTTGCCGAGCTGGATGGCAAAGCGATCGCCGAACATCTCCTGCAATGGATGGAACTGCTGGCCGAGCCAACCGCGATGACACGGATTGTGATGAAGGACATCCCCCGGCCGGTCCGGCGACATGCCGAGGCATTGATCCGGATGGATGCCGACGGGCTGGTCTGGTCGGTCGAAGTCACCGGCGCCGGCATCGGCTCGTCGCCCTTCGTCGAGCGAGGCCCCGGTATGCCGTCGGCCAATCTCCTCGAACTCTTCACGGCGTTCATTGCGGAGGGACAGGAAACGAACCAGTACGACGAGTCGTTTGCCGCGTCCTTCGCCGAGATCGGCCGCCGCGAACTCGAGCAAGCGCAGATCGCCATCGACGCGCTGGTCACTGCTGAGGGCGCCGAGTGAATCTCGTTTCTCTGGAGTTGGAAGACTACCGTCAGTTCGCCGGGCCGCACACATTCGAGCCGGCCCAGCAGTCGATGGCGGCTATCATCGGACCCAACGGCGCCGGGAAGACAACCCTCTTCGAAGCGATCGAGTGGTGTCTCTACAACCCAACCTACATCCGCAACGACGAAATCCGCCCCCGTCTCCTGGGAGGCAAACCGCGCGTCAAGGTCACGCTGGAGCACCCGCTGACCGGTGAGCGATGGGAGATCGAGCGGGAACTGGGACTGCGAACGGTGACGGCATCGATCTATCGGTCGAGCCAGCCGGAAAACCCGGTCGTCCAGGGCACCCGGCAGGTCACCGAGTATGTGGCGAAGAACCTGCTCGGCCTTTCGCAGCAAGCGTTTGTCGCAACCTTTTTCACCCGGCAGAAAGAGCTGAGCTTTTTCGGGTCGATGAGCGATGCGGTGCGCCGTCGTGAGGTGGGCAAGCTCCTCGGTCTGGAAACGATCCGGCTGGCCCAGCAATCGATCGGTGAGCAACGACAACAAAAGCAGCAGGATGCCGCTCACCACCGGCGGCTCCATGACGACCAGATGCAGGGTCGCGATTTCGAAGCGGAACGCCTGGTTGCCGGGCAGCAGGTCGGCACATCCAGAGAGATGACCGGGCAGATCCAGGAGCGCCTCACAAATCTCTTCACCAGCCTCGAAGCTGCCAGAACGGTTGCGCAATCGGAAGAAGAGCGGGCGAACCGGTTCAATGCCCTCCGTCTGGAAGAAACCGAGCTGACCGGAAGGCTTGCCCGGACTGCGGTCGAAATCGAAGGAAATCGCAAAACGGTCATCGAGATCGACCTGGCGGACAAGCAGATCGACGAACTGCAGCCTCTCGCGGCGCGCGCCGAGTCGTTGGCGGCAGCGGTGGCCGAGCACGAGCATCAACGCACCCTCACCGAACGGGCCGGAGAACTGAAACGGAGGCTCCTGGCGCTCGATCAGTCGGCCCAGTCGATCTTCGGAACGATCGACACGGTTGCGGCTCGCCTCGAACCAGAGCCGAGGCGAGCGATCGGCGACCTGGCGGCTGACCAGATCGCCGCCGGTATCGACCAGTTGATCGAAGCAGCCTCAGCCATTCAATCATCGGCATTGCAGGAGAGGCTGAGCCAGCTCGAACGGTGTTCCGCCCTGGCCCGCTCCCTCGACGAGCAGCAGAGTCGCGCTGCTCGCTATGACAACGAAGTCGCCGGCATTGCGGCCGCGATCGCGGCCATCAGCGCGGACCCCCCCCAGGAATCGCTGAATCAGGCCGAGCAGGACCGGAATGCCGCAGCGAGCGACCGCACAGCGGCAATGGCCACTGTCGGAACGCTGACCACACAACGCGCGACGCTCGAAGGGTTGCGAGCACGGCTGGAGAGCGGGCGATTCGACGAACCATGCCCAACCTGCGGTCGCCCCTATCTCGCTGAAGACCTGGAGCGGGATGTCGCCGCGCTGCAGTCGCAGGTCGAAAGCCTCGACCTGCAGATAGGGGAGCTGAACGCACGAGCCGCCGAAGCCGAAAAGCGGGTCGCCGAAAGCGCAGCTCGCATCGATCAAGCGCGGTCGCGTCTGGCCGAGCTGGAACGGCAGCGCTCCCGCCTGGCCAGCAGCGAGGAACCAATTGCCGAAGCGAAAGCGCAGCTCGAACGAACCCGAGCCCAATTCGAGGAGCTGCTGGCGGCGCTCGATCGCGCTGAAGCGCCGAGCGAGGGTGATATCGCCGCGGCTCGAGCGTCGCTCCAGACCGCAAGAGACCGCGAACAGGAAGCGCCGCTCCTTCGCCAGCTGAAACGCGACTACGAAACCAACCAGGCAGATCACACCCAGGTCGAGCGGGATCTGGCGTCGATCGGGCCGTTCGACTACGACCAGTCACGGCACCAGATGGATATCGGCGAGTGGCGGATCGCCAGCGATGCGGTGGCCAAGATCGATGTCCTGCTAAAAACGGTTGCGTCACGGGAGACGATCGAGGCGTCGCTGGCGACCGCCGAAAATCAGTCTCGGTCGACCGAGGCACAGATCGTGACCGTTCGCGCGGCGATCGAAGTGCTGGCCTTCCAGCCGGATGCGCTGGCGGCGGCTCGCGCCGAGCAACGGTTGCTGCAATCGAGCTATGAATCGGGGCTGGCTGAGCTCAACCAGGCGGAGCGGGAGCTGGCCCGGGCGGAAAACTCTCTGGCGAGCATCGAGCAGGAAGAGAAGCGATTGCAGCGGTTGCTGTCGGCGTCGATCGACTCCCAGCGTCTTGCCGACGAATTCGACCGGATGTACCGGGAGTTCTCCCGGTTCGAGCAATACGTCGCCCGGACGGTGACGCCGGCCATCGCCGAGATCACCAGTCAGTTGGTGGCGTCGGTCACCGAAGGCAAGTACGACCGGATCGAATTCACCGAAGACTTCGGCATCGAGGTCTTCGATGGCGAGGACGATTCCTTCCCACTGAGCCAGTTCTCGGGAGGCGAAAGGGATGTCATCGCGCTTTGCGCCCGGCTGGCGCTTTCCCAGTTCATCGGTGGGCAGTCGGCCACGCCGCCCCAGTTTGTCGTGCTCGACGAAGTCTTCGGTTCTCTGGACAGGGTGCGCCGCGAAAACCTGATGGAGACCCTGCAGAAACTGATCGCGGAGTCAGGCGTATTCAAGCAGCTCTTCGTCATCAGCCACGTCGAAGACGTGCAAACCAGCGCCGCCGTGGACGAAGTCTGGCGCGTTCGGGAGACTGCGGAAGGCATCAGCCAGCTGGAGCAGCTGACCGGTGTCTCGCTTCCCGAGGAGTTGTGACCGCGTCATGTCGACCGAAGCGGAGACATCTCTCGTCGACCACCGCGCTGGTTGTGCTGGACAATCACGCGTGCGATCACGGAGAGATTCCTCGGCCCCGCTCGGAATGACGCTGTCGCGCTATGCCAGTCCCATCTCGGCAGCAACTTCGTCGATTGCTTCGGCCGCGACCTGAACCGTCCGGTCGAAATCGGGCCGCGTGCAGATCAGGGGCGGAGCCATTTCGAACGCGGTCGTTCCGATAGCCGAAACGATGACGCCCTTCTCCCGCATCTTGGCGACGATGGCTTTCGTCCGATCGACTGGCAATCGCTCCCTTGACTCCTTGTCCCCCGTGAAGTCGACGGCGTGCCACATGCCGATGCCACGCACATCGCCGACGATCGGCTTGTCGATCAGCACTTCCCGCAGCGCGGCATGCAGGTACTCCCCGTCCCGCTTGGCTTTGTCGACCAGCCCATCCCGCTCTTTGATGCCGATGACCGTCAATGCCGCCGCTGCGGCCGCCGCATGTCCACTGAAGGTATGGACGTGGCGGAAGACCGGCATGGCGTCGGCAATTGCCGCAGTCGTGATCACCCCGCCCATCGGCATATAGCCGGCGGTCAACGCTTTGGCCATGGTCATGATGTCTGGTTCGAGATCGAGGTGATAGGACGCAAACCAGGCGCCAGTCCGCCCGAACCCGGTAATCACCTCATCGGCGATGAGCAGCACGTCGTACTTCGTGCAAATCTCCCGAACCCGTTTGAAATACGACGGCGAGGGCATCTGGACGCCATGCTGCTGCATGATCGGCTCGGCGATGAACGCGGCCACCAACTCCGGCCCCTCGTGCAGAATCTGCTGCTCCAGATAGTCGGCGCAGAATGCCTCATACGTGGCGTCATCCATCCCGAATGGATTGCGATAGTGCGTCGGCGCGGGAATGAAGGAATAGCCCGTCATCCCTGGTTCGGAAACATGCCGGGTGCCGAGCCAGTCGGTGGCGGCAAGCGCGCCCATCGTGGCGCCGTGATAGGCATTCCAGCGCGAAATGATCTTGTATGCGCGCGGTTTGCGGCCAGCGTTGAGGTGATATTGCCTGGCGATCTTGATCGCGGTTTCCACCGCTTCCGACCCACCACTGACATAGGTCACCCGGGAGAGATCACCCGGCGCCAGCGACGCGATCTTCGCCGACAGCTCGATCACCGGTTCGGAGAGATTGTCCGCGGTACCGACATAGTGGAGCGTCGCGAGCTGTTCGTAGATGGCCTGGGCGATCTCCTGGTTTCCGTATCCCAGTGAATTCGCCCGGGTATGCGTGCCCATCATGTCGAGATAGGTCCGCCCTCGCACATCGGTCACGTGCGCTCCTTCGGCTTCGACGAAGATCGTCGGCCCCTTCGCCCGAACCTCCTCCATCTGAGCCAGCGGAAAGATGCAGTGATCCATCGCTGTCTGAACGAGCTGTTCGGTCGAGAGTCCTGTTCGTGTCACGGTTTCCTCATCTCCTGTCGGTCTGCCGGCGACGATTGGGCAACGCAGGCGTTGCCGCTACATCTACGGCGGCGTTGGCCGTTGCGCCGATCGCGGCATGTGTAGCGGCGAGGCCTGCCTCGCCCGTCCACGCCGCCGGGGCAACGCCTGCGTTGCCGCGACACCGATCGCGGCGTGGATACACGCCTATGCTTTGGATGCCTCGACTTCGTCCTTCAGGACGTTAAGGCGCACATGCTCGTGGGTGACGCCGGCCACCCACCCAATCGGCACGTAGACATCGTGATGAAAGACCAGCCCCTGCCGGACGACGAATCCGGCGATGCTGCCGTCCTCTCCGATGCGGACCTCGTCGACTTCGCCGATCTTCTTGCCGATCTTGTCGACGACGTCGGTGCCATGACCCAGCGCCACCTCGGAACCTTCGAGCGCGCCGATCGATCGCATTTCGGCATTGACCGGCAACGGTGTCTGGAAGATCGATCCCCCACCCGTCCCGGGAACATCTCCCGTGGACGGCCCCAGCTTGATCCAGGAATCCTGCGAGCCGGTGACATTGATAAACGAGTGTTCGGCGAAACCGGCCAGGTCCTCGGCGTCGGCACTGGAGATCGTGAGCGTGATGAGATGCTCGCTCGCCGTCGCCACTTCGGTCAGATCGACGACACGGCCGCTATCCATGATTCCCCGGTCCGCGACGAATCCGGTCAGCTTGTGATCGTCCGGCGTGACCACCAGTCTCGTCACCTTGCCGATCGATTCACCATCGGATGTGCGAACATCGGCGCCAATCGAAATCTGATGACTGCTCATCGGCTTCTCCTTGTTCGTCGTATACCTGTCAGGGATCAGAATTCCTGCGATCATCCTAACATCGATGATCGATCGACCAGACTCGCATCACCCGCCGTTCACAATCACCATCCGGTTTCGCAATTGCCCACTGACCAACCTATGCTTTAGCCCATGTCTGCTTCTGTACGACCCATTTCAGCATCATTCGACGCCGACGACACGCTCCCGATCTCGACCCAGCCGCGGTCCACACCACGAGCCGCGGCGACAGCGAGAACGAAGCTGGCCAAGCCGTGGGGCTTTCCGCTCTTCGTCTGGCTCGTACACTTCGTCATCGTCAATGCCGCGGCATTCCTCGCCTACCGTTACGGCACGATGAACAGCGGTTCGCCGCCATATGGCACCGATGCGCCACCCCTCTCAGGGTGGCAGGCGCAGATTGTCGAACCGCTACGCCTCTGGGACGGACTCTGGTACCGGCTGATCGCCATCGAAGGCTATGCCTATGACGATGCCGTGGCGGCCTTCTGGCCGGCATTGCCGGTGTCGATGCGCGGACTTTCCCGAATCACCGGCTTGCCAGAAGAAACGTCCGGGTATCTGATCGCCAATCTGGCGTTCGCCGTTGCCCTGATCGTTCTCTATCGCTTGCTGAGTCTCGACTTCGGACAGACTATCGCCCGGCGGTCGCTTTGGGTGCTGGCGCTCTTCCCCACAGCCCTTTTCTTTTCGGCGGTCTACACCGAGTCGGTCTTTCTGATGTTCGCCGCTGGTTCGCTCTACGCGGCAAGGATCCAACGATGGTGGATCGCCGGAGTCCTTGGTCTGCTGGCATCGCTGACCCGGTCATATGGCGTGTTTCTGGGATTGCCGCTCCTGGTGCTCTTCATCCAGCAGTATGGCTTCTACCTCCGCAATCTCTTTCCGAAGATCATCGCCGTGGGCATGCCCGCGCTGGGGCCACTCTTTTTTGGCTGGCACCTGGAGGACAAGCAAGGGTCGTGGCGCCAGTTCATCGACGTGCAGAATCAATGGAACCGTACATTTGCCTGGCCCTGGGAAACGATGAAGTGCGCCGTGAGCGGCTGCGAGCTGACATTGACCCAGTATGGGCAAACGAATGTGTGGCAGGTGGATGGCGCTGACTGGAGCTGGCTGCGGCAGCTCAACGAGAATCCTCGTTGGGAAACGCTGAGCGATCCGGCGTTCCGGTTGGCAGCGGCCAACAGTGATACGCTCGAGCTGGCGATGACCGTTCTCTTCATCGGTCTGGCGGTCGTCGGACTCCGAATGCTGCCCCTCTATCAGTCCGCGTATCTGATTCCCGGATTAGTCATCCCGCTCTTCAGCCCCTCGACCGTGCATCCACTGATGAGCATGCCCCGTTTCGGATTGACTCTCTTCCCCCTCTTCGTGGTGATTGCCCTCCTGCTCAAACCGAGATGGTTGCGCCTACCCGTTCTGGCGATTTCGACGGTCTTTCTCATTCTCCTGACGGCCCAGTTTGCCAATTGGTATTGGGTGTCGTAGGAAAAGGGCACTGGGCACTGGGCACTGGGCACTGGGCACTGGGAAACGTAGTTCGGGCACCTGTGGCCCGCCCCAACTATCGACGAAAATGAGGGCTGTCATGCGACAGCCCTCATTCCTTTGCCTATTGCCTTTTACCCTTTGCCAAAGGCCCCTGCCTACATCTGCGGCGCCGGGGTCTTCGTCCACGGATCAGAGGGCAGAACCACGCGGGCAATCTGCGTGAGCTGAGCGCCAACACCAACCGCTGCCAGCACGGCCCATGCGATCAGCCACCACGGGCTCTCGTCGATGATGGCCCAGACAGTGCCATAACCGAGCTCGCTGCGCTCGAGCTTGTCGAAGATCAACAGCACGCCGGCGATAACCCATGCAGCGCCGTTGAACGCGGTCACGACGACAACCCAGTAGATGGGAAGATCGAGCGCGATCGTGAGGAACGCCGCCAGGATGCCGCCAACGATCGCCGCGACGGCGATGACCCAGTTCGTGTTGACACCGAACAGGTTCATCAAACCAGCGCCCAGTGAGGCGCCGATCATCGCGCCGCCCATCACCACCGCGACATACCAGAAGAGATACGACAGCACGGCAAAGACGATGCCGAGGATGATGCCGACGACGAGCCCCGCGGCCGTCGACAGAATGCCCTCATCGAACGCCCAGTACATGATGGCCAGACCGAGCGAGATACCGGCCATGAACCCGAGAATCGGGAGCATGATGGCAAAAACCCTCAGCCCCGACAGCAGGAGCGTCGCTCCTGCCAAGAGCATCAGAAGACCAACGAGAATATCCATAGACGAACCTCCACTCCCCACGCCTGCCCACACCGACCTGCATTTGGCGCCGTCCGCCGTCAGCATTACGGTCACCAGCCTGCTCGCGAGAACTGGCACCCCGGCCCGCCGGGCAAACAGTGTCAGTACTTAGCGAGTCAAACTCGCTTGTATCATCATCCTGCACAGCGTATGGTGTCAAGGTGTCAAGACGCTTTGACCGGTGATTTTTCTGCGTATGTACGCGATTTCTGTCAAACCAGCAGCCAATCGCAGTGTTTTCTGATGTATTCGTTGACGGCACGGGGGTAGAGATCGCATTCCGCGGCGAACACGCGGTCGGCAAGTGACCTCACCGTATCCCCTCCCAGCACCGGCACGGCAACCCGGTCAACCACCGGGCCGGTATCGTAGCCGTTGTCCACAACGTGGACCGTGGCTCCCGATTCCGACACGCCGCGACGCAGCACCTCGGCATGGACTTTGTCCCCGTAGAATCCCTTGCCAGCCGCAGCCGCCATCTCCGGCAGCAGCGCCGGATGAATGTTCAGAACGCGTCCCGCCCATTTGTCGCCAATCACCAGCTTGCGCAGAAAACCGGCGAGCAGAATCAGATCGGGTGAAAACGGGGCCAGCACCGCTTCGACCTCTTCGGTGTATGCCTCATCCGAGAGAAAGTCACGGCGCTGGACGACAAATGCCGGGATCTCCGCGTCCTGGGCAATCGCCAGCCCACGCACGTCGGGTTTCGAGCTGACGACCGCGACGAACTCGCAGTCAAGGATGCCCCGATGAGCGGCGCCGAGGAGATTCTCCAGCGTCCGCCCCGAACCGGAGAGGAGCACAGCGACTCTGGCCACACGCGCCCAGTTGCCGGAGATTTCAGGTGTTGGTGATGCAGACGACTGATCGATCATGCCGTCAGTTTCGCATGCCGGGCCCGGTTCGGTCCGCATCGAAGTGACTCCCCTCTCCGGGGGCGGCTATACTGCCAGTGAGCTTGCTCAACTACTGCCGGTGCTCGCGATGACGGCAGTCAACAGTCCCTTTCCTCCTTCGCCCGGTTCAGCAGATGCAGGCGGACGATTCCCCGCAAACGCCATCACCGTCATCGACGCCCGAGAGCGAGCGTCGTGACATGCCGCCCGTATTCACCTCCGGCATGGTCGACCGCCAGGAGGGATGGGGCAACCGGCGCATGATGGGGGTGACCGCCATCAGCGCATCTCACAATCACCAGCACATCAACGCCGATGCCCTCCTCGAAGAGCTGGCTGCGACCTTTTTCCGCGCGTCGCTGGCCGAGCCGGCGCAGGCGCTCATGCAAGCCATCGACGCCATTCGGACGAAGATCGAGGAAGATACCGGCGCCAGATCAGGTGGGGCGTCGATTGGCATCGCGGCGGCCGTTCTCGACGACGACCACCTCTTCCTGGCCGTCACCGACCCATGCCGAGCCATGCTCTACCAGGATGGGGAGGCCACACATCTTCCCCCCTCCGAATCCACGGCGACCGAGACTGGTCCGCGCATCATGGAATCGACACTCGGTCCAGGGGATCGCCTCGCGCTGCTGGCCGCAGTCGGGGAATCGGCGGACGCCGATTTCGACAGCGCTGAGTCGCTGGAACAGGCGGCGGGACCATCGGGATCGTTCATCTGGCTGGAGGTGACCGACGAACCACCTCCGCCCGATCCTGAAATCGCGCTCGATCCGTCCCAGCCTCTTCCACCAGTGCCGGCAGAGCAGGTACAAGCCGCTGCTCAAATGCAGACCCGGGTGCAGAGTTCGTGGACCAGCCAGTCCTCGGGAGGCCCCAAACTCCTGCAGCGTCCACCCGGTTCGGACGCGCTGCACCGGTATCGGTCGACCAGCCGCGGCGGTACGCCCAGCGCACTGCGATCGAGACTCCCTCGCGGCGTGCCGCCAGCACGGATGCTGGCATTGCTCGTTGCGGCATTGCTGCTCTTTGCGGTCGGCGCCTATTTCGCCATCACCAACCGGCCGGAGCGGATCTATCCCGAGAGCGCGTCGCCCGGTGAATACAGTCTGGCCATTGCCGATGCGATTGCCGCGGAAGACACCGACCTGGTCAACGCGCTTCTTCCCGGCGCCCACACCCTGCTCGACCGGGAAGGGGGCGACGATGCGGAGTCACCGGAAGCGGTCAGTCTCCGGCTCCAGATCATCGCGGCAAACGACTACCTGAACTCGATCGTCCGGTTGGAGAATCCTCGCCGCATCGGCATCATTCCGGAGTCGTTGCGGGATGCCGATCTGTCGCTCATTCAGGCCGCCGGCGTGATCTATCTCCTGGCCGGCGACATTTTCACGATCGACGTCGACGAACGGCGCCTGGTCGCGCTGCCGGACCTGGTGCCATCCGAATCGAGCGGTTCGCTCTTTGCCGGTGGTGGCGACATCACCACGCTGGCGATGACCTCGCCGGGCGCCTCCTACTTCTATGGCGATCCAGTTGGCGGGTTCGCCTCGGTCTTTCCCAGCTGGCCATCCGGGTTTGGGATGGCCGACAACGACGCTTCCGTTTTCCGCAGTCGCCTGTATGTCATCGACCTGGATAGCGCCGAAATCGTGCTCATCGACCCCGAATCGGGTCAGACATCGCTCTGGCTGCAGCGGGACAGCGAGATTCTCCCCGAGGGTCCCATCGGCATCGCCATCGACGGCGAGATTCATGTCCTCTACGCCAATGGCGATCTCTATGCGCTCAAGGAGGGCTACGTGGTGGGCAAGACCAACCTCCCCCTGACAACTCCCCTCACCGACCCCAGGGCAATTGCCTACGACACCTCCAACGAGCTCGTCTTCATCGCCGATGCGGGCGTTGCCGAAGGACGGTTGATCGCCTGGGAAAACCAGGATGACGAGGTTGCGACATACCTGCTCGGCCCCGACGAGCATGGCCGGCTGGATAGCGAAGCGCATGAGGGATTCGTGGAGATGACCGACCTGCTCGTCAGCGAGGCGCAGGGGGTGGTCTACTGGATTGCGAACGATGGAATCTGGCAAGCCGAGCTGCCGGTCATGCCATTTGGCGCAATTGCCGACGCGGCGGCGAACAACGCCGCCACGCCGGAAGCCGAGGATACCTAGCGCGCGTAAAAGAGCTTGTTGAGCTCGATGAACGCGTTCCACTGCTCGGGAACATCGTCCTCGAAGAAGATCGCCTCAACGGGGCAGACTTCGGCGCAAACGCCGCAATCGATGCATTCGCTCGGATCGATGAAGTACTGCTCGGCATCGTCCGTCGAGTGAATACAGTCAACCGGGCAAACTTCGACGCAGGACGCGTCTTTGGTTCCAATGCACGGCTGGGTGATGACGTATGTCATCGGACAACCTCCCTCTCCGGGATGGAGAGTATCGATGTAGCGGTGCTCTGGATCCGCTCACGTGTGCAACGGCGCTCGTCGGTGACGAACTTGCGGATAGCGTCAAGTATACAATCGGCCACCTGTGCCGGGAATCTGATTCCGGGCACGAAGCGAACCTGTTCGACTTGTCGAATCGACACAATTGCCATGAATTCGTCAGCTACCCAGCCGAATTGCCTTTTCTGTGAGCGGTGTGACGACTCACGCCTCCTCCCGGTCACTGCCTGGCGATGCCCGGACTGTCTGGGACCCGTCTCCTGGCGCGCGCCAACCCGTTTCGGCGTTGCCGATCTGGACCGATCGACATCCTTCATCTGGCGGTACCGTGCTGCACTTCCTTCCATCGAACCGCGCATCACGTTTGGGGAAGAACCGACTCCGCTGACCAGCCTCGACCTCGGTGGCGCGACCATCGGCGCCAAACTCGAATCGAGCCACCCGACTGCCTCATTCAAGGACCGGGGATGCGCACTGCTGGTCAATGCCTTTGCCGAAGCTGGCGTCGCGCGGCTGGTCGAGGACTCGTCCGGCAACGCCGCGGCGTCACTGGCCGGCTATGCGGCCCGGGCGGGTATTCCCTGCACGATCTACGCTCCCGCCCATGCCTCGTCCGGCAAACTGATCCAGGCGACCGCCTACGGAGCAACCGTGGTGCGGGTCGAGGGATCGAGAGCCGATGTCGCCAGCGCGGCCGAGGGAGCGCATGACCCGGAGAGGGGCGTCGTCTATGCGTCCCACAACTGGCACCCCTGGTTCATCGCGGGAGTGTCGACAATCGGGTTCGAGCTCTGGGAGCAGCTTGGTCACAATGCCCCGGAAGCGCTGATCGCTCCCGCCGGTTCGGGAAGCATCATTCTTGGCGCGTTCTCGGCATTCTCCATGCTTCATGCCGCGGGAGAGATCGACCGGATGCCCCGGATCTATGCCGCGCAACCCGCGGCATGCAGCCCTCTGGTGTCGGCTCTAGAGAAAGACGCGATCGACGTCGAAACGTTTCCTCACCAGCCGACGCTTGCAGAAGGTGCGTCGATCGCCAAACCAGTTCGGGGCAGAGAGGTGCTGGCCGCATTGCGCGCCAGTGGCGGGGGAGCAGTCGCGCTCTCCGAATCGGAGATCGCCGCAGCGACGCGATTGGCGGCAAGCCAGGGACTCTTCATCGAGCCGACGTCGGCGCTGGCCGTGGCTGCGGCGGAGCGATTGGTCGAATCAGGACGTGTTCCGGCCAGCACCGGCACGGTCATGGTGTTGACCGGATCCGGACTGAAATCCCAGGCAGCGATCGAGACGATAGTCTCGTCCACCCTGCAATCCGATGGGAAACGATGACATTCTTCGCGGCGTCGTTGATCCCCCAGTAGTTGCAGACCCCCGTGTCTGCTTTCTCATGGGAAACGATGATATTCTTCGCTGTGCCGTTGATCACCCAGTAGTTGCAGACCCCCGTGTCTGCGTTTTCCATGGGAAACGATGACATTCTTCGCAGCGCCGTTGCTCACCCTGTAGTTGCAGACCCCCGTGTCTGCTTTTTCCATGGGAAACGAGGTGATGCATTGCCGCCATCTCCCAGAGGAAGGCAGACACGGGGGTCTGCAACTACAAGGGGGATAGCAGCATCGGCTAAGGATTCGCGTCATTCGGTGCGAAGTGCGAGGTAGTGTCGGCGTCGGCCATGGATTCATGAGACTCCATGACAACGAGAAAGGCCCCGTGTCGCCGAAGCGGCAGCCGGACCGCAGTGCAATGCGATGCGCTACCGTGGTGGCAGCGTTGCCTCGGCGTAGAACTCATCATCCCGGGTAGGGGCGAAGGATTGATCGCCCACCGATCCGAAATGGAATGATCGCTCTGGCGGCAGATGGAACTCGCTCGGTTGCGCGACGAGATTGCCGCCCAGCCGGACGATCGCTTCCTCGATCTGCGTGGCCAGATCGGCTCCGCCAGGACCAAGCTCGGCCACAAGATCGGCTGCCTGATAGAGATGGTCGAGACCTTCGTTTCGGTGGCCATCGGTGCCGAGCAGAATGCCAAGATTGAGACGGACCAGCGCTTCCCGATGGAGATCGCCGATCTGCTGGGAGAGCGCCAGCGCTCTCCGATACGAGCTGGCAGCGGCCGGATCACCAACCGCATGCTGCGCACCAGCCAGGTGAAGCAGCAGCTGACTCGTCAACGTGGGTTGATCGATCGATTCGGCGATATCAACCGCCCGCCGGAAATGGTCGAGCGACTTCGGCCAGTCTCGCTGCTGTTGCGCCAGCCGGCCAAGCCTCCCCTGCAATCGAGCGCCCGCCGCACGGTCGCCGACTTCGATAGCCAGCTGCAGAGCTTGGGTATAGAGGGCATTGGCCTGCGACGACTGCTTCGACCGGGCTGCGATCGTGCCAAGCGCGGTCATCAGCTCGATCTGGCGATCTTTGTCGCCCAAACGACGGGCCAGATCGAGCGCCCGGTGGTAGCACTCGCGAGCCCGCGGCACCTGCCCCGTGGCATCGAACACCTCGCCCAGCGTCGTCAACAGCTCGCACTGCAGCGGTACATTGTCGATACGCCGGGCGATCGCCAGGCTCTCATTGAGGGCGTTGAGCGCATCCTCCGGCTGATCGAAGTTCCAGAGCGCCTGACCGATGCTGGCCAACCACTGGGCCTGCCGCGGCATGTCGCCGGTCTGCCGAGCGATTTCGAGCGCCTGCATCAGGTTTTCCAGCGCGTCGGCCGGACGGTCGAGCGCGGTATAGGCCACACCCATCCCGCCGAGAGCGCGTTGCTCGATGCGTGGATCGTTGAGCGACCGGGCGTGCTGATGAGCCCGGGCATAGGCTTCCACCGCCCGCTGTGGACGGTCGAGCTCCATCAGGGTGACGCCGAGCCGGGCCGCCCATTTGGCCGCATCGGCCCGGTTGCCGAGCCGCTCCTCGAGCTGCAAGAGCTCGCTTTGCCGCCTGGCGACACCAACGAGATTGCCCTGCTGCCCATAGGCTTCGACCAGCGCCTGCAGGCACTCGCCTTCGACGCTCAGGTCGCCAATTGCGCGGGCCAGCTCCACGCCGTCCTCCAGCTGGTCGATCACCTCATCGAGACGACCGGCTCTGGCCAGCGATTCCGCCAGCGAGAGGACCAGGCGCGACTGCAACCCGATATCCGATGTCTGCTGAGCGGCGTCCAAGGCCTGCTTCTGAAGCTGGATGACCGTTTCGTCATCACCGGAATTGTTGAAAAGCTCGATCTGCCGAATGAGGGCTTCGGCAACGCCTCGCTGATAGTCAGTCTTGGGGGCCGACCGTGCGGCGCGCCGGTAGTAGCTCTGCGCGGTGACGATGTCCCCCTCCCGCCGGAAGAGATCGCCGAGCATGATTGCCGCATCGACATCGGCGGCGGTGTCGGTCGATTCGTCGCCGATATCGAGCTGCTGGAGGAACATTCCCCTCGCCCGGTCATATTCATCCGCGGCGAGCGCCCGTTCGCCGAGGCGGAAGAGCGTGGCCCGTCCTCCTTTGGCGTAACCGGCCCGCTGGGCGATGACGTAGGCATCGCGCAGCAGCTGTTCCCGTTCGCGGCTTGGATCGTCGAGCGGCAGGAAGGCATCGAGCCGCAGCGCGGCGTCGACGATCTGCCGATCGAACCCCTTGGCCCGGGCCGCGGCGTGCGTCAACCGAGCGAGCACCAGCGCATATTCGCGATACTCGTCGGCGCTCTCGACGATCGCCTCATCCAGCATTCGAAAATCGGCATCGGAGAGACTGTCCAGGAGCGCCGGATGGCGCACTTCATTGAGCGCACCCTGCATCGACCGGCGGTTCTCGATAACCTCCCGGGCGATCTGGAAGATCGCTTCGCAATTTGCTTCGTCGCGACCGCGCGCGGAGAACATCGACTTGAGGCGTGTCACCAGGGTCGCTCCTCATCCAGCGCCTGACGCAACGCATCCTGTGGGAAATTTCCGCCGCTGATGACTGCCGCCACCTTCTTCCCCCGTAAGGTATCCGCCAGATTCCTTGCCGCCGCCAGGGATGCTGCACCAGCCCCTTCAGCGAGCAGACGGTGTGAGAACAACAACGTCACGAGTGCCTGACGCATTTCAGCATCCGTCACCAGCACGATATCGTCAATGCCTTCTCGCATGATTCGCACCGGCAACTCGAATGCTACCCGAGTCGCCAGCCCTTCGGCGAAGGTTGCCATAGTGTCATAGGAAAGCAGTTGTCCGGCTTTGACCGAATCGTGCACCACCGGAGCGCCGGCGGCTTGCACGCCAATCACCTTGAGATCGGGATTGATCCCCTTGCCGGCGATCACCGATCCGCAAGCGCCGCTCCCTGCGCCGATCGGCACGAAGAGATAGTCGAGATCGGGAACCGTTTCCAGGATTTCGAGTGCGTAGGTTCCGACGCCTTCGATGAGACGAGCCTCGTTCGCCGAGTGAACGTAGTAGAGACCTTCCGCTTCAGCGCGAGCCTCGGCGGCAAGTCTTGCCGCGTCGAAGTCATGCCCCTCGAAAACCACTTCGGCTCCCAGGCGAAGCATCGACTCGACCTTCACCGGGTTGCTGATTTCCGGCATATAGATGACAGCGCGGGTGTTGAATTGCCGGGCCGCCCAGGCGATCGACTGTCCGTGATTTCCGGTCGAGCATCCGACAACGCCACGCTGGCGAATCGATTCCGGCAAATTGGCGAGGAGATTGATACCGCCGCGAATCTTGAATGCGCCGATCGGCTGCAGATTCTCGCACTTGAGGTAGAGCTCGCAACCGAGCTTTTCTGAGAGGACCGGGGAGGGAATCAGTGGTGTGCGCGGCAAGTAGCGATCGACGATTTGCCGAGCCTTGTAGACATCCTTGAGCGTGGGGATGCGCATCGGATCGTCGATGCGTTCGTTCCCTCGTCCCCCGACTGAAGCAGTATCTGTCATTCGTCGCATCCACCACGCGGCGGCGAGCCACCGGATTGTGCGGGGTATCGGTTCAACAAGAGAAAAATGCGCCGGGGAACGCAGTGTACGCGAGCGGCCAGAGATTCGTCATGCGGTCCCCCAATGTGCACAAGGAACCCGCAACTCCACCCTCCCGCGAAAGCCCGGTCAGTGTAGCACGGGGAGGCGGCAAGACGGCAAGACGAATATCCCTCACCCTGCCCTCTCCCGACCGCGGGAGAGGGTTCTCGTTCTCTTCCCCTTTGCTCTCTTCCCTCCCTTTGTCTCTTGTCTCTTGCCCTTTGCCCTTTGCCGTTTGCCCTTTGCCCTTTGCCCTTTGCCCTTTGCCCATCAACCATTTCCCATTTCCCATTTCCCATTTCCCAATACGCTACACTTCTCTCTCCGGACGGTATGTGACGCATGTCTGTCGCCAGCGCTATGTGCGCTGCGGCTGATTGGCGTGAGCGCGGGAGGCACGAATGACGTTCCGGAAGAAGATCGACGCGGCTGCGACAAGGGCGAATTCGCTCCTCTGCATCGGGCTTGATCCCGCAATCGAGAGCTACCCGGGGCACCTTGTCTCCGATGACATTGCGAAGACGATCGTCGACTTCAATCGCGAGATCATCAATGCGACGTCGGACCTCGTCTGCGCCTACAAACCCAATCTCGGGTTCTATGTGGCGTACGGATTGCCTGGCCTTCACGCCCTTGTGGAGACACGCAAGCTGATCGATCCATCGATTCCGGTGATCCTCGACTGCAAACTGGGCGATTTCTTCAATACATCAGCCAGCTATGTCACGGGGCTCTTCGGCGCGTGGGATTTCGATGCCGTCACGATCGCTCCCTATATGGGAGAAGATGGTCTCGCCCCGTTCATGGCGGATGAGCGCCGGGGCGTGTTCGTGCTCTGCAAAACGAGCAACCCTGGCAGCGGCGAATTCCAGGATGTCCCCGTTGCTGGAGAAGGTCCTGGGGAGGCTCTCTTCGAACGGGTCGCAGCCCGATCGCGGGTCTGGAACGACACCAACCCGGCCAGCGTGGGTCTGGTCGTCGGCGCCACCTATCCCGATCACCTGCGGCGCGTCCGGGAGATCTGCCCCGACCAGCTCATTCTGATGCCCGGTATCGGTCAGCAGCAGGGGGATCTCCGGGCGACGGTGGAAGTCGGCGTCGATGCCAACGGTTTGGGACTGATTCCTAACGCTTCTCGCAGCGTGACCTATGTGAGCAAGGATCGTGACTTCGCGTCGGCGGCGAGGAGCGCGGCCGAGCAGATCAGGAAAGCGATCAACGAGGTCCGGGGAGCATAGGGAGTCCCAACACTCGGCGATTTCCTTCTCTCCCTCGGATCTATACGTACATTGTGTACGTATATCTTCTCAAGGTAGTCAGTTGGCTGTCTCCGTGCTAGTCTAGTGAGACCGCAGCGTCATCGAAAACCCTTCCTGAATTCGGTTTCGATGACACAGAGATAGGACTCGGGCCAGTCGCCAGCGACACCCGGCGGACGACGAATTCAGAGGGATTGTTCAACGATGAAAACTCGACTGGTTGCGCTGCTCTTCGCGCTGTCGCTTTTCGGCCCGGCGGCTCTGCCTCTCCAATCTGCTCCGGTCGCGGCGGCCAACGCGAATCTGGAACAGTTCGCCAACGTCAATCTGCCGGGCGATCTGGGGCAGACCTCCCTGCAGGTCTATTTCCCACAGACCGAGCACACCCTCCGCGGCTATTTCCTCGACTACTGGCGCGCCAATGGCGGGGAATCCGTGTATGGTCTGCCGATTTCGGAACCATTTGCCGCGGGGAATGGCCTCTATAGCCAGGCGTTCGAAAACGGCATCTTCCAGTTCGTTTTAGAAATGGTCTGGACCGATCTGCCATCGGTCACGCTGATGCCCGTCGGCCAGCGCATTCTCGATGACCGGGCGGGCGCCTTCCGGGAAGATGGCCGCCGCGGCAATGGTGGTGGCGATCGTCGATCCGCCGCCTGGAAATCAGTTGATCCTTCGGGCGTGACGGCATCAGCGGCGATCAACGCCGGCGGAACATGGTCCGAGACAACCGGACACACCATCTCCGGCGCGTTCTACGACTGGTACGTGACCCACGAGGGCTACTACTACCTCGGCGAACCGATCAGCCAGCCGGTGCGCGAGCGCGGTTTGACGATCCAGTATTTCCAGGGAGCGATCCTGATGGAGCATCCGGAAACGGGTGTGCGGCTGGCGCCGCTTGGCTCCGAGATGGCCGGGCATCTGGGGATCGACCTGACGCCGGCATCGAGTTCCGGACTTCCTGTTTACGATGAGTCCCTGTTCTACACCGTGGCCAATCCCAACCCACTCGGCGATCTCTATGCACCCGGCAAGCGATCGATTCACATCAGCATCAGTCAGCAACTGCTGACGGCCTACCAGGGGGACACGATCGTCACCCAGACGCTGGTGAGCACCGGTCTGGCGCCAAACAATACGGAGCGGGGTCATTTCCACGTCCGCTACAAGCTGAAAAAGCAGGATATGGCGGGAACGGTCGATTCGAGCGGCGCCGTGGTGGCGATGGGCGAAGAAGCGGCGAACGAAGCCGGTTCAGGGGCCCGGGCGAACGAGGAAGCCTACGTGGTCAAAGACGTCCCCAACGTCATGTACTTCAACTATGACGCGGAAGCCCTCCATGGCGCCTACTGGCATAACAACTTCGGCAACCCCATGAGTCACGGCTGCGTCAATCTGCCGCTGCAGATGGCGGAGTTCCTCTACGGCTGGGCTCCGTTGGGGACTGAGGTGATTGTTACCGAGTAGTTCATAGTAGATAGTGCATAGTTGATAGTTGATTTCGCGTAGTTCATGGAAGGCCGGGGACACGGATCGGCCCTAGCCCCTCTTACTCTCGAGCACTCCGCACACCAAGCTATCTCCCATCCACCTTCTACTATCTACTATGCACTCAAACGCCATCCAACTCCCCTGTCCGTGCTACCATCGACAGATTACGCGCACCGGCATAGCCGGGACGCGCGGCACTGTCACAGTTCAGCGCTCAGCAAGACCGGAAGGCATTGAACCCAGCCGTTCGCCCCGAAGCCCATTCCCCCTACCCGGTGATCCTGGCGATCGCCAATCAGAAGGGTGGGGTCGGAAAAACCACGACCGCTGTCAACACCAGCGCCATCCTCTCGCGTCGCGGACTCCGGTTGCTTCTCGTGGACATGGATCCGCAAGGCAACGCCACATCTTCCTTTGGAATCGACAAGCGCGCGCTCGACAGCACGGTCTACGACATCCTGGTCCGCGACGTCACCGCCGCCGACCTGATCATTCCGGCTGTTCGCCCCGGTCTCGATCTTCTTCCGGCGAACCCCTCGCTCGCCGGAGCCGAAGTCGAGCTGGTCGATCTCGACGAGCGCTCCTATAGGTTGCGCGACGCCATCGACACCGTGGCCGGCCGCTACGATCTGATCATCATCGATTGCCCACCGTCGCTCGGTTTGTTGACCGTCAACGCATTGTCGGCCGCCACTCGCGTCGTCGTGCCGATTCAGTGCGAGTACCTGGCGTTGGAAGGATTGGGCCAGCTGATTGCCACGATTGATCTGGTCAAGCGGTCGCTCAACCCCGATCTCGATGTGGCTGGCGTTCTGATGACGATGTACGACGCCCGCACGCGCCTCTCCGCCCATGTCGTCGAAGAGGTGCGCCGTTTCTTTCCGCGACGCATGTTCCAGACGATCGTGCCCCGCTCGGTCCGGCTGGCGGAAGCGCCGAGTTATGGCCAGTCGATCGACGAATACGACGCCGGATCGCGCGGCGCGGCGGCGTACGAGCTCTTTGCCGCCGAATTGCTGGAGCGGCTGGGTATCGAACAACCCACTCTCGCCCATCTGGCGGGAAACACCGAAGCAGGCGATCTTCATTTACAGTAGGTTCGAACAACGCGCGAGAGGAGCACCACCCGATGAGCATTACCGAAGAAACCAGCACCTCCCGTCGCACAAACGGGTTCCTCAGCACCAGCAGCGAGCTGGTTGCCGAAGACGAGCTGATGAGCGGATTTCCGAACCGGCACGCCAAGTTCGCGGGAACCGGACTGACCTTCGATGATGTCCTCCTGATCCCGGCGCAGTCCGACGTCATTCCCGCCGACGTCAGCACCGCCACAACGATCGCGCCCGGCATCGACCTGAACATCCCCATCCTGTCGGCGGCGATGGACACCGTTACCGAGGCGCGTCTGGCCATTGCGCTGGCCCGCGAAGGTGGACTGGGCATCATTCACCGCAATCTGTCGATCGCCGACCAGGTTTCCGAAGTCGACAAGGTCAAGCGGTCGGAATCGGGCATGATCGTCGAACCAGTCACGCTGGCCGCCGATGCGCGGGTAGCGGACGCCCTCGCCGTGATGGAGCGATATCACATCTCAGGCGTGCCGATTACGGAAGAAGACGGCCGGCTGGTCGGCATTCTGACCAACCGCGATCTCCGCTTCGTCGACGATGTCGAACAACCCGTTTCCAACCTGATGACGAAAGAGGGATTGATCACTGCGCCGGTCGGTACCACGCTCGACGAGGCCAGCGATATCCTCCACCGGCGCAAGGTGGAGAAACTACCGGTCGTCGATGAACATGGCTATCTGACCGGGTTGATCACGGTCAAGGACATTCAGAAGAAGATCCAGTTTCCGAATGCCACCAAGGACTCGCGAGGGCGTTTGCGCGTCGGTGCGGCCGTGGGCGTCGGCGCCGACGCCATGGAGCGGGCTGGAGCACTCGTCGACGACGGGATCGACCTCCTGGTGGTCGACACCGCTCATGGGCATTCGCGAGGTGTGCTCGAAACCGTGACGGCCATCAAGAAACGCTACGACGTGGCGGTGATGGCCGGCAACGTGGCGACAGGCGCGGCAACCGAGGCCCTGATCGCCGCCGGAGCTGATGCGATCAAGGTCGGAGTCGGTCCGGGATCGATCTGCACGACTCGCGTCGTCGCCGGCACAGGCGTGCCCCAGATTTCGGCGATCTTCGATTGTGCCGAAGCCGCTGCCCGGCACGGCGTGCCGGTCATCGGTGATGGAGGCATCCAGTATTCCGGCGACGTGGCCAAGGCGATCGGCGCTGGTGCAGACGCGGTGATGCTCGGCAGTCTGATCGCAGGTGTCGAGGAGAGTCCCGGCGAAGTCGTGCTCTATCAGGGCGAGCGCTTCAAGGAATACCGGGGAATGGGCTCGATCGGCGCGATGCGAGCGCGCTCTTTTTCCAAAGACAGGTACTTCCAGGAAGGGGCTGCGTCCGATAAACTCGTTCCGGAAGGTATCGAGGGACGCGTCGCCTACAAGGGACCCCTCTCGAATCTGATCTTCCAGTTAGTTGGAGGCCTGCGGGCAGCAATGGGCTATTGTGGCGCTCCGGACATTCAGGCGCTCAAGCGTGACTCCCGGTTCGTTCGAATCACCGCTGCGGGACTAAGAGAAAGCCACCCGCACGACATCATCGTCACCAGGGAAGCGCCGAACTATCGGGTAAGCAACTAAGAGGACCATCGCTCTCCAGCGTCGTAGCACATCATTCTGGTACTGGAGGCAAAAATGAATACGATGTCGCATCTGGCAAGCACTGCGCTTGCCGAGTTTCACGGTCTCCTCGATTTCATGTCGACATCACGGTGGTCGCAACGAGCCGGCCAGCCGGGCATCTCCGATTTCGTCCTGGGCAATCCTCACGACGGGGTCCTCCCTGGCGTGACTCAGGCGCTCAGCAGAGCAGTGCCGCCCCAATCTCCCGATTGGCACGCCTACAAGATCGCCGTTCCCGCTTCCCAGGCTGTCGTGGCGCAATCGATCGGCGATCAAACCGGCGTCGTATTCGAACCGGAGGACATCGTCCTGACGAATGGCGCGTTCGCGGGACTGTCCGTGACGATGCGAGCGGCGATCGAGCCGGGCAGCGAGGTCATCTACATCAGCCCTCCCTGGTTCTTCTATCGCGCACTGATCCAGGCAGCGGGGGCGATGCCGGTTCGCGTGGATGTGAATCCGGAGACACTGGAGATCGATCCAGCGGCGATCGAAGCGGCCATCACGCCTCGCACGCAGGCGGTGATTCTCAACTCGCCGCACAATCCAACCGGGACGATCGCCTCTCCATCGCGGCTGAAGGACGTTGCGTCGGTGCTGACCCGCGCGTCGGCTGGTCGCGACAAACCGATCTACCTTCTTTCCGACGAGGCATACCGGAGGATCGTTTTCGACGGCGGGTCGGCTCCCTCTCCCGCGGCGTTCTATCCGCATACGTTTCTCATCTACACCTACGGCAAGACGCTGCTGATCCCCGGAGAGCGGCTGGGATACATCGCCATGCCGCCTGGCATGCACGGTCGCGAAGATCTGCGCGATGCCCTGGTGATGAGTCAGATGATGACCGGCTGGGCGATGCCCAACACGCTGCTCCATCACAGTCTGGCGGAACTGGAAAGCCTGTCGATCGACATCGATCAGCTGCAACGGCGACGCGATCTCCTGGTCGGCGGACTGCGCAACGCGGGATTCACCGCAACGATGCCAGCCGCGACGTTCTACGTGCTCTGCCGGGCTCCGAACGACGACGATCTGGCGTTCACCGAGCAACTCGCCGCGGAGGACGTGTTCGTCATGCCCGGCAGCTTCTTCGAAATGCCGGGATGGGTGCGCTTTTCCCTGACCGCGAATGACGCGATGGTCGAACGGGCCCTGCCCGTCTTTCGGCGCGTTGCCGGCCGATCAGCAGACCTAGTGCTGACTCCGTGAGGGCCTGGCTCTCGTCAGGAGGTAGCGGCGAGGCCTGCCTCGCTCGTCTCTGACGACGAGCAACGCAGGCGTTGCCGCTACATCTCCGGCACGGTGAGCTCGATCACGTCCTGCATCGTATAGCGGCCGGGTGGTTTTCCGGCGATCCACCGGGCCGCGTGGACGGCGCCGTCGGCAAACGTGGAACGGGCCAGCGCCCGATGCTCGATGGCGACTTCCTCTCCATCCATGGCGAAGAGGATGCGATGCTCGCCGGAGTTGCCTCCGCCACGCACTGAATGAATACCCATTTCACCTAGCTGGCGAGGACCGACGCCCTCTCGGCCATGCACTCGCTGTGCTGCTGCACAACGGGCTCGTTCGATCGCATCGGCAAAGAGCAAAGCGGTGCCGGACGGCGCGTCCTGTTTACGGCGATGGTGGGTTTCGACGATCTCCACATCGGCATCGGCGAGAAGCGTCGCGGCAAGCTCGAGTATCCGGGTCACCGCCGCAACACCAACGCTGAAGTTCGGAGCGAGAAGCACCGGGATGTCAACGGCAGCGGCCATGAGCGCGTCCTGGTGCTCATCGGACAAACCAGTCACGCCACAGACATAGGGCACCGATGCCTGTCGCATGGCAACCAGGTTGCGCAGTACCCCGTCCGGAGTCGACACATCGACAAGAACATCGATCGTTCCGACCAGCTCCGCCGGATCATCCGAGATAAGAACGTCACCGGCATGGGCGGCGATCGCCTCCCGCACGACCCCGCCCGTGACAACGATCCCCTCCACCGACGCCACCGACGCGCAGATCGCCTGCCCCATCCGTCCCTGAACACCACCGATGCCAAGTCTGATCATGATTAGTCCGCTGCCAACGCCTGCACGCTCATTAGTCCGAAAGCGGTCATCGCCTCGCCGAGCCGTGCATGGTTCCCGGCCGACATCTCGACTTGCGGCAGCCTGAGCTCCGCCGAACAGAGCCCCAGCATCGACGCGGCCGTCTTGACTGCCGTCGGATTGTTGTCGAAGAACATGGCTCGATTCAGCCCGAAAAGATGCTGATGGCGCGTCCGGGCTGCGGCGAAGTCACCGCTCAGACCAAGTTCCACCAGCTCCGATACGGCTCGTGGCGCGATGTTCGACGTCACCGAAATGACGCCATGACCGCCGACGCTCAGGACAGGAAGTGTCAACGCGTCGTCCCCGGACAGGACGGCAAATCCCTCGGGTGCGCCAATCACGATCTCGCTGATCTGCTCCAGGTTGCCCGACGCTTCCTTCACCGCCACGATGTTCGGGTGCTCGGCCAGGCGCAAAGTGGTCTCCGCGCTCATATTGACCCCGGTGCGGCCGGGAACGTTGTAAAGGACGATCGGCAAATCGGTGGCGTCAGCGACGGCAGTGAAGTGCCGGAACATCCCCTCCTGCGTCGGCTTGTTGTAATAGGGAACCACTACGAGAGCCGCCGTTGCGCCGGCCTCTTCTGCCCGCCGGGTCTGTTCGATGGTCCGCCGCGTGTCATTGGTGCCGGTACCTGCGATCACCGGCACTCGCTCTCCGGCTGCCTCGATCACCGTAGCGATGACCAGATCGTACTCACGGTCGGTGAGCGTGACCGATTCGCCGGTCGTGCCGCAGGGAACGAGTCCGCTGATCCCCTGCTCGATCTGGAAGTCGGTCATCTGGCGCAGAGCCGGGATGTCGACCTCATCGCCGCGCAGCGGCGTGATCATCGCGGTGTAGGCGCCCGAGAGGAATGGGGTCGATGGAGGAGTGATATGGATCATGATTCTGAGCTCCGATTTCGGTCAAACGACGTGGGCAGCTCGTTCCCCGGTGGAACGAGCCGGTCTGTTCCGGCGCCGGCGGCAGATGCCGCGGCGCCTATCGCTTGATGTCGAAATCGGGCACAGGAACCAGATTGGGGTGTTCGTGCCTGACCATGGTCACCTCCCGCGCTACGAGCAAACGGAACGTGACGCCCAACCCGGAGAAAACACAAACCGCTCTCCCCTTGTGGGGACGAGCGGCGTCAGGCCCGTGGTACCACCCCAATTCGCGGCGACTGGCATCGCCACGCGCTTTCCGGACGGCGTTGTGGTCATTGTCGCGATCCGGCAGCCCTGTAACGGGAGCTGATTGGTGGTTGCCCACCCCCGTCGCCGCCTACTGCGTGGCACGCCACGGTTCGGAGCGAAGCTCGGAGGTCTTATTCACCGGCGGTCCCGATCCCGCTTCGCAGCTACCGCGGTTCTCTGCACCGCTCGCGCCGGTTACTCGTCCTCGTCGAAGCCTTTGCGGTCTTCTGAGTAGGTACGCTATCAGCGAGAACGAAATCTGTCAATTGCGGAGTCTCCCTATGATCGCGTGACACACCGATCACACACACTCACTTCACACATCCGCCTCTTCAAGGAGTGCCAGAGCTTCGTCCCGAAGTCCAGGGAGATGCTGCTGGATGATCTCCCAGATTCGCTCGTAATCGATACCGTCATACTGGTGGGCAATGATGTTTCGCAGCGCGATCGCCTGGTTGAGACTGTCCAGTCTGTCGGCCGTTTCGGGATCGTAGTCTCGCAGCCTGCGTGCAGCCTCACCGAGGATTTCAAGAAGCCGCTCCACACTGAGTCGCGACCAGTCGTCGTTCAAGAGCTCGGCAACGGATTTCCCTTCGGCCCACTCAAGGATCCACTCTGCGGCATTGTGGATATCCCAGAGCAGCTTCGGGCTTCTAGGCAGCATAGAGGGGAACTTTGGTCGTTTCGACAGCACGTATGAAATAGGGATTGCGAAGGTATTTTCGGGAGACGAGCTGCACTTCTCTCCCGAGCAACGACTCCAGGGCTTCCTTGAAGTCGAGGAGTCCTCCATACCTGAAGTGGTCACCGAACTCGACCAGGAAGTCGACGTCGCTCCGATCCGGATCGAACTTACCGCTCACCGCCGAGCCGAAGACTTCCAGCCGCGCCACACCATACTCCTCGCAGAGCAGGATGATCTCATCGCGATGGGCTTCGATTGACGGATGCATCATGACCGCTTCCGGAAAGCATGAACGACGCGCCAGGAACTGCCACTATGGTAGTACGAATGGGGCGTGGGGAATGGGGAAATAGGGAACAGGAAATAGTGTTTCGTGTGGGCTGTCCACCAACCCCTTCCTATCTCCCATCTCCTATTTCCTGCTCCGCCTTCCCCAAGTCCTCGTCCCCATCCACAATCGGCGCAAACCCCAGCGTCAGCGACTGCTCCACAATGTCGCGACGCAGCAAGCGCTCGGCTTCGCGGAGGGTATAGCGGAGGGGGTGGTCGGGGAGGACGTCTTCGAGCATCTCACGAACCTGCCGCAGGAGGTCGATGGTTTTGTTGAAGGTGAGCACCAGATCACCTTCGGAGAGCTGGATCTGCTCGGTGATGCCGATCATCGTCTGTCCCATGGCCCAGGCCCGGGCAGCGCCATAGAAACTGGGATTGTGTCCCTCACTGATGAAGAGCCCATGATCTCGCTCTTCACCCAGAATCGTGTGCTCGATGTCTTCCAGACGGCGGCGAATGGTCAGCAGCTCGTTCGGGAGCACGAGATGATTGGCATAGCGGAAGTCGCGGTCGAAACTGAACCAGGAGAAGACTTCGGCCAGATCCTCCGGCGCCAGACGGTCGAGGAGACCTCGATCGACGAGCTCGCAAAGAATCAGCGCGTCGTTGTCGAAAACGGCGGCAAGCATATCGGCCTTGGCCGTCGGGTAACCGCGATGCATGTAACCAAACCGGTCGAGCACCTCGCGAATACCCCGAATCACGCCCCGGATGCGGGCATCCTCGGCTTCTTGCTCCCGCTCGAGGATGTCGCGCAGGAGATTGCGCTCTTTTTCCAGTTTGTCGATTCGGTTGAGATGCGCGCGATGCTCCTTGCGGACCGGGCAGCGGTGACAGGGGTGATGATCGCGGGTGGCGATCAGTGATTCCCGCTGGCTGCTCGCTTCGCCGACAACCTCATCGAGACGCGCCAGCTCAGCGGCAACCCGTTCGGCCTCCCGCTCCTGGTGTTCTGCCCGCATCGCATCGAGATCGGGCAGCTCCATCTCCTTGAGCTGTTTGGCGATCTTCCGCGACTCCTTCAGCGAGAGGCGCTTTTCCTTGTCTTCGTTGGCGGTCAACTCGGTGAGCGCGGAGGCCAGATCGACAACCTTGCCATCGGTGACGTAGTCGATCTGCCGGTACTCGGCAATGACATGGAGGTCACGACCGAAAAGGAACGTGCCAACGCCGGAAAGCGCCTTCCCCATGAAGATGCCCCAGCCGAGAGCGCGCTCGTGAACGACCAACCCCACCGGCGCGGCGCGCAGTACGCGGCGCAGCGTTTGGCGGCCCGGTTCGGGCCAGGGCGCCGCCTCCAGTGCGCTTTCGACACGAACGCGATCTTCCTCCAGCCTCCGCAGCTTCTGCTCCGAGGTCTGCAGCGTCGATATCAGCATCCGATAGTCTTCGAGGAGCTCGTCCCCCCCATCGAGACCGATCAGGCAACCTTTGGGAATGCCGGCGATGTCGCCGCCGATTTCGATGACGTCGTCCTCCAGCAGCCGAATGCGCTGGCTGGTCTGGAACTGGGCAAGACTCTGCTCCAGCATCGAGCGGACCCGTTCACCGTCGGGCGGATCCCACAGATTGAGCACAGTGTTGTAGCGAACGGCAAACGCCGAACGCACCGGTTCGAGGGGCCCGGTGGCGATCTCCAGCATCTCCCGGAAGGGCAACCAGGGCGAATAAGGCACAACGACATGCCCGAACGCGTCCATCCCACGCCGGCCCGCTCGCCCAGCCATCTGCTGGAATTCATTGGGGATCAGCACCCGGCGCCGGCGGCCATCCCATTTGCTCATCCGGCCAATGACCACTGTCCGGGCCGGCATATTCACGCCGAGGGCCAGCGTATCGGTGGCAAAGACGACCTGCATCAGCCCCCGGGAGAAGAGGAGCTCGACCAGCTGTTTGAGCACCGGCAGCAAACCAGCATGATGGAAACCGATTCCCTTGCGGGCCAGAGCTGTCACCAGCTGAACCTGCTCCAGTTCGCGGTCCTCCGGCCGGAGCGACGCCAGATAGGTGTTCAACGTGGCGTCGATGAGCCGCTCTTGCTGCGGCGAAACCAGATTCGGCCGCATCATGGCCAAGCGCTCGGCAAAGACCTGACAGTCATTGCGGCTGAACAGAAAGAAGATCGCCGGGAGCATGTTGCCGGCAATCAGGGAGTCGATGATCTCGTGCGGCTGTGGTTCGTCCGGCCCCTCGGCGCCGGCATCGGCACGACGCCGACCCGAACCTCGCCCAACCTGCCGCCGCGCTTCGCCGCCGGTGCGGGGAAAGTCGCGAATCAGGCTGCCAGTGTGGTCGATGACCATGTGCAGCTCTTTGTCGATGAAGTAGTAGAGGGCCAGCGGCACCGCCCGTTCGAGATGGGTAATCAGGCGAATCGGCCGGTGAGTGCGGCTGATCCAGGAGGCGATCTCGTCGGCATTGGTCACGGTGGCCGAGAGGCAGATCAGCTGAACGTGGTCAGGGCAGAGGATGATCGACTCTTCCCAGGTCGTTCCCCGCTCCGGATCGGCAAGAAAATGGATCTCGTCGAAAATGACGATATCGACATCGTCGACATCCCAGGGGGACTGCAGCAGCATGTTCCGCAGCACCTCGGTCGTCATCACCACCACGCGGGCATCCCGGTTTTCTGAGACATCGCCCGTCAGCAACCCAACCTGATCGCCATACGTGGCTCGCAAATCGCGGAATTTCTGGTTGGACAGCGCTTTGATCGGGGTCGTGTAGAAGACCCGGCCAGTCCGCTCGAATGCCTTATAGACGCCATACTCGGCGACAATGGTCTTGCCGGTGCCGGTTGGCGCTGCCACCATCACCGACCGGTCGCCGATCAGGGTGGCGATCGCATCCCGCTGAAAACCATCGAGCGGGAAAGGATAGAGGGTCGCGAACTGGTCGATCTGAGACTCGGTGAGCGAGTCTGTGGCCACGGACGATACGTCTCCGCCCGATGCGACTGGCGCGTCGTTGCCGGAGATCAGGGATGCAGGATTCGCGTTGGTCGAAGTCAAAGGCATTCAGAATGCGGCGTGTGCGCCGGCGTCTCACGGAGTATTCCGTCCAGAGGGCGAGAATACCATGCGCTGCGCGGCATCCCGATTCTCATGCAATATGAACACCATGCGTAGCCTCGCCATTTATGGCGCTTTCACTTCCCACCGGGGAAACGCGGCATGAAGGTTGGCTTCGGCGCACTGACGATGTCTGCGAAAGCCGGCGTGCGGCAGTCGGGTGTTCATCACTACTCGGCGCATCTCGTTGCCCATCTGCCGGCCGCCCTCGACCCGGACGAGCTGGTCGTCTACTCCTCTCTTCAGGGACACAGCGGCAGTCATCGGTCGGTCACACACTACCGGCCGTTCATCGCCCTGGAAAATCCTGCGGTGCGCACTGCCTGGGAACAGACCGTGTTGCCGGTTCAACTGCGCAAAGACCGGATCGATCTCTATCACGGACCTGCGTTTGTTTTGCCGAAGCTGGCCCGCGTTCCCACGGTCGTCACGATCCACGATCTCGCTTTTTTGCGCTGGCCGGAACAGACCACCAGACGCCGCAGCCGGTACCTCACCGAACAGGTGCGTCAGGCTGTGGGGCAGGCGGCACGGATCATCGCCGTGTCCGAGCATACGAAGCGAGAGACGGTGGAGCTGCTGGATGTCGATCCCGATCTCATCGATGTCACCCCTCTGGGGGTCGATCCTGTTTTCAGACGTTCCAGCGATGCCGAGATCGACCGCTTCCGGACAGAACAGGGGCTCAGACCTCCCTTCATTCTGGCAGTCGGCAATCTGGAACCGCGCAAGAATCTGGATGCACTGATTCGGGCATTCGATGCGATCGCTCCGGAGATCCCGCACGATCTGGTGCTGGCCGGAGCCGAGGGGTGGAAGTCTGGCAGACTGAAGGAAGCGATCGCCGCCAGCCAGCATCGCGACCGCATCAGGTTGCCGGGATTCATCCCACAGGACGCCCTGCCGCTCTGGTACTCCTCCTGCGACGCGTTCGTCATCCCCTCGATCGACGAAGGGTTTGGATTGACGCTGGTGGAAGCGATGGCCTGCGGCGCGCCGGCGCTGGCGGCCAATCGGGGCGCATTGCCGGAGGTTGCTGGACATGCCGCGCTGTTGACCGAACCGGAGGACGAGGCACTGGCCAATGCGCTCCTCCGGCTCCTGCACAGCCCTGGACTGCGCCGCAGTCTGCAGGAGGAAGGCCAACTCCGGGCCGCCATGTTCACCTGGCAGCGCACCGCCGAACTAACGGTGCAGACCTATCGAAAGGCATTGACGTGACCCGCGAGACTGTCGGATCTGTCGGCGAATTCGGGCTGATCGACCGAATCACCAAGTCACTTCCTTCCAAGGTGCGCTCCCATCCATCGATGCGGGTCGGAATCGGCGACGACACCGCAGTCTGGCAACCCACCCCCGGTGAACAGTTGCTGGTCACCACCGATGCCCTGGTGGAACGCATTCACTTCGATCTCGACTGGCAGGATTGGGAATCGCTCGGGTGGAAGTCGCTGGCCGTGAATGTCTCGGACATCGCGGCGATGGGCGGCCGGCCCGCGCTGGCCACATTCACGCTCGGTTTGCAGGCCGAGGTTGCTGTCGACGACATCCTGGCCTTCTATCGAGGCGCCGCCCGGTTGGCTGAAGCGAGCGGCATGTTGATTGCCGGCGGGGACATCGTCCGCTCGCCTGAGTGCCTCTCGATTGGCGTCACAGTCGTCGGCGAAACGCGCGACGGTCGCTTTCTCAGCCGGTCGGGCGCCCAGGTGGGCGATCTCATCGCCGTCAGTGGCACGATCGGCGCTGCCGCGGCCGGATTGAAACTGCTCCAACTCCCCGATGATGACCCTCGCCGCCATGCCGCGACCGCACCCGCTCTGATCGACGCACTCCTCGAACCACAACCCCGCGTCGAACTGGGGGAACTCCTGCTGGCGTCGGGCGCGAGCGCTGCGATGGACCTGAGCGACGGCCTGCTCGGCGACTTGCCCAAGATCCTCTCAGCGAGCCAGGTTTCCGCGGAGCTCCAGATCGCCGATCTGCCGGTCGCGTCCTCTGTCCGCGCTCTCTTTCCCCACGACTGGCTGTCCATGGCGCTGAGCGGCGGCGAGGACTACGAACTGGTGTTCACTGCATCCCAGGAGGCATACGACGCGATCAGCGGTCCGGCAAATGACTTCCATCAAATGGTCACGGTGATCGGCCGGGTTGTCGAAGCGGACACCAGCGGTGCTTCGCTCCGCATGTTCGATGAATCAGGCAACCAGGTTCCGCACACAACCGGGGCGTTCACGCATTTCTGAGACGACGCATCGTCAACAGCGCGGCATCGCCCGGCTCGGACCATCAGGCGTTCAGCGGGACGCCGGATGTCGTCGCGGCGACGTAGCCCTGCGACGCGACCACGCGCCCATTCCTGAGCACCCACTTCGGCGCGCCGATGGCCCGCACATCGGCGAACACATCCCCATCGAGAACGAGGACATCGGCCGCTTTGCCTTCGGCGAGGACGCCGGTTTCCTCTTCGATGCCAATCGCTTCCGCCGCCAACCCGGTGACCGCATGGATCGCATCGACGACGGTGTATCCGCCGTAGCGAACCGCGGCGACCAGACTGAACGGGAAGTCCTCGTAGCAGGTGATCGGCGCGATGGCGTCACTGTGCAGCACGATCTTCGCCCCCATGTGCCGCATTTCCTGGAGCGATTGGTAGCGATCCTGTTGGGCGGCGTCCAGCTCGTCGAACGACGTCTCCCGCTTCGCGGCGGTCTGCTGGGGACCTGAAAGAGTGATCCCGACATACATGCCCGCCTGGATGATGTCGCTCATCAGCGACTCATCGAACGACCATCCCTCCGGGGAGTGCCAGTTGCAGTGTTCGATCATGTCGAATCTGGCCTCGAGACAGGCGCGCTGTCCCTTGCCGGAGTGAGAATGCGCCGTCGCTCTGCGGCCAAGGCGGTGCGCTTCCTGCACGATCGAGGAGAGTTGGGAGACGGTGTATTGCGGTTCGAAGATGTTGCTGTTGTCGGTCATGCCACCACCAGTGGCCATGACCTTGATGAAATCGGCTCCTTCTTTGGCCATCGACCTTGCCGCGCGGATGACTTCCTCTTCCGTATCCGCCTGCAGTCCCAGCCAGTGGCAGTGACCGGCGGTCGTGGTGATCGGCATGCCGCAGGCGAGAATTCTCGGACCGTTGATGAATGCCGATTCGATCAGATCGCGCAACCGCAACGTGACCAATCCCTTGGCGCCACAGTCACGAATCGTCGTGACGCCAGCGGAGAGACAGGCCTGCGCCCCCTGCACCGCTCGGATGGCGATCTGGAACTCATCATCAGTCTCGATTTGCCGGATCACCGCCGGGGAATTGGCTTCCGTGCGCGCGTTGAACGTCAGATGGACATGACTGTCGATGAGACCGGGGAGAATCGTTCCGCCGGCCGCATCGAGACGAGACTCGGTGGGCACATCGTCAAATGCCGGCGCCTGAGCGCGCGGACCGGCGTAGGCGATTCGTCGCCCCTCGATGATCACCACCGCATCGGGAACCGGCGGCGCACCTGATCCGTCGACCAGATTGCCGGAATGAATGACCCGAATCTCTGCCGTCTGTCCGGCGGCGCCCTCTATCTCGATCAACGACGATCCCTTTCGACTCTGACGCTTCCCAGCGAACGTTCCGTATCAGGTCACCTGGTCCGCAGGCGCGGATCCAGGGCATCCCGCAGTCCATCACCAAACATATTGACCGACAGCACCGCCAGCATGATCGCCACACCGGGGAAGGTCGTGATCCACCAGCCGTCCTGGATGTAGGTTCGGCCTTCGGCCAGCATGGCCCCCCACTCGGGTGTCGGCGGTTGCGCGCCCAGTCCGATGAAACTCAGACCCGATGCCGTCAGGATGGCGCCGGCGACGCCCAGCGTCGACAGCACGATAACCGGAGCGACGACGTTCGGCAGCACATGGCGAATCATCACCCGCGCATTGCTGCACCCCATCGCACGCGCCGCTTCGACATACTGCAGCTCTTTCGCGGAAAGCGTCGAGGCTCGCACCACCCGGGCATAGGTCGGAATCGCGCCGATCCCGACGGCGATCATCAGGTTGACCAGACTGGGTCCGAGCACCGCAACAATGGCCATCGCCAGCAGAATGCTCGGAAACGCGAGCAGGATATCGGTCAGCGCCATGATGACCGCATCGACCCGAGAACCGTAGTATCCAGCGAGCAAACCCACCAGCGTGCCCACGCAGGCGGCAATCGCCACAGAGACAAAGCCAACTCGCAGCGACAATCGCGCTCCCCAGATCACCCGGCTGAAGATGTCGCGGCCATACTGATCGGTCCCGAAGAGATTGTCCCGGTTCGGTGCACTCAGAATGCGCTCCATCGATTGCGCGTTCGGGCTGTATGGGGCGACTCGCGGCGCCAGGACCGCCATGGCCACGAGCATAAGAAAGACCGCGAGGCCAACCATCGCGCCCCGTCGCTTGCCCAGCTCGCGAAAAAAGGAGGTCAAACGACTGAGCGGGGCAGTCATCTGACGCATCGAGCCTCCCCTGCTCTGTCCGATGACCGACGCAACTGACTCCACGGCAGACCTGCTCAGTAAACCGAGATCTGGGGGTTGAGACGCGCGTAGATGATGTCAACTCCCAGATTCACGAGAACGTAGACAACGGCGGCGAAGAGCACGATTCCCTGGATGAGGGGGAAGTCCCTGCCGGTGATCGCGGTCACCGCGACCCTCCCAATCCCCTGCCGGGCAAAGACCGTTTCGATCACCACGGCGCCGCCGAGCAGACTGCCGAACTGCAACCCGACCACGGTGACGACCGGGATCAGCGCATTGCGCAGGGCGTGAAAGGTCAACACACGGGATTCGGACAACCCCTTGGCCCGCGCCGTGGTCACATAGTCCCGGCGCAGCTCTTCGAGGATGCTGGCCCGCACGATGCGGGCGATGATGGCCGACGCCTGCAGTCCGAGAGTGAGCGCCGGCAGAATCAACCGGTTCAGACCGCCATATCCGACGATCGGCACCCATCCCAGATGGACCGAGAAGACGAGAATCAGCAGCAGGCCGAGCCAGAAAGCGGGCATCGACACACCGATGAGCGCGATGAACATGCTCAGCTGGTCGACCCAGGAGTTGCGGTGGACACCGGCGATCATGCCGATGGTGACGCCAAACACCACGGCGAAGCCGAGACCGGCCATGGTCAGCTGCAACGTCGCCGGCAGCTGCTCCATGATGATCTCCGTCACCGGCTGCTTCGATCTCCAGGAGCGTCCCAGATCGCCCTGAACCGCGTCCCCCAGGAACCTGACATATTGCTCCAGGGGGGACCGGTCCAGACCCAGATCGCGGCGCACGTTCTCGATCGACTCCCCGGAGGTCACCTGTTCGCCGAGCATGGCCAGAACAGGATCACCGGGGACGAGATAGGTCATCGAAAAGACCAGCACGGAGACGCCGACGAGGACGAAAACCGTCCGCAGAAGTCTCCGGGCGAGATATGCGCCCATTGCCCGCCTAGCTCTTCATCCAGGCGTCGAAAAAGTACGGGAAGCCACGGGTGTCCAGTGTCACCCCCTGCACGTTGGGCTGCATCACCGTCGCCGAAAGCCCTTCGACCAGCGGCACGCAGAGCGCGTTCTCCATGATGATCGTCTGAATCTGGCGATAGAGCTCGACTCGCGCGTCGATATCGGGCTCTCCCTGCGCGGCAACCAGCAAGTCGTCGAGCGTCGGGTCGTTGAACCGGCTCCAGGCGAAACCATTCTCGATGTTCTTCGAATGGAAGAGATTGGTCAGCACCGACGGATCGCTGCTGGAGAACCCCAATCCCGCCAGATTGTGCTCGCCGGCGATGTTCGCAGCTGCTCGGGCAGCGGAGGTCAGAATGCGAATCTCCATTTCGATGCCGACTTCCGACAAGAGCGGCTGCACCGGAATGGCGTAGGGCTCCCAGCCAGCCGATCCGATAAAGATCACTGAGAGCCGCTCGCCATCCTTCTCCCGGACACCACCATCCCCGACGAGCCAGCCAGCGTCGTCGAGAATTTGCCGGGCTTTGTCCGGGTCGTACGGGTACATCTCCGCGACCCCGGGATCGAAACCGAGACTCTTGCTGGTCAACGGCGCACTGGCGGCTCCAGGCACTCCCGCGAAGGAGATCTGAACCACCACGTCCGGATTGATCGCGTGCAGGATTGCCTGTCGCACCGCGATGTCGTTGGTTGGAGCTTTCTCCGTGTTCATCAGGTAACTGGACGGGAATCCGCGATAGTCGTAGGTGAGGATGTTGTACCGCTCGGATTCCTGCAGTGTCTTCAGCTGGCGATAGTCCGCCACGCCGAGCACATGAATCTCTTCCTGGTCGAGTGCGGCCAGTGCCGCCGTCAGGTCGGGAACCGCCTGGTAGAGGAGACCATCCAGATGAGCGGGACCGTCATGGGTGAACATCGAGGATGCCCAGGCGTAGTCCGGGTTTCTGACCAGCTTGATGTGCTGATTGGCCACCCACTCCTCGAAGATGAAGTAGCCGGATCCCACCGGATTGCGCTCGAAATCAGGACCCATTTCCTGGACCGCCGATGGAGAGACGATACCGAGATTGGCCCGGCTGAGCGAGTCGAGAAGGGCGGCATTCGGCTCCGAGAAATTCGCCTGAACGGTGTACTCATCGAGCACTTCGGATCCGGTGTACGGTCCGAGCAACGATGCGGCCAGCTTGGACGCCGTGGCCGGATCGGCAATCCTGTCGAACGAGAACTTCACTGCTTCCGCATTGAGCGGTGTTCCGTCGGAGAATGTGACCCCCTGCCGGATCTGGAAGGTGAACTGCGTGGCGTCTTCGTTGATCTCCCAGCTTTCCGCCAGGGCGGGATGGTAGGAGTTGGTTTCGGCGTCGGCCAGGATGAGCGAATCGAAGATGTTGTTCGCCAGTGAGGAGGTGCCGTTCCAGGCGCTGATCTGGGGATCGAGGCTATCGGGATCATCGCCGGTGTAGCCGATGATCAACTCGCCTCCTTGCTGTGGCTCCTCATCCTGAAGGGAGCCGAGCGCCGCAGCCCGGCCCGACGAGGGAGCAGCCAGCGCATCGCTCTGTACCGCTGCAGCCGCGATGAGGCCACCCGCGGAAAGTGCGATGCCGCCCTTGAGCAGTTGCCTCCGATCGAAATCCCGCTCCGAAGCGTCCAGTCGGTTTCCCACGATACTGCTCCTCTCCCGCTGTTCAGCGGAACTCCACAGATACCACTCACGACCCAGGAAAACTCTTCTCCAATCGATCGGGTTATTACAAATATTTGATACAATATTCGATCGCAGGACTTTCGTCAAACCCCGGTGATCGACGTGGCTGTCAAACACTGACCCCAGGAGCAGGAAACCCTATGGCAAGCCCGGCCCATTCCCTACGGCAGAACGTTGCCGTGCTCTTCAGCGAGTCGACACTGGCCGCGAATCGCGAGGAAGCGAGGAAGACCGGAGCGATCTATACCTTTCAGGGCGCGAGCGGAGAAGCACATGAATGGCTGAAGAGCTGGTACGCCTATCTGGCGCCGGCCGGGACATCGACCTTTCTCAATCGCTGCAACATCAAACATGATGTCATCAGCGAGCGCGACATCTGTGAGGGATGTCTGCCCGAGTACCAGACGCTCTTTCTCTCCAGCTGCGGGTCGGTGAACGAGGAGGCGATACAACACATCACGTCCTGGCTGAGTGAACCGGGCACAGATCGATTTCTCGTCATCTCTGGACCGACGAATCTCCCCCCTGCCCTGATCGGCATGGCGGACTGCGAGACGATCGTCCCCAGCGGGCACACCGGATGGACGGTTGCCACTGATGTCGCCGACTCGTCTGTGCGCCGGTGGAGCGATCAGATTCTCGTATCCGGTTACCACGGGCATCCTGTCCTGCGGGGAACGGCGGCGGCATCCTCTCGCGTTCTCGGCCGTCTCTGGCAGACTGGCGAATCGGCGGACGGACACGAGCGCGGGGATACCCAGCTTGGAGACGGCATCGTTCTGACCGACCGCACCCTCTTGTTCGCCAACCCGGTGTTCGAGTTCATCGGCGGCGGCATTCAGGCACAGATGAACGTCGACACGCTGCGTGACCGGGTCGATCCCTCCCATTTGCTCGACGAGGTAGGCGCGGCAGTCCGCTGGGCGCTCGACGAAGGGACTGCCGGGCGACTCTTCTCCCACCAGCTCAGGAGTTTCGGAACCTACCGGGGCATGGTGGTCTTTCGGCACGACACCGATGTCAGTCCGGGCGATGCCGTCGATCTCTCCATGCTCGATTGGCAGCTCGCGAACCATGTCCCGGCGACCTATGTTGTGCTCGATCCGGTCGTCTCACCGGAACACACGACCGAATCGGCGAGCCAGACCTGGATCGCGGCCTGCCGGCAGTCGAATCTGATCGAAGTCGGACTGCACAACGACGGATTCACCGGCCAGCCGCCGATCTACGTTGCCGGGCGGGAGATGTACGAGCATTTCCGTGAGGGGGATCAGCGCCTCGGCATCGAATCGCTCACGGCGGGCCGCCACTACGGATTCCACCGCCATCCAGAAACGCTCGATGCCATGGACTATCTCTACGACCACTTCCCAGCTTTGCTGGGGCTCTGCACATTCAGCGTGCTACAAGTGATCGAATATGGCGAAACGGACACCGGGGCGAGCTGGCTCGGGCAGCCGGTCACCTATTCCACCCGCTATCGAGCCGAAAACTGGACCAGCGGCGCGGTGCCAGGATGGTGGTTCCCATTTCATCCAGTGGTCACGACGACGACCCAGCACCGGACTCTGCGAGGCTGGGACTCGACCAAAGAGAGTGAATGCGATTTCGACCGCATCGACGATCTCTTCCGGAAGACCACACTGCCGAATGGGGTCTTCACCGTTCAATATCATCCGCAGGACGCCATAAAGGCGAGCCAGGAGAGGCCTCGCGGCTCACTGCCGCACGTCCAGTACCTCGCCCTGTCGGCCGACCGGCATGGCTACGGCGTGGCCACCAAACAGGCAGTCTATGAGACGTTGAATGCGTACGAAGCCGCTCGATTCCGGGTGGGAGCGGACGGCACATCGATCCTTGCCGGCAACACCGGCGAGGACGCCATCACCGGGCTCATGGCGACCTTGCCCGGTCCCGTGGGACGAGTCGACGGAGAGGGTTTCTCCTGCATTCACATCGTCGACGAGTCGACCTTCACCCTGCCCTCGTTGCCAGCCGGTGCGGTCGTCGCTCTGCGCCCGTCGAGCGACGCCAGCAGCTGTCCCCTGATCTCACAATCGAACAGCAGAGAATTGACCATTCTGGACGCCGTGCAAGCGCACGACAACGGCGACATCGCGGTGGAGCTCAGAGCCGTTGCCTACAGCTATCTGACCATCGAACACCTCGTCGCGGAGCAGTGCTATCGGGTGAGGATGAGCGGCGGCATCGACGAGCAGTACACAACGCGAACGAACGAAGAGGGGACGCTGACCCTGCCCGTTCGGGCGCCGGCATCGTTCACCATCCGGCTGCGAATCGAGATCGCGGCTATCGTTCACTGATCGTCTGCCCGGTGTCAGCACATCTCCCCCCTCCGTTTGCCACCGCGGTTGAACCACCCTGCCAGTCCCGAGAAAACGGGATAGAGACCACCTCGCGACGGCTCCGAGTTGACTTTTTGTGGGTCTCGGGTGAAGGTTGCAGGTGCAGTCCAGACAATCCGGGTGAACATTGCGATCGCCCGCTCGCGGAAAACCTACTCGTTCGGGGGCTTAGCCGTTATGGACCAGAAGCGGTTCGACCATCTCGCTCAGCTCGTCGCCAATGGAGCTTCTCGCCGCACCATCCTGAAGGGGTTGTTCGGTCTTGGCGCAGCTGCGGCATCGCTTGAACAGGCCGACGCTCGCACCGTGAGAACTCGCCCGGTCATTCCCCCACCACCCGATCCCCCGTCCCCGCCTCCTGCGACGACACCCGCCCCAACGACGACCACCGTTGAACCCTGCCCATCGCCATTCGCTCGGTGCGGGCGAGAATGCTGCCACGAAGGCGAGTTGCAATGCTGCGACCGCGAATGTTGCGTTCACGGCGCGGTGTGTCTTTCGCGGGTCTATTCGGGCGCCGCGGAAGAAGCGTGCTGTCCTGCTGGGTTGACCTGTGACGGCGGCTGTTGCGGTGGGGTCTGCTTCACGCCCCATGGCGGGACGGCCATTGGTTTCGATCGGACCTGCTGTCCACCGACCGCGACCTATTGCCCGGACCGCAATGACTACACGCGCGGGCTCTGTTGCGCCGGCGCGACTCCGGCCTGCTGCCATCTCGATGACGGGAGCCCCATCTGCCTGACCGAGACGCAATGTTGCACCGACGATGAGTGCAACCACGATACCAATCCTTCCCAGTGCCGGGTTGGCGTGTGTCGCGGATTCGATTGCGTGCCCGGTTCGACGTGCGAGCCGGGAGCCTCATGCTGCTCCGGCAGCGATAATCACTGCTGCCCCGATGGCCTCCAGTGTTGCGAGCAAACGACAAGTGAGGGACGTACCTTCAGCTGTTTCGACCCGACCGAAGGATGCTGCAGCGATGACGACTGTCCATTCGACGACTGCATCTGCAGCGCGGGCATGTGCGACTGCCCCACAACGACGACCTCCACGACAACCACGACAACCACGACGACCACGACGACCACGACGACCAGCACGACTGTCCCGCCGGTAACATGTTCTGGCGGCAGCGTTCCCTGCGGCGGCACGTGCTGCTTCGGGAAGTGCTGTGGCGTCACCTGTGCCGAGGCGCAGGACACCTGTTGCGCAACCTCCATTGCGTGCAACCGGTGCATCAGGTCCGGGGGTCTGCTCTATTTCGATGTTGGCGTATGCCCACCTTCCGGCGTGTGTGGCGTCGCGGAGAATATCGAGTGCACAACCAACAACCCCTGCCGCGAACCCAGCTGCAATGCTGCCACTGGCTGCGGCGATACGCCGCGAGCGAACGGAACGATCGTCACCGGTGGCGTGTGTTGCAACAACGGAGAGTTCGTTCAAGGCGGCGTGTGCTGCAACGGAACTGCCTGTCCGGCGGTAGATAGCTGTTCGACAGGCGGTACCTGTTCAGGCAACCATTGCCCTGCTTCAGCGTGCCAGCCTCGATACCCCTGTGAATCCGCCATCTGCAATGCGTCAACGGGAAGCTGCGAATACACAACCCTGCAGAATCAGCCGGTTCAGGGCGGCATTTGCTGCAACGGAGTCTTTCGACAGGGAGGCAATTGTTGCTCCTTCGACGACTGCCGCCCATTGTTTGGCCCGTGTGAAACCGGCGCGTGCAACGGCTTCGTCTGCACCTTGCGATCTGACTGCGATGCGCCGAATCCACAGTGCCAGACGGCCACATGCCAGCCCGACGGTTCGTGCCTGCGAGAAACCGACTGCGGTCCGTTTGCGACGGGCGCGGTCGGTCAGGGCGGGAGCTGTCGATTCGGCTGCCAGTGTCAGCAGGGTCTCGTCTGCGGTTTCAGTGCGCCCGGCACCACTTTCAGTACGGCGGTGTGCCGGAGCGACGCAGCGGAGGGAACCTGCGCCTTCTGCTACAGCGAGAATCCTGCTCACGCCAACGCCTGCAAGCCCGGCTGAGGCACGCTTGTTGCTTTCCTGGGCGACCATGCCGGACATGTGCCGGCCGCTGCCCCATCCACGTCGACATCACTCCCCAAGCATCAGCAATCGTCGGAACGAACGCTCACCGTAGGAAGACCGATTTCCGGTGCGCAGATATCATCATAGTGCGGCGACGCGGTATCGCCTCGCCGGACGAGCTCAATGCACCAGGAGAGAGAAGAACCGATGGTCGATGTCCTGAACCAAACCACCTACGTACTGGACCCTCTCTCCATCGACGAGCTCACCGAAGCTGTCCGCATCCTGCGGGAGGACGGCATCGGCAAGGATCGCTACCTCTTCACGCAGGTGGAGCTGGCCGAACCGCCAAAAGCCGCTGTGCTGGCTGTCGAGAATGGTTCGTCCGCGGGTCTGCCACGCGTCGCCAAAGCGGTGATCATCGATCGCGTCGAGCATCGCAGCGACGAGTACTTCGTTTCGCTCGACGAAGGGACTGTGATCGACCGGAAGAGAATCGAGACCGGACAGCCGACCTTCACCATGCCGGAGATCTTCAGTATCGAAAGCGTCCTGCGCGACGATCCGCGCTTCCAGGCGGCCATGGCCCGGCGTGGCGTCACCGATATGAGCCTGATCTGGGTCGATCCATGGTCGACGGGCGACTACGGGGATGAAACGGAGTATGCCGGGCGACGCTATGTCCGCGGTCTGGTCTGGGTCATGGACGGCGCCGGTGACGACAATGGCTACGCGCACCCGGTCGAGAATCTGGCTGTTCTGTTCGACCTGAACACTCAGGAAATTCTGCGCATCGACGATTTCGACCCGGTCGTGCCGGTTCCGCAGAAACGGGGCAACTACCGGCCAGAGGATGTCGGCGAACTGCGAACCGATCTCCGGCCGCTCGACATCACACAGCCCGAGGGCGCCTCGTTCGAGGTCGATGGCAGTCTCGTGACCTGGCAGAACTGGCGGCTTCGTGTCGCGTTCTCGCCACGGGAGGGATTGGTGCTGCGCACCGTTGGCTGGGACGACGGTCAGCGGGTGCGATCGATCCTCTATCGCGGCGCTCTGTCCGAGATGGTCGTGCCCTATGGCGATCCCGCGCTGATCCATGCCCGCAAGAACACCTTCGATGTCGGCGAGCTCAATCTCGGAGCGCTGGCCAACTCACTGACACTCGGGTGCGACTGCCTGGGCGAGATCTACTACTTCGATGCGGCGCTGGTCGATGCCCACGGCGACCCCTACGTACTGAAAAACGCCATCTGCATGCACGAGGAGGACTTCGGCGTGCTCTGGCGGCACTTCAACTGGCGGACCGGCAAAACCGAGATCCGTCGTTCGCGGCGTCTGGTCGTCTCATCCTTTTCGACCATCGGCAACTATGACTACGGCTTTTTCTGGTACTTCTACCAGGACGGCAACATCGAGTGCGAGGTCAAGCTGACCGGCATTCTCTCCACCGGCGCCATCGAACCCGGCCAGACGCCGGTGCACGGCCAGCTTCTGAACGAAACCGGACTCTATGGCCCGATCCATCAGCACTTCTTCAATTTCCGGCTCGATCTGGATATCGATGGGTTGACCAATTCGATCATCGAGGAGCATGGCGAAGCCGATCCACCAGGACCGGGCAACCCGGTCAGGTCAGCATTCCGGAATGTCAAAACCGTGCTGAAAACGGAACACGAAGCGCAACAGCTCGTCGACCCGCTGCGTGGCCGGACCTGGAAAGTCATCAATCCGGATGTGACAAACGGGATTGGCGAGCCAGTTGGTTACCGCCTGGTGCCATCGGGGAATGTCGGTTCGTTCTCAGGAGCCGATTCGAGCATCGCCCGGCGCGCCACCTTCATCACGAAGCATCTCTGGGTCACCCCGCAAACCGACGGCGAGATCTTCGCGGCCGGGGACTACCCCAACCAGCACCCGGGCGGCGGCGGTCTGCCGGCCTACACCGCACAGAATCGCTCGATCGAGGATACCGACATCGTGGTCTGGTACACGCTCGGGTCGCATCATCAGCCACGACCGGAAGACTGGCCGGTCATGCCGGTGGCCTATGCCCGCTTCATGCTCATGCCGTCCGGTTTCTTCGATCAGAACCCGGCGCTCGATCTGCCGGAGCCCGTCGCGCACAAGAATGGGCATCATTGTTGTTCGTAGGCCGGGGGCCGGGGGCCGGGGGCCGGGGGCCGGGGGCCGGGGGCCGGAAAAGCGTAGTTCGGGCACCTGTGGCCCGACGCGACCCCTCTCCCGACCGCGGGGATATCCCTCACCCCGACCCTCTCCCGACCGCGGGCATATCCCTCACCCCGACCCTCTCCCGACCGCGGGAGAGGGAGAATCTTCGGACCTCGGACTCCGGACTACTTCGGCAGCGCTTCGTTCAACGTCGCTCTATCCCTCGTGGCCTGCTGCGCGATCAGACTCAGATCGCTGTTGCAGACGAGGAAGCGACATCCGATCGAGTGCCAGAGCTTGAACGTCGATGCGTCCCGGTTGACCATCCCACAGGCGAGACCGTGCTTTTCCGCCGCTTTGGCCACACCGGCGATGGTGTCGATAAAGCCTGGATCATCAAATTTGCCCGGTATCCCCATGTTGATCGAAAGATCCTGCGGACCGATGCAAAGGACATCGACACCCGGCACCTGGGCGAACTCCTCGGCTCGCTCCGCTCCTTCGGGTGATTCGATCTGCACAACGACCATCGTTTCCGCGTTGCCCCACTCCACGGCTTCTCCGGCGCTCTTCGGCAGATAGGCGTTGCGCGCCATACCGCCGGCGCCGCGCCGTCCCACGGGGGGGTATTTCGCATAGCTGACCGCCGCCTCGACCTGCTCGCGGGTGTCGACCCGCGGCACGATCACCCCCAGCGCACCGGTATCGAGCGCTCGAGCGATGTTGGCGTACGAGAGATCGGTCACCCGCACCAACGGAGTGATGCCGATAGCCCGTGAAAACTGCACGACCGTCAGAAGCGTTTCCCAGTTGTACATGTTATGTTCGGTATCGAACCAGAGAAAATCGTGACCGGCATTCGCCAGCATGCGAACCCCGCCGACCGAAAAGATCTCTTCGATGATGGGGCCGCTCACCCATTCTCCGGCTTTGAGTTTTGCTTTGACGGGATTCGTGTTCACCCTCTGGCTCCTCCGCGCAGGCGCTGACAATGTGGCGATTGTGACAGACAATGCCGGGAATTGCGTCGTTGCGATTTTGGAGGAGAACGCTCATGACGGAGATCACGATCGAACAGTCGACACTCGACACCCTGGCCCGGGCCAGCACCGCGACCATCACAACCCAGCTCTTTCAGCGGGGTTTGCGCAACACATTTCTGAACGGATTGCGGCCGCTCAATCCTGAACATGCGCGATTCGTCGGTGAAGCGCTGACGCTGCGCAACATCCCCGCTCGCGAGGACCTGGATGTCGTCGACGCGTTCAAGGACCCCAATCATCCGCAGCGACAAGCGATCGAATCGGTCGGACCGGGTCAGGTGCTGGTGTTCGAGTGTCGCGGTGAGCTACGCGCCGCCAACGCAGGAGGCATCCTGGTGACGCGGGCTTGCAAGCGGGGCGCGGTGGCGCTGGTCAGCGACGGAGCGATCCGCGACTCACCCGATATCGAACAGATGCCCTTTCCGGTATTCGTCGCCGGACGCTCGGCCACGATCAGTCTGGCGGTTCATCACGCGGTAGCGGTCAATGTGCCGATCGCTTGCGCCGGCGTCGCGGTCTTCCCGGGAGACATCCTGGTGGGCGACGAAGAAGGCGTCGTCGTGATCCCCCGTCATCTGGCGGCCGAAATCGCCCAGCCCGCAGCCGATCAGGAAGAGATGGAGCGTTTCATCATCGAGCGAGTCCAGGATGGCGCCGCTCTACCCGGCACCTATCCACCGAATGACGAGACGCGTGCCGCGTTCGACGAATGGAAGAAAGGACGAGTCGGCTAGACGGCCAGTCGGCAAGATACCCCAAGTACGGTCCATCTGACGGCTGACTACCGACTGCTGACTGCTATTCCTCAACCTCTATGCGACTTACCGCGAAGCGGGCCATGTCCTCATAGACCGACATCAACGCCGAATGATCGAGGCTGCCGCGACCTGCGGCGGCCGCGGCCTGGAAGAGCTGATCGACGACGGCCGTCGCCAGCAAGGGCACGCCCTCGGTTTTGCCGGCGGCGAGCGCGATGGCCAGGTCTTTGCGATGCAGGTCGATACGGAAACCGGGCTGGAAGTCGTGGTCGATCATCTTCTGACCCTTCAGCTCCAATACCCGGCTGGCTGCCAGGCCGCCACCCAGCACCTGGACCATCTTGGCCGGGTCGACACCAGCTTTGGCGCCCAGAACCAGCGCTTCGCTGGCCGCCGCGTAGTGCAGTGCCACCATGATCTGATTGCAGGCCTTGGTCGTTTGCCCCGCGCCGGGGCCACCCATCAGGACGATCGTCTTGCCCATGACTTCGAACAATGGCATGGCCCGATCGAACGATTCCTGCGATCCACCGACCATGATGCTGAGCGCGGCGTTGATCGCTCCCGCTTCGCCACCGCTGACCGGCGCATCGAGCGAGGCGACGCCTCGCTCGCTGAGCTGTCCGGCGATATCGGCCGCCGCCGCCGGGCTGATTGTGCTCATGTCGATATAGAGCGAACCCGGCTGCAGCGATCCGGCCAGACCATCGCCGCCGAACATCACCGATTGCACGTCAGGCGTATCGGGAAGCATGGTGATGACGATCGTCGACTGTTCGGCAACCTCCCGCGGGGAGCTGGCGGCAGTCGCAGCGGGATAGGCCGCGCAGAGATCGTCGACTTTCGACCGAGTCCGGCTATGCGCAACGACCTCGTATCCGGCGCTCAGCAAATGACCAGCCATCGGCTTGCCCATAATGCCCAAACCGATGAATCCAACCCGCTCCGCCATGTCCTGATCCTCTTTCGCGACTACTCATCGGGCCACGGGCGCCCGAACGACATTTCCAACTCACCGGGCCACAGGTGCCCGAACTACATTTCCAACTTATCGGGCCACAGGTGCCGAACTGCACTTTTCACTCGCGATGCCCGAGCGCCGTTCTCACTGACTGCCGACTGCCGACTGCTGACTGCTACACCCCCCGCATCCACCCAAACGAGTCCTCTGTGCGCCCGGACGGGTTGTATTCCAGGCTGACCCAACCGTCGTATCCGGCATCGTCGAGTACCTGGAACATGAAGGGGAAATTGATCTCTCCGGTGCCTGGTTCGTGGCGGCCAGGGTTGTCTGCGATTTGCACGTGGCCAATCTGGCCAATGTGATCGCGAATGGTGGTGGCCAGGTTTCCTTCCATTTTCTGGGCGTGATAGAGGTCGTACTCGACCTTCAGATTCGGGTGACCGACCTCTTCCACCAGGCTGAACGCCCGGTGGGGAGAACAGATGATGTAACCGGGATTATCGATCGTGTTGAGCGGCTCGACGAGCTGGACGATCCCACGCTCTGCCGTTCTAGCCGCCGCAAACCCGAGATTCTGGCGCAACGTATCCCACTGTTCCGAAACGGCGACGTCGGGCAGCATCTTGCCGGCAATGCAGTTGACCCGCTTGACGCCAAGGCGCTCGGCCAGTCCGACCGCACGCTCCACGCCGGCTTCGAACTCCGTCGTCCGGCGAGGATCGTTGGCAAAACCGCGATCGCCCGCCGCCATATTGCCAAGGGGAAGATTGAAGTTGATCAGCTCGAGCCCGTTTCGCTCGAGGCCGGCCTGAATGCCGTCGATATCCTCATCGTAGGGCAGCAGAATCTCCACACCACGAAATCCCGCTCGCGCGGCGTGACCGATCCGGTCCACCATCGGATATTCGGTAAACAACATGGTCAGGTTGGCAGCAAATTTGGGCATACGTCACCCCTTTCGCGCTTCGAATGTTCCCTGCATGCTATGCGGCGAAGCATGCGGTGGTCAATGGTGGCCCAGTCCATGCGATCATGTTTCAGATGAATTGCCGTGCAGGTTGCCAACGGGAGAGATCCATTGACCAAGCAGATTCGATCCGTCGACGCCGCAGTCCGCGTTCTGGAGGAGCGCGGCGTGAGGTACGCATTCGGTGTTCCGGGCGAGAGCTTTCTCGGTCTCCTCGACGCGCTCTCGACCAGCTCAATCGAGCTGATCAGCAGCCGGCATGAGGGGGGCGCGGCCTTCATGGCCGACGCCGTGGGCAAGCTGACCGGCCAGCCTGCTATCTGCATGGGCACCCGGGGAGTCGGTACGGCAAATCTGGCGATCGGCATCCACACGGCGCAGCAGGACTCGACGCCGATGCTGGCGATGGTCGGTCAGGTGGAAACGCCGTTCCGCCATCGAGAAGCGCTGCAGGAAACCGAGCTCGATCAGATGCTCGCTCCGATCACCAAATGGGCGGTCGAACCGCCATCGGCATCGACCCTCCCCCGCATCACCGCAGAGGCCTATCGAGTCGCGACCAGTGGCCGGCCCGGTCCCGTGGCCATCGCGCTGCGGGGAGACATCCTCGATGAGCTGGTCGAGGATGAGGCATTTTCCCAGGGTGCGACTCCCGTTGCCGACCCGCCGGCCGATGCCGTAGCCAAAGCGATCGAGCTGCTCAATAGCGCCCAACGGCCGTTGATCGTGGCCGGCGGTGGCGTGCTGCGCGACGGCGCGACAGCCGGATTGGTCTCGCTGGCGGAGTCACTGCAGGTCCCTGTCGCAACTGCATTTCGGCGGCTCGATGCGTTTCCGACCGATCATCCGCTGTCGCTCGGGTCGCTGTCGTTCGGCACCACAGCGCCCGTGCGCAAACGCTGCACGGATGCTGACGTCGTCCTGGCGATTGGCACCCGATTGAGCGAGTTGACGACGCTCGGTTATCAGATTCCGGCGTCCGGCGCGACGTTGATCCAGGTCGATATCGACCCGCAGGTCATCAGCGCCACCTACCCCGCAACCGTGGCGATCGCCGCGACAGCGAAGACCACCATCGACGCGCTGCTGAACGCCAGCCAGGCGAATCCGGCGCCCGACCGTGCCGCGCAGAATGCCGAGGACCGTGCGGCTTTCGTTGCAGCCGTCGAGTCGCCGGGGAATGTGGCGAACGGCGTCGATCCGGCAGTCGTTGTCAAAGCCATGGCCAGGCATCTCCCGGATAACGGGATCATCACCACCGACGCGGGGAATTTCTACAGCTGGGTGCAGCGTTACAGCCGCTTTTTGCGGCCAGGAACCTTTCTCGGCCCGACATCGGGCGCTATGGGCTACGCCGTCCCCAGTGCCGTGGCCGCAACGATCGTCCACAAGGGACAGGTGCCGGTGGTGGCGACCGCTGGCGACGGCGGTTTTCTGATGACGGCAAACGAGTTGGCGGTTGCGGCGCAGCTGGGTCTGCCGGTGATCTGCCTGGTGTTCAACAACCGGCAGTACGGCACGATTCGCCTCCATCAGGCACGGGAGTACCCAACCCGCACAGCTGGAACCGAACTCTGGACACCCGATCTGGTCAAGTTCGCCGAGGCGTTCGGCGGTCAGGGTATCCGCGTTGAACAGAACGCCGACGCCGAGGACGCCGTGCGGCAGGCATTGGGGCACGATGGCATCTCGCTGATCGAGGTCATGGTCGATCGGGACACCATCGCGCCGGGTGTCACCCTGACCGGTGTCGAGGGCGTAGCACCGCGGTAAGACAGAAACGCTGCCATCTGTAGCGGCGTGGCCCGCCTCGCCCGTCGGTCGCCGGCAATGCGGCTAGCAAGGCGGGCCTTGCCGCTACACCAGGTTGGGCAAGGGAGCAGACGCTGTCGTGTGTAGCGGCGAGGCCCGCCTCGCCCGTCGGGCGCTGGCAATGCGGCTAGCAAGGCAGGCCTTGCCGCTACACCAGGTTGGGCAAGGGAGCAGACGCTGTCGTGTGTAGCGGCGGGGCCTGCCTCGCCTGTCCGTCGCTGGCATGCGGCTGGCAAGGCGGGCCTTGCCGCTAGACCAGTTTGGGTAGGGGAACAGACGCTGTCGTGTGTAGCGGCGAGGCCTGCCTCGCCCGTCAATCGCTGGCAATGCGGTTGGCAAGGCAGGCCTTGCCGCTACACCGGGTTGGGTAAGGAAGGTCCTGCCGCCACACCAGTTGCGACGGGTTTCTACTTGCTGACTGCCGTCTTGCCGCCTAGCCGACTAACAATCGCGCCGCTGTTTCCGTGAAAACTTCCGCCTGGGTGATGAGCTGGTCGACGACAACAGCTTCGTTGGCGCCGTGCAGGAACTGGCCGCCCGGGCCGAATCCGACGGTGTCGATGCCGGCCTGGCGATAGAAGCGGCCGTCGGTCGCTCCCGCCCAGGCGACGAAATACTCGGGCTCTTTGCCGGTCACATCCCGAACGCTGCCCTGGACCGCCTGGACGATCGGTGAGGAATCCTCGGTAATGTTGGCCGGAATGTAGTTCTCGGTCATTTCCGTGATGGTGTATTTGAAATCGGGGTCGGTCGCCGCGATCTCCTCGAACGCGGTCAGCACTTCGGCCATCGCGGTCTCCCGGGTTTCCCCGGGGACGAGCCGCCGGTCGACGCTGATCGTGCACTCCCCCGGAACGACGTTGTGCGCCACTCCCGCCTGGATGGTGTTGACGCTGATCACCGGTTTGCCGACGGCGGGGTGGAAGCGGTCGATGTCTTTTTCCAGGGCCAGCACCCCTTTCGCCGCTTTGGCGATGGCGTTGATGCCGGTTGCCCGGGCCGATGCGGTATGGCTGGCCCGGCCATGGAAGGTCACTTCGAAGTTGAAAATGCCTCGCTCGGCGTTGCGGACCTTGAGGTCGCTTTTCTCGCCAATGAGCACGTAATCCGGACGGTTGAGCCGGCCCGCGGTGATCTCGTCGATCAGATGGAGGGTGCCGAACGCGCCACTCGTCTCCTCATCCGAAACGATGTGCGCCTGCAGGCAACCCTTGAGGCTGGCGCTCTTGAACGCGTCGACGATCGTCATCATCACAGCCACCGCCGACTTCATGTCGGCCGATCCCCTGCCGAAGAGCAGCGCTCCGTCATCGCTCAGCACCGGTTCGAGGGGTGGGGTGTTCCAGGCATCAGGGTCGGAAACGGGAACGGTGTCGAGATGCCCATTCATGGCGATGCGGGGACCGGACGCCGGGTCACCGGCGGTCAGGACCACATTCGGGCGGGTAGGATCACGGGAAAAGACTTCGAACCGAATCCCTCGCGCTCTGGCCCACTCTTCGACGAACGCCATGACGGCGGCTTCTTCTCCGCTGACACTGGGAATGGCGATGAGCTCACCGGAAAGCGCCAGAATGGCAGCACGATCGACCTGCTTCGTCCAGGCACTCAAAGACACGCGGAACTCCTTCTCTGGAAACAACAACTCAACCGGATTCGTCGCCAGACATCAGTGACTGGCAGGGGAACTGATCCCGTGTTCGGTCTGCTCCATCTGTTCGCGGCGACAAAGAAAAGCAGACACGGGGGTCTGCCGCTACTGCTGGGAAAGCCTAGAGCCTTTCGAACCGCTCGACATTGGCGACGAACACGATGGCGCCGCCAACTTCGACTTCGAAATTCTCAGGCATATAGAGCAGTCCCGGTTCGAGCGCCGGCGAATAGGGAACGGCGATCTGCTTGCGCCGGTGGCAGGTTCGCTCCAGAACCTCCATGACCTTCGGCACTCGTTCGTCTTCGACGCCGATCAGGAGACTCGAATTGCCGAGACGAAGAAAGGATCCTGACGTGCTGACTTTTGTAAACCGAAAATCAGCCTCGACCAGCGCCGTGGTCAATGCTTCGATATCTTCATCCTGAACGATTGCGATGACCAGCTTCATTATGGAAGCTCCTTTCCTGCGCACGACACTGTGCGTGTCTTCGCCCGGCGCACGACGCTGCATGCCCTTTCAGGTGGATGTCGAGTTAGGAACCGGGCGTTTGCAGTGTAGCAGATGCGTTCGCGGTTCCAGGTCGCCCTACCCGATGGCCAGGAGGGTCGACGTGCTCAATACGCCATCCAGCGATTGAATGCGAGTCATGACGATATCCCCGATTGCTTTGGGATCGGCGGCATCGACAACCGCCACCACATCGTGCGTCCCGGCTACGGCATCGCAGTCGATGATCCCGGCTTCAGGACCCCATGATCTGATAGCGTCCTGAATGGCAGGTGAAGTCCCAACTCGCACGGTCAATAAGACATATGCCTTCATCTCTTCACCTCGTGTCGTGTGAAACCTGCCACGGAGAACGGGCATCACGTCCGCGTGCCTGTTTCCCCACCCGCCTCGTTCTCGTCCCTTTGCCTATCCGTTCGCATCCAGCTGCCAGAGTGTGTGCATCCCAATGCCACGAATCATATCTCGCAGCGCATTCCGTTCGAGCGCGATGAGGCGGCGATAGCAGCCGGCCGCTTCGCTGGCCAGTGGCTCGCCGCCCACCATCCGGCAGCGGTCGATGCAGGTTTCCAGCAGGCCGGCGTCCTGAAACGCGGAAACCTGGTCGGTCCATGGCGCGAGCGTGATTTCATCCGGCAGTGTCAGCGTCGGGCGAAGGGCGCTGAACGACAACAACCGCTGATAGGGAGAGTCGGCCATCGGATCGACCGCGACGACAGGGTCGGATTGCACATCCGGCCGCAGGTCCATAATCAGCGAATGCCCGACACGAACGAAAAAGACGCTGATGACATCAGCGCTCTCGATGGCCGCTTTGAGGCGTTCGGTGAAATCGTCGGTTTCTGGGTCCATCGCGGAGTTCCGAGTTGTGTCGACAAGCCACGCAGCATTCCCGAGCTGCGCGTGATGTAGTGTATGGGCGCATGCAATGTTCGTGCCCCAGGGACAATCCGTAGAATATTCCCGCTATTGAACGATGCTGAGGATAACCTCTTCCATCGCACTGTGGAGCAAACCGTTGGACGAGAGAATCTCCCGGGCGAACGGATCGAAGGGCCGGCCATAGCACGACACCTGCCCGCCCGCTTCTTCGATCAGGAGAGCGCCGGCGGCGATATCCCAGGCATTGATCGGCTTTTCCCAGAAACCATCGAGGCGCCCAGCCGCGACATACGCCGCATCGAGCGCCGCCGAACCGTCTCGTCGCACCCCCTGGCAAAGCGGCATGAATGCCTGCCAGAGCGCGCTGTTCTCGTCCCGTTCATCATCGTCATAAGCAAACCCCGTGGCCAGCAACGACCGAACCAGCTCCTCAGTAGCGGACACTCGCATCGGCTGGCCATTGAGCGTGGCGCCCCGACCCCGCTCGGCGACGAACAACTCATCCCGCATCGGATCGTAGATCACTCCGATCAGGATCGTTTTCTCCTGGGCCAGCGCGATCGACACGGCGAAATGGGGATAGCGGTGCGAGTAGTTGGTGGTGCCGTCGAGCGGGTCGCAGATCCAGCTGAATCCCCCCGCGGCTTCGACCGCGCCTTTCGACGCATGCACCCCTTCTTCTCCGATGAACCGGTGGGCCGGGAACGCGTGCTGAATGACCGAGAGCACATGCTCTTCCGATGCCTGATCGGCATCAGTGACGAGATCCACCACACCCTTGTAGGTGATCTGCCGCTGGTTGGCCAGTCGCTCGCGAAGAATCGCGCCGGCGCCGGTCGCAGCAGTGATGGCGACTTCCAGCGCGCTGGGCGGAACCGGCAGATCTGCTTCATTGATCACGGAATGTTCCCTCAGTTTCCAACGAGCGACAGGCGCGCGTCTACATCAAACTCCCACCCTGCCTGCATGCCACGGCGCAGACCGAAATACCCGGCTGCGGCCACCATAGCGGCATTGTCGGTGCAAAGGTCGATGGGGGGAAACTCGAAAACTGGTTTCGTTTCGGATGCAAGCGCTTCGATCCCGGCGGTGATCCGGCCGCGCAAGAGCGCGTTGGCCGCCACCCCACCCGCCAGGAGCAAGGTGCGGGCATCGTGTGCCACCGCGGCGCGGACCGCTTTGCTCGCCAGCACCTCGATGACTGCATCCTGGAACGCCGCAGCCAGGTCGGCAAGGGGCAGATCGTCGCGATAGACGGGCGGCCGGTGCGGCACAAACGGCAGATCGGGGGACGGTACGATTCGCTCGGCCGGGATGCGATAGGGCTCGACCTGTCGCAGAAGAGCCGTTTTCAACCCGGAGAAGCTGAAATCCCAGCTGTCGCCAAGCCAGGCTCGGGGCAAGGGATAGTTCGCCGGGTTTCCTTCCTGGGCGGCACGCTGGATCGCCGGTCCACCCGGATAGCCCAGACCGAGCAGCCGGGCGCCCTTGTCGAATGCCTCTCCGGCGGCGTCGTCGAGTGTTCGGCCGAGGTGCGTATAGTCGCCATGATCCCTGACCAGGATCAGCTCAGTATGCCCGCCGGAAACGAGAAGCACGACGGCAGGAAAAGCCGGACGCTTCCAGCGTTCGCCGCGATTCGAGATCCAGTTGGCGTAAATGTGGGATTCGAGGTGGTTGACCGGCACCAGCGGCTTGTCCAGCGTATAGGCAAGGGTTTTGGCCATATTCACGCCGACCAGCAGCGATCCCGCTAGGCCCGGCCCCTGCGTGACGGCGATGGCATCGATATCGGACCAGGACATCACCGCGTCATCGAGCGCAGCCTGGATGACCGGCACGATCGCCTGGAGCTGGCCCCGCGCCGCAAGCTCGGGCACCACCCCACCGTAGGGAGCATGGAGCTCGAGCTGCGAGGCGATGACATTCGACCGGAGTTCCCGGCCATCGACCACGACCGCCGCGGCGGTTTCGTCGCAGGAGGTTTCGATTCCCAGAATAATCACTGACTCGCTCCGGCGACGGGAGCCGCAACTCGACCGGAGCCGCCGCGAGCCGGCAACGGCGTATCCGCCCCGATTCTGGTCTGCAACGTCTCCCGGCGCGCATCCAACAGCGCACGGAACGACTCGGTTCGGATCGGCGGAGACCACATCACGTAGGCATCTTCGCCATCGTCGACATAGTAGCGAGGCCGCGTCCCTTTGATCTGAAACCCGTACTTCTCGTAGAGGCGCATGGCTACGTGATTGCTCACGCGAACTTCCAGTGACAGGTACCCCGCTCCCCGGCCCAGCGCTTCCTCGATGAGCGCGACCAGCATCAGCTCCCCCAGAGCGCGTCCACGCAGCCCGGGGTCGATGCCAATCGTCGTGATGTGCGCTTCATCGAAGACATGCCAGAATCCGGCAAAACCGACGATCGGCGGCTGGCCAGCCGCCCCCCGGTCGGACCGCCGGACGCGGCCAAGGCGACCCAGGCGGCCTCCCAACGAGAGAACCAATCCCTCCCGGCCGTTCTCCGAGTCATCAGCACTACTGCCACGCAGCACGAGATAACAGTTCTGGTGGGGTTTGCGCAGCTCACGTCGATAGGCGGACTGGGGCCAGGGGTTCGTGAAGCACCGCCGTTCCAGACGGCTCACCTCAGGAACGTCGGATTCGGTCATGGCTTCGATGAAATACACAATGACGAATCCGTTTATCGAATGCAGAACGGCATGATCGAGACCATGACGCAAGTCTAGCGGGGTTGGGGCGTCCGGGCGCCATGCAGATAGACCGGTTCGAGCATTGCCAGATCGTCGGTCTCGCCACGCTCCATCCGGTGATACGCCAGTTCCGCCACTGCAGCGGCGCGCCCCAGACGCCCGGACAGCGGCGGCACGGTGACGCCTGTCAGGCTGGTCAATGCCTCGCGAAGAGCCGGTTGTACCTCACCCGTCACGCATACATCAGCAGCGATCGTGGCGATCGACGAGACGAATTCGCCGGCCGACGTATTGCGGGTTTCAGCCCAGTATTCAGCTGGTTCGCAATCGAACACCCGCCAGGCGACTCTTTCCCGGCCCGCGCCGATGACCGCCGCCACAGGCTGAGTCCCCTGCCGGAACGGGTGAGCTGCGGCCTCAAGGGTCGGAATGCCGATCAGCGGCGCTTCCAGACTGAACGCCAGTCCCTTGGCGATGCTCATGCCGACGCGAAGAGCGTTGAACCGTCCGGGGCCCATGGCCACCCCTATGGCCCCGATCTCTCGCACCGTCCGTCCACGCCGCTTGACCTGGTGGTCGATTTCGTCGAGCAACATGACCGTGTGATCCCGGCACGACGACCACGACACATCATCGAGGCAGCACCCGTCGTACAGTGCAATGCCCGTGAGCTCGGTCGAGGTATCGATGGCCAGGAGAAGAGTCGTCGGGTCGGACACGATGTCGCCAGCGCTTTGCAGAGCGTTCACAGACTGATTACCAACTGGCAGCAGCCGAGACGCAGCTGCCAGCATCGAAGTCTACCGGAGTCGCCATCCCACATGGTGCTTCACGCTACTCCGCGACCCCGCCATTCACATCGCTTCACACCACTCTCAGCCTCGCCATTTATGGCGCATCCCCGCAGCCACAGCGCCGGTGTTCATCGCGGACCAGCGCCATGTATGGCGAGGCGACGCAAATGAGGGGGAATCTGGCTTCATCATCCTATCGACAAGTCCAATCTGGACAGCACGCCCACCGGGACGCACCAGACGTTTTAGCCACCGGTTTTCAACCGGTGGTTTCGATCACCCACGATGGCCAGTAGACGATCGCGGCCCGAACGGTCGTCGATCGTGATCGTTCTGGCTTCCTCACCAGCGAAGTCGATCGTCACCAGCACGTAGCGTTCAGGAAGGCAGGACGCCGCGCGTTCGGGCCATTCGACGATGAGGAGCCCGCTGGAATCGTCGATCAGATCGAAATAGCCGGTCGAATCGAGTTCAGACGGATCGTTCAACCGGTAGAGATCGACATGGTGGATTGCAACGGGTTGGCCCGACGCCACATGTCCGGCATAGTCCGAAACGAGCACAAAGGTCGGGCTGTTGACCGGAGCGTCGACTCCCAATCCCGCCAGAAGCCCCTGTATGAGGGTGGTTTTTCCCGCTCCGAGATCGCCATGCAGGAGGAGAACATCCCCTGGCACAAGCTGCGCGGCGAGCGAGGCGCCAGCGGCACGCGTTTCGTTAGCGCTGGTGGTCCGGATGGTCGATGCCGCGTTCACACGCTTTCCCGGTCGGTCTGCAAGGTCAGCACGGCGCCGCGCAGCGATACACGAACCCGGTCTCCGGGCCGGATACCGCCATACGAGCCCAGCCGGGCATTGAGCGTGGTCCCGCTGGCCAACTCGATGCGCAACAGCTGATCGTGCCCGAAGAAGAGGCGGTCGGTCACCACAGCATTGGGGACGACATCCGGGCCTGCCGGCGTCAGCCGAAGGGCCTCTGGCCGAATCATCACATCGACTTCGCCTTCGGCCGCGGTATAGGTCGGCAGATCGCCGAGTTCGCAGGTCACCCGGCGTCCCGACGCGCTCCCCGGCAGAAATTGGGCATCGCCGACGAACATCCCCACGTCGCGCGAAACAGGGCGATGGTAGAGCTCCTCCGGAGCCGCATCCTGCACGATCACGCCATTGAACATCACCGCCACCCGGTCGGAAAGGGAGAGCGCTTCCTCCTGATCGTGGGTGACCCAGATCACGGTGGCGCTGACGGCTGCCAGGATCTGGCGCACATCGGTTCGCAGACGGGTTCGGAGCGCGGCATCGAGACTGGCAAACGGCTCGTCGAGCAAAATGATGCTCGGGTTGGGGGCGAGCGCCCGTGCCAGCGAAACGCGCTGTTGCTGCCCCCCTGAGAGCTCGTAGGGCATGCGAGAGGCCAACCCGCCGAGCCCCACAACCTCGAGCGCCCAGGCGACGCGTTCCCGGCGTTGACTCGATTCCACGCCAAAACCGACGTTGTCACCAACGCTCATATGAGGAAAGAGCACGCCGTCCTGGAAGACCATGCCGACCCGCCGCTTTTCGGGCGGTTCGCATCGGCCTGGCCGGGACATCAACTGCCCACCGATTTCAATCGAACCGCGATCTGGTTCTTCGAAACCGGCGATGAGCCGGAGTGTCGTGGTCTTGCCGCAGCCGCTCGGTCCCAGAATCGAGAGCACCTCGCCCTGATGCACCGCGAGATCGATGGTGTCGACAACCGGCACATTCCGGTAGCGCTTTTCCAATCCCGTGATCTGAAGCACTGGCGGACGCAGCGCCGTCTGTTCATCGGTCGGCGGCGATTCGATGGTCTGGACCATCAGGCGTCACCTCGCATCGCTGTCTGCCGCGCCCGGGCGAAGATGACAGCCGAAGGAATCGCCGACACGAGAATCAGCATCAGAGCCGGCCCCGAAGCTTCGCCATATCGCAGGTCACTGGACGCGGTCCACACTTCGGTGGCAAGCGTGTCCATCCCGGTTGGCCGCAACAGAATAGTCATCGGGAGCTCTTTGACGACGGTGAGAAAGACAAGCGCAGCGCCGGCCAGCACACCGGGCATGGCGATCGGCATCGTGATCCGCGCCATGGTTGCTGTCCAGCTCCGGCCCAGACCGCGGGAAGCATCTTCCATGCGGGGATTGACCTGCATCAGAGAGGATTTGGTCGATCCGACCGCCTGCGGAATGAACCGTACCATGTAGGCCAGCAGCAGCAGCGGCACTGTTTGATAGAGCTGAATGAGATAGTTGGCGCCGAGAAACACGAACGACAACCCGATGACGATGCCCGGCAGTCCATACCCGATGTAGGTCGTTCGCTCGATGACGGCGCCGATCCGGCTTCGGTATCGGCCAGCGAGCAGTGCCACCGGCAGAGCGGCGGCTGTGGTGATCAGTGCCGCGGCGATTCCCAGAACGAGGGTGTTGCCTGTCACGGTCAGGAGCTGGTCGAACGACTCCCCCCTCCTGAGCGCCCGCACCAGCCAGCGCACCAGCACGATCAGCGGCAAGGCGAGTGACAAAAGCAGCACCACCCCGGCAAAGAGCAGCGCCGGCGCCTTCTTCCAGCCAAGCTGACGAGGCTGCCGCTGCCGGGCCACACCCGATCCAATCCGGTAGTAGACCGCCTTGTCCCGTAGCATCGATTCCGCGCCAACCAGCAGCAATGCAAATGCCACCAGCACCAACCCGAGCAGGGCCGCATAGGAGCGATCGAAAGAAGCCTGGTACTGGACGAAGATGGCCCTGGTCAGGGAGTCGTAGCGCATCAGACTGACGACGCCGAAATCACTAACCGCATAGAGTGCGGAGAGGAGCATGCCGGAGAAGATCGCCGGTCTGAGCTGCCGCAGAGTCGTTCTCATGAACGACTCGATCGATCCCTTGCCCAGCGACCGGGCCGCTTCCTCGTGGACCGGGTCGATACCCTGCAACGCGGCACTCACTGTCAGGAAGACATAGGGAGCGGTGAAGAGGGAAAGCGCCAGCCACGATCCCCAGAAGCCATAGATCGACGGAAATGCCTCGATTCCGGCGCTCTTTTCCAGCCAGCGGCTCAGCTCACCACGCGGACCAAGAATGACGATGAAGGTGAGTGCGCCGATGTACGACGGAATGACCAGCGGCAGCGCGAAAAGCGGGGAGAGCCAGCGCCCGCCTGGCATGTCGGTTCGGGCGACCAGCCAGGCAGCCGGCACGGCGATCACCGCGGCCGTTATCGCCACCGAAACCGACAGCAGGATGGTGTTGATCAGAATCTCGAGGGTGCGGTCCCGCAGGAGAAGCGTGCGGAACTTCTCCCCCGCTTCCGACGCCCGAATGATGAGGTAGATGAGTGGCAAAAGGACGAGCGCCGCGACCGCCAGGGCCAGGGCGACAAGCACCAGAGGAGGCTGGCGCACACCGGCGGCCCGGGCGGGCCATCGCGGCCCGTCCAACGCATGCTTCCGTGTTCCAGCCGCCAGGGACATCGATCTCCTGTGAGCGCGCGGCGCGCCAGGGCAGATTCTGCCCTGGCGCGATCGTCAGCTTCCGTTCAAACGAGCGGTTAGACCAGCCCAACCTCCGCCAGCAGTTCGAGTGTCCCCTGCAGATCGGCCAGATCGCTCAGGTCGATGTCTGGGGCCTCGATCTCCTCGAGCGCCGGGAGACCCTCCACCGTCTCGATCCCGGCCACAACCGGGTATTCCGACGTCTCCAGCGCGAAGTAGGTCTGACCTTCCTCGCCCAGGAGATAGTCGATCAGCGTCTGCGCATTGGCGGCATTCGGCGCCGTCTGCAGGATGCCGATCCCGGTGACGTTGACGAGACTGCCGATATCCCCGCCGGGGAAGTAGTAATTCGCCGCACCGATCGGACCGCCGGCTTCGGCGACAGCGCCATACAGGTAGTAGTGGTTGATCAGACCACCGGAAAGCTCGCCATCGGCGACCGCCTGAAGGATCGCACCGTTGCCGTCGAACGTCACCGTGCCATTGGCGGACATTGCCTCCAGCCATGCCTTTGCCGCGTCCTCGCCCTCGAGCACCCGGTAGGCGGTGATGAATGACTGGAACGAGGCGTTGGTCGGCGCCCAGCCGATCCGGCCGTTCCAGCTTGCATCGGTGAGATCGTTGACCGACGCCGGCAGATCGGCTTCCGTCAACTCTTCGGTGTTGTACGCGAGAACGCGAGCTCGGGCGGTCAGTCCCACCCAGAGACCATCGGCCGAGTTGTAGCGCGGGTCGACGAGACCCAGGGTCGCCTCAGGAAGCTGGGTGAAGAGCCCTTCGGCCTGAACCGCGCCGAGCGCGCCAGCGTCCTGCGAAAGAAACACATCGGCCGGGCTGTTGGCGCCCTCTTCGAGAATCGTCGCGGCGATCTCGGAGGTGCTCCCATAGCGGGCATTGACGGTGATGCCAGTCGCTTCCTGGAACTGCGTCAGAATCGGGCCGATCAGATTCTCGTTGCGGCCCGAGTAGACAGTGATCTCCCCACCATCCTGTGCCAGCACCGGCAATCGCCCTGCGGCAACCACTCCAGCGGCAGCGACAGCCCCGGTGAGCACCGAACGGCGGGTCAGAGAGGCAGCGCCCACATCCTGGATGGCGCCGTGTACGCGATAACTCATGCCTGATTTCTCCAGTCTCACGATGAATACGAATAATTCTGACTCATCAAGTCAGAATTAGACTATGTCAGGTCAATCGGAGCCGTCAAGACCCCTGCGTTATCCGTCATTTCCCTCGAGTGCATGGAGAATTGCGTCTCCAGCATCGGCTGTTGTGGCGGATCCGCCGAGATCTCTCGTTACCATGCCGCTGGCTGTGGCACGCTCGATTGCGTTCATGATCTGATTCGCGGCCGCCGATTCTCCGAGATGTTCGAGCATCATCGCCGCCGACCAGATCGTCGCGATCGGATTGGCGATCCCCTGTCCGGCGATGTCGGGAGCCGATCCATGGACCGGTTCGAACATGCTGGGATTGCGGCGCAGCGGATCGATATTGCCGCTGGCTGCGATACCGAGACTGCCGCCAATCGCGCCACCCAGGTCGGAGAGGATGTCGCCGAACAGATTCGACGCCACCACGACATCGAACGACTCGGGATGAAGCACCATGCGGGCGGCACAGGCATCGACGAGCACCTGATCGGCGCCGATCTCCGGGAATTCCGCCCGAATGCGGGCGAAGCAATCGTCCCAGAGGGTCATGCCGTACTGCTGGGCGTTGCTCTTGGTCACACTGGTCACATGTTTCCGGGGACGGGTGGCGGCGATTTCGAACGCATAGCGGATGATCCGCTCGCATCCTTCGGCCGTAAAGAGCGCCGACTCGATCGCCAGCTCTTTGCCATCTCCACGGCTGCCGAGGTTGCGTCCGCCGATTCCGGAATACTCCCCTTCCGAGTTCTCCCGGACCATGATCCAGTCGATCGTTTCCGGGGTGCCGTTTCGCAACGGACTGTGGATGCCGCGAAAGAGGCGGACCGGCCGCACGCTGGCAAAAAGATCGAACCCTTTGCAAACGACGAGCCTGAATCCATACAAGCTGACGTGGTCGGGCACGGTCGGCCAGCCGGTTGCTCCAAAGAGAATGGCATCGAACGATCGCAACGTCTCCAGCCCACCCTCGTCCATGACCGTGCCGGTTTCGAGGTAGTAGTGCGATCCCCAGGGAAACGAGGTATACGAAAAACCGAACGCGCCGCCACTCAGCTCGGCAACGCGGTCGAGCACCTTGATCGCCTCAGGGGTGACTTCCATGCCGATGCCGTCACCGGGAACGACTGCGATGCGATATGTCTTCTGAACCATGATCACTCTCCCCTGCCATGAACGGGACCTTCAGCCTCGCCGGTGGCGATCTCTCTCCACCAACGACGATCCATACGTGATGCGGCATTCGTCGCTACAAGTCAGTGCATCGGCGTGGACGCACGACCCGCAGTCTCGCACCCCTTCTCCGATCGCGCCGCCACTGCCGAAACGCCGGTCAAGCACCACCGCTTTCGGTCCGATGAGCGATTCCTTGTATTGTTCCGCTCACTCGCAAGCCCGTTTTTTGGGGCGAGGTGACATGCTCCAGTCGGCGCGGGAATCCGCACCGGAGCCGAGCCGCTACTATCAGCGTACTCCGGGGGCGGCGCGCCGACCGATTGGCCAAACGGTGCACAAGGCATGATGCAACAGCGTTCGATTTCTGACGATATCTACCTGCTCGGCGATCTGCTCGGTGACGTCATCCGCAGTCAGGCCGGCGAGGGTGCTTTTGCGCTCGAGGAGGAAGTTCGTTCCCTGGCCAAAAACCACCGTCAGGAAGACAACACCGCCGGCGAAGCGCTGGAGCAGATGGTGGCGGGTTTGTCCATCGACGACGCCAGCCTCCTCATCCGGGCATTCACCAGCTACTTCAATCTGATCAACCTGTCGGAAGACAACGAGCGCATCCGCCGCATCCGGCGCCGGGAGCTCTCCACTTACCCACAAGCCCGTCGTGGGTCGATCCGGGAAGCGATCCGCATGCTGCGGGACGCCGGATTGACGGCGGACGATATTCAAACGCTGTTCGACCGCGCCGAAGTGCGACTGGTGATGACAGCCCATCCGACGGAAGCGCGGCGGCGAACCGTCCTGGAGAAACAGGCCCGGATTTTCCGCGTGCTGCGCGATCTCGACGAGCGAGCCACCCGCCCTGATGCCGCCGAGCGCGTGCGGGAGCGGCTGTCGGCCACGATTGCCGAGCTCTGGAGCTCGAACGACGTTCGCTCGTTTCGCCTCACTGTGCTCGACGAGCTGCAGGCGATCCTCATTCACTTCCGGACCACGATCTTCGATGTTCTCCCGGAGATCTACCGGGACATCGAGGAAGCAGTCGCCGAGTACTACCCACAGGAGAAGATCAGGGTTCCGCCATTTCTGACCTTCGGATCCTGGGTGGGGGGCGACAGAGACGGCAACCCGTTTGTCACGCCCGACGTGACCCGGCAGACGTTGACACTGATGCGGGAATCGTGCCTGAGCGCGATCGACGGGGTGCTGGGACAGGTGGCGGGGCGCCTATCCGTATCGGAGACCGTTGTCGGGATCAGCCCAGAGCTCGACCCGCTTCTGACCAGCTACCGGGAGCGCTATCCGGACGTCGCCGCCGACCTCGACGCCCGGAATCCCGACGAACCCTATCGCCAGCTGCTCACCCTGATGCGGGAGCGATTGCGCGAAACCCGGATCGGATCACCTGACGGCTATCGGGGTCCGGGGGATCTGCTTGGCGAGCTGCGAACGATCGAAACCGCGCTGATCGACCAGGGTGAGCCCCTGATTCTGGGCGGAGACATTCACGACCTGATCCGGCTGGTCGAGGTTTTCGGATTCCATTTCGCCAAACTCGATCTCAGGGATCACGCCCTCCGGCACGCCAAAGCGATCGACGAGATCTTCGACGCGGTTGGAGTCGTCAGCGGATACGCCGATCTGCCCGAAGAGCTGAAGCGGACTCTTCTGGTCCGGGAGATCGGCAATCCGCGACCACTCACGCCTCACGATATCAGCCACTTTTCTGAGTCGACCCAGGATGTCATCGGCACATTTCGGGTAGCTCGCGAACTGATGAATTCGGGACACCGGGACGCGCTGCAGACCTACATCATCTCCGGCGCGGAGCAGCCATCCGATGTTCTGGCTGTGCTGCTCCTGATGAAGGAGAACCGGCTGGCGGAAACTGGCGGCGGTGGCGCCATGCTGAAGATCGCCCCACTCCTGGAACAGGGCGCTTCACTGGCCGCTGGTCCGGTCCTCTTCGAGACACTGCTGGACGAGCCCGTCTACCGCGCCGCACAGAAATCATGGGGTGGCGATCAGGAGGTCATGCTCGGTTACTCCGACTCGAACAAGGAAATCGGCTACCTCGCGTCCTCCTGGTCGCTCTATGACGCGCAAGTGGGTTTGACTCGCCTCTTTGACGAGCGCAATATCCCATTCACCTACTTCCACGGCCGGGGAGGATCGATCGGCCGGGGTGGCGGGCCAACCAACATCGCCATCCTTGCCCAACCAGCCGGCACCGTTCAGGGACGAATCAAGCTCACCGAACAGGGAGAGGTGGTCGCCGGGCGATACGGCATCGCGGAAATCGCCACTCGTGAGCTGGAGCTGGTGACCGGGGCTGTTCTGGTCAGCACCGTTGGGGCTTTCCCTATGCCCGCGCCCGATCGACTCGCGGTCTATGAATCGACCATGTCGCAGATGGCCACCTGGTCGGCTGAAACCTATCGTGATCTCATCTATGGCGATGACGATCTGGTCCCATTCTTCGAGCAGGCGACACCCATTCGCGAACTGGGCGAGCTGAAAATCGGCTCGAGACCGGCCCGCCGGACGCAATCGCGCCGCATCGAGGACCTGAGGGCCATTCCCTGGGTCTTCTCATGGACGCAGTCACGCATTCTGCTGCCGGGTTGGTATGGTCTGGGGGCCGCTCTCGAACGGGCGACCACCCAGTTTGGTCTGGATCACTTGCAGGACATGGAACGGGACTGGCCCTTCTTCGGCGCTGTTCTGGCAAACGCCGAGCTGGCGCTGGCCAAAGCCGACCTGCCCGTTGCTGAACGCTATGTCCAGCTGGTCGAACCCGTGGAGCTGCGTGAACGAGTCTGGTCGCGCATCCAGGATGAATATGACCGAACCTGCCAGACCCTTCTCGCGGTCACGGGACAACACCGCCTCCTCGACCGGGAAGCGGTCATTCAGACGTCGATCGACCGGCGCAACCCCTACGTCGATCCGCTGTCGTTTATCCAGGTCGAACTGTTGAAGCGGTTGCGCAATGGCGGCAACCCGGACGAGTTGCTGCGGCCTGTGCTGCTGAGCATCAATGGCATTGCAGGCGCCCTGAAAAACACCGGGTGATCCGATCTTCTGATTTGCTCTCAACAAAACCTTCTTTGACAAACAGGCGGGTTTCCGTCCCGGGCGACACCTTGTAGAATAGTCATTGGGAATTAAAAGGGTGTGACCTCTGGGTCGCGCGGACCAGGGGAGGTTCGGGTGAAACGTTTCGGATTGCTTTTGCTCCTGGCGAGTCTGATTGCCAGTCAGTCGGTCTGGCTGGCTCCGGAGATCGCATTCGCTCAGGATGAGGTTGCGGCTACGCAGACCGCCGAGGCGGCGCTTGCCGCGTCTCAGCAGGAAACAGAAACCGCGGCGGCGCAACAGACGCAAGCCGCAATCGACGCGGAACAGACTGCCATCTCGGTCAACCAGACCACGGTTGCCGAGCAGGAAGCTGAAGTTTCGGCCCAGCTCACCGCGGCAGCCTCTGCAACAAGTAATGCCGTGCAGCCCGCTGCTGATGATCCGACCGAGACTGCGACAGCAACGGCCACGCCGATCTACAAGAACATTCTGGTTGGCGACTGGGTCAAGATCAATACGGCGGCCCTCAACGTTCGGCGCACGCCGCAAGCGAATGGCGCCCTGGCCGGTGTGGTCAACCGAAATCAGGAGTTCCAGGTTCTGGAAGGACCGATTTCAGCCGAGGGTTACTGGTGGGTTCGCATCGATATGGGAACCCCGGACACTGACCCGCGCTGGATTGCGGCCAACTATGTTCTGCGGATCGACGGCCCAACACCGCCGACGCTGACGCCGACCATCACGAGCACACCCAGCACCTACAAGAACATCAAGCCGGGCGATACGATTCGCATCAACGCATCCGCGGTGAATGTTCGCAGCAGCGGCTCGACGAGCGGCACCATCGTGGCCGTCGTCAAACGAGACGAGCGGTATAGCGTGCTCGAGGGTCCGGTGCTCCGCAATGGGTACAACTGGATCCGCATCGATATGGGTTCGTCTGCGGGCGGCCAGCGATGGCTGGCGGCTGAATATGTGGTCGTTGTCTCTCCGGCGGCAACGTCGACACCGTCGAGAACGCCAACCCAGACGATGACGCCGACACAGACGCCGACCATCGATCCCAGCGCGTCGGCAACGATGACGGCGACGTTGACCTACACCCCAACGCAGACAACGACGCCATCCGGAACCGTCACCGCCGGCGACTACCGGGTTGGCGAGAAGATCGTCGTCAAAACGGCGTTGAACGTCCGTAGCGGTCCTTCGACCAGCAATGGGGTACTCGTCGTCGCCAAGGTCTATTCACAGGGAACCATCGTCACCGGCAACACACCTGGCGGTTCCTACACCTGGGTTCAGGTCAACTTCGGCACCACGACCGGCTGGGTCGCGACCACCTACATCACGCATCTGCAGCTGTCCACGCCGACTGTCGCACCGGACCCCTGGTGGCTCTCGGTTTCACTCGACTGCTACAGCACGCCTGAGCGCATCACGCTGGTGAACAGTTCGTCGAGCTCGGCCGAGATCTATTCGATAACCACCACATTCGACAAGCTGTCCAGCGAGCCCTTCATCCTCAATCACACGCTGGCCGGGAAACAGACGCGCTCCTACCTGGCGGGCACCGGCGCATCCGGATCGTTCGCCTTGACCACGCAGTTCATCTTCACGAACTCTGCGGGTTCGAAGGATGGCGTCATCATCGAGACCTCATTCGGGACGATCACCCGCTCCTGCCCTGCGGCCTCCTCCGGCGAACGCTGGGTCTCGGTCGATCTTTCCGACCAGTACATGACCGTCTACCAGGGCAATGTCGCGGTGTCCGGCACCTATGTCAGCACCGGTAAGCCTGGCTTCGCCACGCCGAAGGGCACCTTCTACACGTGGGTCAAGTACGTTTCGACCCGCATGGCCGCCTGTTCGAACGGCGAGTGCTGGGACACGCCGAACGTGCCCTACACCCACTACTTCACCTACAACGGTCATGCCTTGCATGGAGCCTACTGGCACAACCAGTTTGGTCAGGTTCGGAGTCACGGGTGCGTGAACCTTCCCGTGCCATTCTCGGAATGGCTCTACTACTGGCTACCGCTCGGCGCCAGAGTGGTGGTCAAGGCCTGATCTGCTGATCGGCAGAAGAGAATCAAAAAAAACCGCCGGGTGTCCGCCCGGCGGTTTTTCTTTTCCCCACCCCATGGAGAGGCAAACGCCGTGTCTGCTCTCCTATGGGAAACGACACCACCTATGGCCACCTCCATATCACCCGTAGTCGCAGCCCCCCGTGTCTGCTCTCCCATGGGAAGCAACGCCACCTTTGGCCATCTCCATATCACCTGTAGTCGCAGACCCCCGTGTCTGCTCTCCTATGGGAAGCAACGCCACCTTTGGTCACCTCCATATCACCTGTAGTCGCAGACCCCCGTGTCTGCTTTTCTCATGGAGAGAGGTGCTATTGATCGCCATCGTCAACGGGAACACCTGTCATCCATTGACACCGTTTCCCATGGGAAAGCAGACACGGGGGTCTGCAAC
>JAHBVL010000008.1 GCA_019637585.1 Thermomicrobiales bacterium | reverse complement strand
CGTCGCCACAGGGCGGACCAGGCGAGGCAGGCCTCGCTGCTACACCATGGGCTCCGGGCCTCGCTAGATCACGACGACTCCGCGGCGGGTGGCGATGGTGACGGCTTCGGTGCGGCTCTCCGCGCCGAGTTTGCCCAGAATCGAACCAACGTGGAATTTGACGGTGTGCTCGCTGATGCCGAGCGCGGTAGCGATCGTCTTGTTCGGCCAGCCCTGGGCGACCAGATTGAGCACTTCGATCTCCCGGGCGGTGAGCTGGTCGCCATGATCGGCAGCCGGTAGGAGCGGCTGCCGCCAGACGATGCCCGCCGAGCCGGCGAAGGTCGTATCGATGACCGACAGACCCTGGTCGACCGCGTGCACCGCGGCGTGCAGCGCGTGGCTGTCCGCTTCGGCGGTGAGCAGAGCCACCGGCCGCTCGGCGATATCGGGCAGTTCAGCCAGGAGCCCTTCCACGACAAAGACGATCGGGGCGTCCCATCGTTCGCTGATATCGCTGCTGATGGCGCCATTGGCCACATAGACGACTACGACATCTGGCTCCGCACTGGACACACCATCCTGATCTTCCCGGGGCGACAGCCCGGGGTGTTCGGCCAGCATGGAGAGAAGGCCCCGCCTGACCGATGGGAACTGGGCGGCCACCAGGACATCGAGTTGGTTGGCTGGCTGGTCGTCAGGGTCGGTCACGCGGGAACCTGCTGTCACGCTTCGTCCGATTCGGAATCGTTCCGGAAGGCTGGCGTGATGGAGAGCAACATCGGCGCACCGCCGCGAAGCACCGTCAACTGAACGGCTGTGTCCGGAGCGGCTCGCATGATCGTCGCCGGAAGTGTTTCCTGATCCTCGATGACATGTCCATCGACGTCGACGATCACATCGCCGAGTATGAGGCCAGCGGTGTCGGCCGGTCCATCTTCTCGCAATCTGGTTACGAGCAGGCCATTGTCCCAATCAGAACCGCGAAGCGGCACAAGCTGGGTCCGGCACCCGATGCGGCCACGTCCCCGTCTGCCATCGGAACCCACAAAGGCCCGGACAGCAGAACTGGGGACGGCCAGGCCAAGTTCACCAGACACGCGGGTGGCGATGCCGATTGCCTCTCCCCGGTGATTCACCAGCGGTCCGCCCGAAACACCGGGGGCGAAGCGGGCGTCGGTCTGGATCACATCTCCTCTGGCATGCCCCTCGACCTCTCGCGAGTTGCCCGATGCCACGACGATGCCGGCGGTGATGGCGTCCCGGTACCCAAGAGGATGGCCGATAGCCAGGGCGATCTCGCCAGCCCGCACTTTCGTCGAGTCGGCGACGTCGATCGCCGGTAGCCCGCTTTCGGCGATCTTGACGATGGCCAGATCGCGAGTGGGGTGTCGCCGAGCGACGATCCCCAGAAAGGTGCGGCCGTCGGCCAGGACGACATTCATCTGGCCATCGCCGCTCACGACGTGGTTGTTGGTGATGATCGTGCCGTCGTTTCGCCAGATGACGCCGGCGCCATTGCCCCCATTCCGGTAGAGCAGCACCACCGACTTCCGGACCCTCTGGTAGATGGCCTCCAGGTCGGCATCGAGCTGGGAGAGCAGTCCACCAGCCGTGGCGCCGGGGATGGTATCGAGGATGGTGCTCATGAACCACGCTCGCTTGCCGTAATCTGGCGGTTCGCCAGCGCCCCGCCTCGAATCAATGTGATATCGACTGGCTGGCCGACGATGTCGCCGGTCAGGTGATCCTGCAGCTGCTCGACCGTCGCCACTGGCTGACCGCCTATCGAGAGGATGACATCGCCGATCAGGAGACCGCTCTGTTCGGCCGGTCCAGCCGGCTGGACATTGACGATCAGCAGCGCCCGCTCCTGGTCGATTCCGAGATCCGATCGGAGTCCGGCGTTCAATTCCACCGACTGCGCGCCGATTCCCAGGAATCCGCGCCGAATCTTGCCGTGAGAACGGAGCACCGAGACGACCTTGTCGATCGCCGTGATGGGGATGGTCAAACCGCCGCGCCGACCCAGGGTGGAGGAGTTCATCCCCAAGACACCCCCGGCGCTGTCGACGAGCGGACCGCCGGAAAATCCGGGCAGCATGGCCGCGTCGGAGCGGATGAAGCTCTCGATATTGATCCCGTCGTTGTTGCGCCATTGCCCGCCGATCAGGCTGACGACACCGAGTGAAGCCATCAGCCCACCCTTGCCGGGCCGGCCGACAGCCAGGACGATGTGGCCGGGGCGGGGTGATTCCACCGCACGAGGCGCCGGCGTCAGGTCCTGGCGGTCGACCTGCAAAAGGACGATATCGCTCCCAGGATCGCGTCCGAGGATGGTCGCGGGGAGGGTAGAGCCATCGGCAAGGGTGATGGTGATGTCGTCGTCCCGCTCGACCACGTGATTGGCGGAGACGATCAAGCCGTCGGCCGCCCAGACGATTCCGGTGGCCGGCATCCGGCGGCGGGCATTGACGGTTGCCACACTGGCGCCGGAATGTTCGACGGCGTCGGCGAGGGCGTTGGAAAACGAAGCGAGCGCTCCGGTTGTTGTGTCAGACATGGTTCTTCCTGTTCTCTGCTCTGTTATCGCACACCTCTGCGGTGCGTGGAATCAATTGTCTGGCGCCGGTCGTCTGGTGAGTATCGGCAGGGAGTGGAGCATCCCCCTGCCCATCCGGGCAGGTGCATCGCCTGCCCGCCGGTTGCGGTTGGTTCCATCTGGTCGCATGCTTTGCTGGAAGACATTCGATCAGGTCGTTGCAAGCCGTTTTCGGGCCTGCTGATGACGCGTCGCGTTGGGACAACAGAATGAAGCTGGAGACATTTGCCCTCGAACGATGGATGACGACCTGGGAAACGGTCGTGTCGTTCGACATCGCCGAGAGCGGTATCTATCCGTTGTCCACCGCGGAGCTTTTCGGGTTGCTGCCGGAAGACCAGGCGGCCGCGGCTCAGGACGAGCTGCTGAACATCCGCCTCGGGTACACGGAGGCTCGCGGGACCGAGCGGCTGCGGGGAGCGCTGGCCGAGACCTACGAGCAGGTATCGCCAGACGACATCCTCGTCGCAACCGGCGCCATCGAAGCGAACTTCCTGCTCTTCACCTCGCTGCTCGAACGTGGCGACCATGTGGTTGCTGTCTATCCCGCCTATCAGCAGCTCCACAGTGTGGCTCGGGCGATCGGGTGCGAGGTGACGCCCTGGACGATCAGTCAGCGCGACAACCAATTTGCCTTCGATATCGACGCGCTGGAGCGTTTGGTCCGCAAGGACACCCGGTTGATCGTCGTCAACACGCCCCACAATCCGACGGGCGCTATCCTCAGTCAGGCCGATCTGGAACGAATCTATGGCATTGCGGAAGAGGCGAATGCCTACGTGCTGTGCGATGAGGCTTACCGCTGGCTGGACATGCCGGGCGGGGAACCGCTGGCGGCGCCGATGCGCAATCTGGGCCCCCGAGCCATCAGTGTGGGAACGGTATCCAAACCATTTGGTCTGCCCGGATTGCGCATCGGCTGGATTGCCGCGACCGAGGAGATCGCCAGTGCGTGCTGGTCAACCCGCGACTACACGTCGCTGTCGCCGGCGGGTCTGAGCGACTATCTGGCCACCATCGCGCTCCGCAACCGGGATGCGCTGATCGCCAGGAATCATGAGATCGTGCGGAACAATCTGGAGACCGCGGACGTTTGGTTTGCAGAACATGCCGATCTGGCAGCGTGGGACCGGCCGCGCGGCGGTTTGCTTGCGCTTGTCAGATACGCGGCGGCGAACCCGTCTTCAGAGGTAGCGGATCTTCTCGCGAAGGACTACTCGGTTATGCTTGCACCCGGTTCGGCATTTGGCTACGAGAGCCATCTGCGGATTGGCGTGGGCCAGCGACCTGATATCTTTGCCGAGGGCCTGCGGCGGGCCGCCATCTGCCTCCGTTCTCTCAGCGCCGAGGGAAATTGACACTGGAGACCCAACGTTTGGTTCTTTCCCCATCCTCTGTCGATGTCCCGGACGCTCCCGTAGCGGCGAGTTCGCGCGAACCGGTCATCGAGACGAAGAATCTCACCAAACAGTTTCGCCGGGTTCTGGCGCTCGACAACCTGAATGTCGAGGTGCCACCGGCAGCTATTGGCTTGCTCGGCCCCAACGGCGCCGGCAAGACCACCCTGATTCGCATCTTGCTGGGGTTGTCGAATCCGACCCGAGGTTCAGCATCCGTGCTGGGGATGGATACCGCTTCGGACGGCGTGCGCATTCGCGAGCGAGTCGGCTATATGCCGGAATCGAGTGTGCTCCCATCCAACGCCACCGCCGCTGACTTTGTCGGGCACATGGCGGAGATGAGCGGATTGCCCAAGGTTGCGGCACGCCAGCGAGCCGCTGATGTTCTCTACCAGGTGGGGCTCGATGAGGAGCGCTACCGGTTGATCAGCGGTTTTTCCATGGGTATGAAGCAGCGGGTCAAGCTGGCGCAAGCGATCGTGCACGACCCGCAGCTCGTTTTTCTCGACGAGCCAACCGCCGGTATGGATCCACCCGGGCGGGACTCGATGCTCGAGCTCATCGCCCGCATCCACACCCGGATGGGCATGAGCGTCGTCCTGTCATCCCACATTCTGGAAGACATCGAGCGGGTGTGTGATTTCGTGATGATCATCAACGGCGGCAAGCTGATCATGGCTCAGCCGATCGGCAAAGCCCGCGAGGACATGGGCGAGATCGTGGTCAGGATCGACGGAGACGTCGATCAATTCATCGGCAAACTGGCGTCTCTGGGTGTGCATGACGTGCGACCGGGGGGCACGGCGCAAACGTCACCATTCCCCGATGTGATCGTGCGGCATACCTCCGACGATGTCTACGACGCGATCCGCGATGCCGCCGCCGATATGCAGCTCCCGATCCGGACGTTGCGCAGCCGGGTTCACTCGCTGGAGGAGCTCTACTTGCAGGCGATTGAGAGCGGAGACGCCGCGGCAGGAGGTGAGCATGGCAGCTGATGCCGCAGGCGCCTTTGCCCCTCCTCAGCCCGAGCAATCGTTCGGCGAGGTCTACGACCGGGGCTATCAACACTACGAGGGTCAGCGGCTTGGCCGCAGGCAGGCATTCTGGGCGCTGACCGTCTATTCGATGAAGCGCGCGCTCGGTTCGAAAAAGCGGTGGACGGCGAAGGTCGTACCGGCGCTGATGTATGTGGCGATCGGTCTGCTGGTGGCGATTCCGCTGGGTATCCGGGCGTTCGTCGACGAGCTGAGCATTCTCGAATACTGGGATTACTTCGATTTCACCTACGTCATTCTGGCTGTCTATCTGGCGTCGGTGGCTCCGGAGATGTTGTGCAACGACCGGCGAGAGAACGTCCTGCCGCTCTATTTCGCGAGAGCGTTGACCAGGGCTGACTACCTGATGGCCAAGCTGCTGTCTACGACTCTTCTGACGTTGACGGTGACCCTGTTGCCAATGGGTATCTACTGGCTCGGGCAGCAGTTGCTCGAAGACTCGCCGCTGCCAGCCATGAAGGACAACATCGGCGATCTCGGCAGGATCATTGTCCTGTGTGTCGTTGTGTCGCTTTTCCTGGCCGCGATCACATTGGTGATCTCGTCATTGACCGGCAGAAAGTCGATTGCTGCTGCGGGAATTGTGCTGGCGTTGCTCGTTTTGCCGGTCATTTCGTTTGGCATCGCCGAATCGGGCGTGAGCGACAGGGCCGCCGGGTATGCCTTGCTGTTCAATCCGATCGCGCTGCACGGCGAGTTCGCGTACGGGCTCTTCGGTGAGCGGTCGGCCAACGAAGAGATCGCGCATATCTTTCCCACCGAGGTCTACGGAGGGGTAATGCTGATTGCCGTGGCACTCTGTTGCCTCGTGATGTTCTGGCGCTATGTTCAGTCGGATTAAGCGCGGGGCGACGACCCCGGCCATCCCTCAGTCGACCGCTGCGAGTCCGGCGGCAATCCTCACCGATGAGCCGACGATCCTCTTCGACCATGTCTCGAAGTGGTATGGCGATCTCGTGGCTGTCTCCGATCTCTCGTTCAGCATCGGCCCGGGCGTCACCGCGCTGCTCGGACCAAACGGGTCGGGCAAAACCACATCGCTGAAGATGATCAGCGGATTGATCGGCCAATCGGCCGGTCGCATCGAGGTGCGCGGATTGCCGCCTCGCGGCAATATCGAAACCTACCGACGGTTCGGTCTGGTCAACGATGTCGACAATGTCTACCCCTATCTGACCGGGTGGGAATTCGTCTGGATGAACGCCAGATTGCAGCGGCTGCCCGATCCAGACGCCGCCACCCGGCGTGCCGTTGATATCGTGGAAATGGGTCCGGCCAGTGACCGCAGAATCGGCGGCTATTCGAAAGGCATGCGCCAGCGGATCAAGCTGGCGGCCGCGCTGGTCCACGATCCCGATGTCATCCTCATGGACGAACCGCTCAACGGCACCGATCCAGCGCAACGCGCGCACATGATCGAGCTGATTCGCGAATTCGGGCGGCAGGGAAAAACCGTGCTCGTTTCGTCGCATGTGCTGGTCGAAGTGGAACGGTTTGCGGAGAACATCCTGGTGATCGTGAACGGCAAACTTGCCGCGGCGGGCAACTACCGGACGATCCGCAACCGGATCGACAACCGCCCGCTGGTGATCAGCCTGCGCGCATCGAACCCGCGCAAGCTGGGAGCGGCGCTGCTCGGCTCGCCGGCGATCTCGTCGATCTCGGTTGGCAAAGACGACCACATCACCGCGGAAACAAACGACGCCGCCACCTTCTATCGCATCGTGCCGGCGGTGGCGCGGCAAACCGATGTGCGTCTCCTGGAGATCGAAGCAGCGGACGAGTCGCTCGAGTCGGTCTTCTCCTATCTGGTCGAGCGTTAGGAGAGGGCGCGAGTCATGTTCACCTTCCTCTGGAGTCCTCTGCCGGTATTCATGCTGACCCTGCGGCAATTTTCGGGCGGCCGGGCCACGCGCGTGGTTGCGCTGATTTCGCTGATACCGGTACTGATGGCCGCGATCTACGCTCTTGTGTCCAACGGCACCTCAACCCTGCCAGAGGAGTTTTTCGCGGAGGGGGTTTTCCGGGGACTCTTTGTGGCAACGCTGCTGCCGGTGGCGGTGATGGTGCTGGCCACCGGTGCGCTGGGCAATGAAGTCGAAGACCAGACATTGCCCTATCTGTCGCTGAAACCCATTCGCCGCATACGGATCGTGTTCGAGAAGTTCCTGGCTTCGGTGGTGGCCGCGACGCCGTTGATTCTGGGCGGCATGGCCATTGCCTACGTGGTGACCTTCAGGGGCGATGCTGGTGATTCGGACCATCTGACCTACCTCTGGTCGGCCCTGGCGGCGTCGTTCGCCGGTATCCTGGCCTATTCAGCGGTCTTCCAGCTGGTGAGTCTGCTGGTCGCGCGGGCGTTGCTCGTTGGTCTGACCTATTCGCTTGTCTGGGAAAGCGTGCTGGGCCGGTACCTGCCGGGTTTGAAGATCATCTCGATCCGGCACTACACCGAGTCGATCTTCGTCGGCATGCTGGACAAATCGAACTATCCCTCACTCGTTCAGGCAGGCAACCAGATGAGCGACCCAACCGCGGTCGGTACATCGGCCATCGTGATCGTCGTTGTGGCGATCGTGGCGATGCTCATCTCGACCTGGCGACTCGGACGGCTCAATCTCGAATAACCACACCGATATGCGATCCTTCAGGCTGACAGATCGATCAGTGTGAAGGGAGCAGACGTGTCAGCACAACCACTGGGCCGATGGCCAGCATCACGCCGGCAGATGGGATTCGGCGTGATGATGCCCGTCTCCGAGGGGAGCGCGTTCGGGCCAACACCGTCATTCCAGGACATCGCAGCCGTATCACAACGTGCCGAACAGGCGGGCCTCGACGCGCTCTGGTTTGCCGATCATATGATCATGCAAACCCCGCCGAAAGAAGGGGATGTGCGGGGCGTTTGGGAAGTTTTCCCGCTTTTTGGCGCTGTTGCCGCGGTGACCAGCACGATCAACATCGGCACCATGGTGGCCTGCCTCGGGTGGCGTAATCCAGGGATTGTGGCCAAGATGGTCGAGATGATCGACGACATTTCCAATGGCCGCTTCGTTTTCGGGGTTGGCGCTGGCTGGCACGAACCGGAATACGAGATGTTCCACTTTCCATGGGACCATCGCGTTCAACGGTTCGAGGACGCCATCAACATCATTTCGCCGATGCTTCGCGAGGGCAAAGCCGACTATCGCGGCGAGTTCTGGCAGGCGACTGATGCGGTGAACGCGCCGCGCGGTCCGCGGGCGGGCGAGGGCGGAGCGCCGATCCTCTTCGGAACGAATGGCCCCCGGATGCTGGGGTTGATGGCCAGATTTGGCGACGCCTGGAACACCGGTTGGCATGCGACCGTGACCGAGAGCGAGGAACAGCGCCAAGCGGTCGACCGGATCATGGAAGAAAACGGCCGCGATCCGGCCACCCTGGTGAAAACAATCGGCTGCAATATCGCGCTGGCGAATGCCACAAACCGCCGCCCCAATCCCATCACCGGTTCAGCCACCGAAATCGCCGAACGGATCCAGACCTTCCGGGATGCCGGATTCCGGCATATGGTCGTCGGGCTCGATCCATCGACCGAAGCCGGGATCGATTTGCTGGCGGAGGTGGTGGCGCTGGTGGATGGGCATAATGGGGAGTAGTAGATAGTAGATAGTAGATAGTAGATAGTGCATAGTGCATAGTGCATAGTGCATAGGACGGCCCTCACCCCTGGCCCCTCGCCCAGAATTGGGCGAGGGGAACTCAATGCGCGAACGGCTATGAACTATCAACTATGCACTATGCACTTATCGAAGGAGACCCCATGACCAACCGTCCCCTCAAAATCGGCATCATGCTCCCTGAATCGGAACGGGAGATGGCTGGCGCGACGGCCGGGTGGACCGATTTTCTGGCGATGACGCGGAAGACCGAAGAGCTCGGTTTCGATTCGGTCTGGTTTTGCGACCACTTGCTGATGAATGTGCCAGGGCATGAACCGCAGGGCGCCTGGGATTGCTGGACGATGCTGGCGGCGCTGGCGGCTCAGACGAGCCGTATCGAGCTGGGGCCGTTTGTGACCGCCACGGCGTACCGCAACCCGGCGCTGATCGCCAAAATGGCCGAAACGATCGATGAGATCAGTGGGGGGCGTTTCATCCTGGGTATCGGTTCGGGTTGGGCGGAACCGGAGTACAAGGCGTTCGGGTTTCCGTTCGATCACCGGGCCAGCCGGTTCGAAGAGGCGTTGCAGATCATCACGGCGCTGGTGCGGACGGGCGAGTCGACCTTCGATGGCGAGTACTACCAGATTCACGAATGCATCAACCGGCCGCGCGGTCCCCGTCCGGAGGGAATGCCGATCATGATCGGCACCTTCCTGGGAGAGCGGATGATGACGCTGACGGCGAAATATGCCGATCACTGGAATATGTGGGCCCAGTCGACCGGGAACCGGGCCGCGACCACCAAACCGCTCATGGAGAAGATGGACGCGATCTGCGAATCGGTGGGGCGCGATCCAGGCGCGCTGGAGCGGAGTGTGGCCGTGCTGGCCGATTTCGAGAATCCGTATGGCCGGCCTGGGCAAACGGTGCCGTCGCTGACCGGCACGCCGGAAGAAATGGCCGACGAGTTTCGGGCTTACGCGGCGATCGGCGTCAGTCACATTCAGGTCTATCCTGACCCCTGCACCGTCGAGGCGATCGAGAAACTCGCCCCGGTGTTGGAGATTCTGGATCAGGGATAGAAGATTCCGAATGCACGTCGAAAGGGGCGCCGGAGCGCCCCTTTCATCATATTCCCGTGCTGCTTCGCGATCCTGTCAGGTTAGCCGCTGACTGGAGGAGGTGCGTTGGGAATCTGACCTCGTTTGATGGCCGCAAGGCTACCGCCGACATTGTGTTGCCAGGGTGTTCCCAGCGCCGGCAGGAGAATCCGGTCGAGTCCGATGAATCCGGCAACCCGCCAGCCAAGGATGACCATGATGGCCAGGAGGAGCAGGACCGGGTTCGACGACACCGAGCCCGAGAGCAGGAACGAGACGTTCAGCAGCGCTCCGAAGAAGGCGGCGATACCGGTGAAGGCGCCCACGATCAAACCAACGCCAACCGCAATCTCGCCCAGGATGATCACCCAGTTGAACCAGTTGTACCACTCGTTATCGAGCATGAACTGCAGGAACTGGCGCCAGCCGTCGTAGGTGATAGCGGCACGAGCGCCCTGCTCAGCCTGCTCGGGAGTCGGAACCGCAACCGCGCGCTCCCAGTACCCCTGGAGTGCTGATCCGTTGCGCCAGGCAGCGGCGTCGAGTTTGTGCCAACCAGCCGCCAGCCACTCGAATCCGAGGTAGAGGCGAATACCGAGCCAGATCGGCGCAGATGCCGAACTGTTGAAGAGAAAGTGCGCGAATGGCGACTGTGTGAAGGTGATGTCGTCGGCCCCGCCCGCCAGCTGATCGCGGAAGAGGTAGATTGCCGCGCCGACCAGCAGCACCGTGCCGACAATGAAGCCGAGCAGTTCCTGCGCGCCGGACAGGTCGAATTCCTTGCTCCAGACGACCAGATCGATGCTGCCGCCGGTGGCGACATACATCAGCACAAAGCCGATGAAGCTGAGTACCGTGACGACCAGATACTTGGGTTTTAAGAGTTCACCTAGTGGAGGCATAGCTTTCCTCACTCCCCTGATGCCTTGCGGCGAAAAGAACGAAGACGATCTCCCCTGCTGACCGAATGACGCTCCTTCCGAAATCCGTTCGTGGATGTCCGCCACATCCTCATCTACTTCGCTTATTCAACATCCACCGGCGTTGCGCCCTTATGGAGTGGTGGATGAAAGTTGTATCAATTGCGTGACAAGAGACCTCGATCGATCATCTCTCCTCCTCCCACAGGCGGAGACCGTCCGGCCGCTGGGCGTCGTGGGTGGCCCAGAGAGTCTCGAGCCAGGCGGGAACGGTCCAGTCCGGGCGGAGCTCATCCCGGGGGGAATAGCCTTTGATGTCCAGGACCGGGGTGCCATGCCAGGCGTCGAACCCGACCACGGTCAGGCGATTCCGCTCCCGGCGGATCAGGCGTGGACAGCTGATGCCGATAGGATTCGGCCGCTTTGGCGTGCGAGTGGAAAAGAAGCCGACGGATGGCAGCGCTTCGCTTCCTTCGGCGGGAAGCAGCTGTCCGGTCGAACGCCGTCTCGGAGCCCGATCGAGGTAAAAGAGGACCACCAGGTGACTGTAGTCCTCGATGCCGCTCAGACCGTCGATCCAGCGGTCGTCGATCTCGATGACCGACGGATGCGATGGATCGAAGTACCCGGAATCGCCTCCCGGATCGTCGGGCCGGATCACCGTGCCGATCGATTGAACTCGAAACCAGCTTTTCATGGCTCACCCGCGTACGTACAAACGGCGACTCATCACTTTACATGTTATGCGCGATCGACGCGCGGGTCGTGGGATAATCGGGCGAATGGCGGAAACCGCAACTATCCAAGGAGAGAGCATGGCTTCGGCAGTAACAGCAGTGATCGACGAAAAGAAGGTTGCCGAGCTGACCGCGATCGAGGAAAAGAAGCTCAACGATCGCACCGCGAAGTCGGGTGTGATGTTCGAGCGAGCCCGAAAATCGATGGCCAACGGTGTGGCGTCCTCGTATCAGCTGCGCGATCCGTGGCCGATCTATCTCGAGCGCGGCGATGGGTCGCGGGTGTGGGATGTCGATGGCAACGAGATGATCGACTTCCACAATGGCTTTGGATCGATGGTGCAGGGACACGCGCATCCGGCAATCGTCGAAGCGGTGCAGAAACGTGTGGCGATGGGGACTCACTTCGCCGCGCCGGTGGAAGACGACATGTATGTCAGCGAAGAGCTGGCGCGCCGCTTCGGTTTGCCGCTCTGGCGCTATGTCAATTCCGGATCGGAAGCGACGATGGATGCTATCCGGATTGCCCGGGGGGCGACCGGCCGCGACACCATCATGAAGATCTTTGGTTCGTATCACGGGCATCACGATTACGTGATGGTTTCGATCTCCGTGCCCTACGACAAAATCGGCGACCGGGACGATCTGGCCTCGTTGCCATATGGCGCCGGCATTCCCAAATCATCGAGCGACATGACGATCGCCGTGCCCTTCAACGATGCCGATGCCATGGAGCGGCGTATCGAGCGACTGGCCGACGAAGGGAGATTGCCGGCCTGCGTGATCATGGAACCGGCGATGATGAACCTGGGCGTGGTGTTGCCGTTGCCCGGGTATCTGGAACGGGTCCGCGAGATCACGAAGAAGTGGGGCATTCTCCTCATTTTCGATGAGGTGAAAACTGGTCTCTGTGTGGCGGCAGGTGGGGCGACCGAGAAGTTCGGCGTCAAACCGGACATGGTGACCATGGCCAAAGCGCTGGGTGGTGGTTTGCCCGCCGGCGCGATCGGCGGCACCGAAGAGGCGATGGAGCCGGTGCTCTCCGGCAAGGTCTATCAGGTCGGCACCTACAACGGCAATCCACTGACCATGGCCGCGGCCCGGGCCAGCCTGGAGCATGTCCTCACACCAGACGCCTATGCCCATCTCGATATGCTGGACAATCAGCTGCAGTCCGGTTGCAGTGAAGTGCTGCAGCAGTATGGACTGCCGGGGTACACGGTTGGCATCAGCTCCAAGGGGTGCGTCACCTTCTCGGAAGAAAAGATCACCGACTACGAGTCGTTCATGGCCAATCAACGCGCGGAGCTGACCGATCTGGCCTGGCTCTATGCCATGAACCGGGGCATCTTCATGACGCCCGGCCGTGAGGAAGAGTGGACCCTCTCCGTCCAGCATTCGCCTGAAGACGCCGATCGGTACATCGCGATGTTCGAGGAGATGGCGCACGATTTGACGGCGTAGGACGTAGCCCGTAGCCCGTGGCCCGGTGTGAGCAGCCGGCAGTCAACAGTCGGCCGTCAGGGAAACGCACAGATTGAAATCTGTGGCTAAAAGAACAAAGTCCCTCCGGGACTGCGGAGCTGGCAGTCCCCGCGCCTCTTGACATTCCCGGCCAGTAAATGAGATATTGTCTCATAATCACCAAGGGCGATGGAACTCATCGGGAGTCAGGATCGGGTTGGTGTCGTAGGGAGCGTATCTCCGTGTCCTCGGGAATCGTGAAGTGGTTCGACCCACAAAAGGGGTTTGGGTTTATCGAGTCAGCCGGGAATCCCGATCTGTTTGTCCATTCCTCAGCATTGCCATATGGTGAGCTGCTGGCGGAAGGGGACCAGGTCGAATTCGATGTCCAGCAGGGACAGCGCGGACTCAACGCAGTAGCGGTGCAGATCGTCAGCCGGAGCGGCTTGCCTGTTGGACCGCGTCGAACGCCGGATCGACCGGCGCAGGTTCGCTCCATATCCGATGCCGAACTCGCCTCGTTACCGTTGAAGGAAGGTTCGATTGTTCGCATGGTCGAGGAGAAGGGTTTCGGCTTCATCCAACCCGATGACGGCCAGGACCAGGTCTTTTTCCACCGATCGGCGTCGCTCGACCCGTTGCGGCAGGGCGATCGCGTGGAGTTCCGGCTGGGACGCAGTCCGAAGGGGCTGCGGGCCGAATCCGTGCGCGTGATCTAGGCCGGCAACGATGTCGATTGCAGAGAAAGCCACCCCGCTGCTGGAGGGTGGTCAGCGAGAGCTGTGCTTCGAGACCTCGACGCACGCGGAGGGATTCGGGCAGTTGCCGATCTCCCCGGCAACCCGCAAGTGCTACGAAGGACTGCTTCATCAGCAATTCTGGTGCCTGGGCGCGGATGTCCGGTACGGGACGCCCAATCTGCTGGAGCGGCGAGGATTTCAGAAGCGGAAACCGCCGGAACGCGCCGCCGGGCAGTCGATGTACCGCATGGCGCTCGATTCCCAGCGGGAGTTGTCGCTCTGGGGATTCGGCTGCGTGCTCCGGCATGCCGAACAGGGCAAGCTCTTTCTCTCTCGTTACAGTCTGGCGCCACTCCATTGCAGTTGCCCCAAACCACTGAGCGACGTCTGGCTTCCGGCAGAGCTTCGCTCGACCTTCCGTCCCGACAGTCACCGCGACGAGTGCTGCGCGTCGATGCTCGTCGAGATCGTTCGCTGGTTCGGTGAATACGAGCGATGGGTGGTCGAAACGATCGGCGTCGAGCAGCGGCGTGAGCTGCTGGAGCCGTGGACGGCGAAGATCGTCTGTCAGGCTGGTGAGATGGCGGCTTGGTGGGAGGAGCTGGAACGAACGCTCGAATCTGCGCGGGATCGCGGGGGCCGAGGTCCGGAGCCCCCGTAGTCCGTAGTCCGCAGCCCGAAGTCCGAAGTCCGTGGTGGCCCGACGTCAGCAGTCAGCAAAGCCTACAGGTTGAAACCTGTGGCTAAGAGGACGAAGTCCCTCCGGGACTGATGAGCGTGCGCGGACTGCGAAGGATGTTGTTACAAGGGGCTTTCGGCCCTGCGGATACGGCGGGATCGACCGCCTCGGGCCCTCACCCTCTTCCCCTTCTCCCGTGCGGGAGAGGGGGTTCCTTATTGGTGGGGATTCGAGCGGGCGAGAGGAGTATTAAGGGATCCTGGAGAGCGCCGAGTTTGGATGACCGGTGACCAGCCGGGTAGGGTCAATGGCTGCGCCGGCCGCCGACCTTACCGCGGGGCTCGTGTGGGTGTAGAATAGCACAGATGTTCTTATCTGTCAAGGGGATAAGGATGGGGATTTTCGGCGATGGGATACAGGATCGTTGGGGCGTTTCGGTCGTAGATTAGTGAGCGTGGATGAAATAGTTGCCTGAAGAAGTCGAGCGGCCGGCACCACGTGCAGGTGACATCCTGTTGACTAAAGGAGGAGACTTTGACAATCCGGGGTCGAGCAGCAATGCTGGATCACGACGTGCCAGACCGTGCTTATCGGAATAACGTTTCCGCGCTCGCATGCATGAAGAGCACGTGCTGAAAAGTTACTGGGCGAACTATTTGCAGACCGCCGACTCGAGGCCGTATCTCCCCAGTTGTGCCCGGCGGACGACGAACCTGGCCAGCATGGGCGTGACTCGGCTGGGAGAATTACCAGTACCGGTTCCACGAATGGAAACAAAGTTCCGCTACACGTGGATGGCTTCGGGGCTCATGAAGTTCATGCAGCGGCAGGTTCAGTGCCGATTGTTAATGACGCATCTCGTCCCATCCCTTGTCGACGAGATGAACTAGTCACGGGGCAAGTTCATGCGAATTGAACCCGACATTGCCCAGATGATTGCCGAACACTCGGTGGCAATGCCGTATCGGCAGATCAAGGCGATGACTACCGGAGAGTACCGAGAGTGGTTGCGAGATCGCGAAGTCCGGTTCCTCAGCTGGGAGACCATTCATTGGCTTTGGTCTGTTGGATTGATCGTGCCGGTGACCCTGCGAGAGGAAGCAATCAAACTTACGCCAGATCTCAGTGTCGGTGATCGGTTCGTGGAGATGAGTATCGTCAGTGACCAACAGCTGTTCGCGGACACAGGTGTTGACGTCAAATCCGTTGGAATCATGCCCGACTGGCATCGCAATCTGGACGGGGCACTCATAGACAGCTTGCTGTGGCACCCATTTCAGTTTCACCGGTTCAGCATGATTCACAAACTGCTTGAACCGAACTTTATTGTAGAAATGAGCCTGTATGGGCCAGAGAACTATGCTCGTGCGATCTCGGATTTTGCAGAAAGAGTGCCTGAGGGACTCGTCTCGTTTGCAGAGGATTCCCGCGATCCGACGCATTCCCAGCTGCTTGCCCTGCTTCTTGCAGTGGAGCCTCTCATTCATCCTCAAGTTCATGGATCAGTTAGTTGGAATCCACTGCAGGAATCGTTTGAGGGATATCTTGAGTGGCGCCAATTATTTGATCGAGCTGCAGCTGTTCATAGAACTGGCCTTTGTAAGGAGGAGGTCGCTGAATGGCATCGTCAGCTATCGATTCAAGCACAACTATCTGATCCAGTTGAGCATTTTCGAACGCTACTGCAGCATGCCCACCGAGATGACAAGAAGCGTCTGGCAGGGCCGGTGTTGGCCGCATACGAACTTTACGGGCAAGCGGAATCGCTTCGCAGGTTTGCTGAGGAGTATTGGGGCGAGAAATGGTGGGAAGAAGACGACTATAGAGGTGGACCTGGAAGCATCCGATTCAAGAAACGTCAGTACGGCACGTCTCGACCCGGTGATGCCAATCGTGAACAGCTTTGGAGAATCCTGAGAGACTATGGCCTTGATCCCCAGACAAAGGCACTGTGGCTCCTGGAGGGTGATACGGAGGTTGCGTTCTTTCGGCGACTTGCCGAATTGGAGGGATTGGACCTAGATCGAGCTGGTCTTGAACTTCTAAGTCTTGGCGGGAAGGACCGGAATTCAAAGGACAAGTTCTTTCGGAGAATCCTTCAGCATTCGAGGACCAATGGGGCTTTTACATTCATGGCCTTGGACGAAGAGTCGAAGTCAAACGTCTCGCATCTGGATGACATGAAGAAACTCGCGGAGCAAGGTCTGCTGACAGCCGGGTACATGGTTTGGAGGCCGGATTTCGAATCCGCCAATTTCACTGAGGAGGAACTGGTCGATGCTGCGTGTCAACTGGCAAGTTCAGTCGACCCGTCGATCGAAATCACTGTAGACGAATTGGAACGACGTATGACGGAAAAGAAGGAGCCAGTTGGAACGGCAATTAGCGGAATTCTCAGCTACAAGAGGGTGTATTCCGGCAAAGGCCCGGAGTGGGGAGAAAGCCTTGCGGACATCGCACATTCGGATCCGGGAAACCGTCCTGCCATCGAAGCGTTTAGGAAGCTTGCTCGCTCTCAGTACGCCGACTTTGACGCGACCCTGGAGCACCTTGTGGTTGGACCAGAAGGTTTCCTCGTTGAAAAACCGGAGACAGACGGCCGGCGAAACAAGTAGTCTCTCGGAGCAGCTATCGAGCTCAGAAGATAGGAGGACGACGTGACATCAGTTCGAGGCACAAGAGCTGAGTTCCTAGAACCTCTCTACTTGAACGAACAAATGATCCTTAACTGCGCTGCCTATTTGTTCAGTGGCGTCCCCACCGAGTCCGAGACATCCACTGTTTCGGAAAAGTCGAAGAGATTCGGAGGGCGATTGCGCTTCTCGGCTTTGACGGAGTGGCTGGGACTTCCAGATGCTGAAGCATCGACGGCCCGAAGATCCGAGGAGCAAAATCGAATTGCACGACAGTTCACTGCTGGCGGGCTGCATATGTCCGTGCTTGACGAACTCCGCGATCGACAGATGATCAAATCCATCAACGCGTCCGAACTCGACCTTGAGTCGATCTCAGGGACCGAGTACGTTGACATCGTCGGAGTGCTTGAGCCGAGCGATTACTACTCTCTGCTGGGTACAACGGGGATTCTCGTACCTCTAGTGTCGCAGATAATGAAAGACTATGGTGATCAGATTCTTCCGAATCTGAACTTTGATCCTGATCCGCAGGAGGACGCATTGTCGTCTGTCGAGCATAACCCGGTATCGCCCGTCGAGAAGTATGAGCAATCCATTGCGAAAGTTGTCGCTCAGCTCGAAGCCGACTATTTGACCTCCGGCCAGCTAGAAATGGTGCTCTGGACCGAGCGAGGGGATGTCCCGGTTGGGGTGGTTGATCTCGCATTGGGAGAACTGAAGGCTGCTGAGATTCGCACCCGCCTAAGCGGAGGGCAGTATCACGTGATTGGCAAGGTGAGCCGGGTCTTCGTAGAAGGCGAGACAATCGAGTTGCTTCAGAAGACCGTGTTCTGGAACACGGTGAACCTCTTGAACAAACTGATGGCACTGGGAACAGACGAGCAACGGTTGACTAAATTCAGGAACGAGGCCGGTGCAGTGAGTGCATTGATACAGAATCTCCTGCTGCTCAGGATACCTGGCCCCGCACTGCGACTAAATGCAATGTCGGTGTGTGTTTAGGGCCCCTACCCCCGCCACTTACTCGATCAGCTCCAGACCTTCGCCGCGATGTTGGGCAAGCACCGCGCAAGAGCCACGGTGCTATGACGACGAAGCTCCTCCGGTGCTGGATCTCAATCCCGGAGGGACGTTGTCGTCTTGGCCCCGCTGGCTTCACCCCGGGTTTGTCGCGCCCATCGTTTCTTCGTGTCTCGCTCGCAGCTAGCCGCAGGCGGCGGCGATTTCGAGACCGCGGGAGTAGCTGACTGAGGTCTGGACGCCGTTGACGGTGAGGACGGTGGCGAAGCGGTCGATGTCGGCGGGTTGGGCGCTCGAAGGGGAGGAGATCGGCGATTGGAACGAGAACGATGCCGGGCAACTTTCTCGCCTTCGGCACCCTCAACTGAAACTCCGTGACAGGCTCGGAGCTCGACCGCTATGCGAGCCCTCGGGCGATATCCTCGACGAGCTCGAGGCTTTCCTCGATGTGTGGGAAGTCCTTGATGAAGTTGAACTGGATGTAGTCGGAACCGGCGTCGTGGAAGTCGAGGAGCTGGTCGCGCACTTCGTCGGGAGTGCCGGCGACGTTCGCCGCCCGGTTCACCTTGTCGGCATCTTCCGAGACGCTGATGGAGATGAACGACGTCGGAAGCACGGCATCGGGAGCGCGCCCGAACTCGACTGACTTGTCGCGCAGTCGCGTGAGCTTCGCCTTGAGCTCCGCGGCTGGAAGGTCGTCGGAGTTCCACCAGTCGGCGTACTTTGCCGCGACGGATATGGTGCGATTGCCATTGCCTCCGATCATGATCGGGGGAGCCTGGTCGGGCGCGGGGAGGGCAATCGCGTCGTGAACGCGGTAGTGCGTTCCTTCGAATGTCACATGGTCCCCGCTCCAGAGCGCTTTGATGATCTGTAGCTGTTCTTCGAGCTGGTCGAGTCTCAGGCCGGGGCGCAGAAATTCGTAGTCGTAGGCGAGATATTCATCTTCCTTCCATCCGGCGCCGATCCCGAAAACGAGCTTGCCTCCCGAAAGAAGCTGAAAGGCGGCCGCCATGTTCGCCACGAGACCAGGATTGCGATAGTTCTGCCCGAGCACGATCGTCCCGACGGTCAGCTCCGGGAAACGGGCAGAGGAGTGGACCATGTGCGTCCAACCCTCCACCCAGGGTTGCATGCCGCCTTCGCCCCACTGGAGGTGATCGCAGAACCAGAGGCTCCACGCATTGCGTTGCGCGGCGGCAAGGATGCGCTCGTTCGCATCCCACATCTGCTGCAGAGTCCCGTTTGCCGGAGAGGGCGACACCATGATCCCGAATTGCATCCCATGAACCTCCTGCGTTTGCGCTTCGATTCCGGCGCGTTGGCGAAAGCTGGTGACAGGACCGCATTGTATAGGCAGGCGTCCCGCCGCCCCCTATCCCCCTGCCCCTTTCCCCCGCTGATGAACGTCGTAAGCCTCAAAGGCGTTGACGCGGGGGCAAGGGGAGTGGGTGCATGCCATGCGCGTCTACGGCAGGGCACGGGTCCCTGAACTACGGACTGATGGCTTCGTGGCGGGCGCGGAGCTGACCGCAGGCGGCGGCGATCTCCAATCCGCGGGAGTAGCGGACAGTCGCCGGGACGCCGTGGTCGGTGAGGATGGCGGCGAAGCGGTCGATGTCGGCGGGCTGGGGACGTTCGAAGGGGAGGAGGTCGACAGGGTTGAAGGGGATGATGTTGACGTGCATGTGCCGGCCTTTGAGGAGCTGGGCCAGTTCGATGGCGGTGGCGTCGTTGCTGTTGATGCCTTTCATCAGGGCGTACTCGATCGACACCCGGCGGCCGGTTTTCTTCATGTAGGCATCGATGGCCGCCATCAGCGTCTCGACCGGCCAGCGTTTGTTGATCGGGACGAGGGTGTCGCGCAGGGCGTTGTTCGGAGCGTGGAGCGACACGGCGAGATTCACCTGCAATGGCTCGGCGGCCAATTTCTCGATGCCGGGCACGATGCCGGACGTCGAGATAGTGATGCGCCGGGCTCCGAAACCGAGCCGGTTTGGATCGTTGAGCGATCGGACGAACTTGAGGGTTTCGTTCAGGTTCTGAAACGGCTCTCCCATCCCCATCATGACCAGGTTGGTCAATTCACGGTCGCGCGCTCTGGCCCGGCGTGAGGCGTCGATGACCTGCGAGATCATCTCTCCGGCGGTCAGGTTGCGTTCCAGTCCGCCGAGACCGGTGGCGCAAAATGCGCAACCAACCGCGCACCCCACCTGACACGAAACGCACACGGTGACCCGGTCGGGATAGAACATGAGCACGGTTTCCACCAGTTGCCCGTCGCGGGTGCGGTAGAGCATTTTCACCGTGTCGCCCTGGTCGGCTTCGAAGTCGCGTTCGAGGGTCAATGGATCGAAGGTCAGATCGGTGGCGATTGCATCCCGGAGGGCTGCTGGGAGCGTACGCATGTCAGAGAAGTCTCGCGCCAGATGCTTCCACGCCCATTCTTCGGCCTGGCGAGCGCGGAAAGGTTGGCCGCCATGAGCTCGCAGGTGGGTTTCGATCTCGTCTGCGGAGAGGTCGTAATAGGTCGCCAGGAGCCGGCGCGATGGGGAGCGAGGTTGGACGAGGATGTCGGTCTGGGTTGTCACAGTCGTTCCGGAAGATGGGGGGTGGTGTCGTTGCGCATCTGCAACGCTCACCGGGATGGTGCAACGGCATCGTTGCCAGTGGTGAAGTATAAGGGAGGGAACGAATGAGCCGATCGCCGGGGAGCGGTCCTAGTTGAACGTGGGAGCCATCAGGTGGCAAAAGCAACGTCGCAACAACGGGTGACGGGCCGCGAGCGCCGCAAGCAGGCAGCTGAGGCGGCGGACCGTCGGAGGAGAAATACGATCGTGGGAGCTGTGCTGGCGGCGGTTGCCGCCCTGGCGTTGGGTGTCCTGATCTATACGCAAACGGGGGACGATGGGTCCAAATTCCCGCCTCCGGTGACGGCGTCCGCCGGGATCACCGCGGAGATCAATGGTCGCGTCGCCGGCAATCCGGAGGCGACGGTCCAGGTGGTCGAATGGGGCGATTACCAGTGCCCGGCCTGTACGCAGTTCGAGCAGCAGGTCGTGCCCGTCCTTGTCGAAGAATATGTGAACACCGGCAAGATCACATTCGAGTTCCGCGATTTCGCGTTCCTGGGACCGGAGTCGACCCGCGCCGCGGAAGCAGCGGCCTGTGCCCAGGATCAGGACAAGTTCTGGGATTTCCATTCCACGATCTACGCCAATCACAATGGCGAGAACCAGGGCGCGCTGTCGGATGACCGGTTGATCGCCATGGCCGAAAAACTCGAGCTGGATATGGATCTGTTCACCCCCTGCTTCGAGGATGGAGCGCACGCTGATGCTGTTGCGGATTCGTATGAAGAGGGTTCGGCGCTGGGGGTCAACAGCACACCGACGCTGATGATCAACGGTGAGCTCTATCGCTATTCGGGCCTCGATGACCTGCGCGCCGTTCTCGACGCTGCGCTTGCGGCATAGGTGGGCGGGGCAAGGCAGGCCTTGCCGCTACCTCCGCGTCTGCTTCTGCCGAACGGAGACCCTCCTTTGGGTTGGGCACAAGATTCGTGTCAGAGGCGCCTGCTGTTCCGCGAGACCCGCCCGGCCCTGAACGGACCGGGCTCACAGAGCGAAGGTCCTTCGGACCTGAGACTCAGCCCCGACAGGGGCATTGCGCCGTGAGCGGAGCCGTTTACGGCGTCGCGGTCTCGTGGACGGTCGAGTTCCCACACTCCTCGCATCTGCCGAGCCCATGCGACTGGAAGGTCCTGCCGGGGAGCAATCCAAGCTACACGACCCAGAATCCATGGGCGAAGAGGATGGCCAGGCCGGCTAGTGTGATGGCCAGGCTGGCGATCAGGATGTCACGGGGCCAGCCGCGGACGCGTTCCTGGGTGAGCAGGTCGGCGGCGACCATGTAGACCCCGACCGCCGGGAGGAGATAGCGTCCCAGCGATACCCATGTCCAGCCGACATGGACGACGACGATGACGATCGTGAACATGGCAATTGCCGGGGGCGCGCGTCGCCAGACGAGTGGCAGGAAGGCCAGGAAGAGCACGCCTAGCCCGATGTTCAGCAGAATGACCAGATGGCGTGGATCGCCCCGCAGCATGGTCATCGGTTCGTTGATCAGCAGCTCAGCATAGAAGCGAACGTGCTCGGTCCACCCGCCCCAGTCGGCCTGGGCCCGGAAGTACGCGTGCGGTTCACCCGTTTTCCACCAGGCATAGATCGACCAGAAGGCAAATCCTGAGAAGGGGAGCGCGCCGGCCAGCGCGAGCCTCCATCCCCGGACACCATCGCGCCAGGCGGCATAGAGGAGCGCCGGGGCGAGCGCCAGACCGGCGATACGAGTGGCGGAGGCGATGCCGCCGAGCGCCCCGGCGCCGATCCAGCGATTGCGATCGGCAAGCAGCAGCGATCCCAGGCAAATGGCCAGGAACACCGATTCCGAATAGGCGGCGGAGAAGAAAAAGGAGAACGGACTGAGGAGAAACAGCGTGATCGCCGTCCATGTCGCCGGGCGGGAAAGCGTGATGCGGCAGAGCGTGGTGAAGAGCACCACGCAGACGAGAAGCGCGACATTGGCCAGCACGATGCCGATGACCGCATACGACGACGGCGACGGATCGACGCCGGGCAGGTACCCGATCAGGCGAAGCAGAAGCGGAAAGAGGGGGAGAAAGCCGTAGCCGCCGTTGACGCTGGGCGAGTCTGGGTTGCCGTAACCGAGATCAGCAATGGCGATGTAGTGGGCGGCATCCCAACGCGCCCAACCGTCCAGAAAGGGATGATCGGGAAGAAACGAATCTGGCAGCTGTCCGGGATAGAGATCGAGCCGGGGCACGGCTCGCAGCGATAGCCAGGCCGTGACAAAGAGGACCAGCCGGGTGGCCAGGGTGAAAAAGAGAGGCGGCAGAAGCTCGTGCCGCCACGCCCGGAGCATCAGCGACCGAGCTCGATGATCTGGCCAGGAGAGAAGTGTTCGGTTCCGTTGAGCTCGTCGAACCACTCCGACCAGAGCGCTTGAAGGTCTTCTCCCGATGCTGCTTCGAACGCCGCCAGCAGATCGGCTGGTGTGGCGACGTCGAACATCCGTTGCTCGACGTAGAGTCGGAGTCCCTCCAGAAATGCCTCCAGTCCGATCGCCTCCCGGATGGCGTGCATGCCGAGCGCGCCCTTGCCATAGACGATTCTGCCGTAGGCCGTTTCGGACGAGAAATCGGCGGTGGGTTGATCGACGACCTCGTCACCGCTGGTTCCGAACAATGTCGCCAGGTAGGGACGCACGATGTAGCCGTCCAGCACCTGATTGGCGGCGTCGACGCCAACCTCCTGTTCGACGAAGAGAACGGCGGTGTAATTGGCCAATGCTTCGTCGAGAAATGCGTGTTCGTATTGATTATTGCCCACCAGATTGTAGAAATACTGATGGGCGACCTCGTGGGCGATGACGAAAACGAGAGAGAGGCTGCCTGGCCGGTACAGACCCTCGTCGATGTAGATCAGCCCCGGGAACTCGATACCGGCGGCGCCGGGACCGATCTGCGATTCGGCCTGATCGAACTCGCGGTAGGGATAGATGCCCACGTGTTCATTGAAAAAAGCCAGCGATCCGGCAGCGGCGTCCAGTGCCAGCTGGGCGGCGTCGGCGTCTGCCGGGAAGGTGAACGAGCGAACGGTGGTTTCACCGACCGTCTGTTCGAGCACCTCGTAATGCTCGCTGGCGATCATCACGAAATCGCGCACCGGTCCCGACTCGAATGTCCGCGTCACGGAACCGTCGCCGGAATCCACGATGTTGATTTCCGAGCCGGTCGTGGCGAACTGGATATCGCCTGGCGTTGTCAGCTCGACGGTGAAGCTGGCGATATTGGTGAAAACCGGGTCGCCGCGCGTCTGGATCGGTCCGGTGTTCCAGCCATCCGCCGGCGTCCAGCCGGCCACGAGTGGTTGCCAGTAGGCGATATTGAACGAGTCAGTGCGGGTGTCGAACGAGAGCATGGCATAGCTGTCGTCCGGATCGGTGGGGATGATGGTGACGAAATCGAACTCGATCGTGGTGGTTACGCCACTTGCCAATGCGGTCGGGAGCGGGATCGTTGCCAGCGAGTTCTCCTCGCTGAGCAGTGCCTCGACCGGGTGACCGTCGACCAGCACATTGGAAATCGTCATGAAATCTTCGCCATCATAGAAGGGCGAATTTGGATAGAGGCGCAGGAAGAGGTCGGTCATGGGGTCGGGGGTGAAGTTGATGAAGGAGAGGGTCGTGGACCCGATGAGGCGAGCGGGAGCGACGCCATCCGCCGGAATCAGCTCAGCCTGTACCGCGTAGTGCGGAATCGATCCATCGATCAGCGAGGCGATTCGGGTCTGCTCGGAGGGAATGATCGACGTGGTCAGGTCGAGCGCTGGGATCTCGCTGGCGCTGGCGTACCGGTGCAACGGCGTGGCAAGCAGCGCAAGACAAAGCGCGAGAGCGGCGATCAGGGGAGTCACACTGGCATTGCGAGGCATAAGAACGTCCAGTCGGTGGCCGGCTGAGTGCGGGGAATGGCAAGATCACCCGATGCAAACCATCGCCCGCTGAAGTCAGGATCATGGTACTGCGAACGGTGGAGGAGATGACGCCAAATCTGACTGGCGAGGAGAGGCGAGGTCCGCTCACGCGGCTTCGCCTGCCGCTCGGGCTGCGCGACGCGGTGATCGACGCGATGGCTCGATCGCTGCCGAATGAAGGGTGCGGGCTGCTGGCAGGATCGATCGGCGCGGATGGCGTTGTCGAGGCGACGTGGTGGTTTCCGGGAGAGAACGTCGATGCGTCGCCGACCCGGTTCACGATGGATGGCGCCCAGGTAGTCGCGGCGTTTCGCCAGATGCGGGAATCCGGTCTCGAGCTGGCGGCTATCGTTCATAGTCATCCGTCGTCTCCGCCTCGCCCGTCCCTTACCGACATCCGCGAGTCGCACTACCCGGACGCGCTGGCGTTGATCGTCTCGTTCGAAACCGGATTGGCGGAAATGCGGGTCTGGCGATGGCTGACGGAGGGTGGTGCGGAGCGATATCGCGAGTGTCCGATCGACCTGATCGGGGATGTCTGAAAAGGGTGCCGGAGGCTCATTTCCTGTATGATGGGGCCGACCGTTTGCTCGGGGGGCACGAGCGGTTTTGTGCGACAGCGTCCCCGGTCAGCCTCATGCAAGGTGGTTCAGTGGAGAACGCGCCACGATCGCGGGAGACCATTCTGGAACAGCTCGAGTCTTTTCCAGCCGACCTGGAGCGAGTTGTCTTCGCCGACCATGTAACCGAGGAGGACATCTACCGACCCGGCAATGACGGTGGGTGGGGCATTACGGAAATTCTGCCGCACCTGCGTGACTGGGAAGAGATCTACTTCGAGCGGGCCAGGCGGATCGCGGAAGAGAACGATCCGCACATTCCTGGATACGATGATTCCCTCTGGCCGATCGAACGAGACTACAGCAGCCAGAACCCGGTAGAGGTGTTCGACGAATTTCGGGACCTGCGGGCCGAGCATGTTGCATTCTTGAAGAGTCTTGCTGTGGAAGATTGGCAGCGGACCGGCGAGCACAGCTTGCTCGGGTCGATTACGTTGCAGTGGATGGAAGACAAAGTCTGCGATCATGACGCCGAGCGTCTGGCGCAGGCCAGGGAAGTGCTGGCGGGCTAGCAGGAGATCATACGCCAATGTCGACGCTGATCAAGCAACCATATGTGCCCACACCCCGGTTCCCGGCCGGTCCAACGGCCGCCACGCTGCCGATTCCCGATCACAGCAATGACTCGCTCATTCTGCGGTTGCACATGACCATCAATCACCTGTCGCGCTGGCTCACCCCCATCACCGACCCGATGCCGATCGAGCAATCGGTTCGGCGTGGTGAGCCGTCGGTTCTCGACCTGCTCCAGCGGATGCGGGACGAAGAGCTGGTGGTTTTCGCCTATATGCATGCGATCGTCAATGAGATCAACCCGGATCTCGATCGCATTCCCGATCCCTTGACCACGCCCCAACGCCTCAGCTCAGCGCTCGACAAGTCATGGATCTCGGTTCTCGCCGATTTTCGCCGGTTGCGGCAAAGCACATGCAGTCTGTTGCGAGCGCTGCCCGACAATGCCTGGAAACGGGTGGGCACCAGCCGGATCGAACATGACTGGCAAGTCCGCACGCTGGCCGAACGGCTGGTGCAGCATGACCTGGATTGCCTCTACCAGATCGACCTGGCGCTCGACCGGTCTGGGGCCCGGGAGTCGATCAGCTCCGCGGCTGGCGTGCACCTCGATGAAATTCTGCGATTGATTCCCGTGCAGCCCCGCTAGACTGCGGCCATCATGTCCTATCGGGAAACCGCCATCTCAGAAATCCTGGCGCGCGAGTTCTTCGCGGCGATCGATGCGCGCGATCCCCAGCGTCTCATGGCGACGCTTGCCGACCATGCCACCTTCCGCGCTCTGCCTCACTCGGCGCCCGTGCGCCCCGCGGAGGAGATCGTCGCCTATTTCGGCACGGTGGTGTCGTCCTATCCCGAAGCCCATTGGGAGGTGAGCGACATCATCGCCACGACCGACCGGGCGTCGGTCCAGTTCGTGTTCCGCGAGTTTTCCCCACGCCTGGGCAAAGAGATGCTCTCCGAGCAGGTCGCGGTTTTCCGGGTCGTGAACAGCAAGATCATCAGCATCGTCGGCTATTACGATACGAATGAGTTTCGCCGGCTCTTCTGGGATGAGGCTGTTTAGGCACTGGACATTGGGCACTAGGCACTGGATGGAATCCCCCCTCTCCCGCGGTCGGGAGAGGGGCCGGGGGTGAGGGATATTCCCCGCGGTTGGGAGAGGGGCTGGGGGTGAGGGATTTCCCCCGACTTCTGACAATGATCCAGTCGACAATCTGCCCAACCGGTTCCTCCCAGCCTTCATCGGTGATCAGGTTGTGGTGACGGCCGGGCCAGAGCTCGAGGGTGCGGTCGGGGCTGGAGGCCCGTTCAAATGCCTGTTCCGATCCAGAGGGCATCGTGACGATGTCGGCAGTCCCGTGCTGGAGGAGAATCGGCAGGCGCCACTCCGGGGCATGTTCGAGCGTCTCCCTGCCTCCGAGGTAGAGCTCCCGCGCCATGTTCAGCCGGATCTTGCCTCTGTCGGAGAGCAGATTCCTGGCGCGCGGTCGAGGTGCTGTATCAGTTGACGGCGAGGGGAGTTCGCTCCCCAACGCCCGCAAAAATGGAAAAGCCCGGGAGAGTCCGACGAGCAAGCGGACCTCCTGCGCGGAGCGGTCGACTCCGACACTGAACGCCGCGCTGACCGGGATCATGCCGGCCAGGCCTTCCTGGAACCGGTAGCCATGCCTGGCGACGATCAAACCGCCCATCGAGTGCCCGAGCGTAAAGAGGGGCAGATCGGGATGCTCGGCGCGAGCGATCGAAACCAGACGCTCGAAGTCGTCGACCATCAGATCGAGATGATCGAGGCTGGCACGCGTCCCCTCGCTGTGCCCATGACCGCGATGGTCGACGGTGTAGACCAGAATGCCTGCATCGACGAGAGCACGAAGGACGTTCACGTAGGCATCCGCATAGGACGTGAATCCATGCGCAAACGCCACCATTGCCACGGGTGGTCCGGCGGTTTGGCGGCAGGCGGCGGCCAGGCGCAAGCCGCCGCTGCCCAGATAGGCAAACTGGCGGACCGGCAGTTTCGTGACCGGGTCGACGCTGTGAATTGACGGTGATGCGACCATCGCCGGTGGTCCTGAACTCGGGTCAAAAAGAGTGCGAGGTGTACAATCCCGACGGGCTGCTCACCGGCCACAAGCCACCTCCGAGTGCCCGTCATTCGATCCTCAGTGCAAGGATACCGTGCATGTCTCAGTCTCACGTTTCGGCCGCCAAAGAGCAGGTTATCGACCTGTTGCGGCCGGTCGTCGAACCGGAAACCGGCCAGGGAATGGTCGATCTGGGTCTGGTGAAGGATGTTGTCCAGCAAAACGGCAGCACCGTGATCAGCATCGAAATGCTCTCTCCGCTCTCGCCCCATCAGGAGAAGATCGAACGGCAGATCCGGGCGGCGCTGACACCCGCCGTGGATCTCGGCGATGTGCAGATCGACTGGTCGTTCCGGGTCCGGTCGAGTGGTACGGGCAGGAGCGACGCGCAACCGATCAAAGGGGTCAAGAACGCAGTCGCGGTGGCCTCCGGCAAGGGTGGTGTGGGCAAATCGACCGTCGCCGTCAACATCGCCACCGCACTGGCGAAGGGTGGGGCCAGCGTGGGCCTGCTCGACGCCGATGTCTATGGCCCGAGCATCCCGCTCATGATGGGTGCGCATGGACGGCCACTCATGCGAGAACAGCGGATCGTGCCGCTCGAAGCGTATGGCGTGAAGCTGATGAGCATCGGGTTCATTCTCGATCCGGAGAAGGCGCTGATCTGGCGCGGACCGCTCGTGGCGCAGCTGATCACCCAATTTCTCAATGATGTGGACTGGGGCGAGCTCGACTACCTGATCGTCGACCTGCCGCCGGGCACCGGCGATGTACAGCTCACGCTCGCGCAGAAGATTCCGATTTCCGGCGCCGTCATCGTCACCACCCCCCAGGAGGTAGCCCTTGCCGACGCGCTGAAGGGGCTCAAGATGTTCGAAGAGGTCAAGACTCCTGTGCTTGGCATCATCGAGAACATGAGTGGCTTCATTTGCCCGTCGTGCAATGAGACCCATCACATTTTCAGCAGTGGCGGCGGCATGCGCATCGCCATGGAGAACGGCGTCGAGCTCCTGGGCCAGATTCCCATCGAACCGGGCATCGTGACAGGCGGCGACACCGGAAAACCGGCCGTTCTCGCCGATCCCGACTCCGCGACCGCCCAAGCCTTCACCCACGCGGCCGCACGTGTCGCAGGGCGGCTCAGTGTCGAGGCGATCAAGAAGCCGCGGAAGCCGATGATTATGTTTCGGTCGGTGTAGGCAAAGGGCAAAGGGCAAAGGGCAAAGGGAAATGGATTCCCCCCTCTCCCGCGGTCGGGAGAGGGGCTGGGGGTGAGGGATATCCCGCGGTCGGGAGAGGGGCCGGGGGTGAGGGATATCCCGCGCCCAATCCCATCGTCATCCCGAGCCGGGTCGAGGGACCTCTCGTTGGGGTAGGCCGGAGGCCCATCTGCAGCGTGGCCAGGCCCGAACGAGAGATTTCTCCACTTTGGTCGAAATGACGTGAGGGAGAGGTCGGAATGACGTGAGGGCGGAGGTCGGAATGACCATGGAGACAGTCGGACTGGCGAAGTAGGGGGCCGGGATGATGGTCGCTGCGGATGAGAGGGCGCACGCCGTGCGCCCCTACGCGGGTGTTTCCTTCGGGGAGGCTAGCCGCTTGCGCCCTGTGCCGATTCACGAAATACCACGACGCCATCGGAAAACTGGACCGCCACACGACCGTCGCCATCTGATTCGGCAGGAAGGGGTTGCTTGCCTGTCCGTAGGGCGAGGGCGTCGTGAGGGAGACGGGTCTTGCCGTCTGGCAGATGGGGTTGCTTGCCTGTCCGCAGCGTGAGAGCGTCGCGCAGGAGACGGGTCTCGCCGTCTGGTAGGAGGAGTGTGATCGGGCCATGCGACGCTCCGGCGCCGTAGACGAAGCGAAATGCGCGTTCCGCGGGCCAGGTTGGGTCGATTTGGAGATCGGTTCGACTGGGGAAGTCCTCGAAGGACTCATCTGTATCTGCCTGTTCGATAGCGCTTGATGCGCCGGTGGCGATGCGATCGAGTGTTTCGCAGAGCAGGTGTGCGCCGAGGTCGACCAATTGCTGTTCCAGGTCGTGGTAACGAATGCGCAGGGGGATCTCCAGCGGTCGTTGGGCCAGAATCGGACCGCCATCGAGCCGGCCGGTCATCTGGTGAATGGTCGAGCCGGTCATACGGTCGCCGGCGTGGAGTGTCCAGAAGACCGGATCGGGACCTCGATGCGCGGGCAAGAGCGAGGGATGAACGTTGACTGCGCCAGCTGGCGGCGCATCGAGAACATTTTCGGGGAGCCGCCAGGGATAGCAGGCCGAAACTGCGATGCCCGTGGACAGCTCGCGATAACGCAGCGGAATGCTCTCCAGCTCTTCCCTGCTCACTTCGGCGACTTTGACTCCCGCTGACCAGGCGAGACTGCTGACCGTGGGGAGCGCGGCGACGGAGCGATCCACCGGGGTGAGAGCAAGCCGTGGCTTCGCCGAAGGGCTTTGCGCGATTCGCGCGCCGGTGCCTGGCCGGCCCGGCAAAACGATCAGTCCGACATGGTGACCATGTTCGAGCAGTGCGCTCAGAATCCGCGCGGAGAAGCGGCAGTGGCGCCCGAAAAATGTGACATTCACCCGTCTTCACCCGACCTCTATCGTGCGACCGGCTGGTTCAGCCTACACTACCGTCGATAGAATGTTGGGAGTGAACGTGACCGATCAACAACAGGAAAACCCGGACGCCCGGATCGTCTCATGCGTCAAGCTGGGGCGCGATCTTCCCGGTCTGGACCGCCCGCCGGTCCCCGGTGAATTGGGACAGCGTATCTACGAGCATGTGTCGGCGGAGGGGTTCGCGCTCTGGCAGCCGCACATGACGATTCTGATCAATCACTATGGTCTGAACCCCGCTGATCCGGAGACTCGCCGCATCCTGCGCGAGCAGATGGAGGAGTTCTTCTTCGGCGAACATGCCCGGATGCCGGAAGGCTGGGTTCCGCCGGGAGCGGGTGGAGGCAAGGGCGGCGGCCCGGCGAGGAAGAAATAAGCTGTCGGCCAGCTTCACCCGACCCGCATCACGGGCAAGAGCGGATCGATCCGGATGCTCAGCAGTGCATGAGCTTCGCGGAGGCGTGACTCGACCCAGGCTGGAGAGCTTCCGCGGGCAAAGATGAAGCCGAGGTAGGCGGCGCCTTCTGGCAACGCGTCGATTGGTGTGTTGAGGCGGTAGCTGATCTCGATGCCCGTGATGCCCGGCACCCGGCGGGCGTCGTCGATGCCGTCGACGCGTTTGAGAACACCGCTGCGCGGAATCGGAATCATCATGACGCCCGCCGCATCGTCGCGCAGCATCGCGTCATCGATCGGCTGACCAATGGCGTTGCGCAGGATCAACTCTTCCAGCGATTGGCCGGCGCTGAATTCGAGAATCGTCGAACAGAGCCCGCCGATCGACCGTCCCGCGATTTCGATGACCCAGGCGTCTGCATCGCTCAGCCGCAGCTCGGCATGGACTGGCCCCTGCTTGATGCCGAGCGCCGCCGCCGCTTCGGCGGTTCGGGCATGAATGCGCTCCTGGAGCAGGGGTGAGTGCCGCGATGGGGTGACGTAGATCGTCTCCTCGAAAAAGGGGCCAACCAGGGGATCGGGTTTGTCGAAAATCGCCAGAACCGTCAACGCTCCCGTGGTCAGAATGCCCTCGACGGCCACTTCCTCCCCCGGTAGATACGCTTCGATGAGAATCTGGTCGTGATCGTCGCTCGCCTGTTCGCTTCGCAGAATGCTGTTCACTCGCGCGAAAGCGGCGTCCAGCTCGTCGCGGTTGTTCGCCCGAATCACACCCCGGCTGCCGGAAAGACGGGTTGGTTTTACGACGCAGGGGTAGGTGATGGCGCCGGCGACCTCGTCGAGATCCGCATCGAGCCTCAGTGGGATGAACCAGGGGGTCGGCGCGCCCGCAACCCGCAGCGCTTCCCGCATCACTCGTTTGTCTCGAGCGGCCAGCGATGCCCGGGGATCGTTGTGGGGTAGGCCCGCTCTCTCGCTGGCGTGGGCAGCGACCAGCGTCGCGCTATCGTCGAGCGCCAGAATTGCCGATGCGCCGGAAGCGTCAGAGGCTGCGGCAACTGCCTCCGCAGCTCTGTCGGCATCGAGATAGTCGATGGCCAGATCGGACGACCAGAGCGCGCCCAATGGTTGAGGGATATCTTCCGCTTCGATGACGTCGATACCCAGTCGCTCAGCCGCCCGGCGGAAGGGAGCGCACCGATACGAACCAGCGCCCGCGAGCAGAATGACTCGCGGGCGCTGTTCCATGGTTTTCGACTCCGAATTCGACGGGTTAGTCAGCCGTGCGTGGCTCACCGAGACTGCAGATCACGACGGTGTAGACGCCACCACTGCCGTCGGGCGTGATGGAGATGTCGGCGATTTTCAGGTTCGGGTACTGCCCAGTGGAGCGGTCCCGACTCAGCCAGTTGTTGACGCTGTCCATCGCTGCTTTGGGATCCGTAGCCGCGCCGGGGCTGTGGAACAGAAAAACGCGTGTATCAGCAGCCGAAAGATTGAGCATTACCGTGTTGCTCCCACCGTGGGCCGGCCACGTTCATCGTGGACGCGGCTTGTACAAAACCGTCAGACATTTCGACGGCCAATGGAGTATAGAGGGTCAGCCGACAATCCGCCCGAAGAATCCCCGCTTCTCCACTCCGACCGTCCCCTTTCGTCATTTCGACCGAAGTGGAGAAATCTCTCGTTCGGACCTGGCCACGCTGCAGATGGGCGACCCGGCTCACGCGAACGAGAGGTCCCTCGGCCCGGCTCGGGATGACGATAGGATTGGGAGCGGAAAGTCCCTCACCCCCGGCCCCTCTTCCGACCGCGGGAACGTCCCTCACCCCCAGCCCCTCTCCCGACCGCGGGAGAGGGGGGAATCCATTTCCCATTTCCCTTTGACCAATGCCCCTCACGCCACTCCGCACCAGTCGACGATGAATGCGGCCATCGTTTTCATTGCCGGCTGGAGGGAATCGAGATCGAGCCACTCGTCTGCGGCGTGGCTGTCGCCGCCGTCAGCGCCAAAGCATGTCGACGGGACGCCAGCGAAGAGGTAGTAGCGCATGTCGTTGACCGCGGTGCCGACTTCCCGGCCGAGAGGGCGTCCGGTGACTTCCTGGTTCGCGGCGTCGAGCACCCTCACGAAGTCGGAGTCCTGATCCAGGAGAACGCCTTCGGTCTGGAAGCCATCCCACGTGAGGACCGGCGGGTGGGCGGCGAGCCATTCGTCACCTGCTGCTGCCGCGGCAATCGCCTGTTCGATCGTGGCGCGAAGCTCGGGGACGGTGGTGCCAGGATAGAGACTGACCCGGCAGTGCAGGTCGCAGGCGCCCGGCACGGTTGATGGCCAGTCGCCACCGGTGATGACGCCGATGTTCAGATTGACCGGGTGGTGGAGATGGGCGAAGAGGGGGTGGACATCGACGTTGAAGTCGGCATCGAGCTGCTGCAGCGCCTGCATCACCGGAATCGATTTGGTGATGGCGTTGACGCCCTGCCACGCCCACCCGGCGTGGGCCGACTGACCGGTGATATGGACGCGAAACCAGATGACCCCCAGGTGCCCGGTGACGATCGTGTCGCCGAGCGGTTCGGTGACCAATGCCGCGTCGGCCCGGTCGCGCAGCGATGCCGCCAGCGAGCCGTTGCCGGTGCATTCCTCCTCGATGACGCTGTGCACCGTCAGGTCACCCAGCAGATCGATGCCGCTATCGGCCAGCAGGCGAGGCAGCATCAGGTTCATGCCGACGCCGCTCTTCATGTCGTTGGCGCCGCGACCGAACATCCGGTTGCCGGCGATCGTCGCGGCCCAGGGATCGTAGGACCAGGCGTCGACCGGATCGGGGCTGACTACGTCGACATGACCGTTGAGGATCAGTGAGCGACCACCGCCTTTGCCGGGGCGTCGCCCCGTGACATTCGGTCGTCCGGCGAAGGGAACCCCACTGTTGCCGGCGTTTGGCAGTGTGAGAACCGAATCGTCGATCTCCCAGAGCTCGGGCGAGAGACGGGATCCCTCCATGTGGCCGGCCACCCACTCCTGGACGGGCCGTTCGTCGCCGAGCAGACTCGGTATGCGGACCAGACTGGCGATGGTTTCGACCAGCTCGTCGTGACGCTGATCGATCGCGTCGAACAGTGTCTGCTTGGCTTCCGCGTTTCGTTCTGATCCGCCCACGGTTCGTACTCCTCCGACATTCCCATATCGCTTTGCATTGTACTTGTGGCGGGTCGTGCGAATGGCCGCCTGTGGCGGTCCGCCTGGAAGAAAAGAGGGGGGTGCGGGCCGGGTGGAACGGGCGGCATGGTACACTCACCGGTGCCCTGAACGGCGCCATAGCCAAGCGGTAAGGCACGGGTCTGCAAAACCCTGATCGGCGGTTCGAATCCGCCTGGCGCCTCCAGATCACACGTCGATCCCCCTCGATTTCCCGGAATTCTGCCGCGCGCGAAAACGCCATAAATGGCGAGGCTACGCCTTTTCTGCCGCACCAGTCGTCTCCCTGAAGACTGCTGCGGCAGGAGATCCTTCGCGTTGCTCAGGATGACGGTCCTTTTTCGTGCCGAGCAGGTTCCTAGACTCGTAATGGGATGTTCACAGAACAGACTTCCTATGTACGTACTAGTACTCCTGTTTGCCGGTATACCCACCCTCTGACTCATACCCCCACCGTTTTTCTTCCTTTACGGTTTCTGCATGCTGCCGAATTGACCGGCGTGCCGTCTGGAGTCGAACCGTATGCTCGTGCGCCGTTTGCTGATCGTGGATGAACAGCCGCTCTTCCGCCAGGGGATCTGTGCCGTGGTGCAGGACTTCCCCCAGTTTCGGGTGGTGGGGGATGTCGACGCGGCACACCAGGCACTGCAACTGACGACGGAAGCGCGACCTCACGTGGCGCTGGTCTCCCATACGTTGCCAGGACTGACGGGTATGACCCTGATCAGCTCTCTGGCCGCGATGCGGCTTCCCTGTGCGGCTGTCGCTATGGTGTCGGAGATCACACCGGAGGCCGCCCAGATGGCGCGGCAAGCGGGAGCGGCCGGGATCGTCAGCCGGGCTGTCGAGCCGGCGGAATTGGCAACTGTGATTCAGCGCTGCCTGGCCAAATCGAGCAGGGTTTCGCAGACCTCGAACCTGCTGCCTCTCTCGACGCGCGAACTAGAGATTCTCGATTGCGTGGCTCAGGGCTATTCGAATCGGGAGATCGCGGAGGCGCTTTTCGTCACGGAAAAGACGGTGAAGAACCACATGACGTCGGTTTTCCGAAAACTCGACGTCGAGGATCGGGTCCAGGCGCTGCTGACAGCGGTCCGGCGAGGTTGGGTGACCTTTGGGAACCACGCCACGTATGATTCAGGAACGAGGCGAACAGCCTGATCCTGAGGAGTAGTGATGCCGGAATCGATCTGGACCGTCACCGAGGCGTGGCGAGAGAACTGGCCGGGAGCGACGGGCGGTATCCTGGCTATCCGGGGTTTTCAGCCCACGGGCCGCCCGGAACCATTCGACGAAAGCCTGACCGAAACAGAAGAACTGCTGATCGACCAGTTCGCCCCTTTGGAGCGTGAAGCGATTCGCCAGACTGGCAACATCGCCCACTATCACCGCTACTACCGGTCGTTCGGACAGAACTACCACGTCCAGCATCAGATCGAATCGATCGCCAAGAAGGGCCGGAAGATCCCGCGCCGCCAGATCCTGGTTGAGATCGGCTTCAAGTGGGAGCTTCGCAACGGCATCCTGACCGGCGTCCACGATCTCGCTGATGTCGCGTTCCCGGTGGTGCTCGACAGTGCCGCTGAACCGGTGGCGTACCAGGGGTATGGGGAGCATCAGGCGGAGGTTCGTCAGAACGATATGTATTACCGCGATGGTGTGGATGTGCTGTCGAGTATCGTCGGCGGGCCTTCGCACCATGGGCGCATCCAGGAGTCGACCGGAGCGGCCCTGTTCACGGTCTATGGCGTTCCCGGCGTGGCCGCAGCCGAGATCGAATCGCATCTCCAGCAGCTCTGGGCAGATGTTCGGCTGATCGAACCGAATGCCGAATTGATCGAGCTGTCGAGCATTTCCGTCTAGCCTGATGCGAGTGTTCGACGCGCGATATCGGTGCGGTGAAAGCCGTCCTGAAATGTGATGCAGCCGGCTCGGGCATAGGCACGCTCGGTCGCCGCCTCCCAGGTGTCGCCCACCCCGACCGCGGTGAGCACGCGTCCGCCTCCGGTCAACAACGAGCCATCCTGACCACGCTTCACGCCGGCGAAAAAGACTTCGGTGCCTGGTAGGGGACCCTGGTCGTCGATTGGGTGTTCCGTCCGGTACGAGCCGGGGTACCCGCCGGATGCCATGACCACGCCAACTGCCTTGTGGTTCGACCATCGCAGCGGCGGCTGGCTGGCGAGATCGCCCGCGGCGGTGGCGCGCAGGAGTGGGTAGAGGTCGCTTTCGAGAAGGGGCAGGATGACCTGCGTTTCCGGATCGCCGAATCGAGCGTTGAATTCGAGCACCTTGGGCCCGTCGCTGGTCATCATCAAACCCGCATAGAGCACGCCATTCATCAGTGCGCCCGACGCTGCCATCGCGTCGATCGATGGCCGGAGGATTGTCTGCTCGATGGCGGCGATTGCGTTGCTGTCGATGCCGGGAACGGGAGCATAGGCGCCCATACCGCCGGTGTTGGGACCCTCATCCTGGTCGTGAGCCCGTTTGTAGTCACATGCCGGCAGAAGCGATATCAGATGGTTGCCGTCGGTCAGCGCCAGGAGGGATACCTCCTGCCCGGTGAGGAACTCCTCGATGAGCACGCTGCCGGCTGTGGAGCCAAGGAGGGTGCCATCGAGCATCTCGCGGCAAACCTGGGCGGCCCGATCGAGTGTTTCGGCGATCACCACACCTTTGCCGGCGGCGAGCCCGTCGGCCTTGATCACAACCGGCGCCACATGCGCTGCCAGGGCGTCGCTGATGTCGTCGAGTGAAGCTGCGACGGTGGCGCGGGCAGTCGGCACGCCGGCCTGGTTCATGATCTCCTTGGCCCACGATTTGCTGCTTTCGATGCGTGCGGCCGCCTGGGACGGACCACACACCAGGAGATCCCTGGCGCGCAACGCGTCGGCCAGACCGGCAGCTAGCGGCGCCTCCGGTCCGACCATCACCAGATCGGCTCTGGTGTCGAGCGCCAGCTGGGTCAATCCCTCGATGTCAAGGACGTCGACTGGCGCATTTCTTCCGAATCGCTCTGTGCCTGGGTTGCCGGGAGCGGAGACAACGGAATCGACGAGTGGGCTGCGGGAGAGCGACCAGGCCAGCGCATGTTCCCGGGCGCCGCTGCCGACCACGATGACTCGATCCCCCATGCCGTCCAACGTCCTTTCGATGCCGCTCAGGGCGTGCCTGGAGTCTCCGGAGACATCATGGCCACCGGCGTTGCTACTTGCGTGGTTTGACCAGCAACCAGAAGAGGTAGATGCCAACGGTCGCCAGCAGACCGACGCCGAGCGCGATGCCCAGTGCGGTCAGGTCGGGTCCGGCTGGGTCTTCCGACAGTTGGACCTGACCCAACGTGTGACTCGACGCTGAATCAGCGTCGGGAGACGCCTCCGGAGACGCGACTGGCGATGCCTGCGGTGACGCGACTGGAGATGCTACGGGTGTGGCTCCCACCGTGACGGTGAAGGAGAACGACCCGGTGTGGGTGTCGTCATCCTCCCCTGACACGGTCGTCCACTCGACGGTGTATTCGCCGGCAGGGAGCCCCGTTTCGAGTGTGACGACAAGATGCTTTCGGTCGGGATCGAAAAGATCGATGGCGGCGTCGTCATTGTCGACGCGGGAACCGTCCGGGCCAAGAACCTGAGCCGTCGATCCGTCGGCCAGTTCTTCCGAGAACCACATCTCGATCTGGGCCGGAGCCTGTTCGACGGACGATCCGGCTTCCGGATCCGATCGATCGAGATCGGCGTGAGCGGATGCGCCGATGACGGCGAGGCCAAGACAGAGAAGGGTGATGACGAGGATTCTGAGAGAGTGGAAAACCATGAGGAGCGCTCCTTGAGGTGCGGCGCGCGTCGCCGCATCTGACTGGGTCAATGATCCCCTGAAGTCAGGATGTCTGCCACCCATCCCGGGAAAGAAAATGAAAATGCAGCCGGCTTCCCGGCTGCATTTTCTGCAATCGTGAGTTCGCTGGCGTTCTACCAGTGAATGACGACCTTGGTGCCGATTGGCGCCCAGTCGTACATCCAGGCCGCCACATCGAGTGGCAGGTTGACGCAGCCATGGCTCATCACGGCGCCAAAGTTGTTGTGCCAGTAGGTGCCGTGGATGGCATGTCCCACATCGGTGAAATACATCACCCAGGGGACATCGGGCACGTTGTAGTACTCACCGCCCAGCACACCCGACATCGTCTGCGAGGGGAGTTTGGTGTTGATGTAGTAGGTGCCCGGCGGGGTGTCGAAACCTGGCCGGCCGGTGCTCACATACGACTCCATGACGACCCAGCCACCCTGGTAGGCGATCATGTACTGCGACGAAAGGTTGATATCGATCACGCGCTCGCCGTTTGCGGGCGGTCCTGGCGGAATGAACAGGTCTTCGCTGTAGGTCGGCAGGTCACCCTGCGGCTGCGATTCCATGACGGCCCCGTAGCGCTGCGCCAGCACCTCGCCGACCGGAATCATCCAGACACCCTTCGCCGATGTCCAGGCCAGCTGACCGCGTTCGAAAACCTGATAGGTGACGCCGTTCTTGATGTACTCCTGGGTGATGGGGTTGCCGAGATAGGTCGCTTCGCCGGTTGCTTCCCAGAAGTCCTTGAAGGCGAACTGGACCGCGTGCTGTGTTTCCGGAACGTAGCGCCAGTTGGCCGTGTTCTCCCGCTGGGCGTCCTTTTCCGAGAGCGGCACCCAGGCCCGAATCTCCAACGCCAGATCCTTGGTTGGGGTCAGCGGGTTGTCCGATTTGACGATCCCGGAGGGAACGGCGGAGCGGAAGATCGTGACCGGTTTGAGCTCGCGTCCGATCGCGCCGAAGTGGACGTATTCGCCGTTGGGATCTTCGGGCCAGTACTCCATGCGCACATATTCGAAGTACTGAACGATCCGCCCGTTTTCCTCGAATTCCGGGGTGACCGGATAGCCGAGATTGGCGACACCCCAGCTTCGCCAGGTGTCGAGGAAATAGCCATCGATGCTTTGGCCGGCTTCGGGAATGTAGACGGTGCGTGGTGGAGACCACTGAGCTGATGCGGACTCCGGCATGAGAATGGCCGGCGCGATCAGGGCGAGAAGAACAGCGACGAGCGCCATCAGTCGTGGCGTTTTTCGGCTGCCTCTTCGCGCACGAATTGCGGGAGAGTCGTTGCGGCTCAGCCCGGTGCGTTTCATTTTGTGATCTCCCCTTTTATTCCCTGAGCAGCTGGCGCCCTTGCCGGCTGCCTGAATCCCAAACATCTACCGGAAACGACCGGCCCTACTGAATATGACGCGCGAAAGCGGGATTTGGTAACGCGCGTCTGGAAAGTCGGCGTGAGTCACAGGTGATCCGGGTATAGCGAATTCCCGGGCGTGTGGTGCGGGGCGCCGAACATAAGCTTTGAGTGCGAATTCTAGCATGTCCGTACACCTCTTCGCATGGTGTACAGATACGTGTCTTCAAGTCAATACAATGCGTTCTCTGTCACACCAGCTCGAAATCGAGACTGATGTCCAGCGATGGCGCGGAGTGGGTCAGCGCGCCAATCGAGATCAGATCGACGCCGGTGCGGACGACGTCGCTGACATTGCTCAGTGTAATTCCCCCCGAGGCTTCGAGCAGCGCCCGGCCAGCGACCAGCGCAACAGCCTGGCTCATATCCTCGATGGACATGTTGTCCAGCATGATGATGTCCGCTTCCGCGGCCAGCGCCTCGGCAACTTCGTCCAATGTCGTGACCTCCACCTCGATGGCCAGGGTGTGAGGGGCGGCCGACCGCGCCAGCCTCACTGCCCGGCTGACCCGGTCAGGTCCTCCGACGCCGGCCAGATGGTTGTCCTTGATCAGTACACCATCGGAAAGCCCGAACCGGTGGTTCCGGGCCCCGCCGGCCCGCACCGCGGCTTTCTCCAGCGTTCGCATACCGGGTGTCGTCTTTCGGGTATCGACGATCTGGGCGTTCGTGCCCTCGACGGCCGCGACGTAGACAGCGGTCACCGTGGCGACGCCACTCAGTCGCTGGATGAAGTTGAGGGCGACTCGTTCGCCGAGCAGAATCGAGCGGGCGTTGCCTCGTACACGGGCGATATCGGTTCTGAACGACACGCGGCTTCCATCCTCGACCAGCGCGACGAATTCGAGGGAGCTGTCGACCCGCTCGAACACTGCTCTCGCCACGTCGAGACCGAAGACCACGCCGTCCGCTTTGACCAGCATGGTGGCGGTGGCCTCACGGCTGGGGGAAATCGTGCTGTTGGAGGTGACATCTCCCGATCCGATGTCTTCCGACAGCGCGAGATCGATGATGGCGGTCAGCGCATAGCTGCGAGCGTCGTTCATGGCGGTCGGGCTACAGAGCCAGAAGCTCGGTGAAGTGCGCTTCGTCGTCGTATGGCCCGATCAGCGCCAGGTTCAGCTTGTCCTGTGTGAACAGCTCCTGCGAAAGCTCGTGGACCTGCTCCGCCGTAACGGCTTCGATCTCTTCCATGACCTCTTCAGGGGTCTTGATCTCTCCATAGACGAGTTCCTGGCTGCCGACCCACGAGGCGACGCTGCGGCTGTCTTCCAGCCCCATCAGCAGGCGGCCCTTGCGTAGCTCCTTGGTCCGGCGGAGCTCATCCTCCGGAACCTGGATGTCGCGCAGTTTGCGAAGCTCATCGACGATGGCGGTCACCGTTTCGTCGACGCGGGCAACGTCGGTTCCGGCATAGATCACCGCCTGCCCGACATCCTCGTAGGGCCGGAAATACCCGTAGACGGAGTAGACCAGTCCTCGCTTTTCCCGGATTTCCTGGAAAAGGCGCGAACTCATCCCTGAGGAGAGAATCGCTTCGATCGTGCCCTGGACGTAGCGACGGTCGCTCGTATAGGGAAGCGCGGGGAAGCCGACACACAGGTGGGCCTGTTCGGTTTCCTTGGTGTGGATGCGCGACCGGGCTCCCTCCTGGGTCACTGCGGCGACATCGTACCGATCGGCGTTGTCGTCCGGCGCCATGGCGCCGAAGTAGTTCGTTGCCAGCTCGACGACATGGTCGTGCTGAACGTCGCCGCCGGAGGCGATCACGAGTCGCTCCGGGCGATAGTTCCGTTTCCAGAACGAGACCATCTGGTCGCGGGAGATCGCGCCGACGGTTTCCTCGCTGCCGGCGATGGAGCGTCCTACGCTGTGGGTGCCCCAGATGACCTCGTCGATGATGTCGTGGACGTAATCCTCTGGCGAGTCTTCCGAGCCGCGGATCTCTTCGATGATCACCGAACGCTCTTTGTCCAGCTCCGTTTTGTCGATGACCGAGTTGCGCACCATGTCAGCCAGAACATCGAACGCCAGGTCGTAGTGGGTGCTCGGGCACTTACACCAGTAGTTCGTGGCTTCCTTGCTCGTGGAGGCGTTGAGCATGCCGCCGACGCCTTCGATCTCCTCCGAGATCATCCAGGCATCAGGGCGTTGCTCAGTTCCTTTGAAGAGCATGTGCTCGAGGTAGTGAGAAACGCCGGCTACTTCCGGTTTCTCGTAGCGGGATCCGATGTCGAAGTAGAAAATCAGACTGGCCGATCGCACCCCGGACATCGGTCCGGTGACGACGCGGATTCCATTTTCCAGAACGGTTTTCTGATAGGGAGAAGTCAAGAAACGCTCCTCACTTCGCCTGCGATCGAGGCGATGACAATTCGGCCACCAGCGCGCTCAGCGCGGCATCGGTCGCCTGGTCGACCACCGCACGGCGGTCACCGGTAAATGTGAACTGCTGAATGTTCGTTGCGCTGGCCGTCGCCACGCCGACGTAGACCAGCCCCACCGGTTTGGTCCGGGTTCCTCCGCCGGGACCGGCGATGCCGGTGCTGGCCACCGCGATCTCGACGTCGAACAACGTCCGGGCGCCTTCGGCCATCGCCTGGGCGCATTGCTGGCTGACGGCCCCGTAGCGTTCGATGATCTCAGCCGGCACACCGAGCAGCGCCGTTTTGACGCGATTGTCATAGGCCACCACACCCCCCTGAAAGTAGGCGGAGCTGCCGGCGATGGAGGTGATGCGGGCGGCGATGTTTCCCCCCGTGCACGACTCTGCCGTTGCGATGGAGACGCGAGAATCGCCACTCAGCAAGCGAGAGAGGGTGACTTCGGGTGATTCGGGAAAGAGGGGTAGTGCCTGTTCCAACAGGGATCCTTGCCTATGCTGGCGCCGAGTATAGCAATCGCCTGCTCAGCCGCTGGTGGTGAAGTGACGAAAGTCCTCGGCGAATTCGACGGGAGGATCGTGCTTTTCGCCATCACCTCGCGCCCACTCCTGGATGGTTTCCGTTGGATCCCAATCGCCCATCTGGGAAGCATGCGCTTTCAGTGCATCGATTTTCAGACCGATCGTGCTGGTGATGTCGACCCATGTGTCGGCCACGGCGGGCGATGCAACGTAAATGTCCTTGATCTTCCAGGGTTCGAGACCCTCGACCAGCAGCTCGGGAAAGTAGAGGCGATTGCCGGACGACGGAAAAGCCGCGGCGAGCACGGCATCGGCGGTGGCGCGATGATCGGGATGATTGATGTACTCGTTGCCATGCCAGAAGACGCTCGGGTCGCCGCAAATCAGGATATCGGGCCGCACCCTGCGCATCACCCGGGTCAGCTCGCGGCGGAGCTCCATGGTGTGCTCGATCGTGCCGTCTCGTTTGCGGAGAAAGAGCACGTCGCTGATGCCCAGGATTCTGGCGGCTTCGCGCTGTTCGCGCTCACGGGTTTCGGCCAGCAAGGCAGGAGTCATGGCCGGATCGTCGCTGCCGCTGGCTCCGTCCGTCACCAGACAGAGGGTGACCTCGTTGCCTTCCCGGGCCCAGCGGGCCATGGTGCCGCCGCACGAGAACTCTGCATCATCAGGGTGGGGAAAAATTGCCAGAACCCGCTTCGACACCGGGTTCTCATCTCCCGGAACATCGCCGGGTTCGGCGACGATATGTTCGACTTCGCTCACGATGCTCCCTTTTCAAGCTTCAGGACCGCGGATTCCTCGATCGGACAGAGTATCGCCCAGAGGAGTGGCGACCGTCCGGCTCGTGGCTTGACAGTCAGTAGCCGCCACACCAGCATTAGTCTACGTAGCCGAAGGCTGCAGCTGATTTGTTTCCGGGTTTCGGGGACGCCATGGGTGAGCAATCTGAAGACAATCCAATCGTCACCCATGCCATGGAAGACTACCTGAAGGCGGTCTACCGGATTCTCGAGCGAGGCATCCCGGCCACCACGCAGGCACTGGCGGAAGAGCTCGGGATCACCGGGCCATCGGTGACCAATATGGTCAAACGCCTGCACGCCATGCGACTCCTGACCCATACGCGATATCAGGGTGTCGAGCTCACACCGGCGGGGGAGAAGATCGCCCTGGAGGTGATTCGGCATCATCGCCTGCTGGAGCTCTATCTCCTGGAAACGCTCGGGTATGGCTGGGATGAGGTGCATGACGAAGCGGAAAAGCTCGAACATCATGTTTCCGACGACCTCGAAGCCCGTATGGACTCCGCGCTCGGATTTCCCACCCGCGATCCGCATGGCGACCCGATACCGGCGGCCGATGGCTCTGTGAGCAGCGATCAGGGGATTCCGCTGCGGGATGCTGCTGAGGCCGGCGATTATCAGGTTATCCGCGTTTCCGACCGCGATGCGGAGCTCCTGCGCTACCTGGGCGCCATGGAGTTGGTGCCGGGGGCTGCCGTATCGGTGTCCGAGCGGATGCCGTTCGATGATCTGCTCCGTATCCGGATCGGCGAGGCGGAGCATGTGGTGGGCCGCCAGCTGACCGAGGCAGTCTTTGTCGTCGACGCCACGGCCGGTGCTGGATGAACGACCAGACGAATGAGGCGGACGTCGACGAGCCGCCACCACGCTCGATGCAGCGTGCCTGGATCGTGCTGCTGGTGATCGCCGCGGCGCTTCTGGCGGGAGCGGCGGCGCTGATCCTGATCAGTCGCGACGATGAACCTGCCGAACCAGCCGCCTTGCGGATCGGGTGGGCGATCGCCGACGGCGAATCGCTGGCGGCAACGGTGACGCTGAGTGTCGATCCGGCCAGTGAAGGCAAGAACACGATCGGCGTCGACATCGACCCGGAAGCCGGCTCGGTTTTCACCACCGTCGAGGACGTGCAGATTCGGCTTCTGCCCTTGCGGGGAGATGGGGAGCAAATTTCTCTCTCGGTAGCGCTCGATGACCGGCAGTCGGGATCAGCGACTGTCGATCTGGCTGGCAGCGACCAATGGGAAGCGCAGGTCTCCAGCAGCGACGGGGTGCTGGCCACCTTCTTCCTGCTTATTCCCGACCCGAACCTGTTTGGTGATAACGCAATTCCGGTGCTCGGCGACGATCCCGATGCGCTGGCGCTCTATCAGCAGGCGTCGGCGAACATCGCTGCCTGGCAACGAGTCAGGTACGAACAGCAGATGAGCAATGGGGACGGTTTGGCCCTCATTTCCTTTCGGGAGATCAATGATGGCTCAGACGGTTCTCCGGCCGGTTTCCGCTATTTCACGCCTGGTGGGCTGGAGGCGGTGGTCCTGGGAACAACGGCCTGGAGCCGGTATCCGGGTGAGGTGTGGGAGGTTCGCACGACGAACGCGATGATCCCGCCCAGCGAGTGGGGTGGCGAGTACCTGGGGGCAACCGGATTCCAGCTTGGCCCGGTTGCCGATTCGCCAGCAGGTCCGTGTCGCATCATCACGTTTGTCGTTCCGGAGAGCGACCGGCAGGCGATCGCCTGGTATGCCTGGTGCATCGATGAGGCGACTGGTCAGGTGCAGCGAGAGTCGATGATCTCCCGCGCTCACTACATGATTACGGAGTTCTCGGATGTCGATGGCGAGATCCTCGTGGAGCCACCAGCGGGCGCGCCTGGAACTCCCGAGGCCAGCCCGGTGTCGGTGCGGCAGGAGAGCCTGAATTGACCGCTGAAAGATATTGACATAACTGTGATTCAAGCGCCTCGCTATGCTATACTCCGCAGGGTTTTTCAACACCCACCCGCATTCGATCTGTACTCCTGCAATTCTGGAAATGGCGATTCGCTCACCGCGCACACATCCGGCGGGCAGGTTCGGAATGCTCCTAGAGGAACGATGACGTGATTCGTCCGCTTGCGGCTCTGTTCGGATTCTTCAGCCGCGATCTTGGTATCGATCTGGGCACGGCAAACACGCTGGTCTATGTGCGTGGCAAGGGGATCGTGATCTCCGAGCCATCGGTCGTGGCCATCGACACGAAAACGAAGCGCGCGCTGGCTGTGGGGGTCGAAGGCAAGGCGATGGTCGGCAAAACGCCTGAGAGCATCATCGCCGTTCGGCCACTCAAGGATGGCGTGATCGCCGATTTCGACACCGTTGAGATGATGCTCCACTATTTCATCCGCAAGGTTCATATGCAGCGGATGATGGCGCCTCACCCGAGGGTGGTCATCGGTATTCCCAGCGGCGTCACCGAAGTCGAGAAACGAGCGGCGAAGGATGCCGCGCTCTCCGCCGGCGCCCGGGAGGCGTACACGATCGAAGAGCCGATGGCGGCGGCGATCGGCGCCGGTTTGCCGATCAACGAACCGGTCGGCAGCATGATCGTCGACATCGGCGGCGGCACGACGGAAGTCGCCGTGATCTCGCTGGGCGGTATCGTGGTCAACCACTCGATTCGGGTGGCCGGCGACGAAATCGACGACGCCATCATTCAGTACGCCCGCCGTGACCACAATCTGGTCATCGGCGAACGCACGGCAGAGAACGCCAAAATCGCCGCTGGCTCGGCCTACCCGCTCGAAGAGGAAATCCGGGTGATGCTGCGCGGCCGCGATCTGTTGACCGGTCTGCCAAAGGCTGTCGAAGTCAGCTCGGTGGAGCTTCGCGACGCCATTTCCCAACCGGTCAACACGATCGTCGAGCTGGTGAAGACGGCAATCGAAGAAACGCCCCCTGAGCTGGTGGCCGACATCATGGAAAACGGCATCGTGCTGGCGGGAGGCGGCGCGTTGCTGCATGGGCTCGACCGGCGCCTGCAGAACGAGCTGAAAATGCCCGTCTACCGGGCCGAAGATCCACTGACCTGCGTTGCCCGAGGAACCGGCAGGGTTGCCGAAGCGTTGCATCTGTACGAGCGTGCGCTCGCAGGCGGCCAGGAGTTGCGACCGACGGGGTAGAAGCAGCGCTCCTGGCCTCCGCTCGTCAGTTTCCGTTTCTTTCACGGAAATCAGACCTCGGATGGTATGCTCTGATGCCCGCCTGGACGAGTGGCGCAGTTGAGTCGCTCGACCATTGACCCGCAGACACAGCAGGGAATCTCGCGTGACCACGCTCGGCATCCGGCATACGATGGCGCTGGTGATCCTTTTCGTCTTGCTTGCCGTCACCCTCATCGCCCTCGACAACCGGCACACCCTCGATCCGCTCAAATCGGGTTTGCGGACGGTGACATCCCCTGTCGTCAATGCCATCGACGATCTCCTCGATCGGGATGGGTCGCTCTCCACCGTCGAGATCGAGCTCCAGCAGACACAGGAAGCGCTCGATGCGGCGCTGGCCGAAAACGCCCAGTTGAAAATCATCGCGGATGACTACGAACAGCTGAGAAAGATCCTCGATGTCGAGGAGGCAAACCCTGGCCGGGAGCATCTGGCGGCGAAGGTGATCAACTACGATCCAGCCGGGCTTCAGAAATTCATCATCATCGACCGGGGCGCCCGAGACGGGATTGAGATCGGCATGGCTGTCGTCTCTCCCTACTACTTCGTGGGACTGGTCACAGAGGTGGAGGAAGACACCTCCCGGGTCACCCTGGCCATCGATGCCACCTCCTCCGTCGGCGCTCGACTGCTCGAATCGAATGGGATCGGCGTGGTCTATGGGCGGTGGCAGGCTGGCGGCCGTATGGAGCTGCAGCATGTCGATCGATCGATCGAGCCCCTGGACGGCGAAACCGTGGTCACCTCGGATGCAACCGGAGCGCGGACAGCGCGGGTTCCCGCGGGATTGATCATCGGCAAGGTGTCAGGAGAACCCGCGCTCGACAATCAGTCCGATTCCCAGACTATCCAGGTGCTTCCGGCAGCCGATTTCGACAACCTGACTATCGTCGCTGTCATCATCTCGGTCGAGGGATCGTAGATGATCGCCGGGGGGATCGGCCGGGTGCGCCTGATGGCTGCGGTCGCCGCGGCCAAAGGGATGTCGCTGGCCATTCGGGTTTCGCGGCGAGGCGGCGGCACGGCCACGCCGGGGTTGGTTGCCGACCGGATCGATCCCAATCTCATCGCCAGCGTCACCTCGACCCTGCCGGACGGTGTGGTGATCGTGGCGGGTACGAATGGCAAAACCACGACGTCGCGGCTGGTGGCGTCATTGCTCGACGCCGGCGGAAAGCGGGTGGTTCACAACCGGTCGGGTTCGAATCTGGTGCGGGGCGTGGCGACGGTGCTGGCGCTGGAAGCATCGGTTTCGGGAAAGATTCCGGCAGATATCGCGGTCATCGAATCGGACGAGGCGGCGTTTCCGCAGCTCGTCAGTCTGACCAAACCGCGGATGGTGGTGCTGACCAATCTCTTCCGCGACCAGCTCGATCGCTACGGAGAACTGGCCACGATCGCCAATCTGTGGGCGCCGGCGCTGGCGACCCTCGACCCCGAAGCGTCGATCGTGCTGACCGGCGACGATCCAGGGCTCGTTGCGGTGGCCGCGGATTCGCCGGCCAGGAAGATCCATGTCAGTGTCGATCCGGGAGGCTACGCCCTGGCGGAGCTGCCGCACGCGGCCGACTCGGCGACCTGTCGGGTCTGCGGAACCGACCTGTCCTACACCACCCTGACGATTTCGCATTTGGGCGACTGGTACTGTCCGGCATGTTCGTGGAAACGGCCGGAGCCAGATGCTCTGGCGACGAATGTGCGCCTCGATGGCGTCGACGCTGCCGGGGCCACGCTTCGATTTGGCGAGGAGCCGCTGATCGATCTGCGGATCCAGATACCCGGGCTCTATTCGGTCTACAACATGGCGGTCGCGGCGACGGCCACTCGCGAGCTTGGCGTTCCGGCCGGCACGATTTCCCGGGCCGTCGGTGACTTCTCGACGCCATTTGGCCGTCTGGAGCGTTTCACGGTCAACGGACGCAACATCACCCTGGCCCTGGTCAAAAATCCGGTCGCATTCAACGAAACGCTGCGCATGCTGGCCGGTGGGCCGGAGGGGCTCTCGTTGCCCACCTTGATCGCCATCAACGATCTCGACGCCGATGGTCGGGACGTCTCCTGGCTCTGGGATGTCGACTTCGAGATTCTGGATTCGGGGGAGTCGGTCGTTTCGACGACAGGCATCCGGGCCGCCGATATGGCCAACAGGCTGAAATACGCCGGTCTGGACATCGGACGGATTCGCCTGCTGAGCCAGGATCTGCGCGCCGGCCTCCACGCATTCGTCGCAAGCGTTCCCGAGGGGGAGCGCGGATTCGTGCTGGCGACGTATACCGCTATGTTGGGGTTGCGGCAGGTGCTGGTGGACGACGGCGTCGCTCGTGCGTACTGGGAGGAATAGGCGATGCGCCTGACGATCGGCTGGCTCTATCCCACCCGAATGAACATCTACGGCGACCGGGGCAATGTCATCGCAATGCAACGTCGCGCCGAGTGGCGTGGTCTCGAAACCGATGTGCGGCATATCGAGCTGGGCGATCCGGTTCCGGAGGAGATCGATCTCTTCTTTTTCGGCGGCGGGCAGGATCAGGAACAGATCGCGGTGGCGCGGGATCTGGCCGGACGCAAGGGTGACGCCCTGAAAGCCGCGGTCGAATCGGGTGCGGCGCTTCTGTCCGTCTGTGGTGGGTATCAGCTGCTGGGCAGGGAGTACCGGCCGCATGATGCCGAGCCGCTCCCCGGTATCGGGTTGTTCGACGTCGAAACGGTTGCCGGTTCCGAGCGGTTCATCGGCAATGTCATCGTCGACACCCAATGGGGCGAGCTCGTGGGGTTCGAGAATCATTCCGGGCTGACCTTCCTCAAGGGTGATGCCAGACCCATGGGAACGGTGCGGGTGGGCCGGGGCAACAATGGAGTCGACGAAAGCGAAGGCGTGCTCTACCGAAATGCGATCGGCTGCTACCTGCACGGTTCGCTGCTGCCCAAGAACCCGGTGCTGACCGACTGGCTGATCGGCGCCGCTCTGGAGCGGCGGGGATTTCAGCTTCCACTGCTCGAGCTCGACGACCAGTTCGAACGGGAAGCCAAGATTTCGGCCATGGACCGGGCGGTCAAAACCCGCTAACCCGCGTGGTAGACTCGCGTGTTGACGCGTGAGTCTCCGCCGGAATCGTTGATTCGCTGTGTAAGGAAGCGCGACCCGTGTCGACAGTGATCGTCAGCCTGATGCTCGTCGTTTTCGCGGTGGTTCAGGCCGTCGTGTTCCCCGATTTCAGCTTCACCACGATCTTCCCTGACTTCACAATGGTGATCGTGCTGATCTGGAGCGCGGTGCGCGGTACCCAGGAAGGGCTGATCTGGGCGTTCGGCATCGGGATTCTCCTGGACACGCTGGCGCTCGATCCACTGGGAGCGAACGCACTGGCGTTGTTGCCGGCGGTGCTGCTGGGGGGCATGACGAGCCAGCGGTTTTTCAATAGCGGTCTGATCGTGCCGATTCTGTCCGCGATCGTGGCGACCTTTTTTCATACGATTCTGCTTTTGCTCATTCGAAGCTCGGGAGGCGCGAGTCTCGAGTTGAGCGCCGTCGGCCGGCTGATATTCTTTCAATCGATGTTGAATGTCATTCTGGTCCCTCCGATCTATCTTTTTGCCAGCATGGCACAGAAACCTCCGGCGATGAGACATGTTTAGGCGCAAGAAGCGAATTCCTTACGACCCGCCAGGGCAACGCAAGAAGAACGGCAAACGCCGTGAATGGAAGCGAGCCGATCAGGTTTTCCTGAACCGGCGCGTTTTTGTGCTCAAGGGGTTCGTACTGGGCGGATTCGCCGCGCTGGCGACTCGCCTCGGCTACATGCAGATCTACAAGGGCGATTTCTACGAAGCGCGGACCGCCAACACTACCAGGCAATGGCAGGTGGAAAAACCGGTGCGCGGATTGATCGTCGACCGGGAAGGGCGCTCGCTTGCTGAGAACCGGCGCGTTTGGGAGGTCCGGGCTGTTCCGGCCGAACTGCCCAAGCGCGGCACACCGGAGCGGGAGCGGGTGCGCAGCATCATCATTTCCGCGCTCCATCTCCCCGAAGTGCTGGTCATCGATCCCGATGCGGTGCCTGCTGGCTCTGAGGAAACGATCTACCGGCGAGTGGCGGCGCTGCTCGAAATCAAGGATGTGGACCGGTTCATCGAGATCATCGAGATCAGGGCCAAATACAACTATCTGGTCGAGGTCGAGCAGTTTTCCGACGACGAAGCGCCACTCTTCCGGGCGGCGGCGCAGGAGCTGCCAGGCGTCAAGGTGATCAACCGGTTCGACTATATGGTCACCAATACCGCGGCTCCTGACATGCCGGTGGTCCTGAAGCGAGACGTTTCTCGTGACATCGCTTTGACGCTGGAGGCGAACCGGCTTTATCTGCCGGGGATCGAGCTCGACGACACCGCCCTGATCCGGCAGTATCCGGGTGGCGAGGCGATGTCGCACATCCTTGGCTACGTCGGTCCGGTGACCGATATCGAGCGGGAGTATCCATCGAACCAGACCGCGGGCGGGACCTCCCTCTACGAGTATGAGGACATCATCGGCAAGCTCGGACTCGAGCTGCAGATGGAGAAAGCGTTGCGCGGCACCCGGGGTGGAAGTCTCACAGAAATCGACAGCTTCGGCGTCGAAACGCAGACGATCTACACGAATCCCGCCATGCCCGGCCGCAATCTGAAACTGACCATCGATCTCGAGCTACAATCGCTGGCGACGGAAGCGCTGCGGGAAGGGCTGGCATTCTCCAATGCCGACCGGGAAGCCAAAGACCGGGCGGCGGGCCGGGATGGGCAGTACGACGCGGGCGCGGGAGCGGTTGTGGTGCTCGATCCCAACAGTGGTGAAGTGCTGGCGCTGGCCAGCTATCCCACCTACGACAACCAGCTCTTTGTCGACGGAATCTCGACCCGGAAGTATGAGGCGCTCACCGGCGATCCCAACCGGCCACTGGTGAACAAAGCGGCCGCCGACCACTTTCCACCCGGTTCCGTGCTCAAGATATTCCTGGCGCTGGCGGCGCTCAAGGAGAACGTGGTCAACGATCAGACCTACTTCACCTGCACCAGCGGGATCTGGGTGCCCTACACCTGGGACGAGTCCAAGGGAGACTCGTATCTCTGCTGGTTGCGCGAGGGGGATGGTCACGGCACGCTCGGATTGGTCGAAGCGCTGGAGCGGTCGTGCGACGTCTATTTCTACAACCTCGGTACTCCCGAGCAGAAGCCCGAAGGGGCCGAGCGGAACCTGCACTATCGGGATCTCTACTATTCGACCCAGGAAAAGGGAGAGCTTCACTACTTCCGGGGCATGGGTATTCAGAAGATCCACCATCAGTTGAGCGAGCGATTCTGGTTTGGCGAACCGACCGGAATCGAGCTGCCCTTTGAGGCATACGGGCTGGTGCCCGATCCGGAATGGAAAGCGCGAGAGCTGGAAGGGCAGGCCTGGGCGGCCGGCGACACGATCAACACGTCGATCGGTCAGGGCTATTTCCTGGCCACACCGCTGCAGATCGCCATCAACACCGCTGCAGTGGCCAATGGGGGCACGATCTACCGTCCGCGGCTCATTCACCAGATCGTCGACGACAAGGGCGAACCAACCAAGGCGTACAACCCGGAAACGAACCGGAAAATCAACGCCAGCCAGAGTGAGCTGGACCTGGTGCGGGACGGTATGTGGCGGGTGATCAATCTGCCGACCGGCACGGCGTACGAAGGTCCCGATCCGGTCACTGGTCAGACAACCACCAAGTGGCCCCTTTCCAATCCGCCGGACGCCGAGCAGATCGTGATGGCCGGCAAGACGGGAACGGCCGAAGTCGGCGTCAAACGCGAGGATGGCACGCACGAAGCCTCGCACGCCTGGTTCACCTGCTACGCGCCATTCGACAATCCAGAAGTGGTGGTGACCGTTTTCCTCAAAGAAGGTGGCGAAGGGTCGAGCTATGCCGTGCCCGTGGCGGACAAGGTCGTGCGGGCATGGATGGAAATGACCGGGAAGCGGCCGCGGGGCCAGGTGCTGCGAAGTGACGGGCAGCCCATCGGCCGTGACACCCCGGCTCCCTCTGGCGAGCCAGTTTCTGAGGCGTCTCCGGAAGCCGGAGATGCCGGCGATGAAGCAGACAGCGAGGCCGGGGAGTAGTCAGTGACCAGCATTCCAGGCGCACTTGGACTCCATCATGTCGGCATCGTTGTCGACGATCTCGACGCAGCAATGGCGCAATACGCGCTGTTGGGTTTCCAGGATCCCGAGCGGTTCGTCATGGAATCGCAGGGGATCGAGGCCGTCACCTACCGGACTGGTGCGGGATATGTCGAACTGATCCACCCCACCGATCCCGAGGGACCGATCGCCCGATTCCTGGCCAAGCGGGGCAACACCGTTCACCACATGGCGATGCGGGTCGATGACCTGGAGGGAACGCTGGCCCGACTGGCCGCTGACGGCGTGCGGCTGATCGACGCATCGCCCCGCACCGGCGCCCACGGATGGCGGATCGCATTTCTCCATCCCGAGTCGTGCAACGGGGTGCTCATCGAGCTCGTCGACGATCGTCAGTAGAGCCTTCTCAGGTCCAAAGCCAGTACACTCCGGTAGCGATTCGAATGCGCTGGCAGGAGTGCCGCATGCCCAGCAACGAAGCCAAAAAAGGAACCCCGCCGGTCGTCTCTGACTCGGGTTACGAGGTCCAGCCGGTCTACCGGCAGGAGAGCCGTACCGGCGACCTGGAAGATCCCGGCACCTACCCGTACACGCGAGGTATTTACCCGACGATGTATCGGGGCCGTCGCTGGACCATGCGGCAGTACGCTGGTTTCGGCACTGCGGAAGAGAGCAACGAGCGCTATCGGCTCCTGCTCGAACGGGGACAGACGGGGTTGAGTGTGGCGTTCGATCTGCCGACTCAGCTTGGTCTCGATTCCGACGACGACCGGGCCATTGGCGAAGTCGGCCGGGTCGGTGTGCCTATCTCGACCCTCGACGATATGCGGCGCCTTTTCGATGGCATCGATCAGGCCGCGGTGACGACGTCGATGACGATCAACGCGCCGGCGTCGATGCTCTTGCTCCTCTACCAGATCGTTGCCGAAGAGCGCGGGGTCGACCCGAAACTGCTGGGCGGCACCATCCAGAACGACATCCTGAAGGAGTACGCGGCCCGAGGCACCTATATCTTCCCGCCCCGCCCCTCGATGCGGCTGGTAGTCGATACCTTCGCCTGGTGCAGCGAGCAGCTGCCGAACTGGAACTCGATCTCGGTTTCCGGATACCACATGCGGGAAGCGGGAGCATCGGCTGCGCAGGAGATCGGATTCACGCTGGCCAACGGGAGGGCCTACGTCAGGGCAGCGCTCGAGGCGGGAATGGATATCGACGATTTCGCGCCGCGCATCAGCTTCTTTTTCGCTTCCCACTCGAATCTCCTGGAAGAGGTAGCCAAGTTCAGAGCGGCCCGGCGGATGTGGGCCAGGATGATGCGCGAGGAGTTCGGCGCGAAAGATCCCAAGTCCTGGATGCTGAGATTTCACACGCAAACCGGGGGAGTGACGCTGACCGCCCAGCAACCGCTGAACAATGTGGTGCGGACGTCGTTGCAGGCGCTCTCGGCGGTGCTGGGCGGCACCCAGAGTCTGCACACCAACGGATATGACGAAGCGCTGGCTCTGCCGACCGAAGAGTCGGCGACCCTTGCGCTGCGAACCCAGCAGATCGTCAGTCTCGAATCGGGCGCTGCGGATACGGCCGATCCGCTGGCCGGTTCCTACTACGTGGAAGCGATGACCGACGAGCTGGAATCGAAGGCGCGGGAGTGGATCGAGGGTGTCGACGATCTGGGTGGCGCCGTTTCCGCTATCGAAGCCGGATACGTCCAAAATGCCATCGCGGAAAACGCCTATCGCCGTGAACTGGCGGTCGATGCCGGTGAGATCAAGGTTGTCGGAGTGAATGCGTTTGTCGACGAACACGATCCGGCGGTGGAGATCCTGTCGATCGATCAACACAAGGTCGACCGGCAAATCGAGCGAGTGAAGACATACAAAGCGGCGCAGGACCGGGCGAAGGTCGATGACGCGCTGGTTCGCCTGCGGGAGACCGCGGCAGGAGAAACGAATCTGTTGCCGGTGATCAAATCGGCATTCGAAGCGGGTGCGACACTGGGACAAGCGGGCAACGCCCTGCGTGATGTTTTTGGCGAGTATCGGGCCAGATCCTGATTTGGAGTGCAGAAGAAGCGTGACTGAGAAAACCGTCACTGGAGCCGTCGATCGACTGGCGGAGCTCCGCGCCAAACATGAAGAGCAACACCGGCTGGCCAGCGCCAAACAGGAGCGTCGCGACAAACGAGGCGCACTGGAACGAGCGATCGCGTTGGCCGATCCGGGCAGCTTCGAAGAGCTCGATGCCTTCGTCCGGCACCGGGCTCGAGATTTCGGCATGGAAGAATCCCATCCCCTGGGCGATGGTGTGGTGACCGGATTTGGCACGATCGATGGTCGCAAGGTGGCCATCTTCTCCCAGGATTTCACCGTCTTTGGCGGGTCGCTGGGTGAAGCGTTCGCGGAAAAGGTCGTCAAGCTAATGGATCTGGCCGTTCGTTACGGCTGCCCAATCATCGGCATCAACGATTCAGCCGGCGCCCGAATTCAGGAAGGGGTAGAGGGACTCGCCGGGTATGGCGAGGTCTTCATGCGCAACGTCCAGGCATCGGGGGTGGTGCCGCAGATTTCGGTCATTGCCGGTCCCTGCGCGGGAGGGGCCGTTTACTCACCGGCGATGACCGATTTCGTTCTGATGGTCGAGAAGACGAGTCAGATGTTCATCACCGGACCGGACGTGATTCGCACCGTGACTGGTGAGGAAGTCACCCACGAGCAGCTGGGCGGCGCCGATACGCATAACCGGGTAAGCGGCGTCGCTCATTTCGCCGCGACCGACGAAGAGGACATGAACGCCCTCGTCAGATCGCTTCTCTCCTACTTGCCGTCGAACAACCTCGACGACCCACCCCAATTCGACACGGGTGATGACCCCGACCGGCTCGCTCCCGAGCTGGAGGAGATCGTGCCGGCGGTGGCCACGCGGCCCTATGACATGCGGGCAGTGATCGAGGCGGTCGTCGACAACGGGGACTTTTTCGAAGTGCAGGAGCGGCACGCCCAGAACATCGTTTGCGGGTTCGCCCGGCTCGATGGCCACAGCATCGGTGTCGTCGCCAATCAACCCAATGTGCTGGCCGGAACACTGGATATCGATGCCAGCATCAAAGCTGCCAGATTCGTTCGCTGTTGCGACGCGTTCAATGTGCCGCTGGTCGTGTTCGAGGACGTCCCGGGTTTTTTGCCGGGCGCCCGGCAGGAGTATGACGGCATCATCCGGCACGGTTCGAAACTCCTCTACGCGTTCGCCGAAGCGACGGTGCCGAAGGTGACTGTGATCACTCGCAAAGCCTTTGGCGGCGCCTATGTGGTCATGAATTCGAAACATATCGGCGCCGACTTCAATGTCGCCTGGCCGACCGCCGAGATCGCGGTCATGGGCGCCGAAGCGGCGGTCGGATTGCTCTTCCGGAAGGAACTGGCGGCGCACGCTGACCCTGTTGGGCGGCGCGGCGAGCTCATCGACGACTATGAGGAGCTCTTTGCCAGCCCCTACCAGGCGGCTCAGCGCGGGTACATCGATGGGGTCATCGCACCGGCCGAAACGCGCCGGTGGCTGATTCGGTCGCTGGAAATCGCCCGAACGAAACGGGTGAGTGTTCCGGCGCGCAAGCACGGAAATATCCCGCTATGAGTGAAATCCCCGATATTCGCCTCATGATCCATCCGGTTCCGTCGCAGGACGAGGAAGATGCCGTGCTGGCCACGCTCCTGCTCCATTTGCGGGCGGTGAAGGAGGATGACGTAGAGAGTGGCGAGGTCCCATCGCGATGGGCGATGGCGGGGCGTCGTCGCGCGCATCTGAACCGCTTGGCGTCGAGCAATCGCGGCGCTGACCTTCCGAACTGGCTGGAACGATGACGGAAAGGCAACGAGCGCGAGAACTGGGCATCACGATCGGCCGGATGCCAGCGGGTCCGTTGAACGCCATCACCGACGTCGCCGGTCTCACGGTTGGGCATTCAACGCTGATCGAAGGGGAGGGTGACCTAGTTGTTGGCCAGGGGCCGGTGCGCACCGGGGTCACCATGATTCGTCCGCATCCCGACGGTATCGCTCGCGATCCGATCTTCGCCGGGTATCACCAGCTGAACGGCAATGGGGAGATGACGGGCATCGCCTGGATCGAAGAGTCGGGATTGCTGACGTCGCCGATCGGCATCACCAACACCCATAGCGTCGGGGTGGTGCGGGACGCGATCATCGCCTGGGAAGCCCGGGCGAATGTGTATGACGAAGATCTCAGCTTTGGGTTGCCGGTGGTCGGCGAAACCTATGACGGCTGGTTGAACGATATCAACGGATTCCACGTCCGCGCCGAACACGTCTTCGCGGCGCTCGATGGCGCGAAGAGCGGACCGGTGCCGGAGGGAAATGTCGGTGGCGGCACCGGCATGATCTGCCATGAGTTCAAGGGTGGGATCGGCACGTCTTCGCGAGTTGTCAGCGCAGCTGGCGGCGAATGGATCGTGGGAGCCCTGGTGCAGGCCAACTACGGCTCGCGATCCCTGCTGCGTGTCGACGGCGCGCCCGTCGGCGAAGCGATCGGCGTCGATGTGGTGTCGTCCGGTTCGAGATTCGTCCGAAAGCCCCAGGATCCCGGCGCGGGTTCGATCATCGTGATCCTGGCGACCGATGCACCGTTGCTGCCCCACCAATGCAAGCGCCTCGCGCAGCGGGCCACGATCGGACTGGCCAGAGTCGGTGGATTTGGTTCGAACGGCAGCGGCGACCTCTTTCTGGCTTTCAGCACCGGCAATCGCGGTGCCGACCCGGCCGGCGCTCGTGCGTTGACGAGCGTCCGGCACTTCCCGAACAGCGAAATCAGCCCCCTCTTCGAGGGCGCCGCCGAAGCAACGGAAGAAGCGATCATCAACGCCCTGTGCATGGCCGAAACGATGGTCGGCGTCAACGACCGCCTGTGCGAATCGATTCCTCTCGATGGGTTGCAGGAGGTTGTTGAGCGGTTTGGACGGTTGAACCGGGTCTAGCCTGAGAAACCACCGGTTGAAGACCGGTGGCTAACACTCCTCGGCTAAGGTGACGAGATCGTTGGCTGACTCTGCCATCTGTTCTGGATGAGAAACCCACCCTGCTGGCGGCAGGCGGTCAACGTAGGCTCCGGCGCTCTGCCGGAGCAATCGACCGGAGGTCGATAAGGAACCTCAACGACCACGCCGCATTTCATGACCCAGGGAGAGGTGCAATCGTAGTTCGGGCACCTGTGGCCCGACGAGGCGGATAGTTGGGAGTAGAAGACGCGTTTGGGGCTTTGGACCCCGGACTCCCGACCACGGAACTTCCCTCACCCCCGGCCCCTCTCCCGACCGCGGGAGAGGGGGGCACCCTGCGCGGTCCAAGCAGGGGCTCTCAACTCCGTCGCCGCTGATGCGGCGTGACGACCGTTGGATCCCGGATGATCTCGCGCACGTTGCGAGATCAATCTGGCCGATTGAGGCTATCCGTCGATGAACGGCAGCTCTCGGTTCTTGAATCGCCGGATCAGCTCGTCGCGTGCGGTCTGAACCATTGCTCTGACGTCGGCGGCGATTGGCGCCGCCGCCAGCTCATCCTCGTCCATGATGGTATAGGAGCCATTTGGGAGGGCGATGAGGTCGACGTAGAGGTCGTGCCAGTAGAGGACGGGCTGGTGGCCGTCCAGGTCCATCCAGGACGGCCAGGTGACGTTGGCATACCAGCCGCGCAGTACGCCTGCCGGAGAAAAGACGGCAAAGGCGTCGTATGGATGACTGGGTGAGAAGTACTCCAGCAGCCTGTCGCCGGTGGCAAAGAGGAGTTCGCCGACATGCAGCGACTCGCGAGTCCACCACGCCTCCGCGACGATCCACTCCTCGCTGTTGTGCGGCGCAGCCTGAATGATCCCCGGGTAGCGAGTGACTTCCTCTCCACCGGGCGCCAGTTTGACGATCTCGATCTCCGTGCCGGGCGCCAGATTGGCCCAGGTGAGCCGATCGACCGGACGAAGTGGGCTATCCACGAGCGGGGGCGATGATCGACAGGACTTCGTCTCGCAGCGACTCCATCGCCTCGTTTGTGTCCCCCTCGACGTTGACCCGCAAGAGAGGCTCCGTGTTCGATGCGCGGATGTTGAGCCACCGGTCGGACTGTTGCACGGTCAGCCCATCGAACTCGTCGATCTCGGCGCCGGCGTCTTCGTAGTAGCGCTTCACCCGATCGATCGCGGCTGGCTTGTCCTCGATTTCGAGATTGATCTCGCCGCTGCGGATACGGGTGTCGATCGGCCCCGCCACCTCGGAAAGCGGCTTGCCCGCGCTGGACATCAGCTGCAGAACGCGGAGCATGGCGAAGAGCCCGGAGTCGGCGTACCAGTTGTCCCTGAAGTAATAGTGTCCCGAGTGTTCACCGCCGAAAACGGCGTCCTCTTCGCGCATGATCTTCTTGATCAGCGAGTGACCGACGGGGGTGCGGACCGGTCTGCCGCCGTGGGCCGCGATCGTTTCCGGCACCGAGCGGGAGCAGATCAGGTTGTAGCAGATCGCGGCGCCAGGATCGCTCTCCAGAATCGAGATGGCCACCATGGCGGTGGTGATATCCCCGCCGATGAGCTTGCCCTGCTCGTCGACCAGAAACATCCGGTCGGCATCGCCATCGAACGCCACGCCGAGATCGGCCTTGTGCTCGATGACCGCCGCCTGCAGATCGACCATGTTCTTGGGATCGATCGGGTTGGCCAGGTGGTTGGGAAACGTGCCGTCGAGGTCGAAAAAGAGAGGCACCAGATCGCAGGGCAGCTTGTCGAAGAGGGGCGGAATCGTCTTGCCGGCCATGCCGTTGCCGGCATCGACCACGACTTTGAACGGCTTGAACGCGGAGACATCGACGAGCGAAACCGCCTGATCGACGTAGTCCTGGATGATTTCCTTGCGGATCACGTCGCCGCGACGTCCGCCCGGTGGATCGCTGATCTTGCCGGTGACGACCAGATCGCGTATCTGGCCGATTCCATCTTCCAGCGAAAGCGCCCGCGCTTCTTCCCGGCAGATCTTGAACCCGTTGTACTGGGGCGGGTTGTGGGATGCGGTGATCATCACGCCCGCGGCATACCCGAACTTGCCGACGGCGAAGTAGAGCGCATCGGTGGATACGAGCCCGACATCAACGACGTCCGCTCCCTGGTCCCGAATGCCGTCGATCAGCGCCGCGGCCAGCACGTCGCCCGAAACACGCATATCGCGACCGACTGCGACTTCCGACGGTTGCAGATAGGCCACGAGCGCCCGGCCGACTGAATAGGCGACATCGGGGTCGAGTTCGGACGGAGCGACGCCGCGGATGTCGTACGCCTTGAAGAGCGCGTAGGTCTCCGGTTTCTGATTCGGGGTCACGGTCATGTCGCACTCCTGATCAACGTTGCGGGCCAACGGCCGGACCGATGGTGACACGCTCAAGCCGTGCCGCGCAAGCTTTTCGGGTGGGAGTAGACTCTCGTAGAGGACTCAACCGGATGAGTCCTGAAGAGAGAACTGGTATTCATGGCTGACCCACACGAATCGCTGCACGGGACCGATCGCGTCGATCTGCACCTCCACACCCTGGCCAGCGACGGATTCTGGACACCCGACACCCTGACAACCTATCTGGCGGAGCACGACTTCGCGGTCGCTGCCGTCTGCGATCACGACTCTCAGAAATCGGTCGTCGAGGCGATCGACCTGGGACGGCAAAGAGGGGTGACGGTCATCCCTGGCGTCGAGGTCACCTGCAAATGGGAAGAGCGGCAACTGCACATCCTGGTCTACGGCATCCGGCCGGATCGCGATGATGCCGCGGCCCGGCCATTTCTGGCGCTGATGCGGGATATCGACGACCAGCTGAACATCAACGCCATCGACGCTCGCGAGCGATTCATCGCTTCAGGGCGGGATCTGCCGTCGCTCGAAGAGATTCGCAACGGTCGGGTCCTGTGGCCATTCCATGTGCTCTCGGCGGTGATTCAGGACAAACATGCCCCGAATCTGAAGGAAGCCGCTGAGATGCTGGTTTCGCTGGGAGGGACATTCACCGCCGATCTGCCGGTCGAAGCGGTTGTCGCGGCCGCTCATGAGGCAGGTGGAGTCTGCGTTGTGGCGCATCCCGGGCGGGACGATGCGGTCGGCGTGGTTACCGACGCGGACCTCGACCGGCTATTGCCGATCGCGCCGATGGATGGCCTGGAAGCGCACTATCGTTCTCACACCGCTGAGCAGACCGCACTCTACCGGGAGATCGCCGAGCGGCGTGGCTTGCTTATTTCCTGTGGTTCCGATTCACATGCTCCCGGCAAACCGGTCGATCCCAAACCCTGGCGCGCTGCCTGGTGCGCCGCTCTGCTCGAGCGGCTGGGGCTGATTGTCGATGTCGATACCAATGGTCCGGTCTGGACGAGCAGCATGGAGCCATTGCCTGCTCAGCCGCCCGCTCCCGCGCCCGGACCGGACGAGAGCCAGACAGCAGAGCCGCAACAGGATGTCCATCACGAACGCACCGAGGAAGGAGCTGTTTCCGCATGAGTCTGACGATTCAGACATTTCCCGCCGGTCCGCTGGAGACCAATGCCTATCTGGTCATCGACGATGCCACTAAACGAGCGTTGATCATCGACGCGCCAATGGGATCGACCGATGACGTCATCAGCGCGGCAGAGGATGCTGGCGCCACGATCGAGCTGATCTACATTACCCACGCCCATTGGGATCATGTGGGAGATGCCGCCGAGATGAAGAACCGTACCGGCGCGCCACTTCTGGCGCATCCGCTGAGCGCTCCCGGTTTGACCTCGCCCGGATCGAGTGCGCTCGATCTGCCATTCGAGATCGCACCGGCCGCGATCGACGGGTTGGTGGCGGACGGTGAAACGGTCGAGCTCGGTGAGACGAACTTCGCGATCATGCATCTGCCGGGTCATGAACCGGGTCACACGGCGCTGTACTCCGAGGCAGACAGGGTCTTCCTGGGCGGGGACGTGCTTTTTCCCAATGGTCACGGCAGAATCGACATACCGGGCGCGTCGCAAACCGACATGGCAGCCAGTTTGAAGCGGTTGGCTGTTCTGCCCGGAGAGGTGACGGTCTATCCCGGACATGGGTTGCCGACGACGATCGGCGCTGAACCCTGGTTGCAGTCATATCGATAGAGGAGTGCCATGAATCCGTACAACGATGCCGTTCTCGCGACGCTGGAAAAACTCCTGAATCAGGTCATCGAAACGATGGAAGGGATGCCGGAGGATGCGCTGGCCACCTGGAAAACGAGTCAGGCGCATGGGGATATCAGCACGATGTACGGTATGGCGACCCACATCGCCGGAGCCGGAGAGTTCTGGACGCTACAGGCCGTCGGCGGCAGGGATCTGAACCGGCAGCGCTTGGCGGAGTTCGAGGCGAGCGGTTCGATCGCGTCGATCCGGGCGCGGTATGACGCCTGGCTGGCGGAGCTCGCCGCATTGTTCGCCAATCTGACCGACGACGATCTGCGATCGATCTACCGCCGGGAGGCGAATCCCGCCCAGGGAGTCAGCCGGGCGGAAATGCCGAAAGCGCAGGGCATCATCCATGCGCTTGACCACACCGCGCAGCATCTCGGTCACATGCAGGTGCAACGCCAGCTCTGGGATCAGGAGCAGGCCAGCTAATCCGATGGCTGAAGCCAAAGGCTGAGACTCCTCGTTCACGCTGATGGGTTGGTTTGTCCTGAGGTGACATCGCCTGGGATAGACCAGCCTTTCCTGTTCACATGATCAGGATAGCCAACAGTCTTGGCGTCGAGGACGAGGCGTGTTAGCCACCGGTTTTCAACCGGTGGTCGTTGTGTCGGGCCCGTCCTCATTCTTCTCGGAGAAGGGCTTCTTCTTCGGCTTCCAGCGTCCGGTCTTCGCGATCCCGGGCCATGAGGTAGAGGATGATCATCAGCAGGCAGAGTGGCGCGACGACCATGCAGGTCACCAGCGCCAGGAATCCCGCTTCCGCCGAGTCTTCCTGATTGATCAGATAGAACGCAAGAGAGGACAGGAGGATCAGCAGGGCGAGAGAAGCAAGGGCGCCTGTCGTCGAAACGCAGCCTCGCGCGTTGGTGTTGATATCGGGATTGCCGCCAACCGTCGGGCCGGAAGCGGGCGCCGCGGCCATGGCCGCTACTTCGGCCAGCCGGATATAACCGAGCTTGCCATTCTCCAGGCGGACGCGGACGTAGTCACTGGGAGCATCCGGATCCTCGTTGATATCGAGGGTGGCGCCGGTTGGAACGATGTCGATGATGCGGGAAGCGGCGTCCGGCCGCTCGAAAACGCGCAGTCCCTCGGTCGCGTGAAATGCGTCGACGAGGGTCGACCCGCAGGCGGCGCAGTAGTAGCTGGTCGTGGGATTGAGCGCGCCACACATGCCGCAGAAGATCAGGAGACCGCGCTCATCGTCGATCACGGGGAGATCGGCGCTGGACGCTCCGCCCGGAACATTGATCCGCCCGGAGGCGCCATGTCCGGCCGGATCGCTTTCCGGTACTTTCCACTTGTCGGCTTCTGATCTCAAGGCGCGATCCTGTCTGGTTGCTGGTCCAGCCTCATGCTCGCACGGTCACTTCGCAAGCGGCAGCGCGTCACCGGGCGATTCCTGATTCAACGGCTATTGTAACGACAGCACTCACAGGGAAAAGCCACGCTGGCGCCACTTTCCCGTGCAGAGTCTTGCCCTGATCAACAACGATTAGAATTGCCGTCTGCTGGTGCGATTGTGGGTCACATCGCCGTTGATGCTGCACCGCGTTGCACCGTTCAAGGAGTTGCCGTGAGCTCGTCCGTTCTCGCCAAACCAGATCAGCATCTCGATTCGAATTCGCGCACGATGACCGGTGGGCAGGCGATGGTGGCCATGCTCCAGCGATATGGCGTCGATACGATTTTTGGCCTGCCAGGTGTGCAGCTCGATGGGCTCTTCTCGGCGCTGTACGACGCGACAGACGACCTTCGGGTGATTCATACCCGGCACGAACAGGCGACGGCCTACATGGCAGACGGCTATGCCCGGGTGACTGGCCGGGAAGGGGTCTGCCTGGTGGTGCCCGGACCCGGATTGATGAATGCCGCGGCTGGTCTGGCCACGGCGTACGCCTGCAATTCACCGGTGCTTTGTCTGACCGGGCAGATTCGCTCAGATTTGATCGGCGTAGGCCGGGGCATGCTGCATGAGGTGCCCTACCAGCTGGAGATGGCCCGTTCTTTCTCGAAACATCAGCAACGCTCCACGACGCCGGCCGAGATTCCCGGCATGCTGCATGAGGCGTTCCGCCAGCTCCGGTCGGGGCGACCACGCCCGGTGACGGTGGAGGTGCCGCCCGACACCTTCTTTGCCGAGGGGAGCGTTGATCTGGGCGGTGATGTCGCCGGGCAGAGCTCGCCCGCGCTCGATCTGGACGCGATCCAGGCCGCGGCCAGGCTGCTGGCTTCGGGACTCAATCCCGTCATCTACGGCGGCGGGGGGTTGCAGCGGAGTGGCGCTGGCGAGACGTTATTGGCCCTGGCAACACTGCTGCAGGCGCCGATCATTCTTTCATCGAACGGCCGGGGTGTGGTTTCCGATCGGGAAGACCTGGTGGTCAGCAACCTTGCCGATGCAACCCTGCGACCGGCGGCGGATGTGATCTTGGCCATTGGTACGAGGTTCCTCGGTTCGATGAGCGATCCGTTGCCGCTCGGTCCTGACCAGCGGCTGATTCGCATCGATATCGATCCCGAGGAGATCACCCGCAATCAGTCTGCCGACGTCGCGATCGTCGCCGACGCGGGAGAAGCGCTGACGGCACTCTATGACGCCGTCGCCGGCCAGAGTGGCAAGCGGGCCTCGCGAACCGACGAGATTCGGGCGCTGAGGGCCACCCTCGAGGAGCGGCTCGACGCGGTTCAGCCTCAGGCCGCGTTTTCCAGGGCGATGCGCAATGCCTTACCCGACGACGGCATCGTGGTCAACGAGATGACCCAGCTCAGCTACTTCGGCCGGATCGCGTTTCCGGTCTACAAACCGATGACCTGGATCACGCCGGGCTATCAGGGGACATTGGGCTACGGCTTTACCACGGCGATGGGCGCCAAGGTCGGCAAACCGGATGTGCCGGTGCTTTCGGTGAATGGCGATGGTGGATTCGGATTCACGCTGAACGAGCTCTCCACCGCCGCCCAGCACAACATCGGGGTGGTCACCGTTGTCTTCAACGATTCCGCCTACGGCAACGTGCGGCGCATCCAGCAGGTCGATCTGGGTGGCAAGGTGATCGCTTCCGACCTCAGGAACCCGGACTACCTCAAACTGGCCGATGCGTTTGGCGTGGCCGGTCGGCAGGTGACGACGCCGGAGGGGTTGCAGACCGCGCTGGAAGAGTCGTTCAAAGCGGATGAGCCGGTGCTGATCGAGGTGCCGGTCGGTCCGATGCCCGATCCATGGAAAGCGCTCGGACTTCGCTAGAACTTGGGCGACCGGGCGCCGTTCTCCTCGTCGTCGGGCAGAAGGCTGGCATCGCCAGCGATCGCGTACAGATTGCCGTCTTCGGCGCCGATGTAAATCATGCCGTCGACGACAACCGGTTCGGTTGTGGCCGGTGAGCCGATAGGGTATTGCCAGAGGAGCTCACCGGTCGCGCGTTCCACCGCGTAGAGGGTCGGACCCGCGGCAAAGACAAGCGTTTCACCGACGATGACCGGTGATTGAACCTGACCATTGCCCGTGGGAAAGAGCCAGGCAGGCGGACCGCCTTCCTTGGCGTCGAGTGCGTAGACCGCTCCGTCGGCGCTCCCTACATAGACATGACTGGACCGGATAGCCGGCGACGCGCTGCCGCCGACCGGAAACTCCCAAACCTGCGCGCCGGTTCGCAGATCGAGCGCGATCACCGATTGGTCGAAGAGGGTGACCAGCGCCAGTCCGTCGTCAACCGAGATCGTCGAGTAGACGCCGCTCGCCGCCGTATGTTTCCACAGGGCAAAACCAGTCTGCCGGGAAATGGCAAAGATGTGGCCCTCATCCGTGCCGATCAGGACGAGCTCATCCGACAAGGTCGGAGAGCCATAGATGAGTCCATCGGTGCGGTAGGACCAGATCTTCTCGCCTGTTTCGGCGTCGAGGGCATAGAGGACATGTTCCTTGCTGGCGACGTAGACGACCCCTTCCGCGACGGTGGGAGAAGACTCCCCGGCGTAGCTCATCTCGAATTGCCAACGCTCGGTTCCCCGTTCGGCATCGATGGCGTAGACGTGGTACCCGCTGCCGACATAGATGGTGCGATTGCTGTACGCCGGGGCTGACGACACGGGATACCCGCTCAGGTCGAAGGTCCAGCGGGGCATCGCCGTGAGGAGATCGAGGGCAATCAGATAGCCATCCCGGGTGCCGAAGTAGGCCGATCCTTCGACGATCGCCGGGGTGGAGTTGAGGAGCTGGCCGGTATCGTATCGCCAGGCTCGATAGGGATTGCCTTCGAGCAACGGACCGGGATTCTCGCCGACGTGCGCCGCTGAACCGCGCAGCGTGGGCACCGAGCCATCGAATGTGCGGGCGGGCGACATCCCGGATTCGGTTTCGTCGGGAGATTCCGTGACGACCGCGGCCAGTTGCTCCTGGTCGAGGGAGGTGTCCGGGCCTCGCAGCAATCCCTGACCGATGACCCCAAGGGAGATCACCGCGGCGACTCCGGTGGCCAGACCCGCCCTGAGGAGCGCCTGTCCGTCACTGCGAGTCCGGGCGATGCCGGCCACCACCGCTGCCAGACCAGCGATCCAGGCGCCGACCGAAATCGGCGAGATGTTTCGGGTCATCGTCGGAATGGCGATCAGGATGAGCCCCAGCCAGACGAGACCGGTGCCCATCGGGGTGTCGTCGTATTGAAAGAGGGCGCTGTCGCGCGAGAGATAGGTGGGCACCTGAAACTGCTGTGGCGTGGTCTTCGCCGGAGTCCGGTTCACCCGGGGAGCTTTGACGATCGACGCCCCGCAATCAATGCAGAAGAGGTTGTCCGAAGGGCAGGCAGCGCCGCACACCGGACAGTGTTTCTGGGAGATCGAGCGTCTGAAGAGGTGGCGTGGCGTGCTGCTCATAAGCTGGGACCAGCGTCGCAGGAGGTGGATACCATTCGAGCATACACCATGCCTGCCGGGAAACGACGGTCGCAGCTATGGCCGGCAGGGTCAGCGGCGGGGAGCGGCGACGCAGATGGTCCAGGGAAACGAGCCGCCCAGCCAGCGAATCTCGGCCTGTGCGGAGACAAACGCCTGAAAGGCACTGCGGTTCCAGAATTGCCGGTGATCGGGATCGCTTCCCTTTGGCGTGATGTCCAGATTCTTGCCCCGGGCGACATTGGCCATGCAGAACCAGGGTTCGTGCGGCACGCTGAGCACAATTGCCTGGCGTGATACCCGCAGGAGCTCGCCCAGCGCTTTTTCCGGATCGTACAGATGCTCGAGCACTTCGAAGCAACCGGCAACGTCGAATTGCTTGTCATCGAACGGCAGCTGCGTGATGTCGGCGACCATGTAGCTGCCGGCGGGATTGCGTTCGACCGCCATGCGGACCGAATCGGGATTCCAGTCGAATCCGAGAATCTCCAGACCAGGCATGCGGTCCAGCAGATATCCGGACACGAACCCCTCGCCGCACCCGGCATCGAGAAAGGACTCCGGCGCCAGCTCGGCGATCTTGCCGACGACGACGTGGTGAAACCGGTCGATGAGCTTCTTCTGGACCGGGTTCGCGTGGGTGTGTTTTCGGAAGTTGCTCGTGTCGAGCGTTTCTGTCGGGGATTCAGTCGAGATCACGTTCACCGCCTGGTGTGGTCAGGAGAGAAGGGGCCGCCTCACCGCCTATTGTGCCACGACCTCCTGGTCGCATCTCGATCAGGAGCCGGATGGCCAGATAGAGAACCGGCAAAGCGGCGAAGAGCGCGATGCGATAGGTGACGCCAGCCAGCAACACCGAGGCCTCGTTGGCGCTGTGAACCCCCGCGACGGCGATCATGAGGGCTTCACGGATACCGGCGCCCCCTGGGACGGGGCTGATCATACCGATGAGAATGGGAAAAGTGGTCAATCCCAGCACCAGCAGACCGGCCGGCCGGACGCCGTCGATCGCGGTCAACAGAATGCCGATGACGACGCCCTGGATGATCCAGAAGAGGATAGTCAGCGCCAGAGCGAGCGCTGCTGGACCCGGTCGCCGCATTGGATGACGGAGACTCGGACCGATCTTGCCGAGCAATGAGGCGGCCAGTGTGCGCAGTCGCTTGATGCTCCTGATGGCGGCCACAATGGCGACCAGCGCAATCAGCGCCAATAGAAGACCGCCGATGGCCCAGGTCGAATCGATATCGCCGAGCCCCTCGCCTCGCCAACCGCCGAGCAGAATCCAGAGACCGGTGCCCGCGGCCAGCACCAGAAGATCGGCGGCGACTTCCCAAAACGAAAGTCCGGCGGTTTCCGATTTGGAGAGACCGAGCGCGCGCATCGTGAGCAACGCCCGGCCGGGGATTGCCAGACTCAGGGGAGCCGCGTAGTTCATGGCGACCGACGTGACGAACGCCTCACTGGCCAGGAGCGAATCGGGTTTGCCGCCGATCATCCGCACCAGCACGCTCCAGCGGACGCAGAGCAGGATCAATCCGGCGAGATAGAGGAGAAGCCCGGCCACGATTTGCCAGGGATTGGCCGATCGCAGTGCAGGGCCGATCTCTCCCATCGCACCCTGTTGCCAGAGGAGGAGAATGGCGATACCGACGGAAACGAGAAAGACAACGGGCGTGGGGATCGCGAGGAAGCGCTTCAGCACGGACGAGATGATTCCGTTCAGACCGTGCCGGTCGGCCAGTGGCGTTCCCCGGTTACGCCGAGTGCAGATCGCAGATATCGCTCGGGATCATTTTTCGCCGCGTTCCGGCCGTTGGCCAGAAACTCGCCGAGCAGACCAAGCGCGAAAAACTGTGTTCCGACGACAACGAGGAGGACGGCCAGCATGAGCAGGGGGCGTGTGCCGATCTGCTGATCCTGGACCAGCCGGTCGAATGTCAGTTTGAGTCCGATTAGCACGCCGATGCCGACGGCCAGAATGCCCGGCAATCCGAAGAGATGCATCGGACGCTGGCGATAGTTGGTCAGGAAGAAAACGGTGATCAGATCGAGGAATCCCTTGATCAGCCGCTTGATGCCGTATTTCGATGAACCCCAGGTGCGCGGGTGATGACGGACCGGCAGCTCCGCGACGCGGAAGCCTTCGGCGGCGGCCAGCACCGGGGTGAAGCGATGCAGCTCTCCATAGAGCCGGATCGTGTCGGTAACATCCCGCCGGTAGATCTTGAAACCGCAGTTGAAGTCATGCAACTGGACTCCGGTGACTCGCCGGACTGTCCAGTTGAAGAGGCGGCTCGGTGCTGTTTTCCCCCAGGGATCCTGGCGGTTCTGCTTCCATCCGGAAACGAGATCGTATCCCTCGTTGAGGTAGTCGATCATCCGGTAGATCTCGGCCGGGTCGTCCTGCAGGTCACCATCCATGGTGATGACAAGATCGCCCCGGGCGACCGAAAAGCCATTGGCCAGCGCCGTGGCCTTGCCGAAGTTGCGGCGGTGCCGGAGGGCGACGATCGATGGATCCTCCTTCCGGAGCGCTTCGATCAGTGCCCAGGTGCCATCGGTCGATCCATCGTCGATGAAGAGGATTTCGTAGGGCCGGCCAATCGCCTGCAGAGACGTGGTGAGGCGGCTGTGAAGCTCGCGGAGATTGCCTTCCTCGTTCATGACCGGAATCACCAGACTGAGCGGACCCTCGGCGGGAGGCAGATCAGCCAGCGCGACCGACGCGAACGCCGCCGACTCGTCGAGCGGTTTTGTTGCAGGGAGCGTGGCGGCCGGAGCACCCGCGGCGATGGTCTGTGAACTGGCAGTCAGATTGGTCATGTGCGCCGTTCGTTCAATCATTCCGCGGATCGCGGAAACGACTGTTGACTATAGACCCGGAGGGGTTGCGGGCGCAATTGGGAGTTACGGGTAGCTTTGCAGCGTCACCGTGTCCTGCACGCCAGAGAGTCCCGGCCAGAGAATCGCGGTCAGAGCATCGGGCTGCTGGGCGCGCAAGTCGCTGGCTGTTCCATAGAGTTCGGCTTTGGGGCGCACGTGGATCGACTGGATTTCGTTGAGCGGAATGCCAAAGTCGACCCGGAGCATGGCGTCGCCATCGGCGTCGGGGTAGAGATTGCCAAGCGACTTCTCACTGCCGTCGACGCCGCTGATGACGACTTCGTAGGCATCGATCTCGGGATCGAGACGCCAGGTCATCACCACGGCTTCATCGCCGAACGCATAGGTCAGAAGGAGACCATAGGCCTGCGATCCTCCGGTCGAGGGGCTGGGATCGAGCATGGCGTAGTGCTTCGAGGTGTCGGGATTGAGGTATCGCTCGAAATCGCCCATACCGACCGACAGAGAATCGATGCGGGAGTTGAGGAGCTCGACCGTCGAATTGAGCTGGTCGACCGCTTCGGTTCTGTTGTTGAGCTGAATTCGGTTGGACGTGCCCCAGTAGCCAACGAAGCCGAGCGCGAGAATCAGTGGAATGGTGGCCAGGGGGGCGGCATAGGAGACGAAGCGGGACCAGCTGCGGTTCGGCGCTGCTTCGAGCCCGGAACCCGGTGCTATCGGTTGCGCCGGGATGATGGGCGCTGCCGGAAGGGTGGGGGTGCGAAAGGAATCGAGCGAATCGCCAGTCCAGAGCGCTGGTCGCTCGGCGGGCACGGCATTTTGGGCAATCCGGGCAAAGAGCGCGGCTTTGGCGGTCGCCGGTGGAGCCACAGGGCGACTGGCGAATGCCAGCATGGAAACGGTGGTAGTCAGCTCGTCGATGACTTCTCGGCAGTGGGAGCAGGAATCGCAATGCGCGGCGACGGCATCGTGGACATCTGGTTCGAGACCGGCCATGACATAATCTTCTGCAAGATCCTGGACACTGCCGCAGTCCACTTCATGCCCGCTTTCTGACCGCACTGCACGACTCACTTCCCGGAGTCATCAACCGCGTGATGATGGCTCCGACTCAGGCGACATCGGCCCCTGCGGGTTCGATGATGTCGCTCGCTTCCTGACCGAGAAACTCCCGCAGCTTCAGCATTCCGAGTCGCATCCGGGTTTTGATGGTGCCCAGTGGCTCTCCCAGCTGATCGGCAATCTCCCGCTGCGTCAAACCTCGGAAGTACGCCAGTTCGATGGGTTCACGCTGGGCGTCAGGCAATTGGGCGAGTGCGTCGTTGATCGATTGCCTGAGACTGCCAAGCCACACTTCATCTTCGATATTGACCGATTCGTCGCTCACCGAGGCCAGGAGTTGTTCCGGTTCCGCTGAATCGGATCGCTGTGGCCGGCGGTTTCGTTTACGAATCTCGTCGATCGAGAGATTGTGCGTGATGCTGAGCAGCCATGTCACCAGCGAGCCTCGGCTCGACTGAAAAGACGACCCTTGCTGCCAGACTCGGAAGAAGACCTCCTGCAGAATTTCCTCAGCGATCTGCGGATCGCCGACGATCCGCAGGGCAAACGAAAAAACCACACGCGAGTATCGATCGTACAGGACTTCCAGCGCCGCCGGATCCCCGAGGGCCGCCTGTCCGATCAGTTCCGCGTCACTCGCCAGCTGGGCTTCAGGGTGCTTGGTCATCCTCGCACCACGAGCTTTCGATCTGGCTGCACTCCCGGCGGAGGACGGCGCGGTCGCCCCTCCTGCCGGCGGGTTTCACCTTGCTATACGTCACGATGTCCACTTTGGGATGTCCTTCCCAGATGAAGGGTCGATCTGCCGCACTACCCTCCATAACATCAGTCTACCTGAACGGCGGTTCTGGCAGGCCCCATCGCGCCAATCTCTACTTCTTTCAACGTTCGGCCAGGCCGAGTCGTTCCCGCGATTCGGCGACCAGCGCAGAGGAACCGGTTACTACTGTCCAGTCTGGTTCATCTGTCTGTGAATCTGCTGGGAAAAGCGCAGACGACATCTGGGAAACCGCGCGCACGACCGACGGCCATGGCGCCGCGGCGCGAACGATCTGCTCCAGACTGGCGCTGCGAGGGCTCCGCACCGGCGTCAGGGTGACCGACGACGCGACAGCGGCAAGTTTCCCGACGATGTCATCGATCTCCTTGTCGTTCAGAAGTCCCGCGACCACGCGGGGCCGTGCGATACCCACTTCCTGCAACGCCTGGATCAACAGATCGATCGATTGCGGCGTATGAGCGACGTCGAGCACGAAGTTGCCCCGGTCGGTCTCGGCGATCTCGAAATGACCCAGCAACCGGGTGCGCCGAATCCCGGTCCGAATGGCGTCGTCCGATGGCGGCAGATTCGCACCCTCGAGCTGTGAAACGGCGACCGCCGCCAAGGCAGCGTTCTGTCGCTGGTGCCGACCAGGCGCCGAAGGAACAATGTCATCGATCGTGCGGTGCGGCATCTCGACAACAACGCCGTTGTCTGTGGTTTTCCAGACCCACTCCCGCTCCTCCATGAGCATGGGCGCCTCCATCTCCGAGGCGATCTCCCGCAAGACCCGTTCCGCTTCCGCAGGAGGCCGTAATGCGGCAACGGGAATGTGCGATTTGATGATGCCCCCCTTGTTCCAGGCGATGTCGGCCAGCGCGGGGCCCAGAATGGCCGCGTGCTCGAGTTCGAGCTCGGTGATCACGGTCACGTCTGGGTCGGCGACATTGGTCGCGTCGTACCGTCCGCCGAGCCCCACCTCGACCACGGCAAAGTGGCACCGCGACTGGGAGAAGTGGGTCAGCGCCATGGCCAGGAGCATCTCCGACGCGTTGATCGAACCGATGCCCCGGTCCGAACGTTCGAAATCCTGGATTGCCGAAAGAACCCGGTCGCCAGCCAGCCCGAATTCGCTCTGCGCGATCATCGCGCCGTCGATGGAGATTCGCTCTCGCCAGCTGTGCAGGTGGGGTGAGGTGAACAGCCCGGTTCGAAAGCCGGCGGCGGTCAGGATGTTGGCGATGTGGGCGGAGGTTGTGGCTTTTCCCTTGCTGCCGGCGACGTGCACGATCCGAAGCGAAGCGCCCGGGTTGCCGAGGTCGGCGAGGAGCGACCGGGTACGGTCGAGATTCCGGGCGAGTGTCGTGTGATTCTGAAACGGGTCGGCAACGAACCCGGCGCTCAGCGCGCTGCGCCGCTCGATCTCTTCGGTGATGTCGTGATAGCGATTCGTTATGGGTCGATCCGGAGCTAGCGGGTCGCGGCCGCGGTGACGGGTGATGGCGCGGGGAGGGGATCGCTGAGCGAACCAAATTGCCAGCCTGATTCGGCAGAGACGAGAAGTGAGTGTTGACCGTCGAGCTCGGTCAGGGTCTCCGGGTAGTCGCTGCGGAAGTGAGCGCCGCGGCTTTCCTCCCTGAAGGTCGCAGCGCCGGCAACGGCAAGGGCCGCCTGAATCAGATTGCGGGCTTCCCAGACCGCTTTGCCGGATGTGGGGATGTCGTCGAGCTTCGAGGCCAGTTCGCGGACAGCCGCTTCGGCCTTTCGGAGGCCGCCGGCATCACGAACGACAGCTACATGCTGACTCATGATCGACTGCACGGCTTCGACAATGCCTCTCACCTCAGCGGAAGCCTCTGCCGGAGGACCGGCGGACTCCTTCGGCGATGCGGAGGGAATGCCGGCGGGCGTCTGCATTTCGGCGACGTATGCCGCGGCATCACGGCCGAACACGAGTCCCTCCAGGAGGGAGTTGCTGGCCAGACGATTCGCGCCATGGACGCCGGAACAGGCTGCTTCGCCCAGGGCCAGCAGACCGGGCATGCTGGTGACGCCATTCGCAGCGGCAACCACGCCGCCGATGAAATAGTGAGCGGCGGGCGCCACCGGAATGAGATCGTCGGTCAGGCTCAACCCCCGCCGCTTCAGCTCCTGGGCGATGGTGGGAAAGCGAGCGAGCATGGCGTCGCGATCGAGATGACGAAGGTCGAGAAAGACCTGCCCAGATGGGGTCGATGCCATCGTCGACTGAATGCCGCGGGCGACGACATCGCGAGGAGCGAGTTCGGCGAGGGGATGGAGGGCGGTCATGAAGCGATTACCCGCTTCATCGCGCAGATAGGCGCCTTCTCCCCGCACGGCTTCGGTGACCAGGAATGACTCCCAGCCGGGCACGGCCATGACGGTAGGGTGAAACTGGACGAATTCGAGGTCGGCGACTGCCACCCCGGCCCGCAAGGCCATGGCCAGTCCGTCTGCCGTGGCTCCCGGCGGGTTGGAGGTCACCGACCAGAGCTGGCCAGCACCCCCGGCGGCGAGAACCACGACCGGAGCAGTGAAACGAACGAGCGAGTGAGCGTCGTCCGGCAGGACGCCAATCAATCCCCGGCAGGTGCCCTCGTCGACGATCAGGTCGATGGCAAAGGTATTGGCATAGATATCGATGTTGGGGCGCTGATGGACGGCTTCCACCATTGTCCGCTCGACCTCGAATCCGGTCGCGTCGCCGCCGGCGTGCAGGACGCGATGCCGGCTGTGTGCGGCTTCCATGCCGAGCGCGATCGAGCCATCCGGGTCGGTATCGAACTGCGCACCGATCGAGATGAGCCAGTCGACCGCTTCCGGGGCTCCTTCGACGAGCTCATGGACGGCGGCAGGGTCGCAGAGTCCCGCACCGGCGGCGAGGGTGTCTTCTTCATGCAAGTGGGGAGAGTCGTCCGGACCGACCGCCGCCGATATACCTCCCTGGGCATAGCGGGTGTTGCTTTCTCCCAGGTTGCCCTTGGTCAGCAGGGCGACGCGGAAGTCGGCGGGGAGCCGGAGCGCGAAAGAGAGCCCGGCGACGCCTGCGCCGATGACAACGGCGTCGTAGCGCAATTCAGGTCCAGAAAGAGAGGCTGGATCGACAAGGGGACCTGTCCCAAATGTCATGGAATGCTCCGGTACGAAGAAACGGGCGGTCTCGCCCGAAGTGACTTAGTGTAGCACCGACACGAACTCGACCGCGCCCTTCGCTCGTCATCCCGACCGGAGCGAAGCGGAGTGGAGGGATCTCTCGGTCGAGTCTGGGAACGCTGCACATGAGCAGGTCTCCGGACGCGAACGAGAGATTCCTCGACTTTGCTCGGAATGACGATGCGGGCGAGTCGAAGCCGGGATCCGTCCCGCCCTAGAACGACACGAATCCCTTGTCGGTGACGCGAGCGTAGGGGATGACCGAGAGCGCGACGAATGCCAGGATGCCGAATGGCGACGACAGCGGGCTGCCGAGGTGGTGCGCCGCTCCTTCGAGCCGCTGGATCGCCCCGGAAACCTCCTGGAGTGGCCGGTCGGACATGATTCCACCGATGGGCAGGGGCAGCGACGCTTTGACCTCGCCGCCATCGACCGCAACCAATCCACCCTGCATGGCCACGATCGCCTCGATTGCGGCGAGCATGTCGTCGTCGTTCGCGCCGACGACAACGATATTGTGCGCGTCGTGGGCGATGGAGCTGGCGATGGCGCCGCGTCGCAGACCGAAGCCGCGCACGTATCCGGCGCCGACACGGCCGGTCCCCTTGTGTCGTTCGACGCAGACGAGTTTGAGCAGATCGCGGTCGAGATCGGCTACGGCAGCGCCATCGACAACGAGCGGTTCCAGTCTTCGCTCATGCTGGGTCACGATCTGACCAACTTCGACAACGACCGCGCTGGTGGCCGCTTTCGGATCGAGGCGGAGCGACTCACGGTCGAGTGACGGGACATGCACCGACGACGTCAGCCAGTCCGGGGCCGGTGAATCGGGCAGGTCGACGGCCATCTTCCCGTCCCTGGCCACGACCTGACCCTGGAAGAGAGTCATATGCACCGTGACCTCTTCCAGGCTGTCCAGCACCACCAGATTCGCTTCGAATCCGGGCGCCACCGCGCCGATGCCATCGAGCCGCCAGTAGTCGGCGGCGTTCCAGGTGGCCATCCGGATGGCTTGGGCGGGATCGATGCCGCCGCGGATCGCCGCCCTGACGATCGAATCGATGTGTCCGGTTTGCAGGAGGGTATGGCAATCGCGATCGTCTGAGCAGAAGGTGCATCGAGACTGGGTGTACCCGGTGGCCAGCGGCAGGAGCTCGTCGAGGTTGCGCTCGCTCGTGCCCTCCCGAATCATGATCATCAGTCCGTTGCGGAGCTTCTCGTAGGCTTCTTCGAGGGAGGTCGACTCATGGTCGGAATGGACCCGGGCGGCGAGATAGGTCTGCAGGGTGGCGCCCCGCACGCTGGGGGCGTGGCCCTCGCGGCGGCGCCCCTCGGCCGCGGCGAGCTTCATACCCATTGCCGAGTCGCCGGAACCAGCGCCCATCACATTCATGAGCTCGCCGAGACCGAGTGTTTCCGGCCAGCTCAGCATTGCCTCGACTTCCTTGTGGCCGAATCTGGCGCCGGGACTCTCCATCGCGCTGGCGGGAACGCAGGATGGAGCGGTGAAACCAACGTGGAGCGGCAAGATCGCCGCGGCCTCGCGCATGGCCTCGACGCCGGGGAGACCGGCGACGTTGGCGATTTCATGCGGATCGGTCACGACGGCGCCCGTTCCGTGAGGAACGACCGCCCGGGCGAACTCCGGCAGCCAGACCAGCGAGCTCTCCAGATGGATATGCGGATCGACAAAGGAAGGCGCGATGTACTTGCCCCGGCAGTCGATGTATTCGCCGGGGCGGTTGTAGCTGCCCACGCCGGAGATTCGCCCGGCGGTGATGGCGACATTCGCTTCATCCAGCTCGCCGGTGAAGACATTGACCACCTGGCCGCCGGCCAGTGTCACATCGGCGGGACCGGTGCTGCGGGCCGCGACGATGCGCCGTCGCCAGTCCTGGCTGTTGAACGCGAGGCTCTTCCGCTCGAACGATGGCAACAGCTCCGGATTACCGGACCCGCTGGCGTAGCCGTTGGTTGGTCTTTCGGACATCAGGTTCTCAGCTCCGATTCGACGCGTGTGAGCAATTCTTCCAGCTGATCGAGCCCCTGGCGCACGACGAGCGGCACCTGCTGAGCATCGTCCAGCGGTAGATGCCGTGCAATGCAGACCGCGACGCCGCGATCCTCTTCGCTCCAGAATGCCGATTCATGCTCGACGAGCATACCGCGAGCCACATTGGGCACGACGCGGCGGGCCAGGCGTTCCAGTGCCGTTCGGCGCCATTCACTCTCTTCTTCCATGAAGAGACCAGGGGAGGAACTGCACACCTCGATCTGGTATGCCGCTGCGTCGATTCGCACATCGACCCGGCCGGCTTCATCATCGGCGGCGGCGACCCAGCGCTGCTCGTCATCGATCATCAGGTACGAATAGAAGCCGGCGTCCTGCAGGAACTGTTGCGCGAGCTGAAGGAGATAGCGCTCGTCGGGAGAGAAATCGGGTATGGCGGCGAGAGACGTTGCGGGCTCGCCCGGCGTGGATGAAGGATCGGCGTTCTCGGTCATCACAGTGGTTCTTTCGGCAGATGGAACTCCGCCCGTGGAAGGGCGCGCATCGAATGATAAGTATGCCTTCCCTGGAGGAGAGATTGGGGGCTCTGTACTGGCTCGTGTGGCGTTGCAAAGGAATGGGCCGCCGTGGAACGCGGTGATTGGTTGACAATGGAGGAACGCGCCAGTATTCTCCCAGACCAGAATTCGCAAAGCGTCATTCGCCACCGATAGCGGCTCTGCCGCGCCCCGCAGACGACCGATCACCACGGAAACGTTGGGCATTGCAGACGCTTCGACCGGCGAGTAGCGACGGCGAACTGGTGTGTTGCATTTCCGCGGCGTGATGCCGGTAGGGACTGGTCGGGACCGCGGAGCGCACTCGAGGAGGAACCAGGAACATGGCACGAGAATCGATTGCCGGTCTTATCGCGCAACTCCATCAGTCGAAGATCACACGCAGGGAGTTCACGCAGCGAGCCGCCGTGGCCGGGCTTTCCGCCGGACTCGTCGGAAACGTCCTTGCCGTGCATGCGGCCAAGGCGCAGGATCTTCCCGAGGCCGCCACGATTGGCATACCTGGTACGCCGCATACCACTGACACGAGCAAGGGCACAATTAAGCTCTACTCATCCTGGCCGTTCACCGGTGCTATGGAGCGGATCGGTGGTCACGCCATTGAGGCGACGTATATGTGCCTCGAGGACTTCGGAAACGCCGCCGGTGGATTTGCCATCGAGTACGAGCCGCTCGACGAAGGCATCGCGGCGAATGAGGGCCGATGGGATCCGGGCAAGGCAACGGAGAACGCCAACCGGGCGATCAATGACGAGTCCTGCATGGCTTATCTGGGCACCTACAACTCCGGATCGGCAGCGATCTCCGTCCCGCTGACAAACGTTGCAGGGCTCGCGCAGATTTCCTTTGCCAATACCTATCCGGGTCTGACGACATCGTTCGAGGGCGCCACCGAAGAGGGTGAGCCGGATCTGTATTATCCGACCGGAACGCGAAACTACATGCGCGTTTGCCCTGCCGACCACGTCCAGGGCGACGCCGGAGCGCGGTGGGCAATCCACGAGAACGGCCGCTCCAAGGCGTATATTCTCCATGACAACAGTCTGTATGGAAAAGGCGTGGCCAACGTGTTTGCGCTGATCTTCGCGCAAGAAGGCGGCGAAGTGCTCGGGAATGACGGGTATGACCCACGAGCCTCCGACTATCAGTCACTGATGACGTCGATTGCTGACGCCGGTCCAGATATCATCTACGTCGGTGCAACAGTCGACAACAATGCGGCAAAGCTGCTTCAGGACATGCGCGGCGTCATGTCAGCCGATGATGTGACATTCCTCGGTCCGGACGGCCTGAACACCGACACGTTCGTCCAGGGTGCGGCCGATGCTGCCGAGGGTGCATGGATCACCTTTGGTGGATTCAGCGCAGACGCACTGGTCGAGCTGGGTGGCCCGGGCGCTGACTATGTCGCGCGCATTCGCGAGCGACTCGACCTCGGTGAGACCGGCCAGCCCGATTCCTACGCGGTGTATGCGTACGAATCGATGGTCGTGGTGCTGCAGGCGATCGAGCGGGCGGGCGCAGCCGATCGTACCGCCATCCTCGATCAGATGTTCGGAACCGAAGGGTTCGTGACACTGGCCGGAACGACGTGGAGTTTCAACGACGAGGGTGATATCGACAACCCAGTGATCGGTTTGATCCGGGTGGTCGATGGTGTCCTCACCTTCCAGGGAACCGCGAACTAGCCGATGCTGATGCGAACGCGGACCAGCGACATCGCTGGTCCGCGTTGCCGTCCATTGAGATGACGCATGGATTGAACGAGTGTCGACAATCGCAGAATCCCATCGAACCAGAACGATGAGTCGAATAGATGCGAGCGGACTCGTCCGGTGGACGGGAGCGGTGCTCCTTGTCCTGTTGGCGATCGGGCTGATTTACGGCGCTTACGACCGGCCGGAGCTCTTCGCCCAGTACATCATCATTGGCGTGGCGAACGGGGCGTTGATCGCGCTGATTGCGCTTGGCTATACGCTCGTCTACGGCATCGTCGAGCTCATCAATTTCGCCCACGGCGAAGTGTTCATGATGGGCGCCTACTTCGCACTGACCGTTGTCGCGACCACAGGTGTCACCACCGAGAAAGGCTGGTTGATTCTGGCCGCCGCCGCGATTCTGGCTCTGCTGGGATCGATGGTGTTCAGTTCTGCGATCAACTGGGGTATCGATCGAGTGGCCTATCGCCGGCTGCGGCATGCGCCACGCCTGGCGCCATTGATCTGTGCCATCGGCTTCAGCTTCATCCTGCAACAGATGGCGGTCTATTGGAAGGGCGGAAATCCGCTTTCGCCGCCGGCGCTGATTCCTTCGGAGTACCGTGCGTACAACATCTTGCAGGAGTGGTTCGGGCTCGAAACGCGGATTCGCATTCGGCCCCTCGATCTGGCGGTTGTCCTGATCACCATCCCTCTCCTGATCTTGCTGCAATGGTTTATTCAGCGGACGCGCACAGGCAAAGCCATGCGCGCCACAGCCCAGGATCGTGACGCCGCAGCGCTGATGGGCATCGACGTCAATCGAGCGATTTCGATTGCGTTCATCGTCGGTGGAGCGCTGGCGGGCGCGGCGGGAATGATCGCCGTCTACTACATCAACTCTGCCCGGCCCGGAATGGGATTCAGATATGGTCTCTATGCCTTTACCGCGGCTGTGGTTGGCGGTATCGGCAATCTGAATGGTGCGGTGATCGGCGGGTTCATCATCGGCATAGCCTGGTCGCTGAGTGATGGCTTTCTGAAGACATATCCTGGCGGTCATTTCAGCTGGTGGGGAGCGCAATGGACTCCGGCGCTGATTTTCGGCTTGCTGGTGGTGACGATGGTCTTTCGGCCAAGCGGCATCCTCGGTGAGACCACGGCGGAGAAGGTCTGATCATGGCCTCCTCCATGCCCACTGCCCCTGGTGAGCTTGCATCTGGATCGATCCTGCAGCGAATCATGAGCGGACGGCAGGAGAATCTGCTTCTCTGTCTCGCGATTTCGGTATTCGCGCTCTATCCGCTAGTCGACGAACTCTTCGATATCGGCAGACTCGGGTCGATGGGCTCGATCATGATCTATGTCCTGCTGGCGATGGGTCTGAACATCGTCGTTGGTTACGCGGGGCTGCTCGATCTGGGATATGCGGCTTTTTTTGCCATCGGCGCCTACACAATGGGGTTGTTGACCTCGCCGAAGAGTTTTTTCATCAAGGAAGGCTACGTCCCCGAGTGGCTGCAACATTTCTGGCCCGCTCTGGCGGTGTCGTGGGTGGTTGCAGCGATTTTCGGTGTGCTGTTGGGAGCGCCGACGTTGCGGCTGCGGGGCGACTATCTGGCGATTGTGACGCTGGGTTTCGGCGAAATCGTTCCCAACTTCTTTCTCAATGCGGAAAAGATCACCAACGGAACACTCGGCCTGAATCCCGTTGGAAAACCGTCGACCTTCACCATTTTTGGGCACAAGTTTGCATTTGCTCCGACCGATCAGGACAACTGGTACTGGCTGATCCTCGCTATCTGTGTGCTTTCGCTGTTCATGATTCGAAGGTTCTACAACTCGAGACTTGGGCGGACCTGGCAAGCCGTGCGTGAAGATGAGATCGCTGCGGCAAGCATGGGGGTCAATCTGGTGCGAACGAAACTCTGGGCGTTCGCCCTGGGCGCGTCGTTTGCCGGATTTGCCGGGTCGCTCTCCGCGGCCTATTTCCAGTACGTCCACCCGGCCAATTTCGAGTTCATTGTTTCGATCACGATCCTCTCGATGGTCGTACTCGGTGGAATTGGCAACATCTACGGCGTTATCGCAGGAGCCCTGCTGATCGGATTCTTCGACCGAATTTTGACTGAGGAACTCACCCCGCCGTTGAACAGTCTCGGCGATGCGCTCAGCATCGATTTTCTTGCCAATCACAACCTGACGCAGGACAAGTTCCTGATTTTCGGGCTCGCGCTGGTTCTGACCATGCTGCTTCGACCGGAAGGACTCTTCCCCAGCGCAAGGCGCAAGGCGGAGTTTCACCCGGAAGAGGACAAAATCTCCGAGCACGAGCAGCAGCAGATGTACGACATCCGGGAAATGGATGAACCTGCTGTGGGAGAGCGGGCATGACGGCGACCATGGCGGAGGTAAAGCCCGGCGCGCATGTTGGATCTGATTCCATCATTCTGCGAGCCGAGAAGATCACGAAACAGTTCGGAGGTCTGACCGCGGTAAATGCCGTAGACCTGGACATCTACCGTGGGTCGATTCAGGGGGTCATTGGCCCAAACGGCGCCGGCAAGACGACTTTTTTCAACATGGTTGCCGGTATCTACCAACCGACTGAGGGACGGATCATTTTCGAGGATATGGTGATCCATGATGGCGGCGGGCGGTCCTCCCGGCCGGATCAGGTTGCCGAACGAGGTATCGCCAGAACGTTCCAGAATATTCGCCTCTTCGCCAACATGACGGCGCTGGAGAATGTGCTGATCGGCATGCATACACGAATGCGTTCCAGTCCGCTCGGTGCGTTGCTCAAGTTGCCAAGCGTCAGCCGGGAGGAACAGCAGGCGCGGGGGCAAGCCTTCCAGTGGCTGGCCTATGTTGGCCTCAAAGGCAAGGGGAATGAAACGGCCAAAAACCTCTCCTATGGCGACCAGCGCCGGTTGGAGATCGCCCGGGCTCTTGCCAGCTGGCCGCATCTGCTGCTGCTTGATGAGCCAACCGCTGGTATGAATCCCACGGAAAAGGTTCAGATGACGCAGTTCATCGACAGAATGCGGCACGAGCTCGATCTGACCGTTCTGCTCATCGAACACGACATGCGGGTGGTCATGGGGATTTCGGACAACGTGGCGGTTCTGGACCATGGCGAAAAGATCGCGCAGGGGTTGCCGATCGAAGTGCAGCGGAACCAGCAGGTGATCGAAGCCTATCTCGGGAAATCGGGAGCAGAAGCGGCTGCACAGTCGACCTCCGTCCGGCACGACATCAACTCCGGACCGGCTCAGACGCCGCAGGAGGCGCTCCAGTGACCCTGCTGCAACTGCATGACGTGCATGCCTACTACGGCAATATCCACGCGCTAAAAGGGATCACCATTGATGTCGATCAAGGGGAAATCGTGACCCTGATTGGCTCAAATGGAGCGGGAAAGACCACGACGCTGCGCACGATATCCGGTCTGATGCATCCTCGTTCGGGTGCGATTCTCCTCAATGGCGCCCGGATCGATGCGACCCAGCCTCACGACGTCACCAGACTCGGAATCGTCCAGTCTCCCGAGGGGCGACGTGTTTTTTCGCGCATGACGGTGCTCGAAAATCTGGAGATGGGGGCATTCGTCCACGGCAAAGCCGATCCGAACGATCTCAATCGCGTGTTCGATCTCTTTCCCCGGCTGAAGGAGCGTGAGTCGCAGAAAGCGGGCACCCTCTCCGGCGGCGAGCAGCAGATGCTGGCCATGGGCCGCGCCCTGATGGGGAAACCGCAGATTCTGCTCCTCGACGAGCCGTCGATGGGACTCTCCCCGATCTTGGTCGAAGGGATTTTTTCGATCATCCAGGAGATCAACGCGCAGGGCACCACCGTCTTGCTGGTCGAACAGAACGCGCTGATGGCGCTGACCGTGGCCAATCGCGGATATGTGCTGCAAACCGGCGAGATCGTCCTCAGCGATACCGCAGAGAATCTCCGCAAGGATGAATCTGTCCGCAAGGCATATCTCGGCGAGTAAACGCACCGTTTGGTGGTGCGCCTCATCCCCTCGTGAGACAATCGCAGCCTGATCGACTGTCTCGAGGAGATGATCGCGAATGTGTCTTGCCAATCTGCCAGCTCCCACTGGAATCGATGAGGATTTCGTCGGCTCGCCGGCCATGACGAAGTTCATCGACGCTGTCAACGAGATTCGGGGGCGGGAACGTGACGGCCGCGCGATTGTGGCGGCCATCGAACCGGCCTTCGCCGAATTGCTGTCGACACCTGACTGGCTGCCCGCGGAGTTCATGGAACCGAAAGAGGACTCCGGAATGGGGAGCGGCATCGGGATGTGGCTCCTCTACCGATCGGGAGATGGCGGTCTGGCGTTTTCCAGTCTGGTGGTGCCGGCAGGGGCCTCGACTCCCGTGCACGATCACCTGGCCTGGGGAATCGTCGGGCTCTATCAGGGAAATCAGGACGAGGTCGTCTTCACCAGAACCGACGATGGATCTGATGACGGGCGCGCCACCCTGGAGACGATGGAGCGGCGATCGCTGGCCCCCGGCGAGATGTATGAGCTCCTGCCGGAAACCGACATCCACCGGGTGACCACGACCTCTGAGGTCACGTCGGTTTCGCTTCACCTGCTCGGCAACGACAATGGTTGCCTGTGGCGGCATCAATTCGTTCCCGAGGAGGACGTGGTCAAACCGTTCAAATCGGGCTGGCTCAATGTGCCGTGCGATGAGGGGCAATAGGCGAAGGGCGGAAGGCAAAGGGCAAAGGGCAAAAGAGGGCGTGGCTGGAAGGCGGGCGTCGGGCATGGGGCCATCGGATGAGATCGGAAATGAGGGTGTGTTGTGAGTGAGGCGATTCCCTTTTTGCGGCCGGCGTCAGTGACCCGGCGGGCGCCGTGGCAGGATGGTCCGGAGCTGCGGATCAGCAACTGGATGACGCCCTGGGACCAGGATGAGCGGATCGACGCCGGGTTGATCGGCGCTCCCTACTCGGCAGCCTCGATTTCACCATCAGGAGCGGCAGGTGGCCCTGAAGCTGTCCGGATGGCGTTTCGGTACAACACGACCTATTCTCCCGACTGGGAAACCGACATTCGCGATCTGGTGGTGCGGGATCTTGGCGACATCGCCGGTCACCTGACCAGCGTTACGGAAGCGCATCAGCAGATCGAAGACGCGATGGCGGCCGCGTTGACCAAGGGCAACCTGTTCGTGCCCCTGCTGGTCGGCGGAGACCATTCGGTGACGGCGCCGGCGGTGCGCGGTTTCTGCAAGGCGCATGCCGGCAAGAAGGTGGGCATCATCAACATCGACGCCCATATGGACGTCAGAATCCTCGATTCCGGACCGCACAACGGCACCCCCTTCCGGCAGATTGTGGAAGGACTCGATCAGGTCGACGGCAAAAATGTGGTCGAACTGGGTATCCATGGTTTCATGAATGCCGAGGCATACCACACCTGGTGCACCGAGCAGGGCATCACCGTGATCAGTGGCCGCCAAATCCAGAAGCGGGGCATGGAGGAGTGCATCGCCGAGTCGCTGCAACGCGCCGGCGACGGAACGGATGTCATCTACCTCAGCGTCGATATCGACTGCCTGGCCTATCCCTTCACCATCGGCACATCGGCGGCATCGCCGGAAGGGCTCTCGGCCTGGCAGCTGCTGGAGGCGGTCTTCGCGGCCGGGAAGGATCCGAAGGTCCAGGCGTTCGATGTCGTCGAGATCGATCCATCGCGCGACGTGAAGGATCTCACGGCCAGGTCGGGTTGCAGTGTGATTCTGGCTTTTCTGGCCGGTCTGCGGCAGCGGCAGCTGGCGGGGTGATCGTCGTCATGCTGAACGAAGGGAAGAAGCTTCCGTCGTCTTCTGCCACGGCGATCGTCTCCCTGGAGGCTGCTGCGGCAGGAGATCCTTCGCTACGCTCAGGATGGCGCTGAAGTTGGAGCGGTGACAGGGCAGATAGCGTTGGACGCGCTGCTCAGGATGACGGTTCCGTTCAGGAGCTCTGCCGCAGCGCAAGATTCTTCTCCAGTTTCGCTTCGGCTTCTTCTCTGGGGAATTTCAGGCGGAGGGCAACCAGCGCCAGAATGAGGTTGTCGCCCCGGGTGCCGGTGGGAATCGGCGTACCGGATGGCGTCGCGAGTGCCCGGCCAATCTGACTGCGCAAGGTGGAAAGCGCCGCCTGATCCTGAATCGCCTGGCGCATCAGCACCGGATCGCCACGATCGAAGAGCCAGGCGAGGGCAGGACGCATCCAGCTTTCTGGTTGTTGGCCGAGCGACATCAGCTGAGGGTGTACCGCGACTCGCCGCCGCTGCCGGTGAGCTCATCGCGCAACGTCTCGTATCCCTCACGGCCCATCAGAGCGTAGGTGGCGTTCTTGCCCGCTTCCACACCCGGCTGGCCAAACGGATTGACATCGAACAGACCGCCGCCGACAACCGTCTGGAACTCGTGCATGAAGAAGAACTCGCCGACCGTTCCGGCGTCGATCGCCGGGATGGAGATGGACAGGTTTGGCCGGTTGGCGTTGGTCAGGGCCCAGGCGGTGGCCATCCGCTCGCGATCGAGCAGTTGTCCGAGCTCGGCGTTTCTGAGATAGCCCAACTCGTCGATCGAGTCGGGTGTCGCGGCAATTTCCACGCCGCTCCGGTATGTCCCAACGCCGGTGAGGCAGATCAGCTTGTCGTTCGGTCCCTCGGTGTAGAGCTGAATCTGCGAATGCTGGTCGATGGCTCCCAGCGCTTTGATCGGTGTCTGACCGGCGAAGACCTCGTCGTCGGCGGTGGAAAGACGCTTGCCCAGACTCTCTGCCCAGAGCTGGCGGAACCAGTCGGCGATACCGAAGAGGGAGTCGGCGTAGGGCATCATCACCAGCATGCTCTTGTCCCGCTTTGTGGCGGCGAGCCAGGCGATGGAGGCGAAGAGCGCGCCGGGGTTCTGGCGGGCGTCGCGATTGCGAGACGCTTCCCGCATGGCGGCGGCGCCGTCGAGCAGCCCCCCGATGTCAACACCACAGAGAGCCGCGGGCAGCATCCCGACCGCGCTGAGCACCGTCATCCGGCCATCGACACCGGGAGGCACAGGGAAGTCTCGATAGCCTTCCTGGTCGGCGAGCTGGCGAAGCAGACCGTCTTTCGGATCGGTCGTAGCGACGATCTGTTTGCGAGCCTGGTCCTGTCCGACGGTCTGTTCCAGGGCGTCCTTGACTACGAGGAAGTTGGCCATCGTTTCGGCCGTCTGACCGCTCTTTGTCACGACATTGACGAGCGTTTTACTCAGATCGACGGTTTCCAGGGTCGCGGCGACCTTTTCCGGGTCGGGATTGTCGAGCACGAAGAGACGTGGCCCGCCCCGATTGCTGTGCGGCTGGAGGTTGCGGAAGGGATGCGCGAGCGCCTGGATCGTGGCGATGGCGCCGAGCGAGGAGCCGCCGATCCCGACAAGGATCAGATCCTCGTACGCTCTGCCTTCGGATGAGGCGAACGACTCGATATCGGCGACGAGTTGGCGATTGTCCGGCAGGGCGACCCACCGTTGGTCACCGGCGTCGTACTCGTTCCAGATGCGGTCGATGTGGGCGGTGGCCTGCGTGGCGGCGTCGTTCAGCTCGGCATCGGTCAGACCATTTTCCTGACCGACGGCTGACGCCATGACGTTCGCGTAGTCGATCGAGAGTCGGGATTTCGCTGTCGCCATCTGGTTGTCTCCACTCGCCGAGCCGGGGCCAATCCGCATCGTTTCGATGGTAGCACGCCGGTTCAGGCGCAAAGCGGAAGAGGGTGTTGCGATCGAGATACCGACATCGTGTCGACGGGCAAGGCAGGCCTTGCCGCTACATCCAAGCCGGCATGACATTCCGTGGTAGTGCGCCGGTTCGGGCGCAAAGGGGGAAGAGGGCTTTGCGATTGCGATACCGGCATCGTGTCGACGGGCAAGGCCTGCCTTGCCGCCACACCCAAGCCGGCATCGACATTCCGTGGTAGCACGCCGGTTCAGGAGCAAAGGGGAAGAGGGTGTTGCGATCGAGATACCGGCATCGTGTCGACGGGCAAGGCGGGCCTTGCCGCTACACCCAAGCCGGCACCGCCATTCC
>JAHBVL010000007.1 GCA_019637585.1 Thermomicrobiales bacterium | reverse complement strand
TAGCGAGAACTCCACGACCTGCAACCGTCGCTTCCCCGCTTCGCTCAACGTCGGGATGTCCGGCACCCATGGCATCCGCCGCGCCAGCTGCATTCCGTGGCCATGGCCACGGAATGCAGCACCTCCCTGCTTCTTGCTACGCTTGCTCATGAGGGGAACTCCTTTCCGCTGCGCGATTCGACACCGCATCAGTGTGAAAGATGCTTCCCCTCTTTTTCATCCCCTTCCCTGTCTCACATGTATCTGATCCTATTCACCAGGTCGGTTACATCGCCGGTGAACTCTGCACCAGAGTTGCCCGCAATGGGTGCGGTTCGGGCAACCCAGCCGGACGCTTCGCTACTGGTGACCGAGTCCGTATCGACGAAGGCCCCGTCAACATTCGTTCGTCACCTGGAACTGGCGGTGGGATCTACAACGGGCACCAGATGCAACCTGCTGATGCCATCGTTGCCGCATCGCGAGGCATTGTGGAGACGGCAGTCTCGGCTGCAAGGCAGCGAGGCGCGGCCCGCATGAACGATGTCGAAGACTACATCGACGAGGTCTACCGCCTCGCGGGGGCGATCGGATTCGACGCGTCGATCATTATAGCTCAGTCCGTGTTGGAAACGGACTACTGGAGATCCTACTGGTGGCAGGAGAGGCTCAACCCAGCCGGACTGGGAATCACTGGCGATCCGCAGCAGAACGAGAACAGCCAGACCTTCACGAGTGGACAGCATGCAGCGCGAGCCCATCTCGCTCATATGCACGCATACGTCCATGGCAACACACAGTCGCTCCACTCTGATCTGGTTGGAGCGGACAGCCGCTACCAGGCCGTCTTCGACGCGAATCTCGACGATACCGTGAGCACGATCAGCGATCTCAACAATCGCTGGGCAATCGACAACGAGTACGCTGCCAAGATAGCCACTCGCGGAAATACCCTGTACGGCTTGTCTCTCGACTCGTATAGCGGAGGAGCGCCCAGCGGGTCGATCATCGGCTTGCTTCCGGTCGGGAACGAAGTGTGCATCACCGACGGCCCGCAGTCTGCAAACGGGTTCGAGTGGTACAAGGTCAACTCCGAGCCGGTGGCTGGGTGGATTGCAGGCGAGTACTGCACTCTGGTACGGACTGGCGGATGCGTCAGCACACCAGCGGGACGCTTCGCATCGAATGACAAGATCCAGGTATTCGACGGGCCGTTGCGCGTTCGTCAATCCGCGTCAACCAGCTCCGCAGTTCTGAGCGTTGTCGAATCCGGAACAGAACTGTGCGTTTCGAATGGCCCGACCTATGCTGGGGGATACGAATGGTACCAGGTCCCTGGAGGCTGGATCGCGGGAGATTTCTGCAACCTTGTCCGACAGGGAGGCTGCGCGGGTGCCACATCTCCCGGCAAGTTCACGGTGCATGACCGGGTAGTGGTCACCAACGGACCACTCAACATCCGGAACAATCCGTCCACAAGCGCGCAAGTGACTGGCAGCTATGCAACCAGCAGCCAGTTTTGTGTGACGCAAGGACCGGTTTTCGCCAACGGCTATGAGTGGTACAAGTCATCTCTGGGATGGAGCGCTGGACAGTTCTGTGATCTGGTTTCGGCCAACGCCTGCAACCCCGCCAACAGCGGTCCCTTCACAAAGGACGATCGCATTTACGTCGCCAACGGTCCGCTCAACGTCCGGTCAGCACCGAGTACGTCGGCTGCTGTGCTCGGCAAGCTATCGAGCGGAGCCGAAGCGTGCGTGCTGGATGGGCCGGTGTCGGCCAGCTCGTACGTGTGGTATCGCGTTCGCTCGGCCGGGATTGAAGGCTGGGTTGCGGCCAAGTTCTGTGGGATTACGCAATACGGCGGCTGCCGGACAACGGTAAGTCGCGGCCGGTTCGATCCGGGCGACACAGTGGAGATCTTCGACGGTCCGGCCAATCTCCGCGAATCGCCGACTGTAAGCGCGAGCGTCGTGATTACCTACGGAACATGGACAGACTTCTGTGTTTTGGACGGTCCAGTCTACGCGGATGGGTACGACTGGTATGAGGTGAGCAGATACGGAAACACCGGCTGGATCGCCGGAGCCTACCTGGGTCTCTACTCTTCTGGTGGATGCGCCTTCGCAGCGAGCGAGGAGCCAATCGCGATTGCTCCGGTCGACCCTTCAGGGGTCTCGGTTGGTGAAATTCTCGTCGTACCGGAGAAGACTGCTCCGGTTAGCGTGAGAAACGCGGCGAATCCAACGGCGCCAGTCATCATTTCGCTTCCCGTTGGCTCGCTGGGGATCGTCACTGCGGGACCAGCTTTCCCTGAAGATGGCTCCTGGTACACCATTCGTACCGGCGCCGTTATGGGATGGGTCCGAGCCATCGACCTTGAGAAGGCATTCGACTTTGTGAACCGCGTGGCAAATCCTTCGGCGGAAGTCGATCTCGCCTACATTTGCGCAAATGCAGGTTCGACCACCATCGACAGAGAGCTGACAGACGGTAGATGGGCGGTCGAAGCTCACAATCTCGGTACCGCGCAAAACGAAGGCGTTCGATTCAGTAGTGAATCAGGTCTCGGATTGACCGGCCCACGATTTGTGGCAGGTACCGTTGAGGTGGCTGGCTCGGGCACCGTCGATGCCGCGATTGTACGAATCGTGTACACCGATGCGTCGACGATCGAGTCCGACGCCGCCTCTCTGGTGAATCTGTCGGAGACGAACTGGCAGCGCATCGCCATTCCGCGCGCGCCAGCGAACCATCTCAAGACGATCGACCGTGTTGAGCTTCTGGTCCTCCGAGACAATGCCGCAGGCAATCCATGGAGCCTCTACGCCAGGAACGCGAGGCTCGTTGACATCTAGCGGTAGGGGATCAGGCTCAGTCTGATCTTCGTTCCGGCACCCTGCGCGCCTCCGGCCCGCGGGGTGTCCGGATTCGAAACCACTGCCTCAGACCTCGATCTCGAAGATCGTCTCGATTTCGATCGGCACGTTGCCCGGCAGCGCCTGCAGTCCCACCGCCGAGCGGGCGTGCTTTCCTTTTTCGCCGAGCACTTCGAGATAGAGCTCCGAGCAGCCGTGCATCACTTTGGGTGTATCAACGAAACCGGGAGCGCAGTTCACCATGCCCAGCAGTTTGACCACCTGCTTGATGCGGCCCAAGTCGCCGAGAATCGACCAGGCCATCTCGAGCTGCGCATATCCGGTGAGCCGGGCCGCTTCATACCCCTGCTCGACCGTGTAGACCTCACCAACCCGGCCAACCCAGCCCGCCGGCGGAGTCGCACCGGAAAGATAGAGCAGATTGCCGGTGATCTTGCCCAGGGCCATGAATGGCAGCGCCGATTCACGCTTCGTCAATGTGAACCCAAGCTCTGCCAGCTTTTCCTCAGGGGTCATGTTTCTCTCCACCTTTCCACGTTGCGCCCAGGTCAGGACCTGGGGCTGCGATATGAATGCCTTCGGGATTCTCCGGCATTCGAGTCCACTACGGTCCCAACCGATTATCAACCCCCAGGTCAAGACCCGGGGCTAACGATGCAAAACCCCTCCGGGGTTAAATCGACACGCGACTCTGCTACACCACAGTCCCGGAGGGACTTCGTCCCCCTAGCCGCAGGTTTCAACCTGTGGGCTATCCGATCGCTCCGTCTCCAATCGCTCGAACAACGGCATCAAATCCCCGGTACGATGATGCTCTGGCTGGTGCTCGACATACCAAACGATGCGATCGAGCGACCGTTCGCCAAAGCTCATGACGCCATACTCGCCCTGCCACCCATACCATGGCTGGTCGCCGGAAAGCCTATTCAACAGGTGACTCGAGCTTCCCTTGATCTGCTTGACCACGTCCGCAATCGCCATTCGAGGCGGAATGCCCACCACGAGATGAACATGCTCAGGCATGATTCCCAACGCGTGGAAGACTAGCCCCATCTCCGTGCAAGAGTCCCTGATCGATCGCGTCGCCGTTTCCAACATCTCGCCTTCGAGGGTCGGGTGCCGGTGCTTCGTTCCCCACACCAGATGGTAGTAAAGCCGCCAAAACGACATCCTCGCCGCCCTCGACCCCCAGGTCAAGACCTGGGGCTAACGACACGAAACCCCTCCGGGGTTCGATCGGAACCCGACCCCACCACAGTCCCGGAGGGACTTCGTATGCTTAGCCACAGGTTTCAACCTGTAGGCATGAAGACCTGCCGCACCGACGCCAGCACCACCTCTTCCTCCCCAGACTCGAGCGTCTGGGGGTTGAGGGCGATGCCATCGTCGTCGACCGCGTTGACCGCGATGCGTGGATCGAGGTCCCAGAGCGCGTCGACGGCTGCGTCTCGCGTCAACCGGGCGTCCGGTCCAACCCAAACCATCGCCCGGCTGTGCGGCTGACCCGCTTCGCTGGGGTAGCTCCGCTCGACGGTGATGCCAGGGATATCAGCCATTTCAGCGATCCAGTAGCGCACGATCTCCTCGTACTGGGCCAGCGTCGCGGGTTCGTCCTGCGCGAGCGACCATTCCAGCGCGGCCAGCAGACCCGCCATCTCCTCTTTCCCGACCTTCATCGGCCGTCCAACGCTCTGGTTCGGTGCGGAATTGGGCCGGATCCCGTCGATGATGGCCTTCTTGCCGACCACGATGCCGCTCGACTGCGGCCCCCGCAACCCCTTGCCGCCACTGAAAATCGCCGCGTCGGCGCCGAGCTCAGTGGTGAAATGCCAGAGATTCGAAATCGGCGGAATCTGGGCGGCAGCATCGACGATCACCGGCGCACCGAGTGTGTGTGAGATGGCGATGACTTCGTCGAGCGGCAATGCGCCCTCGGCAAAATGCGCGCCGGCAAAATAGAGCACGCAGGCGGTTTTCTCGGTGATGCTCATCTCCAGATCGTCGCCATCCGGCGAGATTTCGATCAACCGGGCGCCGGTCTGGCGGGCGGCATAGTCATAGCCATTCCGCTGCGCCTTGTAGACGATCACTTCGCGCTTGGTTGCCCGGTCGAGATAGGGAAAGTCCTGTTGCAGATCGGGATCGGTGCCGGCGATGCAGGAGGCGACACTCATCGCGATGCCGCCAGCAGCGCCCGAGGTGACGAATGCCGCTTCGTTCTTCGTCAGTTCGGCGATACGCTCCCCGACTTTGCGTTGCAGCTCGAAAAGATCAGTGTATTGCCCGGCCGCGGCGGCCATCGCCTCGACGACCGGCTGGGGCATCAGCGATCCACCCAGTTTGGTCAGGGTGGCAGCCGCATTGATCACCGGCCGAATATCGAGTTTTTCGTAGATGCTTGCGGTCACCCCATTGCCTCCAGCCATAGTCGCGGTTTCGGTACGCTGCCCAATTGTGACGCAATCCAGGCGTCGGCAGCATCGTGATCGGTGCCGCCCTCATGCGACACCACATAGGGTTCGGCCCTGCTGCCGAACGCCTGCATCAGCGGCTCCAGAAACTCCGGTCCGGAGAGTGAACCTGGGTCGCCAACGTTGACCAGCACCTTTCCCTTCACCTCCGGTGCGTGATGAAGCGGATCGACGTACGCAACAGTGCGGGCGACCCGATCGGCCGAGTTCGGGTAGAACGCGACGTGCTCGTTGATTTCCTCCAGCGGGTAGGCGGCGGTGCGAGGAGCCGCCTCCATCATGCGGTAGAAGGTGAAGAGGTTGTAGTGAACGGCGGTGAATCCCGGACGCCGGGCGGCGGTGAGCACCGCCAGATCATCCCCCACAACTGCCGCCGGCTGACCCTCTACTTCGGGACGGGAGAGCAGGTATTCGGCGCCGCGCAGACAGTCGGCCACGATGCCGCGGTAGATGAAGGTGGCCGGGTCTTCGATACCCTCGGTCAACAGTCCCGGATAGGCGGCCGCATAGGGTTTGTCGGCCAGCCGCTGTCCTCGATGCATCAGCGTCATCACCACAAATCGTTGCCGATCGTCGAAATGAGGCGGATTGTTGACGCTGCCATAGCGCGGTGTTTGCAGGAGCGCCGGAAAGGGGCCATCGCCATGCGGGATGCTCAGATAGGCGAAGATCCGGTAGGGACCGACGCTGGTCAGCCGCACGAAATACATCGTCGAGTGTTCATTCGACCGCAACAGCGAATGCTCGAGTTCCACCGCCGGATCGATGCCAGCCAGCTCGTCGTCCACCGCCTGCCAGTACGCCCCGAAATCCTCTGGCTTCGGATTGATGCTCATCGTCCTGCCTCGATTCCGGCTGGGCGCAGGTGTTCGGCCAGAAAGCTCTCGATTCTGGACTGGGTCCAGTAGATACCGGCATCATGCCCGCACCGGGGAGAGGTGATCATCTCGACCGGTCCGGACATCGCCCTGACCAGATCGAATGCCGTTTCCGGCGGACAGACATCGTCGCCAAGGCCAACGGTCACCAGCATCGGCGCCGTAATCCTCGGCGCGAAGTTGATGCAATCGAAGTAGTCGAGCGTGCGACGCACCTGCTCTTCCCGCTCCGGATAGAGCCGCATGTACTCGTTCATCTCCTCATACGGCTGGGAGTGGGTTAGCGACGCCGCATCCATGAATCCCGTCAGATAGGGAGCGCCCGCCGCGCCGCAGGTGATGGCGTCGTTGCGCAGAGCCGCGGTGGTCAGGGTCAACGCGCCACCCTGGCTCCCTCCCTGAACCCCGATCCGGCTGGCATCGACTTCCGGGCGAGACTGCACGAAATCGACTGCCCGGCAGGCGTCGATATAGAACGCCCGGTAGCTGTAGGTTTCCTTATCGACGATATTGTGGGTCAAGAGACCGGGATAGCCCGGATTGAACTGGGCATTCGACCGCAGCTTGCCGCGAGGCGCCACACCGACGGCAGCGTAGCCGAGCTTGGCCCAGGATTTTGGCAGCGTCGGTTCCGAAATGTAGCCGGGCACCTGAAGAAGTGCCGGATAGGGCGGCGGAATGTACGACGCCCGCGGCCGGCAGTACCAACCGGCGATGCGCACCCCATCGAGACTGTCGTAGTGAATCTCGAACGTCTCGACCTGATCGCTCGATCGGAGCGGAATCGGTTCGAGCGTGGGATTCAGCGGCGTCGCCGCGGCTCGGGCGAGAAGCTCGTCCCAGAACGCATCAAAGTCGTCAGGCATTCTCACGCTGGTGACATGATCTGCCGCCATCCCTCTGGTCATCGACCTCTCAGCCCCCTTTCACCTCGCCGCCCACGCCATTGCCGGGCACCACCACCCAGGAACCGGTGCGTCATCCTGCGCCATCATGCCACTTCTCAGCGCAGGCAGGATATCGACGCGTAGCCGCGCCATTTATGGCGCTTCGCTCCCAACGCCCTGGCCCCGTCAGAACTCGTAGAGATAGGTCGCGTGCGCTCCGTCGACCAGCAGCGACTGACCCGTGGTGAACGCCGATTCGGGAGCGCAGAAGAAAAGCACCGCCGCGGCAATGTCGTCGGCCTTGCCCAGCCGCCCGATTGGCAGGAAGCTCGTTGCGTGAGTCAGGTCCCTTCCCGCCAGGTCGACGCCGGGACGGTCAGGAATGGCGCCTGGGACGACACAATTCACCGAGATGCCACAGGGAGCAAGCTCGAACGCCATGTTGCGCGTCATGACCTCGACGGCCCCCTTGGCGCTGTCATAGACCAGTCCATCCCGGTGGGCTTTCCGCGCGCCGATGGTGCCAAAATTGACGATGCGGCCTCCTCGACCGCCGGCGATCATCGCACTCGCCACATGCTGGGCGATGATGAAGGGCGCTCGCAGATTGACGTTCACCTGCTCCGTCCAGGCGTCGTCGGTCACATCCCAGAAGTTGCCGCGCCGGCTCATTCCGGCATTGTTGACGAGAATGGTGATCTCACCGACGGCATCCAGCGCCCGAGCGGCAAGATCGTGTGCCTGCTGATGATCTGACAGATCGGCGGCAAACCCGAGCGCGCCCCCTGCCGTCTCGCTCAGCTCGGCCACCACTCGATCGACAGCCGATGGCTGCCGTCCAGAGATGATGACGCGCACGCCACGTTCGGCCAGCCGCTGGGCAATGATCCGGCCGAGCCCTCGGGTGCTGCCGGTGACAAGCGCCGTTTGGCCGCTCCAGTCTGATGATGAGCCGGCGGCGTCCGTCTCGGTCACCCCTTGAGGGCTCCAGCGGTGAGACCCGCTTCGAGTTTGCGCTGGAAGAGGATATAGACGACCAGAATGGGGATCATGGTGATCACCAGCGCCGCAAAGAGCGCGCTGTAGTCGTTCTGATATCCCTGTTGGATAGCCAGGAACGCCAGCCCCTGGGTGAGGAGGTAGGTGTCCGGATTGGGATTGAGCACCAGCGGCAGAATGAACTGGTTCCACTGCCCGAGGACATTGAAGATGCCGATAGCCAGCAATCCCGGACGCGCCAGCGGCAACATCACACCGAAGAAGGTCCGGTAGTGGGATGCGCCGTCGACGATCGCCGCTTCGGCCAGCTCTGATGGGAGCGATTTGAAAAAGCTGGTGAGAAAGAAGACGGAAAAGGGCAGCGAATAGGCGACGTAGACGAGGATCAGCGCGGGCAGGTTGTTGGTCAGACCGAACAGATTGTTGAAGTCACGCACCAGGAAAAAGAGCGGCACCAGCGCCAGGAAAACCGGAAACATCAACCCGGCCATGAACATGTAGAAAATCCAGCGATTGCCGGGGAAGTCGAAGCGAGCCAGGACATACGCCGTCATCGACGAGAAAAGCAGGGTCAGGAAGACCGAACAGCTGACCACGATCAGCGTGTTCTTGAAGTAGCTGCCGATTCGGGCTTCTTCCCAGGCGCGCGAGAAGTTGTTCCACTGGAACGATTCCGGCCAGGCCCACGGGTGGAAGATGATCTCCGGATCGGTTTTGAACGCCGTCATGATCATCCAGGCGAATGGCAGGATCACCATCAACGCCCAAATGATCAGCAGAATCTGGGAAAACCCTCCGAAGAGATTCTCTCCGGAAAAAAGCGCCCGCTTGTCGGTTCGGTAGTTTGCCTCGGCGACTTCGAAATCGTCGGCCGTCGCCTGGATCGTTGGTTCCGCGCTCACCCTCGCCTCCTAGAATTCCAGCCGTTCGCGGCGAGAGAGAATCAGCAGCAGGATGGCCAGGCAGAAGGTGAGAATCAGCAGAACGACGCCGATCGCTGAAGCGTAGCCGAACATGCTGTTGGTGAACGCCTGCTCATACATGAACCGGGCGACCACATCAGAGGCGCGATTGGGTTTGCCTTCGGTCATCACCGCAACGATGGTGAAGAGATCGAGAGCGGCGATGGCGATGTAGATGATCGCCACCCGGATGTTCTCCCAGAGCAAGGGGAGTGTGATGTCTTTGAACTGCGCAAACCGGCTGGCGCCATCGAGGCGCGCCGCTTCATAGAAATCCCACGGAATCGATTGCATACCGGCTACGAAGAGCACCATGTAGAAGCCAACAGATTGCCAGATCACCACCGCGGCCACAGCCCAGAGCGCGTACTGCGCGCTCCCCAGCCACGGTTTGGCGAAGCTGGCCAGACCGATTGCCCGCAAACCCGAATTGAGGATTCCGCTATTTGGATGATAGATGTATTGCCACAGAACACCGACGATAACAACCGACATCACCTGGGGAAAGAAAAAGACCACCCGGTAGAAGTCGGCGCCTCGCACCCCACGCCCGCCCTGCACGAAGAGCGCGGCAAAAAGCATCGCCAGGCTGATGGTGACCAGGGGGAGGACGATCAGCAGCTGCGCATTGTGACTGAGGGCGATCCGGAAGTTGTCGTCATCCCAGAGACGCCGGTAGTTGTCCAGTCCGATATAGGTCTTGTTCGCACTGACGCCACGCCACTGATAGAAGGAATTCTTGACGGCGCTGGCGTAGGGGTAGAGCACGAAAACGGCATAGAGGAGGAGGGCTGGCGCCAGGAACGGGATGATCAGCCGGTATTTCCCGTGATTCATTGAGCAACTCGTTCAAGAAAACTGACAGTCGAGCCCAAGTTCTGCTGATTGGCGGGGATGCCGCCAAAGCGGCATCCCCCCACGATCGATTCGCGCGATCGATCAGATCTCGCGCGTGTATTTCGGAATCGAGTCGTCCGCCTTGACAGCGTCCGCCGTCTCCTGAATCGCCTGCAGCGCTTCCTCGACCGACGCCTGCCCGGTCATCATCCGGCCAAACTGGTCGCGAGAATCGGTGCTGAGCTGCGGGTACCAGTCGGCATAACGCGATGCGAAGGTGTAATCGCCCGCATTGGCGATCGCATCAGCAGCAGACTGGAACGGCACGCCCAGATCGAGTCCGTCCGCAGCGCCGACCACCACGGTCGGGGCTTTGGTGTTCTCGGAGAAGAAGCGGGCGCCTTCCTTGGAGAAGAGAAGCCGCAACCACTCCTTGCCACCCTGAACGTTCTTGCCCTGCTCGGAAACGTGGAAGTTCTCGCCGGCCCACGCGCCGACGCCCTCGAACGGAACGACATCCCCTTCGAGCGACGGCGATGGGTTGACGACCATCACGAAGTCTTCAGGAATGAGGTCGCTCATCTCGTTCTCGAGCCAGGTGCCGCACGGAATGAAGGCAGCCTGACCCTGGAGCCATGCGGCCTGCGAGTCGGTGTGCGACAGCGCTTCGGTGCCTTCGAGGATGTAGCCATTGTCGTACAGCTGGCGCAGCGCGCTGGCCGCGGCGACAACCGGCTCGGAGAGCCAGGCGCCATCTTCGAGATTGTCGAGCGCCACGAGCGCTTCGAGACCACCCTGCTTCGGCACCATCTGATCGAAGAGGAGCCGCATGTACTGTGGGTACTGACCCTGGTAGGTCCATGGGGCGATGCCCTGAGCCTTGATATCCTCACAGAGGCTCATCATATCGGCCCATGTGGTCGGATAGGTGTAACCCTGCTCGGCGAACCACGTCTGGTCGTACCAGATGCCGTAGACCGTCATCGCATAGAGGAGCACATTCTGCGCGCCACTGAAAACGCCGGTTTCCTGGGAGCCAGGAACGAGCGTGTCGATGAAGGAGGAGCCTTCTGTGTCGTACGCCGGAGCTGCCAGCAGGTCGGCCAGGTCGGCGAGTTGTCCCTCAGCGACCAGCGTCGCGATCGGCAGGTTCTCGGCGCCTGAGTTGTCCATGACATCCGGCGGATTGCCCGCCACGAAGCGCGGCTGGAACTGAGGGCCAAGGCGAATCGTCGCCGTGTAGGTGATTTCCGCGTCCGGGTAGAGCGCGTTGTACATGGTGTTCACATTGACCGCGTATTCGTTGCCGAATCCGCCATCAAAGATCACGACCTCGAGACCGGCTGCCGGATCGACACCGAGCGGATTGGATGCGTCCTGGGCGAACGCCGGCAGGGGCCGGGCTGCGTTCAGGGCCATACCGATCGCCGGTGCAGAGAGTCCGAGGGCGGCGCCGCGCCGGACGATATCTCGCCGGGTGTAGTGGCGTCGTACGGCCTCGTCCACGAGTTGTGTGACGACTTTGTCACTCACGGGTCCATACTCCTTTTCTGTTGTGAGCCGTGCCCGATTTCCGTCGATTCGGCCGGGCTTACTGGCCACAATTTGGCGTACACCTGCATTGTAGCACTGGCGGAAACCACAAGATCGCTTTCCAGCGAACGACCTTTCCATTGTTGAGTTGTGGATGCCGAAATATCGTGAAAACGTGACGAATAGCCCGTCAAAGCGTCACTTCCCGGTGCTCGCGAAAGGCTCCGGTCAAGTCGCGGAGCGCAATCCGCTGCCGGCCATCGCCATCGAAATTCGACGGATCGAGCCATTGTTCGAAGCAGGACCTGATTGCCGGCCACTCGCCGTCCGTGATCGAATACCAGGCGGTGTCCCGGTTGCGTCCCTTGACGATGCGGTGCTGGGCGAAGATCCCCTCGAAGGCAAATCCGAACCGGCGGGCGGCATTCCGGGAGGGGCCATTCGCCGCGTCGCACTTCCACTCCAGCCGCCTGTTGCCCAGGTCGTCCATGGCATGTTTCATCAGCAGAAAGAGCCCCTCGGTGGCGGCAACCGTCCGCTGAAGGGGTGAGCCGAGCATGATGTGCCCGATTTCGATGGTGCCCTGCAAGGGCTCGATCGTCATCAGGCTGGCCATTCCCTGAGGACCATCGGCCCCTGACGGAGTGATGACGTAGAAACAGGGGTCGGCGGACGCGGTGAATCCGCGCAGATGGGCGCGAAACGCATCTTCGGCAAAGGGTCCGTAGGGAAGATATGCCCAGAGCGAGTCATCCTCACGGCTGGCGGCGTAGAGCGAGTCGCCATCGCGCCGGTGATCGAGCGGCTCCACCGCGACATACCGCCCTTCGAATCGTTGCGTCCGAGGGCGCAACCCGGGCGGCATCCGCTCGACAGGATTGCCATGTGGCGTCAGCAACCGAACGGGTTCGAGCACTCCCATCACTCCACTCCTTCGTCACTCTCGAGCATCGCAGCCAGTGCCAGACCGAAGGGGTCGTTGGCGGCAGTCAACAGCGCCGTCAATGCGTGACCCGCGGCCGCGTTCGCTCTCCACAACGCTCCCAGCGCCCCGGCGCCGACGATCTCCCGAATCGCTTCCTGGAACATGGACGCGTCGTCCGGCTCATCGTCCACCGCCAGCCAGGCGACGGCCCTCGGACCGGACTCGATCCGCAGCGACCAATCGTCGGCGGCTATGGTCATCCCCTGATCGTCCGGCAGCAGATCGAAACCATCCGCTCCCAGGACCTCGCGCAGCGCGTCGCTGAGCGCATCCACGACCTCCTGTACGGCGAATTCACCAGACGACATGGCGGAGCCTTTCCGGAAGGCGGACAATACCATCCGCAGAGCGATCGACCGGCAATCCGCGATTGCCGCCAGCAGTTGCGCGAATTGTGTCAGAAGGGGTGGCTATGGGTGCACTCGAAGGAAAGAAGGCGTTGGTCACCGGCGCCGGGATCGGCATCGGACAGGGCATTGCCCGCGAACTGGCCAGCCAGGGAGCGGCGGTGGTGCTCCACTATGCGGCCAGCAGAACGGGCGCCGATGCCGCCGCTGCCGAGATCGTGCAATCCGGCGGCAAGGCGATGACCGTCGGTGGCGATCTCCGACATACGTCTGAATGCGTCAGGGTCGTCGATGAAGCCGCGGCATTGCTCGGCGGTCTGGACATCCTGGTCAACAACGCGGGCGTCACCCGGTCGCAATCGATCGAAGAGACCACCGAGGAACTTTTCGATGAGATGTTCGACCTGAACATCAAGGGATATTTCTTCTGTGCCAAACAGGCCCTGACGTATCTCCCCGACCGAACCGGCGCCATCCTTAACATCACCTCGGTGCACGGCGCCGGCGGCTTTCCCAATCACACCGGGTACGCCGCCACCAAGGGAGCCGTGGTGATGTTCACCAAGTCGCTGGCCATCGAGCTGGCGCCACGCGGTATTCGGGTGAACGCCATCGGACCGGGTGTCGTCGAAGTGCCGCGCTATGCGCACATGCCAAACTACACCCGCGAATCGGGAAATCGTTCCGTGCCGCTCGGACGGGTCGGCACGCCCGAGGATATCGGCGCCGCGGCGGCATTTCTCGTCTCAGACGCCGCCAGCTGGGTCACCGGCGACATCATGTTCGTGGACGGCGGGACGACCGCCAGAATGGGCCTCTCTCTGGGTTAGCGCAACGATCGAAAGGAACCACTCCGGTTATGACCAGAATTCCGCGCGACAAACTCGTCTACAGCTTCAACCGGGAGACTCCTCCCGTCGCCACGATTTCGTCGGGCGATTTCATCACGGTCGAAACGCACGACACCTCCAGCGGGCGAATCCATGCCCTGGACGACGTGGCGGAGTTCATCCGGACCAGAGACCCGCTCAAAGTCAACCCAGCCGCCGGACCGATCTACGTCGAAGACGCCGAACCGGGCGATGCTCTCGCCGTCAAGATTCTCTCGATCCAGCTCGGTCCCTACGGTTTCGTCCGAGCGCTCGGCGGTCATGGCGTGCTTCGGGATGGTCTGCGCGATGGCGCTGCGATGATGGTGCAGACGGCCGGCGACAATCTGATCTTCGGCAACAAGATCCGGTGCAAAGCCCGCCCAATGGTCGGTGTGCTCGGCACGGCCCCAGCCGAGGGAACGGTCTACACCGCTCATCCCGGCGCGCAGGGGAGCAACATGGATTTCAATGCCGCTGCGGTCGGCGCCACTGTCTATCTGCCGGTCCACGTTCCCGGCGCACTGCTGGCCATCGGCGACGTCCATGCGTCGATGGGCGACGGCGAGGTGAGCGGCACCGGCGTCGAGATCGCGGGCGAAGTGATGGTGAGCGTCACACTCCTGAAAGGAAAAGCGCCTCGCCGCCCCTGGATCGAAACGGAAACCGCCTGGATTTGCACGGGACAGGGAGCCACGCTCGATGACGCCGTGCACGAAGCCGTCGAGGAGATGACCGCGCTGCTCCAGAAGGAACTCCGGCTCGACCGCACCGACGCCTACCTGATGATCAGCGCCCGTGGCGATGTGCGCATCGGCCAGTCGGCCCGCATCGCTGGCTGCGACGAAACGGCGTATGTCGTCTTCACCAAGGACGTTGTGCGCCTCGACGACTGAAAGGACCGGCAGGTGTCAATCGACTACCACGCGTTCGATGCACTGACCTTCGACTGCTACGGCACGCTGATCGACTGGGAATCGGGCATGCTCGCGGCCATGCGAGCCGCGATGCCGGGAACGGCATCGATCGGCGACGACCTGCTCCTGGAAACGTTCGGACGGTACGAAACGGGCGCCCAGCATCCCTACCAGAAGTACCGGGATGTGCTCGCATCGACCCTGCGGAGCGTTTCCAGCGAGCTGGGGATCGCCGTTTCTGCCGGCGCCGTCGAGCGCTTCTCCGCGAGTGTCGGCGACTGGCCGGCCTTTCCAGATTCATCCGGGGCGCTGCGGCGGTTGAAGGCCCGCTACAAACTCGGGGTGATCACCAACTGCGACACCGATCTCTTCGCCATGTCGAACCGGCGCCTCGGCGTCGAATTCGACTGGATCATCACCGCCGAAATGGCTGGCAGCTACAAACCGGATATCCACAACTTCAACGTCGCGTTCGCCACGATTTCGGTGCCACGGGAGCGCATTCTGCACGTCGCGCAGAGTCTCTTTCACGACCACGAACCGGCCAAATCACTTGGCATGACCACCGTCTGGATCGATCGCCGCCACGAACGTTCCGGTTTCGGCGCCACACCACCCGCGTCGGTTGAACCCGATGCCCGCTTCATCAGCATGGAAGCATTCGCCGACGCCGCCACGAGCACATAGCGCGGGCCCCAGGGCCCGGCGTGAAACACTGCGCAACCTCGCCATTTATGGCGTTCTCCCACGTCCGTTCAGGCCGTTCACCGTGGCCAACCAGTGTCATCCCGAGCAAGGCCGAGGGATCTCTCTTTCGCGTCGGAGCACGTTCCCAGTTGCCACGATGCCGGACCCAAAGGAGAGATCCCTCCACTCCGCTACGCTCCGGTCGGGATGACGGTTCGGGGTGGTCTGGTTGAGACGACGGTTGAGGGGCACTTCGGTGGTACGCGCGGCGTTCAGGTGCCCAGAGTTGATCGATCGGCATGCTGTGGAAACCGCGGGCGACGGCGCCACAGTGGCGCGGCTACGCGTCGGCGGGACGGCCCATAGAGTAGGGCTTCAGTACGCGATAGATGGCCAGGTTCATCGGCACATCGACACCGAGGCGCCGGCCATACTCGACCACCGTGCCATTCAGCACATCGAGCTCCATCCGCCGGCCGGCCATCAGGTCGACGGCCATCGATCCGCGCAGGGGCAGCATCGGCATCCGTTCCAGGTTCTCCAGCGCATCGATCGCAGCCGATTGCGGCAGGTCGACACCGCTCGCTCTGGCCACGGATGCCGCCTCCTCCATCACGGCAAGATAGAGATCCCGGCTCTCCGGCACATCGAAAATCTCCCGCAACGTGAGGCGAGTCAGCGCGGAGACACCGCTCATCGCGCAGATGAACATGAATTTGTGCCAGAGACGTGCCCATATCTGGGAAGAGGTCTCGACAGCCACACCGGCGGTGCAGAACGCGTCCGCGATGCGCTCGACTCGCGCCGACACTGTCCCGTCCTCTTCTCCAAGCACAACCGTTCCCGGACCGCCTGTTTGCTCGATGACGCCCGGTTCCGCCACCGACGACGAAATGAAGATCACACCCGGCAGAATTCGCTCCCGGGAGATCACGGTGGACAATCGGTCGATGTGGCTGATGCCATTCTGGACCGCCAGGAGGGTGGTGTGCGGTCCGACCGCTGGCGCGATATCCAGGGCCGCCCGGCCCAGGTCGTAGGCTTTCGTGGTGAAGAGAATCAGATCGGGGGTGCCCAGACCGGCCACGTCGTTGGTCACCGCCGGGTGGACGGTGTAGTCCCCACTCAACGCCGACCGAACCACCAATCCCCGCTCGCGGATCGCCTCCAGCGCGGCGCCGCGAGCCAGGAATGTTACGTCGAATCCGGCGCGGGTCAGCTGTCCGCCGTAGTAGCCGCCAAGTCCGCCTGTCCCAATGACGGCAATGCGCATGCTCGTACTCTCCAGCTTACTGGCTGCGCTCCGCGCTTTTGACGACGGCATCGCGATCGCCCCACATCTCTTCGGTCACCACGGCGGTTTCGCCACCAAACGAGAACTGAAAATCAACGGCCCGCCGCAGCGCCGCCACATCGATCGATCCGGGCCGTTCCAGAACGGCGATCACCTGTCGCGCGGAGTGCTCGGCAGCCGGCAGGTCCTTGAGAGCAATGCGCGTCATCCCATCCCTGGCCGTTGTCTCCGGCCGTTTCTGCAGCCAGAGATAGTCGGTCAGGAGCGCCTGGGCTGGTTCGATCAGCTGATCCACGATCAGCGGCGCCACCCCGTTGCGTTCGCTGGTGTCGATGCTGGCCATGATGTCCCGAAAAGCGCCGACGACCCGCGCCGCCAGATGGCGTGTTTCGACATCCTCGATCTGGGCCACCTGTGCGGGCATCGATTCGATCGACTGTCTGGCGGTCGCGCAGGCAGCGTCGATGTCCCCCGGTTCCTCGGAACCGCCAAACGCTCCCGTCGCATAGCGGCGACGCTGCGTCACCAGACTGACGACGATACCCACGACGGCGCCGGCGATCAGCGCCGGTCCGGAATCGACGCCGGCCACGAGCAGCGCCAGCGCCGCGGTCAACGCGGCGGCAACAGGGATGGTGGATTGCTTCAGGCTCTTCATCGGCGAAGCATAGCAGCCGGGACGAAAACGACAGTTTCCGGGCGCCCTGCCGGCGTTCAGATCGACACCGGCAGGGTCTATCCGTCTATTCGCTGGCCGCTTCCGGCGACGCTTCGGGGGAAGCCGCCGGAGCGGGTGCAACAGCTGGTTGATCGGGTATCACGGGCTGCGCCACCGGCAGAATCGGGATATTGGCGTTGCGGAGCACGCCGACTTGCGTGGATGGATACCCCCCTGGTATCTGCCCGAAGAAGACGAACCATGGTTTGCCCGTGACGTCGATGGCAATCACCGGTCGCCCCTGCGAATTGGGATCGTCACGCGTCAGGATGATCTCGTTGCCCGGTTCGAGCGACCGGTAGGCGATCGCCGCGGCGCCGACGTCGACGATCGTCTCGTTGGTTTCGCCGAACACGCCGGTGTTGGCGTTGTAGCCGACGTAGATCACACCCTGGTTGTTGATCTCCACCGTGGGGAAGGTTCCCCGGTCGCCAAAGGCGATCAACGTATCCGCGGTCCAGCTGTCGTCGCCGGGCATCAGTCTGCGCAGGAAGAGGAAGGTGTCGATGCCGCGCCGGGCATAGGTCACCACCACACCACCGGTCGGATCGGCCGCCATGTCGACGAACCGGCCACCAAAGGTGTCGCCCCGGCCATTGGCGAAGACTTTCGGAGCGCTCCAGTCGACCAGATCGGCGTTGACGTCACGCTGGGCCCACTCCATACGAGCGGCATTGTCCGGCCCAAGCGCAGCGGTGTAGACCGACCAGACGGCCACGATCCGGTCGCCGTCGACCACCAGGCGGGGCAACAGCGCGGCGGCCGTGGGCAGATGGTTGTTGATCAGCACAGGGGTCGTCCAGGATCCATCGGGATCCTTCTGGCTGACGAAGACATCGGCATTGAGCGGCGAAGACGCCCTCCCCTGGTCGCTGAATGCGCGCTGATCCTGGAACGCCACATAGAGGCGGTCGTTGCTGTCGATGGCCAGCGACGGCGCGATCTGGTGCCCGGCCAGCTGGTCGAGCGACACCGCCATCGGCGACGCCCAGCCGCCACGGCCATCTTCATGCGTGTAGATCACCGTGCTCAGGTATTGCGGGCCAGTCTGCTCGCGCGCCGAATAGACGACGTGCACCAGACCACGGCTATCGATCACAGCCGAGGCGCCGAACTGAATCTCTCCCGCTGGCATCGGTTCGGCGGGGGTCCACTGACCGGTTCGCGGATCGAAGTGCGACGCATAGAGGAGCTGCTTGTCCTTGTAGGCGCCATCATCGGCCAGCGCGCTGAAAAAGGCCCAGGCACCCCCATCGGGGGTCGTCACCAGCTCCGGCGACCATTCGAGCCAGACGCGATACGACGTCGTGCCGCCGTCGCCATCGCTCATGCGGATCGTCGTCCGCTCCGGGGAGGTGGTGCGAACGACACCATGCGGTCCGCTGCACGCGCCCCAGATACCGCCGGCAGCCCGTTTGGCCAGCTCTTCGGCATCCCGGAACCAGAGATCGAACCGCCCGTGCAAATCTGCGGAAGCCGCAGCAAACCCGCCCCGGATCTGCTCGTAATTGAGGAGCCGGCGGGTTCCGTCATCCTCTTCGGTCCAGATATAGCGGTCATCCCCATCGGCTTCGACGAAAACCCGCTCGGTCGTCAATCGAGTCAGGTTGCCGCTGGCCTGGCTGCCGAAACACTCTTCGCCCGTGGGCGCGTCGACGAACGACAACACCGTCGGCGTGCTGCTGGCTCCCAATCCCAATGTCGCGCCATCGATGATCTCCTCGACATTCTGGCGGACGGTTTCTCCCGGAGTCACGATGTCGTCGGGGAGGCCGAGAAGCGCCGGTCCACCGGCAATCGCCGGTCCCAGCGACATCGACGATGCGCCGATCACCAGCTCCGGATTCAGCACATCCTGTGGCGCTTCGAAGGTCAAAGCGACGCGCACCGTTTCACCGGCGCTGATCGTCACCCCTTCATCGACGGCGACGGGTTCGAGATCGAGATCCTCGGCGACTCGCTCGGTGCTTCGCCGCGCGAATCCGCGCGCCTCGTCGCTCTCCGGGGTCCGGATGGCGAACGCTCGCGGGTCGAGAATCGCATCGCTCCTGCTCCAGTTGGTGACATCGGCGATCACGATGATCCAGTCTTTGTCATCCCGGGCCGGAAGCTCGAAATCGGCGAATTCGACGTTCTGGTCGGCGGTGATCACCGCGATGCGCCAGGCGCCGGCGACGAACTCCGCCGGTTCGAAGTCGGACGCCGCCACCGGGGACGCGTCGGGAGAGGCCTCCGGGGAAGGTTGCTCGGTCAGGACCGGCAAATCCGCCAGCGGGGTTCCCTCCTGAGCGAATACCGGAACCGCCGCGATCGCGGTGGTCACAAGAACGACCATCACCAGCGCTATCGCGGCAACACGTCCACTTCGCAGCTGCCTCATCCCCGCCCCACGCTCCCCTCTGCTGTTTACCGGCGCACCATCTTCCGGCACTGTTTCTAACGTACGTATGAAGGGCCCGGTCAGTTGTTTGCCGTAACCGGAGAACGAGTCAATCCTACCCCAGCCGGCCACCTGTTGCGCTGGATGGTTGCAGGAATCAGGTCACGATTCTGGTTCGTCGGTGACCGTTTCGGCATCGTAGGGTGGAAAACGGTACTGCATGTCGCGGTCGAGCGAACCGCCATAGCCCAGTGCGGCGATGTCTCGCGCGCCCACCCGCTCACCAGCCATGATCCACGGCAGGATCAGGTCGGCGGACGTCGAGCGGGAATACATCGAGCAGGACGCCAGATTGAACACCGGGACATCCCCCCGGTAGGCCAGCCAGAGCATGCTGCCCGGATGCACCGGCGCGCCAAAGGTGACGATTTCGGCATCGACTCGAGGCAACGCCTGCAGGGTCGCATCGAGCGGATCGATCGTGTTGCCACCCCCGGCCAGCACCAGATCGGCGCCCCGGTCGACATACCCCTGTATCGATCCCGCCACGGCGCCGGCATCCTTCGGCAGATCGTCGAATCCCAGCAGCTCGGCGCCGTACCAGTCGATCTTCCGGCGCACACTCTCCTGAAACCGGTCGCGCGCTTTGTCGTTCATCCCCTCAGTGGAGAGCACGCCCACCCGAAGGGGAAGAAACGGTTTGACCTGCACGATCTGCCGGTCCCGCGCGATCTCTGCCGCCCGCTCGATGGTCGAACGGGGTGTGACCACCGGACTGATCTTGACGCCTGCCAGCACTTTGCCCGGCAGCACGGCCAAGCGGTCGAGCTGCGTGAAGATGGCGACATCGGGGATCAGGTTGAGCTCCTGCACCCGCTCCACATCGACCCGGAGCAACCCTTTGCGGGCGGCACGGATGTTCACCCGGCTCAGCACCGGTTTCCGGATCTCGGTGCCTTCTCCGGCGATCAGGACCGCCAGCTCTCGCGCCGCATCATCTTCGTGGATTTCGTCCGGATCTGGCCGGACGGCATGAATCTGCCGGTCGAGACGGGCAAGCCCGGCCGCGTTCGCCTCGGTGATGATCTCGCCCTTGCGGAAGAGCCGCTTGCCGCCGGCTCTCACCTCCTCCGCCACGATCGCGCCGATGGCGTCGATCGCCGGAGTCTTCGCGTCGAGAACAACGGGTTGCATTGGCAGTCCTGCCGAAAAAGGCAGACGTGGGGGTCTGCGGCTACGAGCAGATGATCGTGAACAGTCCTGGAGCCATGTTTAAGCGGCCGGAACCGGTTCCTCGCGTTCGGTCATCAGGAGCGGGCGGCTCCGGTTGAGGATGACATTGTCATCGACAATGCATTTGCGCACATTGTCCATCGACGGAATCTCGTACATCACATCGATGAGCACTTCCTCGATGGCGGTGCGCAGTCCGCGGGCGCCGGTTTTCCGTTCTTCGGCCTGCCGCGCGGTTGCTTCGAGCGCTTCCGCGGTGAAAACCAGCTCAACATCGTCGAGCGAGAAGAACTTCTGGTACTGCTTGACGATGGCATTGCGCGGTTCGGTCAGAATCCGGATGAGATCCTGATGACTGAGCTCGTCGAGCGCCACCGTGACCGGTAGCCGTCCCACAAACTCGGGAATCAGACCATATTTGAGCAGGTCGTCGTGGGTCATCTGGTGGAGCGGGTTGTCGGAAAGGCCGTCTTCACCGGCCTGACCACCGAATCCCATCAGATTCTGCTTGCCGATCCGTTTCGAAACGATCTGATCGAGCCCTTCGAAGGCTCCTCCGCAGATGAAGAGGATATTCCGGGTATCGATCTGGATATATTCCTGATGGGGATGCTTACGCCCGCTCTGGGGCGGCACGTTGGCCACGGTTCCTTCGATGATCTTGAGGAGCGCCTGCTGGACGCCTTCGCCCGAGACGTCCCGGGTGATCGAGGGGTTGTCCGCCTTGCGGGAGATCTTGTCGATTTCGTCGATGTAGATGATGCCGTGCTGCGCCCGGGCCACGTCGCCCGCCGACTGGATCAGCCGGAGCAGGATATTCTCGACGTCCTCGCCCACATACCCCGCTTCGGTGAGCGCGGTGGCGTCGGCGATGGAGAAGGGCACATCGAGGAGACGGGCCAGGGTCTGGGCGAGCAATGTCTTGCCACAGCCGGTAGGACCGACCAGCAGGATGTTGCTCTTCTGCAGCTCGACCTCTTCGCCATCCTCGTCGAACAGCTCGGCGTTGATCCGCTTGTAGTGGTTGTACACCGCAACCGAGAGGATCTTCTTGGCTCGCTCCTGCCCGACAACGTAGTTGTTGAGTTGTTCGTAGAGCGCTCGCGGCGTTGGGATCCGGGCTGGTCCGACCTGCACTTTGGGAGCCTGTGGCTCTTCTTCCTCGATGATCTCGCGACAGAGCTGTACGCACTCATCGCAGATATAGACCTGATTCGGCCCGGCTATCAGCCTCCGGACCTCTTCCTGTCCCTTATTGCAGAACGAACAACGGTAATGCACCCGTACACCTCACGCCTTGTTGGATTCTGATTGAACGAGCGCGTTTCTGCCAGTCAACAAACGCCTCGATCGACATCGAACAGCGATGGGGCGATCGCTCGCCCCTCAATCACCTAGCTCGTGGATGCGCCATTGGTGGAACCATTCGACGACACCAGCTTGTGCGTCGGCTCCAGAACCTCATCGACGATTCCGTAGTCCTTGGCCTCGGAAGCCGGCATGTAGTAGTCCCGCTCGGTATCCCGCTTGACCCGGTCGAACTCCTGGCCGGTGTGCTGGGCGAGGATCTCGGTCAGCTTGGTGGTCAGGTTGATCGTTTCGCGAGCGACCACCTCGATATCGGGAACGGCGCCCCGGAACCCGGCCGACCCCTGGTGGATCATCACGCGGGCGTTCGGCAGCGCGAACCGCTTGCCCGGAGTGCCGGCCGCCAGCAAGACCGCCGCCATGCTGGCGCTCATGCCGACGCAGAAGGTCGCCACATCCGGCCGGATCATCTGCATCGTGTCGTAGATCGCCAGACCGGAGTAGACCACGCCGCCCGGGGAGTTGATGTAGAGCTTGATGTCCTGGGTGGGATCGTCGTTCTCCAGGAAGAGCATCTGGGCGATGATCACATTGGCGATCTGGTCGTCGATCGGCGTGCCAAGAAAGATGATCCGGTCGCGCAGCAGGCGCGAGTAGATATCGAACGCTCGTTCACCGCGGTTGCTACTCTCCACGACCATCGGGACGAGGTTCTCGATTCGGGGAATGTTCATATTCAGAGATGTCCTTTGTCCGGCGTACCCTGCCGGGGGTTCGGGGGCGTCAGTCGCCCGCTTCGTCCTCTTCGTCGCTGTCCGATGTGCTGCTCGATGTCGACGAATCTTCGTCTTCCTCATTCGCCTCGTCGACTGCTTCCGGCACGAAGCCGTTGATCACGGCTCCCTTGCCTTCGGTGGCGATCTCGATGAGACGGTCGGTCAGGCGCTGATCGTAGAGATCATTGCGCAACGCCGACCGCAGGTAGGCGTTTGCCGAGTATGCCTCGCGCATTTCCTCCGCCTCGGGAGCACCGGACACCAGATCCTCGATCTCGGCGTCCAGATCCTCGTCGGTGACGGCGATCTCTTCCCGGCTGGCGATCTCACGCAGAATCAGCGATGTTCGCAGATCCCGCGTGGATTGGGGTCGCAATTCCTCTTTCAGGTCTTCTTCGGTTTGGCCCGACTGGCGCAGGTACGCCTCCATCGGGATACCGCTATAGGCCAGCCGCTGGCGGACATTGTTCAGGCGCTCGTTGACCGCATCGTCGACCATCGCCGCCGGGATATCGAACTCCGCCAGTTCGTGGAGTTTTTCCACAATGGCGTTGACGACTTCGGTGCGGGCTTCACGCGTCTTGCGAACGTGCAGATTGTTCTGCATCTGTTCCCGCAGCGCCTCCAGGGTATCGACTTTCCCATAGGTCGAGGCGAATTCGTCATCGAGCGGCAGGAGCTCCCGCTCCTTGATCCCCTTGAGGGTGACGTTGTAGGTCATCGTCTTGCCGCGGCGTGGATCGTCCTCGCGATAGCGCTCGTCATCCTCGGCGAAGGAGATGTCCGCGGAACCAGACCCACCCGGTTCGAGGGTCTCGATCACCGTCCGCAGCTCTTCCAGCAGATTGCTCTCGCCGATGATGAACTGGGCGTCTTCGTTGAGCGGCTGGAACTCTTCGTCACCTTCCTTGATCTCGATATCGACGGTGACCTGGTCCCCTTCTTTCGGTTTGCGCGCCTTGGCCGGATCGACCCACGGGCTCTCCGCTCGCTGCATATCGGCCAGCAGCTCGTCGACTTCTCCCTCGCCGAGCGCGGCGTCGACCTGATCGGCCCGAACCGAAAGATAGTCGCCCGGTTCGATGACCGGATAGACCGGCACCCGAACGACAAAGGAAAGCGGGTCGGATTCGACCGAATCGAGCTCCGGATCGCCCACCGGAACGATCTCTTCCTGCTCGATCGCCTTGCGGAAGAGCTCGTCGATGAGATCGCGATTGGCTTCCTCAACGAATGCCTCGCGGCCATACAACCGCTCGATCATCGACCGGGGCGCTTTGCCCTTCCGGAACCCGGGAACCGCGATATCCCGCGAGATCTTGCGGATCGCTTTGTCGATCGCCTGCTCCTGTTCCGCGGCATCGGCGACGATTTCGAGACGTACCTGGCTCTCAGGGATCCGTTCGACAGTAACGTTCACGTTTGTCTGAATCCTTCTCATTCCACACGGCCGCCCGCGCAGGCACGACTCAGGGCGAGTGCGGCGACCGTGTCCAACTATCGCGGCAACTGGGGAACACATTCGACACCGGCGCCGCGCCGATGGACTGATTATAGCGATTGACACTGCACATGGTTGTTTTCTGGCCCTTCGGCGCGCCATCTTTGCGGATAACACGCTCCCAGCTTTCAGATGACGGCCCGAGAAGCCGTACGTTCACATTGAATCGCCGAAAGCCGCTTTGCTATGGTGAGGCAGACGTTCGTCGTCATCATCTCAGATCCGCCTTGCGCACCCCAAGCCGGCCCGCAGCTGTTGCGCGAGACCTGAGGACCCGCGATGAAGATTGGCGTCGATTCGGGAAAGAGACAGGCTGAGACGCAAGCGTGGGGGACGCGGCGTTGTGGCTGGGGTGTCTTGTACGCTCCCACCCGGTTTCTGTCTCCTCACGACGCTTCTCGCCCGCCCGCTACCCCGGCCGGTTTCCGTTTGGGCTGAGAAGAACAGGACTCGAGGCCCGCGAACTCGGGGGTCCGGTTGTCAGGAGGGAAGGGAATAGTGCGCGTGGCTTTACCATCGCACACTGCCCGGCACACGAGCTGGCGAGCGCTTGCAGGCGCGATCGTGCTGGCAGGCACACTACTACTCGGGGCGTTGTCCCCTGCAATCACTTCGGCACAATCCGATTCTGGTGGCTACATCGGTTTCGATACACCGAGTTTCTCGGCTGGCCAGTCGGTCGTCGTCCGCACCGATGACGGCGGTGGTCTCTCGCTTCGTGACGACGCGAGCGTCGACGCGGAGCGGATCGGCGCCCTGGGCGACGGTTCCATCGTCCGGGTCGTGGCTGGCCCCTACTACGATGACAGCGGCAACGGCTGGTATCTCGTCACCGATGGTTCGATTCGCGCCTTCGCCTACGCCGGATTCCTGGCCGCCTCCTCGTCGACCGAAGCCGTCTATACAGACGAAGGCACGGCGTCGACCTCCAGCGGCTACCTGGGATATACGACCCCTGATTTCGCCGAAGGGCAGACGGTCGTCGTCCAAACCGATGATGGCGGCGGGTTGAGTCTGCGGCTGGAGCCTTCCTCGTCCGCGGAGAAGCTATCGGCGGCCGCCGACGGTTCGACGCTGACCATCGTCGCCGGTCCCTACACCGACAGCGCCGGCAATGGCTGGTACCTGGTGACCAACGGTCCATTGCGGGCTTACGCGTTCGCCGGATTCCTGGTGGCGGGATCGAGCTCATCCGCAACATCGTCTGCATCGAGCGGCAGCACGGCCAACCTCGGCAATGCCACACCGCAGTTTTCCGCCGGTCAGTCGGTGATCGTCCAGACCGATACCGGGGGTGGATTGAGTCTGCGGCTCGAACCGTCGATGACCGCCGAGAAACTCGACGCAGCACGCGACGGCGATACATTGACCGTCGTCGAGGGCCCCGTTTACGACGACGCCAACAACGGTTGGTATCTGGTGACCAACGGACCGCTGCGGGCCTGGGCCTATGGCGGATTCCTGGTCGCTGGCGGCAGTTCGACGGAGTCAGGCTCGTCCTCGAACAGCGCGAGCGGCAATCTCGGCGCCGCGACGCCCCAGTTCTCGGAAGGCCAGCTGATCGTCGTTCAAACCGATGACGGCGGCGGACTCAGCCTGCGGATGGAACCATCGCTGGCGGCGGACAAACTCGTCGCGGTGAAGGATGGAACGACGTTGCGGGTCGTCCAGGGACCTGTTTCCGACGATGCCGGCAATGGCTGGTATCTGGTGACCGACGGAGCGCTGCGAGCCTATGCCTACGCCGGCTTCCTCGTCGCGTCGGGTTCGTCCTCCAGCTCGACAACCACCGGTTCGACCGCAAGCAGCGGCAATCTCGGTTTCGAGACCCCGCAGTTCAGCGCGGGTCAGACCGTTGCCGTCCAAACCGACACCGGCGGCGGACTGAGTCTGCGCATGGAGGCCAACTCCTCCTCCGAACAGCTCCTCGCACTCAAAGAGGGCGTCACCCTCACGATTGTCATGGGGCCGGAATATGACAGCTCGGGCAACGGCTGGTATCTGGTGACCAACGGATCGATCCGGGCGTTCGCCTTCGGCGCATTCCTGGTGCCGGCCAGCGCGCCACAGAGCAGCAGCGCCTCTTCGAGCTCGTCGTCATCGAGTTCCGCTGCAGCGAGCTCATCGGCGTCCCTCTCGATTGGTTCCCACGCCACCACCTCGGGTGTGACCAATGTCCGCAACGGCGCCACAGCCAATGGAACATTGCTGGGCACCTTCAGCGGCGGCGACGTCGTGGAAATCACCGACGGCCCCTTCTTCGATCGCAACCAGGAGCCCTGGTACTACATCGTCGGCGATTCGGTCCAGGGATTCGCCAAGGGTGAGTTCCTGATCGCGACGGCCGCCCCAGCCGCCGCGTCGACGTCCTCGGCGACCTTCATCTATCCGCTGGCCAAGTACACCTTCACGCAGGATTATGGCTGCTCATCACTGGGCTTCTATAGCTACAACGCGGCCTGGGGTTGCGCCGTCCACAACGGTATCGACCTCGCCGCTCCCATGGGCACCGCGATCATGGCTGCCGGAGCTGGAACAGTGGCGGAAGCGGGATGGTGCGATTGCGGACTCGGGTATTACGTGAAGATCGATCATGGCAACGGTCTGTCGACCTGGTATGGCCACATGCAGTCGTCCCCCTACGTGCGCGTCGGGCAAACCGTGGCTCAGGGTGAAACGATTGGCCCGGTCGGCAGCACCGGTCTCTCCACCGGTCCCCACGTTCACTTCATGGTGCAGAAGAATGGCGTGACAGTCGATCCGAAAGATTATCTGTAGCGCCAGCACGGGACTGACAGCAACGCGCAACCGGGGTGGCCTTCCCGCGGCCACCCCGGTTGCTCTTTTCTGCGGGACGGCTGCTGGAAAGCCCGGCGACCGGCAGCGTACGCTGTTCTCCTCATCGGCAGGACCGCCTCCCGGACGAAACTGCTGTCAACTACGTCGTATTCGGAATTCAGGAAGCGACTGGCCCCGATGCAATATCGTTGCGTGGTCATCGGGACCAGGGACTAGTGTGGAAAGGATCATGGGTATGAACACAGAGCTCCTCTATCAGCCGGCATTTGCGGTGTGCCGGGCGACTCTCGACCGGGGCGAGAAGATTCGGGTCGAGGGCGGAGCCATGATCGCGATGAGCGACGTCTCGGTCGAGACGCAGGCCACTGGCGGGCTGTTGAAGTCGCTGAAGCGCTCGGTTCTGGGAGGTGAGACCTTCTTTCAGAATACCTACACTGCTGAATCGAACGAGAGCTACATCATGCTCGGGCCCGCACTGCCCGGCGACATCATGGTGATGGACCTGCGCAATGAGGACCTCATCGTTCAGGCGGGAAGTTTCATGGCCAGCGCAATCGATATCGACGTCAACACTGATTGGGGCGGCGCTCGCACCTTCTTTGGCGGCGAGGGCTTGTTCATGCTCCGCTGTTCGGGAACCGGCAAGCTGATCGTCAGCTCCTACGGCGCCATTCACAAGGTCGATCTCGCTGCTGGCCAGGAGTTCGTCGTCGACACTGGCCACATCGTCGCATTCGACGCCGGCATGACCTACGACGTGCGCAAGTTCGGCAACTGGAAATCGACCATTGCCGGCGGGGAGGGCTTCGTCGTCAACTACACCGGTCCTGGCACCCTCTATCTGCAAACCCGGAGCCAGCAAAGCTTCCTGCAGTGGCTGCTTCCGAATATCCCGTCCGACCGGTCGAACTAGCACTTCCGGCCGGCGTCATGCATTCTCCTTGCCCCTCCGCGGAGGGGCAAGGGCCAGCGAGCATCGATCCATGCAGCGGTTCTATTGGGTGAAATCGGGCCTCCTGGCAGGCTGCAGCAAACCGGGAGCAACCGGCGATCTCGTTGCCGATCTCGACTATCTGCGAACGCAGGGCATCAGCGCCCTGCTCTCGCTCACCGAAACACAGCTCGACGCCCTGCTGCTCGACACGGTCCACATGACCTGGCTTCACCTGCCGATCGCCGACATGACTGCGCCGGAACCCTGGCACTTCCGAGAAGCACTGGCCTTCATCGACGCCCAACTCGCCCGCGATCGGGCGGTCGCCGTTCACTGCCTGGCCGGTCAGGGTCGCACCGGCACAATCCTCGCCGCCTGGCTCATCCATCGGGGACACACCCATGTCGACGCGTTGACCCGCGTTCGCGCAGTCTGCCCCGAGGCTGTGGAAACCGCAGCGCAGGAAGCGGCCTTGGAGCACTTCGCGATAAGCAAGTCGCGGCTGATCTAGCGGCGGCCGATGCCACGTCGGGCCACAGGTGCCCGAACTACGGGGCCCCGGGAATATCCCTCACCCCCGGCCGCTCTCCCGACCGACTCTCCCTCGCCCCCAGCCCCTCTCCCGACCGCGGGAGAGGGGGGGGACGATTTCCCATTTCCCATTTCCTAGTTACCAGTTACCAGTTACCAGTTACCCCCAAGCTACTCCCCACGCCCCTTTGCCCTTTGCCCTTCGCCCCTCATGCTAAACTCCGCTCACCGGAATCGGCACGACATCGCTGCAGGAGCGACCTTTGGCAGGCTACATCCTCGCTCGCCTCCTCAGCCTCATCTTCGTTCTGTTCGTGGTTTCGCTGATCGCGTTCTTTCTGATGCACGCGGTGCCGGGGGGACCGTTCGATCTTGGCGAGCGACGCCTGCCGGAAGCGACACGCCAGGCCCAGCTCGAGAAATATGGACTCGATCAGCCGCTGCTTGTGCAATACGGCAAATACATGTGGCACGCGTTGCACGGCGACTTCGGCGTTCCCTTTCAGCGCCCTACCGAAACGGTCACTGGCCTGATCGCCGATCGCTGGCCGGTGACGATCAAGATCGGTATCCCCACGATCATCATTGGTTACGGTCTCGGCACGATCCTCGGCGTGATCGCCGCGATTCGGCAGAACAGCTGGATCGACTACCTCGTCACATCGGTCGGCACCCTGGGGCTGACCGTTCCCAGTTGGGTGATCGGCACCTGGCTGATCCTGATTCTCAGTGTGCGATTCGGGTGGTTGCCCACCGGGGGCTGGGGAGAACCGAAACACTACATCATGCCGGTGCTGGCCTATTCGCTGGCGCCGATGGCCCTCGTGGCTCGATACACACGAGTCTCGATCATCGAAACGATGCGAGCCGATTACGTGCGCACCGCCCGGGCCAAGGGACTGAGCGAAAACCGGGTGATGATCTCGCATGTCGCTCGCAACGCGGCCATCCCCTGGGTGACGGTGCTGCTCCCCGAGATCCCGAACATCCTCACCGGCTCGATCTTCATCGAATCGGTTTTCCGGATTCCCGGATTGGGCTCCTACTTCGTCAGCAGCACACTCAGCCGCGACTATCCTCTGATTCTCGCGCTGACCCTGCTCATCGCCACACTCTGGGGAATCACCTATCTGATCACCGACTTGCTCTACACGATTCTCGATCCGCGTATCCGGCTCACCCGGCCCTAGGAAGCGCGTCATGAGCCTCACCCCTCCGGCCATCTCGATCGACGCCACAGAGCTCGAGCTCGGCACGCGACGCAAGTACCGCACGAACTTCGGTTTGGCCGCGGAACGGTTTCGCCGCCAGAAACTGGGAATGCTCGGTCTGATCATCGTGCTGGTGTTGCTCTTCGTCGCGCTATTCGCCCCGTGGGTGGCCCCCACCCATTACGCAACAGCCGATTTCATGGCGGTCAACAAGTTTCCTAGCCGCGACTATCCACTGGGCACCGATTCGATTGGCCGCGACTATCTGAGCCGCGTCATCTACGGCATCCGGACGTCGCTCACCGTCGGATTCCTGGCGGTCATCGTGGCCTGTGTGATCGGTATTCCCCTGGGACTCGCTTCCGGGCTGCGCGGCGGCATGACCGACTTCATCATCATGCGCATCGTGGAAGTGATGACCGCCTTTCCGGGATTGCTCTTCGCGATTTTTCTTCTGTCAGTCGTCAACAGCGGCGTTTGGGGATCGATCTTCTCCAACAACACGCTCAATGTCGTCTTCGTCATCGGCGTGACGAACTGGGTCGGGTTGTGCCGGCTGACCAGAGCGCAGATCCTCACGCTGCGCGAACGGGAGTTTGTCGAAGCCGCGCAGAGCATCGGCGCCCGGCAGTTCCACATCGGATTCCGGCATCTCATGCCCAACGCCATTCCCCCATTGATCGTGGCCATCACGCTCCTGATTCCCGCGGCGATCTTCGCGGAAGCAGGACTGAGCTTCCTTGGATTGGGCATCAACGAACCGACTCCCAGCCTCGGCCGGATGGTCGCCGACAGCAGGCAATCGATTCAGCTCTACTGGCATCTCGGACTCTTTCCCACCCTGGCCATTGCGCTCTGTGTGCTGGGATTCGCCTTTATGGGCGATGGCTTGCGAGATGCCCTCGATCCGCGTCAGAATTGACGCACACACCAAACGACGACCGGGGCGGGACATCGATGTCCGATTGTGCCAGTCCGGTTCCAGGAGGGTTCCGATGACGAACTTCAGAACCACGCTGCAGGATCTTCGTGTCGATCGCAGACGGATGCTTGGCGGCGCCGCTGCGGGTGGGCTCGGCATGTTCGGCGGCGGATTGCTGCGGGGCAACGGCACGCTTGCCGCCCCGTCGGGGGGACGTCCCCGCATTGCCCGTTCGATGCAGGATCTGCCGGAAGGCGCGGCTCCCGTCGAGCAGCAGATTCTCTATCTGCCGGACGATGCCGCGGTCGCGCGCGTGCTCGACTTCTATGTCTCTGTTTACACCAGACCGTCTGACGCCGCATCCGATCTCTTCAGCGAGCCGCTTGTCCGGCTGGACAAGAACTTCCAGATCCTTCCCGCCGCCGCTGAGTCGTGGGAAGGATCGGAGGACGGCAAAACCTGGACCTTCAAGATCCGGGAAGGACTGACCTGGAGCGACGGCAACCCCGTGACCGCGGCCGACTGGGTCGCCAGCTTCCAGAATGGCGCCACACCAGAATTCGCCTGGGACTTCACCTGGTATTTCCAGGGCGTGCTGGCCAATTGGACGCAGGCCGTCAACGGCGAAGTGGGCGTCGAGGAGATCGGTATCGCTCAGGGAGCAAACGAGTACGAGCTGGTCTTCACCACGGAAGCCGCCGCTCCCTACCTGCCGGCCATGCTCCTCTATTCCAATCCGCTGTCGGCGGCTGGTCTGGCGGCGAACGGACCGCTCTACAACACCGATCCGTCCACTGCGATTTCGTCCGGCCCCTACATTCTGACCGACTGGGTGCCGGATCAGGAGATCGTCTATTCGCGGAACGAGGCCTACACAGGAACCCTTCCCGTCTATCTCGAACAGATCGTGATCAAGCTGACCAGCAAAGACAACTACTTCGCCATGTACCAGGCGAATGAGATCGACTTCCTGCGCCACCCGGCGCCGGCTGCGCTGGAAATCATGATGAGCGATGAAGCGACGGCGGCCGAGGTCCATTCGACGCCGGGCGACTTCCCCACCTACTACCTCTTCTTCGACCAGTCGCAGGCCCCCTTCAACGACCTGAAGGTGCGGCAGGCGTGGAGCCACGCCATCGACCGCGACGCACTGAAGACCGCCGTGCTCGGTCCGGCCGGCATTCCCGCCTACTCCTGGCTGGCGCCCGGCTTCCCGGCGAATCAGACCGAAGAGATCAAGGATGTCCAGGCCTTCGATCCGGAGCTGGCGAAATCGCTGCTGGCCGAAGCGGGCTTCCCGGATGGCGATGGGTTCCCGAGTCTGCAGCTCCAGCTGCGAGCGCCAAACCCGCTCGAGAAATCGGTGGCGGCCGCCATCGCCGCGATGCTCAAAGAACATCTGAACATCGATGTCGAGCTTCTCGAACGGGATTCGCAAGGCTTCACCGCCGATATGAACGCCAAACCGACGACTATGCAGCTTGGTTTCGTCCGCTACGGTATGGACTATCTCGACCCGATCAACATGCTGAGCGTCTGGTTCTCCGGCGGCCGGCATGACAGCTGGACGAACGAGGAGTTCGAGTCGCAGGCGAGGGCTGCTGCGGAGTTCCTGGGTGATCCGGCTGAGCGCATCGCCATGTTCCAGGCGGCGGAGCGGGTTATGGTCGAGGACGTCGCGGCGGTCTACGTCTACCACGGCACCGAAGTGCAGTTCATCAAACCGTGGATGACTGGCCCGTTCAAGGATCCGGATGACAACGGCAACACCGGTATGCACTGGCCGAACTTCGCCACGATGAGCACCGTACCCTTCGAGACGTTCATCGGCGAGGACAATCCGGGGCGGTAGCTTCGCGGGCAAGAGGCAAAGGCAAAAGGAACACCCGCTGGCCAGACGCCGGCGGGTGTTTCCGCGTTCTTTGGGAGCCCTCACAAAATGCCAGTCATCCTGAACGAAGTGAAGGATCTCTCCGTCGTCTCCTGCCACGACCGTCGTCTCCCTGGAGACTGCTGCGGCAGAAGATCCTTCGCTCCGCTCAGGATGACGGTGCTTTTCATGCCGCGCTCAGCCCCAGAAGTCCACTCAAATGGACTGGAGCGAGCGAATCAGTCCATTTCAATGGACTTCGTTGACTCAGTCCGAGTGCCGGGCGAATCTGAGCGCGCGGAGATTCATGACACGCTCCGCTCCCTGAATCCCACAAATTCGTGTTCGTCGGCGACGGCTTGCGGAGCGGAATCGATCCGGGCCAGAATGCGGCAGCGCGAGCCGCGCGACTAACCGGGGAGGAATTCGACGTTCGATTGGGTCCTCTCGGCATGAGGAGGACTCTGATGACTGATTTCCGAAGGCTCGAAGATACGCGATTCGACCGCCGGCGTATGCTTGGCGTCGCAGCAGCAGGCGGGCTCGGCATGTTCGGCGGCGGATTGCTGCGGAGCGACGGCACGCTTGCCGCTCCGTCGGGTGGCCGTCCCCGTGTAACCCGCTCGCTCCAGGACCTGCCGGCGGGCGCTGCGCCAGTCGAGCAGCAGATTCTCTATCTTCCGGAAGACGCCACGGTCGCCCGGGTGCTCGATTTCTATATTGCCGTCTATTCCAGACCGGTGGAAGCAGCGTCCGATCTCTTCAGTGAACCCCTGGTGCGGCTGGACAAGAATTTCCAGCTTCTCCCGGCATCTGCTGAGTCGTGGAGTGGGTCGGAGGACGGCAAAACCTGGACCTTCCAGATTCGCGAGGGTCTGATGTGGAGCGATGGCAACCCGGTGACCGCCGCCGATTGGGTTGCCAGCTTCCGAAACGCCGCCACACCCGAGTTCGCCTGGGATTTCACCTGGTTTTTCCAGGGTGTGATCGCCAACTGGACCGAGGCGGTCAATGGCGAAGTGGCGCCGGAAGAGATCGGCATCAACCAGGGAGCCACCGAGCTCGAACTGGTGTTCACCACCGAAACCGCGGCGCCCTATCTCCCAGCCATGCTCCTCTACTCCAACCCGATCTCCGCCGCCAGGCTGGCCGAACATGGCCCGCTCTACAACACCGACCCCGCAACGGCGATCTCCGCCGGGCCCTACATCCTCACCGAGTGGTTGCCCGATCAGGAGATCGTCTACTCGCGCAACACCGCCTACACCGGTACGGCGCCAGTTCACATCGAGCAGATCGTGATCAAGTTGACCAGCAAGGACAATTACTTCGCCATGTATCAGGCGAACGAGATCGATTTCCTGCGCAATCCTGCCCCGGCGGCGATGGAGATCATGCTCAGCGACGAATCGACCACCACGGAGGTGCATTCCACACCGGGCGATTTTCCCACCTATTACCTCTTCTTCGATCAGTCGCAGGCTCCCTTCAATGATCTCAAGGTCCGCCAGGCGTGGAGCCACGCCATCGACCGCGATGCACTGAAAGAGGCCGTGCTCGGTCCGGCCGGTATTCCCGCCTACTCCTGGCTCGCTCCTGGATTCCCGGCCAGCCAGACCGAAGAGATCAGGGATGTGCAGGCCTTCGATCCCGAGCTGGCGAAGTCATTGCTGGCCGAAGCGGGCTTCCCCGACGGCGATGGCTTCCCGGGTCTGCAAATGCAGCTGCGAGCGCCGACCCCGCTGGAGAAATCGGTCGCTGCGGCGCTGGCGGCAATGCTCAAGGAACACCTGAATATCGACGTCGAGCTCCTCGAGCGAGACGCCCAGGGGTTCACCGCCGACATGAACGCCAAACCAACCACGATGCAACTTGGGTTCGTGCGCTACGGTATGGACTTCCTCGACCCGATCAACATGTTGAGCGTCTGGTTCGCGGGCAATCGTCATGACTCATGGACCAACGAAGCGTTCGAATCGCAGGCACGAGCCGCCGGGGAATTCATCGGCGACCCGGCCGAGCGCATCGCCATGTTCCAGGCCGCAGAGCGGATCATGGTCGAGGATGTCGCGGCGGTCTACGTCTATCACGGCACCGAAGTGCAACTGATCAAGCCATGGATGACCGGTCCGTTCAAGGAGCCCGACGACAACGGCGCAACCGGCATGCACTGGCCTGCATTCACGACGATGAGCACCGTGCCGTTCGAGACATTCATCGGCGAGGACAATCCGGGGCGGTAGCTTCCTGAGAAACGCCGCGACGCCGTAAACGGCGTCGCTCACGGTGCAACGGCCCTGGCGGGGCCCGGCATCAGGTCCGAAGGACCTTCGCGCAGTGAGCCCGGTCCGTTTACGGCCGGGCGGGCGCATGAACGAGCCCCGTCAGGATGTGGGTGTGGCCTCCGGAGAAGCGACGGGAGAGGCAACCGGGGAGGCCAGCGGTGAAGCGACTGGCGAACCGGCCAGGGGAGTCGCGTCACTCTCCAGGGCGACCGCCGCCATGCCGGAAGAAGCCACAGGCGACGCCGCCACAGGCGAAGCGACCGCTTCTGGTGTTCCCGCCACCGGGCTGGCGTCGTCGAACTCCACTTCGGCCGGGATCTCGATGGGGATCGCCAGCACCGCCGAGATATTGCGATCCGAGACCTTCATGGTGTTGTCGATACCCAGCGCAATCCCCATCGGCGAGGCGATCGTTTCATTGCCCGCGGTCGTCACCGAACCAAGGTACGTCCCCTCGATATCGAACATCTCGACCGAACCGGTGCCAGACGACGTGGCGTAGAGCGTGCCGTACTGGTCGAACGCCAGATAGGGTTCGAAGTACGCCTGTCCTTGCCACGCTTCGACGGGCCACTGGGCCAGCGGCGTCCCATCGCGAGCGAAGACGCTGATGCGCCCGTTTCCCGAGTCGGCGACATAGACCCGGTCATCCGGACCGACCGCGATACCGACCGGCTCGATGAACTGCGATGGTTCAGAACCATATCCACCCCAGGAGCGGATGAATGTGCCATCCGGGGTGAAAACCTGGACCCGTTCGTTGCCGGTGTCGACGACATAGATCTCGTTGGCCGTCGTGGCGATGTCGCGGGGACCAAAGAACTGACCGGGGAGATCGGATGCGTTCGGCGCATCGAAGGTGTCTCCGAATTCGCCGAACTCCCGGACGACCTGTCCTTCGCTGTTGAGAACGACGATGCGGTGTCCCCACGTGTCGGCCACCAGCACCAGACCGTCGAAACTGACGTCGATGCCGGTCGGACCCAGCCCTTCGGCGGTCACCTCAAAGCTGACGCCACTTTCCGGACCGCCCCAGGCGCCGACGAATGAACCAAACGCGTCGAACTTCTGCACCCGGCCATTCGCCGAGTCGACCACGTAGATGGTGCCGTCGCCCGTATTGATCGCCACGCCACGTGGTTGATTGAACTGGCCGCGCCCCGCGCCGGTTCCGACCCGCTCGTTGAGACTGTACGGCCCCGTGCTCGTGAAGAGCTGCTGGGAGAGCCGCTGGCCATATCCCACCGACACCGATTCCGGATCTGGCCGGGTGATGCCCGTCCGGAAGAGGAGGAAGTCCATCCCGTCCGCCCAATGGGAGGGCAGAACGATCGCTTTCAGAACCGAGCCGAGACTCGGATCGAGATACTCAGGGGGAACGCGATTGCGGCTCGCCGATGAACGAGGGGTGTAGCCAGCCGACTCCATACCGGTTGAGTCGCGGCTGATGACCAGATCGGCGCCCGTCGCCGTACCGGTTCCCGGTTCGACGATCTCGGCGTCGGGATAATCCCTGAAGTACCAGCGATAGGGCCACGACACGTCTGATTCCAGCGCAATGGTGATACCGTGCCCGCCGGTCGGATCCTCGACCGACGGCTGCAACAGGGTCAGATCGCGAGAGAGATGATCAACCTGCCGGACGAGCGCTTGGACCGACGCCGGCGATGTCCGCTGCGCCAGTGGTTCCAGGCTGGTGTCGGCCCGCACGAAATTCAGCATCACGCTCTGCCGGATGGTGAACGCGCCCAGGAAAAGAAAGAGCGCCGTCAGCACCAGCGCCACCGAGACTCGCAGCGCCGATTCGCCAGACAGGGCAATGCGATCCCGCGCGAGAATGAATGCCGCGGCGGCCAAAGGCGCCACAGCGATCACCAGAACAGCCAGCGCTTCGAAGAGGCGGCGGTTGGTTCCGTCAGCGGCCGCCTGATCGATCGCCACGATGAAAGCGACGATCGAACCAATCAGCCCGGCGATCACCCCCACCAGCAGGGCGGTCGATTTCCACCATGCTCCCGACCATCCCAGCTGTCCGATGATGCGAGCGGCGCTGCCGCCCCCCATCAGCACGATCGGCATCGCCACGTGGATCGCATGCTCGGGGACGCGACCGGCGCTGAAACTGACGATCAGGAGCGCCGTGACGAACCATCCAAGGAAGAAGACCGATCCCAGTCCACCCGGCCGGTCGATGACCCCCGTCAGAAAACCGGCGATCGCCGCCAGGAGCACGAGCACTTCATAGAGCAGCAGCATGAGGAGGAAAAACTGCGTCGGCGTCGCGCTCGATTCATTGGTCAGGAGACGGACCCAGTCGCCGAATGTGTCTCCGATGCCGGCGAGAGAGGAAAAGGAGCTCAATCCCCGGGAGAAGAAGAACACCAGCGACGCGGCCAGCGATGCGACGAACACAACCGAGTTGACCGTGCTGCTGGAAAACGCATGCGCCGCGCTCCGGACTACGCCGGGGCTTCCCTGTTCCGCCAGACCAGCAAGCACCAGGCCAACGCCGATCGAAATCAGCACGGTCACCGCCGTGGGGCCGGACGCCAGCGCGCCGGCGATGGCGAATCCCGAAACCGCCACCCACGCGGCTTCACTCCGCTGCTCGTGCCAGGCCCGCCCGGCATAGAGCAGGGCCACCACCACCAACAGCGCGAAAAACGCGACCAACGGTTCCGGTCCGGCCACCCGGGAGGCAAAGAGGAGCGTCGGCGAGCAGGCCGCGGCGATCGCCATACCGATCGCCGCGGTTCGTCCCACGAAGGGATGGAGCACGAGACACAACACCACAATCCCGACGCCGGCCAGCGCGGTGATGAACCGGGCAGTGGCATCGGTCGCCCCGAAGAGGAGGAAGGAAAGTCCCTGCCCCAGCAGGTGCGCGGGAGAGGTCTCAGCTAGTTCGATCCCCGGCAGCGGACGCCCGTCGTAAAACGAGAGCGCCTGCAGTGCGCGACGCGATTCGTCGAACGAAAGCGCCACCCAATCAAGGGCGATGAAACGCAGGGCAATACCCAGGAAGAGCGTCGCGACGCCCGCCACCCACCACCATGAGAGTCTGGTCAAATCGAAGCGGTGGTCGAGCACCGATTCATCTGCTGGCGTGGCCCAGTCGGCCATGGAACCCCCTCGTCTTCCTCAGGTTGCGATCAACTGTTGTAGCGGATCGAGTTGTAGAGCGGCAAGAGATCGCTCCGAACATAGAGCGTGAAGTTTGTCTGCCCGATATTCGAATCGAGATCGCGATACATCAGCAACCGGTAGAGCCGTAGTTGATAGTCTATGTGCTGCTGATTGCCCACGGTGTCGAAAATCGAGCTCAGGATATCGAAGGGGCCATGCGGTTGATCGGTACTCCGCCAGGCCGACCGTCCCACTGGAATCTCCGGCGCCAGAGCGAAATCCCGGTAGGTTTCTTCCGGAAACCACCAACGCAGCACGTATTCCGTCGGCTCGAAACCGGGAATACTCAGCCCAGACCGGGCCACGATGACGGCGGTGTCTTGATTGCCACTTCCCGACGCGTCTCCCGTGAACCGCTTGCTGTCGTAGTCGCGCAGGTACCACTGAAATGGCCAGGCGACATGGCTGTCGTACGCCACCACGAGATGCTGCCCACCGGTCATCAACGCCGAGAGTTCGTCGATCTCATTCATCACGCGCTGAACGTCGGGGGAGGTCTGGGTATAGACCAGCATGTCGCGAGGTACGTCGGCTTCCTGATAGGAAAGCCGCCACCCGGCGTGGACCTGCAGAAAGCTCAATCCGATGATGATCGCCGCCAGCGTGGCCAGCGCGGTGCGCATCGGACCGCGCAGCAGCAACCAGACGATCAGCAACCCAATGACCACCAGCCACGGAATGGCCAGCCACCACCAGTGGTCGACGGCGAAATCGGTGGTCACGCGGCGATATCCGCCTCGATTGCCTTCGCTTTCAGGCCGGAACCGCCCATAGGTCAGACGCGCCGCCACCCAGATCCAGGCGCCGCCGGCCAGCAACAGTAGACCTGTCAGCGACCAGTCGGTCTGGATGAACGCCGGCAGACGAGGGTGGGATGCCACGGCGTTGCCCAGACGGGCCGCCCGCTGCACCGCGATCTGGACGGTCATCGCCGCCAGCAAAATTCCCGGCAACGCGATATGAACCACCAGCCAGGGCATCTTCTCACCGGCGTAGGAGAGACCGCCGAAAATCGCCACGAACCAGAAGGCGACGAACAACCGAAAAAAGAGATGACTGCCGTGTTCCCGGCCCAGCAGCGCCATCAACGCCTGCCATCCCACGACCGCCAGCATGAACCCACCCAGCACGACGGCCAGGAACTCATATTGGGGCAGGAGCAACAGGAAGTAGAACCAGGGCTGCTCGCCCCGTTGCACGTCGTGCTGCGCCAGCCAGTAGAGGAGCGTTCCGTCGGTGGCCACAGTCGAGCTGCGCAGGCCGTTCATGTTCTGGAACAGGGTTGTATAGAGCGGCACGAAAATCGCCAGACCGGCGATCAGCGCCAGGAGCAACCCCTGCCCATCCCGCCAGGCAACTCGGACCGCCCGGCTCACCGCACCCTGACGCCGCTCGGGATGGCAATCGGATTCGCATTCTGGATCGTAGCGGACGTTCCTGCCCTCCATGACCAGGAAAACGAGACCGGCCAGAAAGAGAGCCAGGAGCACCACATAGCCGAGGATCATCGGATTGGTGACGACTGTTTTGTAGTACTCGCGTTGCTGATCCGCAGTCGGATTCTCCCAGGGAATGGCGAGCAGCTCGTCTTTGGTGGAAGTGGACGTCACGGCAAAGAGCGCGACGCTGGCGATCACCATCAGCAGGTGGAGGCCTACCAGCCCCCACGCCAGCCGCGGAGCCCTGGTGCGCCAGACCCGGAAATACTCGACAAAAACCGTGGCGTAGAGATAGCCGCCGAAGATCGCCAGAATGGCAAAGACGATCTCGTGATTGGTCAGCAGGAAGGCGATCGTCGCAGCACCGGCGACCAGCCAGCGACGACGCTGCTCGTCGACATACCGCACAACGCAGATAAAGAGGAGGAGCGTTCCGGCGATGGTATAGATGTCATGCCGGATGTAGCGGCTCTGGTAGAGGATCGTCGGGGAGATCAGGAAGAAGAAGGAAGCCGCCAGAGCGCCCCATCGCCCGAGAAACTGCGGTCCTCGCAGCAACCATGGCAGCGCCACGATGAACACGCCGAAAAGCGCCGGCATATACCTGCTGGTGGCATCGGTGGCGCCGAACAACCAATAGACGAGCGCATTGGCATGGAAGAGAAACGGACCATGCATCAGGGGATCGTGCACATACCCCCTGCCAACCGCCAGCTCCCACGAATAGTAGGTGTGCAGACTCTCGTCGTGATGAAGCGTTTTCGACCCGAGGTCCCAGAAGCGGGAGAGGATCGCCGCGACGACCATCAGGAGATAGAGGCAGGACTCGACCGACACGCTGGCCGGCAGTCGCCCCGAGAGGAGGGCAGGAGGGCGGATTGCCTCGAATGGCGTGATTCGGGGGTCGACAGCCGCCACTCCGCCACCCGGGGCGGCGGTCGCTGCGTACTGCGCATCTGTTTCCGAATTCACCCGGCGAATCCGGCGATCGTTTGGTACAGGGGCTGTCTCGTCGCGCCCACCATCGTGGCCTGACTGCAAATCCCGCTCCATTGAACTGCACATCTCACGGCGCCGAGTCAGCGCTTCGACGTCAGCCGAGTATACGACGCGCTCATTTCTGCGGCTTTCTCCATCGATTCGGGTCGGCGCATCGCCACCTCATTGCCCGTTCTTGTGCCGAAGACACAAAGGGGATCGCCAGTCGTTAGTACCCATGCCGATCAGCGTTGCTCGTTCCGCCATTTCGTGCCGGTTTTTGTGCGACATCTACAGTTCCAGGCGCGCGTTTGGTGGATGCTGCACGCCGTCGCGCTCTTTGCCCCTGCCTACACTCCCCTCTGGGTACTGATCTCACACCGGAGGGAAACGCGATGCCGGAAATCAACACTGGGGATACCGCCTGGGTCCTGGCGTCCATGGCGCTGGTCATGCTGATGACGCCTGGGCTCGGGTTCTTCTACGGGGGACTGGTCCGAAAGAAGAACGTGCTCTCCACGATCATGCACAGTTTCTTCATTCTCTGCCTGATCTCCATCGTTTGGGCGCTCTGGGGGTTCACCCTGGCTTTTGGTGAGGACCGGGGCGGAATCATCGGGGGATTCGACTATCTCGGTCTGAAAAACGTCGGTGGCGAACCTCATTCGATCTACGGCGTCACCATTCCCTTCGCCCTCTTCATGCTCTTCCAGATGATGTTCGCCATCATCACGGCCGCACTGATCACCGGCGCGTTCGCCGAACGGAAACGGTTCAAGGCGTTCGCTCTTTTCGCCATCCTCTGGTCGACCTTCGTCTACTCGCCGATCGCTCACTGGGTCTGGGCGGCCGGTGGATGGCTAGCGGACTTTGGCGCGCTCGACTTTGCCGGCGGAACCGTCGTCCATATCGCTTCCGGCGTGAGCGCACTTGTCGCCGCCAAGCTTCTGGGCAAACGGGTCGGCTTCGGCCAGGAGAAGATGGACCCACATGACGTGACGATGACCGTGCTCGGCGCTGGTCTCCTCTGGTTCGGTTGGTACGGCTTCAACGCGGGCAGCGCGCTTGGCGCCAACGGTTTGGCGGCGAACGCCGCCGTCGTCACGACCCTCGCCGCGGCGATGGGCGCCCTGACCTGGATGACCGTCAGCTGGTGGCGGCACGGTCACCCCAGCGTGCTCGGTGTGGCGGTGGGAGCCATTGCCGGACTGGTCGGCATCACCCCCGCAGCCGGATTCGTCTCACCCGCCTCGTCGATCGCCATTGGATTCGGCGCCGGACTGATCTGTTTCTTTGCGGTCGATCTGCTCAAGGAAGGCGCCGGCATCGACGATGCCCTCGACGTTTTCGCGGTGCACGGTGTCGGCGGCATCTGGGGCGCTATCGCCACCGGCATTTTCGCGAAGCAGTCGATCAATGGAATCGGCGCCGATGGGTTGCTCTATGGCAACGCCGGGCAACTCTGGAAGCAGATCGTTGCCGTCGGCGCCACCATTCTCTACGCGGCAATCGCCAGTTTCGTGATTCTCAAGGTCATCGACCTGCTGATCGGGTTGCGCGTCAATGAGAACGAGGAAGTTCTCGGTCTCGACAGCTCGCAGCACGGCGAAGTCGCCTACCAGCTCTAGGAATCAGTCGTCGGCAACAGTTTGGTTTGAAAGGAGAAGCACCGTGATTGCACTTTCGTTCTTCCTCTTCGCGCTGATGATCGTCACCTGGCTGATGATGCCGGGCGGGGAGCGACGGCTCAAGATCGAGACGCCAGTCATCCAGCCGGAGACACAGTCGGTTTAGCCCGCTGGATCGCGCGTTCGGCTCGTGGGCGCCGGGATGCGGTGCCCGCGAGACAGCGACGCCGTAAACGGCGTCGCTCACAGTGCGACGCCCCTGCCGGGGCGAGGGTGCGAGGTCCGAAGGACCTTTGTCCAGTGAGCCCGGCCCGTTTACGGCCGGGCGGTCATCGCGGAGCGCCGGGGTTAGCCGAAATGGCGAAACCCGGCGTCTTTCATTGTCAACGGCTCGCCAGGTTTGCCGGCAACTGCTTCGATGACCTCGCCGACGATCAGTACTGAGTCTCCCGCGGGCGCCTCTGCTGTGACCCGGCAGACCAGATAACCGAGACCTGCCGCATACGCCAGGCAACCCGACTCGGTTCTCACCACGGCATCGCCGAGCGCCGCGACTTTGTCACCCGCCTTGCTCCTGGGGCGGCCCAGACTTCCGGCAAGATCCCGCTGGCCGCTCCTGAGGGGCGATACCGCAAATTGCCCGCTTCGCCGGATCACCCCCAATGTGGACGAATCGAGCTCGACCGATACCGCCACCATCGGCGGGTCGAACGACACCTGTGTCAGCCAGTTGGCGGTAAAGATGCCGCGCTCATTCCCGTCCGATGCGCTCACGGCATAGAGACCGTAGGTGAACGAGCGGAGCACCGCTTTCTTCGCGGCGGGATCGAGCGTCATCAGTCGCGATCGGCCGCGAGGTCGAGCGCCAGCATGGCCGCATTGACGATGGCGTCGGCATCGATGCCGACATAGTGGTAGAGATCGTCTCGCGAACCCGACTGGCCGAACTGATCGACTCCCAGCGGCACGATCGGCACACCGAAGACACCGCCGAGGAAGCTCATGGCATGCGACGCTCCATCGAGCACCGAAACGATCGGCGCTCGCCGCTCGGCGCGAGGGATGAGCGTTTCGATATGCCCCATGGAGAGCGGGGATCCCGCATCCCGAAGCTGTCCTTGCCGGGCCGAGCGGAGGTCGGTGTAGAGCCGGTCGACCGAGGTGGTGTTGATCACATTGGCGGCGATTCCCTCGTCGAGCAACATCTCGGATGCCCGAATCGCTTCCGGCGCCATGATCCCCCCGGTGAAGATGTTCACCGTTTCGCCGCCACTGCCGGCGCGATCGACAAGCCGGTAACCACCGGCGATCACCTGACGGCGCAATTCCAACTCGCCGATTCTGGCCAGAGGCTCGTCGAGCAGGTTCTGGTCGATCGGTTTGGTGGAAAGGCGCAGATAGGTCGAGCGGCCATGCGCTCGGTCGCAGCACTGACGCATCGCTTCGAGCAGCAGCCATTCCACTTCCCTGGCGAATGCCGGTTCATACAACACCAGATCCGGCAGCTCGATACCGATGGAGGGCGTGATCGTGCTCTGGTGGGCTCCCCCTTCGGGGCTGAGAGAAACACCGGCCGGCGTACCGGCGAAGATCATGCGGGCACCGCCATAGAGGCTGTAGATCAGCGCGTCGAGCCCCCGGCAAACGAATGGGTCGTAGACCGTGCCCACGGGGATCAGGTGCTGGCCGGTCAGCTCATACGAAAGTCCGAACTGCCCCAGCGCCATGAACAGATTCATCTCCGAGATGCCGAGCTCGATGTGCCGGCCGGAGGGATCGGGGTTCCACTTCAGCATCTTGGGTCCGGCGGCTTCGTAGTCCGCCGCCGGTTCCTGGGCGAACACGCCAACCTTGTTGATCCAGCCGGAGAGATGGGTAGAGGTGGCCACATCGGGCGACATCGTCACCACCCGGTTCCGCACCGCTTCAAAGTCGGCGACGCGGGCCAGGCAGCGGCCCAGCGCTTCCTGGGTCGAGGTCGACACGGGATGGCGGGTGTCGAGCGACGCCGGCAGCGCGTCAGCGCTGAGCAGCGTGTTCCGCTCGATCGGGGTTTCCTGCAAGCGTTCAACCGCTGATTGCACCACGCGGCCACCGACCGAATCCTCCGGGAATCGCGCCCAGATATCGTCGGGGTCGATGCCGAGCTCCTCCTGCAGAACGTCCATCTGCTTCTGGCTCAGCAACTGGGAGTGATTGAGCGGATCGCCGGCAATCGGCAATCCGTACCCCTTGATCGTGTAGGCGAACACCACCGCCGGCGCATCTTCCACGGCGTCTGCCTGATCGAGCACCTCGATCAACCCGGGCAGGTCGTGTCCGCCCAGATTGGCCACCAAATCGCGCAGCTGATCGTCCGGGACATGCTTCACCGATTCGACCAGCGATCTCCGGTACTTGGCATCCGCGACCGCCGTCAAGCGGCGACGCAGCTCCGCGCCATCCGTAACCCGGATCAGCGACTGATACTCCTCGTTGCTCGCTTCGTCGATGCGTCGCCGTAGCGCCGCTCCATGCGGCCCATTCATGGCCGCGGCCAAACGGCTGCCATATTTCGCTTCGAAAACGCGCCAACCGGCGCCGGCGAAAAGGGCCTTCAAATGAGCGGCGCGCACGCCGGGAATGACCCGATCGAGACTCTGCCGGTTGAGGTCGACGATCCAGATGACATTGCCCAGACCGCGGATCGCTTCTTCGGCAACGGTTTCCCAGACATTCCCTTCGTCGAGCTCGGCGTCGCCGATGAGGGCAACGAAGCGGCTCGATGTCACCTCGCCAAAATGCAGCTCGTTGTACCGGCTGGCCAGCGCCGCAAACACCGGAGCGACCGCGCCCAGACCGACCGAACCAGTCGAGAAATCGACGGGGTCGGGATCCTTGGTCCGGCTCGGATAGGACTGCAACCCCTTGAACTCGCGCAAGGTGGTCAGGTATTTGCGGTCGAGGTTGCCCAGCAGATACTGGGCGGCGTGATAGATCGGCGACGCATGCGGTTTGATCGAAACCCGGTCGCCCGCCCGCAGGAAATGAAAATAGAGCGCCGCCAGAATCGTGCTGACCGACGCCGAGGAGGCCTGATGACCGCCAACCTTGGATCCGTCGACATTGGGGCGGATATTGTTGGCGTGATGGATCATCTGGGTCGAGATCCAGAGCATTCGCTTCTCGACTTCCAGGAGAGCCGCTGCCTCTTCCTCTGTCAGCGCCGGAATCTCGCTGGCAATCGGGGCATTCAGACTCATTGGGGATCTGTCTTTCTGACGCGAAACAGCGCCCAAAAAGCGGCGAGGTCGTTGCGTTTAGTATGACCGATTCCCAAATGCCGCGGACCTGACTCCGGATCGACAGTGCCGGACAGAAAAACCCCGGGACGATGGCTCGTCCCGGGGTCTCGGATGTCAGACGCTATGCGGCTGATCAGCCGGCGGTGTCGTTCGTCACGATGCCGATCGCCTGATCGGCCATCCCGTGCGGGTCCTCCAGATCGTTCTGCTCCGTGGCTGGGCGATAGGGATCGACCGGCCGGGGTCCGAGAAGGACCATAACTTCGGCGGCATCGAGCGTTTCCTTCTCCAGAAGCGCTTTGACCAGCGAATCGAGCTTGTCCCGGTGTTTGCCGATCATCGTGATCGAGCGCTCCTGGGCGCCCTCGATGATGTCGCGCACCGCGGCATCGAGCCGCGTCGCCGTCGCGTCCGAGAACGCTTTGTCCTGCACGATCTCGCGACCCAGGAAAACGTGCTCCTCGCCGGTGCCGAGATAGACCGGGCCGACTTCGTCGCTCATACCCCACAACCCAACCATGCGGCGGGCCAACGCGGTGGCCTGTTTGAGGTCCGATTCCGCTCCGGTGGTGATCTCGTTGAACACCACCTTCTCCGCGGCCCGGCCGCCGAGCAGCGTGTCCAGACGGCCATCGATGTAGCGTTTGGAGACGTTGTAGCGGTCTTCCTCCGGAGCCTGAATCGCCACGCCCAATGCCCGGCCTCGCGGCACGATCGAGACCTTGCGCAACGGGTCGGTGCCTGGTGTGTAGTGCGCGACCAGGGCATGACCCGCTTCGTGGGTGGCCACAACTTCGCGGTCTCGCTTGTTCAGAATGGCGTTGCGGACGGTGCCGAGCAGCACCTTATCCAGCGCATCCTCGAAATCTGCCGTTTCGATCAGCTTCTTGTTGCGCCGGGCGGCGGTCAGGGCCGCTTCGTTGACCAGATTGGCCAGGTCGGCGCCCGAGAAACCGGTGGTTCCTCCAGCCAGACTGACCAGATCGACCTCCGCCGCCAGCGGAATGCCCCGGGTGTGAATTTTGAGAATGGCTTCGCGGCCCTGCTTGTCGGGCAGTCCAATTGTCACCTGACGGTCGAAACGACCGGGGCGCAGCAGCGCCGGATCGAGCACGTCGGGCCGGTTGGTGGCGGCCATGACGATGACTTCCTGGTTGGTGTCGAAACCATCCATCTCGACCAGCAATTGGTTGAGGGTCTGCTCGCGCTCGTCGTTCGATCCACCCAGGCCAGCGAATCGCTGCCGTCCGACGGCGTCCATTTCATCGATGAACACGATCGCCGGCGAGGAGGCTTTCGCCTTCTCGAAGAGATCCCGCACCCGGCTGGCGCCGACGCCGACGAACATCTCCACGAATTCGGACGCCGAGATGCTGAAGAAGGGGACGCCAGCTTCGCCGGCCACCGACTTGGCCATCAAGGTCTTGCCGGTGCCCGGAGGTCCGACGAGGAGCACACCGCGAGGCAACCGGGCGCCGAGCTGGTGGTACTTGGCCGGATTGCGCAGGAAGTCGACCACCTCGGTCAGCTCTCGCTTGGCCTCTTCTTCGCCCGCCACATCGGCGAACGTCACCTGTGGCCGCTCCGGATCGTGCTGGCGGGCTTTGCTGCGGCCAAACCCGAACACATTCTGCTGGCCACGGGTCATCTGCCGCCCGAAGAAAACCAGCAACCCGAGGAAAAGGAGAAACGGCAGGAAGCTGAACAGGAGACTGGTCCAAAGCGACGACCCGGCATTGCGTCCCTTGATCACCACATCGTTGGCGGCTAGCAGATCGATCAATTCCTGATTGTTCTGCTGGACGATCGGCGGAATCGTGGCTTTGAGGGCATCGGTCGCCACAACGGGACCGCCATCGTCCGACGACACCATCACGTCCCGCTCGCTGTTCCAGTAGATCTCGTTGTCGAGATCGATCTGAATCGAGGTCTGGGTGATCTCCGCTTCGGTGACGTTGCCATCCTCGATCTGAGAAACGGCGACCGAGTAGGGAACGCTGGTGTAGGTGGTGTCGTTGCCGGGGAGGAAGTACTGATAGACGTACCACCCGATCAGGGCGACGATCAGCGCGCCGATGACCCAGCTGGGTACACGCGGGCGCGGTTTCTCCTCGCCGGGTTTCTGGGTTCCGCCCTCTTTTCCGTTGGACGTGTCACGGTTCAACATCTTGTCGAGGAAATTCTTCGGCTGAGACGGTTCTTTACCGCCTGGGTCGTTTTGCATGGGATATTCCAGTGCTTCTTTCCAGAATCAGTGTGCCCGATCGACCAGTGGATTCCTGGGGATCGGCATCACATCATGAGCAACGATCGCAGTGTCTTGGGAAACCTTCGGGTGGCCAGAGAGCCACCGCAAACTGCTGAGCAGCAGTTATGTTCAATTATAGCCGAATGCTTCCTGGCACTGCCGAACGAAGTGGTAGGATCGGCCAGCGTTGCGGTTCTGTCTTGAACGGAGATGAGCAGGTGGGTGGTGGTGTGAATGCGTCCGGCAACGTGCCGGCAACGGCGGATGTGGTGGTCATCGGCGGAGGCGTGGTCGGTGCGTCGACCGCTTTCCAGCTCACCAGACATGGCGTAAGGAACGTCGTCCTCGTCGAACGAACCCATCTGGCCGCCGGCGCCACTGGCAAGTCGGGCGCGCTAGTCCGGGCCCACTACGCCAACGCACCCGAAACACGGCTGACGCTGGAAAGCCTGAAGATCTTCCGAAACTGGGACGACATCGTCGGTCATGGCGACCCTGGCCTGCGAGCGATCGGCATGCTGCGCATCGTCCACCCAGACGATGAAGCGAACCTGCGCGCCAACATCGAAACCCAGCAACGGCTGGGCGGCAACACCATGGTCGTCACAGCCGATGAGCTGAAAGAGATCGATCCCCTCCTCTACACCGGAGACATCACCGTGGCTGGCTGGGAGCCGGACACCGGCTACGCCGATGGACCGACCACGGTCTACGGTTTCGCCCGGGCCGCCCAGGCGAATGGCGCTGCGATTCTGGAAGGCGCCGAGGTTCTCTCGATTCGAACCGAAGGAGCCCGAATCACCGGGGTGGAGACAAACCGGGGCACGATCGCCACCTCGAACGTCGTGCTGGCCGCAGGCGGGTTCGCCAACCGGCTCCTCCTTCCGCTCGGTATCGATCTGGGCATGTATCCGCGGCGGATTCAGGTGGCCGTGTTCCGCTGGCCATTCGCCATGGACCACGCCCGGCCGCATCGCGTGGTTATCGACTCCCTTCATCGATCGTGGATGCGGCCAGAGGGCGTCGCCGGCACCTTGATCGGCGTGGAGAGTCGCGCAGACGACAACATCGATCCCGCTGACTTCGACGAATCAGTCGCGCCCGCGTATGTCGATGTCGCCCGGCGAGCGCTGGCGGCGCGCTATCCGGTGTTCGATGGTGCGCTGATGCGGGGCGCGTGGGCGGGCGTCGTCATGCAAAGCCCGGACGACCATCCGATCATCGACAAGATGAGCGAATACGAGGGGCTCTTCATTTCCACCGGCGACAGCGGTTCGTCGTTCAAAACGGGACCCGCGGTGGGCGTCGTCTTCGCCGAATGGATCACCGCCGGCGAGCCTCAGCTGATGGACATGACCCCCTTCCGCTCGACCCGATTCGCGGAAGGCCAGCCATGGGTCGACGCAACGTCCTACACGAACGAATCGATGGGATCGACTGTTTCGCGATAGCGACATCGGGGCGAGGTACATGGGCGAGAAATCGGGGCACTCCAGGAAAGCGCTCTTCGGCAATCACACCAACCACTATGACGCGGAGGGCCGCAAGATCGGCGAAAGCCGTCCCTCCCTCTTCGGCGATCACACGAATGTCTATGACGCGAGCGGCAACAAGGTCGGCGAGGCCCGGAAGGGCTTGTTCGGCGATCACACCAATCACTATGACGCTGGCGGCAACAAGATCGGCGAAACACGCCACCCGTTGTTCGGCAATCACCTCAACCACTTCGATGCTGGCGGCAACAAGGTCGGCGAGTCTCGGGAGGCGCTCTTTTCGGATGCCACCAATCACTATGGCAGCTGGACGCCCGGGGCAGGCACTCGCCGTTCTGGCGGAGCGCCGACCGGTGGCTATGGATCATCAGGTGCCGGGTCTGGATACAGTGGCGGCTATAACTATGGATACGGCTATGGGGGTAGCGGCTCATACCCACGACCGAGGTCCCGGCTCGGCCTCATTTTCGAGCAGGTGATTGTTTACCTCATCGGGATGGTGGGAGCGATCGGCTGCATTGTGGCCCTCGTCGTGGCGCTCCATCTCTTCGGCACGTCAGGACGCGGAGGGAATCTCGAACGAGCACTGACGACGGACAAGATGTTCGGGTTTCTCCTGGCAGCCGGCTGGGTGATGCTCTGGCCCATTGTCATCGTCGTGAGTCAGGTTTTTTTCACCGCCGACGGCCAACGGGATTTCGAATTTGGAAAGATTGGCGGCATCGTCGGAGCCGGCGCGTTACTCCTGCTCGGTTTGCTGGGGTTGGCCGACGAGTGGGGCGGTGTCCTGCCGGCGATCGGGATCACGCTGGGCTACATCGCCGGCACGATCGTCGATTGGCGGAAGGATCAGTAAGTTTCTTCCCAGCAACGGCCTCCTAATCCGATGCTCCGGTTCTGAGCGCGACGTAGCTTTCGTACCGTTCCAGGGGAATTGCGCCCTCCGCGACGGCTTCGAGTACCGGGCAGCCCGGTTCGCTGATGTGGCGGCAATCGGCATAAAAACAGCGACCCAGGTAGGGGCGTAGCTCGGGATAGTGGCGATCGAGGTCCTCAGGAGGCACGCCGTGCATCGCCAGAGCGCGCATACCGGGGGTGTCGGCAATCAGGCTTCCCGGTCCGATGCGGAATATCTCGGCGCTGGTGGTCGTGTGCCGGCCCTTGCCCGTGGCCGATGACACCTGCTGGACCTGCTGATCGAGCTCGGGAATGATGGCGTTGAGCAGGCTTGATTTCCCGACTCCCGATGGACCAGCCACCACCGTCAGCCGGTCCTGCATCGCTACGCGCAACCCCTCCACCCCTTCTCCGGTGCGAGCCGAGAAGTAGTGGACCCGGTAGGACCGTTCATAGTCCCCGAAAAGGCGCCGCGAGTCCGGAATGCCGTCATCTCCCCCTCGATCGAGGTCGATTTTGCTCACCCCGATCATTGCGGGAATCGATTGCGACTCGGCGAGCACCAGAAACCGGTCGAGCATGCGCCGGTGAGGTTCGGGGTTGTGCACGGCAAAGATGAACAGCGCCTGATCCGGATTGGCCAGGATGATCTGCTGAACGGTCTGCGAACCCCGGGCCGGTCGTTCCAGCACCGACTTGCGCGGCAGCACCTCTTCGATTCTGGCTTCGTTGTCCTCCAGCTCGGTGACGATGACCCGGTCGCCCACGGCCACCAGATCGGTCGCCTGCCGGACTCGCTTCAGCGTGCCCCGCGGCGATGCCAGCAGCTGCCTGGACCCGCCGATTTCCTGCACCGCAAACCACTTGCCGTGCGCGCGGACGACGACGCCTTCGAATGGCGTTCGATCGATTTCCGGTGGTGTCAGAACGTCACTCATCGAACTCCAAACGGCATCCGCATTCCTTCCAGCACGACGTCGGCGATATCTCCCAGCTTCGCTCAGGTACTGGAGTTTACCAACCTCGGCGCCGGTTCGATCGCTCCCGTCCTGAATGTCAAACCGGCGTACTGTATGTTCGATGCTTACGAATAGATAGTTGGAGTTTGAGATGCTAGAATAGCTGTACCGCTTTGGGACGATGCTGAACCGACCGGCTTCGGCGTGGCCCCATCTACCTTCGTATCGGTTGAGGTGTTTCTATGGAATATCTGCTCCTTGGAGCACGGCTGTTGCTGGCTGCGGTTTTCCTCGTTTCGAGTGTCGGCAAGATGCTCGATCTGAGTGGGGCCAAGTCGGCGATGGAAGGATTTGGCCTTCCATCGAGCATCTCGCGCCAGGCGTCCTACCTGCTCATCTCGGCAGAGCTGGCCGTCGCGATTCTCCTGATCCCGAACTCGACTGCCTGGTGGGGAGCAGTGGGGGCGGTCATTCTGCTCGGCGCATTCATCATCGGCATTGGCTATAACATGGCCAGAGGGAATCATCCCGACTGCCATTGCTTCGGTCAGTTCCACTCGGAACCTGCCGGTTGGCCGACGTTGATTCGCAATACCATTCTGGGAGCCGTCGGCCTCTTCATCGTGTTGTATGGTACGGATCGATGGTCGTTTAGTCATGGAAACGCAGGAGTAAGCGCTGTGGACTGGATTCGTGATCTGAGCGGCTGGGAAACCACTGTCTCCATCCTCGGTATTCTCGGGCTGATCGCGCTGGCCGCTCTGGTTTGGCTGGTCACCCATCTGCTCGGCCAGAACGGCCGCGTGCTCCTCCGCCTGGATGCCCTGGAAGCCCAGATGGAGAAAGTCGGACAGGGCGTTCCCGCCGCTGCCGCGGGTATCGCCGCTCCGGCGGCAGCGCCGGCTGCAGCAGCACCCACGCCGGCTCCGGCCGGGTTGCCGGTTGGCTCGCCCGCTCCTTCCTTCAAACTGGAAGGGATCTACGGCGAAACCATGACCCTCGATGCGCTGAAAGCGCAGGGCAAACCGATCATGCTCCTGTTCACCGACCCGGGTTGCGGTCCCTGCAACGCCTTGCTGCCTGATATCGCGAAGTGGCAGAAGGATCATTCCGGCAAGCTCACAGTCGGCCTGATCAGCTCCGGTACGGCCGATGCAAACCGGAACAAGGCTGCAGAGCACGGCATCACGCAGATTCTGCTGCAGAGCAATCGTGAAATCTCGAATCAGTTCAAAGCGCACGGCACGCCATCGGCGGTCATGCTGACTGCGGCGGGCGTCATCGACAGCCCCGTGGCTGCCGGGTCGGCTGCGATTCGCCAGCTCGTGTCTGACCGGACCGGAGCACCTGCTCCGGCTCCTGCGGCGGCTCGTCCCGCAGCGCCAGCAGCGGCAGCGGCTCCTGCCCGGCCCGCTCCGGCGAACGGCGCACCGGCAGCTGCCCCGGCCGCCGCTGCTGCGGCCCGACCGGGTGGCGGTGCGGATGCTCCCGCTGTCTCGCTTCCCGACCTGGCCGGAAACACCGTGAATCTCAAAGATTTCCGCGGCCAGAACACCATGCTTCTCTTCTGGAATCCTGGTTGTGGCTTTTGCCGGAAGATGGCCGACGAGCTGAAGGAATGGGAAGCCAACCCGCAGCCCAACGCGCCGAAGCTGCTGATCGTTTCCACCGGCACTGCCGAAGCCAATCAGGCGATGGGTCTCGGGTCCACGACCTTGCTGGATGAAGGATTCCAGACAGGCCGCGCGTTTGGCGCGAGCGGCACGCCATCCGCCGTTCTGGTTGACGCGGCGGGCAAGATCGCCTCGGGCGTCGCGGTCGGTGGTCCCAACGTCATGGCCATGGCCCGCGGCCAGGAAGCTCCTGCCCCGGCGCCAGCACCAGCGCCCGCTGCGGCGGCCGACAACGCACCGAAAGCTGGTTCCGGCGAACCAGCTCCAGAGGTCGTGCTCCCCGATCTGGCGGGCAACAACGTGAGCCTGAAGGATTTCCGCGGCACAAACACCATGCTCCTCTTCTGGAATCCGGGTTGCGGCTTCTGCCGCAAGATGGCCGATGAGCTGAAGGAATGGGAAGCCAATCCGCCCAAGGGGTCGCCACGACTCCTGGTTGTGTCGACAGGCACCGCGGAGGCCAACCAGTCACTCGGTCTGCAGTCGACAACCGTGCTCGATGAAGGATTCAAGACGGGACGAGCTTTCGGAGCCAGTGGCACGCCGTCCGCGGTCCTGGTCGACGCCAAGGGACGCATCGCTTCGGCGGTTTCGGTCGGTGGACCAGCGGTGATGGCCATGGCCCGCGGTGAGAAAGCGCCGGCTCCGGCGGCCGCTGCACCTGCAGCCCCGCAAGCGCCCGCTGCCCGCAAGGGTGATGCCGCTCCCGCCGTCGAGCTGAAAGACATCGATGGCAACGACTTCCGGCTCGCCGATCAGGCAGGCAAGGAAACCGTTCTTCTCTTCTGGAACCCGGGATGCGGTTTCTGCAAGCGGATGACCGACGACCTGAACGGCTGGCTCGGCAACCGGCCGGCGAATTCGCCGGAGATCGTCCTCGTCACCTCAGGTGGACCCGACGCAAATCGAGCCCTGGGCATCAACACGACGATGCTCATGGACGACGCATTCAACACCGGCCGGAAGTTCGGAGCCGGCGGCACGCCATCGGGCATCCTGATCGGCGCCGACGGCAAGGTGGCTTCCGATATCGCCGTTGGCGCACAGGCCGTGCTGGCGCTGGCGGGAGCACCGCAGGGTGCACCTTCCTGATCAGCAGATAGACCTGTCAATTGATGAACGAGACCGGCCAAATGGCCGGTCTCGTGTCATTCCCGCCAACACACTCACCGCCACCCCGAGGCCACCATACCGGGCGCCGACACGACATAAGACCAACGCGTAGCCTCGCCATTTATGGCGCTTAGCCCACATCCGGTCGAGCTTTTCCGCTGCAGCCGGGCGGGGGGTCTCTCGTTTGGTACAGCTTCGTATAGCGGTGGTAGTCATTGGACCACCATGCGAGTGATTTCTCTCCGTCACCCCGAGCCGGGCCGAGGGGCCTCTCGTTTGGCGCAGCGATGGTGTCCATGGACCACCATGCGAGTGATCAACGAGAGATTTCTCGGCAGGCTCGAAATGACGGGGCGTCGCCGCAGCGACGAAGGAATCAGTCCCGGGCGGGAGGCTCGCTCCGGACATCCCTCGCCGGAGAGGCGCCCGGTGGTCGCAACGGCGAGGGGATCCCGGCCAGGCGGTGTTCCCGTGCAGCACTCAAGGCGCGTTCGGCCTTGGCAACGTCATCCTGGCGCTCGTCGAAGCGCTCCTGTGCTTTCTGCAGACTCCGTCGCTCTTTCTCCAGCCTCCGGCGGGCGCTGGAGAGTTTCTTCTCCGCTTTCTGCTCCTCGGCGATCAGATCGAGCTCGGCTCCCTGCGTTGCCGCAACGATCTCGCCCGGGTCACCCTGTGGACGTTCCTCAGTCATTCCATACCTGCCGTTCGCTGGCAACCAGTTCCTACCCGTACAGTACCATTCGGCATCTGAGCGCCCGATCCATTTCGGCGTGCAACCCGCATGTCACGAGAGTCAGGGCGAGACCGAAAGAGCAGTCCCAGCGTGACCCAATCTGACCTCGTGAGACTGTCCGGCGCCGCTCCCCTTCGGGTCGTTGCGGCGTTCGATATCGGCTCGAATTCGATCAAGATGACCGTCGCCCGGCAAACGCCCGATGGAGGTGTTGCGGAGATCGTCAGCCTGGCGGAAACGACCCGGCTGGGAGCGGGGATCGAGGAGACGGGACGCCTTTCCGAGGAGAGCATCGCGGCATCGCTCGACGCTCTGCGCTCCTTCGTCACAACCGCTCGCACTTTCGGCGCGACAGCATTCCTTGGCGTGGCGACTGAGGCGACGCGCATCGCCGCCAACGGTCCGGCATTTCTCCAGACCCTTCGCGATGAGTTGGGGTTGCACGTCGAAACAATCAGTGGCGATCGCGAAGCGGCGATGACCTTCGCCGGTATTCCTCTTTCGCTCCGCGATCATGGTGTTGTGCTTGCCGCCGACATCGGCGGGGCCAGCACCGAGCTCATCGCCGCGCGAGATGGAATCATCGAGCAGGCAGTCTCCTATCAGATCGGGTCCGGCCGCTATACCGACCGGTTCGTCGAACGCGATCCTCCTCGTCCCGCAGAGCTCGCCACGATGCGCAGGGCGGCCACTGAGATCACGCGCGGCAAGGGGTGGCCGGAGCGATGCGACAAGCTGATCGTGCTCGGAGGCACTGGAGAATTCCTGAAGCGGCTGCTCGGGCACGAGTGGCCAGCGACCCCAGACGAACTTGAAACGCAGATGGACCGATTGACGAAGGTGAGCTCGACCGACCTGGCTCCCATGATCGGCGCGAGCGAGATGCGAGCCCGGGTGCTGCCGGCCGGTGTGGCGATTGTCGCCGGACTCAGCGATGCTTCGTCGCCCACGGTGATCGTTGGAGCAGCGAGCGGCATTCGGATGGGATTGATCCTCGACGCTTTCAGGGAGGGTGCTTCTTGACCGAAATGCCAAAAGCCGGCGACCGCTTCGACCATGTCATGGCCCGACTGATAGACGAACGCTGGCAGGACGTCTGGGACGCCATCCCGGTCGCTGTGGCTGGCGATGATCCGGAAGGCGTTCACGATGTCCGCGTCGCTTCACGACGCCTCCGCGCGGCAATGGATGTCGCCAGCGATCTCTTTCCCGCGTCCTGGTACCGGCCACTGCACAAAATGGCCAAGCGAATCACCAGCGAGCTGGGAGAAGTCCGCGACCGCGACGTGCAAATCGAGTATTTCACGAATGTTCGCGACGCCGCCGCTCCCGGCGACCAACCCGGCATCGATCGCCTGATCGCCAGACTCACAGCCGAACGTGAGGAAGCACGCCAGCATATGCTGGCCTTTCTCGACGATCTCGAGCAAACGGGTCTTCAGCAGGAAGTCAGCAACCGGTTCGGCCAGCGCGAGCAATCATCATGACCCGAGCGCTTCCGGTAACCGGACTGCGCGCCGCGGGCCGCCTCGATGAGAATGCTCGCCGCATTCTGGCCGTGCGCCTGGCGGAGTTCTATGGCTACGCGCCAGTCATCCATGATGAATTCGCTGTCGAGGCGCTGCACGACCTGCGCATCGCCACGAAGCGGCTGCGCTACACCCTGGAGCTCTTTCGTTCCGTCTTTGGCGAGTCTGGAGAGCTGAACATCGGGAGGATGAAGCTCCTGCAGGAGGCGCTCGGCAATATCCACGATGTCGACGTTCGTATCGAGATGATCGGCCGGGAAATCCTCGCTCTCGCAGCGGAACAGCTCACTGACCTGAACGCGCAACTCGCGGTCGCGCCGCCGTCCGGCCACCGCGCCATTCTGACGAGCGCCCTCCGGCCGCCGCCCGACGACCCTCGTCGCGGCCTCTATGCCCTGCTCAGCCAGCAGGCGCTCGATCGCCATCAGCACTATCACGAATTCCTCCACCACTGGCTGCAGTTCGAATCGGAAGGGATGCGCGCCGATCTGGTGACGCTGACCTGGTCCCCAGACACGAATCAAGGTGAGGCATGATCGAAAAAGAGACCGTGGCCGCTGCGGTCGAGCAGCTTCGGGAGGATCTGATCTCGCTGGTCCAATCACTGGTGCAGGCGCCAAGTCTGACCGGGGAGGAAGGAGCCGCCCAGGAGGTCGTTGCCGCGGCCATGCGCGATCTGGGGCTCGCCGTCGACATGTGGGAGCCATCGGTCGAGGAGCTGGCGCCATATGCGGAACACGTTGGTGAATTCGAGACGCTGGCCGGACGGCCAAATGTCGTGGGCGTCTGGACAGGCTCCGGTTCAGGTCGGTCGATCATCCTGAACGGCCACATCGACACAGTCGAACCTGGCAATCCGGACCTCTGGGACTCGCCTCCATTCAGCGGCGAGGTCATCGACGGGGAGATCGTCGGCAGAGGCTCGCTGGACATGAAAGGTGGCGTGGCCACCAACATCATCGCCGTCAAGGTGCTCAAGTCGCTCGGATTCGAGCCAGATGGCGACATCATCGTCCAGAGCGTGATCTCCGAGGAAGACGGCGGCGCCGGCACGCTGGCGGCCGTCCTGCGCGGATATCGAGCCGACGGAGCGATCATCACCGAACCAACCAACGTCGAGCTTCTGGCCGCTCATGCCGGGTCGCTGGTCTTCCGGATTCACATCGAGGGTCTGGCCGCTCACGGTGGTTGGCGCGATGAAGGGGTGAGCGCCTTCGAGGCGTTCATTCCAGTGTTTCAGGCACTCCTCGATTTCGAGAAACAACGAAACGAAACGCTGGATCATCCACTCTTCCAGTTCATGCGCAACAAAGTCCCGATCAATGTCGGCGTCGTCCGATCTGGATCGTGGCCCTCGTCGGTGCCGGAATGGCTCATCGCCGAAGGTCGCGCCGGGCTGTTGCCCGGCGAAACGCTGGATCAATTCAAACGAGAATTGACTGAGGTGATCGTGGAGGCGGCTGCGGGGCACCCCTGGCTGGCCGATCATCCGCCCCGGGTGGAATGGTTCAGCGGGCAATTCGCGCCGTCAGAGATCGATACCGATCATCCGCTGGTCGAGGTCGTCTCGCGCGCTCACGCGTCGGTCCACGGCGCACCACCGCCCATCAGCGCGATCCCTGCCGGAACCGACATGCGCCACTTCGTCCTCTTCGGCGACACCCCATGCGTCATCTACGGCGCGGGCAATCCTCGCTACGCCCATCAGACGAACGAATCGATCGTCATCGACGATCTGGTCCGGGCGGTGCAGACGATCGTCGCTGCCACAATCGAGTGGACGAGCGCTCCGCCCGAATAAGTCACTTGCCGGTCTCTCCCGGCTTTCATAAGATGCCGGAGGCGTCACCTGATGCCGAACGGAACCGGAAAGGGAGCCATGTGGCTGTTTTTGAAGAACTGGGAGTGCGGCCGGTCATCAATGCCGCCGCCACGCTGACCAGACTGGGCGGCAGCCGTATGGCGCCCGAAGTTCTGGCAGCCATGAATGAGGCAGCGGAGTCGTTCGTCCATATCGATCATCTGCAGCAGGCCGCTGGCGAGGTCATCGCCGAGATCACCGGGGCCGAAGCCGGCTACGTGGTCAATGGCGCGGCCGCCGGACTGACGCTGGGTATGGCCGCCATTCTGGCGGGACTCGATGTGGCGAAGATGGACCGCCTGCCGGACACGACCGGTATGAAAAACGAGGTCGTCGTTCAGAAAGGGCATCGCAACTTCTACGATCACGCCATTCGGGCCGCCGGCGCCAAGTTCGTGGAAGTCGGCTATCTCGGCTATCCCGGCGCTGGTGGAACCTACGGGTGGCAGATCGAAGCGGCGATCAATGAGAACACCGCGGCGGTCTTCTGCCCGATCTTTCGCACACCAGGCACGCTGCCCCTGTCCGAGGTCGCCGAGATCGCCCACGCGCATGGTTTGCCCGTCATCGTCGATGCCGCGGCGGAGCTGCCCCCCCGATCGAACCTGCGACGCTTCATCGCCGAGGGCGCCGATCTGGTCGCCTTCTCCGGCGGCAAGGCGATTGGCGGACCGCAGTCGAGTGGCATCCTGGCCGGCCGGCGCGATCTGATCGCCTCGGTCGCACTGCAGCAGCAGGACATGGATGTCCGCACCGAAACCTGGACGCGCCGCTGGATGCTGGACGACGGATCGGTCAACGGCATCCCCACCCAGGGATTTGGCCGGGGATTCAAAGTCGGCCGGGAAGAGATCGTCGGGCTGGTCACGGCGCTGAAGCGCTTCGCTGCCGGCGACGATGAAGCTGATTTCGAACGCTGGCACGGCATCCTCGACGCGGTCGAGGAGTACATCGACGCGGTGCCCGGTCTCGCCGCCCATCGCGAGCAGCCGCCGGGCAAAGCGCCGGCGCTCTGGATCGATGTCGACGAAGCGATCACCGGTCTGGACGCCTACCGGATGCTCAACGCCCTCCTCGACGGGGAACCGGCCATCGCGGCCACGGAAACCCGGGGAGAGTTTGGCACGATCGGCGTGATGCCCCACGCGTTGCGCCCTGAAGAAGCGGTCATTGTTGGTCAACGGATTCGTGAAGTCGCGCTGAGCAATCAGTAAGGAGGAAACAAGTGCTCGTTCGCCCACCTTCCGGCAAAAAGGTTCTCTGGCAGGAGATGCTTCGTCACGAGCTGCTGGCGGCGCTCGACGACCGGCCGGTTGTCATCGTCCCGGTCGGGTCCGTTGAGCAGCATGGTCCACACTGTCCGCAGGATGTCGATATCTCCATTCCCTACCATCTGGCGATTCGCACCGCCGACGAGATCAACGACTTTCCGGTGATCGTGGCGCCGCCGGTGACCTACGGATTCACCCACTACAACATGGGTGAGGTCGGCACGATCACCCTGGGACTCGAGGTCTTCATCGCCGTTCTGTGCGATGTCTGTCGTTCGATCTGGGCCAATGGATTCCAGCGGATCATCATGGTCAATGGCCACGGAGGCAATCTGGCCCCCTGCTGGGTCGCGTCGGTCAAGCTCGCGGAAGAGGATGTCTGGGCGCTGGCAATCACCTACTGGAACATGGCCACCGACGAGCTTGCTGCCTGGAGCGAAGCCGACGATGGCAGCATCGGTCACGGTGGCGAATGGGAAACGAGTCTGCAGCTCTATCTGCGACCGAATCTCGTCGACGAGTCGCTGCGGGTCAAGGATGAGTGGCGACAGAAGTTCAGCCCGCCTGTGCAGCGCTACGCCAAGTTCCCCGAGCGGCGGCGCGAAATGCAGAACGGCGTCATGGGCGATCCGTTCGTGGCTAGCGCCGAGAAGGGCGAGAAGCTCTTCAACGTGCTCAAGGAGCGCCTGATCGCGCTCTGCGTCGACTATCACAACGAAGAGCCGCCGAAGTATCGGGAGTTTGGGTCGCATTGTCCGTAGGGCAATAGGCAAAGGGCAGAGGGCAAAAGGCAAAGGGCAAAAGCGTGGTGCCAGTCATCCTGAACGAAGTGAGGGATCTCTCCGTCGTCTTCTGCCGCGACCGTCGTCTTCCTGGAGACTGCTGCGGCAGGGGATCGTTAGCTTCACTGCGGTGAAAACGTCTATACGGGAGGCACTAGAAAGTGCCAGTCATCCTGAACGAAGTGAAGGATCTCTGCGTCGTTTTCTGCCACGACAGTCGTCTCCCTGGAGACTGCTGCGGCAGGAGATCCTTCGCTTCACTCAGGATGACGGACCTCCTCTCACGCTGCGCCGGTAAGTCATGAACACTGACTTCTCGCTCTTCGGTTCGGGCGTGCCGGGACGCAAGCGCGTTTTCTGGCAAGAACTCTGGCGGCATGAGCTGGAGGAGCTGGTCAGGCAGGACCCGGTCGTCATTGTGACGACCGGGTCGGTCGAGCAGCATGGACCCCACCTGCCGCTCGACGTCGACATCGTCGATGCGCACGCCATTGCGGCCGCCGCGGCCATGGCGATAGACGACTTTCCGGTGATCGTCTCCCCGCCTATCTGGACCGGTCTCTCCCACTACAAGCAGGGGCATCCCGGCACGATCACGCTCCGCATGGAGACCTATGTCGAGGTCGTCTGCGACGTCTGCCGATCGATCCATCGCAATGGGTTCGAGCGGATTGTCCTCCTCAATGGACATGGCGGCAACCGCTCGATCAACCAGGCGATCGCCATCAAACTGGCCGAAGAGGATATCTTCATCCTGCCGATCACCTACTGGGATATGGTCAGCGACCTCCTGGTCGAGCAATCGCAGCGCGACGCCGGCTCGATCGGCCATGCGGGCGAATGGGAAACGGCGTTTCAGCTCTATCTGCGACCCGATCTGGTCGCTCACGACCGCATCGCCGGAGATGATGATCGGCCAGACTTGCCGCCAGACATGCGCCGCTATACCGCGTTTGCGGAACGGCTGCGAGAGCGAGCGGGAGGCGTTCACGGCGACCCGTCCACCGCGACGCCAGAGCAGGGAAAGATTCTCTTCGACGCGTCGCGGGATGAGTTGGTGCGCCTGATTCACGCCTATCGAGCCCTGCCTGTGCGACATTACGCTGAGTTCATGGACGGCCAGTAGCCATCCAGACGCGAATGCCCTGAAGGACAGAGGACGAGATATGCGAAAGACGATCGCGGCACTGGCCACGGTGCTGATCGTGACGCTGGCCATGCAGTCATCAGCCGTTGCCCACGACGCCGGCACCCCGACCGCGGTTGCGGGTCCTGTGGTGCTCGTACTCATCGAGCATGCGGCCCTGATCACGAATGTCGACGGCGGGGATCCCGGCCCGTCGGCAGGAGACATGATCATCTGGGGACCAAACGCCCTCTTCGACGAAACGAACTCGTCTGATACGGGCGCCACCACCCAGGGAGTCTGCACCTCGCTCGACGAAACAGGTCAGTGTCTGCTCATCGAAACGATCATCTTCGCCGATGGCAGCACCATTCAGTTGCAGGGTCTGCAAGCCGCCGGATCTGGCGACTCCTTCCGCACGATCGTCGGTGGATCGGGTATCTATCTGGGAGCCGCCGGCACCGTGAGCGTCGAACCGACCGACGATCTGACAACCTGGATCAAGACATTCGAGATCTGGCTCTGACGTTGTAGGGGGTCTGGGGGGCCGGGGTCCGGAATCCGGAGCAGTGAAGGGGGACTCCTGGTCGACCAAATCGAAGTGGCGACTCGCGAACCTGAGTACTATGTCTGTCCGAGAACGATCGTCGCTCCCAGGCTGACCGGGAGGCTCGACGACGATGTCTGGGGTCACGCGCCGTGGACAGCTGACTTTGTCGACATCGAAGGCGACCGCAAACCCCTGCCCCGCTTTCGGACCCGGGCGAAGATGCTCTGGGACGACGACTACTTCTACGTCGGCGCTCTGATGGAGGAACCCCACCTCTGCGGATGGATCACCGACCATGACGCGGTGATGTACCTCGACAACGACTTCGAGGTTTTTGTCGATCCATCGGGTCGTGGTCACCATTATGGCGAGCTGGAGGTCAACGCCCTCAACGCCACCTGGGATCTGATGCTCACCCGTCCCTATCGCTCAGGCGGGTCGGCGCTCTCCGGTTGGGAGATGCATGGTGTTCGGACCGCTGTTCATCTGGACGGCACATTGAACGATCCATCAGACACCGACAGTGGCTGGTCGGTGGAAATCGCGATTCCCTGGTCAGCCCTGAAAGAGTGTGGTGGGTCCGGGGACGCGCCGGCGGACGGCGAGCAATGGCGGGTGGGGTTCAGCCGGGTCGAATGGCGCTACGACATCATCGACAGCGCCTACGTGAAGGTTCCGAACCTGCGAGAGGACAACTGGGTCTGGTCGCCACAGGACGCGATCGATATGCACCGCCCGGAGCGCTGGGGTGTTGTGCAGTTCTCGGTTCAGAGCAGCGATCTTCCCGAGGCTCGCCCGTTGGAGGGCTGGCTGGATCGCCTCACCCTCATCCAGCTCTGGGAAGCCCAGAACGCTCACCTCAAGAAACACGGACGGTACGCGCAAACAGCAACCGACCTGGGACTCGACATCCCCGGTCTCGTTCTGGAAGCAACCAGTGCCCAGTTCCAGGCCAGCCTCGGCAGCCAGTGGATCGACCACAACCTTCACCTGCTGCCATAAGCCCAGAACGACGCGATCCTTCCGCGCCCGCGCCAGCACCCGAGTGACGCACGTGGGGAGATCCCCAACCGTCGGCGGCGAAAAGCGCCATAAATGGCGAATCTACGCGTCGTATCGGGTTCGCCCTCCATCGTCATCCCGACCGGAGCGCAGCAGAGTGGAGGGACCTCTCCTCCACGTCTGGCGACGCTGCAAAAGAGCAACCGTCCAGACCCGAACGAGAGATCCCTCGGCTTCGCTCGGGATGACCGAGCTTTTTCGGTACCGCGAGCAAAGACCGGCGTCGCGTCTACGATCCCCCATCGGATGCGCGCGAAAAGCGCCAGAAATGGCGAGGCTACGCGTTCATTCCCCATTTGCCATTTGCCCTTTGCCCTTTGCCCTTCGCCCCATTTCCCATCCCCCAAATCCGTCACCTTACGTATACCCATCCCCCATCGCATGACCGATGATCGCCTTGCGGCGTAAGCGATTGCCGCAACGGAATGGGCGGCGCCCGGTTGGCGCAGTCATTAAGAGGTGGGATAAGGCTATGCACGGACAGAGTTTGCTCTATGAAGTGGACGCGATACTGCACGAACATCATCGGAGGTTAGGCGACCGGCACATGGCGATTCGGGAGGAAGGCCGGTCCGGCGCCGCAGCCCAGGGGAGCGACGGGACATTCTGGACCCAATGGAAACAGCGGCTCTCCGAATTCGCCGGACGCCGTCGGACGACTCGGCCGGTTTCCACTCCTGAGGCGACGGTGGAGAGCATCGCCGGTCTGAATCAGATCTGAGCGGTCCCAATCGAGGTTCGGCGCTATCATTCGGCCGTGACCGAAACAGTGCCGAACCTCCATTTCCAGCTTCTCTCGTCCTCGACGCTGGCGCTCCTCCTCGCGGGAGACCTGAACGCGGCCAGCAGGGAAGTCGGACTCACCCTTCCCAAGGCGTTTCTCCACGACACCTGGCTCTGGCAGATCAGACTCGACCAGATGCGGGAGGATCCGGCGTCAGCGCCCTGGCTGGCCCGGGCGACCGTTCGATCGGCGGATTCGGTGGTGATCGGCAGAGCAGGATTTCACGGTCCACCCGACGAACGGGGGATGGTCGAGATCGGCTACGAAGTGCAGCCCGAGTTCCGGCGAAAGGGATACGGACGGGCCACAGCGCAAGCACTCATCGACGAAGCGGCCCGGCATCCCGCCGTCACGGTCGTGCGAGCCTCCATCAGCCCCGACAACGAACCATCGCTGGCCATCGCCAGACGACTCGGGTTCGTTCAGGTCGGCGAGCAGATGGACGAGATCGATGGTCTGGAGCTGGTGTTTGAGCTGCCGCTCGTCGATACCGCACGCGCTGCCCGCGACGCCGCAGCGCCGTAAACGGCGCCGCTCACAGTGCGATGCCCCTGCCGGGGCAAACCGTGGTCCGGAGGACCTTCGCACCGTGAGCCCGGCCCGTTTACGGCCGGGCGGGTCTCGCCACACCGCGGCGCCGTAAACGGCGCGCCGCTCACAGTGCCATGCCCCTGCCGGGGCGACCCCGGGTCCGGAGGACCATCGCACCGTGAGCCCGGCCCGTTTACGGCCGGGCGAGTTTCGCGGCAACCTGCATGTTCGAGGCACACACCGTGTGCAAGTCGCACCGGGGGGTCTCGTGTCGTCCTAGTCGATACCGCGAGGATCGAGCGCGTCGCGCAGACCATCCCCGACAAAGGTGAAGGCCAGCGTGATCAGGGCGATCGCCAGGCTCGGTCCGAGCAACATCCAGAGCTGTGCCTGATAGAACTTCGAACCGTCGAGGATCATTTGTCCCCAGCTGGTGGGGAAGGGAGAACCCAGATCGACGCTCGGCCGGAGTCCGACACCGAGGTAACTGAGCACCGCCTCGGAAATGATCGCCGTGGGGATGATGAACGCTCCAGCCACGATGATCGCGCCCAGTGTGTTGGGAAAAATGTGCTTGAAGAGAATCCGGCCATGCGATGCACCCGACGCTCGCGCAGATTCCACAAACTCCTTCTCGGCAAGAGACAGGGTTGTGCCCCGCACGAGTCTGGCCACGCCGGTCCAGTTCACAATCGACAGACTCAGGAAGAGGAGCACCAGGCCATTGAGCAGACTTCCCACCCGGCTGCCGCCAAAGGAGATCTGCATGATGATGGCCAGCAACAACGCCGGGAAGGCGTAGACCATGTCGGTGATGCGCATCATGAGGTTGTCGATGCGGCCACCGGTGTATCCCGCGATCAATCCAAACGGCACGCCGACGAACATGATGACCAGCATCGGAATGAACCCGACCACGAGCGAAACTCTGGTGCCATACACGAGCCGGCTGAAGACATCACGGCCGATGCTGTCGGTGCCGAGCGGATAATCCCAGCTGCCGGTTTTGAGCGGATTGGGATCCTCGATCCAGGCCGCCTGCCGCAAGGTGCCTGCCGTCGCCACATCGGCCCGAACGGGATTCTGGGTGGCGATCGCTGATGCGAACACCGCCACGACCAGCAGAAACGCCAGATAGATGAGTCCGGCCATCGCCATTTTGTTCTTGCGCAGCCTTCGCCAGGCGTTCGACCAGAGACTCCGGGATGGGCGGGCCAGCTGCTTCAGCGTGATCTCATCGAGAGCCTCGGTCTCCGCCAGGTCCTGAAGCGTCAAATCGGCGAATTCAGCAGCGGTTTGGCTCATCGGGAAGTCCGGATTCTCGGGTCGAGGAACCCGTAGCTGATATCGACAAGGATGTTGGCCAGTGCGATCAATGATGCGTAGAAAATCGTCACACCGACTAGCATGGAGTAGTCACGTTTGCCAATCGAGGTAACAAACGAGCTCCCCAGTCCCGGAGCGCCGAAGATATTTTCGATGATGATCGATCCAGTGATCAGATCGGCGGCGGCAGGTCCGATGATGGTGATGACCGGCAAAAGCGCATTGCGCAGAATGTGCTTGATGGTTACGTTGGTGCGTGACAGACCCTTCGCCCGCGCCGTCCGAATGAAGTCCTGCTGCTTGATCTCAAGCACGCTGGCCCGAGTCAATCGTGTGACATAGGCGGTCGTGCCGAGCCCCAGCACCATGCCGGGAAGCAGGTATGCCGTACTGAAGAATCCGTGCCACTCGTCGGGTCGGCGAATCGGCGAGATGTTGAGCATCCGGCTCATGAAAATGAGCAAGATCAGTCCGCTGACGAAAGTCGGCACCGCGATGCCGAGTGTCGATAGGAACATGCAGACGTAATCCACCGAGGTGTTCTGGCGCAATGCGCTGATCAGACCGAGCGGAATCCCCACGAGGACGGCGAACGTGATCGCCACCAGTCCGATTCGAAGTGAAACGGGGAACTTGTCTTTGATAACGTCCTGGACGCTCTCAGATCCGACCGAGGCATAGGTCGGGCCGAGATCACCCCGAAAAACTCGTCCCAGATAGTTGAAGAACTGCGTGTCGAGCAGCTCACCGGCCAGGGTGATCGGATTACGCACACCCGCATCGCGCGCGTCACTGAATCCCTGAGTATCGAACCAGACCGGCTTATCCAGACCAAACTGCTTGTTCAGGTTCTCGATAGCCGACGGTGGCATCGGTTTCTCGAGATCCCACGGTCCGCCCGGAGCTCGCAGCATCAGCGCGAAAGTCACGGCGGCGACCACGATGATGACCGGGATCAGCCAAAGCAGCCGATGGATGATGAACTGGAGCATGTCGTTGTCAACTCTGCAACAAAGGCCAAAGGTGAACATCCGTGAGGTGGATGCTCTCGCTTCGTGAGCACCCGCCCCTGGCAACAGACAAAGCCGGGATGGAGCTTCGCTCCATCCCGGCTTCGAACCTTAGGACCTCTCGATGTCGATGGTCAGCAGTGAGGTGAACTGACCTGGCCACTCCACGTCGAGCGGCGTGGCGGTGAAGCCAGTTACACCGTCAGCCACGAGCGAAACCTGCGATCCGTTGTAGAGGAACGGACCAGGAATGTCGTTGACCAGAATCTCGCTTGCCTGCTGGTAGAGCGGCATGCGCTCGGCCGGATCTGCGAGCTGGTCGGCCTGGTTGACGAGCTCATCGAACGCTTCATTGCAGTAGCCGAAGCGCTGGGCGAACGTGGCGTCGCAGGTGAAGTAGACGCTCAGCCAGTTCTGCGGATCGGGATAGTCCTGAATCCAGCCACCAACCAGCAGGAGCTGCGGGAAGGTGGATGGCTCCTTGCGGAGCTCGACGAGGGCTGTGCCTTCCGTCGGGGCCAGGGTGATCTCGACACCGAGGATGTCGCGGAACTGACCGGCAACCCACTCGGCACGCGCCGTGTTGGCCGTGTCATTGCTGCTGAAGTAGAGGGTGATCGGCGGAAGGTTCTCCGCGCCACCATAGGAAGACTCTGCGAGAGCCGCCACGGCGCCCTCAGGATCGAAGCCGAAGAGGTCGGTTTCGATCGAGCCGGGAAGACCAACCGGAATCCAGCTCAGGGTCGGCGTGCAGTCACCGTTGCGGATGATTCCACAATAGGTCTCGCGGTCGAACGCCTTGGAGAAGGCCTCGCGGACCTTGATGTCGTCGAACGGAGCCTGCGTCAGGTTCATCGACAGGGTGTAGGTCGAGGCAACGGCGTACTGAACGACGTTGGCCGACAGCGCTGGATCAGAGGTCACGACCGGAATCTGCGCGGCATCGACATCGACGATGTCGAGGTCACCAGCGCGCCATGCTTCGATCGCGATCGACGACTCGCCCTGATAGACATACTCGATGCCATCGAGGAGCGCGCGTCCACCCCAGTAATACTCATTCGCCGTGAAACCAACCTGGAGCGTGTCGTCGAAGCTGGTCATCTGGAACGGGCCGTTGCCGAGCTGCAGGGCCGGATCCTTCCACCAATCCTCACCACCCTGCTCGATCAGTTCCTGCTGAGCAGGATAGAAGACCCAGAGGCTGGCGACGGTTGGGAAGTACGGAGCCGGGGCGACCAGGTTGACCACGAGGGTCTGATCGTCCGGCGCGCTGACGCCAAGAGCCGCCTTGGCTGCATCGTATGCGGCGGTATCGGCCGGATCGGTGCCATTGAACTCCGCGCATCCGACGATGTCGAAGAGGATGCTCGGATACTGACCGGCGGTGTTCGGGTCACAGGTGCGCTCGACGGCGAAGCGGAAACGCTCAGCAGTCAGCGGCGAACCATCGCTGTAGGTCAGGCCAGCTCGAAGATGGAAGGTCAGCTCGGTCAGATCTTCGTTGAAGTCCCAGCTCTCGGCCGCGGCCGGAACGGTGTTCAGCTCGCTGTCCTGACGAGTCAGACCCTCGTAGTTGAGCGCCAGAATGGCGATCTCATTTGAGAATGAGGCCCGATGTGGATCGGCAATATCTGGGAACGTCACCTGGTGAACGCGCAGAATCTTGGCGTCCTGGGCAACAGCGCCCTGACCGAACGTCATGAACGCGCCACCCGCGACCATAACGATAGACATAATGGCGAGCAACAGCGCTCGACCCTTCGCAGGTTTACCCATAATTCTCCCTCCTCGCCCTAAGGCACTCGGATACTGCGATTGGATCGCAACAATAGGACAAGAGACGACAGATTTCAACGCGGCGCGACTTCAACGACGCAAGGCGAGCTCTTTGCGGGCAGTTGCAGGATCGGGTCATCGTGGAATCCCCTACTCCAGGCGCCTTGCATGAGAGAAACGTTCGAATCGTGTGCCGAACCAGGCGGATGCATTCAGCAAACCAGGAAGAGAGCTCTTCCGTAGAATGAAGAAGAGCGAAGGGGTTCGAGTACGAGCAATCCATCTGACAAAGCACGCGCACGTTCCATGCCGTCCGGGCCGGTGATCGGTCGCCGTACGCTGCTCACTGCCGCCGCGGGCGCGGTGGCCGGGCTGGTCGCGGTCTCCCCAGGCAGGGCCGCTGCTCAGCAAGTCGTCGAAAACACCCCGGCGCCCATTCGCGATCCATCGCACTACACCGCCTACATCCCCACCGCCAGCAAAACCGGTCCATTTCTGCCCTACACCTGCGAATTCGACGCCGGTTGGGCGATTCTCAAAACCTTCGGTTTTGATGTCACGCTCCAGGATCAGCTCGACGCCATCACCATCGATTCCCGCATCGAGCCCTACTATGAGTTCCAGGGGGAGCGGGCCTTCATCTTCGGCGGCGACATCTTTTCCATGTTCTCGGGCGATTACTCATGGAATTTCCTCTGCCGAACGACCGGCCAAGGATTCCGGCCGGTGTTCGAGCGATTTGGCCTCGATACACGACGGGTCAGATCGCGATTTCGGGTCGAGTATTTTCTGTCGCGCGGCTACCTGATCTGGATCAAGACGACGGTCGACTTCAAGGACTGGGTTCCCGCGACCTGGATCACGCCGGAAGGACGCGAGATGCAGGTCGTCCTCGGCAACGACCACGCCATGGTCTTCATCGGCTACAACGAAGAGGTCGTCGTGATCCGCGACTGCCTCGGCCCGACCGACACCAACTACCAACGCCCCTACGAATTCGAAGTCCCCTGGGACCGGTTCATGGCCTGCTGGGGCGCGCAGGGGTACGACGGTTTGGCCGTGGGCCGGGGGTAAGCGGTCGGCAGTCAGCAGTCAGCAGTCAGGCAGGATCGTAGTTCGGGCACCTGTGGCCCGATTTGCACAAGAACGCGGTCCGATGGCTGCAAGCCAACGGCTAAGACACCTCACTCCCTGCAGTAGAAGTGGTTGCCAGAAACAAGCATCACCTGGGATACGGCGGCGGGTCTATCTGGCCAACCAGATGGAGTCAGACTGCGATCCTATTGCGACGGCCGAGGCGTGTTAGCCGCCGGTTTGAACCGGCGGTATCGTTCTGCAAGCCAACGGCTAAAACACCTCACTCCCTGCAGTGGAAATGGTTGCCAGGAATGAGCATCACCTGGGATAGGTCGGCGGGTCTATCTGGCCAACCAGATGGACTTAGACTGCGATCCTATTGCGACGGCTGAGGCGTGTTAGCCGCCGGTTTGAACCGGCGGTATCGTTCCAACTGGGTCAACACTTCCGCGGGTCGCTCTTAACCCACCTCAGGCTGAACCCGCGGGCTCAGCACGGCGGACGCGAGAGCGAGTGCGCCGGCGACAGCAAAGCAGAAGAGATACCCGGCGCTGGCAGACCGTGTTTCGAGGGAGATGAAAATCGTGCCGGTCAAGGCGAGCACCGCCGAGACGGTAAGCGCCTCCGTCACCTGCAGCGCCGAGCTGTTGGTGCCCTGCTCGGCGGCAGGCGACAGATTGAGCGTCTGAAGCGACAGAGAGGAATAGATCAATCCCATTCCAAACCCGGAGAATCCCCATCCCGCAATACCGGCCAACACCGGAATCGTCTCCCAGACCAACGCCGAAACAGCCAGGATACCGACGAACAGAGAGATCGCGCCCGCCCCAATGAACTGCGCGGGCGTGACACTATCGTGCAGTCTCTTGCGCAACCACGACCCGCCGAACCAGGCCACCCCGCCGATCGTCAGGATCGATCCTGCCATGGCTGGCGAGAGGTCACGCTCCTGCTGCAGGAGAAGGGGCAGGTATATCTCTGCGGCGAAGAAGGCCGAACCAATCATGCCGCGCAAGATGAACACCGTGGGCAAGCCACGATGCGCGCGGAACGTACCAGCGGGAAGGAGTTTCGGAGCGCTCACGGCCAGTGCGGCCAATGCGACTGCGATGGCACCAATACCGATGGCGTCCCGCCGCTCGCCTCCCCAATGGAGTCCCAGCGCCGCGAACGCCGCCACGATGGCCCACCCGATCTGGATCAACCCGCTTCGCCGGTCCCAGGAGGGGTGGGCGGCGCTCTCATGACGAAGCAGTCGCAATGCCGGGCGCACCAGATAGGCGGCGGGAGCCACCACCAGCGGCATCGTCAGGAAGACCCACCGCCAGTCAAGCTTCTCCACCGTCAATCCCGCCAGCGTGGGCCCGACGATCGACGGAACCACCCATGCCGCGGAGAGCGCCACAAAGACGGCTGGGCGTCTGGCTTCGGGAAATGCCCTGCCGATCACCACATAGAGCGCAACGAAGACCAGACCAGAACCCAGTCCGTTCACCGCACGGCCCAGGACGACGATGCCCATCGTGGGCGCCAGACCGGCGATCACCATGGCGGCGACAAAGAGGACGATTCCGCTCCAAAGCGGCCCAGCGGGCCCCTTCTGGTCGCACCAGATCCCGGCGCCAACCATTCCGATGACACCCATGGCCAGCGGTGCGGCAAACGCAACGGCAAAGAGCGACATCCCATCGAGCGCCTTGGCCACATTCGGCATCGCCGTGGTGACCGCCAGCGCCTGATATGCAAAGAGCGCAACCAGGGCCACCATGCCGATGGTGATGTTCCGGTAGACGCCAGCATTTTCGGACGCTTGCTCTGCGGTGTCTTCGAATGTCGCGTTCGCGGGAATGGACTCGTTCACCAAAACCTCGTTGGCTGTTCAACCATTGACTGGATAGTGCTCCACTCCGCGAATCTCGAGAATGGCGTGCTCGACTTCACTGCGCGTCAAGCCGCCAACGATCAATTCGGCGTCGCTCTTCGTCAGCAAGCGCTCGTATGTTGCCGTCGCGGCGACCTGGGCATCCGGATCGCCGGTGTCCATCCAGGCATTCAGCACATTTTCCAGTTTGTCGTACTGACCGGTCGCTTCGAGATAGGGCAGCAGGAGCGAACGCGTACCATCGCCGACAGGATGCCACGACACTAGCGCCACGACCTCGTCCAGTCCCGGGATGTCGGCAGACCGCAGATCCCCCTCTTCGGCCAGCGCTTCGAGATAGAAACGAAGCGCCTTGACCAGACGGGGCCAGGCGTCTTCCTCCCGGTCCTGGGCCAGGAGGATCTCCCCCTCTTCTCTCAGCAACTCCGCCAGTCCGATGCAGCGATCGACCGGCATCGCGCCCCGAGCGCTGAGCAGTGTCAGGAGATCATCCTCGGACAGTCCATGCACCAGCGACGACGGCAAACCGGTCAGATGGCCGTAGCCGGAAAGGACCTCGTCATGCGCCGCGGCGAGGTCGCCCTCCTTCCTCAACCGGAAGACCCCTGTGATGAATAGGGAGATTTGCTGCATCATGCGCAGGATGTAGTCCTGGTGCACGGTAGCTCCTTGGTGAGCGAATCGTCATCCAAAGGATACCCATCAACGGCAGCCCGTCACCTCAGGAGTGAACCGATGAGTCAGGATCTCTGTTTCATGCCGGCAACCGAACTGCTCGATCGCTACCGGTCGCGCGAGCTTTCGCCGGTGGAGGTCACTGACGCTGTTCTCACCCAGATCGAAACCTACGATCCGGCCATCAACGCCTTCGTCGCGGTGACCGGTGACATGGCCAGACAACAGGCAAAAGAAGCCGAAGCCGCCTATCAGGCAGGGACGGCTGGACCGCTGGCAGGTGTGCCGATCTCGATCAAGGACCTGGCCCCGCTCGAAGGCGTTGTCTGGGCCCGGGGTTCGCTCATCTATGCCGACGCGATCGCAGATGAGGACGCGCCGTTCATCACTCGCGTCAAGGAAGCCGGCGCGGTGATCGTCGGCAAAACGACGACACCTGAGTTCGGGTGGAAAGGGGAAACGACCTGCCGGGTGACCGGTTCCACCCACAACCCCTGGAAATATGGACGCACCCCGGGTGGGTCGAGCGGTGGAGCGGGCGCGGCGGCGGCGGCGGGCATGGGACCACTGGCCCAGGGAAGCGACGGGGCCGGCTCGATCCGGATTCCCTCCTGCTTCTCGGGAATTTTCGGACTGAAACCATCGTTTGGTCTGGTGCCGCAGTACCCTGCCAGCTCGATGCTCGACGCCTCCCACATGGGTCCGATGACGCGCACCGTTGCCGACGCCGCCTTGCTGATGAATGTCACCGCCGGCATGACCACAATGGACCGGTGGTCCTGGTCGAGCGGCGTTGACTACGTGGCCAGCCTCGATCCGGTGGCGGTAAAAGGACTGCGTGTGGCCTGGTCGCCCGATCTGGGCTACGCACCGGTCGAGCCCGAGATGGTAGCGCTCGTCGAAGCGGCCGCCGCGGCGTTTGCCGAAGCCGGGGCAACGGTCGAAGCGGCGAATCCCGGTCTGCCCGATCCCTGGGACATCGTCGACACGATCTGGTCGTGCGGCATGGCCGGTCTGCACAAGGACAACCTCGACGAAATCCGCGATCTCATCGATCCGGGCCGGCTGGAAGTCATCGAGTCGGCGTCGCGTTTCACCGGTGTCGATGTGGCCAACGCCCAGATTCGCAGAAACGCCTACTACGACCGCATGCGCCGTTTCTTCGACAGCTACGACCTGCTCCTCACACCGACGCTGCCCTGCGAGGCATACCCGGTGGGTCAGACCAAACCAGACACGATCGCTGGAAGCGAGACGACTTATCTCGGCTGGACGGCGTTCACCTATCCGTTCAACCTGACCGGCAATCCAGCGGCCACGGTTCCGGCGGGATTCACCGCCAACGGGCTTCCGGTTGGACTGCAGATCGTCGGCCGCCGGGCCGAGGATGCCCTGGTGCTCAGCGCGGCGGCGGCATTCGAGCAATTGCGGCCGTGGGCGCATATCCGTCCCGACCTCGAGCAGATTCTCGCAGATGCAGCAGCGAGCAACTGAACCGAACCAGCACCCGGCAGCGTAGACACCAGCAGTCACCTCTACGCGAAAGGACGAAGACTCGATGGTCGGTTCATCAGTGGTGTCTCGGCGGGCGGTTCTCTTCGGTGCGGTAACCCTGGCTATTCCCGCGCGGCACGCATCGGCGTTGCCGGCTCCTGAATGGCAGGAACTCACGGTCAGCGGCGACATCCCCGCGGCTCGCTGGGATCATCATCTTGCTGCCGATGCAGCATCGCAGACCCTGATGGTGTTTGGAGGGCGCGACGACGCCGGCAACGCACTTGGGGATACGTGGCTGTTCGACCTGCAGACATCGGCATGGAAGGAAGTTCCTGGCGACGGCCCCGCGGCCAGATTCGGCTCCGCTCACGCTTCCGTCGCAAGCGGAGGACATCTCCTCTTCGGCGGTCAGGCGGGATCGACGTTCTTCAACGACACATGGCGATTCGACTTCGCCGATCGAAGCTGGCAACTGCTCGACGATGGCGCCACTACGGCCCCGTCTCCGCGCTACGGTCTGGGCGCAATGACCGACCCTGATGAAAATCTGTTCATCTCTCACGGATTTACCTTCGAGGGCCGCTTCGACGATAGCTGGAGGTTCGACTTCGCCTCCCAAACCTGGGAAAACAGCACGCCTGAGGGCCCGAGACCATTGAACCGCTGCCTCCACGAGGTCGTCGCGGTCGCCAGGACGTCGAACGCGCTGCTCTATGGCGGGTGTTCGTCCGGATATGGTCCCTGTCCGCAGGGCGACGCCTGGCTCATGGATGCCGCCACCAATTCGTGGATCGACGTGACCCCTGCATCCGGACCTGCGGCTCGATCCAACCCGGCCCTTACCTGGTCAGATGCGTCGGGAGGAGTCATCTTGTTCGGTGGGCAAACCGAGGCAGGGAAAACGAACGACCTCTGGCTGGGAACCCTGTCCGGCGAAAAGCTCGCCTGGGAGGAACTGACCGTTTCCGAGTCGATGCCTGCGCCTCGATCGAGTCACGACACCGCGGAGCTTGAATCGGCGATCTATCTCTTCGGCGGGCTGTCGGACAATGGCGCCGTCAATGATCTCTGGGTGCTTCACCTCTGACGCTCGAGCCAGCATTCTGGAGTGGTGGAATCCGCCGATTTCCTTGAACGATTTGGTATCATTATGGTGTCCGGTGGCGCACGGCGCCGATGCCCGGACAGCACGGAATTCACCATCGAATCGAGGAACAATGCCACTCGAAGCCGGGGTTTCAGCCCCCTTATTGACAACCACACTTCCCGATCAGGACGGCGCAGAGCACACGATCAGCGACAAGCTGACCGAAGGACCAGTGCTTCTGGCCATCTACAAGAGCTCCTGCCCTGCCTGCAAAACGATGATGCCCTTCCTGAACCGGCTTCAGGAGCGATATGCGGACAAGGGATTGACGGTCTACGGCGTCGCGCAGGACTCGGCCAATGTGACGCGCTCGTTCATTCGCCGCAGCGGTATCGAATACCCCATTCTCATTGAGGGGGATGACTATCCGCTGTCGAAGGCATTCGATGTTTTCGGCACCCCTGCGGTTTATGTCATCGACCAGCAGGGTCAGATCACTTACACCACCCAGGGATTCATGCGCGACCAGGTCGATGAGATCGGCGCGGCAGCCGCGCAGCTCGTCGGCGAAGCACCGGCTCCCGTGATCACGGAAGCGGAAACCGAAGAGGTGCCCAGATTCATCCCCGGCTGTCCAGGCAAGCACCTCGACTAGCCGCCGGAATGTCCCTCACGCCGCACCCTCTCGATTGCGGAAATGTCCCTCACCCTGCCCTCTCCCGACCGCGGGAGAGGGTTCTGTGTTGTTGTCCCGGCTCCCGACCGCGGGAGAGGGTTCTTCGTTTGTCCTGACTCCCCTCTCCCGTGAGGGAGAGGGGCCGGGGGTGAGGGATTTTTGCCGCTCGCGAGTGAGGGACAGTTTCCCGTTTCCTTGCTACCCTCACGCCAGCACATCCGCTCACCAACAAGGGAGTCCCAATCGATGCAACACCCATATCCCGTCGAGGTCTTCGTCTCCGGACTGACGTCGCCGGAGGGACCCTGTTTCGACGCCGAGGGCAACCTCTACTTCGTCAACTGGCTGACCAGCGCCATCCTGCGAGCCACACCGGACGGCGAGGTAAGCGAGTTCTTCAACACCGGAGGCATTCCGGCCGGTCTGGCGTTCCATCCGGACGGCTCGCTCTATGTGGCTGACGAGGGCGAACATATTCACGGGCTGATGCGCATCACCCCGGATGGCGAAGCGACGATCCTCGTCAACCAATTCGAAGGCAAGCCGCTCAATGGGGCCAACGATCTGGTCTTGGACGCCAACGGCGTCGCCTACTTCTCCGACCCCTGGGCAACCTCGCTCGAGAACCCGGTCGGCGGTTTCTACCGCTACTTTCCGGACGGACGCCTGGAGCAGCTCGATACCGGTCTGGCCTTTCCCAACGGGGTGGCGCTGACCGCCGATGGGTCGGCTGTGATCCTGGCCGAAACAATGCGCAACAGGCTGCTGCGCTATGCGATCGGCAGTGATGGATCAGTGGGGGAGCGCACCGTCTGGGCCTCGACCTATGAGCCGTCCGGAGCCGATGGCATGGCGTTCGACGCCGAAGGCAACCTCTATGTCGCCCATTTCAATGGCAGCGCGGTCGACATCTTCGACCCATCCGGCACGCTGACCGGCAAAATCGACATTCCGGGGCATCAGGTGACGAACTGCGCGTTTGGGGGAGACGACGGCAAAACGCTGATGATCACCGAAGTCTCGACCGGCTCCGTCTACCGAACCCGCGTCGACATCCCCGGCCAGGAGCTATGCGACAACCGGCCGCGGCGATAAGCGGCTCAGACCGCCGGGGGATTCTTCACCACTGAGGGATTGCGGAGCTCGACCCAGACCGAGGCGTTCGCCTGGTCGAGCAACGCCAGTCGCTCGGTGCCGCTCACACTGACGTGGAGGGGCACGCCGTCGGCGTCGATGGTCATGCGCAGCGTCGGCCCCTCGAACACCAGCTGGACGATCTTGCCCCGCAGCACACCATCCTGACCCTCCCGGCTGCCATCGGGCAGAACCTCGATGTGTTCGGGGCGGACGAAAACACTCACGGCGTCGCCGGCCGCCAGATCGGCGGGCGCAATCGCGCGCACCGTCATGCCGGAACAATCCACCACAACCTCGCGAATCCCGTCGGTTCCCGGCTCGATCGCCCGAACGGTTCCCTGCAGGGTGTTGTTGTCGCCGACGAAATTGGCCACGAACTCCGTTTCCGGCCGGAGGTAGATGTCGAGCTGGGTGCCCGCCTGTTCGACCCGGCCCTGGTTCATCACCATGATCCGGTCGGAAATAGCGAACGCCTCCGACTGGTCGTGGGTCACGTAGATCGCGGTTTTCTTCGTGCGACGCTGCAGCTCGAGAATCGAGTACTTCAGCGTGTCGCGCAGATTGCGGTCGAGCGCGGAAAGCGGTTCGTCGAAGAGGAGAACGCGCGGATCGGTGGCCAGCATGCGCGCCAGCGCCACGCGTTGTTGCTGTCCTCCCGAGAGCTGCGAGGGCATCCGGTCGCCCATCCCGGTCATCTCGATCATGTCGAGCATTTCCTCGACTTTCGCCTGGACTTCCGCTCTGGGAGCGCGCCGATTGGTCAGCCCAAACGCGATGTTCTTCGCCACCGACATGTGTGGAAAAAGGGCGTGGCTCTGAAAGGCCAGACCGATGTTCCGCTTGTGCGTCGGAACGTTATCCATGAGCTGGTCATCGAACCGGATATGACCCGATGTCAGCTCCACCAGGCCAGCGATCATCCGCAGCGTCGTGGTTTTGCCGCATCCGGAGGGGCCGAGCAGCGTCACGAATTCGCCATCAGCGATCTCGGCACTGACCCGATCGACGGCGACGGTGTCGCCATACCGTTTTGTTACATCCTGAAGGGTGACGCGCGCCATGTGTACTCCGGCTGCTAGCCCAGATAGGTGCCTTTGAGATACCGCGATCCAAAGACCTTGAAAAAGAGCAGAACGACGACAAATGAGGTGAATTGCATGATCGACGCCAGAGCGGCGGTCGAGGGAGCAAACCCGGCTCTGGCCAGGATGTTGTAGATCGTAAGCGCGGCGGTCTGGTTGCCTTTGCCGGCGATGAAGAGCGTCACCAGGAACTCATTGAACACGATGACGAATGTCAGCAGAATGCCGGCCGTGATCCCCGGGCCAAGCAGCGGAATCTCCACGCGCAGCAATGTCCGCCACCGGCCGGCTCCCAGGGTTCTGGCCGCTTCGCCGAACACCGTCGGGAGATCGCGCAGGGCGACAATGACCGGGATGAGCATGAGAGGGAATGTCCCAACGACATACGCCGCCACCAGCGCCCAGAACGACCCCTGGATGCTGCTGAGCCGGTAGGCGAAGAGCAGCGAGAGACTCAGGCCCATGACAGCGCCGGGCGTGTAGAGCGACACATTGAGCGCCGCCAGAATCGTGCGTTTGCCCGGGATCGGATACCGGACGATCGCATACGCGGCCGGGATGGAGATGAGGATGTTCAGCACGATCGTGACGATCGTTGTCTGCAACGACAGGATCAGCGCGTCCTGGAACGAGCCAAAGGCAAACCTGTATCCCTCGAACGAGTATCCCCCTTTCGGGTCCTCGAGCGAGCGATAGACCGTGGTCAGAAACGGCAGCACGAACAAGGCCATCCAGAGCCAGATGTAGGCGTGCTGGAGACCCGAGGTCAGCCATCTGCCGGAGCTTCTGAAGCGGGAGGGGCCGCCGATTGCGGTGGTCTCGCTCATGTGGCCAGCGCTCCCCGGGAGAAGCGGAGTGACAGCCAGGTGACGGTGAAGGCCAGGAGCATCAGCACGACGCCCATCGCCGATCCGAGACCGTAGTCGAACTGGCTCATCGCTTTCTGGTAGAGCGCCAGCGACAGCACCCGCTGCTGCTCGATGTTACCGAGGAGCATGGGCACGATGAAAACGCCGAGATTCCATCCGAAACAGATCAGGAATCCGGCCAGCACGCCGGGCCAGCTCAACGGAAAGAGCACCCGGGTGAACACCTGCCAGGGGCGGGATCCCAGGGTCCGCGCCGCTTCCTCGAGCGTCGGGTCGACATTGGTCAACGCGGCAACCACATTCATCACCATGAAGGGGAAAGTGAAGACCGCCATACCGAAGATCGTCATCTGCTCGGGATAGGCGAAGAGCAGGGTCCGGCTGTCGACGCCGATGAAGTCGAACAGGGGCGCCAGTGGGCCGTTCACCCCGAACACGAACCGGATGCCGTAGGTGAGGTAGAGCGGCCCGAAGAGCGGAAAGGTCATCAGGATGCGGACCAGATCGCGGTACTGCACCTTTCTGACCAGAATGTAGGCAAAGGGATATCCGAAAATCAGACAGAAGAGGGAGGCCAGCGTGGCCAGACGGATCGTGGTCCAGACATGCGGCAGGTAGCGATTCCAGATCAGGCGATAGTTGTCGAACGTGTATTGGGGATTGTTGAAGAAAAAGGTCGATTCCCGGGTCAGCGAGACGTTGATCAGGTAGATCAACGGAATGATGGAAAAGATGATCGCAATCACGATGGCTGGCGCGAGCAAGCCTACCCCGGTCAGCGCTTTGCGCCAGTCCCGGGATTCGTCACCAACCGTCGAACGTGGTGGAACGGGGGTATCGACTACGACTTCTGCCATGAGATGAGCAACCGAACGGCTCCGCGGACTCGCCATGAACGGGCCGGCTGGAAACCCAGCCGGCTCGTTTGCTTACCACGGACGTTCTCCTAGAGACCGATCCCCGCCAGCCACTCGTCGTACCAGGCACTGGCGTTTTCGACGTAGTAGGCCCAGTCGACACTCTTGTACTGGGTGCTGAGCTGTTCCGGCGTCGGGAAGAAGTTGAAATAGACGTCCTTGATCCAGTCGGGAACCAGATCGACGTAACTCTCGCCCATGAATCCTTCCTGGAACTCGGCCCAGTTGCCTTCGGTGATGCCCCAGACCTCGATATCGGGGAACTGGGCATCGTCGCTCAGGCGCCAGTCCATAAAGATCTGGGCCAGAATCGGATGCGCGGCGCCAACCGGCATGAACATGTAGCCGTTCACCGCATACTGCCCCGACGCGGCGACGAGGAATGCGGCATTCTCCTGGCCATCCAGATACTGGAGGCGGGCCAGCGAGTTCCAGAAGGTCACGGCGTCGACAACGCCATCTTTCAGCAGTTGCTGAGCCTCGGACGTGTCGGTCGTGTACTTGAGCACGTTGGGGTGGACTTCCTCGACGAGGAACCGGATCCCCTCCGCCACATCATCAGGGTTCTTGTAGTCGCCACCCTGAGCGGCGATGACGCCGAGCAGCACGCCGCCGCCGGTGATGTCGCCCGGCAGCCAGGCAAGGAGCTTGCCCTTCAGCCGCTCGTCCGCGAGATCGGTCCAGTCGTTCAGGAAGTCGACATTGTCGTTGTTGTAGGTGATGCCCGGCGACGCCGACGCCTGGAAGCCCACGGCGGTCGGGAACTGGGTGAAGTTCTCGAAGACGCGGTCGGCATTGGGAATGAGACCCGACGGCAAAACGTCGGCCAGCAGCGTGACCCCTTCCGCTTCCTCCTGCGCCCGCACTTCCGCCCAGTAGTTCTCCTCGATGGCCAGCAGGTCGTGCGGTGGAGTGTTGCCCGCACCCGCGGCCGCGTAGAGCTCGGTGAGATAGGTGCTCGGCTGCTGGGTGCCCAGATAGTTCAAGGTGACGTCGACACCATAGACGTCGCTCACATACTGCTCGAAGCGCTCGATCAGGGCATCGGTGGCCGTGTAGGTCCAATTGCCGACGGTCACTTCCCCTTCGGCCTGGATGGCGGCGACGATGTCGTCATAGGACATCTCGGCGCCGGAAATCGGATCGAGCACCGGACCGGCCGCCGCCGGGGAAGCGCTGGAGTCCTGGGCGAACGCCGGGCGGGCCAGCACGGAGCCGATCGCGGCCGCTGAAAGCCCCAATCCCACGCCCGCGCGCACGACCTGACGTCGCGTGTAGCGCCGCTTTTCAGCAGTCGCTGCGAAATGCTCGATAAATCGCTGGTCGATCTTCATGGATGCATTCCTCCATTCTGGCGAACGATTCCTGTCTGGAAATCCCCAACAATCTGACGTGAAAACTATCGATTGTCAAGGAGAGGAGCCGCAGGCTTGGCCGGCACCTCGGTCAATGGGATGACCTTGCCCCGCTGATGCGCCGGCAACACCGCCCATGGCTGCAGATCGGGCAGCTCGACCCGCTCCAGCTCCTCGCCATCGATGATCGTCAGCGTGTTGCGCAGCAATTTGCTGCCTTTCCGCTCGTTCATACGCACGTCCTGGAAGGTGTACTCACCTTCCTCGATCGTGAAGAGCGCGATGTCCGCCGCCTGGCCGACAGCGAGGGAGCCGACATCGGTGCGGCGCATCGCCGCCGCCGGCGCTGCGGTCGATCGTTCGATCACCTGCTCCAGCGTCAACCCCAGATTGAGGAACTTGGACATCGTGGTCGGCATATCGAACGCCGGCCCCTGAATGGCCATCTGATGGATGTCGGTGCTGATCACGTCGGGCAGGTAGCCCTGTTCGAGCATCGCTTCGGCTGTGTCATAGCTGAACGACCCCGTGCCATGCCCGATATCGAAAATCAAACCGGCCTCTTTCAGCGCTTTGATCTCGGGCAGGATTTTTCGGTTGTCGTCGATGATCCGCATGCTGTTGCCGGTGAAGCAATGGGTCAGGATGTCTCCCGGCCGCAAGTGAGGGATGACCTCTTCGATCGTCGGCGGACCACCGCCGATGTGGGTCATCAGCGGCAGGCCGACCCTGTCGGCGAGCTCTCGCGCTTTCGCCAACGGCGCCACCCCGACTCCACGCGTCGTGCTCGAATCGATGCGGGCCTTGATGCCGATGATCACATCCCGGTTCGCTTCGACGATGGTCTGGGCCAGCTCGATATCCCAGTAGTCGGGATTGGCCAGCTCCCAGGAGGGGCCGATCAGGCCGATCGAGGAGAGATTGAGCAGAACGAAGACTTTCGCTTTGCTCGTTTCCACGATGTGTCGCCGCAAGCCGGGAAATGAGTAGCCGCCCGACGATCCAACGTCGAGCCAGGTGGTGCAACCCGACCGCGCCGCCACCGGATCGGGTTCGATCCCCCAGAACGTCGATCCCCAGTAGACATGCGTGTGGAGGTCGATGAGACCTGGGGTGACATACCGGCCGGAAGCGTCGATCACCCTGGCCGCGGTCGACGCGTCGATACCAGCTTCGACCGCCGCGATTTTGCCTTCCTTGACACCGATGTCGAGCTTGCCACTCAGGCCCGAACCCGGATCGACGACATCGCCGCCCGTGATGACCAGATCGAATGCTTTCGTCACCTGCACGCCTCACTCTCAACCACGCCGAGCACCGGTCAAAACGGCCGGATTCAGATGAGGGGCAACCTATTGCAGCATGGCGTTGATGTCAAGTGGGATTCGAGCGGGCGGCAGGCGGTCGGCAGCTGGCAGCTGGCAGCTGGCAGTCGGCAGTCGGCAGTCGGCAGTCGGCAGTCGGCAGTCGGCAGTCGGCAGTTAGATCGTAGTTCGGGCACCTCTGGCCCGACGTCGCTGCCGATCCGCGACACCCAAGGGTGGACGCACCGGCGGGCAGATCACCCATCGGGCCACAGGTGCCCGAACTACGTGCTGCCCGCTGCCGGCCGCCCGCTGCCAGCTACTTCTCGTACGGCAGCTTCTCCGAATACCGGCGCTCTTCCGGATTGTCCTGCGGCAGGGCAGGAAGAGCGTTGATCTCTTCCCAGCAGGCGTCGGGAATCTCGATGGTGGCGAATTCGATCGTCTGGGCCAGGCGGTCGGGGTGACTCATGCCGATGATCGTGACGTCGATCCGCGGGTCGAGGGTGGAGAATTGCACCGCCGCCGCGGCCAGCGGTACACCATAGCGGTCGCAGATCTCCCGCAGCACCAGGGTGCGCTCGATCATGGCGTCAGGCGCCTCCGAATAGGCGTAGCGCGGGTAGCTCTCCGGGCCGCGGACGAGGATGCCGCTGCCATAGGGCGCCGCGTTGAGCACCGCCATGCCGCGCTCATGCGCCGCGTCGATCACCGGGTTGGCGTTCTGGTTGAGCAACGTGTACCGGTTGTGGGTGATCACCGCATCGAACTGCCCGGTTTCGATGTATTGCAGTTCGACCTCGTTCGGACCGGCCGCCACACCGAGATAGTCGAACACACCCTCGTCCTTGAACTTCTGCAGGACCTCCACCGGTCCGCCCGGCGCCATCGCCTCTTCGAATGTCGTCCATTCCGCATCGTGCAGATAGACGGCATCGACCCGGTCGACACCCAGGAGCTGAAGGCTCCGCTCCATGCGCCACTTCACGGTGTCGCCGCTGTAGTCGTTGTCCTTCGGGTTGCGACCCTGCTTGGTCTGGAGCACAGCGCCTTCGGGCAACCCTCCCAGTGCCGCCAGTCCTTTGCCAACCCGCGTTTCACTCACGCCGTCGCCGTAGAGCGCGGCCGTGTCGATGAAGTTGATCGGACCAGCCAGGGCGGTCGCGATCGTGGCGACCGCGTCTTCCTCGGACACCGCGTACCCGAATGCCTCGGTCATGCTGCCCATCGGCGCACATCCGACCGCGATCGGCGGCGTCATCAGTCTTCCCGAGCCAAACGGACGTTTTGCGAGTCGATCTGTGGCCATCAAACGTTCTCTCCCTCCCGGAAACACCCTTGCGGCGTTCCGAAGCAATCCAATCCCAGTGCCCTGGCCCGCACCGTTCAGGCGGCCGGTCCATAGAGCGAATTGACCTTGGCGGTCATGTAGCCGATGTAGGGTTGCGGATCGAGCGGTCCGCCCACCACCTTTTCGATTGTCTCTTTGGGCGTGTACATCCGGCCATAGCGGTGCAAATGCTCTCGCTGCCACTCCCGGATCGGCGCAAAGTCGCCGGCGGCGATGAGATCGCGCAGATCGGGCAGATCGCCCGCCATCTTCTTCCAGATCTGGGCGGCGAGAATCGATCCCAGGAAATAGGTCGGGAAGTAGCCGATCGATCCCGCCGACCAGTGCACGTCCTGCAGCACCCCAAGGCGATTGTTCGGAACATCGATACCCAGATACTGCTTCATTCTGGCGTTCCAGGCTTCGGGAAGGTCGCTCGCTTTCATCCCGTTTTCGATGATCTCCCGCTCGAGCTCATAGCGCACGATGATATGGAACCCATAGGTCAGTTCGTCGGCTTCAACGCGGATGAGCGACGGTCGCATCACATTCATCGCCTTGTAGGTCGTTTCGGGGGTCGAGCCCTTCATTTCCTCGGGAAAGACGCGCGCGAGCGCAGGATGGAGAAGACCGGCGAACTCACGGCTCCGCCCGATCATGTTCTCCCAGAAACGGCTCTGCGATTCGTGCAACGTCATCGAGCAACCACCGCCAAGCGGCGTCCGCTCGAGGTCCATACTGATCTGGTGCTCGTAGATGCCGTGTCCGAATTCGTGAACGGTGCTGAAGAGCGAATCGAAGAGATCGTTCTCGTTGTACCGCGTCGTCAGCCGGATATCCTGAATCGACATCGATGACTGGAACGGATGGACGGTCGGGTCGAGCCGCCAGCTGGCTGGATCGAAACCGAGTCTTTCCGCGGTCCAGAGTCCGACCTCCTCCTGCCCCGCCAGCGAAAAAGGCTTCCGGAAGAATTCGTCTGAAACCGCTTCCTGCCGGTCCACGACCCGGTCGATCAACGGTCGCAGATAGGGCTTGATGCCGTCGAACACCGCCGAGATCTCGGCGCTGGTCAAACCTTCTTCGTAGTTGTCGATCAGCACGTCATAGGGCGACTCGGCGACGTCGAAACAGTCGATGTATCGCTTCTGCAGCTCGATGTTCTTCTCCAGCGCGGGGAGAAATGCCGGAAAGTCGTCATTTGCCCTTGCGTCGGTCCAGACCGCATAGCCATCGGCCGCGGCCTTGGCGATCTCGCCAACGAGCTCGCCCGGCACGCGCACGGCACGCTCGAAATCGCGACGGGTGACCCGAACCAGACATTGCTCGACCTCCGAACCCTTGCCGCTGGCCACCTCAGCCTCGGCGGCGTCGAGCAAACGGGCGGTTTCGTCGCCGACCAGGAGCTGGTGGCTCATCATCTCGATCGTTTTGATCTGGTGCGCCCGGGCTGGACCGCCGTTGATCGGCATGATGGTCAGCTGATCCCAGGTGAGGAGCGAGCCGGTCATCGTCAGGTCGTAGTACGTGGCCATGCGCTCGCGCAGTGCGTCAATTGCGGTGCCCATCCAGTCTCCCTCGCCCCTCCCGGGGTGTCTCGTTTCAGACGTTCCCACAACGCTACTCTCCGGCATCACGATTGACAACCGTTTGAGCCTGGCCGAAGGGCCGGTATTGCATACTTGGCCAGGAGATTTCGTGGTTTTGGGGAGTGCACTTCGATGGATGACATCATCAGAGGTTCGGCGCTGCCGCCTGACGACGACGGACCGATTGCCGACGTCGTCGATGTGCTCGGAACGCACCCCGGCACACCACCCCCGCCGGGAACGACCAGAACTGAGATGGAGCTGCCCTGGCGAACTGTCCTCCGGGTACTGTTGACCCTGGGACTCCTCTGGTTCATCTACGAAACCAAAGATGTGCTGATGCAGATCTTCCTCGGCTTCCTGCTGGCGGCAGCGCTCTTCCCGTTGGTCTGGAGACTCGAGCGGCGCGGTATGAGTCGCGGAGCGGCCGTGGTGGCGGTTCTCCTGTCGACGATCGCCGTACTGGCCCTCCTTGTTGCGCTGGTCGTGCCTTCGCTCGTCGAGGAAGCCGCCGATTTCTGGAACAATCTGCCAACCTACGCCAGAGACTCCCTCTCCTTCCTGGAGAAACGGGAACCGCAGCTCTACACCCGCATCATCCGGTATGTCGATGAGCAGACATCGGACAGCGCTGTACCCGAAATCGATGTCGAACAGGCGATCAGCGGCGGGATGACCATCTTCGGCATTCTGGCCGGGCTCATCGCGGCGATCGCCGTCGCGGCGTTCACTCTGACCACCGGCGACGAGACGCTGAAGAGTCTCGGGCGGGGGCTGCCGCGCGGTCAGGAAGAAAAGGTGCGGCGGCTGGTGCCAGAGGTCATCCGTGTAGTCAGTGGCTACATCGTGGGTCAGATGATCAACTCGACCCTCTTCGCTCTCTTCACCTTCGCGCTCTTCACCATTCTCGATCTCCCCTCCCCGCTGGTCGCGGCTGTGATCGCCTTTGTGCTCGACGCGGTGCCGATCGTCGGCGCGACGCTGGCAACGGGCATCTTCGCCATCCTGGCGCTCGCCCAGGGAACAACCGAATTCCTGATCATCGTTGTAGCGTGTTTGATCTATCAGCAGTTCGAGAATTATGTCACGTCTCCGCGCGTCTTCGGCAGGACGTTGCGCATCTCACCCTTTGTCAGTCTGATCGCTGTTCTGATCGGAAGCACCCTGATGGGCATTCCGGGCGTCTTGCTTGGTCCACCTGTCGCGGCATTGATCTCGGCGGCGTTCAGGGTATGGGGTGAAGATATCGAATCGGTGACGGGACCTGGCAGCCTGCGCTTGTCGGAAATTGCCGAAGATTCCGCCGAGCCACCGGTGAACGCGCCGGCCTGACCGACCAGAGAACGAGAGGGCAAGAGTCGTGACAACGCAGTTCGATGTCATCGTCGTGGGCTGCGGCGGTATGGGTTCCGCCGCCGCCTATCACCTCGCCAGGCGAGGCTCCCGCGTTCTGGCGCTGGAGCGCTACAACGTTCCGCACACGATGGGGTCGTTCCACGGAGTCAACCGGATCATCCGGCTCGCCTATTACGAGGACCCCTCCTATGTTCCGTTGTTGCGACGGGCGTACGAGCTCTGGCGATCGCTGCAGGACGAAGCCGGGGAGCAGTTGCTGTACATCACCGGGTCGGTGGATGCCAGTCCCGAAGAGGGCGAGGTCTTCGCCGGGGCGCTCCGCTCCTGCGAACTGCACGATCTGGAACATGAGGTGCTGAACGCGGCGGAGCTTGCCGGACGATTCCCCGGCTATCAACTGCCGGACGGGCACTTCGCATTGCTGCAACCGGAAGGCGGCTACCTGCTGTCGGAGCGATGTGTCGTGGCGCATGTCAACGGCGCCATGAACGCCGGCGCAGTCGTCCATGCGCAGGAACAGGTGCTCGAATGGACGTCGACGCCCAACGGTGTGCGGGTGACCACCAATCGAGGCAGCTACGAAGCGGAACAGCTGGTGCTCACCGCCGGCGCCTGGAATGGCGCCCTTTCGGACGAGCTCTCGCCCTTGCTCTCTCCGGAGCGGCAGGTGCTCTGCTGGTTCCAGCCCACCCAACCGGCCCACTTCTCGCCGGACGCGTTTCCTGTGTTCAATCTGACTGTCGAAGAAGGACGGTACTACGGATTCCCCGTGGCTGGGATTCCCGGTTTCAAAGTGGGGCGCTATCACCATTTCGAGGAGATGGTCGATCCGGACAACTTCGACCGCGACCCCAATGATCGGGACGAGGCGATCCTGCGCCAGTTCACCGACCGCTACTTCCCGGCGGCGTCAGGACCGGTGATGTCAATGGCTTCGTGCATCTTCACCAACACGCCGGACGAGCACTTCATCATCGATCGGAGCCGGGCGCACGATTCGGTAGTGCTGGTCTCGCCATGTTCCGGGCATGGCTACAAGTTCTGCTCGGTGGTGGGAGAGATCGTGGCGGATCTGGTGATCGACGGATCGACCCGCCACGACACGTCCCTGTTCGCGCTCGACCGGTTCGCCGGCGGCGCGGCTGATTGACTGCGGATTCGCCACTCGATCATCCGGCAATGAGGTGGATATCGAGAATAACCGGCTCGGCAATGGAGGCCGAACGCTTCAAATCGTTGACTTCCTCGAGCATGGCGGTCAGCGACCGGAGCAGTTCGACCGGCGAGGCGTCGGACGCGATGAACGCCGCCTCGTACCGGTCCTCTTCTGGACGCTGGTTGTCGCTGAGCCGTCGGGTGCGAAGCTGCACGCGCGCCGGAACCCGGCTGACCGGCCCGGTCGTCGTTTCCTGTTCGAACGCGCCGGGAAACGGAATGATGGCCGCTGGTTCGCCAAGAGGGCGAAGCTGCGTGTCGGCAAAGGCACTCGGGACAGCGCCGGTGGGCTTGATGAAGCGGGGCATGCGCATAGCCATGGTGCGGAGCTCTCTTTCTATCGATCATCCTCAAGAAGGCAATGCCGTAGCCAGCGCGCACGGGCATACTCTGACCCGGTGCGCTTGTTCCGGTCCTTCCGGAAGCGGCTTTTGAGGTGTACGTACACACTCTATCAGAACAGGTGATCTATTGCAAGTCCTCATTGTGACATTTCCTCCTTTGTCTTCCAGATTGCCCGATCTCTCCAGGAGCAGACTCCGTGCCAACTGTGAATGACCTGAGAACGTCGATGGCTGCGTATGTACGCGCAATCAGCACCTGGCGTCGCGCCCGGTACAACGACGACTTGCGCGACACGCGGAATCTGCAGAGCGCCGATGCGCTCCTTGCTTTTGCCGACTGGGTCGAACAGCTCCCGCTCGACGACCCGAGACTCGACCGTCTGGCTTTCCTGGCGGGCGAAGGCGAATCATTCGCGCCGGGACAGCAAACCGCCTACGAAATCGGCCGCTTTCACTTTCACGACCAGGCGATGACCAACGATGGATTCCTCACCTGGCTCGTCTCCATCGCGGAACAGGACGCCGGGGAGCGGGGTCGTTTCGGAGGACGCCAGGTGCCGGGGGATGAGCCCTGGTGACGCGCCGCGCGTGCGACGGTGCTTAGTTCATGGTGCATAGTTCATAGTTGATGGTTGATGGTGGAGTTGCGGTTGGAAAGTCGATCGCTCGCCCCGGGAAAGGGTCACCGCCCCTCTCCACCCCACCCATCTACCATCTGCTATCTACTATCTACCTTCCGCCATCTACTATGCACCATCAACTATGCACTATGCACCAAACCTCCTAACCCATGTCTGACTCCTACGCACCGCCCACATATTCCGATCTCGTTCGGAGCGCACCCACCTGGAAACGGCTGGTGCTGGCAGCGCTGGCGGCGGGGGTTGCGTTGGCGGCGGCGCTTGTCGTCGCGGTCGTCGGATTGAGTATTCCCACGAGCGATTTGCCGGAACTGCTGGGCGTGCTGGCGCTGGCGGGCGGAGCGTCGCTCGCGACGGGCGGAATACTGCTCTGGACGCTGGGACATCAACAGGGTCGCAGGATTTCCGCCCGGTTGATCACCGCCCACATCATCGGCGTGCTGGTTGTCGTGCTCACCGTCGGCATCAGCGCCGCGCTCCTCTTCGACTCGTCGCACGACTTCGAGCGTCTCGGTCTGGTGCTGGCATATGCCGTGGCTGTGGCGTCGATCTATTCTGCATTCGTTAGCGGCTGGTTCACTGGTCCGTTGACCGACATCGGCGGGGTGTCGCGCCGGCTGGCCGAAGGGGATTTGTCGGCGCGGATGCCCGATACCGGCGAGAAGGAATTCGCCGATCTCGGTATGGCCATGAACACGATGGCGGGACGGCTCCAGTTCGCCTATCAACGGCAACGAACGCTGGAGGAATCGCAACGCTATCTGGTGGCAGCGGTGATCTCAGAGCTGCAGGAACCGGTCTCCGCGTTGCAGCGCAACACCGACAGCCTGCTGCGATCGGCGGACGTCGATCCTTCCTCCCTCAAGCGTCTGGGGATCGCCTTGCAGCGAGATCTGGACCGGCAGGAAGCCCTGATTCGCGAGTTGGAGGTTCTGGCCGACATCGACGCGGGGCGGGTCGCGGTCGAGCTGCAGCCTGTCGTGCTGAGCGGCGCGGTTCTCGCCGCGTGCGAGAAACTCCATCCTCAATCGGCCATGCTTGGCGTCACGTTGTTGCCGCGGGTCGATTTCGCGATTGCGCCGGTACTGGCCGATCCGGACCAGCTGGCGACGATCCTCCAGCAGTTGATCGACAGCGCCATGCGGGAAGGTCGATCGGGCGACTCGGTCCTGATCGAAACACTCGACCTGGGTATCGAAGCGCAGGTGAATGTGGCGTCCAGTGGTTCGCCGTATGGTGCGCGAACGGCGCCATTTTCCGTCGGGTTGGTGCTGGCCAGGCGATTGATCGAGCTCAACCAGGGCCGGGTCTGGACCGCTCAGCCGCTGACCGGCGGGTTGGTGACCTCGTTCACCCTGCCGAAGATCGTGCAGTAGCCCACCACCCCGGGTTTCGTCATCCCGACTGGGCACCCCCAAACGTCGTCATCCCGACCGGAGCGCAGCGGAGTGGAGGGATCTCTCCGTCGGGTCTGGCAACGCTGCAAAAGAGCAGGTGGCCCGACGCGACCGAGAGATCCCTCGGCTCCGCTCGGGTTGACGATCAGATGGGTCGCAAGAACGATCGGCCGCGATGAACCTCACGAGCCGAGGCGACGGATGTGCAGGAGGTTGGTCTTGCCTGCCACTTTCATCATCGGCAGCGAACCGACGATGAGAATGTGCTCTCCCTTCGTGCCCATGCCGGCGTCGATGATAGCGTTGCCGGCGATGCGGAACATCTTGTCCGGGTCGGTTTCCAGCGGCACGATCAGCGCTTTCACCCCCCAGACCACATTCAGCGTTGCCGCGACCTGTTCGCTGGTGGTGACGGCGATGACTGGCGGCCGGGGCCGGTACTTCGCCACGCGACGCACCGCGTTGCCCGTCAGCGTGAACACGACGATGTGATCGACCGGCGCAGTCTCGGAGAGGGCATAGGTGGCCCGGGCGATCGAATCGGCAATGGAAAGAGAGGCATCCCCTTCGGTCGGCAATGGTTGCGCCGCCGATCCGGTGCGGATGGGACCATCCCGTTCCGCCTCGTAAATGATGCGAGACATCGTTTCCACAGCTTCGATGGGAAAGAGCCCGACCGCCGTTTCGGCCGACAGCATCACGGCGTCTGTGCCGTCCCAGACCGCGTTGGCCACATCGCTCGTTTCGGCTCGGGTGGCCATTGGCTGGGTGATCATCGATTCGAGCATCTGCGTGGCGGTGATCACCGGCACGCCGAGTGAATTGGCGCAAGCGATGATGTTCTTCTGGGCGCGAGGCACCTGTTCCGGCGGCAGCTGCACGCCGAGATCCCCGCGAGCCACCATCAGACCATTCGCCTGCTGGGCAATGCCATAGACATTGTTCAATGCGTCGGGGCGCTCGATCTTGGCGATCAGACCGGGAGGATCGGCGCCGTATGCCTGCGCCACCCCACGAGCCATCACCAGATCGCTGGCGTCGTTGACGAAGCTCATCCCCAGAAAGTCGACAGCGTGCTTGACGGCGAAGGCGATGTCCTCGCGATCGGCGGGGGTCAGTGCGCCCCCGGCAATCTGGGCGCCAGGCAAGGTCACGCCCTGTCTGGCCAGCAGGAGACCGCCACGCCCCACCCGGCAGTGCGCGCGGTCGCGCTCGATCTTCTCCACCAGCAGCTCGATCAGACCATCGGAGATCAGGAGCCGGGAACCGGGCTGGATGACATTCAGCAGGTCGGGGTAATCGATACCGATCTGACCTTCTCCCGAGGCCACCGGTTCGGGAAAGATCTCGACCTTCGATCCGCGGGCGATCGGCACCTTGGCGTCGCTTTGCAACGGCCCGGTTCGAATCTTGAGTCCCTTCAAATCGAACAGGATCGGGATGTTGAGCCCGAGATCGCTGGCCACCGCCCGGACATCGTCGATGAGCCTGGCCCGCTCGTCCGGCGAACCATGCGCGGCATTGACCCGCACCATGTCGGTCCCGGCCAGCAGGAGATCGCGCAACTTCTCACGGCCGGCGACAGCCGGACCGAGGGTAGCGACGATCTTCACTCTCCGGTCGGTGGGACTGCTCATCTCGGGTCACATCTCCATCCACACTGACCAGAGGCGGGCAAACGCCCAACCACCATGGCCAAGCTGATCTCATTCAGGAACATTGTATGCCGCGCCGCCACAGGCAAACAGGTTTCGGGAGATCGATCCGTTTTCCAATGGGTAGGAGGGCGACTGCAGACGGAGCCAGAGTATCATTGGCGTTCGCAGCGTCAATGGCGACGATTCCACCTGCTCGCGGAGCAGTATGCGCCTGACAAGGAGCACCAGACGTGACTGACACCCTGACCAAACCGGACGCCGCGTCCCAGTCGTTTCCCGACGAACATGGGCGTTTCGGAAGATTTGGCGGGCAGTACGCGCCTGAGACCTTGATGCCGGCGCTCCAGGAACTCGAACAGGCGTGGATCGATGCGCAAGCCGATCCCGCATTTCACGACGAGATCGCCCGTCTGGCCGCTGAATACGTCGGACGCCCCACGCCCCTCTACGAAGCCGAACGGCTGAGCAACGAAATCGGCGGAGCGCGCATTTTCCTCAAACGTGAAGATCTGGCTCACACGGGCGCGCACAAGATCAACAATGCGATCGGCCAGGCGCTGCTGGCCAAGCGCATGGGCAAGAAGCGAATCATTGCGGAAACGGGCGCGGGCCAGCACGGCGTGGCGTCAGCAACTGTCTGCGCATTGCTCGGACTCGATTGCATCGTCTACATGGGCGATCTCGATATCGAGCGCCAGAAACCCAATGTCTTCCGCATGAAACTGCTCGGCGCCGAAGTCCGGCCGGTGACCAACGGATCGCGAACCCTGAAAGACGCGATCAACGAAGCGATCCGCGACTGGGTGACGAATGTCGAGTCGACCTTCTACCTCTTCGGCACCGCAGCGGGCATGCACCCCTATCCGCTGATCGTGCGGGATCTGCAGACCGTGATCGGGCGCGAAGCCCGCCAGCAGATCCAGGAACGGCTCGGCGCCTTGCCCACGGCGGTGATGGCGGCGGTTGGCGGCGGGTCGAATGCGATTGGCATCTTCCATCCATTTGCCGGCGACGCGAATGTCCAGCTCATCGGTATCGAAGCGGGTGGTCATGGCATCGAACCGGGCAGTCATGCGGCAACCATCGTGGCCGGCCGCGAAGGCATTCTGCATGGATCGCGGTCGATCGTGCTGCAGGATGACGACGGACAGGTGATCGAAACGCATTCGATTTCGGCGGGATTGGACTATCCCGGCGTCGGACCGGAGCATGCCTGGCTGCACGACACCGGCCGGGCGTCCTACGTACCCATTACCGACGCCGAAGCGCTGGGCGGGTTCATTGCTCTCTGCCGAACCGAAGGAATCATTCCGGCCCTGGAATCGAGCCACGCCGTGGCCTACGCCATGCAGTGGGCGGCCGACCGCAGCAAGGATGACATCGTGCTGGTCAACCTCTCAGGGCGCGGAGACAAAGACCTGGAAACCGTCGCCCGCGAGCTGGGAGTAACACTGTGACCGCGACCAAATCGTCGACCAACGCCATCGCTGATGCCTTCGCTGCCGCGGCGGCGGAGAATCGCGCCGCGCTGATGCCCTATCTGACTGCCGGCTATCCGACCGCGGAACGCTTTGCCGAGCTCCTCGAAGCCCTGGTCGCGGCCGGCGCCAATCTGGTCGAGGTCGGGATTCCCTTTTCCGATCCGCTGGCCGACGGCGCCACGGTGCAGCACACCAGCCAGATCGCGCTCGAGCAGGGGATGACGCTGCAGAAGGCGTTCGATCTGATTCGGGAGTTTCGGCGTCGCGGCGGTTCAGTGCCCATCGTCTTTATGGGCTACACCAACCCGTTTTTTCAGTACGGGCTCGACCGCCTGGCGGCGGAGGCCGTCGATGCTGGCGTCGATGGGTTCATCATTCCCGACCTGCCGCTGGAGGAAAGCGAAGAGTTCGCCGTGCCATTGCGGGAACGGGGCCGTGATCTCATCTTTCTCGTGTCGCCAACCAGCACCGACGCCCGCATCGAGGGCGTGGCCAAGAAAGCAACAGGATTCATCTACTGCGTGTCGCTAACCGGCGTGACCGGCGCCCGCGACCGGCTGTGGGAGGGTATCGGCGCCTATATGCAACGCATTCGCGCCCACACCGATCTGCCGCTCGCCATCGGATTCGGCATCTCGACCCCGCAGCACGTCGCGCAAGCCGCGTCGATGGCGGATGGCGTCATTGTGGCCAGCGCCATGCTCAACGCCATCGCCGCCGCGCCGGAATCGGAACAGGTGGCCGTGGCGACATCGTTCATCTCGGCAATGAAAACGGCAACATACCGAAACGGACAACAGGACTAGCGGGAAACGCGAGGGTTACGGGACTATGGGCACAACCTGCCGGGGGATTCGTGGGGCAACGACGGCAACGGCCAACACGTCTGAGGATATCCTGGAAGCCACACTGGAGATGGTGAAAGCGCTGATCGTGCTCAACGATCTGCAGACCGAAGACATCGCCAGCGCGATTTTCACCACCTCACCCGATCTCAACGCCACCTTTCCCGCGGTCGCGGCTCGTGAGCTTGGCTGGAGCGAAGTGCCGCTGATGTGCAGCCACGAGATGGACGTTCCCGCATCGCTGCAAAAAGCGGTCCGCGTCCTCGTCCACGTCAATACCACCAAATCGGCGTCCGAGATCAAACATGTCTACCTCAAGAATGCCCGGCAGCTGCGACCCGAATGGGCCTATTCGGATGAACAGCTGACCGAGATACTGAACCGGGCCGGCTAGCAGCGCCCGGAGTCACCAACAGGAGTCGTTTCGATGATCGTCGTCATGCAACCCGGATCGTCCAGAGCCCAGATCGACGCCGTCGTCGGGCGGGTCCAGGAGCTGGGCCTGGAAGCGCACCTCTCGACCGGTGAAGAGCGAACGATCATCGGCGTCGTCGGCACCACGCCTCTCCCTCCGACACTGGATGAGATGCTGGAGGTCTTCGGTGGGGTCGAGCAGGTGCTGCGCGTCACCAAGAAGTACAAGCTGAGCGGCTGGGATTTCCATCCCGAGAAAACGCGTATCCCCGTTCTCGACTTCGTGATCGGGGGAGACGAGGTTGTCGTCATCGCCGGTCCATGTTCGGTGGAGAGCGAAGAGCAGACGATCCGCACCGCCAGAGCGGTCCGCGCCGCTGGCGCCAGGATTTTGCGAGGCGGCGCCTACAAACCCCGCACCTCTCCGTACGAGTTTCGCGGTCTGGGGAAATCCGGACTCGAGATCCTGGCCAATGCTCGCGCGGAAACCGGTCTGGCGATCATCACCGAGGTGATGACCCCCGCCGATGTGGCGCATGTGTATGACTACACCGACATTTTCCAGATCGGCGCTCGCAACTGCCAGAACTACAACCTCCTGGAGGAAGTCGGGCGAGCCGGAAAACCGGTGATGCTCAAACGGGGTATGAGCATGATGATCGAGGAATGGCTGCTCGCCGCCGAGTATGTGCTGGCTCAGAACAATCCTCATGTCATCTTCTGTGAACGGGGCATTCGCACCTTCGAAACGCAGACCCGCAACACCTTCGATATCGCCGCCGTGCCGGTTGTGCAGAAACTCTCCCACCTGCCGATTTTCGTCGACCCGAGTCATGCCGCCGGAAAACGGCCCTTCGTTGGACCGTTGGCGCTGGCCGGTGTGGCGGCAGGAGCAGATGGATTGATGATCGAAGTCCATCCCGCCCCCGACCAGGCCCTCTCAGACGGCAATCAATCGCTCGATTTCGCCGAATTCGAGGATCTGATGCCTCGCCTGGCCACCGTCGCATCCGCTGTCGGGCGAAACGTCCTGACCGGCGCGCCAGCCAGCGTCTGACCCAACTGGACCCGATGTCATGAGCGATCGCCAGCGAAACGCCGACTGGCTCGCTCGCGCTGCCCGGACATGGGACGAGCGCGCGCCCTGGTGGGACGAGATGTCCGCGGCCAACGCCGCATCGGCCGACCGCCACGCGGAGCTCGATCGCTGGCAAACCGGACTCGGGCTGGGCGATCAGTCTCTTCTCCTCGACGCCGGATGCGGTAGCGGCCAGTTCGCCATCGCCTGGGCATTGCGTGGCTGCCGGGTCACCGCTCTCGACCTTTCAAGGGAGATGCTCGAGCGGGCGAAGCGGAATGCCGGTGAGGCACGCGTCGATATCGACTTCCGGCTGGGATCGCTGGCTCCCCTGACGCTCCCAGATGCGTCATACGACGCCGTCTTCTGCCGAACGGTTCTCCACCTCACCCCAGAGCCTCTCGCCGTTCTCCGCGAGTTCAGGCGCGTTCTCCGCGCTTCGGGGCGAATCTATGTCAGCGTGCCGGGGGCGCTGTCTCCCATCTATGCCAATGTGTGGCGGCGCCACCTTTCATCGGAGCTGCGGCCGGTCAACGGCATGACCCCGTGGGAGCTCGAATCGCTTCTCGCCGAATCAGGCTGGAGCGTGATCGATCAGTGGGGTGATTGGTCGGGTCAGGAGATGCAGGACCCGTCGAGCGCCAGCCGAATCGCGGTCGAGAGCGACAATCAACGCCTGCAGCAGGCGACCGCCACCACCTGGGGATTCATCGCGCAATAGCCCGGACACAAAACAACAGGCGGAGAGAGCAGTTGCTCTCTCCGCCTGGTTCCCTCGCGCTGCTGCAGAGCGCTTCCCCCTGCGTTGGAATCGGGGCTAGCTCAACCTCACCGCTCCATACCAGCGGGAAGCGTAGTAACTCGAACTGAGGGTGCTGATCATGACACCCGTCGAGGGGTTCGACGCATGGATGAATTGTCCATTGCCGATGTAGATGCCACCATGCGACAGACCTGCCTGATAAGTGTTCTGGAAGAAGACCAGATCGCCAGGCTGCAGCTCCGATTGGCTCACGGCCCGACCCGCGGAAATCTGCGTCGTCAGCACACGCCCAATGCTCTTGCCCGTGGAGTTCGTGACAACCCAGTAGATGAATCCCGAGCAGTCGAATGCGGACGGCCCGGCGGCGGCCCAGACATATGGGTAGCCGATGTAGCGCATCGCGTAGCTGACGATCGAGTTGCCGGACGCCGAACCAGTCTGGGTATTGCCCGTACCGGTCGAACCGTCGGGCTGCGCCGCCGATCCACCACGCTCAGAGAGCGCCTGGGTGGTCTTGGTCAGATAGTCGCCATGCATGAAGCCATTCAGCCCGTCCCAGCTCACCGGGTAGAACCCGGAGGAGGCTGAACCGGTGACCTTGACCACGGTGCCCGCCGGCGCCACCGCCGCCACACCAGCGGTGTAGCTCGCGGAATAGCGGAGGTTCAGGCTGGACGTCACACGAGCGTGATCGCCGTTGGACAGAGCGGTCGTGGTCGAGCCGGTCGATCCCGGATTCGTGGTGCCGCTGCCCGTGCTGCCGGTACTGCCCGTCGTCGCGGAGACATAGTCCTTGTGCACGAATCCGTTGGTGCCGTTGTAGCTGACTGCCACCCACTCACCCGTGCTGCCGCTCCGCACCGTGACGCTCGCACCCTCGCCGATGACGGCGAGAACCGAACCGTTGTAGTTCGCGGCCGACCGGAGGCGCAGACCGCCACCGCCCGTTCCGGAGATCTTCATCGAGGCGCCGACAACAAAGCTGCCGGAAGCGCCGGAAGTGCTGTCACCCCCTGTGGTGGAACCGGACGAGCTGCTCGCCGTCAGATACTGCGAAGCAACGAATCCATTCTGACCATTGCAGAGAACCGCCTGCCAGCCAGTTGTGGAACCGCTGCGCAGGGAAATCGTGGCTCCGTTCGCCAGAACGGTGAGAACCGAAGCCGACATGCTGGCGCCAGACCGACAATTGAGTCCGCCGGTGCTGTTGACGACTGCGGAACCCGACGATGCCGCCACCGTGGTGGTAGTTGTCGGCGTACCGGCATTCGACGCTGCTGAAAGCGACAGATACGCCTTGGCCGCGAAGCCATTCTGGCCGCTGCAGGTCACCGGCAGGAAGTCACCCTGCGCGTCACCGCGAACGGTGACCGCGGTGCCCTCGGCGAGCACGGCGATGGTGGCGGAGGTGTAGTTGGCGGCGTTGCGGCAGCGGAGACCGTCGCCGTTGGTGCCAGACACGGTTGCCGTCGCGGTCGGCCCGCCAACGGCAAGCTCGGCAACGATCACATCGCTCGATCCCTCATCGCCTGCCGACGCGTTGTCGGGGGTGGCGGCGAGGAATGACGCGAACACGTAACCCGTGGTTCCGCCGCAATAGACAGGCTGCCATTCGCCCTGGATGCCGCCATTCAGGTCGACGGTCGAGCCTTCCGGCAGAATGGTGATGACATTTCCGTCATATCCGGCTTTCGCCCGGCAGCGGACGCCATCGCCGTTGGTGCCTGTGACGATCAGTTTGCCGGTGATCGTGCCGGCGACGGGAGCGGAGGTCTCGCTCTCTGCTTCAGGAGCAGCGGCGGCGTCATCGGCAGGAGCCGAATCGTCGGTCGCCGACTGATCGGCGGCAGGCTGGTCGGATGCTGGTTCTTCGGTAGCGGCTTCATCGCCCGAGGTCTCCGCCGGAGCCGCTTCGGGAACAGTCGGTGGGTTGTAGCTCACGAACTGCTCGGAAACGAATCCGCCGACGCCACCGCAGTTGATCGGCTGCCAGCCGTCGACAGGAACGCCCGTCAGCTCGATCGTCGAGCCTTCCGGCACAACCGTGATCACCGGGCTGGTCGACGCCGCACCGGTGCGGCAGCGAACGCCGTCACCATTGGTGCCGGCCACATAGGCAAGCCCGATCACGACACCGGCCGCGCCAGCCGACGCTGACTCAGTGGCCGCTTCGGCGGGAGCCTCTTCTTCAGTCTGGGCAATGGTTTCGAGGGGAACGCCGCTTTCGAGAGCGAGGTAGTCAGCAATGATGTATCCGGTCAGCGTATCGACGGTGACCTTATACCAGTAGTTCCCCGCGGAATCGGTGAACGGGCCATCCTCGACGTCCACAACGGTCCCTTCGCTGTAATTGGCGAGGAGCGTTGCTTCGTATCCGATGTCCTGTCTCAGCCGGACCTGGTCGCCGTTTGCATAGGCAATGACGGCTTTGCCGCCAACCACCAGGTTTGTGTCTGCCAACGTGGCAAGTGGTAAGAGGAGTGTGGCGCAAAGAACGCCGATGAGCGCAAAGATCACTTCTCTGCGAACTCGGAATGTTGTGCCAGCCAAAAGAATCCCTCCGTAGTGACAAATCAGCCGAGCAGCCCCTCAGCCGTCCCGCAGGCGACGGGAAATTGGTTGACCTGTGATCCTCCTGTACATCCTCTTCCGGAGCGTGCCACCGCCACCGGACCGGTACTTCTGATCGTCTGCCAGCCACGGTCAGACAATCGCATGATTCCAAAATTGCGCCAGGGCTTGACCAACCGAGTCACCGCCACCTGGGCAAGTCAAAACCCGCATGCTCATCGGCTTCGTTGCCGAAGTATTTGCAGGATGCGACCAACGTAACAAACCGTGACAGGAGTGTCAACCCACTTCTTCACAACTTTTCCTCAGCTTCGCCGGAAAGCTGGCCCATGCGGCGGCGGCGGAACGCCAGGATGCCAAGCAGAGCGACGATCCCGGCTGCCGTCGTCGAGGTCACGATGAGTCCGTTCTCTTCCGCCGTCGCGACGTATTCGAACGCGACCGTATGCGTCCCGGCAGGCAACGGAATGGCCCGGATGAGGCCGAACGCCGTCTGTATCTCGACCTCCACGCCGTCGATTGTGGCCCGCCACGCCGGATAGTCGACCTCACTCAGCAGGAGGATGCCATCTGCCGGCGAATCGGTTCTGATCACGATCCGCTCCGGCTCATACGACACGATCGTCGCCGACTCCGGCATGCTGCCAACCGGCTGCAGCGAGGGGATAGGGCCATCGATCGCCGCAGTCCGGGACGGATCGATTGTTCCGTCACTCACCAGCACCGCGCCGTCGAGACCCGCCGCCTGGACGGCGTTGTGCACGATCCAGGCGCGCGGCAATGCGGTCGGCCTCGCCAGCACACGGGTGTATCCATCGTCGAAAACGGTGACGTACGTTCGCGCCAGTTCCTGGAGGAGAGGATCGCCCTCCGCGGTCAGATCAGAGGGAATGACGAAGTACCGCGCGTTGAGAATGTCGAGCAGCGGAGAATCGAGTCCCGAGGGGAGGACATTTTCATCGTGGTAGTCCTGCTCCTGGCCATTCAGCAGGGTCATGTACTCCACGTACGCCTGGAGCTGGACCGGGTTGTACCCCTGAAGATCGTGGAGCCCGTGCAGCGTGGCTCGATTGTTGACCACAATGGAGCGGGTCCGCTCATTGCCGAACTGGTAGCGGTAGTAGACCGGCAGACCCGCCGACATTTGCTGCAAGCGGGGATCGAACCCGAAAAACCGGGTCACCTGCTCCCGTTGCTGCCCGATGAGGAATTGCCCCGCGTTCGACGGAGCGAAATACTGGTCAAGGTCGACATCGAAGTAACCGCCATAGGGACCATTGCGAGCCATCACGCCATTGGCAATCGACAGCTCGATTGCCAGCACGGCAACGAGCAGGGCGGATGTTGCCCATGCTCGCTGCTGACTTGCGCCATACCCGACAACCAGCACCGCCGCGATTGTCACTCCGATGCCGGCGTAGACAGGCAGAGAAAGAGCATCCCCCGACCGGTGGAGAAAGATCGCAAAGACGGCGGCGATTGCCAGCGGCAGCGCGGCGATGCGCAACGCACGCCGATGCTTGCCAAGAAGGCTGGGCAGCGCGTCGATCGCCGCTCCGGCCAGAATGGCAATAGCAATGAAGCCAGCCATGGCGATCCGCTCCGGCCAGTGCCGGTGAAACGCCTCGAACCTGGGAAGCACGATATAGAAGAATGAATGCAGCGGGGTTTGCGTCGAGGCAGAGAGCACGAACGCGATGAGCACCACAAACGTGAAAAACGGGGTCGAGTATCTGCCGCGGGCCAGCAACAATCCGATCACCGCCAGGGCGATGACCACACTCCCCGGGTAATAGGGGTCGGTGGTGACATCTCGATAGAACGTCCCCCCGGCTTGCCACCCGCCACTGACCGCCGCCGTAACCTGGGCATTGTGATACTCGCCTCCGGCGACATTGGAGAGAGCGTTGAACTCCAGCCGCGGAATAATCCCCGCTGCCGAGAGGCCGGCGGTCATCAGGGCAATACCCACCCCACAGAACAACACGAGGCCAAGTCGCTGTCGGCCGGTTTTCAGTCGATCGGGAGGATCGATGGCGCCGCGATAGACCGTATAGGCTCCGGCCAGGAGCGCAGCGTAATAGCTCCCTTGCCCGACCCAGGAGGCCACGATCTGACTCATGGCAAAGGCGGACAACGCCATCCACCGAATGCGCGATTCCCACGTAGTGCGCCGCATCGTCATTTCCACGCCGATCAGGACAACCGGTACCCAGCAGATGACCTGCAACTGAGCCGGACAGCAGATCGACCGGGAGAAGACCGGACCCGAGAGTTGATAGGCGATACCGCTGGCCAGCGCGCCAAGCGGTCCGATGCCGAGCACCCGGGCCAGCGCGTACGCCCCGAACCCGGCCAGGAGGAGATGAAAAGAGAGATAGGCCGCGATGGCCAATGAGAGTGGCAGCGCGGTGAAGAGGACCATCGCCGGCAAATAGGTCCATCCCGATTGAGGATCGGCGGCAAACGGAGCGCCGGAAAACTGGGATGGATTCCAGGAGGGGATGTCGAAGTCGCGGAGGCGCTCGCCGAGATAGGAGTACCAGGGATAGAACTGGGTGGCGGAGTCCTGTCCGATCAGGGTGCCGTTTCCCAGAATACGCAACAGGGTGATCAGGCTCAGCATGGCCAGGATGCCCAGGCACAGCCCTTCCAGCTGCCTGGCCGTCAACGCCAGACGACGTTCCGACGTCGCGATCTGCTGCGGAGTTGCGGTGGCTTCGCTCATGCTACCTGAATCGCGAATGCGGTGGCTGCCCTACCACTCTTCTCCCGCTCGGTCCTCGATCCGCTCGCCCAGATAATCCAGTCCGAACGCCCAGAAGAGGGTGAAGAATCCCGCCAGGCCAAGACTCAGGCCGCCGCCAATGGCGGCTTCGCCAATCACGTTCCGCCAAAGGCGATCGTCGCGGGCCGCGCCAGATGCAATCACGCATCCGAGCAACATGGCCAACAGCCCGGCGATGAGCGAGACAATCGCAATTGCCCGCACGGGACGGGGCGAGAATACCATCAGAATGGCCGAAGCGCGGGCTTTGACGGCGGCCGCGACAACACCGAGCGCGCTGGCCAGGATGGTCAGCAGCACGCCAAGTCCGGGGCGGCGCCAATCGCCATCGGTCAACCGCAGCCACGCGCCACCGGCCGAGAGCGCCACAACCGGGACGAGCGCATAGCTCGCCAGATGGGACAGCTGTCCTGGACCCAGGCGGCGCCGGCGCGAAGGACGAGGCAAACCCTGCTACCGGTCGGCGGGACGAGGGGGAGCCGCCGGACCGGGCGTGGCCGGCTCGTCACCCCGCCGCATCCCGGAAAAGCGATCGAGCTCTTCCTGCGCCTGTTCGAGACGCAACCGCACCCGTTGCTCGTGAAGCTGCCAGAGATCGCGGCGAATGCCTTCGTCGGCCAGCTTCAGTTGCTCCAGCGCGTTGGCCAGCCCACTGATGCGGGCGCCAAGCTCGCGATACTGATCGATCGCATCGTCGAGCCGCTCGTTGAACCGGTCGACGCGCGCATCGTGCGCTTGCCGGACTTCGGCGATCTGGGCATCGGCGAACTGCCGGGTTTCGTCGATTCGGTCGACGAGCGAATCGTGGCGCTCCATAGCCTGCGTGTTGACCTTGCCGATCTCCTGTTTGAGATCGCCATCGGCTTTGCGGAGCTCATCGAATGTGGGGTCGATATGAACGAGCGAACGTCGCGTTTCGTCGATCAGATCGAGGGAGTGACTGATATCGGCGCGGAGCTCGTCCATGCGGGAGTCGACCGACTCGGCCGATTCGGCCACTTCCGCGATTCGCCGTCTCGTTTCCTGATCGACGATCTTCACCGCGTCTTCATTGCGCATCTGATCGCGCCGCACCTGTTCCAGATCGCCCTTGACCCCCTCGACCGTATCCCGAACCTGATGAACCGCCACATTGTTGCGATCGTTGACCGCCTGAATGTGGTCGATCATGGCTCGAAGCTCTTCGAACCGGCGCTGGTTCTGGCCAGAATCGTCGATGCGACGACGGGAGCTCTCCAGCAATTCGTTGACGTGCGCTTGAAGCGAGCGAATCGGGCGGGTCGCGTCATCGAGCCGCTGGTCCATGTCGCTGATCGTCTGCCGGGTGCGGTTTTCGTCCAGCGCGCGCGCCTGGGCGGTTTGCTGCGCCTCAGCTCGGAACTGATCGAGCATCATCTTGTTCTGAGCCACGCCGCCTTCGTAGTGGCGGATGATCTCCTCGATGCGCACCTGCCGGCTCGCCAGTTCGCGAAGCGCCTGGCGCAACTCATCGATTTGCGATTGCTGCGATCCCAGCCTGGCCAGTTCCCGCTGACGTTCATCCTCCTGACGCTGTACTGCGGCGCCAGGTGGGGTTCTGGGAGGATCCATCCTGTTCACTGACACGTGCCGGTCCTTCAGATTTTGGACGAGGGGGATAGGCGGTGCGGGGAACCAGAGAAAACTATACCCCGATTCGCTCACCATCGAGTGTACGCAATGTTGCTTCGACGCTTCGGGCCAGAGCGGGCGGATCGTACCCCCCTTCGAGCACCGCCACCACACGCCCATCCGCACTCTGGGACGCCACATCGAGCAGCATGCCGGTCATTGCTGAGAAACCAGCTTCCGTCAGCTTCATGCCTCCCAGCGGATCGGCGACGTGCGCATCGTACCCGGCGGAGATGAGGATCAGCTCGGGACGAAATGCCCTGAGCGCTGGCAGAAAGAGATGGTTGAAGACATGCAGATACTCGGCATCCGTCTGACCTGCCAGCAGCGGCACATTGACCGTCAGTCCCTCGCCCGGACCCTCGCCTCGCTCATCGTAGGCGCCGGTACCGGGATAGAAGGGGTACTGATGGACGGAACAGAACAACACTTTGTCAGACGAGTAGAACGCATCCTGGGTGCCATTGCCGTGGTGCACATCCCAGTCGACGATCGCCACCCGCTCCAGACCGGCCTGGAGCGCCCGAACGGCCGCCACCGCGACATTGTTCACCAAACAGAAGCCCATGCCGCGTTCGGGTGTGGCGTGATGGCCCGGCGGACGGACCAGGGCGAAACTCGTCGGTGAATGCCCTTCCAGCACCCAGTCGACCGCCGCCACCGCCGCCCCGGCCGCGCTCAGCGCCACATCGTAGGAATTGGCGCCGATATAGGTGTCCGAATCGAGCATCGCTCCGCCGCCCATCGCCAGGCGATCGAGTCGCTCCACATACCAGGCGTTGTGCACAAGCTCGACCAGCGCCAGGGGCGCCTCGGCGAAATCGGGCAACGCCCGCCCGGAGAGCAGGTCGCTGGACTGCAGACGGCGTTCGATGGCCTGGAGGCGGCGCTGATTCTCGACGTGCTGCGGCTCGTCGTGGCTGGCGAACAGCGGCGAATGGAAAATCGCGGTTTGGCGGGTGATCGTGGTGGAAGGCGACGGTTCGTTCACGCGAGGCAGTATACGTCCGGAATCAGATTCTTCCCCTGCCTCAATCAGACGGACGGCCCTTGCTCTCGGGGCGGCCAGGCGGAGCGGATCGGGTTCTGGGCACAAAGCTCGTCGCGCCCATATATCCATAGAAGAGCGCCCCCAGGACCGGCAGGCAGAGGATCACCAAAGCCCAGATGACCTTGTTCTGCCCGCGTACCGCTGGGCGGCGAAGCAGGTCGCGAATCGCCAGATAAGCCAGCCCGTAATACGCCACGGCAAAGGTGAGAATGGCAACCAGAAGAAAAAAGGTCTGCCAGTCCATTACGCGCCAGACGAATCAGGGAGGGGCTCGGGAGCGGCAGAGGAGACGTCGTCACTCCAGGTCAGGTACCGGATGTCGGCATCCGACCGGAAAGGCTGAAATCGCAACACATTGCCACTGCTCTGGTAGGGCAGCTCGATCAGATACCATCCCTCGCCCCGCCCTCCCGGCAGATACCATCCCGACAAGTCGGGCAAAGGCGCGCTGAGTATCCGCACATCCTCGACAGCAGATCCATCAGCGTAAGCGAGTCCGATCGCGTCGACCGGCCAGTGCAGCGGCGTGGAGACTGTGCCGGCGTGGCGAATGTCCAGCTGGAATGCAATCCAGAATGGAATCACGCTCGGATCGGCGGAAGCCAGCGCCGTGGTTCGATAGTCCTCCTCAGGAAAGAGCGCGACGACATCCTCGGCAAAACGAACGTCGGTGATCGTCAGCGACCAATCCGCCGTCACCACTGATTCCCCGGGTTTGGCAGGTGTATCGACCTGGCGCCCCACCGCATTGGCGGATACCGGATCGGCTGCTCTCGATGCAAGGGAAGCGCCAGGCGACAGCGCCACAAATCGCTCGGACCAGGATCCCAGATCCCGGTTGGAGAACACCAGCAGCATCGAATCGTCACCGTCCTCGATCTGACCGGCCACCCAGCCTTCGGCGCTGTCACCCGGTTCGAGTGTGGCGCGAAGCGCCGGTTCAGGCGCCACAAGTCCCTGCCGGGCCCAGACCCGGCGGGATGAGGTGACGAATCCGAAATCGTCGTTGTCGACGATGATCGCTCTGTCGCCGCTGTTCGTAATCGAGATCTGCGCGGCGACGTAGCCGTAGCCGTCGGGCGGGGCGGGGTTCCATTCCCACGCATCCATGACCATTTCCGTGCCTTCGCCTCCCGAAACCGCTTCGTGCACCGTGAGCTCGAGAGGGCCAGCCGTGACCGGTTCGCCGATCGCCACCGGAGTAGCGGTACTGGCGCCGAACTGGACGACAGCCGGTGTGGCCACCGGGCTGCCGGTGGGAGTCTGCGAAAAGAGAAGCGAGCGGAGCGTCACGAGTGGATACCTGTCCTGCTATGGTCACAGCCGTTGGCTGGCACGATTGTACGGAGTCCGGCAAGACGGCACCACCACGATCAGGCTACTCTCTGCGCCAACAGGAGGGCAGACCGTGAGAGAAAAGGACAAACGATGACGACCGAACGCCCCTACGGAACCTGGGAATCGCCGATCAGTGCCGATCTGATCGCAGGCCATCGAATCCGGTTGGTGGACCTGTGCATCGATGGCAAGGACCTCTACTGGTCGGAATCCCGCCCAGTGGAAAAAGGGCGGTACGCCATCGTCAAGCGCTCGGAGAACGGCGATCACGAGACGATGATTCCCGCGCCCTACAACGCCCGCGACCGCATCCATGAATACGGTGGTGCGGCGTTTGCCGTGTTCGACGGGGTGATCTATTTCACCAACTATGCCGACCAGCGCGTCTACCGGACAACTGCCGGCAACACACCTGAACCGCTGACGACGATCGACGACGTTCGGCATGGCGATTTCGCCCTCGACCGGCAGCGCAGCCGGTTGATCGCGGTGCGGGAAGACACACTCGATGGCGGGTCGGAGCCGAAGAACTCCATCGCCGCGATTGCTCTGTCGGGCGACGGAGCCGGAGAGTCGCGCATCCTCATCGAGGGAGCCGATTTCTACTCCAATCCGCGGGTGAGTCCGGATGGCGATCGCCTCCTTTGGCTGGAGTGGCATCACCCGAACATGCCCTGGGACGAAACGGAGCTCTGGACCGGCCGGTTCGATGATGCTGGGGAGATCGTCGATCGCACCAGGATCGCCGGGACCGAAAAGGAGTCGATCTTTCAACCTGAATGGTCGCCAGAAGGGGACGTCTACTTCGTTTCCGACCGAACCGGCTGGTGGAATCTCTACCGTCGCGCCGGCAGCGAGGACACGAATCTCACGCCCGAGGATGTCGAGTATGGAGCGCCGGGATGGAACCTGGGCGCGTCCACCTATGCCGTCGACACCGATGGCACGCTGTTGGTCCGGACCGCCTCGAACGGCGTCGACGCCCTGATATTGCTCGACCCGAAGACCGGTGAACGAACACCGATCACGCTTCCCTCGACCGAGATCGCCAGGGTTGTCGCATGCAACGGCATGGCGCTGGCGATCGTGGCATCCCCCCGGGAGGCAAACACCGTCGTCTCACTCGATCTGGCAACCAGACAGGTCGCGATTCTGCGACACTCGATCGATATCGACATCGACCGCGACTACCTGTCGGTTCCTGGCGCCATCACCTATCCAACCTCCGACAACCAGGTTGCCCACGGCTTCTTCTATCCACCCCAGAACAGGGATTTCACCGCGCCGGCGGGAGAACTGCCGCCGCTGATCGTGGAGAGCCATGGCGGGCCGACAGGCTCGACCAGCACCGGCCTCGAGATCAACATCCAATTCTGGACCAGCCGCGGTTTCGCGGTGCTCGATGTCAACTATCGCGGCAGCACGGGCTATGGCCGGGCCTATCGCGATGCCCTCGATGGCACCTGGGGCGTCTACGATGTGGACGATTGTGTGTACGGCGCCAGGTATCTGGCGGATGAAGGACTGGTCGATCCCGACCGCCTCCTGATCCACGGCTGGAGCGCCAGTGGCTACACCACGCTGGCCGCGCTCACCTTTCGGGATGACTTCCGGGCCGGGGCAAGCAACTACGGCATCAGCGATCTCGAAGCCATGGTGCTCGACACCCACAAGTTCGAGTCGCGCTATCTCGACGATCTGGTGGCGCCCTATCCCGAGCAGAAGAGCGTCTACGACGAGCGTTCCCCCATTCAGCACATCGATATGCTCTCCAGCCCGCTGATCCTCCTTCAGGGGCTCGAGGATAAGGTCGTGCCGCCGAACCAGGCCGAGATGATGTTCGAGGCGGTCGACCGCAAGGGCATCCCGGTGGCCATGCTCTTGTTCGAAGGTGAACAGCACGGGTTCCGGCAATCACAGAACATCAAGCGGGCGCTCGAAGCCGAGCTCTACTTCTATGGAAAGGTCCTCGGGTTCGAACCCGCGGGAGAGATCGAAGCAGTCGAGATCAGGAACCTGGGCTAACGCCGCGCGCCAGCATCGGAGCATCCCGCCTCTGCTATTGCCTCGACCGCTGGACCGGTTGGTACTTTGGTCACATTAATGAACGGGTTGTCCTGGCGACGGCGCTTTTCCGGCGGTGAATCGAGTAGATTCTGCTGCGGGAATGGGATCTGGGGCAGCACCAGGAGCATGCGCTGGGCACGATAACCGCGCCAGCCTTGCTCCCGGTGTTTGGGCAATCTGAATCGGATCGATATGGTACCGGCGCTCTTGCAGGTGACTGAGTCTGCGGACGGTTACGACTCCGTGACCGTAGCGCTCTTTGCCCTTTTCGTCGTGATGCTGGCGACAACAGCCGGATTGCTCCTGCGCGACATGCTGCAACCGGGAACGCACGCTATCCAGGACGATCTCGCCGGCCGCGCCGGAATCCAGACGGGCGACGCCTCTCTCCATCCCATCAGCCACCCACCGGAACGCTCACCCGGATCACGACAGGCAGCCCGGCAGGCGGATCCGGCTGCGGTTCCAGCCTGGTACCGGCAAGCGGTGGCCGGACAGTCGCACGGCGCCGCAGAGGGAGTCCGCGCCACGATCGAGCGGATGGTGGACGCCGCCAACCGGGGCGATCTTCGCCTGGGGTTCTCACTCTATACGCCGGAGCTTCTTGGTCGCCATCAACAGGCGCTGGGGCTCGACGCCGGCGAGTTCGAACGCCTCCTGCGTGGCGAACCCCGGCCCGCCGATCCGCCAATGGCGATCGGCGACATCGCCGAGATCACCATCGACCCGCCTCACCGGGCGTCAGCCGTCGTGCGCTATGCACCATCCGAGGGTGAAGGCCGGCCAGACGAACGCATCGACTTCGTCTACGACGACCGCAACCTGATCTGGCTGATCGACGACATCGCCGCGACCGCGCCAACGCGCCACCAAAACGACGCGTAACCTCGCCATTTATGGCGCTATTGCCCACGTCCGTCGTTCGGGGACTTCTACAGCAGCGAAACAACCGTCATCCCGAGCAAGGTCGAGGGACCTCTCTTTCGCGCCTGGCCACCAGCTGCTCTGCCGCGTTGCCAGACTCGACGGAGAGGTCCCTCCACTCTGCTTCGCTCCGGTCGGGATGACCATTGAAGGTGGCCCGGTCGGCATGATGACGTTGCCGGAGGGGCCCGCTCATTCGCGACGTTACACCTCGCCAACGACGGGCGAGGCAAGCCCCGCCGCTACACAAATGCGCAAACCAGCTTCCGGCTAAAACTCGGCGGCGGTGCCATTCGCGGCGGTGGCTGACACGACCAGATCCTCGCCGGGCAGCTCGCCCCCGCTCAACTCAGGTGAGGTCGCTTTGATCCGGTCGCGAATCTCATCGAGCAGATCTGGGTTGTGCTTCAGGAATTCCTTGGCATTTTCCCGTCCCTGTCCGAGCCGGTCTTCGCCGAAGTAGAACCAGGCTCCCTGTTTCCGGACGATTTCGAGATCGGTCGCCACGTCGAGCACCGAGCCACTGATGGAGATGCCCTCGTTGTACATGATGTCGAACTCAGCCTGCCGGAATGGCGGCGCCACCTTGTTTTTGACCACCTTGACGCGAACCCGCGAACCGACCGAGTCCTGACCACTCTTGATCGTTTCGATCCGGCGGATGTCGAGCCGGGTCGATGCATAGAACTTGAGGGCATTGCCGCCGGTCGTCGTTTCCGGATTGCCGAACATCACGCCGATCTTGGAACGAAGCTGGTTGATGAAGATCACGGCTGTTTTGCTGCGGCTGATCGCACCGGTCAGCTTGCGCAGCGCCTGACTCATCAGGCGGGCCTGCAAACCGACGTGCGAATCACCCATATCCCCATCGATTTCCGCTTTGGGCACCAGCGCCGCCACAGAGTCGATGACGATCACATCGAGCGCTCCGGACCGGACCAGGGTTTCGACGATCTCCAGCGCCTGTTCACCGGTATCTGGCTGGGAGATGAGGAGCTCTTCCAGATTGACCCCGAGCCGCTCGGCATATCCGGGATCGAGCGCATGCTCGGCGTCGATATAGGCCGCTACCCCACCAAGCTGCTGGGCTTCGGAGATCACATGGAGCGCCAGCGTCGTTTTACCCGACGATTCCGGTCCGTAAATCTCCGTGATGCGGCCGCGTGGAATACCGCCAATGCCCAGCGCCATATCGAGCGAGATGCTGCCCGTCGAAATCGCCTCGACCTGCCGCTCGTGCGTTTCGCCGAGCTTCATGATCGCGCCCTTGCCAAACTGGCGCTCGATCTGGGAGATGGCCAGATCTATCGCGCGCTCTCGTTCAGTTCCAGCCATCTGTCAATTCCCTCATTCGGTTCATTTGGAAGCGGTTTTCCGGGAGTCTCACCCACCGGAATAGAATGCATGTTCTAAACTGGAATCAGTTTAGCGCAACGTCGGCAGGAGGTCAAATGCCCCCTACTCCCACACTTCCAGTTCGGCGATCCCGCCGAGCTGGGCGGTTTGGGCTTCGTTGAGGAAGACGAAGCGGATGTACCGGGCGGAAGCATCAACGGGGAGGACAGTCCATCCCTCCACATCCTGCGTCGCCAGTTCGAGATCGAGATCGACCCAGTTCTGGCCATCGGAGGAGATCTGAATCAGCAGTCGCCCTTCGACACCACCCTCGTCTGGCAGCCAGCGCAACTCGCCAACCGGCAAGACCTTGTCGAGATCGAGCGCAAAAGAAGCGATCTGGGGAAACTCCGCGCCGTTCGTTTTCCAGACGGTCGTCACATCGTCGTCGACAAGCACAGCCCCGTTCGACGAACCCTCGGTTCGCTGCACCCGCACAACGGGATATGGCGTCGGCTCTATGGGCACCGATAGAGCGACCGGGGTCTCCGTTGACTCGGCCACGGTCACAGACTGGAGTGTGTCGACCGTACTGGTCGGAGCTGGCGGGGCTTCTGCTGGTGTGGTGGCGATCGTGGGTGTCTCAGTCGCGGACTCGCCGACCTCCTCCGCTTCAGACGCCGCAGAGGTCACGACGACCAGATAGTTCCGCACCAGCCAGCCGGTACCGAATCCAGGACAGTTCAACCGATACCAGGTGTACCCCGACGCATTCGAGGGACCCGCGACGACTGTACATATCGTGCCAGTGCTGACAACGGCAATCACGGTATTTCCTGTGCCGGGGTTCGTCCGCATGTTGACGGCTGTGGTCGTCCGCACCTGGGTACCCGCAGCCCATCCCGTGTTCGGCGTGGCGGTTCTCGTCGGAGTTCGCGTGGCGGTGGCCGTGGGCGCTGCAACCTTCGTCAGCCACGTACCCGCAACCCAACCGGTTGGATAGCCGGACGCACTCACCTGATACCAGGTGTACGAGCCATTGATCACACCAAAGCTCTGCACCGTTGCCTGCGTGTTGTTGGGCAGCACCGAGATCGATGGACTCCCTGTTCCGGGCGCAGAGCGCACCGTCAGAGCCGCAGTTGTCCGCACGACGTCACCCGGAGCGAAACCACCCGGCGGAATCGTTGGCGTGTTGGTGGCAGCGCCTGGTGTACGGGTCTGCGTTGGGGTCAGAGTCACCGTTGGCGTGCGGGTGATGGTTGCGGTCGCTGTCGGCGGGGCGACGCCGATCTTCTGCAGGTAGGTTCCTGCTACCCAACCCACCGGATAACCACTGACGCTGATCTGATACCAGATATACGAGCCGCTCTGGACACCATTGCTCAGAAGCACGCCTTGCGCGCCATTCGGCAATACGGCGACCGATGGGTTGCCGGTGCCCGGAGCGCTCCGCACGTTCAGCGCGGCCGTCGTTCTGACCAGATCACCCGCCTGCAGACCGCCGAGCGGCGTCGGTGTGATCGTGGGCGTTCGCGTTGCCGTTGGTGTTCTGGTGGCAGTAGCGGTATGCGTTGCGGTTGGCGGCACTGCTGTATTGGTCGCCGTGTGGGTCGCGGTTGGTGGCACCGCCGTGTTCGTATGCGTGGCCGTGGGCGGCACCGCTGTGTTCGTTGCCGTATGCGTCGCGGTTGGTGGCACAGCCGTGTTCGTTGCCGTGTGCGTGGCCGTCGGTGGCACCGCCGTGTTGGTCGCCGTGTGCGTCGCTGTCGGTGGCACCGCCGTATTGGTTGCCGTGTGGGTCGCGGTTGGTGGCACGGACGTGTTCGTTGCCGTGTGCGTGGCCGTCGGTGGCACCGCCGTGTTGGTCGCCGTGTGCGTCGCGGTTGGTGGTGCCGCTGTATTCGTTGCGGTGTGGGTCGCAGTTGGCGGTACTGGCGTGTTGGTCGCGGTGTGAGTCGCCGTTGGCGGCACCGGTGTGTTGGTCGCCGTGTGGGTTGCGGTTGGCGGTACCGGTGTATTGGTCGCCGTGTGGGTCGCAGTTGGCGGTACTGGTGTATTGGTCGCGGTGTGTGTCGCCGTTGGCGGCACTGGCGTGTTGGTCGCGGTGTGTGTCGCTGTCGGCGGCACTGGCGTGTTGGTCGCCGTGTGAGTTGCCGTTGGTGGCACCGGTGTGTTGGTCGCCGTGTGCGTGGCTGTCGGCGGCACTGGCGTGTTGGTCGCCGTGTGGGTCGCTGTTGGCGGTATCGGCGTGTTGGTTGACGTGGAGGTTGCCGTGTGCGTGGCTGTCGCGATCGCCGTCATGGTCGCGGTTGCTGTCGGGGTGCTCGCTTCGGGAGCGAGCATCAGCACAGGTTCCGCAAATCCGTCCGGATCGCCTGTCACGCCCGCGGCGCTCTGGGAAACCGATGCCGACCCGAAAAGCCAGCTGCGCGCCGCTGCGACCGACGCCCCCGGATTCATGGCGTAGTAGAGAGCCAGCGCGCCCGTGACGTGAGCGGTGGCCATGCTGGTGCCGGTCCGCAAGACGAGCACACCGTTCTGATTCGTGGAAACCACGCAAACGCCCGGAGCCGTGATATCGACTTCCGGTCCGAAGTTCGTCGACTCATAGAAGACGTCGTCGAACTCGCCAGCTGCGCAATCGTAAGAGGGTGTCGCCGCGAGGGCCCCCGGTTTGCCGTCGAAATCGGCAAACGCCGACACCGTGATGACTTCCGGATAACTTGCCAGCGATCCATCCGCAATCGGGACGCCGCTGTTGCCCGCGGCTACGACGACGGGGATCTGGTGCGTGTTCACAACCGAGCAAATGGCGATATGCAGGGCGTGGGCGCCGCTCGTTCCGCATGCCGCCGCCGACAACGCCCCGGTCGTGATGCTCATGTTCACCACATCGACCAGACTGGAGTTGGCAGCAACCCAGTCCAGCCCGCAGATCAATCCGGCGACCGTCCCACCCCCGGTCGGACCCAGCACACGCACCGAATAGATGGTGGCGCCGGGAGCGATGCCGACCACGCCGATGGTGTTGTCCCTCGCCGCAATCGAGCCGGCTACGTGCGATCCATGACCGAAGAAGTCATTTGACGACACATCCGGCGAATAGCAGTCCTTGCCTACCCCAGACACATTCAAATCGGCCTGCGGGGTGACACCGCTGTCCAGCACCGCCACCGATGCGGCGACAGGGTTGTCGATGTTGTCGATCGACGCGACGGGATGGAGATCCGCGTTCACGCGGTTGATGCCGGCGGGAAGAACCTGCGCCGACGCGTAGACCGGAGCGTTTGGATAGATGCCTCGCACGACCGACGACTGCGCCAGGCGCCGGGCCGCTTCCTCAGTGAGTGTGGCGGAAAACCCGATAACGGCGCTGTTGTAGGTGAAGACGGGATCGACGCCGAATCCGGCGGCGAAAACCTCTGGGTCGATTCCTGGGTTGTTCAGGAGGATGATCACATCCCCGGCCAGGGGAGTGACGCTCTGCGCAGCTGCGGTCTCTTGCGGCGTGATCGACCCGAAGGGCGACGCCCCCATCAGCAGCATCAGGACAACAGCGACCGCAAAGAGTCGCGAGTGTCGTCCTGTTCCTGATCGAGTCAGTTTCAACAGTGCGAGTCCTTCGATCTGTTCTTTGATACCACGGCTCCGCCGCAGCACGCTCCGCAACCGCTCAATGGTACCCCGGTTGGCTCGCGGGCGTACCCTGGCGCCAGAACGCGCCCCTCCTCACGGGAAGAGGGGCGCATCCGGACAAATCAGGCTACGGGGCTACTCAGCCACCGCCGCCGTGCGGCAAGCCCGAGCAACGCCAGGACCGGCCAGACGAGCAACGCCGATCCCTGCAGGTTCGACGCAGCGGCGGCTGCCGTTGTGCCGGCTCCGGTGTTCGGCGGTCCGACCGTCGGGATGCAGTTGAAGATCCAGACGTTCGACCGCTTGCCCGCTTTGACGATCAGGTCGCCGGTCGCATTCACCGAATCGGATTCGGCGTGGCACCAGTCGTCGCCGATCTCCTGCAGCTTGTAGGTACCCGGTTTGAGACCGCTGAAGGTGAGCAAACCGTTCACATTCGTCACACCGGTCAGGCGTGGCACGTAGGCGCCATCGACGAGCTCGGAGAGTCCGAACTTGACGCCGGTCGTCTGCGGATTGCACTCGGCAAACCAGTCGAAGTTCGCCGGACGCTTGGTCGGGGGCAATTCGCAGCCATACTTCTGCACCACGATCGAGCCAGTCGCATCGGTGACCTGATCCGGCACATTGAACGCGGCGCAGTACATCGTCTGCCCGAGCTGGAGCGGGAAGGCAATTTGATTGCCGATCGCGCCGTACTCGTAGCTCTCGAGTTTCAGGCCGCACCACATGTAGGTCTGGCCGCTCGTGTTGTTCGTGTCCTCACGCAGCAGATAGAGACCCGACGGCAGCTGGGTGAAGCGCGTCTGCCCTCGCTTGCCGGCGTCTCCGGTGACCCGGCTCGCATTGGCCGCGCCGCTGATTCGGAAGGTCACGTTGTTCGTCAGGTTCTCCGTACCGCCGCACGCATTGATGAAGTCCAGGTAGAACTGTCCCTGGAATCCAGGATCGCAGGTGAACTTGAAGACATTGATCGCAGCCGGAGCCGGTGGCGGCGGTGCTTCGTAGTTCATGTAGACCACGGTGGTCTGCTGGCTGACGAAGACCTCGACCTGCGTTGTCGCGCCAGTGGCCAGCTCGGTCAAGGTGTAGGTTCCGGCCGGCAGCGTCAGGTGCGCGATACCGTCGGCTCCGGTGACGAACTTGATCGACACCAAATCTCCCGGAGTCGTCGGTTTGAGCACGAACGTCGCGTCTCCCTTCCGGCAATTTGCCGTCTGGGACAGCGTTTTCAGGTTCGCATCAGACGAAT
>JAHBVL010000006.1 GCA_019637585.1 Thermomicrobiales bacterium | reverse complement strand
ACGCCCGGTTTCAGTCCCTTGGTCATCGATCTGGTTCCTCCTGGATTTTCTTCTGGACTTTCCACTTGCGAATGACTCATGAATCAGCGGGCCGGAACGACACGTCCCGATTCGACCTCACGCGACCAGAGCGCGGCGCCGACGACCCCGGCTTCATAGCTGAAATGGGAGGGGCGAAACTGGACGCGGTCGATCTCTGTGACGTGGCAATGGGAGCGGGCCGACTGCTCGATCTGCTTCCAGAAGAAGCCATGTGGTTTCACCACGCCACCGCCCAGCACCACGACTTCCGGGGCGAGCGCCGAGATCGCGCCGGCGATGCCGAGTCCGAAATGGAAGCCGGCGTACTCCAGCACTTCCTGTGCTTCCTTGTCTCCCTCTTCCGCGGCTTCTTCGACAAGTTCGGGAACCATCTTGTTCAGATCGTCGCCGATCTTGTCCCGCAGGGTGGTCGTTTCTCCCATCACGATGCGACGATTCGCTTCGCCGATGATCGCCGGTCCGGCGGCGTAGGCTTCGATGCAGCCACGATTGCCACATCCGCACTCGGGACCGTTGGCGTTGACGATCATGTGCCCGAGCTCTCCCCCTGCGCCGCCGACACCGAGATTCAGCTTGCCGTGCGCCACCACGCCGCCACCGATTCCGGTTCCCACCGCGTAAAAGATCCCGGTGTTGACTCCCCGAGCGGCGCCGAAGGTAAGTTCGGCGAGGGTGAACGCGCGAACGTCGTTGATCAACCAGGCGGGTTTGTTCAACGCCCTGGAAATCGGCTCAGTGACCGGAACATTCGGCCAGTCTCCCGGAAGATTGGGTAGAAAGATCGAAATGCCGTTGACCATGTCGATCACACCCGGCACCGCGACGCCAATCGCCTCGACCGGTGTGTCTGCGTTGGCCACAGTCAGATTCTTCGCCGTTTCGATCATCCGGGCAATGACATTGCCATGCCCATCCTCGCCGTCGGTCATGATGCGATCGTTCGCAACGATCTCGCCATCCTCCCGGACGATGGCGAACTTGATGGTCGTGCCGCCTAGATCAATTCCAAGATAGTGGCTCATGCTAGTTTCGCTCGCAGGATAGTGTCGATTGGGAGAACGGAGAGTAGATGGTAGATGGTTGGTTGTTGATGGCTGATCCGGTCATGAGATCAAACATTCAGGGAGTTTCGGAGTGCAGTCAGCTGCCTAGCAACGTGCAGGTTAAGGGACACCAGTTCGTTCGACTCCGGCTCGGGAATGTACCGCAGTCGCGCAGCAAGGAGCGTTTGCGTCCGCAACTCAGCAAGCGATCCACGAGCGATGCCAAGAAATCTGCCGAATTCTTTCGCCCCACCCCGCGCCTGGCCCTCCGCAATGTTCGACGGGACCGAAACAGCGCATCGTCTCATTTGCCCAACGAGACCGCCTCGGTCTGACGCCGGGAACTTGTCGGTGACCAGGTAGACGTGTTCCGCCAAGTCCATGCTGGCCTGCCAGACTCTCAGGTCGGTGAAGTCATTGTTTTTCGCGACTCGATACTCAGCCCGAACCTCAGATATGGACCAGAATCCGCCTGCGTCGATCTTGTCGCCGGCTCCGTACTCTCCGATCCTCTCCCCACTCACCTGAGACTCTCCTCTGTCCATTCGACCTCCCTACAAACGAACCCGACTCCGCACGTATCTACCAGCCACCATCTACCATCTACCATCTGCTATTCACTATCTACTTTATCCACGGCTCCAAAACATCCCGCGAAAGCCGAAACCCCCGCTTCACGAGTTCCTCGGAGCCCTCGAACTTCCGATCCTCGTGCTCGATGCTCACGACGTAGTCATACCCACTCCGGTAGAGGGCGGCCATGATCTCGGGCCAGCGTGCCTGTCCGAGACCGGGAAGACGCGGGATAGCCCAGGTGAAACCGCAGCCGAGAACGCCGTCCTGGTAGAGCATCTCCCGGTCGATCTCCATATCCTTGGCGTGAAAGTGGAAAATCCGGTCGGCGAAATCGTGAATGACCCGCACTTCGTCGATGAACTGCCAGATGAGGTGCGATGGGTCCATGTTCAGCCCGAAGTGCTCGTCGGGGATGATCTCGAACATCTGCTTCCACAAAGCGGGCGAGTACGCCACGTTCTGGCCGCCCGGCCAGGTCTGCTCCCAGACCATCGGACAGTTTTCGATGGCGATCTTGATCTCCCGCTCCGCCGCGTAGGCGACGATCGCTGGCCAGACTCTGGCGAACGATTCCATGTTCTCCCGGGCGCTCTTGCTCTGGTCCGCGCCGACGAATGTGCCGACGATCGGCACCTCCAGCAGAACGGCGGCATCGATGACCTGTTTCAGGTGGTCGATTGCGGCGCCGGCGACCTCCGCGTCCGGATCGAGATAGTTGGGGTAGTAAGCCAGCGACGAGATGTCCAGTCCATTCCCATCCAGAAGCGCCCGGACTTCCGTGGCGCCTGCCTTGTCCAGCTCGGCAACGTCGATGTGCGTCACGCCGCCATACCGTCTCGTCACTTTCTGATGGGGCCAGCAGGCGATTTCCAGCATCTGGAATCGCTCTTCCGCCGCCCATGCGGCGATCTCTCCGAGCGTGAGCTCTGGAAGCGCGGCCGTGAGAAATCCCAGTTTCATCGACCAATCTCCTCCCCGCCAGCGGGGCATCGCACGATGTTCGCGCCGTCGTGATGTCTACCGGCAAGTTTAGTCGTTGACCATCCCGGCAGAATGGCCGCTATCCCGCCGGGACGTCCACCCAGGCGCGCGAGCGGGCGCTCTCCAGGATCGATTCGCCGAGTCGGAGCGCGTAAACGCCGTCGGCAAAGGTCGGATAGTCGGGTTCGGCCGGAGGCGCCCCGGTCGCGATCGCCGCGTAGACCTTCTTGTAGAGCTGTTTGAAGGTGTCGGGGAAGCCTTCGGCATGTCCGCCCGGGTAGCTCGTAATCGCGCGGGCGTCCGGCGCGAGGAGCGCCGGGTCACGCAGCAGCACTTCGCTGGGTTTGTCTCTTCGGCCGATCCACAGCTCTTCCGGGGTTTCCGAGTTCCAGGCGACAGACGCGGTCGAGCCATCGATCTCGAATCCCAGGTGGTTTTTTCGCCCGGCGCTGACTTGCGAGACGGTCAGCACGCCCTGAGCGCCATCCGAGAAGCGGAGCAGGATGCTGGCATAGTCCTCGGTCGAAATCGGCATTTCCTGATAGTCCTCGGGATCGAGCTCTTTGCCGGCGAAGGTCGCCAGCGGTTTGAGGGGCTTCTTGCGGACCGGCAGCAGGGTGCCGAAATCCGCACAGACGCTGGTGATCCGCTGCCCGGTGATGAACGACGCCAGATCGAGCCAGTGGGAACCGATATCGGCCACCGCCCGCATGTCGCCGCCCAGGTTCGACTCCAGACGCCAGTTCCAGTCGGTTTCCTTGAGGAGCCAGTCCTGCAGGTAGCGGCCGTGCACCAGATAGGGCCGGCCGATCTCGCCCTCCCGGACCATAGCGCGGGCCTGGTGACAGTGCGCGTAGAAGCGCAGGTTGAAATTGACGGCATGGACGAGTCCGGATGCTTCGGCCAGCGCCAGCAGCTCCTCTCCTTCCGCGGCGGTCATGGCCAGGGGTTTCTCGCAAACCACATGCTTGCCCGCCGCCAGGATCTCCTTGACCATCGGCGCGTGCAGGTGGTTTGGCGTGGTGACGTGCACACAGTCGGGATCGGTTGCGGCCAGAAGCTCGTCGATCGACCCGAAACCATGCGGCACGTTGAGATCAGCCGCTCGCTGTGCGGCCCCTGCACCGCTTGCGCCGACGATGCCGACAACGTCGATGCCGTTTCTGCGCAGTGCTTCCACGTGCACCGGTCCGATGAATCCCGTTCCAACAACTGCCGCTCGCAATGGCCGGGTCATGGTGTCCTCTCCTCTCTGCCAGTCGTGCTGCGGGAAGAGTATCGTCTGACCGGCAGACGTGGGGATCGGGTCACGCGTGCAGTAGCATTTGACACCGGCGGGATGTGATGTCCTGCCCGCCACCCCGCCCAGTCTGGAGCCTCCTTGATCTCTCCGCTTGCTCAACCTCCGATACCCAAACCGGCTCGACGGAACCGGCTTGGCCGGTTCATCCTCATTCTGTTTCTCGTCGCTGCGGTGGCCGCAGGCTCGGTGCTCAGTCAGGGCGTGACGCCACCGGGACGATCGGGCGACGCGCTAGCGCTGGTCGAATCGGCGTGGGACGTAGCGCTTTCCAAGGTCGGAGAAACTCCCAACCTCGCACCAAACCCCTGGCCAGGAGAGATCATCTTTTGCGAGCCATTGCCGGAATCGCAGCGGCGAGCCTTCGCCGATGGCGTGGCGCTGATGCGGTCTACGGAGAACGGCGCCGCCCTCTTTCAGATGCTGCAGGATGAAGGGGTCTGTATCGGCGTCGAAGACCTCCCGTACAACTCCGCCTACGCCACATCGCGCTGGACGCCGGGAAACGGGTGGGCGGAGAGCGAGATCCGCATCGATACGTCGTACGTCACCTTTCTCTACCCCGATGTCCTGGCGGCGATCCTCGTCCACGAAGCGACCCACATCGAGCGAGCGATCACCAGGACCTCCTGCTACTACGCCGACGCCTGCACGGTACTGCCCAACGGCGTCTATCTGGAGGAAGAGGTAGTGGCGCACAGTGCCGAGGCGGAGTTCTGGATCGCCCTCTTCGGGCGAGACGGCAAAGACCGCGCGTTGGCCAACGATCACGCCGAAAACCAGCTCAAAGCGTTCTACCTGCAGGGCCCCGATGCGTTTCTCGAGTTCGTGCGGGAAATGCGGTCGGATTCGCGCGAGGGAGATGGCATCGGATGAGCCTGCCGGTCCGGCTTAGTCCCCGAATCTGTACCGGATGATGGCGCCCAGCACGGCAAATCCATCTTTCCAGCGGAGTTTCTTTCCGTCTCCGAAGTCCCGGCCCGAGTAGTCGACCGGCACCTCGACGATGGTGTGACCGGCTCTGACCAGCTTCGCCGTGATCTCCGGATCGATGCCCCACCGGTCTGATTCGAGCGAAATCCCCAGCATCGCTTCGCGCCGGACTGCCTTGTAGCAAGTTTCCATGTCGGTCAGACGCGTGCCGTAGAGAAGGTTGAACGCGCTGGTCACAAAGTGATTGCCAAACCAGTGCCAGCGGCTCATCTGATGCGTGGTGCCGCGAAAGCGCGAACCGAAGACGACGGTCGCATCTCCTCCGACGATCGGTTCGATCAGCGAGGGAAACTGCCCCGGATCGTATTCGAGATCGGCGTCCTGGACGATCACGATCTCGCCTCGGACCAAACCCAATCCCGACCGGATCGCGGCCCCCTTACCCCGGTTCTCAGGGTGGATGATCGTTTCGATGACACCCTCCCGGGCCAGCTCGGCGAGAATGGCCGGGCTGCCATCTGACGAACCATCGTCGATAGCGATAATCTGTTTGCTGACGGGTACCGCCACGACTCGTTCGATCAGGGTCCTGAGAGTTGCCTCTTCGTTGAATACCGGGATGAGAACCGCCAGAACAGGACCGTCGGAGTGGGACTCGGGCACGCCGGACTCACAGACTTGGTAGCGAACAACGATCGTCGCGGGCGACCGAAATGGCCAGCCCTTGCGCCGCATGCAGATTGACGCAGACTATAGCGGTTCTGAACCGATTGCTCACCTGTCGTCGATGAGGTCTGGCAAACGAATGGTCATGAGTCTCGGTGTCGTTCTGCTTACGCTGGCGGTGGTCGGCGCGCTCGCCGTTGAACGATGGCGAACCAGCCTCGGGTTGGACAGCAGCGAGCCCGAGGCAGCGGTCGCGCAGGCGCCGGTTGGCAGGTGGCCGATACCGGCGGTCGTCTCGGCGCGCGATCGTTCCAGACCTGCGGTCCGAGCACATCGTCCGGTGCAGGTAGCGCTCTTTCTCGCCGGATTCATCCTCCTTCTTCTTGGGCAACAGGGTCTGAACACCGGATTTCCGGCCAACTCGTCATTTGTCATCTGGTTTGCCGGGCTGGCGCTGCTGGTTGTGGTCGAATGGCAATGCTCGGCTATTCCGCTGCCGGAACGACCGCTGACCCGGTCGGACTGGACGCATCCGGTGGTCGAGCGCTGGCGGTGGCTCCTCCTCGCGCCGGTGGTCCTGGCCTCCATCTTCATCATCGACACCGTTCCAGGGCGATCGTCAACCAATTCCAGTCTCGATGTAGTTCTCCTCTGGCTCCTTTCCGTCGTTGGTCTGGTGGTGGCATCTGGGGTGCTTCCCGACAGGATGCCAGCCGTCGACCTCCGCGCCAGCGCCAGACGATATGGCCCGGAAGCATTGCTGGCGCTGGCGATTCTGCTCTTTGCCGCGGTTCCGCGGTTCTACGACCTCTCGAACTACGCCTGGTCGATGTCGGGAGACGAAGGAACGTTTGGCACCACGGCGCGGGCGACGCTCGAGGGCCGGTTGCGCAATCCGTTTTTCTCCGGTCCCTGGGGGTATCCATCTCTCCTCTTCATCATTCAGGGATGGTTCATCGATCTGTTCGGCGGCACCGTCGGCAGCGCCCGAATGCTCAGTGCGCTCTTTGGCGTCGGTTCGGTGCTGGCGGTCTGGCTGCTGGTCAGGGAGCACTTCGGGCGCTACCCGGCATTGCTGGCGGCGCTCGTCTGCGGTTCGATGCATATGCACGTCTACTGGTCGCGCGATGCGCAGAATGCCTCGGCGCCGATGTTCTTTCTGCCGCTGGCCCTCTACTTTCTGGACAAAGGATTGATCGGCGGCAGCCGGGCCAATGCCCTGGCCGCGGGATTCACGATCGCCGCTTCCCAGTTCTTCCACCCGGCCAACCGGTTGCTCATTCCGATGGCGCTCTGCTATCTCGCCTACGCCCTGATTCTTCGCACCTGGCAGGGGCGGGAGATCTCGTTGCGCGTCTGGGGAAAGACGCTGACGAACGGGTTTTGGATCGCCGCCGCCATCATCGTCGGTCATCTCCCACTCATGGCCTACTTCATCGCCAATCCCGTGGAGTTCTGGTCGCGAACGGATGAAGTCTCTGTGTTTGCCTCGGGCTGGCTGGAGCGAGAACAAGGGATTACTGGGGACTCGGCGTTCACCATCATGGTGCGGCAAGTCTGGCACGCGTTCCTGATGCCTTTTTCGTTTCCCGCCCACGGACATTACCGGCCGGAAAGCCCGCTGGTTGGCTGGCCCCTGGTGGTCTTTGTCGCGTTTGGTTGTGCGCTGGCCACGGTCTGGTTCTTGCGACGCAGCTATTTCCCCTTTGCCCTGGGATTTTGGGTCGCAACCGTGGGTCTTGGCTTTACCGATGGTCCGCCCATGACCAATCGCTACACCGCCGCCACGCCTTTTCTCGCGGCACTGGCGGCGATCGGGCTATGGGGCCTCGCGTCGATCGCCGTGAAGCTTCTGAAAGCGCCGCGCATACTGGCCGTGATGATGGCGACCGCGGTGGCGCTCTTCGCGGTCTTCTGGAACTTCCACTTCTATTTCCATGACCCCAATCAGGTCAACCTCTACTCTGACGGCAATAGCCAAATGGCCAATCAGATCGCCCGGGAAGCGGCTCCACTGGGACCAGGAACGACGGTCTATCTTTCCGGTGCTCCCGTGCTCTGGTATTACGGATTCCAGAATATTCCCTTCATTGCGCCGAACGCCGTGGGGGTCGATGTCGATCCCATGTGGGATTCCAGCCAGACCCCACCCGAGCTGACCGGCCCGACGCTCTTCGTGTTCATCCCGGCGCGAATCGGTGAATTGGATGTCGTGCGGGGCTGGTTCCCCGACGGCACGACGACGGTGCACACACTGCCAAATGGCGCCGAGCTCTTTACCTCCTATCTGGTCGTACCGTCGGATTGACCGGCTATCTGAACAGACGCCACGACTCGGGATCGCGACCCCTTCCGGCGGCGTCGAAGTCCTCGGCCAGCGTCATGATCTTCAGCTCGCCGTCGAGCGCCAGGCGGCCGAAATAGGCGGAGAGATCGGTCACATCATCCCGGTCCAGCTCGTCGCGCGTGAAAAAGCGGGCATCGTCGTTTTCGTGGCCGTCTGATTCGGCCGAACCGTTGACATGCTCGAGGAGCCAGATCACGTAGTTGTCGTTGCGGTCGCCGTCGTAGCGAGTCCGGAGTCCGCAGATTCCGACCGGTCGTGCTTCGACGCCGGTTTCCTCCAGCACCTCGCGGACCACGGCCACATCGAGCGTTTCCCCCGGATCGACAATGCCGCCGGGCAGCATGTATCGCCCCTTGGTCGGCCCATACGTCATTCGAACCAGGAGTATTCCCTCATGACCCATCACGACCGCGCCGACGGCGGTGGTGTTGCGTGGCAGCTCGACCGTTTTCTCGGTCATCGATCGGACTCCTTTTCCTTTTCTTTTGGCGGCCGGTGGACGACCAGATGGCGGATATCGTTCACAAATGGCGAAGGTTCGCGCGGATCGCCGTTCACTCGCCAGGCGCTGGAGATGATCAGCCGTTCCTGGGCGCGGGTGAGTCCGACATAGAACGCCCGCCTCGCTTCCTTCAGTTCCTCATCTGCGTCGAGCGGATGCGAATAGGGGTATTCGCCATGTTCGGCGCCGATCATGAACACCACCGGCCATTCATGCCCCTTGGCGCTGTAGACCGTCATCATCGTCACCCGCTCTCGTTCCTCCCGGTCGAGATCGCTGGCAGTGGCCAGCGAGACCCGCTCGAGAAGCTCAGGAAGGGTGATCTCTCCCCGGATACGGGCGAACCCGTCGACGAATGCGGTCCAGTTGTTCTCCAGGTTCACCCATTTTTCGTCGTCTGGCTCGGGAGAGAAGACGGAATCGAGCCAGGTACCCGCTTGATCGAGCCACGCTGCCGGAATGTCGAGACCATCTGCGAGATACCAATCCGGTCGAAGGTGATACGCCCGCGCTCCAACCCGCACCAGCAGCTGATTGTCCGGCGTTTCTTCCGCCTGGCGGGCCATGATGCTGGCCGCGACGACCGGCAGCGCCTCGCTGAGCACGCCGATGGCCCGATCGCGATTCAGATCGCGAAGCAGGCGCAACAGCACATTGGCATTCAGGCGAGCGTCCTGCAGCGCTTCGTGATTTCCTCGCGATGCGCGTTCTTCGGCGGTGAGGAGATCGTCCAGCCGGTGACTCTGACGCGGATGAAGCCGGCGCGAGAGGAGCAGCGTGTCCAGGAGAAACGGAACCGGTTGATCCAGCCCGAGGGTCTGGCACTCCCTGGCCACGATGCGATGGTCGAACGACGTGATGTTGTGCCCGGCGACGATACCCTCGCCGGCGAACTCGAGAAAGGACGGCAGCACCTGATCGATGGTTGGACAATCCGCGACCATCTCCCAGCTGATGCCGTGGACGTTCTGCGCTCCCTGCGTGATCGCTTCCGGCGAGGAGGGTCGCACCCTGGCCGTGAACGACTCGTCCTGCACAGCTCCATTCCTCACCCGGACCGCCGCGATCTCCATGATCTCGGCAGTGAGTGGCACATTGCTGGTCGTTTCCAGGTCGAACAGGGTGAAGTCTCCCTGGTGCAATCGTTCCCGGCGCATGAGGACCATCTGCAGGAGCCGCCATGCCTGGGCCGCGATGGTCCACTGGGCCCCGGGAATCCAGCTCAGCCGAAGATCGGCCTCCCGGTCGGTCTCTCCACAGGCGAGGACGAATGCTTCTCCTGACCGCTCGTCGGGGAAGTAGTCGCCGAGCACCCTGGACACCAGCCCGGCAGCGAGCCGAGCATCGAGATGCTCCTCCGACTCCACGACGATCCGTTTGCCGGCAGCCAGAGCCAGGTCGAGCGCTTCCGCACTCCCGCTCAGCTGACGCCCTAGCTCGTCGAGTGTCGATCGCAGGTTGGCTCGCTGAGTGGCGGGAATGGGATCGCGACGGCTGCGCATCAGCGCCAGCATCCGGTCGACTGCCGCCACGGCGCCATCATCTACCGACGCTCTGGCTGGTATGACCACCTCGTTCATGAATCGGGTGATGATGGTGGAGGTCAATGGCGATGCTTCGGCCCGAAGCAGTTCTGGTGACTCGGCCAGCTGTCCAAGGGTCATGTCATGGCGAGCGGCGATCCGGCGCAAGTCGAGCATCGTCAGCTCGTCGACCAGAAACCGCGGCCAGTTGATCGCCGAAGCGAAACTCCTGTCGCGGGTTGACGCCACCAGCTCGAAGTACCGGATCGTCTCCTGGACGTCCCGGTCGTCGAAAAAGCGCTCCCGCTCGATGCGCCGCACCGGAATGGAACGATCGGCCAATGCCTGCTCCACCAGATGCGCTCGCCTGTGCCGGCGGTAGAGAATGGCGATCTCGGTCGGTTTGCGGCCCTGCTGGATGTAGCGCTCGACAAGCTGAGCGACCAGACGAGCCTCGTCGATATCGTCCGGCCGCTCGATCCAGTCGACGGGCGACCCTTCGGGACGGACGCTGACGCTCACTTCTTCCGCGCCGGAGACAAGCATTAGCTGTTGAGCGATGGTGACGACGCGCCCGATCGACCGGTGGTTTTCGTTCAGTTCGAAGCGGGCCGGTTGGTAATCCGCGTAGAGCTGCCCCAGCATCTTGTCGGGCAGCGCGCCCCGAAACCCGAAAATCGCCTGATTGGCGTCGGCCACCACGAGGAGCTGTCTCTCTTCGGCCTCAGGTGGCAGAAGCGCTCGTATCAGCCGGTACTGCTCGGCCGAAACATCCTGGTACTCGTCGACGAAGATGAACCGGAACCGGTTGTGAACGCGCTGCGCCGCTTCGGGATCGTTCCAGAGGAGATCGGCGGTGTCGATGATGAGATCATCGAAATCACAGGCGTTCTCGTTGCGCATCTCCTGCTGGTAGACACCGAAGATCGTCTCCGCGACGTCGGGTTTGAACCGGTATTCCGCGACTGCATCGTCGATCGGCAGATTGCCGCACTTCATCTTGCTCAGCGCATTGAGCAGATCCTTGACCCCATAGTCGTCGAACCGAAACCCCGCCTGGCCGGCGGCAAATCGCATCATCCGGAAGCGATCGGCATCGGACAACACGGTCGGCACGCCGGAGCCGATGGCGGTCGTGGCATGCTCGCGCAGGATACGAAGACAGGCGGAGTGGAAGGTTCCGGCATAGACGCCGGGTCGCACCATCGACGCCAGCCGCGTGACCAGCTCATTGGCGGCCCGTTCGGTGAAGGTCAACGCCATCACCGCTTCGGGATCGACACGGCGCTCTTCACCGAGCAGATGGGCGATCCGTCTGGTGATCGTCAGCGTTTTTCCGCTGCCGGGAGGGGCCACGACGAGCAGATGACCCTGCCTGTCGGAATAGACGACCTCGCGTTGCCCCGCGGTCAGTTCGACGCTGAGGTAGTCGATGGTCGTTCGGTCTGGGTGAACAGGTGGTTCGGCGGCGTGGGTGCTCATTGCAGCCGATTGTACCGCCGGGATCGAGCGCATTTCGGGTTTCAGGCGGGTATAGTCGCGCTGTTGCGATGATCGACCCAGTCGGTGAAGGAGCGCGAGTGAGCACCAGGGAGTACGGAAAAGAGCTGGACGTCGCCACGCAGGCGGCGCGACAGGCAGGGGCGGCAATTCTCGACTTCTACAATGAGCGCTCCGCCGCCGTCTACGAGAAGAACGATGGTTCAGAGGTCACCGATGCCGATCTCGCTTCTGACCGGATCATCCGCGAGGTCATCGGTGACGCATTTCCCGGCGACCCATTTCTGACCGAGGAAGGGGTCGACGACGAGGTTCGGTTGGCGTCAGAGCGGGTCTGGATCGTCGATCCGATCGACGGGACCAACCAGTTCGTCAACCGGACGGGGGAATTTGAAGTGCTGATTGCCCTGGTGGTTGGTGATCGGCCCGTGGTGTCGGTCATTTACCAGCCGACCGGTGACGTGCTGCTTCGGGCGATTGCCGGAGAGGGAGCGGAGGTCGAGCGCCAGGGGCGCTCCGGTCCACTCCGATTCGAATCGGTTGCCGAGAGTGCGCCGCCCAGGGTTCTGACCTCCTCCTGGCTTGGCGCGCCGGCAAATGTGCCGGCTCTGAATCGCGTTTCGGTCGCCCTCGGCGGCGCGGAGACGATCGTCTCCAATGTCGGTGTTTCGGCGCGGCGCTTCGTCCCGCCGCAGACGCTGTGCGACGCCTTCGTCGGCGTGCATGTCGATGGATCGAGCCGGTACGCGTGGGAATGGGACTTCGCCGCCCCCGATCTGGTCGTCTTCGAAGCCGGCGGCGTCACAACCGATCTGGCGGGCAATCTGCACCGCTACAACAAACCCAACCCGGTCAACATCGGCGGGATCGTCATGAGCGTCGATCCGACGACACAGCGGCGGGTGCTGCACGAGCTAGCCAGCGTACTGTCCCCCGAGCAGCTGCAGAACGGTTAACGCCCAGTGGGGCATCGCTCGCTCTGCGGGACCTGAGTAGCGGCGATCCCTTGTGGTCGGTCCTGAGCGAAGTCGAAGGATGGCCGGGACGGCCATAACCAACCTCGCCGACAGCGACCATCGCGGTCATTGTGGCTGCACGCCGCTCCACTTCGTTCCGCCACCGGCGGGGACAAGCCACCGCCGCTCCGTGGTTGATCGATTCTTGATCCCTGGCCCCTCTCGGCTCTCAGGTGCTGAGGAGACCGGTGGCGGCTTCGTCGGCAATGACTGTGACTTTCTTTGGTTGCAGACGCAGCCACGACGCCGGAACGTCGGCGCTCATCGGGTCGCGGAGGGTCTTCCGCAGAATCTCCTGTTTGCTTTCGCCGGAGACGATCAGGACGATCTTCTCCGCCTCCAGCAGTGTCCCCACACCCATGCTCATGGCCTGGCGAGGGACGCTGGCGCCATCGAAATAGACGGCGGCTTGATCGATCGACTCCTGCGCCAGATCGAGAACGCGGGTTCGCGAGTCGGCTGCGGCTCCGGGTTCGTTGTAGGCGACATGACCGTTCCCGCCGATTCCGAGCACAGCCAGCTTCAATCCGCCTGCTTCGACGATCGCTTGCTCGTAGTCTGTGGCTGCCGAAGATGGATTGTCGGCCGTCACCGGAAGGCTGTGGACATGCTCTGCCGGGATACCGGCTGGGTGGATGAAGGTGCGGTGGAGCCACGACGTCAGCGTGTTGGGATCGTCAGGCGTAACCCCCAGATACTCGTCCAGGCAGAAGAGCTGGAAGCGGGTCAGGTCGACGTCGCCCGCCCGGCTGCGACGGATCAACGACTCGAACATGCCGACTGGCGTGCTGCCGGTCGGCAGCGAGATCGCGGCCGTCGGGTCGGAATTCAAGGTCTCGACCACGATGTCCGCGGCCATCTCGCTCATGGCCGTGTAGTCCGGAACGACGATCAATGTTGGTTCCACGGTTGTCTGGCCCTTTCTCCTCGCCTCAATCGCGGAAAGTATGCTTGATATGGAGGTGATGAGCGGGTGACGACGGCAACGCAGCGAATCGAAACGGCATTGCAGCAGATCGACGGCTGGATCGGTCCCGAAGCAGTGAAGGGCGCGTCGGCGGCTGTCTGGCATGCCGGTGAGCTGGTTGCAGTTCGGCATGCCGGAGAAGCGCGTGATGGGGTTCCCGTCGACGACACGACCCTCTTCGGGCTGGCCTCCGTGACCAAACCCGTCACGGCGGCGACAGTCGTTTCACTCGTCGATACCGGCGAGCTGGACCTGGATATGCCAGTCGTCGCCGTCCTTCCTGAATTCGGCGAGATCTCACGCGAACCGTTCGACCGGTTCCGGTCGGATATCACCATCCGTCAGCTGTTGAGCCACACGAGTGGACTGCCTGAGGATCTGTCTCGTGGCTCGATGCGATCAATCGACCAGCCGTCGCTGGATCAGCTGACCGACGCGATGCTCGACCTGCCGCTCGAGTACGAACCGGCCACGGCGCTCCTCTATTCGAACGCGGGATTCGCGGCGCTGGCGCGCATCGCTGAAGTCGTCACCGGCGACGATTTCTGGGAGTTGACCTGGCAGCGGGTCTTCGAGCCGCTGCAGCTACGGAACACGATCGATCATCCGGGACCGGGTCTCGATGAGCGCATTGCGGAGCTGCAGGATGCGGCCAACAAAGGCAAACCGACCGAGGCGTACAACAGTCGCTACTGGAAAGATCTGGCCATCCCCTGGGGTGGTCTCTATGGCTCGGCGACCGATCTGGTCACCTTTGCCGCCGCTTTCCTGAGACCAAAGGACACGATCATCACCCGGCCATTGATGGAAGAGATGATTCGGGATCAGGCGCACGGCGTGCCCGGCGCCGTGCAGAGCCTGCGCGTTCACTGGCCAGTCGCTTCATGGGGTCTCGGCTGGGAAGTCAAGGGGGAGAAACGCAAACACTGGAGCGGCAATCTCACCTCGCCTTCGACCTTCTGCCACTTCGGCGCCGCGGGAACATTGCTCTGGGCCGATCCCGATCATGATGTGGCGCTGGCGGTCTTTGCCAATCGCACCACCTACCATCTCTGGCCCTTCGTGCCGCCCCGCTGGGCGATGCTGAGCGACGCGCTCATCGAAGCCGTACGGTAACGCCTATTCCAGATCGCGAGGTCCGAACGACCGTGGCAGCAGGTCGTCGATCGTCGTGATCTCCGGTTCGTCCGCTCCTTCGAGAATGACGAACACCGTCCCACCCGGCATGCGGAATTCATTGATCACCTGTCGGCACCCACCACAGGGCGTGACGACTGGAACCCGGGGCGCGGTGACGGCGATCGCTTTGATGTGCCGGTGCCCCGCCGCCGCCGCTGTGCCGATGGTCACCCGTTCGGCGCACACCGAGAGTGGGTAGCTGGCGTTTTCGACATTCGCGCCGGTGATGATCGAGTCATCCATCGTGAGCAGCGCCGCTCCCACTGGAAAATGGGAATAGGGCACGTAGGCGTGATTCGCCGCCGCGCGCGCTGCCTCCATCAGGAGTGCTGCCTGTTCCATACTGATCGTGTCGCCCATTGCTCGATTCTCCTGTGCGCGGTCCATTCTCAAGTGTTACGGTTGGCGTCCGGCATTTGGTCGCGATCGGGAAGTGCGAAGTCTGTGTCAGAACAAGTCGATGTCAAGTTGCGTCTCTCCGAGTTCCTCCGGCAGGCTCTCTCTCTGGAGGACGTCTCCACCGAGCTGGCCGAAGAATTGAGTCCGTTCAAGCAGGACGACAATGCCGGGATCTGGACGATCGAGCTGGAATCGAGCGTTGGCGTCGCGCCCTTCATGATCTACCACTATCTCCTCGAAATCGCCGGCGCCGACGGTCGCACCGGCAAGACGCTTTTCGATGCCGATCTGAAAACGCTGGAACGGTCGGCGATGATCGACTCACCCGGCCCCCGCATTCTGGCCCACGCCGTCGCCGAAGGCGAAGCCTTTATTTTGGCCACCACTCCCGCCGCGCATCGCAGTCTGACCGGCGAGGGAGAGTATCGTCCTCTGGCTGACGAGGATGGTACAGAACGGTCTGAAGCCGCATCGAAGCTCATCGAAGCGCTGGCCGAAGCCAACAAACTGGCGGGCGCGTGGCTCGCGGCTCTGCGCGCCGACAGCATCGCCCAGGGCAAGAATCCCCAGGCAGGGGAATTCGTCGAGTTCAACGAAGCCGAAACGGGCCTGGCGCTCTATGTCCTCGACGACCGCAGCATCCGCGATCTGCTGGCCACCCTGAACCTCATGATCGAAAGCGCCCGGAACCTGCGCGAGGACTGACGCCCGCCAGGCGGGCGCCATCCTCTGTCACCCAATCCGGTAAAGCTCCGAACTATTACCCGCGAGAATTGCGGCGGCGGCGGACTGGGCGTCGGGTGCGGTCATCATGCGGCGTTCGACGTGCAGGTTCAGCGTGTCGGCCAGTGCCTGCTTGCCCAGCTTGGCGCTGGAGTAGATGATCTCAGGCGTTTTGTAGCCGTCTGAGCCGTAGCAGATCTTGTTCACCGGGGCCATGGCCAGAACGCCATCGTAGATGTCCCATGCCGCGGTACTGGCAAACGGGATGCCCTCGCTGACTTCGACATAGACCCGCGGCAACACGTTGGCGATGTAGGCCGCCTCGCGGTGGTAGGGATAACCGGTGTGCACCAGAATGACCCGGCAGCCGCGGAAGGTCGGAAAACGGAGCAGGTCCATCAGGTACGAGGGCCGGCACATCACCAGATTGACTTCGAAATCGCCCATGCCGGTGTGAATCTGCATGGGCACATCGTGATCCATGCAGAGCTCCATCGCCCGGCAGATCAGGTGATCCCGCAGTTTCTTCATACTGCCGCCACCCAGGCCACGACGAATCGCATCGAGCGCCAGCAATCCCTGATCCTTCGTGCGGGAGAGTGGCGACACATCCAGCCCGGTCCGGTACGCGATGATCGACTTTACCCCCCGGTATCCGTCGTTGGTCAACGCGTCGCTGATGGCATCGTCATACGCCCGCGAGAACTCGTCCCAGCCCAGGTCGGTTTTGAGAAGATCGGCAATCAGCGGCTCGATCCGGTAGATCGGCACAACGTCGATCGGAAGCTGGCCGCTCACTTCACCGATATCGAGAATCGGCAGAGGAATGCCGAAATCGAACACAATCGAGGTGATGCCCGCGTCCGCGTATAGCCGCCGGACATAGTCGGTGTAGCCAGACTCGATCGCGGCGTTGCGCGCGCCGACCACCGCTTCCACCGTCGGTTCGACGTCGAAAAACGCCGCCAGATCCAGCACCAGCCGCTTGAAGTAGACCGTTTCGCGTTTGACCCGCTGCAGCTCCTCCACGACCTCGCTGGTGACGTCGACACCCCCCTGTTCCATGTACTCGGGCGAACCGCCGCCAAAGGCGGTCAGGTCCACGAACTGCTCGGGTGTCAGGGGACCCGGATTGAGGAACGGATGAGCATGGATGTCGACGACGGGAAGCTGACTGACATCGACCACGGTTAGATGACCTCCAGATAGGTTGTGCGTTCCCAGGGATGGACGGTGAGCTCGTACGCTTCCATCTCACTTCTCTTGATCGACAACAGGTGCGGCAGGATTTCGTCACCAACTGCGGCCGCGACCACTTCATCCGATTCCAGCGCATCGAGAGCATCGCGAAGCGTCCGCGGCAGAAATGTCAGCCCCAGCTCCGCCATTTCGTCAACCGTCAGGCGCCCGACGTCCCCCTGATAGGGCGGACCGGGATCGATTTGCCGTCGAATCCCATCGAGACCGGCGGCCAGGAGCCCGGCCAGGAAAAGGGCTGGTTGGCAACTATTGTCCCCGGAGCGGTACTCGATATGGCGTCGTGAGCCAACACCCGGCACCCGAGCCACGCCCGATCGATTGCCATAGCCCCAATAGACGTTGGCCGGCGCCCATGAACCAGGCAGAAGCCGTTTGTAGCTATTCACCGTTGGTGATCCAAGCCCGGTCAGCGCGGGTGCGTGCGTCAGCAGTCCGCCCAGGAACCAGAGCCCCGTCTGGGAAAGCGACGTCTCATCTTCGGCCGACTCCATGACGTTGCCCTTGCCCTCCAGATCACTCAGGCTCATGTGCACGTGGAGGCTGTTGCCGGCCCAATTGGCGTAAACCTTGGGCATGAACGTCGCGATGTAGCCGCATTCGCGGGCGATGTCGGTGACCGCATCCTTGAGCGACCAATACCGGTCGATCGCTTCCAATGGCGTGCCGTGGTGCACCGACATTTCGTACTGACCCTGACCATACTCCTTGCCCAGCTGATCGACCGGGACATCCATCGCGCGCAGCTCATCGACGACACGGGTTGCGAAAGGCTGGGCTTGCTGCAACCCGGCCTGGGTGAACATTCGTGCGGCGTTCACCGGCTCGTACTCGCTCTCTCCGACCTTGTTGAGCAGGTAGAACTCCGGCTCCAACGCACAACTGGCGGCGAAGCCTTCTGATGCGAGATCGTCGATCACGGCCTGCAGTCGGGTGCGAGGACACCCTTGCCAGAGTCCCCCATCGGTCGCCCGCATCCAGACATTGGCCTTTGCGGTTCTTGGGAAACGGGGGAGAACGGTATAGCTGGCGGGATCGGGCAGCGCGAGAAAGTCGCCGCTGTTCGCCAGCCAGGTTGCCGTCGGGGGCTGACGGTCCAGGATGTCCATATCGAGATTCGCCGGTGTGAACACAACACCCGATTCGACAGTGCCGCGAAACACCTCTGGCGGGACTGATTTGGAACATCCGAGACCGCTGTAGTCGTAATAGGTCACCCAGAAGTGCTCGATGCCGTCGCGCGTCAATCGCGCGAGCAAATCTGCGGAGTTAGGGTCGTCGTTGGTCATAGGAAAGCCTTTCATCATCCCCAATGCGCTGGATAAGACGTGACAGCAATGCAATGCGCGGCACAATACTGCTCTTCAGAATATATTCTTCGGGGCCATGATCGAGACCGCCGACTGGCCCGAGACCATCCAGACCGGGTGTGCCGGAATAGCCGGCGTAGCTGATATCCGAACCGCCACCGGTGCTCGCACCCTTGAGCGGAAAGCCGATTTCGGCCGCGATATCGATGGCCGCCGCTTCCAGTCGCTCCACCCCTGCGGTTCGCTCCATGGCGGGCATGCCGGAACCACCATCCATACTGATGTCCACAACAACACCGGGCACATACTCTCGCGACGCGACCGCGATGAATGCCTGCCGCAACTCCTCGAGGTCGGCATTGGTCCAGGCCCGGAGATCGAAGTGACCGAATGCCGAATCGGCAACGATGTTCGGCGCTCTCCCGCCCGCGATATCTCCCGGATTGACGGTCATTCCCGGTTTCAGCCCATTGAGCTTGAATGTCTCGGCAAGTATGTGCCCCAGGGCAACAGTAGCGCTGCGTCCCTTCTCCGGTTCGACGCCGGCATGAGCCGCTTTGCCGGTCACATTGACCGAAAGCCAGCACCCGGCTTTCCGGGCTGTGACGATGTCGCCATTCTCTCGCGCTGCTTCCAGCGTCAGAATGGCGTCGTGCTGTGGTCCCTGCGCTCTGAGCATCTCAACCGAGTGCCGTTGGCTGATCTCCTCATCGGAAACGACGACAAATGTCAGCCGGTCGAGGTTGTTCCACCCGGCGGCATCGAGCGCACGCACCGCGTAGATGCCAGCCAATAGACCAGCTTTCATGTCGCAGGTGCCCGGACCCAGCACGATGTCATCAGTGATCGTCACCGGCCGCTGCGCTGCTGTGCCGCGGGGATAGACGGTATCGGCGTGTCCCAGCAGCATGACCCGGCGACTTCCCGATCCACTGCGCACCGCGATCAGGTCGTCCCCGAACTCCTCCTGCGCTTCCAGCGTGACCGCGAAACCGAGGCCGGTCAATCGCGGCGCCAGCCATTGCTGCACCTGATCGACACCGGCTTTGTCGTCGCTGCCGGAATCGATGGCGCAGAGAACGCGAAGGTCATCGAGATAGTCATCGAGATGGGAATCGAGGTAGGCGGCAATCGGGTCTGCTGTCATCAGGCGCGTTCTATCCTCGTCTCACTACCAACCGGCAAACGCGGCGATCTCCTCATCCGAGACAGCGCCGTTCAGCACATCATCGAACGAGCGCCGCAGGATGTCGATACCGTCATCGATCTGCTCATCGCCAATCACCAGCGGCGGTGTGAACTCGAGCGCGTTGCCCCAGTTTCCGGCGTAGTACACGATCAGACCATTCTGCCAGGCACGATAAACGATCTTCGCCGGAAGCGTCGTCTCGGGTTTTTTGGATACGCGATCCTCGACGAGTTCGACGCCCAGGATCAGCCCCTTGCCCCGCACATCGCCAACGAAATCGAACTCGCCCAGCGCATCGGTCAGACCCTGCAGCATCCGTTGCCCGGCGACGCCTGCCCGCGCGACGAGCTCGAGCCGTTCGATCTCTTCGATCACCGCCAGACCCGCGGCACAGCTCGTGGCGTTGCCAACCATGGTGAACAATGCAAAACCAGAAGCGACATCGAGAATCTCCCGGCGGCCGATGATGGCGCTGAGCGGCAGACCGCCCCCCAGCGACTTGCCCAGCAGAATCATGTCGGCAGCGATGCCGCCATGCTGAAACGCGAACCACTCGCCGGTCCGGCCCAATCCGACCTTGATCTCGTCGAGCACCAGCAGGATGTCGTGCCGGTCGCATAGCGCCCGGAGCTTTGGGAGGAAGTCGTCCGGTGGAACGATGTCGCCCCCATCCGCCTGAACGGCTTCGACAAAGATCGCCGCCACCTGATCGGGAGGGCAGATCGTGGTGAAGAGAAACTTCTCCAGATAGTCGAGGCAGCGGTCGGTGAGGTTTTCACCATCGCCGCCAAAGGGGTCGCGATAGGGATTCGGGTAGGGGATCTTGGTCACGTGGGCGCCGCCGCCGCTGAGCAGTGAGGGGTGCGCCGAAAGGGCCATACCCGCGTCCGTCGTGCCATGCCAGCTGCCGATGAATGAGACGATGCGCGGCTTGCCGGTAGCTCGCAAGATCATCCGCTGGGCAGCTTCACTGGCATCCGACCCGGCAAGACCAAACCAGACCTTTTTCTCGAAGTCTCCCGGCGCCAGCGCGATGAGCCGCTCGGCCAGATCGACAGCTGGTTCGTGCAGTCCGGAAATCAGGATGTTGCAGGTCGTGCGGTCGAGTTGCGCGCTGATCGCGTCCTTGACCCGCTGGTTGCTGTATCCCAGCCCGGCAGCCGACCACGCGCCTCCGAAATCGATATAGCGTTTGCCATCGACGTCGAAGAGGTTTGCGCCGTCGCCGTGGGAATGGACAAACGGGGTGTACCGGATCTTCAGCGCATCAGCGATCAGCTGCTGGTCGCGCTGGGCAATCGATTCCGCCATAGTGGATGTCGTCATTGCTCGACTCCTTCACGAAGCCGTATCTGTCGCTCCGGTCATACCCACCGATTCGGATGACGCCGCCGGTGGCGACCCTCGCCGCCGCAGCGGCCAGGCCAGCTCTCTCCCACCCATGATGCCAGACGGCCGCAGCACCAGAACCAGGATCATCGCCAGCGCGATCACGATCTCGGTAAAGCCGACCAGCTGAAATGGCAGGATGTCGCCAATACTGGTTCCTTTCTGGCGAGCCAGATTCCACGAATTCTCGAACTGCCGCATCCCTTCCGACACCATGGCCACGGAAACCGCGCCGACCACGGCGCCACTGACGCTTGCCGATCCACCGATGACCAGCATCGCCACGATCAGGAAGGTTTCGGAGAGGTAGAACTGCTGGGGGGAGAACTGCTGGATGAAATGAGCCCAGAGCGCTCCGCCCACACCACACATGAAGACGCTGAGACACCACGAAATCCAGCGCATCAGCCGGACATTAACCCCGATGCTCGACGCCGCGTCCTCATCCTCGCGCGAAGCGCGCAATTTGAGCCCGATCGTCGACTCCTTGAAGGCGTACCCGATGAGAATAGCCAGAATGGCCCAGACCGCGGCGATCAGGAGCGACGTCTCTTTGGGAATACCGATCACCGTGCGCGAACCGCGGGTCACTTCCCGCCACTGCAGCGCGATCGAGTGCACCACGATCAGAAACGCGAAGGTGGCGATGGTGAAAGAGGCCCCTCGCAGGCGGACAAAGGCAATCCCAATGACCGCACCGACGATCAGCGCCGTCACACCTCCCAGCACAACAGCCACCTGGAAGGGGTAGTGCTGGCTGTACAACCACCACTCTTCCGGCATATCCGGAAGCGCCAGGTTCTTCTGTTCCGGCGTGAGCGAAAACCAGATCGAGGAATAAGCGCCGATCAGAACGAAAGCGTACTGGCCAAACGAACCGAGACCCGAATTGCCCATGAACACCTGCAGCGCCACGGTGAGCAGGACGTTGATGAACATCACCGTCACCACCCGCTCGAACACCACATCCCCCCGCAACCAGGCGATGATGGCGATGAGCGACACGATGCCGCTCAGAATGAGAGGGGTCGATATCCGGCTGGCCAGCGATCTCAGGTCTGTCACCGCTCAGCGCGCCTCCCGTGACCAAACCGGCCGCACGATGCCTTCCGGCCGGACCAGCAGGACGAGAATCACGATGCCGAAGAGCACCGCGTCCCGGTAGGCGTTCACATCCCGGGGCAACCAGGTTTGCAGTCCGATGGTCAGGAATCCGAGCACATACCCGCCAACCACCGCCCCCTTCAGCGAGGACATACCCCCGACGACCGACGCGATGAAGGCGATCAAGACCGGCTCCAGGCCGATCGTGGGAGTCGTGCTGCGTGTGTTGCCGATCCAGAAGAGAGCCACGATGCCAGCCATCAACCCGCTGATGGCAAACGCCGCGGCGATCACCATATTGGCTCGCACACCCATCAGCCGCGTCATGGTGAAGTCGTCCGCGGCCGCTCGCAACGCCAGCCCGATCACCGTTTTCCGGAGGAAGAGGGTCAACGCCAGGAGCGCGACGATGGAGACAATGAGCCCGCTCAGGTCGAGCACGTCGATTCGGACACCGCCGAACCGGAGATTCTTGGTGAACACGGCCGGCAAACGCGGCACTTTGGGACGTGGCGAAATGATCAGCAACGCCAGGTTCTGCAGCAGCGTGCTGACCGCAAACGACGTGATCAGCATCGTCGTCGGCGAGCTGTTCCTGACGGGCCGGAATGCCACCCGTTCCATGACCAGCGCGGCGATGACGGCACAGAGAATGCTCAGGATCGCCACGAAAATCCATGGCCAGGGGGATCTGCCGATGATCAGCATGCCGTATCCGGCGACCATGACAAGCTCGCCATAGGCGAAGTTGATCAGTCGCAGGATGCCGTAGACGATCACCAGCCCCAGCGCCATCAGCGCGTAGAGCCCTCCCAGTGAAAGTGCTGAAACGAGGTATTGCGCCAGGTCGGTAATCATGCCGGCGACGCCGATTTCTGAGCGAGACCACCACCATGCAGGTAGGCTCGTTCGACATCCCCTCGCGCCCGGAGCTCGTCCGGCGTTCCGGCGAACTCCACGCGCCCGGTGTTCAGTAGATAGACCCGGTTGACGATATCCAGCGTCATCCGCACATTCTGCTCGACGAGCAGGATCGTCATACCCATATCGCGTAGCTCACGGATCAGTGCGAACACGTCACCCACCAGTTTTGGCGAGAGACCGAGCGAGGGTTCGTCCATCAGGAGCATGGTCGGGCGCGACATCAACGCTCTGGCCACCGCCAGCATCTGCTGCTGTCCACCGGAGAGGTTTCCTGCCGGTTTGCCAAACCGCTCCCGCAGGATGGGAAAAAAGGTGGTCCAGCGATCGATATCCTGTTCGACCTGCTGTTTGTCTTTCTTCGTGGCGGCGCCGAGCCGCAGATTCTCCTCGACCGTCAATGACGGAAAGATGCGGCGCCCCTCCATGACCGGGGCTATACCCAGTCTGAGGATGGTTTCCGGCGATTGGCCAATCAGCGATTGACCGGAATAGACGATCGTGCCCCGCTGCGGTTTGACGACACCGACAATGCTGAGCATCGTGGTGCTCTTTCCGGCGCCATTGACGCCGATCAGCCCAACGACCTCCCCCTGATCGACGGTCAGCGACACGCCGCGCACGGCCGAGATGGCGCCATAGTTCACGTGGATATCGTCGATGGCGAGGAGGCTCATGCGGCCACCTCGGCGCCCAGGTATGCCTCGATCACGTCAGGATCGGAACGCACCTCGTCCGGCGTCCCTTCTGCGATCGTCTGCCCATAGTTCAGCACATGCAACCGGTCGCAGAGATTCATGATCAGACGCATATCGTGATCGACGATCAGGATGCCGCACCCTGTTTCTTCACGGATTCGGTGAAGCATCGGCAGAAATTGCTCGATCTCGGCGTCGTTGAGTCCGGCGCCCGGTTCGTCGAGAAGGAGGAAGCGCGGATTTGTGGCCAGAGCCCGGGCGATCTCGACGATCCGCTCCTCGCCCTGCGGCAAGACGCTTGCCTGCGTTTCGGCCAGATGCGCGATGTTCATCTGGACGAGCGCTCTGTTGGCCTGTTCTCGCGCCACGGAGCGATTCGCGCCCGTCGCGGCGATTGCCGCGACTTCGACGTTCTCCCGGACGGTGAATTCCTCGAACAACCGCACGACCTGGAATGTCCGGGCCAGCCCGGACCGGGCGATCCGGTGTGGAGCCCATCCGGTGATGTCCTGATCGCCAACCATGACTCGGCCCGAGGTGATGTTCAGGAGTCCGGTGATGAGATTGATTGTGGTGGTCTTGCCCGAGCCGTTGGGACCGATCAAGCCGAGAATCTCCCCCTGCTCCACGCCGAGGGAAACGCCATCGACGGCCCGCAATCCGGCGAAATCTTTCGTCAGCGACTCGACGCGAAGACTATCCGACACAAACGCACCTGAGCTTCCACCATCTGGGGCGCCGGCTGGGCGCCCCAGATGCCAGGGATCGATTCACTGCTGGAGCGCCCGGTCAACGCCAGGCGCTCCTCGAGATTCTAGGTTTCCGGCTGCCATTCCGGCTTCAGGCGCATCACGAACGTGGGAGCGCCATCCACGATCTCCAGAATGAACGCCTCTTTCTGCGGAATATGCCCGCTTTCGGCGTCCGACCAGGTCAGGTTGCCGCTCAGCCCCGGGAACTCGGTGTTGACCATTGCGGCAGCCAGTGCGGCGCCCTCAGTGGTGCCTGCCGCCTCGATCGCCGCCGCCAGGACGTGGATCACGTCCCAACCCATGGCCGCGAAGCTGACCCCTGGTGGCCGCCCATACTCAGCCTCGAAATCGGCGATGAACTGCTCCATCTCGGGTCCAGCCTCCGCGCCGATGAACGAGTGAGTGGAAATGAAGATGTTGTTGCCGAGATCGGCGCCAAGCGCTTCATAGAACTCTTCAGTGTCCATGGCGTCGCCACCCATGATCGCCGACTCGATACCCGCCGACCGAAGGTCCGCGATGATCGCGGCGTAGTCGGGCATGTTGGACGAAACGAAAATGACGTCCGGCTGCTCGTCCAGACCGAGAATCCGCTGCGCCTGGGCAGACGCGGTCATGTCGCCCTGCTGATAGGTATCCTCGCTGACAACCTCACCACCGAGATGCGACCAGGTCTCGACGAAGTAGTCGCCGAGCGATTGCGTGTACTCAGTGGCCTGATCGATGATCGTGGCGGCTGTGGTCCAGCCCTGCTCCTGGATACCGAACTGCGCAGCAGCGGCGGACATCGTCTGATTCCACATCGACAGGGTGAACTGCTTGTCTCCCAGCGTCGCGGAGCCGAAAAGGGGCGACGATGCGCAGAAGGAGATACCGACCAATCCGGCTTCCTGCGCTGCCTGGGAGGCCGGCGCGCCGTAGTCGAAGTCGCACGGCGCCAGAATGATCTCCGCGCCCTGGCTGATCAGCTCGCGGGCGACATTGCCGACCGTGGCGGGATCGGTTTTGCCGTCGAGCTCGATGATCTGCAGCTCACGGCCAAGCACTCCGCCATTCGCATTGATCTGCTTGACGGCCAGCTTGGCCCCTTCCAGGGGCGGAACGTCGTAGGCGGCCATCCAGTCGGTCAGGTTGACCGGCGCGCCAATCAAAATTGGTCCCTCGTCCTGCGCCACGGTCGATTGCGACATGGCAAATGGCGCCGAAAGCAACAGCGCCAGCACGAGGGAAACAACGGCTGGTCGGAATAGGGCCTTCATCAATTGGTCCTCCGTTTCCTGATCCGGAAATGCCGATTTGTTTTGTCCTGAGCATTCCTAAAGGAGGAGGCCGCCACCTGTCAAGGTGAAACCTCTGCAAAACTCCCGAACGGCTGGTCGTCGACGCTCATTTTTCACCATACCTTTTACGATCTGTTAACACTGCGAGCTGTGACAGCCAGCCACAAACACGCACCATTCGTGATGGGAAAGGGCGCGCAGCGGACAGGGCGTCTCCTGTTCGAATGCGCGGCCAATCAACGATTTCTGCATCGCTACCAGTCGCGGCCATGCGGAAAGGACAAAGGCGTGGACACCATCACTTCTTCACCGCAAATCATTCCACCTGCTCCGACGCAGGAGGCAATCGCGGCTCGCGTCGCCCGTGATGCATCACGAAAATACGGCGATACAATTGCCGAAGAGACATTGGCCGGCTGGGCATCGACAGCAGTTGCCGAGCTCTGGGGAGATTCCGTCAAGGTGACGACATTTCTTCCCGTTCTCGCGCTTCGCATGGTGAGCAATCAGGCCGAATCCCTCCAGGGACCTGTCGGCGGCGCGGAGAGCTGATCCGCCGTTCTGCGAGTGTCTCCGCACCACCGTGAGTCGCTCGGAGTCATCGATGGTCAGCCGAAACAAGCGCAAAGCGAAAAAACAGGTCAAAAGCGCCCAACCCGACATCGTCGTCGCTCCTCCCGCCGATCCCATTCCTGCCACTTCAGGCGCTCGACCCGAACGGGATCTCCCTCCCCTTCTCCCCGAACTGTTCATCAACCGCGAATTGAGCTGGCTCGACTTCAACGCCCGCGTGCTCACCGTCGCGCAGCAGTCGAGCGTGCCGCTGCTGGAGCGAGTCCGGTTTCTGTCGATCGTCGCCTCCAATCTCGACGAGTTCCTGATGATTCGCGTCGCCGGGGTCAAACGCAAGATTGTGGCGGGCATCACCGATCCTGGCGCCGATGGCCGAACGCCCCTGCAGCAATACACCGCCATTCATGACGGGATTCAACATCAGATCAACGAACAGGCTAGAACCTTTGCCAGCCTGCTCGTGCCTCGCCTGCGCCGGCGCGGTATCCGGGTGACCGAAGTGGCGGCACTCGACCCCGACACCCAGCAGGTCATGGCTGAGTACTTCATGCGGGAGGTCTTTCCCGTTCTGACCCCGCAGGCCATCGACCGGGCCCGCCGCTTTCCCCACATTTCGAACGACAGCCTCAACCTCCTTGTCGAGCTGCAATCGAAAGACGGAAGCCGCTACGCCCGCATCAAGATCCCGGCGGTGCTGCCGCGATTGATTCGCGTCGATCACCCTGAGGATCACGGCGACCGGACAGTCACGTTCGTCTGGCTGGAGGATCTCGTTGCAGCCAATCTTGGCGCGCTTTTCCCCGGCAACGAAGCGGTAGCGTCCTATCCGTTTCATGTCACGCGCGACGCCGACATCGAAATCGACGAGGACGACGAAGAAGCGCATGACCTTCTCTCGATCATGCGGGAGATGCTGTCGGAGCGCACCTTCGGCTCAGTCGTCCGGTTGGTCGTCTCGGACACGATGAATCTGGATGTCCGGAACTGGCTCCTCCACCAGCTCGGCGCCTCGGACCGCGAGCTCTATGTCCAGCCAGGCCCACTCGCCCTCGAGGGCGTGCGCGAGCTCCACCGTCTCGATCGCCCCGATCTCAAGGATGCGCCGTTCAGTCCGGCCAAGCTGCTACGCGGCGATGCGGCGCCTCCGGCCGATCCCGATGAAACGACCGCCTGGGGATCTCGCGATATCTTCGCCACGATCCGTGAGCGCGACATCCTGATCCATCATCCCTACCAGTCGTTCAACATCGTCACCGATTTCGTCACCGCCGCATCGCGAGACGCCGACGTTGTGGCCATCAAGCAAACGCTCTACCGGATCGGCCAGGAATCGCCGCTGATCCCGTCGCTGATCGAAGCCCGCGATGACGACACGCAGGTTGCGGTGCTCCTCGAGCTCAAAGCGCGATTCGATGAAGAGAACAACATCACCTGGGCACAGGAGCTGGAGCACCATGGGGTCCACGTGACCTATGGGCTGGCCGGTCTCAAAACGCATTGCAAGGTCACGCTGGTGGTCCGCCGGGAGGAAGACGGACTGCGCAGCTACGTTCACCTATCGACCGGCAATTACAACGCCACCACGGCAAAAGTCTATGAAGACATCGGATTCTTCACCTCACGGCCGGAGATCACGCACGACGTCGTCGAACTCTTCAACGTCCTGACCGGTTATTCGGACCAGGAGGATTTCCGCTCACTCTGGGTGGCGCCGCATTCCCTGCGCGAACGCTTCCACGAGGCGATCGCCCGGGAGATCGAAGCGCACAAGAAAGTGGGCGGCGGGTGGCTCTTCTTCAAGATGAACTCGCTCGTGGACAAGGAGCTCATCCGCGCGCTCTATGCCGCTTCGCAGGCCGGGGTGAAGGTCGATCTTGTTGTGCGGGGAGCCTGCTGTCTGAGACCGGGTGTGCCGGGCTGGAGTGAGAACATCCGGGTGCGGTCGCTGATCGGCCAGTTTCTCGAACACAGCCGCCTCTACCATTTCGCCCATGGCGGCGAAGCTGAGTTCCTGCTCGGCAGTGCCGATCTGATGGAGCGCAATCTCGACCGCCGGGTGGAAGTCGTTTTCCCGATTGGCGACCCCGCGATTCGCGACCACCTTCGTACCGAGGTCTTGCCCCGGTACCTGGCCGACAACGTCAATTCCTGGACCCTCGGCAGGGATGCCTGCTGGACGAGAGTCGAAACTGGCGGTAAAGGAAAACTCCGCCGCGACATCCATCGCGAACTGGCCAAGCTCTACGCGAAATGCAGCGTCTTCGGGGACGCTCCCTAGCTCGGGGCGAAGCCACTGTTATTCTGGGCGAAGCCCACTGTCATTCCGAGCGAAGCCATTGTCATTCCGAGCGAAGTCCCATCATCATGCCGGGCGACGACGCCCACTGTCATTCCGAGCGAAGCCGAGGAATCTCTCCTTCGCGCCCGGCTGCCTGCTCATACGCAGCGACTCCCGGCGCCCAACGAGAGATCCCTCCACTCCGCTTCGCTCCGGATGACGATGCAAGTTGGCCGGATTCTCAGCTTCACTCCGGTCGGAATGGCGATCGGCTCGGACTACTCGGCCGCGTCCTCTTCCAGTTGCTCCACGAACGCCGGATCGAGCGACGCGGTGGCGAAGATGTCGATGACCTCCTGGATGGCGTTGCGCAGATCGAGAAGATCGTAGATATCGAGACCGGCCAGAACAGCGTCGTCCGGATCGGCGGCATCCTCGAACGAGGGAACCAACCGGAAAAGGACGTCGGAAAAGGACTCCTGCCCCTCCCCGAGATCGGGCGGCACTTCATCCATGTACAGATTGAAGGTATTCATTGGCATTGTCTCCAGGCTACGTGACGTTCGATGACTCACCGCAGTCTGACACACGCCGCGCTAGATCGCATCGAGCGGCCAGATCGGCCGCGACAGCTGCGTATACGGAAAACGGCTGAAATCAACCGAGGTCAACCCGGGTGTGTCGACTTCGATGATCCGGCTGGCGATCGGCATGAATGCGCCGCGGAAGTGCACGGCGGATTTGACCACGAGAATCTGCTTCGACTCCGGATCGATCCCCTGCGACCGAAAGACCGCCGTGTCGAGGGGCTGCACCCGTCGCTCGCACACGATGACGTCGACGGTATTGCCATGGCGTCCCTCGCAGCGCAGCACCGCCGTCCGTCCCAATGAGCTGTGGACACCGGTCAGCATCGGTCCCTCGTAGACGAAAGTGCCATCGGTCAGATTGACCACCGTCGCCACGACGTCGACCGGATAGCCATGCAGATCGTCCGCCTTGGCGCCGAGTCTGGTTTCGATGCGTCCTTCCAGACCGATGGCAAACGCCTCTTCGACCACTTCCGGATCGGCGATCAACGCAAAGGCCGCATCACGGGCGCCGAGATCGAGCAAACCCCAGAGAAGCGCGGTCCCGTCAGCCGCCGATCCTCCACCCGGGTTGTCTCCCAGATCGGCGAGCACTACCGGGCCAGACTCGTGCTCCATCGCCGCATGCACGGCCTCCTCGACGGTCATCGTGTCGGGACGGAACTCCTCCCTGCGGCTCCAGATCACATCGCCGATCTCGTCAGCGTAGCGCTGCGCCAGGTCGATGTCGCCGTCGGTCGCAACCGTCACCGTCATTCCGGCGAACGGACAGTCCGCCCAGGGAAACGCAAAGCAGACGCCCGCCGTCAGCACGCCGGGTCGCGTTTCCACCTCGTGGACCAGATCCATGATCGATTTCGTGGGTTCGATACCTGAGAACTGCTTCGGTCCGGCCAGGAACATGGGCAACCGGCGCGATGCCATGCGTGGCTGCGTCTTCCCGCGAGCAGCATCCACGGCCAACCGGAAGATCTCCTCTCCCCGTTCGGCATTGTCGATATGCGGGTAGGTGTCGTACGGCACCAGCACGGTGGCATGCTCGAGCATCTCGGCGCCAACGTTCGCGTGCAGATCGAGCTCGGCGACGATTGGGACGCCAGGCCCGGCCGCCTGGCGCACCCGGCGCAGGATGGCGCCATCGCCATCGATTTCGGATTCGCTCACCATCGCGCCATGCAGGTCGAGCACGATAGCATCCGGTTTCTCCCGAAGAATCGCGCGCTCGAACGTGCCAACGACCTCATCGAAGATCTCGTCCGTGACATAGCCGCCCGGAATGGCCGTCGTATCCACCGTGAGGATCAGCTCGACATCCGGTTCCGATCCGGCGGCCCGTAGCACGCCACCCGCACCCGTATTCGTTCCCGCCAGCTTCCGGATCTCGTCACCGGCGTAGTAGCCATCCGCCCGGAACTCGGCGGAGCCGGTTTTCCATGGCGAGAAGGTGTTGGTTTCGTGTGCGAATCCACCGAAGAGCACGCGCATATCAGTTCCTTGGTTGAGCGGCCGCAAATCGTGCTGCGCATCCTAACAAACGCACCGCCTTCGCTTCCCCCACCTCGTCATCTCGAGCTTGCCGAGAGATCTCTCGTTCATCACCCGCCCGGTCATCTATGGAAGACCATCGCTGCCACAGGAACCTCGAACGGAGGGAGGCAAAAGCGCCATAAATGGCGAGGCTACGCGTCGTTTTCACGCCGGTGGCACCGGGGGGCACGCATGTCGGGCGTGGTGAAGAACCTCGCACGGAAGTGGGCGAAAGAGCCATATGGCGAGGTCACGCGCCGTTTTCATGACCCGCTGTCATCGTACGGACACCTCCGTCCCCTAAATCCGGTATGATCCGGCAAACGCTTGCGCCCGCTTGGCAGACCGGCACGTCCCGGGACATGTCCATGCGGAGATCGAAAGGGCCAACGCTCTGGCCGTGTCGGATGACGCCATCACCAGATCGAGAATATCGCGCCGCGCGTTGACGCTCGGCGCGGGTGCGCTGGCCACTACGCTGATTGCCGGTTGCTCCCCTCTGTCTGATGATGACAATGGACCGGGCGCCCCCACCGATACCCCTGAACCAACGGCGACGCCGGAGGTTTCGCCAACCCCAACGCAAATCGCCATCGGCTCTCCCGTGCCCGGATTCAGCGACCCGGATCGCTGGATGGGCAGGGTCATTACCGTGGCAAGCTGGGGTGGCGAGTATCAGGATGCCCAGCGGGAAGCATTTTTCGCGCCCTTCGCCGAAGCAACCGGCGCAACGGTCCAGGAAAAGGTCGCCGACATCTCCGATCTCCGATCGCAGGTCGACGACGGCAATGTGCTCTGGGACGTGCTCACGGTGCCCATGGAAGACCAGGTGAGACTGGCCCGGGACGGGTATCTCAGTCCGCTGCGCTATGACGTGATCGACACAACATCGCTCTATCCGGACATCGTGCAGGAGTTTGGAGTCGGAGCGGCCTACTTCTCCACCATCCTCACCTATCCGGCGGGGAGCCAGACGGCCCCCACCAGCTGGACCGACTTCTGGTCGACCGTGCCGCCCGATGCGGAAACGTTCGATCCGGTCGTTCACTATCGGAGTCTGCGCCGCAGTCCGCTCGGTACCCTCGAATTCGCCCTCCTGGCCGATGGCCTGACCGTCGAGGAGCTCTATCCGCTCGATATCGAACGGGCATTCGCCTCGCTGGACAGAATCCGGGAGAACGTGCTCGTCTGGTGGCAGGAGAGCAAGGAACCGATCGAGCTGGTGGCCGCCGATGCCGTGGGCATGGCGTCGGCTTTCAATCCGCGGATCGACCAACTTGCCCTTGGCGCTGAAATTCGCACCCTCTGGTACCAGGGGATGCTCTCCGCCGACGCCTGGGTTGTACCTCGTGGCACGCAGAACGAAGACGTGGCCATGGATTTCATCGCCTTCGCCACCCGGGCGATCCCGTCGGCCAACTTCGGGCGGCTGGTGCCATTCGGTCCGGTCAACATCGATTCGTTCGAGTACCTTCGCCGCGACCGCGTCGAACTCCTGCCCAGCGCACCGGGCAACAAAGCCGTGCAGTTTGTCGAGGACTTCGAGTTCTGGGCCAACAACGTCGATGCCCTCACTGAGCGTTTCGAAGCCTGGCTCCTGGAAACGGACGAGGCAACCCCGGAAGCCGCGCTGCAAAGCTCGTCATCCTGATTCGCACCTACCACTTCCCATTTCCCATTTCCCATTTCCCATTTCCCCAGCAACTATGATTGGCGCATTGGCGTGCGCGAAACGGAGTGGGACATCCCATGGCATCGACACCATTTCCGAGTGATTTCATTTGGGGCGCATCGACATCGGCCTACCAGATCGAGGGAGCGGTCCGTGAGGACGGGCGAAGCGACTCGATCTGGGATACGTTCTGCCGCGTGCCGGGGCGTATCGCCGATGGATCGTCCGGACGGTTCGCCTGCGACCACTACCATCGCTACCCTGAAGACATCGCCATCATGCGCGAGCTGGGGCTGAACGCCTACCGCTTTTCCATTGCCTGGCCGCGCGTTCTTCCCAAGGGCTGGGGAACCGTCAACAAAGCCGGGCTCGATTTCTACGACCGGCTCGTCGATGAGCTCCTGGCGGCGGGCATTCAGCCCCTTCCCACCCTCTTTCACTTCGACCTGCCATCCCGGCTGGAGAACAAGGGCGGCTTCTTGTCGCGCGACATTCCCAAAGCCATGGCCGAATATGCCGACATCGTCTCCCGGCGTCTGGGAGACCGAATCGAACGGTGGATGACGGTCAACGAACCGTGGATCTTCACCTATCTTGGCTATGCGCTCGGTATCTTCCCACCTGGTCACCAGAACTGGGCCGAGGTGCCCCTGGTCGGGCATCACATGCTCCTGTCCCACGCCTGGGCGATGCAGGCGATCCGCACCAACATTCCGGACGCCAAAATCACCATCGGTCTGCCGCTGAGTCCGGTCTATCCCGGATCGGATCATGAACGGGACCTCGAAGCGTCGATCCGGCAGGACGGCCTCGTCAACCGGATGTGGCTCGATCCCCTTTATGGTCGCGGCTATCCGGCAGAAGTCGTCGAGCTGTTCGGCGACGACTGGCCGGAAATCGACCAAGCCGATCTGGACGCCATTGCGTCGCCCGTCGACTGGCTCGGCGTCAACTACTACTTCCCGACCTATGTCGTCGACGATCCGGTGGCTCCGGTGTCCATGACCAGAGAAGCGCCGCCATCCAATCTGCCGGTGACCGGAACAGGCTGGCCCATGCAGCCTTCGGCTCTGACCGAAACCTTGACGCGTCTCCACACCGAGTACGGCGTCGCTTCGATCGTCGTGACGGAAAACGGCGCAGCGTTCGACGATCCACCGGTGGTCAACGGCACGATCGACGATCAGCAGAGAGCGCGCTTTCTGCACGACCATCTCGAAGCTGTGCTCGACGCGATCGAGCAAGGGGTCAGGGTCGACGGCTACTGCGTCTGGTCGCTCCTCGACAATTTCGAATGGGCCAGTGGCTACAACGCCCGTTTTGGTCTGGTCGGCGTCGACTACGAAACCCAGGAGCGGACGATCAAACAGAGCGGCCGCTGGTACGCGAAGGTCATCGAGGAGAATGGACTTGTCCCACCCGGATGATCAGCCGGTCCAGCCAGTAGCGGCCGCCGGATCAGAGCTCCGCACGCTGGACCCTCGCAAGATCACCGCCTGGCGCATCGAGCTCGGTCTTGTTGCCGCCGTGATACTCGCGATGCTGATCGGCGGCGCGGCCGTCATCATCACCGTCGCCGACCGGGACCTCCTCCTCTGGCTCGGAGCGGCGCTGCTGGTGCTCATCCTCATCGCGGCGTCGATCGTCTGGTACGCGCCGTTGCTGGAATGGCGCTTCTGGCGGTACGCCATCCGGGAGAATGAAGTCGAAATCCGCTCCGGCATCTGGCAGCAAACCAAAGCGCTCATTCCCATGAGCCGCGTCCAGTATGTTGATGTCCGCCAGGACCTGATCGACCGGCGGCTGGGACTGGCCACGGTGATGATCGCCACGGCGGGAGGGTCGCGGGAGATTCCAGGTATCGCCGCTGCCGACGCCGAACCCCTGCGCAACCGCATTGCCGCGCTGGCCAATATTCACGACGATCTCTAAGCGCGCATGGAATCGACGCAGATAACCGGACCGATCGACATCCCGCCATCCCATCCACATCCGGGCTGGGTCATCACCGCCGCCATCGAGGGTTTCCGGTCGTTGGTCTGGGCATTGATTCCGCTTCTCTTTTCGGTTCGGGACCGGGGTGGGTTGGCCATCGTCGCCACGACCGCCGCATTCGGGTTGGCCATCGTCATCTGGCGCGCCGTTCAGTGGCGTTTCATCACCTACTCCGCGGAGAACGACACGATCTCGCTGACGACCGGTGTGCTCGGAAAATCCCATAAGACCGTGCATCCCGACCGCGTCCACGCCGTCGACACGGTCGAACCGCCTATCGGCCGCCTGCTGGGCATCAGCGAGTTGCGGATTTCGACTGCCGGATCGGGCGAAACCATCACCATCCCGGCGATGAGCAATGCCGATGCGGACCAGCTCCGGCGATGGATCGCGACGAAACATGCGGGAACGGCAGCAACCGGATCGCCCGCCACCGGCGAAGTCGCCGCGCCGGCGCCCCAGCTGATCTGCCGGCTGTCGTTCAAGGAAGTGCTGATCGCCGGTCTGACCTCTGGCCGCATCGCCCCGGCATTAGCGATCTCCGCCTTCGGCGTGCGGGTCGTCACCGAAGTGCTGCCGCAACGAACGATCGAGCGGATCCCCTTCGATCCAGACCAGCTGACGCCGATGACCATTGTCGCGCTGGCCGGCGTCGCCGCGGTCGTCGCCTGGGGGATTTCCATTCTCGGCTCGGTGATTACCAACTGGAACTTCACGCTCGAACGGTCGGGCGATCTGCTCGTCGTCACCAGCGGTCTCTTCGAACGACAGCGCAACGCCATTCACGTTCAGCGGGTTCAGGGACTGACGATCGTCGAGGGGATCCTTCGTCAGCCATTTGGGTATGCGTCGATCGACATCGAGAGCGCCGCACCAAGACGCGGATCGGACGAGGACTCAGCCCAGTACCGGTTGATGCCCTTTCTGCCGCTGGATCAGGCGCCTCGACTCATCGAGACGGCATTGCCGGAGCTTCGCTGGGTGACCGAACCGGTGACATTGACCCGATTGCCGCGGCGGGCGTTGCGTCGCTACCTCGTTCCGGTCGTCCGCGACTGGATCATCCTGGCGGGACTGACATCGGCCATCCTGTGGCGATCCAGCTTCGGCCAGTGGTGGTTCGGATTCGCGCTCTTGCTGGTGATCCCTCCCCTCCTCGTTCATGCCTGGTTGCAGTACCGCGACGCGGGTTGGGCGTCGGAATCGGATAACCGCCTGGTCATCCGCAACCGGTCGATCGACCGGCGCACGACCTACATGAGCGGCAAACGGGTGCAGGTCAGAGAGCTCTCCCAGGACTGGCTCCAGCGCCGCGCCCGCCTGGCGACATTCACCCTCACCACACCCGCCCGCGGCTACCGCGCCGCCATTTCCGTCCGCCACGCCGACCGTTCAGACGGCGACGCCCTCCTCGATCACCTGTCACCCCGATAGCGACGGGCACAGCCCCACAGCCCGTACGGCCCCCCCCTGTGGGTGCCCACCTCCTCCCCAGCGACCGCGATCCGAGGCCCATCGCCAAGGCTTCAGATGGTGGACGCTGGTGATGCGAAGGCCTGGCACAGGGACCAGCCCGTACGGGCACCCCACTGTGGGTGCCCTTCGCAGCCCCAGCGATGATGGTCGGAAGCCGGTGCGGTCGACCACGCTCTCGGCTTCAGATGGTGGACGCTGGTGATGCGAAGGGCTGGCACAGGGACCAGCCCGTACGGGCACCCCACTGTGGGTGCCCCTCGCAGCCCCAGCGATGGTGGTCGGAAGCCGGTGCGGTCGACCACGCTCCTGGCTTCAGATGGTGGATGCTGGTGATGCGAAAGGCTGGCTCCGATAGATTGCCGAGGATAATATCTATTGACTTCAGGCCCGTTTGGTGGTAACAAAGAGATGAGCACTCGCCGCTGGTGGAAGACGCCAAACTCCGAGGCGGCGCAGACGAAATACGCCGGTCAGATGATGGCATCCATCACAGATCAGCGAGGCTCGGAGGCCAACAGCATGCGAAACAATCGCGTCCTCTGGGGAGTGTGGCAAGTCGACAGGTCAGGCCCCGTCGACCTCGTTGGCGGGGCAAGCGAAGGAGCGACCTCATCTGGCGCATAACGGCGCCGCGGAGGGAAATCGGCGCACCCGGCGGGTGACGCAAGCCGTGAGGTCGACTCGAAGACAACCACATTCACGTTCAAAACTGTTGAATCTGAATGGCCGCAGGCCGGAGTCTCACAAACTCTGGCCTGTGTTGCGTCCGGAGATGCACTCTGCGAAGGAACGGTCGCGAGCCGACCGATCAGGGCTCGGCGAGCCAGACGCAGATCAAGGTCACGATCACCATCAGGGTGATGGCGGTCACCAGCACGATCAAGCCGCGTCGCAAGTCGAATCCCGGATCACTCGCCTGGTCGTCCCGGAAATCGAGCTCTGGCAGATCGTCGTTCATGATGCGCGATGCTCGCCACGCCGGTGCACGCTGATCTCACCCTCCGGATCGATCGTCACCGCCATCTCCGCCTGCCCGATGAACAACCCGTGGTCGACCACACCGGTGATCTGCTTCAACGTCACGGCCAGCGCTGGGGAGTCGTCGATCGGCATCGTCTGGCAATCGAGCACATAGTGCCCACCATCGGTCGTGTACGGTTCGCCGGCAGCCGTCACGCGCAGCTTCGGCTCGAGACCTGTCGTACGAATGGCGCGCGCCGTTTGCTCCCAGCCGAAGGGGATCACCTCCACTGGCAAAGGAAGGCGGGTGCCCAGCCGGGAAACGAGCTTCTCCGACGAGGCCACGATGATCCAGGTCTGGCAGGCGTCAGCCACGATCTTCTCGTAGAGCAAGGCGCCACCACGCCCCTTGACCAGATCGAGCGACGGGTCGATCTCATCGGCGCCGTCTACGCCGATGTCGAGCACCGGGTGGTCGGCGAGTTCCACGAGCTCCACTCCCGCTTCCCGCGCTTTGGCGCTGGTTCGCTCAGACGTTGAGACACCGCGGACCCGCAATCCCTCCCGCGCTCTGGCCCCCAGCGCGGCGACGAACGCCTCGGCCGTCGATCCCGATCCCAGACCGACCACTGAGCCATCTTCGACCCGGGCCGCGACGTCAGTCGCCAGCTTTGCTAGTCGCTCGGCATCGTTCACAGGTCAAATCCTTCCGGCCAGAGAGTCGCGGCAATCTCGAGAGCGTCACGATACACCGGGTCGATCCGCAGCCGCCGGAGCTTGGCCGCCAGAATGACATTGTCGGGCGGACAGGAGGAGTGGACGAGCCGGGTCATGTCGGGCACGTGCGGCGTGCTGCTCGAGGTCATGATCGCCGACTCCCCAACCCGTTCCACACTGAAGGTCGAGGCCTGGTCGCCGGTGGCGGTGAGGGTCACCCGTTCCAGCGACGCGCAGGAGAAATCAGACGTCCCTTCCGAGATGTGCAACAGCACTTCCCGGCTCTTGCCCCGTCCGCCCGAGCGAAGGGTCAGGCGATACCCGGTGCCGGTCGGGATCAGCTCGCCAGGTGTGCGCCATCCGAGGCGCGACGCCAGCCAACCGGCGATCAGCAGTGCCGCAGTGCGGCCCGACCGAACGTCCGGCCCGGACGCGGCATGCACGATCTGCACATCGGTGATGAATTCCAGACTGGCCAGCGCCGCCGGCTGATCGTAGAACTGGGCAATGAGGTCGCGCCAGGTGCGCAATCGAGTCCAGACCAGATCGCCCAGTCCGAGCGTGTTGCGAATCGACGCACACGCTCTCAGGAACTCGAGCGACGCTCCCGCGTCGCGGGCCGAAACGGTATCGACCAGGATGCCGTCGCAGCTCTCCCGCAGGTTGTGCAGAAGGGGATTCGGCGCCACCGGTTCGAATGGCACGTAGAGCACGTCGGGCAGATCGGGCACGAGAAGGGTCGTGGCGATCGAGGCCAGCGCTTCATCATGCCCCGGCGGAGCGGAGATGACGATCACCTCGATCCGGGTTGGCGAGCTCGAACGATGCAGCACCCGTTCATCGACAAAGAGTTGCACGGCAAAGGGTTGGCCCCCTCCCGCTCCATGCCGGGCGAGGACGATGCTGCGGGAAGGAGAGTAGTCGGGCAGCGAAAGAAGCAGCTCCGCGGTCCGCTGTGCCTCCTCGATCGTTTCGGTCACCGCGATGACATTGACCGTCGAGGGACGCATGAACACCTGCTCGCGATCCCCGGGCAGGATGTCTCCAGAGGGAGCGCCGTGGAGCGTCGCCCAGCTCCGCCACAGCTCACTCAGCTCGGCGCGAATTCGGGTCACTTCAACCGAATCAGCCGTCCACCCAGTAAAGAGCTTCTGGTCCGCACCACCAATCGCGGCCACCCCGGTCATCATCACGGCCGCCGCCAGACGCGTCCGTCGCGCTCGATGAGCGCATCGGACTTCTCCGGACCCCAGGTCCCCGCTTCGTAGAGGGGCAATCCGGTCACTTCCTCCGCCTGCCAGGCGGCCAGCACTGGATCGATGATGTGCCACGCCGTTTCGACTTCGTCGCGCCGGGCGAAAAGGGTCTGGTCGCCCATCATGGCATCGATCAACAACCGCTCGTAGGCATCGGCGCCGGCGCTCCCGAACGACGCGCCGTATGCGAAGTCCATCCGCACCGTGCGCAGCTCCATTGTCGTGCCGGGGATCTTGGCCGCGAACCGCAAGCTGATCCCCTCATCCGGCTGAATGCGCAACGTCAGCAGATTCGGCTCGACATCGGTCGTTCCCGCCGCCTGGAACATCAGGTGCGGAACCCGCTGGAACTGAATGGCGATCTCGGTGACCCGGCGAGGCATACGCTTGCCGGTCCTGAGATAGAAGGGCACATCGGCCCAGCGCCAGTTGTCGATATTCAGCTTCATCGCCACGAACGTCTCGGTGGTGGAAGTCGGCGCGATGTCTTCTTCCTGCCGGTAACCCGGGACGGTTTTTCCCTCGATGAATCCGGCCGCATACTGGCCCCGCGCCGTGAAGTCCTTCACGGTTGCACCCGGCGGCGGAATCACCGACCGCAACACCTTCACCTTTTCATCGCGGACCGCATTCCCCCGGAAAACCGCGGGTGGTTCCATAGCCACGATCGACAGCAGCTGCAGCATGTGACTCTGCAGCATGTCGCGCACGGCGCCGGCTTCTTCGTAGTAGGTGCCCCGGTTTTCCACACCGAGCGATTCCGCCACGGTGATCTGCATGTGATCGACGTAGTGGCGATTCCACACCGGTTCGAACAACACATTGGCGAACCGGAAGGCCATCGCGTTCTGGACCGTTTCCTTGCCCAGGTAATGGTCGATCCGGTAGATCTGGCTCTCCGACACGACCTCGCTCATGGCGTGATTGAGCTCGCGAGCGCTGGCCAGATCGTTGCCGATCGGTTTTTCGACCACCAGCCGCATCCAGCCGATCTTCGGCGCCCGGTAGAAGTCCTGCCGCTCGACGAGGTCGCGCTCGCCGAGACTGTTGATGATCGTGATATAGAAACTGGGAGGGGTTGCCAGGTAGAAGAGCCGGTTTCCCTCCGTGCGGCGCTCCCGGTCGACTTCGTCGAGCCTGGCGCCGAGGCGCTCGTACATCGACTCGTCGTCGAAATTGCCCGAAACGTAGAACAATCCGCTGGCGAACGAATCCCATCGATCCTGCGTCACCGGTGTGCGGGCGTGGGCTTCGACAGCTCGTCGCATCTCATCGCGAAACTGCTCGTCGGTCCACTCCCGCCGCGACACGCCGATGATGCTGAACCCCTCGGCCAGCCGCGACGTCATGGCCAGGTCATAGAGCGAGGGCATCAGCTTGCGCGAGGTGAGATCGCCCGAAACACCGAAGATGACCATCGCGCAAGGGGGCGCGGTGGCGATCTGGGTCATCCCCTCCCGGAGCGGATTGACGATCTGCTCGAACATGGCGTGCGGTTCATCGTGTAGATCGTGGTCTGATGTGGCCGGGATATCGCCGATGAGCTCCGCAGGGATCATCCCACCAGCTCCGTTTCTCCGGTTGCCCAGTGGGTGTGGAACACGCCTTCTCGATCGATTCGCCGGTAGGTGTGGGCGCCGAAGTTGTCCCGCAACGCCTGCAGCAGATTGGCCGGCAGGCGCGGCGATCGCCAGGTGTCGACATAGGTCAGCGACGCCGACAGCGCCGGCACGGGAATGCCCATCTGCACAGCCGTCGCCACCGCTTGCCGGATGGCGGGGGCGTTCGCGTTCATCGCTTCGCTGAAGAAGGGGGCGAGCATCAGGTTTGCCAGTCCCGGATCGGAGCCATATGCCTCGCGAATCGGGTCGAGGAGCGCCGCCCGGATGATGCAACCGCCTTTCCAGATACGAGCGATCTCCGCCAGGTCGAGTTCCCAGTCATATTCGGCGGACGCCGCCTGCAGCAGCGCCATGCCCTGGGCGTACGCGGAGATCTTGGCGAAATAGAGGGCGTTTTCCAATGCGTCGATTGTGGCTTGCCGGTTGGCCGATGTGGCCAGGATGGCGCCGCCCGGGCCGAAAAGGTGCTCTGCGGCCACTTCCCGCTCTGCTTTTCGCGATGACATCGACCTCGCGAAGACCGCCGCATCGATCGCCGGAATCGGTGATCCCAGATCGAGCGCGCTCTGGCTGGTCCAGCGGCCGGTTCCCTTCTGCTCGGCGGTGTCGAGGATCATGTCGACCAGCGGATTGCCGGTCTCCCTGTCCACCGTGGCCAGCACTTCGGCGGTGATCTCGACCAGATAGGATGAGAGCCGTCCTTGATTCCAGCCGGCGAAGACTTCGCCGATTTCCGGAGCGGTGAGCCCCAGAGCCCGGCCCAGAAGATCGTATGTCTCGGCGATGAGCTGCATGTCGGCATACTCGATGCCGTTGTGAACCATCTTCACGTAGTGCCCAGCTCCGCCTGGCCCGATATGGGTGACGCACGCTCCGGCTTCGGTTTTCGCGGCGATGGCGGTGAGCATTGGTTCGAGAATGTCGTATGCCTCTTTGGGACCGCCCGGCATCAGGCTGGGACCATTGAGCGCCCCCTCTTCCCCGCCGGAAATCCCCATGCCGACAAAGCGGAAGGCGCCCTGATACTCGGCCGACCGGCGCGCCGTATCGCTGAAGAGTGAGTTGCCGCCGTCGATGACGATGTCATCCCGATCCAGAAACGGCTGGAGCTCCGCGAGCACGGCGTCAACCGGCGCACCCGCTTTCACCATGATGATGATGCGGCGCGGCCGTTCGATGGCGTTGACGAACGCCTCGATGGTCGACTCACCGATGATGTTGCGTCCGGCGGCCCGTTCCGCCAGGAACTCCTCAGTCCGCGCCGTGGTCCGGTTGTAAACCGCCAGCGGAAACCCGTTTCTCTCGATATTCAGCGCCAGATTCTCGCCCATGACGGCGAGTCCGATCAGACCCGTGTGCCGGAGTGCCTCGTTGGCCAATGTCGTTGTCCCCTGCCAAGCTGATGTTGCCGGCGGTCACCATGTTGGTTCCACCTGGGACCAGATTGTAGTCGTTGGCCAGTTGCAGTCGCGAAAACGGCGATGTCGATCGATTTACAGACGCAATCCGCCCCAGCAACAACGCACCGCACCCCGTAGCGGCGAGGCCTGCCTCGCCCCGCAACCGCAGCGCCCATCCATGGACGAGAGCAACGCAGCCGTTGCCGCCACACCATCGCCTCAGGCAATGCCCGCACCATGTAGCGGCGAGGCCTGCCTCGCCCCACGGTCGCAGCGACCATCCACAGACGAGCAACGCAGGCGTTGCCGCTACATCGTCGCGTCAGGCAGCGGCCGCACGTGTAGCGGAGAGGCTCGCGTCAGACGGCTGCTGCTACCAACGCCGCGCGCTTCTCCTCTACGCCGGCGAGCAGGTTGTTGTATGACGTGATGAACAGATCGATTCCGTCGTTTTCCAGCTTGTCGGTGACCGCGTCGAAGTCGATTCCGGCATCGGCCAGACCCTGCATCACGGCGCGAGCGCTGTCGATATCCTCGTCCACCGTGCGACGCACATCGCCATGATCGAGGAAAGCCTGGATCGTTTTGCCCGGCATGGTGTTGACCGTATGTGGTCCGATCAGGGTCGTCACGTAGAGCACGTCACTGTACGCCGGGTTTTTCGTGCCGGTGCTGGCCCAAAGCGGACGCTGCGGACGAGCCCCCTGCGCTTTCAGCTTGTCGAACCGCTCGCTGTTGAAGAGCTCTTTGAATGAGGCATAGGCCAGTTTGGCGTTGGCCACGGCGGCTTTCCCCTTGAGAGCCTCCAGGGCCCCCTTCCGTGAAGCGTCAGATTCTGCCGCGATCTTGTCGTCCAGCAGTTTGTCGACCGCCGTATCGACCCGGCTGACAAAAAACGACGCCACCGACGCGACGCGGTCGATCGGCTGCCCGGACGCGTTGTTGCGCCGCTCCAGTGCCTCGATGTAGGCATTGGCCACCCGCTCATACGCCTCGATGGAGAAAAGGAGAGTGACGTTGATGTTGATGCCCTCGGCGAGCATCTCGCCGATCACCGGCGCTCCTTCGATGGTTCCCGGGATCTTGACCATGAGATTCGGCCGGTTGACCGCCTCCCAGAGCTGCCGCACCTGCGTGCGGGTTCCATCCGAGTCGCGCGCCAGATCGGGATTGACCTCGATCGACACGAACCCATCGGCGCCGTCCGACGCGTCGTAGATCGGCCGGAAGAGATCGCAGGCGCCGCGGATATCGGCGACGGCCAGCTTCTCGAAGATGGTCGCGGCGTCGGCGCCGTCCCGGGCCAGCCGGCTGATCTGCTCGTCATAGTCCGATCCAGCGGCGATCGCTTTTTCGAAGATCGACGGGTTCGACGTCACTCCGCGGATACCCACATCGTCGATCATCGACTGCAGGCTGCCCGAGGTCAGCATCGACCGGGCGATATCGTCCTGCCAGATACTCTGTCCCTGTTCGAGGAGCGCGGCAACACGTGCGTTCATGATCTTCTCCTCCACGGATGATCAGGAGTGCCCCTGATCCCCTTTTGCTTCCTTGCCGGCGGTTTCGCCTCTGGCGGTCCAAGTATCGATGGCGTCTGCTTCGGCCTTTCGGTTGAGCAACCGGAGCGCTTCCGCCGCCACATGTTCCTTGGTGAAACCAAAATGCTGAAGCACTTTGCCGCCCGGACCGGAAGCGCCGAACCGGTCGATTCCCACGCTACCGCCGTGGCTGCCAGTGTACCGCTGCCATCCGGTCGTCACTCCCGCTTCGACCGACAGGCGGTGCGTTCCGTCCGGACCGAGCACCGACTCCCGATACTGCTCTGGTTGCTGCTCGAAGAGCTCCCAGCTGGGCATGCTCACCACCCGCGCGGCGATATCGTGCTCGTGCAGAAGCGCGGCGGCTTTCACCGCCAGCTCCACCTCGGAACCGGTGCCGATCAAGACGACATCCGGCCGCCGGTCGGGTTCCTGCAGAATGTAGGCGCCTTCATCCAGCGAACCGCGAGCGCCGGAACGATCGAGAATGGCCAGATCCTGGCGGGAGAAGACGAGCACCACCGGTCCATCCCGGTGTTCGAGTGCCACCTGCCACGCTTCAGCGGTCTCGTTGGCATCCGCCGGGCGAATCACCGTCAAATTCGGAATCAGGCGAAGAGACATGATCTGCTCGACCGGTTCATGCGTCGGACCATCCTCGCCGACGGCAATGCTGTCGTGGGTGAAGACGAAGATCGAGCGGTAGTGCGAGAGCGCGGCCAACCGGATCGGCGGCCGCATGTAGTCGGCGAACACCAGAAAGGTTGCTGAAAAGGGCAATACCCCACCGTGCGCGGCCATACCGTTGACCGCCGATCCCATGGCGTGTTCGCGGATGCCCCAGTGGATGTTGCGACCGGCGTACGACCAACCGCCGCCCAGCGCTCCCTGAATACCACCTGCGGGAGCCGGGCCAAAATCGCCGCCCCCCTTCATGCCGGTATTCGTCGAGGGATTCAGGTCTGCCGATCCACCGATGAAACCGGGCACGTTCTCGAAAAACGCCTGGATCACCGCTTCGGACGCTTTGCGGGTCGAAACGGCTTTGTCGCCGGTCTGCCAGCTGGGCAGTCCGGCATCCCAACCCTCCGGCAGGTCGCCGGCCAGCGCCTGCCACAGCTCTGCCGCCAGATCGGGATAGTCGGCGGCATACGCATCGAACGCGGCATTCCAAGCCGCTTCGTCCCCGGCTCCCCGGTCGACCGCCGACCGGAAGAGCGCCAGCGCATCCTCCGGCAGATAGAACGCCGGCTCCAGCGGCCAGCCGAGCCGCTCTTTCGTCGCGGCCACCTCATCCGGTCCCAGGGGCGACCCATGGACGCCCGATGTACCGGCTTTGGCCGGCGATCCATACCCGATGACGGTGCTGGCGATGATGATCGAGGGACGGTTGGTCTCCCCTCGCGCAGCGTCGAGCGCTCCGCGGACGGCATCGGTGTCCATACCGTCGATCGATTGCACATGCCAGCCCTGCGCTTCGAAACGAGCAGCCGTGTTCTCGGTCATCGAGATGTTGGCGGTGCCGGCCAGCGTGATGTCATTGGCGTCGTAGAGATAGATCAATTTGCCCAGCTGCAGATGTCCAGCGATCGACGCCGCTTCCATGGCGACGCCTTCCACGATGTCGCCATCGGAAACCAGACCATAGGTGTAGTGGTCGATGATGTGGTGACCCGGCCGGTTGTAGCGCGCCGCCAGATAGGCTTCGGCGATGGCCATCCCGACGCCATTGGCGAAGCCCTGACCGAGTGGCCCGGTGGTCACCTCCACGCCCGGCGTCATGAAGTTCTCGGGATGACCGGGAGTCTTCGAACCGAGCTGCCGGAAATTCTTCACTTCGTCGAGCGACAGGTCGTACCCGGTGAGGTGCAGGAGGGAATAGATGAGCGCCGATCCATGCCCTGCCGAAAGTACAAACCGGTCGTGGTCGGGCCAGGAGGGGTTGCGCGGGTTGTGTTTCAGGTATTCGGTCCAGAGCACATACGCCATCCCGGCGGCGCCCATCGGCAAACCGGGGTGTCCCGAGTTCGCCTGCTGCACCGCATCGACTGACAGCATGCGGATCGTATTGATAGCGCGCTCCTCGAGGGAACGATCGATTGTCGCTGGCAAGAGTGATCTCCTTTGATCGCGTGGCGGACCGGGAGGCCGCACCCAGGCAGGCCTCTTCTCCGATGCTCTCATTATGCTATGCCGTTTCCAGTGGAGAGGAGCGTCAGCCGGGCTCGCCGCCGGTGATCCGGTGGCGTTCGTCCCACGTATAGATGATCAGCCCGATGATCGATGGAAGAAGAAAGTCGTAGAAACGGAAGAGGAGGGTCGCGCCAATGGCCACCTCGCCTGGCACGCCACCCTGCGTGAGAGCGACGGTCAACGAACCCTCCACCGCTCCCATGCCATACATGAATGGCACCAGCCGCCCGGCCACAAATGACACGACATAGGCCATGAACACGGTGTACAGCGTCGGCTCGAACCCCAGCGCCATCACGCAGGCATAGATGAGGGCGATCGTGCCAGTCCGGGTGATCAGGGTGGTGCCGATGGTGCTGATCAGGTCGGTAGGGGTCAGGTTGTGGCTCTTGAACCGCTCGACCGCATCTTCGACCCGCTCGGCGTGTTTGGCCGGGAGTCGCCTCGACCACCGCAGTATCGTTTTCCAGTCTCCCTGTCCCTGTTTCGCCACGACATAGGTCGCGCCGATCGCCGCAATGAGGAGCGCGATCGACCCGGCGATCAGCAGCGGACGGCCCGTCAACCCGGCCGTGATTACCAGGACAACGACCGTGGCGCCCCAGACACTTGCCGTTCTGATGGCCAACGTGAGAAAGGAATCCTCCGCCGGCACGTCCCGGCGGGCCAGCCGGTCGAGGAAGACGTAGCCGGTCAGCGGCCCGCCAAAGGGCGCCGCGAAATTGACGCCCGCCCGTTGCAGATGAAGATTGGTCAGATAGAGCGTGCTAACCCTGTGGCCGAGCCGTTTGAGCGTGATGTTGAACGTCCACGCCACGGAAACCATCGCCCCGATTTCGGCAATCGCCGCCACCGCCAGCCAGGTCCGGTCGGCACGGAGGAGGATCGTCCAGATATCGCGGAGCTGTTCGCGCTGATTGCGAAGGAGCCAAACGGCCAGAATCGCCAGCAGGAGCAACCAGCCAACGATGATGATGCGCTGCACGCGCAATCGCTCGTCGGGGGAGAGCGCCTGGTACCGGGACGGAATCGAACGGAACCAGCCGTTCATCGCCTGGGAGACTGCCGGGTCGTGGCCGCTTTCTGCTCACTGTCGGGCAGGATGGCCGGCAGCTCCGATCGCGCGTGCAGGAGGAGCCCGATACCCACCGGAATCCAGAGATCGATCAACCGCCAGAGCAGGGTGGCGCCGATGGCGATATCGGCCGATATGCCCGCCTGGCGCAACGTGACAATCGACACCGCCTCGACCGCGCCGGCGCCGCCAAAAACCGGGATGACCGTCGATGCCAGCAAGGTGGCGAAATAGGTGTTGAGCATCGTTTGCATGCTCGGATCGACTCCCAGCGCCCGCAGCGACGCCCAGAGAACAGCCACCACGGCAATACGGACGAGCAACGCCAGGATCATCGGCGCCAGGAGGTCGGCCGGCCGCAATCCATGGTCCCGGAAGTTCACGATGAACTGCTGGACTCTCGCCCTCGCCCACGACGGCAGCCGGCTCGACCATGCCAGCGGCGTCTGCCACTCGTCTCGCTCGCCTTTGACGAGCGCGATGCCGAAAAAGACCATCAGGGCGAATAGCGCCGCCGCGATCACCGCGCCCGGCAGGCTGTCGCCGATCAACGCAGCCGGGATCAGCGCGGCGATGAATGTCACCGTCGACGCCGCCGACCGAACGCCGATCGTCAGCAGCCCGTCTTCGGCTGGTACGCCACGGTGGGCCACATAGCGGACGAACATGAACACCGATGCCGGGCCTCCGGCGGGCGTCACCACGGAGATCGCCGAGCGCTGCAGGTGGGCGTCAAGGAGGTTGTGCAGCGGCAACCGGTGGCCGAGTCTGCGCAGCACCACAAAATAGGTGAGGCTGCTGATGATCAGCAACACAACCTGGATCAGGATGGCCGCGGCGATCCAGAACGGGTCGGCGTTGCGAAGTTCGTGAAAGGTGTTGATCAGTTCCTGGCGGCCCTGGAAGATCACCCAGATGGCGGCGATGGCGATGATGACCAGCCAGAGGATCGTGCCGTACCGGTTGAGCTTGCCCCGCATTTCCGCCGAGGATTTGATCTGCTCGTAGTAGCCGCGCAAACCGGAAGCCGGTTTCATCGGCGTACTGGAAATCTGGAGCGGGAGATCGTCTTCCGGTTCGGTCATGGGCGGCTGATCCTAGATGGCCCGATCGGCCCGCAAGCCGTCGATGTCGGTTTGGGTGTAGCCCAGCTCGGCCAGCACGGCGTCGGTATCCTCTCCCGGTCCGGGAATGTCGCCCATGACAAGCTCGGTTTCCTCCATCGTCCAGGGCGGCAGAATCGACCGCACCGGTCCACCCGGCGACTGAACCTCTCGCCAGCGGTTTCGTTCGGTCAGCTGAGGATGCTCGAGGAACTGGGAAATCTCGTTGAGATCTCCATAGGGGATATCGGCCACCTCGAGCCGCCGGTTCACTTCAGCGCGATCGAGCGATTCGAACGCGACTTCGATCGCCGGCTCCAGGATGTCCCGATGGAGACGGCGGTTGGTTGGCGAATCGAAGCGAGCATCGTCCAGCCACTCGGGACGTTCGGCGACGATCGTGCAGAACGCCGTCCAATGCTGATCGGTCTGCACGGCGAAGAGAACCTGCTGCCCGTCCCCGCAGCGATAGGCGCCGTAAGGCACCACCGTCGCGTGACGAACCCCAGCCCGGGCCGGGGGCGTTCCTCCGTAGAGGGTGTAATAGGCGGGATACCCCATGAACTCGGCCAGAGCATCGAAGAGGGACGTCTCGACGATCTTGCCCTGACCGGTAGTATTCCGCTCGAAGAGCGCGGCCAGCACACCCATCGCCCCGTAGACGCCGGCGCCGATATCGCCGACCGAAATGCCCAGCTTGGCCATCGCTTCGCCATCACCGGTCGTGGCGATGACGCCGGTTTCGCCCTGCAAAAGCAAATCGAACGCTTTGCGCTTCACATACGGTCCGCTCGATCCGTATCCGGAGATACCGCAGACCACCAGCCGCGGAAACCGCTCCCGCAGCGCCGCGGGTGGATAGCCGAGGCGGTCGATGGCCCCCGGTCCGAGATTCTGCACGACGACATCCGACCGCTCGAGCAGACGGTCGAGAATGCCGGTCGCGCTGGGGTGCTTGAGGTCGAGCGACAGGGAACGCTTGCCCCGATTCAGCCAGACGAAGTACGAGGAAAGTCCATGAACGGTACGGTCGTAGGTCCGGGCGAAGTCACCACCGCCGGGACGTTCGATCTTGATGACGTCCGCGCCGAGATCGGCAAGATGGCGCGTGCAGAGCGGTCCGGCGACCGCCTGCTCCAACGCGAGAACGCGAACTCCCTGCAACGGTGTCATGCACTCCCCGTTCGTGCACCACGATCATCCAGCGTCTCGCGACGTATGCAGATGATGATGGAGGCAAGCCCGAGACGCAAACAGCGAGCGCAAGAAGCTCCCGCACCGGCGATCCACCGGTGCGGGAGTATCGGGTATTGACGATCAGGCGGACGCCGCCGGCGTGCCTCCATCCTCGGTGACCGATTCTTCGGCGAGTCCGGCGAGACGCTCGTCGATACGGGCGGTCGCCTGGTCGATGAGGAATGCGCGCAGGTCGGACTCGGTCTTGCCGTGCGACTCCGCGATTTCGACGATATTCAGTCCCGATTCCCGATCGGCCTGGATATCGTCTTCGGTTACACCGAGAAAGGTGGCCAGGTCAGCGGTGGTCACACCTGAGAATCCGTCCGAGCTGCTGCCGCTCCGGCCACCATCGCCGGGATTGCCACCGGAGCGGTGATCGCCGTCAGGTCCTCCCGACGAACCACGCTTCCCGCCAAAACCATTCGTTCCGGAGGTGGTTTGGGCATTGTCGATTGCCACTTCCAGAGCGTCGACCGAAATGCCGAGTTCCGCGGCCAGCGCTTCGGTGAACGAAACAGACTGCTCATCGACAGTCTCCAGTTCAGACTGTGGCGTCGCGCTCTCATCCTGCGCTCGGACCAGTCCAGAAAAGCCTCCAATCACGATCGTCAGGGCAAAAGCCGATGCGGCGATCGCCGCAATCCATCGTTTCATCGGTCACTCCAGGTTCGGCCCCCTGACGGCCGAGCGCATCCGCGACTCGAACGACTCCGCCAGCGGGTCTCTGCTGGAATTTACGGAGCGAGCCTCAGAATTCCCGGAAAGCCGGCATCCAACCCGCTGAAAAAGCCAGAGCCAGGATTCACTGAGTAGAATGACCGCGGCATGAAACGGGCGATCTGGAGCAGACGATGAAGAGTGGTGGTGATCACGACACAGCATTGGCCGCGGCCCGGGAGGCGCTGTCGCCCGATCGGTTCGGCTTCCGGGCCCACCTGCACGGTTGGCAGCGCGACTTCCCCGTTCTTGGCCAGGTCGCGTTCGCCACGCTTGCCTGGCCCCACAACCAGGTGCATTCCTACGATCACGGTCCTTCTGAATTAGTGAACACCAACGCGCTGGCGCTGCTGGTGACACTGCAACAGCGGGTCTGGGGGTTTCCGCCTGAGGAGACGGTGCCGGTCAATGTCCTCTCGATCCTGGAGGACACGGGCGGCGGCATCATCGTGGCCTACGAACCGGAAAAGGGCTTCAACGCCGATGGGTGGCTTGGATTCGCCATCGGCATGGGAACGCGATCGGGCGAGCTCTACTCGCATATGCTCGGCGTGCGGGAGGATGTGCGAGGCGCCGGTAGTCTGGGGTGGTGCCTGAAAGTGCTTCAGGCGTACCTGGCGGTCGAATCTGGTCATCACGCCATGACCTGGACCTTCGATCCGCTGCGGGGAGCCAACGCCCGGCTCAACATCGAAAAACTGGGGGCGTCGATGGTCAATCTGACGATCGACAAATATGGCGTGATGCGCAGCTCGCTCTATGGCGAGGTGCCGACCGACCGGTTCACCGCCTACTGGAAACTGCTCGACCCTGCCATGCACGAACGGCTTCACCTGGTGCGCGATGGGCACTACCGGCAGCGCTCCGAGGAGGAGATCGACGCAATCCCGGAAGCGACCGCCGAAACGCTTCGCGAGCTCGTCGATCTGCAACCGGCGGCGGTTCGCTATCAGATTCCGGGGAACATCGACGAGCTGATGCGTCACGATCCCGCCGCCGCGGTGCACTGGCGGCAGGAAATGCGACAGATTCTCGGGGAATTCATGACCGTCCGAACGGCCAATCTGCCGCCCGATGCCATGCAGGAAGGGCCGATCGGTGTTTCCATGCATGTCGAAGCGGGAAACTATGTGGCAACCGGGTTCGCATCACGAATCGACGACGAGACGAATGAGCGCCAGAGCTACTACATCCTGACGAAAGGGTCCCAGCCGTGAGACTGACCAGCATCGACCTCTATCTGATCAAACTGACCTTGCGGGCGCCTTTCACGACCTCGTTCGGCACCTATCGCGAACTGTCCCGCCCCTTCGTGGTGGTCCGGACGACCGATGGTCTGACCGGCGTCGGCGAAGTCCCGACCCTGAGCGATCCCGCCTACAAGTCGGAGGTCGATCCCCCGTCGGTCGTCACGTCGCTGAAGGAGTTCGTGCTGCCGGCGGTGGCGCGGCGGCAGAAAGAGATCGGGTCGATCGGCACCATCGACGACCTTCGCGCTTCATACGCCTGGATCAAGGGCGCCAACTTCGCCAAGAGCGCAGTCGAAGCGGCGCTGTGGGACATCGAAGCCCAGCGCGCGGGACAGCCGCTGGCGACATTCTGGGGTGGCGGCCGAACCTCTTTCCCGGTGGGAGTGAGCATCGGCGGAACGACCGTCGATGACGTTCTGGCCAGAGCGGAGAAAGCGGTTGGTCTCGGGTATTCGCGCCTGAAGGTGAAAATCTGGCCCGGCTTCGATGTCGAGGTCGCCACCGCGCTGCGCAACGCCTACCCGGACATCATGCTTCAGGTCGACGCCAATTCCGCCTATGACCTGACGACCTGGCCGGTGCTGAAGGGGCTGGATGGCCTCGATCTCCTGCTCATCGAGCAGCCTCTCTTCGATGATGACATCGTGCTGCACAGCGAGATCTCGAAAGAGCTGAAAACACCCGTCTGCCTGGACGAGTCGATTCATTCGCTGCGGGACGCGCAAGCCGCCATGCATCTCTGGCGGGCGAACGGCATCCTCGAGCGGTTGATCGTCAACGTGAAACCCCCTCGCGTTTCCGGGTTCAGCGAAGCCATTGAGATCATCGACGCTTGTTCCGATCATGGAGTGAAAACCTGGATCGGCGGGATGCTCGACTCCGGCTGGGGGAAGGCGATGAACCTGCAACTCAACGCCCTCGAAGCCATCGATCTGCCGGGCGATCACTTCTCGCCGGGCGGCGCCTACTTCGAGCGGGATGTCATCGCCGATCCCCTCCTCGCCCCGGACGGCATCTACACCCTGCCCGGCGGCGTATCAGCCTGCGTCGAGCTCGACTGGTCGGTTTTCGACGATCTGGGGGAACGGGTCTTCGGGATGCAGGTTGGGGAGTAGTGCATAGTGGATAGTTGATCGTTGATGGTGCATAGCTCATAGTGCCCGTCACGTGGCGCCCGGACGCCCCACATTCCTATGCACTATTCACTATGCACCATGCACTATGCGCTACTGTGGGATCGCCTCCGTCTCCCCATGCTGAAGACCCGGTGCGACGACGAACCATCGTCCGCCCCGTTCCTGGCCGTTGGTGTCGCCGGGGGCCTGATCGCCAGCGAAGTAGTAGAGCGGCATGCCGTTGTATGCCACCTGTGTTTCGCCGTCGGCCCGCTCGATGATGGTCAGTTCGCCATCGACGCCCTCCGGCAGGGTCAGCGGTTCCTCCGCCTGGAAGAGGGGCCAGTTCGTCACACAATCACCTTCACAGGCGCTGACGCCGGCCTCGGTGTCGTTGGTGAAGAGATAGAGTGTGTTGCCAGCCGCATCGGTGAAGAAGTCGCCCAGATCGGGATGACTGGTGACGAGGAGGGTTGTCTCCCCCATCGCGACCGGCGAGGCCGCGGGCGAAGCCGTTGCCGCCGCCAGCGCCGCCGCACGGTCACCGTGCTGTTCGCCAGGGGCCACAACGAACCAGACATCGCCGACACCCTGGCCAGTGGCGTCGCCGGGATTCATATCCGCCTGCCAGTAGTAAAGGGGGATGCCGTTGTAGGCAACCTGCGTCGTGCCATCGGTTCGCTCGATGAGGGTAAGTTCACCATCGACCCCATCCGGCAGGGTAAGGGGCTCTTCGGCGGTGAAGATCGGCCAGGCGACTGCGCAGTCGTCGTAGCAATTGCTGACTCCGGGTTCTGCATCGACGACGAAGAGATAGAGCGTCATGCCATTGGCGTCGGTCAGATGCTGACCCAGATCGTCCGACTCGGCCACCATCACCGTCGTGGCGTCATCCTGTGCCACGGCAGGCGCCACAGCCATACCTGTTCCAATGAGACCAAACACGAGGGTCACGAGGAGTCCAAAAGCGCGTTTCATGCAGCCTCCCATGCGAGCGATTCTCGTCGCCGGTTGAGCGGAACCGGAACCGGTGGCACTGCCTCGCATGTAGGGGTTTTGCTATCAGCCAATGATTCGCTGGCCGACAAATGTATGTCCGAGGGATGCCACTGTCCCTACAGTAGAGAGCGGCGAAACAGGAGTCAAGCGAGCCGCTTCAGACGACGCTCCGAGCCGCGTCCGTGCCGTGATGAAACGAGCGACAGAACGGTCTTCGACATCCCGGTGTGGCGATCATCAATGCGTACGTACGCTTTGCTTCTGAAGAATCACGATGAGAATCGGTGAAAAATCCGGCAGTTCCAGGCAAAGAGAAGCAGTGCTGCAATACCCGCGATGCCGGCGACGCCGCCGAACCAGTCCGCCGGTGCTTCAGACACCCATCCCGACGCGGCCACGAAGCGGAAAAGCGCTCCAATATTGCCCAGAACCAACAAAATCCACGCCAGAAAAGTGCTCCGGAGAGTCGTTTTGGCGAACCCCGGCAGGAGCGACTGACCGACTCCCAGAATCAGGAGGGTGACGAATCCGGCGCCAAATGCGTGGCGTGACATCGACGAGGGAACCGTCACGTCGACGACGCCAGCGGCGCCCAGCGCGCCTACCCAACCAGTGATCAGGGCAACGACCAACCAGGCATATGCCGTCGCGACAAACCACTGCAATGGTTCGGCAATGGTGGGACGTTGTTGTCGAGGCAAAGGCCGGCGGCGGCGCAACAAACCCAGTTTCCAGATCGCCACCATGGCGGCAGCGCAGAGCAGTCCCCGGCCGGTCGCCTCCACCCAGCCGGATGCGGTCCAGATGCCGGTTCCACCCGCCACAAGCCCCCCAGCCAGAAGCGCAGCGACGATGGTCACCGCGTTCTTGCTGATGAGTGGTGTGCGGATGTAGAGGGGAAAGAGTCGCGCCGACATCGCGACGCTGATGGCCAGGAGGGTTCCATACTGGATGAGGAACTGGGAGAGCTCGACCTCCCGAGCCGGCATGACCCGGAATGGCGTGCCGATCATGCGGCCGGCGGCATACGCATCGATCAGCAACGCCAGCACGAGCGACGCGATTGCAATGAAGGCAAGGGGAAGAATGGCGGCGAACGCATCGCGACGCCTGGACCGGCCGAGATCGAGCGCGCGACCGATCGCCATCCCCGCCGTCACGACGCCGGCCAGCTCGAGCACTACGGCCGCCAACAGCAGCCATTGCAGCCGTTCGGTCCGGTTCGATATGGAGCTGTTCGCCAGCAAGAGCGCGGCGGCAGTTCGCAGAAGAATGCCGCCGGCCAACAGTCCCAGCGCCACGCTCCCCGCTCGCGAGCTGACGGAGGATCCACCGGCCAGCCGGGGCAGGAAGTGAAGCGCGACACCGATGACCATCAGCACCGCGAATCCGAAGAGCTGCGCGTGTCCATGAACCTGCGCACTGGCGATCCAGGCAAGCTCGACGCGGTCGCCTCGGCCCCGTTCGACAAAGAGACCAGCGCCAAGCCCAAACCCGAGCACGACCGACAGAATCACCGAAGCGCCGGCGTACATCCGCCAGACGCCACCAGAGGCGCCCGATCTCTGCGTCACGGCAGACAGGTCAGTAGCTCCTCGGCAACCCCAGAACGTGCTGGGCGAGATGCGAGAGCACCAGGTTGTTGCTCACCGGCGCGACCTGATAGAGGCGAGTCTCCCGAAACTTCCGCTCGACGTCATAGGCATCGACGAACCCATATCCGCCATGCGTGTCGAGACAGGCATTGGCCGCCTGCCAGCTCGCTTCGGACGCCAGCAGCTTGGCCATCCCCGCTTCGGCCCCGAATGGCTGATTCGCAGCGGCCAGACGCGCCGCAACGGTTCGCATCTCGTCGGCCGCCCGAACCGCCGCGTACGCCCGCGCAATGGGGAACTGAATACCCTGATTGGCGCCAATCGGCCGGCCGAACACCTGTCGCTTTGTCGCGTAGCGGCTGGCTCGTTCCACGAACCAATAGCCGTCCCCTATCGCTTCGGCCGCCAGGAGCACCCGTTCGGCATTCATTCCGTCGAGTGCATGCCTGAATCCCCGCCCTTCGGCGCCGATGAGATTCACAGCAGGCACGCGAAGATCCCGATAGGTGATCTGATAGGTGGCGTAGTTGAGCATCGTCCGAACTGGCGCGATCTCGATAGCGCCCTGTTTGCGCGCGTCCGCCAGGTCGACGAGAAAGAGGCTGAGTCCTTCCCCACGCCGGTTCGCCGCCGTTTCAGGTTGCGTTCTGGCCAGTAGCAGGAGTAAATCCGATTCTTCGACGCGGCTCGTCCAGCTCTTGTGGCCGTTGACGACATAGTCGTCGCCATCTCGTATCGCTTCGGTTTTGATCGCCGTCGTATCCGATCCCGCTTCGTCTTCGGTCACCGAAAACGCCTGCAACCGCAGCTCCCCTCTGGCGATCGCCGGAAGCCAGCGGGCATGCTGTGCCGCGCTGCCATGGCGCAAGAGCGCGCCCATGATGTACATCTGGGCATGGCAGGCGGCCGCGTTGCCGCCCGATCGATTGACTTCTTCCAGGATGATGCTGGCTTCGAGGAGGGACAGTCCCAGTCCACCAAACTCAACCGGGATCAGCGCCGCCAGCAGTCGTGACTCGGTCATCGTTGCGACGAACTCGGCAGGGTATCGCCGGTCCCGGTCGCACGCTCGCCAGTAGTCGTCCGGGAAGTCCTCGCACAGCCGCCGGACACTCGCCCTCAGCTCAGGATACGATTGCGGCCCGGTGAGTACGTCATCCATCGACTCTCCTCCACGTCTGGCGTTGTGGGTCGATTCACCCTGGTGAGGATTCTGACAGAGTCGATGAGCGAACGGCGAAGCAGTGCGGCGTACGGGATGGTTCTCCTGGTGCTCACTGGAGTGCTCTGGGGCACCATCGGACCGGTTTCCAAACACATCACGGACATCAGTGAGTTCGATGCTGTTTCGATCAGCTGGTTGCGGGCGATTGCCGCGTCGCCGGTCTGCATCCTGGCAGCCTGGATAGCGCTCGGCCGCAGGCTGTTCACGGCCCACCGGCACGACCAGACCATGATGGTTGTCTATGGCGTGGTTCTGATCTCCTATCAGTGGCTCTATCTGGCGGCGGTCGATCGCGTCGGCGTGACGACCGCCACCCTCGTCTCCCTTTGCGGCTCGCCGGTGATCGTGGCGCTCCTCTCCACCCTGGTGTTGCGTGAACCGATGACCCGGCGCCTGCTCGGCGCCCTCATCGGCGCCATCGTCGGCGTGGCCCTCCTCATCGGCAAACCGAATTCCGGCGACGACACCCTGGCTGGAGTGGGTTTTGCTCTCCTCTGCGCGGCATTGCTGGCGCTCCACGCACTCGGCATGCGCTCACTGGCCGGACGCGTCCATCCTCTGCAACCTTTGGCAATCGGTTTCCCGGTCGGAGCGCTGGCCATCACGCCGGTCGCGCTCAGTCGCGGTGTGTCATTCGATCAACCAGCGCAGGCATGGTTCTGGGTGGCATTTCTGGGAATCGTCCCCTCCTCGGTCGCCTACCTCCTCTTTCAGGAGGGGCTGGCGTCGGTGCCGGCATCGATCGCCACCATCGTCACGATGCTGGAACCGTTTATCGCGGCAGTGCTGGCCTGGATTTTCTTCGAGGAGCGCCTGAGTTCGATCGGCTGGATCGGCGGCGCCATGCTGATGGGGTCGATCTGGGTCTTGTCGCGCGGCCGGCCATCGGCCCGGTCCGATCCATCACCAACGTTGATCGATCCAGTCTGATGCGATGGCTACGACTCGTCGCCCCCCTGTTTCCGCGATTCCATGCTCATCAATGCCGCACCGATCGCGACACCAATGGCCGCGCCAATCGCCAGTTGATCGATCATCACGCCGATTCCTGCACCAAGCGCCACGCCGATCGCTATCCACATGGATGGTTCGATCGATTGCGGTTTCTTCATCGGTCCGTCCTCCGGTTCGGTTCGTCGTCAGCTCGGCCACCCGCAGAATCCGGGCCAGATGCACGCCCCGCGTTCTCCAACGCCCTGGCGATGATCGCTTCGACGACCTCGGTTTTGGCGTCGGCGTACTCCTGCACGAACTCCCAGTTCCGCGCCGCCAGGCTCCGTTTGGCATCCTGGTATCGCTGGAGGTCGTCCGGATGGGTTCGCAGCCAGTCCCTGAACCCGATCATCCGGTCGATCTCGACGCATCCCGGCGAAAAGATGTGGACATTCACCTGCTGGTCGTTCCTGACCATCACCCGGTGTTCGTACCACTCCGGCTCCCGGATGCGCAGAACGTAGCCAGCGGATTCGAGCGCCGGGATGTACTCCTCCTCGTTGCCGGAATCGGGAACGACCAGCAGGATGTCGATTCTGGGTTTGGCCGCCAGCCCAGGTACCGACGTCGAACCTACATGCTCGATCATCACGACGCGATCGCCCAGCGCATCGACGATCCTCTCCCGGTGCCAGCCGAACATCGCCGGCCAGGCAGGGTCATAGTCGACCACTTCGATGGCGCCGTTGACCCGGTGGAGTTCGCCGACTGTCATCTGCGCCAAGCGGTCGGCCATGGTGGGCTGATTCATGTCGCCGGTCACACGCGGACCCTCCCCGGCGTGATCTTTGGCCGCACCGACGACGGATGGGCAAACGGGTTCAACCCGATCCAGTCGTAGACGCTCATCCGCAGCACCGCCGAGCCCTCACACTGGATCGTCCTGTTGCGCAACGCCGAATCGAGCGGCATGTCGCCCATCCAGACCCGGGTCAGTGTTTCGATATCAGACGTGATGGTCAGATCGACATCGAATCCCGGATCTTCCAGGCAGAGATCGAGCACTGCTTCGTCGGTGTCTTTGACCAGCCAGTAGTTTCGCATCCGCTTTTGTACGTCGATCACCGTGATCATGATCACCGCGCGGTCGCAGGGGAAGCTCTCCGGTCGAATCCACCGGCGCATGTCCCACATCAGCAGGGACGGATCGAGATTCTGGTCGGCGAATGTGGTCTGGCGCATGTACTTCAGACCCCAGACGCCGATGTTGTCGATGATCGGTCCCAGCGCCATGCCTGCTTCGGTGAGGCAGTAGGAATGCCCGCGCGCGCCGGGCTCCTGAATTCGCTCGATCAATCCCCAGTGCTCCAATGTCCGCAACCGCTGCGACAACAACGTCGCCGACATGAGCGGCACGCCCCGTTGGATATCGTTGAATCTGCTGCTTCCCGCCAGAAGCTCCCGCAGCACGAGCAATGTCCATTTTTCGGCCAGAACTTCGGCGGCAATGGAGACCGGGCAAAACTGCCCATACCCCGATTTTCGCGTCAACACTTCATTTTCTGAATCTGTCATGGATGCCCTCGACAACGATGCAATGCCGGGAGAAAACGGGCAAATCCGCACGCCGCCCCAGGAGTCGCACGCCTGAAACGCCATGTCTGATGCGGAATCACAGCGATGGTATCACGGCCGCAACTCCAGATTCCGTACTTGTGGCCCCCCCGCGCTGATGGGCACCATGGGCAACGGCGAACGGTCGCCGATAGTGGTTCCAAGGGTTAAGGAGTAGTTGGATGTCGACGGTAATGCGTTCTGTGACAGGCGAGATGGTTCTTTCACGGCAGGTATTTGGAGGACTGAGACAGACACTGGGCGACCGGCTGCTCTTCGCCGGGGATGATGGATACGATGAATCCCGGATGATCTGGAATGGCATGTACTACGACCGCCGCCCTGCGGCGATCGCCCGATGCGAAAGCGCCGCAGATGTGGCGGCAGCGGTCGACTTCGCCAGTGACCGGCAGATTCCCTTCTCCGTGCGCGGCGCGGGGCACAACGTCGCGGGAACAGCGCTGACCGATGGCGGATTGATGATCGACCTGACTCGCATGAATGCCATCCATGTCGACGCTCCAGCCCGTCGCGTCAAAATCGGACCGGGTTGCGATTGGAGCAAGGTGGACGTCGCCACCGAACCATTCGGTCTCGTGGTGCCGGGAGGCATCGTGTCGACCACCGGCGTCGCCGGCTACACCCTCGGTGGTGGGTTCGGCTGGCTCAGCCGTCAGTCTGGCTTCACCTCCGACCTGTTGCTCCGCGCCACCGTTGTCACGGCGGATGGGCAGATCAGAGAAGCGAGTCTCGTTTCCGAGCCAGATCTCTTCTGGGCGATCCGGGGAGGCGGCGGCAACTTCGGCATCGTCACCGAGTTCGAGTTCAGAGCGCTGGAACTGGGACCGGAAATCGCAGGCGGATTGGTTCTCTGGCCGATGGAGCGGGCGGCGGAAGTGATGGATCACTTCGCTGAACTGACCGCCACCGCACCCCCTGAATTGATGCATGTGCTGGTGCTTCGGGTCGCGCCACCGGCCCCCTTCCTGCCCGAATCAGTCCATGGCAAACCGGTGGCCGGCATCGCCGGTTTCTACGCCGGAACCGCCGATGAAGGAATGGCGGCGCTGGCGCCGGTGGCACAGTTCGGAGAGCCGCTGGCCAACACCATCAAACCGAAACCATTCAAGGAGCATCAGGCATTTCTCGATTCGGGTCAGCCGTATGGACGTCGTTACTACTGGAAATCGCACTACATGAGCGACTTCAGCCTCGGCGTCAAAGACGCCTTGCTGCAAACGGCCACGACCTTCACCTCCCCCTTCTCGTCGGTGCTCCTGCCGAATCTGCGGGGTATTCCCGAGGCGCCGGATGGGCCGGTGTCAGCGGTCGGATTCCGGGATGCCTCCTACATCGTGAACTTCCAGGCGTCCTGGACCGATCCCGCCGAGGACGAAACCCACATCGCCTGGGCTCGCGCCAATTTCGATGCGATGAAACCGAATTCGATGGGACAGTATGTCAACTTCATGACAGAGGACGAACTGGCCGATGTCCAGCGGCGGGCATACACAGACGACGTCACCGACCGGCTACGCATCATCAAGCGGCAATACGATCCGGACAACATCTTCCGGATGAACAAGAACATCGAACCGGCCTAGTTGCCGGGAATCCACGGAAAACGGCGCGCCCTGGCCAATGGCGCGCCGTTCTTCTTGTTTGTAGACTCTCAAGGCAAGGCAGGCCTTGCCGCTACACCTGATGTTGGTGCGCCGCCATCTGTAGCGGCAAGGCCTGCCTTGCCCCTCCATCGCCGCACGCACCGGCCGAAAGGAAAACGCATGGGTGTCCTGACGCTCGACGAACGCAACGGCGTGGCCATTCTGACCCTCAACCGGCCGGAGGCGCGGAATGCCCTCAACAGCGAGCTGATCGACGCGCTCACCGCCGCGCTTTCCAGGCTGGCTACCGACCCGGCCATCCGCAGCCTGGTGCTCGCCGGCGCAGGGGACAAGGCATTCTGTGCTGGCGCTGACCTGAAGGAACGTCTGCAGCTCACCCCGGATCAGCGAACCGATCACACCCGCCGCATCAACGCCATTTCCGATGCACTCGCCGAATTCCCGACGCCCGTGATCGCCGCCATTCACGGTTTCTGCCTGGCAGGTGGCGCCGAGCTGGCCGTCGCCTGCGATCTTCGGGTCATGGCCGATGACAGCGTGTACGGGCTGCCGGAGGTGAAAATCGGTGTCTTCCCGGGGGCTGGCGCCACGGTGCGTCTGCCCGAAATCGTGGGAGCGGGCCATGCCCGCGATCTCCTCTTCACCGGTCGTCGCATCACCGCGCAGGAAGCGGCATCAATGGGACTGGCCAACCGGGTCGTTCCTGCGCACGAGGTGCTCTCCACCGCGATCGCACTGGCCAACGAGATCGCCTCAGGCGGTCCGCTGGCCATCCGGGCGTTGAAGGCGACACTCAATCAGTCGGCAGGACTGACGCCCGCCGACGCGGCCCGCGTGGTTTCCCGCCTTCGCGTGCCGCTCGATGACACGGACGATTACACCGAAGGGATGCGGGCGTTTGCCGAGCGCCGCTCTCCGCAATTCACGGGCAGGTAGTCGTTCGGCAAATGCACGGAAAACGCTTTACTTCTGCTCGCCGGGCTGATAGTGTGACACCGACAATCTGAAACGTCGGGTTGCCGATTCATGCAGACATCTGGAGGGTCGCATGAAGCGTTCGACGTCTGCCCTCGGTCCACAGCCAGAAATCTCCTCAGGATCTTCGCCGCTCACTGCTACCCAATTCGGTTCACTCGAACAATGCCACTACGACCTCACCGGCGCGACGCAGATCGGCTCGCTGGCCGGCGAGTCATTCCAGGGAACGCTCTCATTCGCGCTCGACGATGATGGCGCCATCGACGCGGCGTCGATTGCGTTCGCAGACGGCACGACATTGCCGGTGGTTGGCCAGGCTGCGGGTCGATCGGTCCGCTTCCGAATCGGGTCCGACCCCGACCGTGTGATCACCCTTGCCGGCGCCGGCGAGTTCCCCATCGACGCATGCACAGGCGAGATCACCGGTTCGTATACCGGCCCCGGTCTGCAGAACATCGGCGTTTGGACTGCCGTTGCGCGCCAGGGGGAATGAACCGGTGGAAGAATCGCGATTCGACGCCTGGACCCGTTTGCGCGCGCGCTCGACCGGTCGTCGTGGATTTCTTGGGTGGTCGCTGGCTGGCGGCCTCGCCGCCGGACTTTCCCGCGTCTCCCCGGCCAAAGCGCAGTTCGGTGACAATGGTCCCTGTTCCTTCTCGATCACCTTGACGTCGACGATCACGGCTGGCGCGGTCGTCAACGGCACACTCGAATTCGCGATTGGCGCCGATGGCGCGATCGACTCGGGCTCCCTGACACTGGCGGGGCAGGCGCCGTCGCCTGTCGTCGGTCAGGCAACCGGTCCTGCGCTGGCGCTCCTGGCATCGCTTGGGGATGGGACATCTCTCTTCCTGTCCGGCATGGCCACATCTGGTCAGATCACCTGCGCCAGTGGATTGCAGGGACATCTGGGCAATGCCGATTCAGGACAGCTGGGGACCTGGATTGCGTTGCCATCGGGTGCGACTCCGCCCCCAACGCCGACGCCGGTTCCCCAATCGAACCAGTCGCAATCGACCGGAACCACCTGTCCGCCAACCAATTGCGGCGATGCATTCGTGCTCGATCAGCAGTCGTGCCAGTGCGTTTGCCGATCCAGCACGGTGCCCTGCGGACAGAACTGCTGCCCGGCAGGTTCGGCTTGCCTGGATGCGTCGAGCGGCGTCTGCGGCTGTCCGGGTGGAACGGTGCAGTGCGGCACTTCGTGCATCCCCGACTGTTCTGGCGACGAATTCCTCGACTTCAACACGTGCACATGCGTCGAGAATGCCGAACCAGCCTGTACCGACCTGGGCGGACAATGCGCCAACAGCGGTCAGTGCTGCAGTGGTTTCTGCAGCGCCGGCACGTGCGCCAGCTGTTCGTTCCGGGTCTGCAATGACGTCTGCGTCGATACCTCGGCGGACAACAACAATTGCGGCAACTGCAACAACATCTGCATTGCCCCGAAATTCTGCGCGTCGGGAGCGTGTCAGGGATGATGAAAGCTCCGTTCGGGTGGTGCATGCATGGATGAGCGCCGTTTCGACAACTTGACTCGCAGACTCGGTCAACGGGTCTCGCGCCGCGCCGCATTGAAAGCGGCTGGAGCCGGCGGCGCTGCCGCGGCCTTTGCTCGGGTCGCTCCGGTGGCGGAAGCGCAATCGCCCTGTAGTCTGGCCATCCATGCCGAGACCGCCGCCGGTCCGTCCGCGCCGGTCGCATACGACGGTGAACTGCAGTTCTCGGTGGCGAGTGACGGCTCCCTCTCCCAGATCACATTCACCCCGGGTGGCGGCGCGGCTGTCGATGCGACCGGCCATGCCGGCGGCCGGTCGATCGACGTGACCATCCCCCTCACCCCGGATCGCATCCTCACCTTCTCCGGGTTGGGAGATCACCCCCTCGCTCTTTGCCAGGGAGACATCGCCGGCATTTTCAGCGGTCCCCAACCGGGCGATATCGGCGGGTGGCAGGGCAGCGCGTCGGGCTTGGGCTCGGGCTCGGGCTCGACAGGTGTCGTTGCTCCTGCATCATGTCCGGCCGGACAAGTGCTCTGCGGCAATGTCTGCGTTGGTTCGTGCCCTGCCGGGCAGACGCTCGATTTCCAAAGCTGCACATGCACGGCTGCGCAATCTGACTGCAAGGCCAATCAGAGCCAGTGCGATTTCAACTTCGAGTGTTGCGGCGGTTTCTGTGGCAATGGCGTCTGCGCCGACTGCCCGGGGAAGATCTGCGGCGACATGGGCTGCGTCGACCCCTTCACCGACTCCAACAATTGCGGAAGCTGCGGTAATGTCTGCACCGGCGATACGCCCTGGTGTACGATGGGCGTCTGCAGTTGCATTCCGGATGACGAGCCAAAAGGCAATTCCTCCAGCACCTGCTGCAGCAAGACCTTTGTTTCGGTGACCGGGCTCTGTGGCTGCGCCTCCATTGGAGAATGGTGCGGCGCGGTCGGTGAATGTTGCGACAACGCAAACGGTGTGACCTGTCTTCCCGGTGACAGCAGCTTCAAAGTATGCTGCTTCCATACCGGCGGCCCCTGCTCGTCGGACGCCGACTGCTGCTTCTCTTCACCCACCGACACCCCACGACGCGCGTGCATCAACGGTGTCTGCGGCACCGCCAGTTGATCTGCTCGATCCCCCTGGGCTGAATCTGGCACTCTCACTTGCAGAGTGCTAATCAATGCAGTAGGCTATCCCCGTTGTTTCGTTCAGCGCTGTCATGTGACGGCGCTGCCGTCTGTACAGGAGGTAGCCAGCAATGGCCAAGGAGAATGGATCGGCAACCACCGGTCTCAAGCTGCGTCCTCTCGCTGACCGGGTCGTGATTCGACCACTGGGCCGCGAAGAGACCACGCGTTCGGGCATCGTGCTTCCCGACACCGCCAAGGAAAAGCCGCAGCGCGGCACCGTGATCGCCGCCGGTGAAGGCCGCCGCGATGACGACGGCAACCGCATCGCTCTCGACGTCTCCGTCGGCGATCAGGTGCTCTTCGCCAAGTACGCCGGCACCGAGTTCAAGCTCGATGACGAGGATCTGCTCATTCTGGCCGAGAAGGACATTCTGGCGGTGGTCCAGGAGTAAGGCGAAGAGGCGAAAAGGCGGAAAGAGATTCACGGACGTGACCTCCCAACACCTTTGCCTTTTGCCTTTTGCCCTTTGCCCTTCGCCTATTGCCTTTTGCCTAGTAACAAGGAGTCTCATAAACAATGTCTAAACTGCTCCAGTTCGATACCGCCGCACGGCAGTCCCTCAAGGATGGTGTCGATGCGGTTGCCAATGCCGTCAAGGTGACGCTCGGCCCCAAGGGCCGCAATGTTGCGCTCGACAAGAAATATGGCGCCCCGACCGTCACGCACGACGGCGTGACCGTGGCCAAGGACATCGAGCTCGATGATCCCTTCGCCGATATGGGCGCCCAGCTGGTCAAGGAAGCTTCCAGCAAGACCAATGATGTTGCCGGCGACGGCACCACCACCGCCACCGTTCTCGCGCAGGCCATCGTCCACGAGGGCATGCGCAACATCGCCGCCGGCGCCAACGCCATGCTCCTCAAGCAGGGCATTGAGCTCGCGTCCGATGCGGTCGTCTCGGCCATCCAGGATGCCGCAGTCGAGGTTTCTGGCAAGGAAGAGATCGCGCAGGTTGCCTCCATCTCCGCCGCCGACAAGGAAATCGGTTCGCTGATCTCCGATGTCATGGAGAAGGTCGGCAAGGACGGTGTCATCACCGTCGAGGAGTCGAAGGCGCTTGCGTTCGAGGTCGAGTACACCGAGGGCATGCAGTTCGACCGCGGTTACCTCTCCCCTTACTTCGTGACCAACCCGGAGCGGATGGAGGCCGATTTCGAAGAGCCATTCATCCTCATCCATGACAAGAAGATCTCGGCCATCGCCGACATCCTGCCGACTCTCGAGCTCGTCGCTCGCGCCGGCCGCGGTCTGGTGATCGTCGCTGAGGATGTCGACGGCGAAGCGCTGGCCACCCTCGTGGTCAACAAGCTGCGCGGCACCCTGAATGTCGAAGCGGTCAAGGCTCCTGGCTTTGGCGACCGCCGCAAGGAAATGCTCCGCGACATCGCCGTGCTGACCGGCGGCCAGGTGATCTCGGAAGAGGTCGGCCGCAAGCTCGACGGCGTCACCATCGAGGATCTCGGCCGGGCCCGCCGCGTCGTCTCCACCAAGGATGACACCACGATCATCGAGGGCTTCGGCGACGAAGCCGCGATCAGGGGCCGCGGCGAGCAGATTCGCGCCCAGATCGAAACCACAACCTCCGACTTCGATCGCGAGAAGCTGCAGGAGCGGCTGGCGAAGCTCTCCGGCGGCGTTGCCGTGATCAAGGTCGGCGCAGCCACCGAGACCGAGCTCAAAGAGAAGAAGCATCGCGTCGAGGACGCGCTCTCCGCGACCCGCGCTGCGGTCGAGGAAGGCATCGTTCCGGGTGGTGGTGTGGCGCTGATCAACGCGATCGCCGCGCTGGAGAACGTCAAGGCCGAGGGCGACATCAAGACTGGTGTCAACATCCTTCGCCGCGCGCTCGAAGAGCCGATGCGGGGCATCGCCGAGAACGCCGGTTACGATGGAGCGGTCGTGGTCGAGTCGGTTCGCCGGGCGCAGGCTGATGGCAAGTCGAACAAGATCGGCTTCGACGTCATCTCCGAGACCTACACCGACCTGATCAAGGCTGGCGTCATCGACCCGGCCAAGGTGACCCGCTCCGCGGTCGAGAATGCCGCCTCCATCGGCAGCATGATCCTGACCACCGAAGCGCTGGTGACCGACAAGCCCGAGAAGGCTGCTCCGGCGATGCCGCCGGGCGGTATGGGCGGCATGGACTACTAGGACCGGAGTCCTCGGTCCGAAGTCCGAAGATAGAGAGAACCCCGGGCAGCAATGTCCGGGGTTCTTTCATTGTCTGGACCTGAACACTGCTGCTATTCGACGACGGTGTAGAAGTCCCGTCTGCCCGACTCGACGAGTTCGACCATGTTGCCGAAGAACTCACCCATCCACGGTCTGGCCATCAGTTTTGAGAACTCCCCTTCCCATTCGGCGAAGCTGGCGACCTCTACTTCGGTGACGACGGTGAAAAATGGGCCGGATGCATCGGTCAGAATGCGGAACGGTGATATGCCTTCCTCTTCTGCCAGACGCTCATTGAACCCCTTGAACAGAGCAACCAGCGCATCTCCACGGCCATACTTCGCCTGGAACACCTGACGAGCCACGATCATCGATCTGCCTCCATTCACAATTCAGTTGCGATTTCCCGAGAGATCCATTCGATCATACATCAGCAATCGCCGCAGCAACGTCAGGACGTTCTGCTGGTCCGCCCGACCCAGGTGTAGCGGCAAGGCCTGCCTTGCCCCGGAGCGCCAGCGGACCCACCCAACCCAGGCGTACCGCCAAGGCCCGCCTGGCCCTCGGTGCATCAGCGGCCCCACCCAACCCAGGCGTAGCGGCAAGGCCTGCCTTGCCCCCGGAGCGCCAGCGGACCCGCCCGGCCCAGGTGTAGCGGCAAGGCCTGCCTGGCCCCCGGGACGACCCCATGCCGCCGACCACTGCTCGTACGCCCCGCCATGGCAGAATTGTCGCCAGATGAACGGACCACAAATCCGCAGTGCCAGGAGCGTTTGGTGATCAATCGACTCGACAGAATCTCGGCCGAAGTCGGCGCAACCGTTACCGACCACATCGAGGGTGACGGCGTCGCGCACTGCTCCCGGTGCAACAGCGCAATCCCCTACCGGAATCTGATGCTGCGCGATTGGCAATGGAACCCAGGTCCGGCCTGTCCCAACTGCGGCTCCCGGCTCGATCTGGCGACGCAGGAAGCAGCGATCGCTGCTGAGCAAGCCCCTATTGCCGCGACACTCGGTCAGGAGCGTTTCTGCCCGAACTGCGGCGGCGCCTATCAGTATCTGGTCACAGATGTCCGAACCGGCGAGGAACGGCCGACTCGTTTCTGCCCCCATTGCGGGCGTTCACTGGTCAAGAGCGACATTCCCGGCTAGCAGTCCACCATGCCAGGACGCGACGATGTCATTTGAACGCGAAGACCGCTTCGATCTGCTCCGTTCGCAGGCGGCAGCCTATGTCGACGTCGCCATCGAGAGCGCGACCCGCGAATACCCTCATTTCCCCTACTTCATCGCCACCGGACCAGAGACCTACCGTCTCCATCGCGACTATCACCCCGCCTTCTATGGCAGTTTCGACTGGCATTCCTGCGTCGAAATGCATCTGGTTGCTGTGCGACTTCTCCGTCTCTTCCCGGACGAAACCCGATCGACCACCGCCCGCGACACGCTGAACGCTCTTCTGACGGCGCCGAATCTCCAGCGCGAGATGGCCTTTTTCGCCACACCGGCGAACACATCGCTGGAACGACCCTACGGTTGGGGGTGGCTGGCGCTGCTCGCCGCGGAGCTCGAAACCTGGACCGACCCCGACGCAGCCCGGTGGCATGAAGCCGTTGCGCCATTTGCCGCACAGCTGATGGACGCTCTCACCGCCTGGTTGCCCAGACTGACCTACCCCCAGCGAGTGGGAATGCATGCCAACACGGCGTTCAGTCTGGTCAACGCATTGGTCTACGCGCGGCTTCATCCGGAGCGCGACTGGGAAGAGGCGATCGTCGAGGCCGCACATCGCCTCTACGCCGGCGACGTCGACTATCCCCTCCACTACGAACCATCGGGAGCCGACTTCCTCTCGCCGGGACTGTGCGAAGCGGTACTGATGCTCGACTGCATGGAACCGGCAGCGTTCCAGCGATGGTTCCGGAGCTTCCTACCCGATCTGATGCGGCCCTCACCTCCGGCGTTGACGCCCGTCATCGTGTCCGACCCAACCGATGGGCAGATCGCTCATCTGCATGGTCTCAATCTGAGCCGGGCATGGGCTCTGATCAGGCTCGCGGACGGCGTCGAGTTGCCTGATCGAGACCGCAAACACCTGCTCGAAATGGCACACCAGCATGCGCTGGCCTCGTTGCCGGCCGTCACTGGCAGCGACTACATGGTCGAACACTGGCTGGCAGTCTATGCTCTGATCCTGCTCACTGCCTGAACGCGCGGCATTGTTGTCGTCTCCGGGAAGGGGACAAGGGTTCTGGCGGCATAAGGAGGTCACTCGTGAACACCGATGTTGTGATGCGTCGAATCGGCGCCGTCATCGTCGACGGCCTCATCCTTTTTGTCGTCTCAGCCGTGGTACTGGGTCTCCTGTCGGTGCTGGGTCTCGATGTGTGGGATTTCGACTCCTACTCCAATGACAACGGTTGGGGATTCGAAGCCACCGACACCTGGATGAGCTCGATATTGACCGGGTTGATCGGATTCGGATACAAGGCGTACCAGGAAGCGAAATACGGTGGGCAAACGATCGGCAAACGGGCCCTCGGCATTCGCGTGGTGCAGGAGGGATCTGGCCTGCCGATCAATTCCGACGCCGCCATGACCCGCGCCGCCATGTGGCAGATACCATTTGTCCTCTCTTCAATCGGTGGATTCTTTGGGCTCGCCGGATCGCTTTGGCTCATCGCGGGACTGATCTCGGTTGCTGCTTCGCCGCTGCGCCAGCGCCTGGGTGACCGCGTCGCCCACACGGTGGTGATCCGCGACCAACCGGTTGTCCAAACCGGTCCGCAGGGCCACCTCTCCGTCGCCGCGCCATCATCGAGCCCTTCGGCTCCGGCCTCCCTGGCCACCATGGTGCAGTGTGCCTATTGCCGGGACCGCTTTACGCTGAATCTGGCCGAGATCAAGGTGGTCGACGGCCAAAGCGTTCGGCTCTGCCCCAATTGCGGCGCTCCGGTCGGGTCCGCGCCGTAGAACCCACGCGGAACGCAACGCCTCACCTCGTCGCGGCCGCCTCCCTTGATTTGTTGCGGTGCTGAAACGGCGGATTCGCTCGTGATGCGCTGTCTGGTTGCCACGGCGGCTATCTTTGTAGCGCGGCGCAAAGCCATGCGCCGCACGCCCGCGATCTTGCACACATCAGGGGGAACTGCTCATGACATCCACCGCGACAACTGCCCGGGACATAGGTCAGCCCGCGCTGGAATCGCACGGAATCGTCAATTCCGGCCGCGTCCATTGGAATCTCTCAACGCCACGCCTCTACGAGGAAGCAATCAAGCGTCGAGAGGGACGTCTGGCTCACCTCGGACCATTTGTCGTTCGGACTGGTCATCACACCGGCCGTTCTCCCCAGGACCGGTTCCTCGTCGACGAACCATCGAGCTCGGACAAGGTCTGGTGGGGAGAAGTGAACCGGCCCATCTCCCAGGAACACTACGAGTCGCTGCGCAGCCAGATGCTCGCCTACCTGCAGGGCCGGGATCTCTACGTGCAGGACTGCTATGTCGGAGCGGACGAACGGTATCGCATGCCGATTCGCGCGATCACCGAGTCCGCCTGGCACAACCTCTTCGCCCACAACATGTTCATTCGTCCCAATGAGGATCCGTCGGCGCGACCCGAACCGGAGTTCACGGTCATCCAGGCTCCCGGATTCCACGCTCATCCCGAGAGTGACGGCACCCGCTCCGAAGTCTTCATCGTTCTCAATTTCGGCGAGAAGACGGTGCTCATCGGCGGCACCGAGTATGCCGGAGAGATCAAGAAATCGATCTTCACGGTGATGAACTTCATCCTCCCCCAGCGGAACGTGCTCTCCATGCATTGCTCCGCCAATATGGGACACGACGGCGATGTGGCCATCTTCTTCGGGCTCTCGGGAACGGGAAAGACCACCCTCTCCGCCGACCCGAACCGTCTCCTGATCGGCGATGACGAGCATGGCTGGAGCGACGACGGCGTCTTCAACCTCGAGGGCGGCTGCTATGCCAAAGTCATCAGGCTCAATCCGGAAGCCGAACCGGAGATCTACGAAACGACACGCCGGTTTGGCACCGTTCTGGAAAACGTGATGATCGATGCGCAGGGACGCATCGACCTGAACGACGCGTCGCTGACGGAAAACACCCGGGCTGCCTACCCCATCAGCCACATTCCCAACGCCACAGACACCGGTATGGGCGGCCACCCAACCAACATCATCATGCTCACGGCCGATGCGTTTGGCGTCCTGCCTCCTGTGGCCCGGCTCACCCCCCAGCAGGCGATGTATCACTTCCTCTCCGGGTACACGGCGAAAGTGGCCGGCACGGAGCGAGGCGTCACCGAACCGGTCGCCACCTTCAGCACCTGTTTTGGAGCGCCGTTCATGGCCCTCTCGCCGATCGTCTATGCTCGATTGCTCGGTGAGAAAATCCAGCAGCACGGGTCGGATGTCTGGTTGGTCAACACCGGCTGGACCGGCGGACCGTATGGCGAAGGCGAGCGAATGAAGATCGCTCATACCCGGGCCATGATCACGGCCACGCTCGATGGCACGCTGCGCGACGTACCGACCCGCATCGATCCCGTTTTCGGGCTGGCCATTCCGGAGTCGTGCCCCAACGTGCCGAACGAGGTCCTCGATCCTCGCAGCACATGGGCCGATCCTGCCCGGTACGACGCTCAAGCGACGAAGCTCGCCGGCATGTTCCGGGAGAATTTCCAGCAGTTCGTCGCGGAGGTTCCCCAGGAGATCGCGGAGGCTGGTCCGATCGGCTGAGACTGAAAGCGCACGCAGGCGATGATCGATTTTCTGGCGGAGAATCCGCTCTTTCTCCTCTTTCTGGTCATCGCCATTGGTTATCCATTTGGACGGATCGACATTGGCGGTGTCCGTTTTGGCGTTGCCACCACGCTCTTCGCCGGGCTGGCCATCGGGGCAATCGACGAGCGCCTCAGACTGCCGGAGATCATCTTCGAACTCGGTCTGGTCATCTTCGTCTACACGATCGGGTTAAGCAGCGGCCGGGAGTTTCTTCGCTCGCTGCGCGAACGAGGCAGGACGATCGTCAGCTGGACCATCGGCGCGATCTTCATCGCCTTCGGCGCCACATTCGCCATTGCCCGGTGGCTCGAGCTCACCGCCGCCGATGCGGCCGGCCTCTTCGCCGGCGGAACGACCAACACGCCCGCTCTGGCGGGCGTGCTCGACAACATCGCCGAGCGTTTTTCCGGACCGCAGGAGCGATCGATACTGACCGAACCGGTGGTGGCCTATTCGATCGCCTATCCGGTGGCGGTGGCCGGTTCGATTCTGGCAATCATTCTCTTCCGCCGCCTCTGGCGCATCGACTTCGCGGCAGAAGCCGCGCTGGCCAGCGACCAGGGCTTCGCTGGCGTTGGCGCCCAGCTGCGGTCGATGACGATCGAAGTGACCAATAACGCATTGGGCGACGCCTCCATCGACGAACTCGTCGCCCAGCATCAGTGGGACGCGATTTTCGGTCGTCTCCAGCGCGGTTCGGAAACGACGCTCGTCATGGGCGACACATCCCTGCGACCTGGCGACCTCGTCACGGTTGTCGGCGAAGAAGACCGGCTTCAGGAGGTGGCCAGCTTGCTCGGATTCGAACGAAGCGGTCTCAGCCTCGAGCTGAATCGCGAGTCGCTCGACTATCGCCGCATCTTCGTCAGCAATCCCGCGGTCACCGGCCGCCGCCTGAAGGAACTCGACTTGCCGCGGAACTTTGGTGCGGTGATCACCCGGGTGCGGCGGGGCGACGTCGAGCTCCTGCCCAACGGCAACACCATCCTGGAGCCAGGCGACCGGGTCCGGGTCGTCACCAGCCGGGACAACATGGGCGCCATCACCGCCTACTTCGGCGATTCGTATCGCGCGCTCAGCGAGATCGACATTCTGACCTTCAGCCTGGGGATCGCGCTCGGACTCGGTCTCGGCGCTATTCCCATTCCGCTGCCGGGTGGCGTCGAATTCAAACTGGGCATCGCCGGTGGACCGCTGGTCGTGGCGCTGATCCTTGGAGCGCGCGACCGGACCGGTCCCCTCACCTGGTCGCTCCCATACAGCGCCAATCTCACGCTGCGGCAGTTTGGACTGACCCTCTTCCTCGCCGGGATCGGCACGCTCGCCGGTTATGCCTTCCGCGATGTCATCGGCAGCCGGCATGGCCTGGCCATGCTCGCCGGCGCGGTGGCGCTGGTCGCGACCGTCACCCTGATCGCCCTCTGGACCGCGCGAAAGCTCCTGCGCATGCCAATGGGTATCGCCATCGGCATGCTGGCCGGCATACAGACGCAACCTGCCGTCCTCTCCTTCGCCCTGGAACAGTCAGGCGACGACCTGCCCACCACCGGCTACGCCATGATCTTTCCGCTGGCCATGATCGCCAAGATCATCGCGGCCCAGATTTTGCTGGCGATGCTGCTCTAAACCGATCCGATGGCTGAAGCCAACGGCTGAGACTCCTCATTCGTCGTTCAGAAATTGGTCCACAGGGAACAAGAGTCGCCCGGGATGGCACCCTGCCGACTGGATAAAAGCAGGCAGCGATCGCATTGCGACGGACGCGGCGGTTCGTCTTGGGTCCGATGGACCATTGCCCTGTGAGCTCGGCCCGTTTACGGCCGGGCGGGTCTCGCGACCGCCCCTCAAGTCACAGGGAGACCATTCCCGCTACAAAGGCAAAGAAGGCAAAGATCAGCATGAAAACAGCGAAGAGGGTATAGCTGCCCCGGGACTGCACCGCCTGTGGTGATTTCAGCACGTAGCGCCGGATCAGGAGCCGCAGACCTGAAATGAGCGCCACCACGCTGATGACAAACCAGATGATCGATTGTGCGTCCACAGCTTCCTCGTCACGCGCCCGCGCATCAGTAGACTAGGATACTGGTTGCAGTGTCGTTTGCTCATGTTCCGGAGTATCGAACCCATGACTAGTTCGGGCGGCGGCAGAAACCAGCTGGAAGGAGCGCGCAAACCGCCTCCCGGCAGACTGCCGCCCCTGCCAATCGCCGCAGAACCAAACCGGTATGCGCTCGGCGACCTGGAGCGGGAAACCGGTGTACCGGGACGGACAATTCGCTACTACATCAGCGAGGGATTGCTTCCCCCCGCGTATGGGCGAGGTCCCGGCGCGACCTACGATCTCGGACATCTGGCCAGATTGCAGATGATCCAGATGCTGAAAAATCAGCACCTGCCCCTGGCCGACATCCGCCAGCGCCTCAGCGATCTGTCGAACAGCGAAATTCTGGCGCTGCTCAATATCCAGGCATCGCCGGCGGAAGACACCTGGCGCCGGATCGAGCTCCATCCCGACATCGAGCTCCACGTTCGTGTTCGGTCGGCCAACAGCCGCGCACTCGAACGTGCGGCGGACCTGATCGTCGGTCTGGCCCAACCAGTGATCGAGCGGATGGAAGCCGGTGAGTGAAAGGCCGCAGGCGGAACTCTGGATTCCTGACCACGACGACGGCAGTGGCTGGGCCGATGTCGACTGGGTCAGCGCGGTGCGCGGTAGCCGCTACGCCTATCGCCACGCCGAAACGGATGCGGAAGCGCGGGCGCTGCGTCCCCGCTTCTACCGGATCGTCACTCGTCTGGATACGCCACTGCTCCACGCGCCGCATGAGAACAGCTACTACGTGCCCTCAGACCGCCTCGCCGACTTTCTCGCGGAGCTCGTCCTGGCCGGCGGCGACGAGATGATCTGGCACATCGAGCCCTGTCACCAGCCCCCCACCGAAGCCAACATTCCCCATGAACCAGTTACCAGCTACTAGTTGCCAGTTACTAGTTACCCCCGCACCTTGCTCTCCCGCCCATAGATCAGCAGCATGCTCAGCACGATGACGCCGAAGAGAATCTGCTGATCGGCGCGGGGCCGGTTTTCGATGGTGAGAAGACTCTGGACGAGTGTGATCAGGATCGCACCGGCGATCGTGCCCATATAGCCGCCCGACCCGCCGAGAATGGACGTCCCCCCGACCACCACCGCGGCGATCGACGGCAGGACATACGCATCCCCCATCCGCAGATAGCTCTGATTGGAGTACCCGACCAGCAGGAGCGCGGTCAGACCGGCAAAGAGACCCGCCAGTCCATAGGAGGCGACGAGCCGCTTGCGAACGGAAACGCCCGACAGATAGGCGGCCTGGACGTTATTGCCGATGGCATAGAGATCGCGACCGAAGTTCGTCCGGCTGAGCAGAAAAACGACGAAGATGCTGACAACGATCCAGAGCACAACGGCCCACGGAATCCCCAGAACTCGCCCCGTGGCCAGATCGAGAATGATGTTCGGAGCCGTCCCCTGCGGCGTTCCCTTGGTGTAATAGGTCGTGAGACCGAAGAGAACCGTATTCATCCCCAGGGTCATGACCAGAGGCGGAATGCGCAGGAAGGCCACACCCATGCCATTCAGAATGCCAAAGAGAACCGACGAGAGAATGGCCGCGCTCAGCGCCCACGACACCGCTCCGAACGTGTTTTCGTTGGCGGCGAGCTTTGTCAGCAAAATCGCGGAAAAGTTCAGGTTCCAGGCCAGGGAGAGATCGATGCCACCGGTCAGGATGAGAATCGTCTGACCGGCCGCCGCGATTCCCAGAAAGGAGGCCAGCACCAGTTGATTGCGAAGATTGTTCGCGGAAATGAACCCCGGATGCCGCAGTCCGGTGACGATCAGCACGACGATGATCAACCCATAGGCGATGATGATCGGTTTGTGCTTTTCCCAAACGGCGACTAGACGCTGGGTGTCGAACGGAGTCGCCGTTCCGGCGGGTGATGCCTGCATCCTGCCCTCCTTGCTACAGCCGCTCGAGCCGGTTGCGGATGCGCCAGACACCAAGAGCGCCCGCGGAAACAGCCGCCAGCAGAATCAATCCCTTGTAGAGCTCCTGGGAAAGTGGTCGCTGCTTGTAGAAGTCGAAGAAAAAGAGAACCGACGGAATGAGCATCAATGTATAGGCGCCGGCGATTGCGCCGACAAACGTGCCAACCCCACCCGCCAGGCTGGCGCCGCCCAGCACGACTGCGGCGATGGAGTTCAGCGAATAAACCAGACCGGCATTGGCATCACCCGACGCGGTCTGCGCGGTCAGAAACACTCCAGCCAGTGCCGCGAAAAAACCAGTCAGCGTATAGGTCCAGATCTTCGTTCTGACGACGTCGATGCCAGACATGTAAGCCGCGCCCTCGTTGCTGCCGATCGCATAGATACGCGTGCAGAGCGCGGTTCGCTTGAAGAGTGCCCAGAAAACCAGCAGCGCAATGAGGACAAAAAGGGACCGGGGCACCTTGTCCCACTGCAAACCGGTCAGCAGGTCCGCGCGCTGAAAAGGGACAGATCCTCCCGGATTTGGCTGCACCCGCAGGGCGATACCGGCGAAGATGTAGCCACTGGCCAGCGTCACGATGATCGGTTGGAGCCGCCCGTAGGCGATCAGCACGCCGTTGCAGAAACCGCCGAATGCTCCGGCGGCCAGCGCCGCGACAATACCCAACGCCAGCGAGCGGTCAGGATTCTCCGGATCCCCCATCGAGGCGATGATGCAGTTCGACAGGGCCACCATCGAGCCAACCGAGAGATCGATCCCGCCAGTCGCCACCGCCAGCAACTGGCCCAGACTGGCGATGGTCAGGGTCATGCCCTGATTGGAGATCGAGCGCCACTCGCGCGCGGTGAATTGAGGCGCTTTCTGCCAGTACACCAGCAGCAGGACGATCAAAATGGCATAGGCGAGAATGACCCGTGCGTTCCGCACGACAAATGGACGAGTCGACGCGCCCCGATAGGTTGACTGGACTGCCGCATCAGCCGCCGCCACGCACTCCCCCTCTCCCCTTCATCCGCTCAGGCGGGAATCGCTTCCGGTGCAACCAGACCGAGCGACGCCGCCATCAGGTGTTCCTTGTCGAGCTGGTCTGGCCCCAACTCCTGCACGACTCGGCCCTCGAACATCACCAGCGCCCGGTCGCACAAACCGATGATCTCTTCGCTGTCGGTCGAAAAGAAGAGAATCGAAGCGCCGTTCGTCGCCAGCTCCCGCATCAGTTGATAGATTTCCTGCTTGGTGCCTACGTCGATACCGCGGGTCGGGTCGTACATCAGGTAGACGTTGGCCTTGGTCACCAGCCACTTGCCGATGGCCACCTTTTGCTGGTTTCCGCCACTCAGACGCCCGACCACCGCATGCATCGATGGCGTCTTGATCGACAACTGCCGGATGATGTTTCCCGCCACATTGTTTTCCACCGACTGCCGCACGACGCTGAGTGTCGAGAGTTCCGGCAGCACCGGCAACGCGATGTTCTCGCGAACCGATAGCGGAAGAATCAGTCCCTGTGTCTTTCGGTCTTCGGGAATCAGCGCGGCTTTTCTGGCCATCACACCGCGCGGACCATTGAGCGACAGCTGTTCCCCATCCATGCGCACGACACCGGAAGTTCCGGCATACACCCCAAACAGCGAGAGCAACAGATCGCCCTGTCCCTGACCATCGAGCCCGGCAAGCCCGAGGATCTCTCCCTCATTGAGATGGAAGGAGACATCCTGCAGCGCCGGAGCCCAGGTCAGATTCTCGACCGAGAGTCGCGGTTTCTCCGCGGCGGGTCGCGCCGGACGGGGCGGAAAGACATCCTGCAACTGACGGCCGATCATCATGCGCACGATTTCCGACGATTCGGATCGGTCGACATCGATCGTGCCGACGTCGACGCCATCACGGAAAACCGTGGCCCGATCGCAGAAATCGCGAACCTCGTCCATCCGATGAGAGATGAAGATGATCGATTTTCCCAGATCGCGGTAACCTCGCAGCACATCGAAGAGGTGCTGCACTTCCCGGCCGCCCAGCGCCGAGGTCGCCTCATCCAGAATCAGGACCTTGGGATCGCGGGACATCGCCTTGGCAATCTCGACTAGCTGGCGATCGGCCAGCGGCAGATCCCGTACGACGACATTGGGGTCGATCGCCGGAAATCCATACCGAGCCAGCAATGCGGACGTCTCACGACGCATCGAGCCGCGATCGACAAATCCCAACCGGCGTGGCTCACGATTGAGAAAGAGATTCTCCGCCACGGTCAAATCAGGAACGAGCGAGAGTTCCTGGAACACCGGCACCACGCCACGGGCGATCGCCGCTCGCGGCGAGGCGAAGGTGACGGGCTCTCCGGCCAGGGTAATCGTTCCGGAGTCAGCCGGCTGCACGCCGCAGAGGATTTTGACCATGGTGCTCTTTCCAGCGCCATTGCCGCCCAGCAGCGCATGAATCTCCCCCGGCTCGCATGAGAACGAAGCCTCGTCGAGCGCGACGACGCCGCCAAACCGCTTGCTGATTCGCTCCGCAGAAAGCACTGGCATCAGATCACCTGGGATGATCGCCAATCATAGTCGGAAATCCACGCATGCGCCGATCAACAGAATGGGGCGTTTGCCACTGGCGGGCAAACGCCCCAACTGCTTCGACCTGTATCGAATTTATTCTGGCGCGATCTCTTCGAAGGTGAAGTTGACGCCGCAGGCGTCGATATTGATCGGCGTGAAGAAGTTGTCCGGCGCATCCGGGAAGACGTTGACTCCCGGCTCGAGATCCTCGGTCCGGGCAATCGGCAGCGGCACCGCGATCAGCGACGGCGTTTCGAAGCCCTGGAGGAGATCCAGCGCCACGCGGATGGAAACGGCGACCAGTCCCGGCGACTGTCCGATCGAGATCGCCGGCATCTCATCGGCGAATTCGAGCATCTGCTTGCGGAAGCCATTCTCCGCTTCGCCAGCGAAGGGCACCAGTGGCCGCTCTGCAGCCAGGAAGGCGCGAACCGCGCCATCGGTCCCGCCCTGACACCAGACGCCGGTGAAGTCGTCGTGTGCGGCAAGCGCGTTGGCCGTGACGGTCTGCGCCGTGCCCGGATCCCACTGTCCGACAACTTCGACAAGCTCGATGTCGGGGTAGTTGTCGAAAACCGAGCGAGCGCCGGCTTGCCGGTCGGAATCGACGCTGGTGCCGGCCACGCCATTGATCATCAGGATCTTGCCCGACTCGCCAGCTTTTTCGATCAGGAACTCCGCCCAGATCTTGCCCATCTCGAACTGGTCTTCATTGACCTGGACGATATCGGATGCTTCGACGATCGCGTCGAACGCTACGACGACGATCCCTTCCTGCCGGGCTCGTTCGACCGTCGGGGTCAACGCGGTCGGCGAGATGGCGTTGATGATGATCGCCTGCGCGCCGGCCGAGATCATGTTCTCCGTCTGGGAGATCTGCGCGGCCACATCCTCGCCAGACGACGCCACCTGCCAGTCAGCGATCAGCGGGGCCACGTCGGGCCGTGTGACGAAGACGTTAGCCATGTTGATCATCTGGGTTCGCCAGACATTGCCGATGTAGGAATTGGAGAGGGCGAGCTTGTAAGGAGGATCAGCCAGCCGCTCGTAGGAAACCGGCTCGGCGCCCTCGAAGGCGTTGTAGCAAGCAGCTCGATCGAACTCCTGCGAATCGAGTTCCTGCGCGCCGACTTTGTCGACCAGGAATCTGCCACCTCCCGCAGCGGTGACCGTCAGCGCTCCAGCTCCAAGGACAGAGATTTTCATTGCTTCACGTCGGTTGATCGACCGCGACTCTCTCATTCCAACCTCCTCTTTTCGGCCGGGAACGCCCCAGCGCCATCCGTACTGACGCCGTTCATGCAGATGCCCCACCGCTTGCGGCGGAAAACATGCGAATGACGACGATGCGGCGATTATCCGCAGGACGGCGCAGCCTGTCAACCGGTTGACCAATCACATACGCAGAGAAAGCAGATGCGCCGTCCGCGACACCCAGGGAGTCGGGTGAGTGTTCGTGGCTGCTGAACAGATCAAGGGATGCGACGGCAGGGCTCAGCCCCGGGGAGCGTCTTAGTCGACGTATACGGCTTCCCGGAGCTTCTGAATAGTCTTTTCCGGCTTGGGCAATCCGCTGGCCCGTATCTGCGCCTCGGTTTCCTCGAGTGGATAGGGAAGCTTTCGAATCTCCGCCGACCACCGATGGGCCGCTTCATCCCAGGTCAGGATTCCGTACCGGCAGCTGACATCCCCATCCTTGGAGTTGCCGACCGCGGCGACATCGACCAACAGGGTATCGTCCACCTGCCGGACATAGGAGATGTGGATATGCCCGAACGCGAGCGCGCCCGCGATTTCACCGTCGAAGAGGAGGCGGATCTCCCCGTCCGTCAGATCGGGATAGAGCGCGTCCATGACGTTGCGGGGATTCGCATGCACGACGAGCAGCTCGTCGTGCGGGCCGCGAGATCCTGGCGGCGCGATGCGATGCGAGAACGGCAGTGACGCCAGATAGGCGATGCCGTCCTCGCCGATCGCTTCCACAGTGAACTGCTTTTCTTTCCTGGTCGTGCCATTCGCGGCAATGTCGACCAGGTAGAGATCGGTGTTGCCGTGGATTGCGATGATGTCCGGCCGGCTCCAGAGCGTGTCAAGGACTTCTCGCGGCGCAGGACCGGTCTCGCACAGGTCCCCGGCGACGACAATCGCGTCGAACGGTCCCTGCGCCTCGATATCCTCAAGCACAACGCCGAGGGCCAGATTGAATCCGTGGATATCGCTGAGGACGGCGACGCGCATGGCCTTCAAGCTCCGTTACTCGGCTGGGAAAACGACCTTCCACTCGTAGATCGTGGCGCTGTCGACGATCCCGGGTGTGGTGCGGAAGGGGTCGTTCGCGACGATCGCCTCGACGTCGGCCTGGCTTGCGCCGTTGTAGATCATCAGAGCGCCGGAGTCGTCGGTGAATGGCCCGGACTCGTGCAGCTTGCCTTCGTCGAGCATCCGCTGGAGAAACTCGCGGTGCGCCGGGCGCGTGGCCAGCCGGAGATCGTGGTTGTCGCTGTATTTCACCAGAATCGCGTACTTCGTCATACTCGTGTTCCCCTCCAAATCCGGCCGCGGCCGGGCGATACTCTGTCGTTAGTCTAGCCTCAGCCTGATTGCCGCGCGCGGCGCTTCGCGTCCGGCTCCATCGAAGCGATGGCATGCGATACGCTTCATCGGATGACGAACAATGGGTATGCGGAAAGCGGTTGACGAATCAGTGAACACGAGTTCAGCGGGGAGCGAGACCAAGTCGGGGCAGATGGTGCCGCTCCGTCGCCAGTACCTGGACATCAAAGCGCGATTTCCCGACACGATCCTCCTCTTCCGTCTCGGCGACTTCTACGAGACCTTTGAAGAAGATGCCTATGTGGCGTCAGCGGTTCTCGATATCGTCCTGACCGGCCGGGAAATGGGCAAAGGGCAGCGGGTGCCCATGGCCGGAATTCCCCATCACGCCGCCGAAGGCTACATCGCCAGGCTCATCGCCGCCGGTCATAAGGTAGCCGTCTGCGAACAGGTTGGGGAAGCGACCAAAGGGCGAGGGCTGGTCGATCGAGACGTCACGCAAGTCGTCACTCCTGGCACGGTGACCGAACCGTCGATGCTCGATGCCAGTCGCAACAATTTCATTGTCGGCATCGCGCCAGACGGCAAGCGCATCGGCATTGCCTACGCAGACATCACCACTGGCGAGTTCGCCACCACCGAGATCATCGCCGACTCTCCAGCCGAAGCTGAACTGGCCGCGGGCCGCGAGCTGATGCGGCTCAACGCGGCCGAGATCGTTCATCCCGGCGATCTTTTCGACGATGGCGCCACCCCGCACGCGGTTTGGCTCCCCGATTCCGTCGCCCACAGCAAAACCGATGCCTGGCATTGGCGGTCCGATCGGGCCGAGGAGCGTCTGAGAGCCTTTTTCGCCGTCGACTCTCTCGATGGTTTCGGTTGTGCGGGAAAACCGGCCGCTATTCGAGCAGCCGGTGGACTGCTGCACTATCTCTCGGAAACGCAACTCTCCGGCCTGAAGCAGATACGGTCGCTCGCCACGTATAGCGTCGACGGGTTCATGGCGCTCGACGCTCAAACCCGCCGCAACCTGGAGCTGCTGGAAAGCACGCGGGGCGAACGGCGGCACAGTCTTCTCGGCGTGCTCGATCAAACCCGCACCCCAATGGGCGCCCGACTGCTCCGCCGCTGGATCGGACAACCACTCCTCGATCTCGACGCGCTGACGAAGCGGCAGGAAACCGTCGCCTGGTTTCACCAACAGGCAGGAGCTCGTGCCGAGCTGCGCAACGCGCTGCGCCAGGTCGGTGATATCGAACGCCTGGCCAATCGCACCCTCGCCGGAGCGGCGACGCCGAGAGAACTCGGCCAGCTCAGAGGGTCCCTGGCGCTGTTGCCGGTGGTCGCCGGCATCGTCACTGGCGTTCCCCATGTCGATTCGCTACCAGACGCCGCCGATGTCCATGCGTTGCTCGAACGCGCGATCGTCGACGAACCTCCGGCGACACTGGGGAAAGGGAATGCGATCCGACCCGGGTTTGCTCCGGAGCTGGACGGTCACCGCGGCCGGGCCAAGGAAGCCCGCGACTGGATCGCCAATCTGGAGCGAGCCGAGCGCGATCGCACTGGCGTGCGCTCGCTCAAAGTCGGCTACAACAAGGTGTTTGGCTACTACCTGGAGATGACGACTGCCGCGCTTGCCTCCGCCGAGCGAGACCGCATGGCAAATGGCGGCGGTCCGGTTCTGCCGGACGACTACATCCCGAAGCAGACCCTGGCCAACGCCACGCGCTACTTCACCCCCCAACTCAAGGAATACGAAACGATCGTCCTCAACGCCGAAGACGTGCTGAACGAGATCGAGACCGATGTCTTCAGGCGAGTGGTCGCGGAAGTCGCCGGCGCCGCGCCGCGACTCCTGAATGCGGCGATGATCCTCGCCGAGCTGGACGTGACGGCGAATCTGGCCGATGTCGCCGTCGAGCAGAACTACACCAGACCCAGCCTCGACGAAGGAACCGCCATCGACATCGTGCATGGGCGGCATCCCGTCCTCGAAACCGTGCTGCGGGCGGGAGAGTACGTGCCCAACGATGCACACCTGGACAGCACCGGCGCACAGGTGATCATCCTCACCGGGCCCAACATGGCCGGCAAGAGCAGCTGGCTGCGGCAGGTGGCGCTAATCACCCTGATGGCGCAGATTGGTTCGTTCGTTCCCGCCGAGCGAGCCCGGATTGGGCTGGTCGACCGAATCTTCACGCGAATCGGCGCTCAGGATGACATCGCGACCGGCCAGAGCACCTTCATGGTGGAGATGCTGGAAACCGCCAACATCCTGAACCACGCCTCACCCCGCAGCCTCGTCGTGCTCGATGAAATCGGCAGGGGCACGAGCACCTACGACGGTCTGGCCATCGCGCGGGCCGTCGTGGAGTATCTGCACAACACTCCCCGGCTGGGCTGCAAAACTCTCTTCGCCACCCACTACCACGAGCTCACCGAGCTGGCCGGCATCCTGCCACGGGTGCGGACCTACCGGATGGACGTGCTGGAAGAGGGAGATCGCGTTGTCTTTCTGCGGCAGGTCGTTCCTGGCGGGGCCGACCGGTCGTATGGCATTCACGTTGCCGAACTGGCGGGCATCCCCAAAGCGATCGTCCGGCGAGCCGCCGAGGTGCTGGCCGATCTGGAGGCGATGGCGGGTCGCGACTCACGTGTCGCCGCAATGAAGGCTCCCATTCCCGAAGGGGAAACTCAGATTCAGCTCACGATGTTCGGTGCTCCCGACCCGGTGCTCGAGGAGTTGAAATCGCTCGACGTCGAGTCTCTCAGCCCAATCGAAGCGATCACCAAGCTGTATGAATTGCGGAAGGCCGTCGCCGATTCGCATTGATGCGATTGATAAGTAAGGATGTATCTGTTATCCTTACCTTTGTGGTTCGGCAAGGCGATCTGGGTCAAGGATCGAGATGGATTCCGGGGACGCCGGGCATTGCCCGCTCGCTGGATCGAGTCCATGGTTGACGAGCCAGAGAAAGGCAACAAAATGAAGGATATCTATTACGCGACGCTAACGTCCAAAGGGCAGATTACCGTTCCCAGGGCCGTCCGTGAGGCTCTTGCGGTCTACACGGGTGATCGTGTCGAGTTCACAGTTGAGGAGGGTCTCGTCGCGGTCAAGGGCATCTCGACGGATATTGAGGATCTGTTTGGCAAGTTCAAGCCGGTTCCCGGCGCCGATCTGACTGATTTCGACGCTATCCGTCGGAATGCATGGGAAGAGGCGATTGGTGACAAGTACGGGCGAGTTGCCGAAGAGTGATCTTCATTGACACCAATTACTTCATCTACGCACTGACGGAACCGCAAGACGACGCGGTCGCCGCAATGGCGGCCGTGTCCATCGACCTGTTTCGGCGGGTCGCATCGGACCAGATCAAGGCAACCACCAGCGAAGCCGTATTGGCCGAAGTGATCTACGTGCTGTCGAGTTCCGCATTCAACGTGCCGCGATCCGACATCGCCAACGCACTTGAACGCATTGTCCTGTCTCAGGGTTTCTCATCCGACAATGCACTCACGTGGTTACTGGCCCTCCAGTTGTGGGAACAGCGAAGTGCCATCAGCTTCGTGGATGCGCTCGCCGCGGCCCACTCGATGCGCGACGATCATGAACTGGCAACGTTCGACCGTCGCCTCTCGCGCCACCCCGGTTTGAAGACGTACCGTCCTGACTGACCCCCCGGCCCTCACCCGGCAATCGCTGGACGCACCTTCCCGAACCCCGTCGCCTGTTCGAAAGCATGGGCCATCTGCAGCACGCTCAGATCGTCCCGGAATCGACCGGCGATCTGAAGACCGACCGGCAACCCGTCGTCGGTGAATCCTGCCGGCACCGAGATGGACGGGCAGCGGGTGACCGTGATGTAGTACGCCGTCTTCATCCAGGCGATGTAGTTCTCCATCGGCACGCCATCGACTTCTTCCGGATAGCGCCACTCGGCAGGAAACGGCGGAACCTGGTTCACGGCGCAGAGCACGAATTCGTACGTTTCCATGAACTCCCGCATCCGCTGGAAGAGCGCCTCCTGCCGGGCCATAGCCTGTCCCAGCTGCGCCGCAGACATCGCCAGGCCCTTTTCGATGTTCCAGACCGCTTCTGGTTTCATCTGATCGCGATCGCGTGCGAAATTCTCCGCGTTGCCGGCAGCCAGCATGCCGGCCCGGAGATCGTGAAAGATCTCGTCAGCGTCCCAGAGCGGCGGAGCGACATCCTCGACGATACATCCCAGCGCCTCGAACGTGGCTCGCTGCTTCGCCAGGGTCGACCGAACCCGTGGATCGAGCGGCAGCTCCCCCAGGTCGGGCGACCAGGCGACGCGCACCCCCTTGAAATCGCGATCGAGCGGCTGCGTGAAGCTGGAGGCGTCGCTCGGATATGCCAGCTGATCGCGACCATCAGCGCCAGCCATCACGCTCAGCAGGAGGGCCGTGTCCCGTACCGTTCTGGCCATCGGGCCCTTGACCCCGATCCCGATCCAGGGATGTGAGCCTGGCCAGGCTGGCACCAGCCCGGGCGACACGCGAAACCCGACGACGTTGTTGAAGTTGCCCGGATTGCGCAGCGATCCCCCCGAGTCGGAACCATCCGCGAGGGGCAGCATTCCGGTGGCCAGCGCCGCACCGGCGCCGCCGCTGCTGCCGCCCGCGCTCTTCGTCTGGTCGTAGGGATTCTTCGTCGCACCGAAAATGGGATTGAAGGAATGGGACCCAAGCCCGAATTCCGGCACGTTCGTCTTGCCGATGATGAGCGAACCCGCACCCCGGATGCGCTCGACAATCGCACAATCCTGCGCGGGATAGTCGTCCTTGTGCAGCGGCGACCCCTTGGTCGTCGGAAAACCGGCCGCATCGGCGAGATCCTTGACCGCATGCGGCAACCCATGCAGTGGCCCAACTGGCCCTTTTCTGGCCAGAACGTCGTCGGCGTCATCCGCGAGTTTCAGGGCGGCATCATCATCCAGCTTCGACACGATGGCGTTGATCGCCGGGTTGACCTTTTCGATCTGGCCGAGGAATGCCGACATCACCTCGCGAGCTGAGAGCTCCTTGCCGGCGATCTTGTCTCGCAGTTCGACCGCATCCATGAAACAGATCTCGTTGGCCGCCACAGTCATTCCTTTCGAATCGGGTCGTGCATTGCTTCGGCATTGTGTCATGGAAGCCGGGTCACTGTTCATCGAAGAACTGAGAGCAGACATCGTTCGCCAGCATCGACCCGCGGTGCGTCAGGAGAACGCGTTCGCCATCCCAGTCGATCAAACCGTGTGCGGCCAACGCGTCGAGCTGCCGAGGAAACGATTCGGCGAGCGATGCGCTATGTCTCACCTGGAAGGACGCTTCCGTCACACCTTCCCGCAAGAGCCGCAGCCCCAGCATCATCGTTTCGCTGATCGACAGACGATCGGAGACTTCCTCGCTATTCGACGCCGAATCCTCCCCTCCCTCGACGGCGTCGACATAGGTCCGGGGAAGCAAATGGTTCATGCGGCGACGATCGCCAATCCGCCAGTGAGCCCCAGCGCCAAAACCCGCATATTCGCCGTTTCGCCAGTAGAGCATGTTGTGACGCGACTGATATGCGGCCGATTTCGCCCAGTTGGCGATCTCGTAGTGAATCCAGCCGGCCTTGCCGAGAACCTCCACGGCGATCTCGTAGCAGTCGGCCGCTTCATCATCGGAAAGGGGCACGAGAATGCCCCTGGCCACCGCTTCGGCCATCGGCGTTCCCGGTTCGATGATCAGGCTATAGAGCGAGAGATGATCGACGCCTGCATCCAGAGCGAGCACCCGGTCGAGATCGTTGCGCCAGACATCCATTGCCTGCCCTGGCCAGCCGAAAATCAGATCGCAGCTGACATTGGCGAAGCCTGCGGCTCGGGCGGCGACAATCGCGGTCACCACATCCTCCGCTTCGTGCTGCCTGCCGAGCGTTCGCAGACCCCGGCGATCGAACGTCTGCGCTCCCAGGCTGAGCCGGTTGACGCCCGCGTCGAGCAACCCGGTGCAATAGCGTTGGTCGAGACGATTCGGATTCGCCTCCAGGGTGATCTCGGCGCCGGCAGCCAGGTCGAACGAGTTCCTGACGGCGTCGATCATCCGGGCGATGCCTTCGGCTGGAACGAGCGAGGGTGTGCCGCCGCCAAAGAAGATGGTCGCTGCCGGCATCGACCCGAAACGCCCGGGGAAGCGCGCGATGTCGGTGCAGACTGCATCGACATAGGCCGGGATGAGCGGCTCCATATTGGCGTAGGTGTTGAAATCGCAATAGGGACAGATATGCCCGCAGAACGGGATGTGGATGTAGACGCCAACGGGCGCTCCAGCGGGTAGCGGCGCCATCAGGTGAGCGTTGCCCCCTCCCGCAGCACGCGCCAGGCCTCTTCCATGGCCAGCGCATCCGCTTCGGTCATGGGCACGTCGCCATAGCGCGCCCGGTCGTAGAGATCGGTCAGCGTCGCAATCGCCGCGCTTTGGCGGCCGAAGCGTTCACCCTCCCAGCGTTCCTGCAGTTCATCGGGAGTGGTCGAAACCAGTCTCGGAAGCCCTTCCCTGCTGCTCCAGCGAAGAAAATCAGCATACCGGTCTCGAATGCGGACCGTATGTCGCCAGCGAGGGTCGTTCCGGAGCGCTGCAAGGGAGTCGGCGTCACCCGTTGACTGGTGCGATCGCCTGCCACCGAGCCAATCCTTGAGTTCGTCCAGAAGACTTCCCTCGACCCGGGCGCTGCGTCGGTCGTCGTCGCTTTCCAGCGGAACAAACCCCAACCGCAACCTGAATCTGACGATCCCGGCAAAGATGGCCATGATCAGGAGAGTCGCCACCAGATACTTGAACGTGTTGGGAAGCTGGCTGCCAGTCTCCGCAACTTGCGTCACCGTCCCCTGGGCGATCTGGACCGGCGACTGATTGTCTTCCCCTGGCTGGGCAATAGGCAGCTTGGAAATCAACCAGACGATTGGCACCAGAATGATCATGGCCAGGAGGACGAGGACGAAACTCACGATCCTGAACACGACGGTCAGGACCAGAATGACGGGATCGAGGAGCAGGTCGACCATACCGTTGAGATCTCGCGTCAGCAGACCGATCAGGATCGACGCCGGCAGCACGATCATCACCACCGGCAGCAAGACCGTTTCCAGCCAGCGTTTGGGCGCTCGCCAGGGCACCATCTCCTGGCGCAACATGGCGATCGCCAGCAGGGTCGCACTGTAGAAAAGGAGCACGGCGGCCGACAGGCGCCTGTCGTCGAATCCCCGGTCGAAAGCGGTATGCGCGACGACCAGAACCACGAGAATCACCGACCCCACCCGGAGCAGGGCCAGTCCGGTGTCGATATCCGGTCTGCCGCGCATGACGCCGCGCCACCAGATAATGGCTGAGCTGATCAGCACCACCCAGATCGGAACCTCCTCAGCGCTTGGCTCCCGAATCACGGCGGCGAACGCTTCGTCGATCCAGGTTGCGTCGAACAGCGCAAAGGCGGGAAACGACGTTCGCTGGACCGCGATCGCTGTGGTCAGCAACACGGCCGCGACCAGAACGACGCTGAAGCGCGATCCCCAGATTCCCCAGTCATGGCAGAGACGGGGCACCGCCAGCGCCGCCACCATCAGCATCGCCACAGTGCTGGCGGACATCGCGGCGCCGGAGCCATCGACCGGCTGCACCAGCAGGTTGATCGCCAGCCAGGCGATTGCCGACTCCGCCATCAGGAGCAAACCGGCATGGACCCAATCGGTCGTGGTGAATCGCAGAACGCGGAGACTCATGCCGCCGCCTCGGCCGAATCCGACCCGGCGAACCCTGGATAGAACTCCCGCACGATCAACCCGGGCAGTTGGGGAACATCGACATCACCCAGCGGCACCAGCACCGTTCGCCGACCGGCCGAAACGGTCGTGGCAAGCAGACGGGCGATGTCGTCGGACATCATCGGCGTGATCATGACCAACGTGCAGCCCAGAGGGATCGACGGGACGGCCGCCGCCACCGTCTGAGCGAAGGAGAGGGTGGCGTATGCCTCCAGTTTGGCCAGACCGGTCATCAACGCCAGTTGTTGCGACTGACCTCGCCCCACGGGTACGTGGAGCGCCTGATCGGATCCGGTCACCACGCCGTTGGCCCGCAGTCCGACCGAGTATCTGGCGTCGAGCGCCCACATCGCATACGACGCCGCGACCTCGATTGACATCTCGACGTTGTCGGTGTGGACACCCTCCCAGGCATGCTCGAACGAATCGAGATTGAGCAGGATCATCATCGAGAGGGTCGTGACCGGTTCCTGAATCTTGACCTGCAGGCGCGAATGGCGCGCCGTTGCTTTCCAGTGGATCGAGCGAAACGAATCCTCGGGTCGGTAGTCCCGCAATCCGCGGATTCGCATCGGATCGGTGATCGGCGTTCTGACGGCCAGCTGGTCGCCAAGTGGACGCTGACCAGGCAACTCGAGATCGGCAAGTGGATGGACCCGCGGATAGACGATCAGCTCGAGGTTGTCAGTCGAATCGGTTCGTGCCGCGAAGAAACCGAAGGGGTCACCAGACCGCAATGTCGCTGGACCGATGCGATGCGCGCCACGGCCCGTGCACTCCACCGGAATCGACCAGGTTTGCTGTTCCCATGGTCTCAATTGGCCCGTCAGATGCACCAGCCTCTTTCCGGAACCGCCACTCAACGTCGATCGATATCCATGCGCCGCCAGTGTTTCATCGATCGCTTCGTCGATCCGCAATGCGGATGTCGGGAGCGGTTTTCGGTTGGTGAGGGAAATCTCGAGGTTGACGATGTCGCCGGGCAGCGCCCGGTTCGCATCGAGCGCCCGCGTGAACTCGAGATCGGCGAGCGTCAGCTGGTTCCATCCCCTGGAGACCAGCATCGTGGCAATCGCCAGTCCCCCGGCCAGCGCGATGGCCATCGATTGGGTGACCAGCCCGGCCAGCAGAACGATTCCGGCCGCATATCGCCAGAGGCGTGTGAAAAAGAGACTGCGTGAACGCGCGGCGCCCGGTAGACGCCCGGAATCGAACCCGGAGAGCAAGCGGGTCATTGATCGCCGGACAAGCCGATCGACCCCTCGACCGGCACAGCTTCGCTGTCCAGCACCTCGGAAACGACCGATTCCGCGGTCCGTCCTCGCAACATCGCCTCCGGCGCCAGATCGATCCGATGGGTCAGGACATGCGGGGCAATGGCTTTGACATCGTCGGGAATGACCGCGCTCCGTCCGCTCATCACGGCAAACGCCTGGGCCGCACGAGCCAGCGCGATCGATGCGCGCGGACTGGCGCCGAGTCGCACGACAGGATGGGCGCGCGTGGCCCGGGTCAGCCGAGCGATATATCGCGTGACGTCGCCGGAAATGTGGACATCGCGAGCCCCCCCGATCAGGCGCTCGATCTGCTCCGGCGTGGCAACGCTTTCGACACTGTTTTGCCCGGCGCTCGACCGGGCGATGATCTCCATTTCCTCATCTTCCGAGGGGTAGCCGATCTTCAGGCGCATCATGAATCGATCAATCTGCGCTTCCGGCAACGGAAAGGTGCCTTCCAGCTCGATTGGATTTTCCGTGGCGATGACCAGGAATGGACGGGGCAGGGCCAGCGTTTCTCCCTCGACGGTCACAGTCCGTTCTTCCATCGCTTCCAGCAGCGCCGATTGGGTACGTGGCGTCGCCCGGTTGATCTCATCGGCAACCACAACATTGGCGAACACAGGTCCAGCGCGAAAGCGGAAATCACCACTTTTCTGATCGAAATAGTTCAGACCGGTGATGTCGCTGGGCAGGAGATCGGGCGTGAACTGGATGCGGTGAAACTGCCCACCCAGCGCCACCGCCAGAGAGCGGGCCAGCGTCGTTTTGCCCACGCCCGGCACATCTTCCAGCAGCACATGCCCTTCCGCCAGGACGCAGGCCAGCAGCAACCGGCCGATCGCCCGTTTTCCAACGATCACGCGGTCGATCTGATCGAGGATCGCGCCGGCAACCTGCGCCGCGTCCAGCGCAGATGACCCACGCTCTGAAGTGGTGGAGAGCCGCTCGGTCAGGCTCGTCATGGTGTGAATCGCCTCCTGGCCGGATTGTACCAAGGCTCTCGACTGTTCCTGGAAAGACGAAGACCAGGTGCGAGACCTGGCCTTCGTCGCGGGGTAGAAGCGGGCGGGTTGAGAGGTGTGTGCTAGGGATTGAACAAGGTGCCAGTCCATTGCTGGGTACCACCGATATTGGGGAACTCCTGTCCACTGATCGCGTTCTGGCCGATGAAGGGAACAGCCGTGCGGTCCCAGTTGCCGCCATCATTGGTCGCCCAGACGGTGAGGTGCAGGTGCGCGAACTGGACGAACCCTTCGCCGCCTGGTCCGGAGATGTAGCCGATGTACTGGCCCTGCTGGATCGTATCGCCCATCTCCCAGCTCCGGTCGACGGTGACGTGGAACATGGCAACCGCGTAACCATTCCCCATGTTGATGGTGATGCCTCCGGATGCACGCTCCGTCCAGCGGACCGTGCCGCTCACCGGCGCGTAGACCTGCTGCCCGGCCGTCGCCCGGTCCGCGCGAGCGATATCGAGGGAATAGAGGTACTGGGACAGCGAGCCCGAATTCACATGGCTCGATCCGTTGTATCCCTGTGTGATCTCCCACGTGCTGCCCTGGACTGGCCAGACGATACCGCCCCCGGTGTTGCCGCTTCCTGGCGTGGAGGTGGGATTGCTCGACCCGCTGGTCGTCAGGTAGCTGGCGGAGGCGTAGCCGTTTGTTCCGCTGTATCGAACCGGGAAGAAGCCATTGGTCTGACTGCCTGTGATGGAGACAGCGGCGCCCGATGGTATGACCAGCAGGACGGTCGAGGTTGTCGACGGTCCGCTTCGAAGATTGAGTCCCGCCGTCGTGTAGCGAGTTTCGAGAACCAACCCGCCGTCCGGGGTGGAGGTCGCGCCGGCCCCCGACGATGTCAGGTACTGGCTGTAGGCCCAGCCGTTCGCGCCGTTGTAACGAACCGGGGTGAAGCCGTTCTGCGCAGTGCCGGTCACGCCGACTTGTGCGTTGTTCGGCATGACCAGGATGACGCTGTTCGACGTGCTCGGCCCGGAACGGAGATTGAGCGCGCCACCCGTCACCCAGGCATTCGAGATGACGGCGCCTGGCGTGGCCGTGGCGCTGCTGCCGGGATTGGTCGACGTCAGATACTCGGTATATGCCCAGCCACTGGTTCCGTTGTACTGGACAGGGGTGAAGCCGCTCTGGGCATTTCCGGTCACAGACACCTGTGCACCGCGCGGCATCACAAGCAGCACACCGCCCGACGTGCTTGCCGACGAACGCAGGTTGAGCCCGTTCACATTCACCCACATGGCCGCACCGGACGTGCTGCCGCTCGAGGTCAGGTACTGGGTGGAGGCCCACCCGGTCGTGCCCTGGTAGGTCAGTTGCGCAAAACCGTTCTGCGTGGCGCCAGTCGTGTTCACCGTGGCGCCGCTGGGAATAACCAGCAGAACGGAGGCATCCAGACTCGCGCCTGACCGCAAACGGAGATTGGCGGTGGTCCGCATCTCGGCGGCGGCGGTGACCTCACCCTCGCCAGTCTGCGCGCTGCCCGCATCCGCCAGAAAGTCGGAGACCATATAGCCGCGCATGCCGCGAGCGGTGACTTCGTACCAGGACGAACCGGCCCCGTCGTCGATCGGGCCGTCATGCACGGCAACCAGCCATCCTTCCGGCACCGACGTCAACACATTGCCGTTGTACGAGGGCTCGTCACGCAGGCGAACCTGGTCTCCATTTGCGTATGAAACGCGAGCTTCTCCGCCGAGCGTCAGATTCGTGTCCGCGGAAACGGGAAGGGGCCGCACTGCTCCCCAGGGGGCAATGCTCAGAATCAATGTGATGAGTACGATTGACGCCCGCCAACGAGCCCGCCGATCTGGCATCGTCATTGGTGCTTTCCCTCCCTCCGACCGGCCTCCGGGCTGCAACCCTCGGGAGCTTGACGCAATACCGGTCATCTCGCGACGTTTCCAGCCCGGGCGCTGCCGATATCTCGGCAAACCGCTCTGCACCAGCCTGGCCGAGCGGCTCCGGCCCGTGTGGGCCCGAACGTGTCGCGTTTCCGACAGCCTACCGAACCACGGCAAGGCTTGTCCACATGAACGAACGGGCAAAATCTCCGACCTCTCCGGGATGCGGCGCGAGCTATCATAAGCGTTCCGGACATCGACGCGCCGTTCCATGGAGTTCGTGACATGGTGGCACAATTACTATGTCAATGCAAGATTTGCCGGGAAGGATGATTCCCTCAGTCCATCTGTTAGCATCTGCCAATGTGGTCGTGATGGACATCGCACCACGCTCCCCGACGGTCAGTCTCGCCCATCGCATGGAGTCCGCTTTTGGCTACGCAATTCAACGACGTCATCGTCGACAACCTGCAGATCGCGCTGCGTGAATCAGCTGGAGACATCCCTCTCGTGCCGGTCGTCGGCGCTATCGATGTGGTCCTCTCCGACCGCGCGCTGGTGCTTGGGGTGAAAGCCGCATTGGAGATGGCCAAAGGCAAAGTGCCCGTCGAGGTCGAGTTCGACCAAGCTCAGTTCACCGAATCGGGTGCCGACGTCACCGTCAGCGCCGGCATCAACCGGTTCCTGAAAGCCAAAGCCACCGCGGTTCTGGACATCACCGCCACCAACGCCAATGCCGTTCGCGTCGATATCCGGGAAATCCGGACACTGGGCAAGATCTCGGTGGAAGGGATGATCGGCCCGGTGCTGGACAAAGCGCTGGACAAAGCAGCCGAGAAACCAGGCATCGACCGCAACCCGACAGCCAACCGGTCGCTCCTCATCGAACCCAACGCGCTGCTGGCCGAACTCGGCATTCCCCTCGAGTTTGCGGACGGCGGGGGGTGGACAGTCTCGAATGCAACCGGTCAGCTCACGGTACGATACGCGACCGTTCCTTGACGTCTCCACACCGATCGAGCCTCACAGCACCGTACGTCGTCGATTCAGCAGCAGGAGGTGTGTCATGGCAATGGGAGTGAGCGTCGTTACCTATACAATCGATGACGCGAATGCAGCCGAGCTGAACGAAAAGGTCAGGGAACACCTGGTGCCGGCGGCGCGCAGCGCGTCCGGCTATCGCGGGTTTGCGCTCTTCGACCTGGGAGAGGACAAGCGAATGGCTGTCCTCCTCTTCGATTCGCTGGCCGACGTCGGCGCCGCGCAGGCGCTGCTCACGCCGGTCGGTCGTGACCACACCTATGCGCTGATGTCTGGACCGGCAATCGGCGCGGCAGGGACGGTGCTGGTCGCCGACGGCGTCTTCGAGGCGGAGGCCGGAACGCTCAGCTGATCCTTTACCAGCTCGCGGCGGCCGCTCGCGCTGACCAGCGATTGGCAGATCCCTGCACGTCGATCGAAAACCCGAAACAGGCCGACACGAGCTCGCTGGTCATCACCTCATCCACGCGACCTGCGGCGACGAATTCTCCGTCTTTGAGCAGTGCCGCATGGGTGGTGGACGGCGGCAATTCTTCGAGATGATGGGAAACCAGGACCGATCCCAGCTCGGGGTGTGACCCCGCCAGCGTGGCCATGGCCACCATCAGCGCTTCCCTGGCCGGCAGATCGAGCCCGGTTGCCGGTTCGTCGAGCAGCAGGAGTGGCGGATCGGCCATGAGCGCCCGGGCGATACGCACGCGCTGCCGCTCCCCCTGTGAGCAGGTGGTGATCGTTCTGCCCAGCAGATAGTCGCATCCGACCATTCGAATCAGATCGGTCGCTCGCGCTCGCGCCTCAGGGGTATCGAGCCCCTGCTGCGGCCAGATGGTGTTCGTTTGCCCGGTCATGACGATTTCCTCGATCGTCAGCCAGTCGAGGATCTTCTGGTTTGGATCGACGGCCCCGATGCGAGCGCGCAAGTCCCACAGGCTGGTTTGCCCGAGCGTCTCCCCCAATACGGTCACGACACCCTTGCTCGGATGCCTGTGGGCGCCGGCCAATGAGAGAAGGGTTGTCTTGCCGGACCCATTGGGACCGAGCAACGCCCAATGCTCCCCCGGCATCACCCGCCAGGTGATATCGCGCAGAATGTAGGGTCCATCCGCGATCCAGGCGTGGGCGTCCCGGATGTCGATCAGTGGTTGGCTTGTCACGAGGTCGATAACTCCGCAGCAGACGAAACGATCTTCCGACGGCGCATTGTGCCCCGATTCACCGCAGAGCGCTATCGCCGATTTCCGCGCGTTGACGCTCCCGACAGGCTCTCGTAAGATGAAGCTAGAGAAACATCGTTACACGCCCAGGAAACTCGATCGGCAATCGTCGCCGGCCAGACGAGGGGCGTTCTCGGCCACGAACAGATGGAGGTCAGCGTGAATCAGCGAGAAGTCCTCGAGGTTCTGTCGGAGAAGCTGAACAATGGATCGATCACCCGCCGCCAGTTCTCACAGGCGGCCGCGCTCTTCGGTCTGGGAGCGGCGGTCAAGCCACTTGCGGCATCGGCCGCGCCAGCTGGCGGAGCCATCGCCGCACCTCTCCGCGCCCAGGCAGAGGGCGAAGTCAGGTTTCTCATCGCGGAGGCATTCTGGGCCGACTGGCACCAGTACAACTCGACCGCGCAAAGCCAGCGCCGGGTCGGTCAGCAGCTGTTCGACTCCCTGATCCAGATCGAGTCGGCTGATTTTGCCGCGTTCACGCCGGGGCTCGCCGAAAGCTGGGAGCAGATCGACGAGCTGACATGGAAGTTCGTTCTCCGGCAGGGGGTCACGTTCCACAACGGTCAGGCATTCGGCCCGGCCGACGTGAAAGCCTCTATCGAACTGGCCACTGGTGCCACTGCGGAGGTGACCGTCACCGCCTCCCGCTTCGTACCGGTGACCGTCGAGATCGTCGACGACGTCACGGTTCAGCTCAAGACCGAAACGCCCTTCGCTCCCATGCTCAATGAGCTTTCCCGGTTGCCGATTCTGTCTGCTGAAGACATCCAGCCATCCGACGACCCGGCCACGCCCTCGGCCGGCGCCGGCACGCTGGCGGGTTTCCCGAACGGCACTGGCCCCTTCCGCCTGATCGACGACCAGCAGAATGTCAAGACGATGGAAGCCAATCCCGACTACTGGAATGGCGCCCCGCAGATCGGCACACTGGTCTGGGAGTACATCCAGGACGGGCAGACCCGGCTCAACGCATTCCTCGCCGGGCAAGCCCAGGCCATCGACCGGGTGCCGCCTGAGCATCTGCCGGTGATCGAAGGGACGGATGGTCTCTCGGCCATTTCCGTCACCGGGTTCGAGGACGTCAATCTCTGGATGAGGCAGGATTCCGGGGAACCCTGGGACAACGTCAAACTGCGCGAAGCCGTCATTCTCGGAATCGATCGGCAGGCGCTTGTGGAAAGTCTGGTCGGTGGCGCCAGCGAGGTGGCGATCAGCAACATCCCCAACGGCGCGGTTTTTGCCACCCAGCAGGAACCAGCCTGGGCGCTCGATCTCGAAGCCGCCCAGGCTGCCCTCGCAGAGGCCGGATTCGCCGATGGCGGCCCGGACTTGCCCCTGTGGGGAATCTCAGGATTCCTGCCGCGAGGCGAGGAAGTCTGCGAAGCGATCGCCGACAGTCTTGCCCAGGTGGGATTCAACGTTCAGCTGCAGATCACCGACATCGCCGGTCTTATCGACGGGCTCTTCGCCGAAGACAAGCCGGGACTCTTCTTCCACGTCAGCTGGAGCAGCAATGGCGATCCACACGGCGCCCTGTCTACGCTCTACAAGTCGCCCGGCGCCTGGGTCGGAATCAATGATGCAACCGTGGACAGTCTCATCGACGCCGGCGCCGCGGCCACCGACGATGCCGAACGCGCCGGTATCTACGAGGAACTGCAGGCGTATCTGTGGAGCAACGTGATCCACATTCCGCTCTACAAGAGCGACTTCACAGTCGCCCATGCCGATTCGGTGCAAGGCATCACCGTTCTACCGAATTTCGATACGATCTTCCGCAGCGCCACGCTTGCCGGCTAGAGTCAACCGCCCTCACCCCCAACCCCTCTCCCAAGCTGGGAGAGGGGAGCTGCGGGCGAGGCTCCCTGAACCGAAGTTCGACTCGCCCCGATGACCTCATACGTCCTCCAGCGCACAGTGCAGATGATCGTCGTCATTTTCGGCGTGGTCACGGTGACCTTCTTTGCTGTTCGCCTGGTGCCGGGTGATCCTGCCCGCCTGATGGAGCCGCCCGGCACCCCGGAATCAGTGATCAAGATCACCCGCGAGCAACTCGGCACCGATAAACCGATTCCCGAACAGTATGTCAACTTCATACGGGATTTCGTCCGCGGCGATCTGGGGACCTCCTTTCGGGGCAGCCGACCCGTCATGGATACGGTGCTTGAGGCGCTCCCCAACACCCTGGCCCTGGGGCTGATTAGCATGGCGCTGACGACGATTCTGTCGTTTGGCATCGGCATCGTCGCGGCGATGCGACCGAATGGCTGGTTCGACCGCATCGCGCTGGTTCTGGCCTCGATTGCCCAGGCGACCCCCGGGTTCTGGCTTGGCGTCATCTTGGCGCTGCTCTTTGCCGTTGAGCTGAAGTGGCTGCCGGCGGTCGGAAGAACCGGCTGGAAAAGCTTCGTCCTCCCGGTAGCGACCCTGGTCATTTCGCTGATGCCACTTCAGATCAGGGCGGTGCGCCAGGCCTTCATCGAAACGATGGGAGAAGGGTTCGTACGGGCCGGGAGAGCGCGGGGGCTGAGCGAAACGACAGTGCTCGGCATTCACGTCATGAAAGTGGCGGCGATTCCGCTGGTCACGCTCATCGGATTGCAGGCGGGCTACGTGCTGGGCGGATCGATCGTCATCGAGTCGATCTTCAACTGGCCGGGGGTCGGAACCCTGGCGCTGCAGGCGATCAACCAGCGTGACTTCCCGATGATTCAGGGGACCGTGCTGGTCATCGCCATCGTCTACACGTTGATCAATTTCCTCGTCGACCTGACCTACGCCGCGCTCGACCCGCGGGTCAAGTACTAGCTGCTCATGCCTTTTCCAGACTTCACCGGCGAGCTGACCTCGAGCGACCAAGCGCCGGATGCAAGCGCGCCCGCCGCCTTGCCGGTTCGCAGAAAGTCGTTCCTGCGCCAATTCAGCAAGCGCAAGGTGGCCACGGCCGGGCTGACTGGGTTTCTGATCATTGTGGCCATGGCGATCTTCGCCCCGTTCATCGCGCCTCACAATCCGCTCCAGCAGAACCTCGGCGACAACTTCAAACCGCCGATGTGGAAAGACGGGGGGACGTCCGAGTATCCCCTCGGCACCGACCCACTCGGCCGCGATCTCCTCAGCCGGCTCATCTATGGCGCGCGCTATTCGCTGGCAATCAGCTTCGGCGCGGTGATTGTGGGGGGAGTGATCGGATTTCTCGCCGGACTCGTCGCCGGGTTCTATGGGCGATGGGCCGACACCCTGCTCATGCGGTTGGGGGACATTCAGCTTGCGTTTCCCTTCGTGCTCTTCGCCATCGCCATTCTGGCGGTGTCGCCGAACCGGACGGTCTGGCACCTGATCGTGGTTCTGGGCATCTCGAGCTGGGTCATCTATGCCAGGGTGGTCCGCAGCCGGGTGCTCACCGAGCGATCGAAGGACTATGCCCGCGCCGCGACCGCGATCGGCGCCTCCCGTATGCGTGTGTTGCGGAAGTACGTCATGCCCAATGTCTGGCAGGCGCTGCCACCGATCGCGTTGCTCAATCTGGCCTTCTTCGTGATCGTCGAATCGCTGCTCAGTTTTCTGTCGCTCGGGTTGAGTCCGCCGACACCGTCGTGGGGGTCGATTCTGGCCGACGGCCGGCAGTACATGATGCTCGATCCCTGGATGGCCCTCCTGCCGGGCATCGCCATCATCATTACGGTGATCACCATCAGTCTTGCGGCCGATGGATTCGCCGATCTCCTCGATCCCAAGTTGAAGTTCGGGGCATTTCGCAGGCAACCGCTAAAGACGTCAACTCCTGACATCGATCCGTCGGGCGAGCGACTTCCGCTGCTCTCCGTCCGCTCGCTGACCACCCAGTTTCCGCTCGATGAGGTCACGATCACCGCAGTCGACGATCTGTCGTTCGATCTGGGACGAGGTCAGGTTCTGGGGATCGTGGGGGAAAGCGGCTCGGGGAAATCGACGCTGGGGTTCTCGATCATGCAGCTGCTCGACGCACCCGGTCGTGTCGTCGATGGGCGCATTCTCTTCGATGGAGCCGATCTCGCTCGCATCTCGAACAGGGAGATGTCCGCCGTGCGGGGCGACCGAATGGGGATGATCTTCCAGGATCCCGGCAACTCCCTGACGCCGGTGCTGACCGTCGGCTACCAGCTCGAAGAGACGGCGCGAAAAACGGGCAAAATTCCGGCGAAGGAGGCCCGGACGGCGGCCATCGCCGCCTTGCAGGCGGTTGGCATTCCCGAACCGGAGCGGGTCATTCGTGCTTACCCGTTCGAGCTGAGTGGCGGGATGCAGCAGCGAGTGATGATCGCCCTGGCCATGATCGGCACGCCGGAGCTGTTGATTCTGGACGAGCCGACCTCCGCACTCGATGTGACCACCCAGGCGCAGCTCCTCGACGAGCTCGACAGACTCAGACGCGAGCGCGATCTGGCGATGATCTTCATCACCCACGACATCGCGCTCCTCGCCGATTTTGCCGACAGCATTCTGGTCATGTATGCCGGGCAACTCTGCGAGCTGGGACCGGCCAACGAGATCATTCGGCGGCCACGCCACCCCTACGCGCAAGCGCTGCTCAACGCGGTCGAGTTGGTCGACGCCCCCGGCACGGATCGATTGGCGGTGATTCCGGGCGATCCGCCCGATCTTTCGCGCCATCTGCCCGGTTGTCCCTTCGCCGATCGGTGCCCGCACGCGATGGCCGTTTGTCGCGATGTCGAACCGAAACCGGTTGCCGTCGGAGCGGGCCACCTCTCGGCGTGCCATCTCCATACCCAATCGACCGAGGACGCCGCGGCATGACCGAGCCGATCTTGCGGGTTCACGAGCTGACCAAGCACTTTCCCATCCGCCGTGGTTTGTTCGGACGCGCCTCCGCCACGCTGCGAGCGGTCGACGGCGTCTCGTTCGATGTCCACCCCGGCGAGACGGTCGGCATCGTCGGTGAAAGTGGCTGCGGGAAATCGACACTGGCGCGAACGCTGATGTGGCTCGACGAGCCGACGTCCGGGTCAGTGACCTTCGATGGGCAACCAGTAAGCAGCGGCGCCACCGACCTGCTGCGACGACAGATGCAGATCGTTTTCCAGGACCCCTACACGTCGCTTCCGCCACGCATGACGATCGGCGATATCGTCGCCGACCCAATCCGGATTCATGGCACTCACCCGGAGTCCGAGATCAGGAGCCAGGTCAACCGCCTGCTGACCGAAGTCGGCGTGAGCGCCCAGCGGGCCGGTCAGTATCCATTTCAGTTCAGCGGCGGGCAACGACAGCGTATCGGAATCGCGCGGGCGCTGGCGATCGAACCGAGGTTGCTGATTCTCGATGAGGCCGTGTCCGCACTCGATGTCTCGGTGCAGGGGCAGATACTCAATCTGCTGCAGGATTTGCAGGACCAGCACGGTCTTGCCTATCTCTTCATCTCCCACGATCTCGGCGTCGTTCGCTACCTGAGTGACCGCGTGCTGGTGATGTATCTCGGCAAGATCGTCGAAGAGGGTCCGGCCGAAGCGCTCTACGCCAAACCCCATCACCCCTACACTCAAGCGCTCCTCTCGGCGGTGCCCACGCTCCGCGGACGACGGTCGGAGCGGGTCCGGCTGCGAGGAGAGCCACCGAAGCCGACGTCGCCACCGTCAGGATGCGCATTCCATCCGCGATGCCCGATGGCCCAACCGATTTGCGCGAAGGAGACGCCCCTCCTGCTCCCTTCAGGTCCAGGTCGCCGCTCGGCCTGCCACTTCTCAGGGCAACTCGCGGGGAATGGTTGATCGTCGCCTGCCGCTGCCGTTCACTCCGCCGGGCCACAGGTGCCCGAAGGACGACTGCGACGCTCCTCTCCCTCTCCGCCTCTTCGCCTCTTCGCCTCTTCGCCGGGCCACAGGTGCCCGAACTACGATCACCCTTTGCCCTTTGCCCTTTGCCCTTTGCCCTTTGCCCCATATGCTACTCTCGACTCACCGGATGCGTTGCCGGCGCAGTGTGATCAGCACCGGCACGCATCCGGCACATCTCCCCTCCACTCGGCTCCCCACATTCAGCGCTCGTCGATCGACGTCATCACCGAAGAGCCGATCACGCCGCGCAGCAGCAGGATCACGAGCAGCACGGGAGCGAGGAACGCGATTCCCAGAGCGGCAATCGACTGAAACGAGGTCGATGATGTGGCCGCGGCAAAGAAAAAGCGGGAAACGGTCGTCAGATCGGGATCGCTGATCAGCACGATCGGCAGCAGCGGTTCCGACCAGGCGATGACGAACGCCAGCCCGGCGGCGGTCCCGATCCCGGGCAACGCAGCGGGTGCGATCACCCCCAGCCAGCTTCGCCAGATCGACGCTCCATCGATCAGCGCCGCCTCATCGAGCTGCCGAGGAATAGCGTCGTAGAACCCCTTCATCAACCAGGTCAGAAAGGGCAGCATGATGGCCACCTCGGCCAGAATCAGTCCACGCAGGGTGTTGGTGAGATCAAGACGAATCGCCACGTCGAAGATCGCCACCATGGTCACGGTCAGCGGGAACGCGTAGAGGAGGATGATCCCGTACATCACCTCCGCTTTTCGCCGGAAACTGATGCGCGACAACCCAAAACCCGCCAACCCGGCCAGAAGGGTGGCGAGCACCGCACTGACACCGGCCACGATCAGGCTGTTCCGCAGGGCCACCCGGACGATCTCCTGCTCGAACATCGTTCGAACGTTGGCCAGCGTCAGTTCGCCAGGCCAGGGCAACGCGCCGGTCGTCGCCGCATCGAACGCCTGGGCGAGGACCCACAGAAATGGCGCCCCGAAGACAAGGATGATCGCCACGATCGCCAGACTCGTGAGCCACGACGTCAACCGCGATGCGGACAATGCTGGGCGAGCGATCATGGCCGCTTCTCGGCAATGCGGAGATAGACAGCCGCACAAACAAGCGTGAACAGGAGGATGACGACGGAAAGCGCCGCGCCGTATGCGATACGGAAATCGATCAAGGCTGCGTGGAACGAATAGAGCGCGAGTGTCTCGGTCTGCAGCGCCGTGCCGCCACCAGTGAGGATCTCGTTGAGCAGAAAGCTGCCGGCCGTCAGAATCGTCGTCATCAGCAACACGAGCCCGGCCGTCGGCATGATCTGAGGGAGTGTGATCGTGCGCAAACGCGTCCAGCTCGACGCACCATCGAGCATCGCCGCTTCGCCGACCGACGCCGGTAACGTCCGCAGCGCGCCGTAGAAGACGATCATCGCCAATCCCACCGTCCGCCACGCCTCGGCGACGATCACCATGAGCATCGGCCGCTTGCCGAGCCAGTCGACCCGCTCGAATCCGGCGGTGGTGAGGAGCGCATTCAGCACGCCATCGCGATAGTCCAGGATGATTCCCCAGATCGAGCCCACCAGCGGAACCGGACAGATCCCTGCCAGCACGACCGCACCGAAAGCGGCCATCGCCAGACGGTTGCCGTCTCTGCGGGCCCGGTCGATGACCAGCGCGATCAGCAGTCCGCCGATCGTCGCTCCGATCACCGCCACCCCAGCGGTATAGACGACGGTGTTCCAGACGAAGGTCGGGAAATCAGGGTGTTTCCATATAGCCCGATAGTTGTCGAGTCCGATGAACCGGGTCGAACCCGCATCCGGACCGACCAGACTCATTGGCGTCGTGCTGATGTAGACCGCCCAGATCGCCGGACCGAGGTAGAAGATCGCCATCAACACCAGTGCCGGAGCGACGGCGAGGACGTAGGAACGTCGCGCGGAGCGCTTCATGTGAAAGACAGCGGGCCGCTAGACCTCAGCATTGCAGGGCTGCATGACGACGTTCTCTTCCCCAAACGCCCGCGTCAACTCGCTGGCATAGCGGTCGACGACCTCGTCGGCGCCTGCCTCGCCGCTGGCGACGGCGCCGGTGGCGCTTTGAATGATGGTGACGACGTCGCGAACAGCCGGATCGGGATCGAAAAGCCGAAGCGCGTCGGTTGAGGCCATCAGAGCGGAAAGGAAGGGGTCGCCAAGCTGACCGAGCGCCGCCTGAGCATCGAGCCGGGAGGGAATGTGGGGATCGGCCACGTTTACCGCGACCTGTTGCTCGAGTGTGTTCATCTCGGCGATGAACTCCCACGCAATGTCGGGAAAGTAAGTTCTGGCGTTGGCGAACAGGGTATTGCCCGGCGAACTCAGAACAGCATTGCCCGACCCGTCGCTGGCAGGCATCAGGGCATATGCGATCTGGTCCCGAGCGGTCTCCGGATCACCGGAGAGCCACTCGCCGTACGCCCACGACCCCTCGTGGATCATCGCCAGCGATCCATCCAGCATGGCCGCGCGCATCGCCTCGACCGGCGACGAGTCGGTCATCACCTCCTGCGGCACGGTCTGGTCGATCACATAGGCGCGTTCGTAGAAATGCATGGTCTGGCGAATCGCACAACCATCGATGATCCAGAGGCCATTCTCATCCTTGAAATCGCCGCCATACGACAGCAAAACCGGGACGAACCCCCGACCGACCGTTTCCAATCCGGCATTGGCGCCAGCGTGGAGGGCGAAGGGGATGACGTCCGGCAGCGCCGCTTTGATCGTGGCCGCGACGTCGAGGATCTCGTCCGGGCTGGCTGGTTGCCAATCGACGGGCAATCCAGCCGCGGCGAAGATGTCGCGGCGATAGTAGAGAAAATGACTGTCCATCTGGTGAGGCATGCCCCAGACTGAGCCGTTCCAGGTCAGGCTGGCGCGAAAGCGTTCGGGCACCTCTGCCCAGCCATCCCAGGAGGCGAGATAGTCATCGAGCGGTAACGCAAATCCGGCCGACGCGAGTTCGCCCAGGAAGCTCCCACTGAGCATGAAGAGATCAGGTCCACGCCCCATCGTCAGCTGGAGCACCAGCTGGATCAGAAAGCTCCCCGGTGGCGCAGGTTCGAACTCGAACCGGACATCGGGGTGCCTGGCCATGACCAACGCCGCTGCCGCTTCCATCGCCGCCAGCGACGCAGGCTGATTCTCTTCGAACCCGACTCGCAGCGTGCCCGAATCACCCTGTGCCCGAACCGGACCTCCCACCATGGCCGCGCCTGCGCCAAGCGCGGCAGACGTCAGGAACCGGCGACGATCGATCTCGTGAATGCGTTGCCTCACGGCCCCCAAACCACCATTCTCTTATCAGCGAGAAACACTCCCCGATTGTACCCGCTCGACCATCCAATCGAGATTCCATTCGTTCACCGCTCAAGCTCCGGACCCCGGACTACGGACTACGGGCCACGGATCCCGGACTTACAAAAACCCCTTCAACCTCCCCAGATCGACATTCCCGCCGGTGAAAATGACCGCCGTTTCGGCTCCGACCGGCACCGCCGCCTTGCCGGTGGTCAATGCGGCCAGCGACGCCGCGGCCGCGGGTTCGGCCACGAGTTTGGTTGTTTCCAAAGCCAGGGGCACCGCCGCCGCGATTTCGTCATCGGTAAGCAAAACGACGTCGGCCACATGCTGCTGCACGATGCTCAGGTTCGGTTCATCGGTGAATGGCGCCGCCAGTCCATCGGCGATCGTCTGGACCTTGTCCAGTCGCACCGGTTTGCCCGCGGTCAACGCCGCCGACATGCCCGCCGCCCCGACCGGCTCGACTCCGACGATACGCACCTCCGGTTTCATCGCCGCTATCACCACAGCGATCCCGGCGATCAGCCCACCACCCCCGATCGGGACAATGATCTGTTCGATGCCGGGAGCGTCTTCGAGGACTTCCAGAGCCAGGGTCCCTTGACCGGCGATGATCGCAGGGTCGGCAAATGGGGAAACAAAGGTCGATCCGTCGTTCGCCGACCGTTCCTCCATCGCCTGGACCGCATCCTGGATGGTCGGCCGCATCACGACATCGGCCCCGAAACCCCGAATAGCGGCGACTTTCGCGGCTACCGCTCCCTCGGCCATGAACACGGTGCAACCAACACCCAGCTGCGATGCCGCATAGGCCAGACCCGCTCCATGGTTCCCAGCCGAGAAGGTCACCACGCCTCGTCGTCGCTGGTCCGGGGTGAGAAGCGCACAGGCGTTGAGCGCACCGCGCACCTTGAAGGCGCCGGTCCGCTGCAGGCATTCGGCTTTGACCTTCACCCGCGCGCCGGTCCGCTGGCTGAGCGCGTCACTCGCCAGGAGTGGCGTACGTACGATCCTTTCGGCGATCCGTTCCCGTGCGGCCAGCACATCATCGAGTGTGACGCCCGGTGTCATTTTCACATCTGTTGCCATTCCAGCTCTCCCCCAACCATGCATCATTCCATGTCGATCATACTTGGGCGTATGACCACCCTGCCGCCCGGCTCACCGAACCAATCGATCATCACGCACCATCCCTTCGCCGATCCGGTTGTGGAGCTGGTCGCGCTCTCCCTCGGCTGCGAAGCAACCCTGGCGCCTTTTCAGCTCCCCGGCGCCTCGGTTTACCAGCTGATGATTCAGAACGCGCATGGCCGGGACGCGACGATGCTGACCCTGTGGCCATCCCTTCACCGGGTCGATGCCATCTCCCCGTCCTCGGCGGTGGTCTTCACCGATGTCAGAACGGTCGATATCGTTGGCGAGATCGAGGTGCAGTTTCGCCGGTCGAATCGCGACTATCTGATCGTCGCCCGGGGTGGGAAGGTGATCGTCCGGGCCTGATCTAGAGCTGGACGGCGGCAATCCGGTCGGCGGCCCACCAGAACCGGTTCATCAGCGAGGCGTGTTCGCCGGCATCCATCAGGCGAGGCTGGTTGAAATCCTCGATCTCGACCCCCTTCGGCCGCAAACCCACCACCTTGCCGCCGCGCACGACGATTTCCAGGATGAATCCCTGCCGAACATCGACGGCAAACATCTGGTCGAAGATGAAATTCCCCAGCGAATAGACGATCGGCTTGCCCTTGTAGATCTCCATGCCCTGGACGACATGCGGGTGGTTGGTGACGACCATGGTCGCACCCGCATCGACGGCGGCACGAGCACCGGCGATCGCCCAGTCGGGAGGGACCGCCACGTACTCCTCCCCCATATGGAAATAGGGGATCACCACATCATGCCGGTCGACCAGAAACTCGATGTCCGCCAGGACGTCAGAGAGGGCATAGGGATTGGTGCCCGCAGCGTCCGCAGTTGCTCCTGAAAAGCTCGCCTCGTCCGCGGCGCCGGCGGGGATCGGGTTTTCGCCCTCCACACGCTCGAGGTTCGCCGTGACGCCGTCGATGCCGATCATCGCCACCAGCTCGCCCCGCACCTCTTTCACCCACGCTTTGCGCGCTTCGGTCAGGGTGCGGCCGGCGCCGAAATAGTCCATGCCGCGCAGCGCCAGCTCGTCCATCGTATCGAGCAACGCTGCATCGCCCCAACCGACCGAGTTCCACCGGGCGTGATTGTTGGCCAGGCTCATCGCATCGAATCCCGCCTGCACCATACCCTCGATCATCGCCGGATCGGACACGAACGAAAAGGTGTGCGCGTCGGCAGGTGGCTCGATGTTCGACGACAGGTTGCCCTCCAGATTGGCCACCGCGATATCGTAGCCATTCAGCTCGGCGGCAACCTTCCGGAAGGGGTGTGTGAAATCGCCGTAGGCCAGCATCTTGTTGTGCACATTGCGCCCGGGAACGATATCTCCCGCCATGGCGATGCGAATCGAATCCTGCCCGTCAACGCTGGTGTGCCGGAGCGGATCGAAATCGTCGACCGCCAGAACATTGACCCGAAAGTCGACATCGGCCACCGGCGCCATCGCCATCGCGCCGGGACGGGCGAGGAGCATGCTGGCCAGCTCGCCATAGTCCGCCGCCGATGCCCGCAGGTGTTTGCTGAACGGGATCGTTCCCTCCAGGGCAATAAGCTCGATCCGTTGGGAAATCGGGGCGCCCGCGTCCCGCCAGTCTCTGATTTCGCCATTGATGATCTGGCGAAGCTCCTTGGTGCCGATCGCCGTCATCGGCAAGCGGGGGGAGGTGACCATGGCCTGGCCGGCTGGAACGAGCTCACTCTCCTGTCCGGCTACCGGGTGCCGCAGGTGAAATGGCAGCGCCAAACCAGCGGCGGCGCCTGTCGCGGCGCCGATGACCTGCCGGCGGCTGACCGTCGACTCAGTTCCAGGAGGAATTCCTTTGTCAGGCGTGGGCATGTGCGGGGCGGGCTCCAGTCATTGCCAATGACAACATCTGGTCAATGGTACCGTGTCTCCACCCACTACCCGGTGGCGCGGAGCGTCCGTTCCACGAAATGGACGATCGCCTGATCGAGTGCGGCGGCGATCGTGGAAAGCCCCTGCGGCGAAGAGAGGAAAAGGGCGTCGGCGTCGCTGGTGATGGTCAGCACTTCGACGACCACACCCGGCATGGCGCTCGGTTCCTTCAGCTCTGCCCGTTCCGGACCGATCAGAAGCTGCTGCAATTGCGCGTGTTCGCTGGCATGCTCGGCGGCGGCGATCTCCGCCACGCCCTGCCCAATCCACGGATAGCCAACCGTTCTCATCTGCTGTTCGAGCTGCTCGTAAACCAGCGCCGCGAACGCCTGATTCTCCTGGCCGAACTCCCGTTCCGCGGAGTACCAGACCCGGCTGCCTCGAACCGCCGGGTCGCTCGAGCCATCGACGTGGAGCGAAATCAGGAGGTCGGCCCGCTGATCGTTGCATCGATCGATGCGTGACTGGATCTCGTCGAGATTCCCGGCCGACATCGTCCCACCGACAACCGTGCCTCCCATTTCGGTTTGACCGTCCTTGTTGGCATCGAAGTCATCGACATTGACTTCCGTATCGCCGGTTCTGGTCATGATCACGGTGAATCCGCGTTCGACGAGCCGCCGTTCGAGCTCCTTGGCAATCGCCAGATTGAAATAGGATTCATCCATCGCCGGCACATTGCTGGTGGCGGTCCGCTGGAAACCCATGTCCTTGCCACCATGCCCGGCATCGATGCAGATCACGATGCCGCTGTTGGCGGGATCGAACGCGATGTCGTCGACGGGCGACGCCACCGGCAGTAGGGGTGCGTTGCTGGGAGCGATGACGACCGCCGATTCGGCGGTGGGAGTCGGCGTGCTGTTGCCCCCGCCACCTGATATCGCCAGAATCGCCGCCACAGCGAGCGCCGAGAGCACCAGGACAACACCGAGCGCTTTCAGGAGTGTGCCGGTCTGCGGCGCCGCCCGGAGTTCCGGTTGCTCATCGACTGGAGGACCGGAGCGGTCGGGTGCTATCCGGCTCGGATCGGGAGAGGACGCGTTCCACACAGGCAGCGGCCCGAACGGGTCACCGCTGTCCTTCTGGTTGGGTCGCCTGCGTGAACGGTTGGGTTCGACGGACATTTCACCTCGCGTGTGACCACGAGCGCCGCCACCTCAGCCCTCCCTGACTTCGCGACGCGTGAGGATAGGCGATTCCCGCACGCCGCGCCAGCTGCCAATGACGGTCCGAATCTCTCACACCAGAAATCTGATCGTTTCGACCGCTCAGGAACCGGCGGATTCGACCGTTGGCTCCGGTCCCGCCACTGAACGAGGCTCGGCGGGGTCGGAGAAACGATATCGGCTGATCGCCGGCAGCACCGCGGAAATCGCCATGGCGGAGAGGACAGTTGCCAATCCGCCGATGGCCACCGCAGGACCAGCGCCGATCATCGACGCCGCCACGCCGGCCCGGAAATCGCCGAGTTGGGGTCCGCCGCCGGCCAGGGTGCGATGCACCGACGCCACCCTGCCCCGCAGCTCGTCCGGGGTCAGGAGATTGCGCGCGGCATGTCGCAACGTGGCGCTCAGCACGTCCGCCGCGCCACTTCCTGCCAGCAACAAGAGCGAGAGTGCGAAGTTCCGGCTCAGGCCGAACCCGACCAGGCAGGCGCCATAGACCACGATCGAGGCCATGATGCCCCGGCCGGCGCGATCGGGAAGCCGGAAAAGACTGAGCGACGACGCGACGATCACCGCTCCGGCCGCGGGCGCCGAAAGGAGCAAACCCAGTCCCCGTGGCCCGACATCGAGAATGTCGTCGGCGAAGATGGGCATCAACGTTGTGCAGGCGCCGAAGAGGGTCGCCACAAAGTCGGCTCCCATCACTCCGAGGAGTACCGGTGTGGTGCGCAGAAAGCGCAGACCTTCGATCGCCGCGGCGAACCCACCCATGGAGACGTGGATTCTGGGCGGCCGGGTCTTCATGAGCAGAACTGACGCGATCACGGCGGTGAACGAGAACGCATCGACCAGGTACGCGGCTCCAACGCCCAGCGTCGCGAGAATCACCCCGCCGATCGCCGGGCCGACGACCATCGACACATTCATGGCCAGGATGTTCATCGTCGACGCCGCTGGAAACTCGCTCTTGGGCACCAGTAGTGGGATCAGCGCCTGGCGGGTCGGATTGGATACTCCTTCGACCGTGGCGGTCAGGACAGTGATCCCGTAGATGGCCAGGAGGGTGATGCTCCCGGTGATGGTCAGCAATGCGAGAATCATCGACAGGAGAAGGAGGAGGGACTGCGCCATCATCAGCGTGCGGCGACGGTCGCCACGATCGGCCATGACCCCTCCGGCGATGCCGAACAGGATGACCGGAACGAAACGGCACAGTCCGAGCAGCCCGAGTTTGAAGGCATCCTCGGTCAGTTCGTAGACCTGCCAGGTGACGGCGATCTTCTGGATCTGCGAGCCGATCATCGAGAGAACTTCGGCAGACCAGAGCAGGCGATAGTCGCTGTGCCGGAGCACGCGGTAGGGACGCCCGAGAGGGTTATCCGCCACGCCAGCGATATCCTTTCATCCCCTGCTCCCTTGCCGATGGGGTTCGGCCGAGGGATTCCGGCTCCGTGAAGTCGCGGACGCGATTGTACTCAGGGCGCAAAGTGGAGACGACTATGCCGGCAAGCGCGAACTGTGTCGAACAGCAGGAACTGCGCGACCTTCCTGCCCGAGGGTGGTCGCGCGCCGCCATGCTGTTCAAACGCGCGCTGCTGCTCCGCTGTCCCCAGTGCGGAGGGCGCGGCGTTTTCGCCCACCCCTGGTCGATGCGCGATTGCTGCCCGATCTGCGGCTACATCTTCGCCAGTGAAGATGGCTACTTCCTCGGCGCATATGCCATCAACCTGGTTGTCGCCGAAGTGATCGGCCTGGGCGCGGTACTCGTCTTTCTCTTCCGCAGCGACCTTTCCCTCGTCTGGCAGCAAGTGATTGCGATCACCGCCGCCATTCTCCTTCCGGTGCTCTTCTATCCCTGGTCCCGCACCTTCTGGATGGCGATCGATCTCTCGACCGCAGGCGACAAGGATATCGAGCAAATCCAGGCTCACCTGATCAATTCGCGGGGCAGCGACACTGGAACCAGTCAACAATAGCCCCGTTCCAGTGTCTATACTGCAATCAGGGCCACAGATCGGTCCGGCCGGATCAGTGCAGTCAGGATATGCATGGCGGCGCAACGCGAATTCGAAAAGACTGACGCAGAACGGGAGAGCAGACACCACTCTTCCGTTCCTTCACATCGGGTGGAGACGACCGCTGGCAAACGCGAAGTCGATCTCTACGTCCGGACCTACACCACCCTCCTGCAGAGCTCGGGAGCGGTCGGCATCTCCAGCCTGGAGCCAGCCCATCTGACGGCCGCGCCTTCGCTCCACGCCGGAGCGATGGAACCCGAACCCGATATGAACGCGATGATCTACTCGATCCAGCGCTTGCCCGACTGCATCATGGAAGCCCGCGACATCGTGCTCGGCCAGACGATCGAGGCATTTCAGCACGATGGATTCAGCAACATCGCCGAGTGGACGGTCGTCGGGTCGCCCGGGCGCCGCCGCAAATGGTTCTGGGATGGCGAATCGATTCTCGCCGCGCAAATCTCATCGACGTCCGATCTCGACGATCTCATCCCGTCGATCGTCGCTCTGCAGATCGAGCTGACCAAGATCCACCGGCTCCTGCGGGGCAACCGTCCCCTCATCAAGCGCATTCGCCAGATTCATGAGGAGTTGAACGCCGGTGGCATCCCCGGTCCGGAGGCGGTTGCCTCGATCGGCGACGAGCTGCTGATCGGCCCTACCGACTGGCTCAGGCTTCAGGCGATCTGGGGAGCCAGACTCTGGCCACGGCTCCTGGCGCTGGCGCCGGAGCGAAAACGGTTCTGGCTGCGCATGCTGAGCGGCAGTTTTGTCGGGTACACCCGTTCGACCCGCCATTGGTGGCGGCCCGTGCAGGACCTTCTGCGCGAGGCCGATCTCGACGAGCGCCCTGTCTACTTCGTTTCGTCGAACACCCACAGTCTGGTGAACATCCTGGCCGGCACCGCCATGCGCCGCAAAGAAGCGCTGACCCAGTACATCCGGGAGACCGCGCACGCCGAGCTGCTGTCGGAGCTCGACGCGCTCGATCGGGGTGAGAGCCGGTCGTCGTGGGAAAATCTCCTCTACTTCGCCGCTCGCACCTACTTCAACGAACCAGGCAACGAACGGGATCGTGACCGGCGCAATGCCGAGGAGATCGAGCGGGGGATTGCCCATATCAGCGCGCTCGGCGCCATGGATGTCGGCGTTCAGGTCATCGATCTCGCCCGCCTCGATCCGGAGAGTCTCGATCCGCGGTTGCTCAATCCCGGCGAACGCCTCAATCCCGGCGCCACCGATGCCATCATCATCAATATCAACTATCCATTGGGCATGGCCGCCTACCACATCATGAACCAGGTGGCGATGTCCACCGATCTCCTGCGCGGCATCTATGTGCTCGGGAAAGCAGCGACCCTCAATGGCCGCATCGGCGACGTGATGATCGCCAACGTCGTCTACGACGAGCACTCCGGCAACACCTACTGGCTCGACAACTGTTTCTCCTACGGCGATCTGGCTCCCTACCTCGTCTATGGAGCAGCGCTGGACAACCAGAAAGCGGTCACCGTCAAAGGCACCTATCTCCAGAACCAGGGATATCTCGATTTCTACTATCGGGAGAACTACACCGTGGTCGAGATGGAAGCGGGACCCTACCTGAACGCCATCTACGAGGATTTGTTCCTCGACCGCTATCCAGTCGACGAAGCGATCAACCTCGTCCAGCACTCCTCCCATCATCTCGACCTGGGAATCATCCACTACGCGTCGGACACCCCCTACACCCGTTCGCACACCCTGGGCGCGCGAGGAATGTCGTACTACGGTATGGATTCCACCTACGCCTCAACCCTGGCCATCCTGCGCCGGATCTTCCACCAGTCGGGGTTGATCGCGACAACGTGATTCGGGCACCGTCTCGCAGATGTCGTTCGGCACCGGCCGACGCAGATGTAGCTTGGGCACCTGTGGCCCGACGCCTCCCACCCCTCGCACACCCGCTCGTCGCAGACGTAGTTCTGGCACCTGTGGCCCGACGCCTCTCCACCCCTCGCACACCCGCTCGTCGCAGACGTAGTTCGGGCACCTGTGGCCCGACGTTTCCCGTCGCTCGCACACCCGCCCGTTGCAGTCGTAGTTCGGGCACCTGCGATCCGACATCTCCCGCCCCCTCGCACACCCACCCGTCGCAGTCGTAGTTCGGGCACCTGTGGCCCGACGCCTCTCCACCACCAACGAGTTGGCAGTGTGCAGTCAACGTCGGGCCACAGGTGCCCGAACTACCGTGGCTTGGTCGGTTCGCTCGATCTACGGGGACTTGGTCGGTTGGCCACGCCGAGGACCGGCGCATCTGCTCGAACTGCGGCATACTCGTACGTCGAAACACACCCGCTGACCAGGGAATCCAACCTATGGCCCAACGACGCTTCCGCACTCGTCAACCGCATCGCCTACCCTCCGATGCATATGAGGACCACGGGACCGTCTGGCATATCACGATTGGTGCGGCCGACCGATCCTCGCGCCCATTCGCGAATGCGGAGCTCGCGTCGAGGATCTGCGACTGGCTGGAAGCGCAATCGAGCGCAGACGGCACCCGAATCCTCGTGTACTGTCTCATGCCGGACCACCTGCATATCGTCTATCAAGTCGAAGACGGAAATGCGATCAGCGTCATTGGCAAAATGAAATCGTTGACCACACGGATGTGGTGGGAGGCAGGCGGCACAGGCAGACTCTGGCAGCCCAGTTTCCACGACCACGGGATCCGCGAATCAGAAGACATCGAAGGCATCTTCACGTACATCCTGAACAATCCCGTCCGCGCCGGCTTGGCTGCGACATGGGAGGACTACCCGTACATGGGTGGGACTCTGGTCGCGGTCGAGTAGAGACGTCGGGCCACAGGTGCCCGAACTACGTCTGTCCGTCATGGCCCGCTATCGGCCGCCCTTAGTTCGGGCACCCGTGGTCCGACGGCCTCCCCATTTGCACACTCACCTTCCCAAGTCGTAGTTCGGGCACCTGTGGCCCGCCGTGTGTAATCCGGACTCCTGACTACGCCGTCCGTCGTATGATCCAATCCATGGCATCTCGACGACCGCATCTGAGCGATCGGGCCCAACTGGGTCTGATGCTCGCGCCCTACCTGATCGGCATTTCGATCCTGACGCTCGGACCAGCGATTGCTGGGTTCGCCATCGCGTTCACCCACTACAACGCGATCAATCCGCCCCGATTCGCCGGTCTGGCCAACTTCCGCGAGATGCTCAACGACGATGTCTTCCGCATCGCGCTGGGAAACTCGTTGCGGTACATCCTGCTGGCCGTGCCCTTGCGCTTGTTCGGCGCATTCGTCATGGCCCTTCTGCTGCTCAAACCCCGCCCCGGCACCACGCTCTTCCGGGTGATGGTCTATCTGCCGACGGTCATACCCGACATGGCCTGGGCGCTGATCTGGCTCTGGATCCTCAACCCGATCTATGGACCACTCAACCGCGCCCTGGCCCTGATCGGCATCGATGGTCCCTCCTGGATGGTCGACGCGACCTGGGCTCCTTACGGCATCGTGCTCATGATGATCTGGCAAATCGGCGAAGGCTTCGTCATTTCCCTCGCCGCTTTGCAGAATGTCAGCCGCGATCTGCTCGACCAATCGGCGATCGATGGCGGCTCGATGCTGCGTACGATCTGGAACATCACCTTGCCCACGATTGCGCCAGCGCTGTTGATCGTTCTGCTTCGCGACACCGTGTTCAGCTTCCAGGCCAATTTCGTTCCAGCGCTCATCGTCGGCAATGGCGGCGATCCCAAATACGCGACGCTCTACCTGCCGATGTACATCTACACGACCGCATTCGGCTATCTCCGCTTTGGGTACGCGGCGGCGATGACGCTCTCCATGTATGTGGTCACCGGAGCCATCCTGTGGGCGCAGTTCCGTGCCGCGAAACGCTGGAATGTGGGGTTTCAGGGTGGCGACTAGGATTTCGCTGGAGATGACGGAACGGGGGGGATATCCCTCACCCCCGACCCCTCTCCCGACCGCGGGAGAGGGGAGGAGGCCCCGGCCGACCGGGCCGAGAATCCGTCGATTGGCCGTCTGGCTGACTGGCGCCGTTGCTGCCTGCCTCTTTGTTCTGCCGATCCTCTGGGCGTTTTCCGCCTCCCTCCGCTCCACCGGTCAGCCCTGGGCGCGGAATCCCGAGTGGATTCCTTCTCCGCTGGCGTGGGAAAACTACCCGGCGGTCTTCGACACCATCGACGCCGAACGCTATGCCCTCAATTCGCTCTTCGTCGTCGCCCTTGCCGCGCCGCTCACGATTCTCTTCGCATCGTTCGCGGGATTCGCCATCTCGCAGCTGCCGCGAATCTGGCGGACCAGGCTGGTGGTTCTGTCGGTGTGTACGCTGATGGTGCCGGTCACCGCGATCTGGCTCCCCCGGTTCATCGTCTACAAGGAAGCCGGTTTGATCGACCGGCGCGCGGTGCTGATCGTGCCGTCGCTGATGGGCACATCGCCCCTCTATGTGCTGTTGTTCGTCTGGGCGTTTTCGCGCATCCCGCGCGATCATTTCGACGCCGCCAGACTCGATGGCGCGGGCGCGTTTCGTCTCTGGAAGGAGATCGGCATGCCGCTGGCCCGGCCGGCGATTGTGGCCACCGCGGTTCTGTCGTCGGTCCACTACTGGAATCAGTTCATCGAGCCACTGCTCTACATCCGGACCCATGAGAAATATGTGGCGTCACAGGGATTGCGGATGCTCTACCAGCTCGATTCGACCAACTGGCCGTTGATCATGGCCGGGGCGATCCTGATGATCGCCCCGATCATGCTCCTCTTCCTGACGATGCAGCGGGTCTTTCTCCAGGACCGCCGTGGTCAGGGGGTGTTGGGGTCTTCCTAGACGCCGTCTTCTTCCGCTGAACGGTCGAGGGCTGCCTGGGCGTTCTCGATTGCGGCGGCTATCGCCGCGTCGATATCGACCGATTCATAGAAGCCCTGGTCGAATTCGGCGTTGAACGCGTCCTCCACCTCGGGCCAGGTCGAAATCGACGGCAACCGGTGCATCACCTGGATGTTCTCCAGGTAAACCTGGCTGCTGGCCGGCGGCAAGGGTTCGGCGGCGACGGGCGAACCTGTCAGCGTGCCCGAGTCGGGCGCGATACCCAGCAGGAACGCATCGGATTCAGCAACTGAGATCATCGAGGGAACGGTGCGGCCGGTTGCAGCCAGAATGAGCTGTCCTTGTTCGCTGGCGGCATACTCGATGAATTTCCAGGCCGATCCAGTCTCGTTGGCGCCAGCCGCCATGCAAAAGGCATCACTGTGCAGCACAGTCGACGCCTGGTTGATCACAGGCAATGCCGCGACATCCCAGGTGAACCCTTCGATCTCGCGAAGGGTCGGCACGGGACGCCGGCTCTGCAGGAACATCGCCGCCCCACCCCGCATGAAGCGATCCTGATCACCCTCGGCGGCAACCTCTTCTGCCGGTGGCACGACATTTGATCCCATGACGCCCAGGCTGATGAATGCCTCGATCCCGGCTCGCGCTTCGGGCGTATCGATGGTCAGGCGGGTCGGATTGTTGAGATCGTCGACGATCTCTCCACCGGCTCCCCAGATGAAGGAGACCATCCGGTACATGCTTGGTTCGACAACCACGCCGAACTGATCGACGACGCCATCACCATCGGTATCCTGCGTCAGCGCTTCGGCGGCATCGATGAAGGTGTCCCAGGTCCAGCCATCGGCGGGCAGCGGCACGCCATTCGCCTCGAACATATCGACGTTGTAGTAGACCACCAGACTCGAGATGTTTTGCGGCATGCAGACCACCGGACCACCCCGGTAGCGGAAGGCGTCCATCGGTTCTTGATAGAAGTCCTCCATGGTGAACACCGATGAGGCGTTCAAATGAGGCTCGATCGGGTCGAGCGCTCCAGACGCGGCGTACTGCCCAAAGTTCCGGTAGTTCGTCAGAAAGACATCCGGCGGGTCGCCAGCGGCGAAGTCGGTGGCCAGTTTCCGGTAGTAGTCTCCCTGCCCGGATGTGTAGTCGATCTCGACGTCGTAGCCAGGATTGGCCGCTTCGAATCCATCGGCGACCGCCTGATAGGCGTCGAACTCCGCCGGATCCCCCCAGAAAGCGAAGCGGATCGTTTCCCCACCCTGGGCGACGGCGGCCTGTGAAAGCGCGGCCGTGGCAACGAGCATCACCACCGCGAGCAGCGAGATGAAACGCATCCGTGTGCGGTCCTGCATCGATCGAGACATGGCTTCTCCGTTCACTGACAGCAATGAAACTCCATACCGGTCACCATCATAGCGAAGATAGTGGCGAATGGAGCATCTGTTCCGAATCGATGTCGGCGTGCGACACTATGTCGCAGACCTTCCCTGATTCGGGTTCACTGACGACACACATCGCACGACTCCCGATTCAGAACGAGCGCCCGGCGCGATCGCGGAGAAAGCACCGATGTCGAACCACGAAGAACGTCGAGTCCCTCGCCGAACCCTTCTCGCAGGCATTCCTGCCGCGGGCGCAGCCGCGGTGATTGGCCCTGCCTCGGCAGCCAATCCAATCGAAGTGAAGTTCGGCTTTTTCGCCGACAGCTCCGAACTCGCCGCATACGAGACGTTGGTCGCGGCCTTCGAAGCCGAAAATCCTGGCATCCGGATTGTGCGAACCCCGATCGAGTCCTCGAACGTGTCGCCGAACGGGCAACAGATGCCGGCCAGCGCATATCCCGAATGGCTCTACAGCTCGTTCACCTCCCAGAATCCGCCCGATATCTTTTTCATCAACTATCGCGAAGTCGACATCTATGCCTCACGCGGTGTGCTCGAACCGCTGGATAGCTATCTGGCCGCGTCCGACGTGTTGTTCGAAGAAGAGATCTTCACCCAGGCGCTCGAACCCTTCCGCAGCGATGCGTTTCCGGTTCGGTCACTCGGTGGTTTGCCGCAGAATGTTTCCAGTCTGGCCGTCTACTACAACACCGCGATGTTCGACGCCGCCGGCATCGAGCGGCCGGTCGACGGCTGGTCGTGGGAGACCTTCACCGACGTCGCCGAACGCCTGACGACCTCCAAAGAGAAGTACGAGCGGGTCGAGGTCTATGGTTTGGCCATGGAACCATCGATCCATCGATATGCGGCAGCGATCTGGGGCGGCGGGGGCGAGATCTTCGACGATCCGAAGTACCCCACCCAGGTGCTCATCGACTCGCCGGAAGCCAGAGCCGGTCTCGACTGGATGACCAACCTCGGCCCGCAAGGGGTGGGCGCAGTTCCGCCACGTTGGGAACGGCTGGCGCTGGATGACACGAATCGATTCGCCAAAGGTGGCGCGGCGATGCTCATTCAGAGCCGGCGCGTCACCAGCTTCCTGCGCGACAACGCCCTGATGTCCTGGGACGTGGCGCCGTTGCCCGTCGGAGCGGTCGAAGCGAACGTGCTGCACAGCGACGGCATCGGCATGTGGAGCGCGTCGCCGAACAAAGAAGCCGCCTGGACCTTCATCGAGTTCGTCATCGGACCGAAGGGCCAGAGCATCCTGGCTGAATCGGGTCGCACGGTGCCGTCATTGCGCACGCTGGCCGAGTCCGACTCATTCCTCAAGGGTTCAAGTCTTGGTTCGACGCTGGGCATCAAGCGTCCGCCGGCCAATGCCCAGGTCTTCCTGCGCAATATAGGCATCGTTCGGCCATTGCCGGCCTCGAATGTCTGGACCTCGGCGATCTGGCTCTTCGAATCGGCATTCAAGGGGGCGTTCTACGACAACGGCGATGTCGAAGCCGCCGTTTCCATGGTCGTCGACGGCGCCGCGCTCACCCTGCGGGAACCCGACGACCTGATCCGGAAGGTCTATCCCTCCCGTCCCCTCGAAACCGAAGACTGACCGCTTTGCGGCGAGATCCGGCAGCGGCGCAGCACGAAAGAGCACCGTCATCCTGAGCGAAGCGAAGGATCTCCTGCCGCAGCAGTCTCCAGGGAGACGGCCGCCATAGTCAGCAACGACGGAGAGATTCTTCACTTCGTTCAGAATGACGGGTCTGAGGAAGGCAAGGATATCGACCCGCGCCTCAGTCCATTACCGTCAGGTCACGCGTCGCTTCGTTCAGTCGACGTCCCCCATCGGGCGTGACCACAACCGAGTCCTCGATGCGAACCCCGAAGCTGCCTTCGATATAGATTCCCGGTTCGTCGGAAAAGACCATGCCGATCTCGAGCGGGGTGGTGTTGCCCCCGACCAGGTAGGGCTCTTCGTGGACGTCCATACCCAGCCCATGTCCGACCCGGTGGATGAAATACTCCCCATATCCCTCGGCGGTGATCAGGTCGCGAGCGGCTTTGTCGATCGATTCACACGCCGCTCCCGGTTTGACAGCGTCCAGCGCCGCCTGGTTTGCCCGGCGGACGATGTCGTAGACCTTCCGGAACTCGTCGGTCGGCTCCCCGATGCATACCGTGCGCGTGACATCGGAGTGATACCCCTCGAGCGTGCTGCCCCAGTCGAAAATAACCGAATCACCGACCTGGATCACCCGGTTGCCGGTGTGATGATGAGGTGACGCCGAATTCGGGCCACTGGCGCAGATGCCAAAACTGGCGCCCAGACCCCGCTTCTGCATCAGACCGGCCAATCGTTCCATCGCCTGCGTTTCGGTGAGTCCGGAGAGCGGTCCGCCTTCGATGAACTCTTCCCACGCTTCGTCCGTCAGCCGCGACACTTCGGCCAGGAGATCGATTTCCGCGTCATCCTTGGTCACCCGCAGTGGTTTGATGATTTCGAGCGCGGAAACCCACGACGCGTCGGGCAGCTCACCCTGCAGTTTCAGCAAAAACCCGCTCCAGAGCTGGTCACTGACGGCAATGCTCCCCGGATTCAGCGCCCGGATGAGGTTGCCGGCCAGCTGGCTGGGCGATTCCGTTTCCTGCCACTCATGGATATCGACCAGCGCCTCCGCCGACCGAGCCAGCGGCGCTTCCAGAACCGGCACGACCAATGCCGGTTTCCCTTTACCCGGCACGATCAGGAGGTTGAGGCGCTCGCTGAGATGCGCGTCGTAGCCGATCAGATAGCGAAGATCGGAGGATGGGCCAACCACGAGCAGATCGACCCCTCGCTTGCCCATTTCCCGCTGAACGTTGTCGATCCGAGCCTGATACACCGATGTATCCATGGTTTGTGCAATCCCCTTCTGATCTAGGACAGCGACTGACCGTATCGATTGTGACTGGCCACTTCGGACATCGGCTTGCGCCCCCCGATATTGGCGTTGGGCCGGGTGTCCTTGGTCGACGTGGCGTGCCCGATCACCACGACACCCCGATTGAATAGCTCGTCCGGGACGCCGAGAATCCGCTTTCCGGCCGCCGTCTGGGCTTCGTCGCCATACCAGGCAACGCCCCCACCCAGACCAAGCACCCGCGCAGCGATCAGCAATCGTTCGGCCACTCGCCCCTCGTCGTAAATCTCGGAATCCGGCGACTTCCCATCCATCACCAGCGCGATCGCCAGGGGAGCATCGGCTACCCAATTGATCGGCGGACGGAGCTCGCTGATCTGCCGTAGCGTGTCGGGATCGTCGATGACCACGAAATGCCACGGTTGCGTGTTGCGGGCGCTGCCGGTCCACCGGGCAACCTGGAGGAGCGTTTCGAGGTGCTCGGGCGAAACCGGGTCCCCGGAATACTTGCGCGCCTGCCGCACCGTGCGGATCGCTTCGACGATTTCTCCTGCATTCGAAAACGCCGTGAATGCCATGACCGATAACTCCTGACGAACACAAATCCTTTGTACCCTCTAGAATCGCACAATTCGGCGACGGGATGTGAGCAAAAGGCGGAGACGGAGTGACAGACAACAGCGCGAACCGGGTCGTCGTTCTCATCTGCACGCCATTGGAAGCCGAGTTCGTCGAGCGCATTGCCTCGTTCGATCCCGATCGCGTCGAAGTCCGCTACCGCGCCGATCTCGTGCCGACGCCTCACTTTGTCGCCGATCATCACGGCGAACCAGGCTGGAAGCGGACGCCAGAGGGAGAAGCGGAGTGGCGGGCCATGGCCGCCGACGCTGAAATCCTCTGGGACGTCCCGGAAGGGAACGACGTTCCCGTGCTTGAGCAGTGCCCGAATGTCCGCTGGATTCAAACCACCTCAGCCGGCGTCGGACCGATGATCCGGGAGAAAGGTCTCGCCGATACCGATATCATCGTGACCACGTCGAGCGGTATCCACGCCACACCACTGGCCGAGTTCGTCTTTGCGGCGCTCCTCTACAACATCAAGATCATTCCTCAGCTGCTAGCCTGGCAACAGCAGAAGTCGTGGGAGCGGTACTGCGCCGGCGAGCTGCGCGGTCAGACGTTAACGCTGGTTGGTCCGGGCAGGATCGGCAGCGAAGTAGCCCGGCTGGCGAAAGCACTGGGCATGCGGGTCGTTGCGGTCGGCGCCACGCCTCCCGGTCAGCGGCAGCCGAATCCCGACTTCGACGTCTACGTCGACTATTCCGGAATCGACGAAGCGCTGGGCCAGGGCGATTGCGTCGTGCTGGCCTGTCCTCTGACGGCCCAGACCGATGGGCTGGTGGGTCGCAGGCAAATCGACGCCATGAAACCGGGCGTCGCGCTGGTCAACATCGCCCGCGGCGCCGTGATCGATGAAGAAGCGATGATCGAGGCGCTGCAGACGGGTCATATCGGTTTCGCCGCCCTCGACGTCTTCCAAGTCGAGCCGCTGCCCGAGACGTCGCCCCTTTGGTCGATGCCGAATGTGCTGGTCAATCCCCATTCCGCCAGCACCGCCTGGGCGGAAAACGAACGGATCACCGACATCTTCGTGGCCAACCTCGCACACTACCTCAAGGGCCAATACGACCAGATGTCACCCATCCTCGACAAGCAACGGGGGTATTAGGTCACGCACGTTGGGTTCCCCGCCGCCAATCGGCGCCGCGGTGTGATTTATGGCCCTCCGGGCCATCCTTCGACTTCGCTCAGGACCGATCACAAGGGATCGCCGCTACGATCCCACGGCGGGACGTTCGAAAACGACGGGGTTTCCGTTGCCGCAGCGAAACACCGGTGCTACCCTCTCCCTTGCGCCCATGACATGAGGCGGTCGTCGTCATTTCCTGCGCGTTCTACACCGATTTCGCTTTCTGGCATGGAGAAGTCATTGGCTCTCGGACCTCAATCAAATGGACGGGTCGCGCAGCGCACGATCAACCTGGCAATCGATCTCGACGGCGTGCTGACCGAGCATCCCCGCCCCCTGGCGACTGCTGCATCCGCGCAATTCGGTCTCGATTTGCCCGAACGCGCCTTTGTCGATTCCGCCGGGCTGAATGTGCCGCAGGCCGTCCGCGACTGGGTCTATTCCGACGACGGCCCCGCCGCGCGCCTCGATGCCGCCCGCGGCGCACAGGACTTTCTCCGGAGCGTGATCGATCTCCTCGGACCGAACAACGTCCGCATCATCACCGCTCGTTCGGCAAGCTCCGCCGAAATGACCCGCGCCTGGTTGCTGCGCCACGGTTTTCCGCCGGTCGACATCACCTTCGCCGACGACAAACCGACCGCGGCTTTCCAGCGCGGCTGCACCGTGGCTGTCGAAGACAGTCTGCGGCATGCCCGCGCCTACGCCGCGTCGGGGATTCTCTGCTACCTGATCGCGCCGGAAGGCGCCATCGCGGAGAAAACCACCGGCATCATCCGGGTCGATGGTCTGGCCGAAGTCATCGACCGTCTGGCAGATGAAATCCGGGAAAGCTCCCTCGATGGCAACGGCGACGCATCCGCCCCGGCCAAACCGAGAATTGTGATCGCCGATGTCGTCCATCCGATTGCCCGCGAGCAACTGGCGCTCCACGCCGAGATCGTCGATGTCGATGGCACCGACCGCCCGGCTCTCTTCGCCGCGCTGCCCGACGCCGATGCGCTGATCGTCCGGAGCGAAACACAGGTCACCGCCGACGTCATCGCCGCGGGACCGAAACTGCGGGTCATCGCCCGGGCCGGCGTCGGCGTCGACAACGTCGAGCTCGACGCCGCGACGCGAGCTGGCGTGCTCGTGCTCAATGCACCCGGCGCCAACCGCTACTCAGCAGGTGAGCACACCATCGCCCTGCTCCTGGCCCTCACCCGCGAGGTGGTGCCGGCCCATGAATCGACCACCACCGGCCATTGGGACCGCAAGCGGTTCAAACCGATCGACCTGCGGGGTCGCACCGTCGGCATCGTCGGTCTGGGACGGGTGGGCGCGGTGGTCGCCAAGCGGCTGGCCGCGTTCGAGATGAACGTCCTGGCCTACGATCCCTACATCATTCCGGACCGGTTCCGGGAACTCGGCGTCACGCCTGTCGACTATGAAACGCTCCTGCGGACTTCCGACGTCGTCACTTTCCACGTCCCATCGACCAGCGAAACACGCCACATGCTCGATGCCGAGCGGATCGAGCTGCTGCGGGAAGACGCGATTGTCATCAACTGCTCGCGCGGCGACGTCGTCGACGAGCCCGCGCTGGCCGACGCGCTCCTGGCAGGCCGGATCAGAGCCGCCGGAGTCGATGTCTATCCGCACGAGCCGTGCAGAGAGAGTCCGCTGTTTGGTCTGCCCAACGCTGTGCTTTCGCCCCACATCGGCGGATCGAGCGAAGAGGCATTGCGGGCCGTTGGCGAGATGATCAGCAGCTCGGTGCTGGCCGCTCTGGCCGGTCAGGCGGTGCCGAACGCGGTCAACCTGCCCCCGGCTTCGCTCCTCGCTCCCGAGCTCCAGCGACTGACGACTGTGGCCAGTGCCGCTGGACACGTTCTCGCCGTGCTGCAGCCTTCACCGCCAGCCGCATTCCGGGTCACGGTCAATGGCTGCGTGCCGGGAGACGTTGCCGAGCATGTGGCTGGCGCTTCATTGAGCGCCGCGTTGAATCAGTGGACCCACAATCGCGTCACGCCGGTCAACGCCCGTCTGATAGCCGGAGAGTTGGGTATGGATGTCCGCGTCGACGCCGGCACCAACGATCCCGGCGTGCAGCCCTCCTTCTCCTTCGAGGCGAGTGGCGAACCGGAGGAAGTCGCTCATCAGGTCCGCATCGTCTGGGATCGCATGCAGGCGGCGATCGTCGCCGTCGATCGCTTTTCGCTCGATCGTCCGCTCTCCGGGGAGATGCTGATCACCCACCATCGGGATGTCCCGGGCGTGATTGGCCGGGTCGGCACCGTCCTCGGCCGGTATGAGGTGAACATCGCCGGCATGGAAGTGGGACGGCATCACCGCGGCGAAGAAGCGCTGATGGTGGTGAATGTCGACGACACGATCCCGGAAGAAGCGCTGGAGGAGATCCGGTCGATACCCGGCATGGAAACCGCCTTCTGCATCTCCCTTCCCAGAGATCTGCACCGCGGTGCGTTCGATCCCGTACCGGAATCGCCAGCCTATTCGGTCGCGTTCGCGGATTGAATTGCGTCCACCTTCCTCGGTAGCGGCAACGCCTGCGTTGCCTGGCGCCATCACAGCGATGGCCGGTCTTCGGAGACCGTCGTCTCCCACAGAAGGAAACGCAGGCGTTTCCGCTACACGGGTGCAGGGTTGGGCAAGCGTTGTTTCCGCTACGCGGATGAATCCGGGCTGATCTCCCGCACGCCTCGCATATCCGACCATACCCACTCCGCCCGATCGTCGTTCTCGCCTGACGGACCGGCGCGATCGATCAGCGCCGTCCGCAAACCCACCTCCCGGGCCGGCAACAGATCTCTGCTCAGATTCGGTGAGACATGCACGATCGCCTCCCCGGCGACATCGATCTGTTCGAGTGCGCGTCGGTAGATATCCGGACGCGGGCGATACGCGCCCGCGTCTTCAGAGATCACCACCTCTTCGAACCCGACCTGCAGATGGTTGAGGGAGTGGCAGACAACATCATGATCCGATTCGGCGACGAGCGCGAGGATGATTCCCGCTTCCTGCGCCTGCCGCAACGCCATCGCCGCGTCGGCAAAGGGAAGCGCCGATCGCATGGTCATGGCCAGGGCGTCGGCATACGAGTCGTGCCAGGTGTACCCGAGCTGCTCGCACCAGACGTTCAGGCTCTCCCACATGACCTTTTTCCAGGGCCGAAATGGCAGCAACGCCTGGTGCTCGCGAATCGCGGCGAACTCGGCATGGAGCGCCCCTCCCGGTGCTGGCGCATCATCCCCGCTCCGTAGAGCGACCGAGTAAAGAAAAGACGCCACCGCGCCATCCAGGTTCACCAGCGCGTCGAGATCGACCATCGCCCAGGTGATCGGTTGCTCCGACATCCCTCAGCCGCCCGAGCGGCGCAGGTACTCGAGCAGGGTGCGCACCATCACACCATTCGAGCCCTTCGGAGCGTAGGCGGTGGACTTCGTCGACCGGTTCGATCCGGCGATATCAAGGTGCGCCCACGGCAGCCCTTCGCTGAAGTGCTGCAAAAAGAGCGCTGCCGTGATCGAACCGCCAGCCCGGCCGCCGGTGTTCTTGATATCGGCGATTTCGGCTTCGATCTGCGATTCGAGATGCTCGCTCAGCGGCAATCGCCACATCGGTTCCGCGGCATATTCGGACGCGCCCAGGATCCGGTCGGCGAGATCGTCGTTGTTGGCGAACAAGGCCACCGTCTCATTGCCCAGTGCGATGATCTTGGCGCCGGTCAGCGTGGAGATATCGACCATCTCCCGCACCCCTTGCCGGGCCAGATAGACCAGACCATCGGCCATCACCAGCCGCCCTTCGGCATCGGTGGAGATGATCTCCATCGTCACCCCATTCATGCCGCGGATGACGTCGCCAGGCAGAAACGCCTCGCCGGAGATCTTGTTCTCGGCCGAGCAGATGACGGCGTGGACCACCGCCTGCACACCGGCTGCCTTCAGCGCCGCCATCACACCCAGAACGGCCGCGCCGCCGCCCATGTCCCCTTTCATCTCCCCCATGCCATCGGCGGGTTTGATGGAATAGCCCCCCGTGTCGAAGGTGATGCACTTGCCGACCAGACCGAGCGACGGCGTCGAGTCAGTGGCACCCTCTGGCCGGTAAACCATATGGATCATGCAGGGAGGATTGGCGCTTCCCTTGCCAACCGCCAGAATGGCGTTGGCGCCCATCTCCTGCAGGGCATTCGCGTCGTAGATCGTGATCTCCAGACCATGCTCTTCGGCGACCTGGCTGGCGGCAGCGGCGAATGCCATCGGCGGAAGATCGCTGCCGGGCTCATTGGTCACGTCGCGAGCCAGATTGACCGCCGCAGCGACAGCTTCGCCGCGGGCAATCTGATCGGCGAGCCCCTCCCCTTCTCCGGCAAAGGTCAGTGCGTCGATCTCCTTGACCGGTTTCTCGTTTTTGACCGTTCCCTGGTATGCGGTGAAGCGGTAGGTCGCCAATGCGGCCGCGGCGACGGCCTCAGCCAGGGCCGCGGCGCCGGAAAGACCTTCCGACGATGGTGGCAGCAAGGAAACGACCTGTTTGGCGCCCGCATCGCGCGCTTTGGTCACTGCGGAACCCCACGCCTTGCGCACTCCTTCCGCCGTCAGCTTCTCCCGGTCACCGGCGCCGGCCAGCACCAACCGTCGCGGAGGAATCAATCCCATCGTCTGCACCAGCAAGGTGCTGCCCGCTTTCCCCGTGAAATCGGCATCGGCAACGAGCTGCGCCAGCTGGCTGCGCAGCTCGGGTTGGGTGATGACATCGAAATCGGGCGCGCCGCCGAACTGGAGAACGGGCACGATCAGCGCATCGGAGGGCGCCGAAAACGGATCGATCGGTTGAAGCGAGATTTGCACGCGGAACGTTCCTTCCACTGTGATTCGATACCGCGCACTGCGGCCTGACCGGACAATCATAAACGGCGCCGGCCAGCCCTCTGGGACGGGATAACGCCGCTGTTGTGGATGTAACCTTTCCAGCATTCATCATGTCTACTTGACAAGCATGCTCCCGGCCGGGATTTGCTGAACTGCGCTGGTTCCAGCGTCGTAATACGCGAAGGATGACCACCGATGGGGAGTGATGCGTTCCGGCTCGACAGAGTCAGAATTGCAGGTTCGATGAGCGAGTCGAAAAGCAGCCGGGCCGGACCGGATCGCACCTGGGAAGCGCGACAGATCGAGCTGGCCAAGCACGACCCCGCCGCCTTCGCTCCGCTCTACGAGGCGTATGTCGATCACGTCTGGCGATACGCGATGAGCCGGCTCAGGGATGAAGAGCGCGCCGCTGACGTGACCAGCCAGACATTCATCCGGGCCATCGCCGCGATTTCCAGCTTCGGCAGCCGAGAACCCCGCGGCGATCATGCCTTCCAGAGCTGGTTGATCGCCATCGCCCGCAATGTCGTGGTCGACGAGGTACGCAGAAATCCCATGCTTGCTCCCCTCGATGATGCGGACGCGGGCGCGCTGATGGACAAGGGCCAGACCCCCGAGGAAGCGGCTGAAGCCCTTTCCGAAAGGATTCGCATTCGCCAGGCGCTCTCCCATCTGCCGGACAACCAGCGAAAGATCGTCGAGCTGCGGGCAGCGGGACTGAAGGGCGCGGAGATCGCCGATCTGCTGGGGATGAGCGTCGCGGCCGTCAAAACGGCCAACCACCGAGCCTATTCGCGACTGCGAGATCTCCTCGCTGTGGATGAAGCCGAAAGGAACATAGCGCGATGAACGATCGCGACAGGAATCACGATCAGACGAGCGAGGATGCGTTTTTCGACTTTGGCGACCGCGTCGCTTTCGGAGAAGGGCAGGCTCCTCGCACCGAGCTGGAGGAAACCTTTATGAGAATCCAGGATGCATTCCGCCAACCAGTGGCCGCATCTGCTCCCACCCGATCGAGGAAGGACACGATCTGGGCATCGGTGATGGCGGCGCCGGCGACAGCCGCCCTCCCCGCCTCCGGACCGGCAACCGAACGAAGCTGGTCCCGCCCCTTGCCTCCTGGCCGCGAGAACTCGAAGCGCGGCCGGTGGTCTTTCAGCCAATTCGCGGCCAACGCCACTCTCGCGCTCCTCATTGCATTGGTGGGGTTTGTTTCGTGGAAGGGATTGTATGGAGGGACCGGCTCGAATCAGCCGGGCGAAGCATCAACAATCCCGGCCGCCGCACTACAGATTGCATCGCCCCCCGCAGCAACTCCCGAGGGCTCTGTGGCTGACATTCCGGCCATTACCAGCTGCGATTTGAGTGGCGATATCCCAATTGTCACGCAGCTGAGCGAGGGCACATCGCCGCTCCCACAGACTGCCATCTACCTCACTCAGCACGACTCCACTGGCGTCGATCGGCGCGGTACGCTCAGTATCGGGTGCGCGGACGAAGAACGGACCGCGTTGGCGGAGGATGTCGTCTCAGTCTCTGGAGGTCCCTGGCCAGGCATCGTGAGCATTGCAGTGGTCCCGCCAGACGACCTCAACAAATGGCAGCTGGGATATGTCGATGTTGCCACCGGCCAGACGTTGATCTTTGCTCCAAGTGACGGCTTCGAGTACAGGACAGATAGCTTCCGCGTCGATGGCAGTCCCTGGGTAGCAGGGCGATCGCTCGACGACCCGTCTGTCGTGCTTCTGGCCGACTTGAGAACATTCGAGACCCGACCAATTGCCGACGTGCTGGGCATGCCGCTCTCGGGCGTACCATTGATCATTTCCGAGCCCTCGGACGAGGGCACACTGGCCATCGGCTTTGCCCACCGCGGCTCGTTCGGCGCTGACGGGAGCGTCTATCTCAGCGACGTTGGTGGCGCTGAGGCGCCAGACAGTATTCTGGTGCTCGGCGCTTCGTTTGACGATACCGAGGTCATCACTTCTCCTCCGTCATTGCCGTTCAGCAGTCCCCTAGGCGTCTCCCCTGACGGTTCTGCACTCGCCGTGGTTAGCGCAGCGGAAACGGAAGAGGACAACTACCCGGAGTCGTACACATACGGGGTGATCTCCCTGCCAAACGGCGGTGTCATCGCAACCTCCGACGTGATTCCGTCTGCCAGTTCCCCAACTCCGGCAATCCTGTGGGTACAGAGTGGCGCCAGCGCCGTCTATCTGGCAGGCACGACAGTACAGAAGCTCGAAGTCGGCGGATCGGGCAGTCCGGAAACGGTCTTGGACGCAGGCGAGAACCTCACATCGGTGAAGACGACCTGGAATCCGGACGTCATCGTTGCCATCGGAAGAGAGGACCACGGTTCCGATGCGGATCCCGATCAGACCGCTGAAGATGTCATCTACTCCATCGATCTGGTGACCGGACAAACACACGAATTCCCGGGGATGGACGCCAGCTCGGTGGTGACCTGGATCACCACGGCCGGAGCTCTGGTGATGTTCGAGTGGCAGGACACGCCACCAGACCTGACGACCTACACAGTGTTCGATCCCGTCAGCGGAATGCAGATCGGCGAAATCCCGGATGGGCCATCCCAGCAGTCGGAGCCAGGCCAGAGGGTGGTCATTGGTCCAGACTCCGTTTCTGCCTCAGCAGATGGCCGTGTTGAGGTCATGTCACTGGGAACGCAACACATCTACGTGTTCACCGTCGAGAACGACGTCATGTCGATGACGCATCTGCCGGCTCCTGAGGGACTTCTCTCGGAAATACCGCTGATCGCCAACGTCTACCTCTCGCCCGATGGCAGTCAGCTCTCGTTGACTGGCGAAGGGGACGAGGGCCGCACACGCTATCTGATCGACCTCACCGATCCGGACTCGGGGTGGATCGAGATACCCAGCAGCGGGGTTGGTGGTCCCGGACCGATCGGCTTCATGCCAGGACCCACACGCTGACGCCGAATCAGCACCAAAACGAGGGCTCGAGCGCAATGCTCGAGCCCTCGCGTGTTCGCGATCGGGTCCTACCCTTTGACGTACGACAGCTTCGCCGCTACCAGACCGTCCCGCACGGTAAAGAGATCGATACCGCGAATGTGCCCGTGGGAACCGTCGCCATTCGCCCAGTGATACACCCAAAGCGTTGTAACCCGGTCTCCGCTGGCCACCATCTCCTCGGTTTCGAAACGCATCCCCGGCGTTTGCAGCACACCGGACCAGACTTGCCGGATCGCGGCTTTCCCCACAAACCGCTCGCCATCGGGTCGCGGCGACGTGTTCTCGAAAACGCAGTCGTCGGTGATCAGGTCCATCAAACCGTCGATATCACGGGCGTTCCACCGGTCGTTGAACTCTTCGATGACCGCGATCATCGCCTGCGCAGTGGCTGCACTCATCTTCGCCGCTCCCCTTCCCGTTCGTCGTGTCGCTCAGCTTGCCGGCTGGATATTCTGGTTGATCCGGAAGAGATTGTCCGGATCGTACTCCTTCTTGGTCCGCTGCAGCCGCGGGTAGTTGTCCCGGTATGTCGCCTGCACCCGATCGCTTCCTTCCTCCATGAGGAAATTCACATACGCGCCACCAGCGGAATCGCGATGCAGCCCGTTCCAGTACGACCGGACGAAGTCGATATGACCTGGCATCTTGGCCGGATCATCCTCGGTCACCAGAATAACGTGGGCGAAGGTGACATCCCGGTAGCTGTACGCCGTTTCGTCCGGGCCGACATCCTGCACCGCGCCATTCACCGAGTAGATATGCATGGCGCAGGACGGATTCGGCATGCGCGGGCCGTGCTCGAGATGGACGGCGATCTGATCGTCGGAGAGATCGTGTGAATAGTCGGCTTTCCAGTAGTCCTGCCGTCCGGCCGGGAAGAGACCATCGAAGAGACTGTTCCAGGTGTCATACGGCATGGGGCCGACCAGATTCAGCACCGGCTCCATGGCCAGGAATGGCGCGATGACCCGATTCGCCTCCTGTTCCGGTCCGTTGTGGCAGAGAACGATCTTGGCCAGGTTCTTCATCTGGAGCTCTTCGGGAATGAATGGCGCCGGCGGTGTCATCACATACCCGAAAAAGAGACCCAGCTCACGCGGCGCCGTTCTGATGAACTCCCGGTAGAGTTTCATCAGCGCTTCGGCTTTGTCCAGCTCGTAGAAGAGAACGCCGGCGGTCACCATTCCAGCCGGGTGCGCGACAAACTCGAACGAGGTCACCACGCCGAAATTCCCACCGCCCCCTCTGATGGCCCAGAAGAGATCCGGATGCTCGGAGGCGCTGACGGTCACGAACGATCCATCGGCGAGCACCATATCGGCGGACACCAGATTGTCGATCGTCAGGCCGTGCGCCCGGCTGATATAGCCGAAGCCGCCACCCAGGGTCAGTCCACCCACCCCAGTCGTGGAGATGATTCCGGATGGCACCGCCAGGCCGAAGACCTGCGTGGCGTGGTTGACGTCACCCCACGTCGCGCCCCCTCCCACCCGCACCCGCCGTTTTTCGGGATCGACATTTACCTCATTCATTCGACCCAGGTCGAGGACGACCCCGCTGTCGCACGTTCCCGAACCCGCCGCGTTGTGACCGCCGCCGCGTACCGCGATCGGCAACTGCCGCTCGGCGGCGAATCGCACGCCATGGATCACATCGGCCACATCGGCGCACTGAACGATCAGGGCCGGGTACTTGTCGATCATCGCGTTGTAGACGGCCCGGGCGCTGTCGTATCGGTCATCGTGGGGTGTGATGACGTCCCCCCGAACTCCGGCCGCAAACGGGTTCACATCATCCAGGGCTATCGGTCTTTCAATCCGCTCTGCTGTAACCATCGTGGAGCATCCTTTCTTCACGCCAGTCATCAAATTGCGATCGCGTAGGGGCTGACGTGCCTCGACGGTAGCAAGGGACCGATTGCACGTCATGGGACATTCTTCCCATACGCGAAAAACAGGGGTGAAGCGCCGGTGCTGCGATCAGGCCAGACCGTGGCGGACCGCAAACGCCGCGGCGGCGGCCCGGTTGTCCAGGTCGGTTTTGTCCATGATGTGGGTCAGATGATTGCGGACCGTTTTCTCGGCGATTCCCAGGTCGACGGCGATCTGCCGGTTCGTCCGTCCAGCGGCGACCAATCGGAGAATCTCGACCTCGCGCCCGGTCAGCCCGGCCGGGAGCGTTCCGGACTCCCGTGGTCTGGCGCTGGACGCGGCGACCAGGATGCCGCCCTGCCCATCGATCGCGTAGCGCTGGTCGGCGGCCAGCCGCAGCTCGGCGGTCAGATCGTGCCTTCTGGCCAGGGCGATGGCCGCATCGAGATGGCGAATCGCGTCGTCCGTCAGCCCCAGGAAGCGGGCGACCGTCCCTTTGGCGCGATCGACCAGCACCCAGTGGAGCTGATCCCGGTAGGGCGCCAGCTCCCGGTAGACTCGTGCCGCACTGCCGGCATCGAGCATGTCCGCGGAGAGCAGTCCCAGCTGGGCGAGAGTCGCCGCGCGTGGCAGCGCCGGCGATGGAAGCAGCTCGACCATGGTCCACGCCGCGTCGACCAACGCGTCCCGCTCCCGGTCGAGTCCCGCGTGATGGCTGGCCCGCGCGGCATAGCCGATGTACCAGAGCGCGGTCGTGGCGCCCATGGTTCGAAACGATTCGATCGATTCCAGCATGCATTCGGCGGCCACCGCATATTCGCCTTTGAGAAAAGCCAGATGCCCGCGAACCTGTCGCGCGAATGCTTGCGGTTCCGGGCTGTCGAAGGCGGAGACATCCCGTTCCGATTCGCGGACCAGCTCATCGGCCCGGTCGAGATTGCCCAGCGCCGATTCGACCAGCGCCAGCCAGGCGCGGATATGCCGGAACGCCTGGTTGTCCCCCGATGCCCGGGCATACGCTTCGCGATTCAGCGTCCGTCGCCGTGAATCGTGAACGTTGCCCTGCCAGTACAGGGCGGTTGCCAGCGATGCTTCGATTTCGGCCGCAATCGCCAGGTGGTTGTTGCCCACGGCGGTAGGAAGCGCCTCTTCCAGCACCCGGGTTGCCTCGTCCAGGCGGCTCACGCGCATCAGGGTTCGCCCCAGCGCCAGACTCGCCTCGGCACGACCGGCAGAGCCGTCCGGGCCAACCGGCAGGAGCTGAAGCGCTTGCCGCTGGGCGCGCATCGCGGCGTCGAATCGACCCAATGCAGGTCCCAGCGTTTCCGACAGGTGGATCAGAACCGCGGCCCGGTCGAGCGGCGCCTCCGGATGGTCGAGCGGCGTCAGAAAAGCCAACGCCCGATCGAACGCCGCGTGCGCGGCGACGTGTTGCTCGTCGGCCGCCAGCGCCCGGGCCAGGTGGTCGGAGGCGACGCCGGTATTCCGAAAATCCCCCTCCGCAAGTGAGCGCTCGGCCGCCTCTGAAAATGCGGCGATCGCATCCCGCTTGCCCAACGACAAAAAGGCCCTTCCCAGCGACATCAGCAGCTCCGATCGTCCCGGATATGGTTCTTCACCACCGGAACGCAGCGCCGACTGATAGGCATCGGCCGCCTCGATGGGCGCGTGACGACCCACTGCCAGATCGCCGAGCTGGCGATAGTAGCGCGCGGCATGACGGGGCTCTCCGCCCTCATGGAAGTGGACGGCCAGCGCCCGCACGGTCTCTGGATCGAGCCGGTCGCCGGGGGCAGCCTCGATCGCCCGGGCAAGGTGCAGGTGCAGCTGGCGCCTGGATGCAGCCGGGATGGAGGTCATGACCACCGACCGGAACCGGTCGTGAATGAACTGATACGCGGCGCCGGTCGCCATCGAGTCAACCGGCAGCAGCATCGTCCGCCGGCTCGCATCCTCGCAACAGCCGGCCGCCTCGTCCGCACTGATCCCGCACGCCCGGGCAACCAGATCGACGTGGAAGGTCTTCCCCGCGACCGCCGCCATCTCCAGCACGGCTCGCGTTTCGGGCGGCAACCGTTCGAGTCTCATCCGGATCGCCGCCGTGACGCTGGGGGGCAACGGCAGCGGCGAATCGCCGTCCCCCGCCGCCTGAGGCGGCAGATGGGCAAGCAATCTGATCGTTTCTTCGAGAACGAACGGATTCCCTTCGCTCTGCGCGTGCAGAAGCGGAACCGGCGGGGCGCCGGCGGGGAGTCGTTGGGCGATCAGCTGCCGGCTCTCCTCCTCGAGCAACGGCGTCAGGTCGATCCGTTCGAGCTTTCCCTCCTCGATCAGCGCCGTCAGTTCCGCCGCGGCGTCCGACTCCGGTGGCCCCTCATCAGAACGGAAGCCGCCGATGAGCCCCACCGGCAGCGCTCCGCACCGCCTGGCCAGAAACTGAAAGAGTTGGAGGGATGAGGCGTCCGCCCATTGGAGATCGTCGATACAGACAAGCAGCGGACGTCCGGCCAGTTCCCGTTCGAGCGACGCCAGCATATCGATCTGCAACCGGTACCTGGCTTCATCCGCGCTCAGCTGGCGGCTGCGCCAGGAGCTGTATGGCGTGGCAGCCCCGGAGCCGGAGAGACCTTCCAGCAGGAATGCCGTTTCGCCGCGCGGCATGACCCGCAATGCTCTGATCCATGGTTCGTAGGGAGGCGTTCCGGGCTCGATCGGGCACTCGGCGTGCGCGGTGAGCGCGCCGCATGCGGTGGCGTACTGCATCCCCTCCCGAATCAACCGCGACTTGCCGATACCGGCCTCGCCGGCCACGAGCAACGCCCGCCCCTCACCCCGGCAAATCGCATCGATCGCCGCCCGGACACGCGCCAGCTCCGTCACGCGGCCAACATACCGGGATGGGCCGGCCGGGGCTTCGTGCGAGAGTCCAGAACGGGATGCTGAAAGACCCGGCGTCGTGCCGGCGATACGGTGCGGAGCCATGGCGCGTCGCTACAGAGAAGCTGTCTCGCAAACCGGTATCGTTATGTTAGGACAGGTCGGGCGATATCGGAACCCCTGGAACTAGCTCCCGTCCATCACCCGTAGCACCGTCTGCACCATCACCTCGATGCCGCCGGCCATGGAGGCTTCGTCGATATCGAAACGAGGGTGGTGGTGCCCCCAGGTCAGCCCGCGCGCTTCATTCGCACTGCCGAGGAAGTAGAAAGCCCCTGGACGTTGCTCCAGGAAATAGCTGAAGTCTTCGGCGCCCATGTGAAGTGGGCCCTCGCTGACGTTCTCCTCCCCCAACACATCGGAGGCGATCTCGCGCACCAGCGTGGCCATACCGGGATCGTTGACCGTGGACGGATACCCGGGGTTGTACTCGTAGGCGACTGTCGCGCCCATCGACTGAGCCACGCCCGCGGCGATCTCCCCGACACGGCGGCCGATATGCTCGCGCACCTCGGGTGAAAAGGACCGCAGCGTGCCTCGCAGCTCGGCGGTGTCGGGAATGACATTCGATGCTTCTCCGGCATTGAACGCCCCGACCGTCACGACGGCTTTGTCCACGGGATCGATTTCCCGTCCAACGATCGTCTGCAACGCGGTAACGATCTGTGCACCAACCGAAATCGGGTCGATGCAGAGGTGAGGCTGGGCGCCATGCCCTCCCTTCCCCTGAATGACGATGCTGAACCGGTCGGCAGCCGCCATCGCCGGTCCCCCCCGGCACTCCAGCATGCCAATCGGCGACTGCTGGGCCACGTGCTGACCGAACACATAGTCGACATGCGGGTCTTCCAACGCGCCCTCGTCGATCATCACGCGGGCGCCGCCGCCTCCCTCTTCCGCCGGCTGGAAGAGCAGTTTCACCGTGCCGGAGAACTCATTGCGCCGGTTCATCAGAATCCGGGCGATTCCCAGCAGCATCGACGTGTGGGCATCATGTCCACAGGCGTGCATCGTCCCATCGGTTTTCGACCGGTACTCGACGTCGTTTTCCTCGAGAATCGGCAGGGCATCCATGTCGGCCCGAACCAGCACGACCGGACCTGTTCCCGGCTTGGCGCCATGGATCAATCCGGTGACGCCGGTGATGGCGATTCCGGTCCGGATATCCTCCACACCCATCGCTTCGAGTCGCTCGGCAACGAACTTCGCCGTCTTGAACTCCTGAAATCCGAGCTCGGGATTCTCGTGCAGGTGCCGCCGGTCGGCGATGACGCCCGGCATGATTTCATCGATTTCCCCACGCAGGGTTGGATTGGCTACAACCATCATGCACTCCTGTCAAACAAAACCAATGCTACTGTGCATCGAAATAGCCGAACACGGTCCGGGTCATCGTTTCGATGCCGATGGCCATGGCTGCTTCGTCGATATCGAATTTCTGGTGGTGATGCCCCCAGGTCAAACCGAGTGCTTCATTCCGGCTACCGACGAAGAAAAAGCACCCTGGCACTTCATTGAGGAAGAGACTGTAATCCTCCGACACCGGCATCAACGCCCCTTCGATCGAGTTCTCAGTGCCGACGACCTCCGCCGCCGCCTGCCGGACGATCTTCGTCATTTCCGGGTCGTTGATCACGGCCGGAGCGCCGAACGAGAACGAGACCTCCGCAGTGGCGCCCATCGCTGACGCCACCCCGGTGACGAGCGCTTCGAGCCGCGCTTTGACCGCGTCACCCTGTTCGGCCGACACGGTGCGAATGGTACCGGTGAGATCGGCGGTGTCTGGAATGACGTTGAACGCCTCGCCCGACCGGAACGATCCGATCGTGACCACCCCGGGAACGGTGGGATCCTTCTCCCGCGAGATGACGGTCTGCAGCGCGTTGACAATCGCCGATCCGACGACAACTGGATCGACGCACCGGTTCGGCGCGGCGCCATGTCCTCCTCTGCCGTTGATATGGATCTTGAAACCGTCCGCCCCGACCATCGAGACACCTTCGCGGGCCGTGACGACGCCCAGATCGATGCCTTGCCAGATGTGAATGCCGAATGTGGCGTGGACCTCGGGATCCTGCAGGGCTCCCTCGGCGACCATCATCCTGGCGCCGCCCCCCCCTTCTTCGGCAGGCTGGAAGAGCACCTTCACCGTTCCGGCGAAGCGATCGCGATTGTCGACAAGCATGCGGGTGGTGCCGAGGAGCATCGACACGTGCGAATCATGTCCGCAGGCGTGCATCACCCCGTCGTTCTGCGACCGGTACTCGACGTCGTTGTCCTCGTGGATCGGCAGCGCATCCATATCGGCGCGAAGCATGACCACTTTATCGGCGCCGGGACCCTTGCCCGTTCCCCGAACCAGTCCTGTCACGCCAGTTTTGGCGATACCTGTCCTGATATCCTCGACACCCAGCGAGGTGAGCCGCTCGGTGATGAACGCTGCGGTTTCATGCTCCTGAAACCCCAGTTCGGGATGCTGATGCAGGTGCCTGCGGTCGGCTATGACCCCTGGCAGAATCTCTTCCACCTGGTCTTTGAAGGAAACATCTGCAACCGGCATGATCGTGGCTACTCCTGTCTGGGTTCTCCCCTGTCCCCCATTCCAACGATGGGTGGCACGATACCAGAAAGGGGGCGTCTTTCGTGAGCCACTCCGGAAAAGCACGTATCCTAGGAGGGAGTTGGCCGAGTGGTGAGGACGCAGAACCGATGGTGGAATTGACCGAAGAGCGGGCATATGAGCTGGCAACCGCGGCCGTCGACCTGGCGGGCGGCACGCGCGAGGTCTACCGCAATCCTCGCCATCCTTTTTCCCGCGACGCCAAACGTGATTATGTCGTTGAGGGCATCGAAATCGAGCTTCGCCATGGCGAAATCAGCTCACCGGCCATCGTCACCGTCGCCGGTTGGGTCTTCGAGATCCACGACGAGGAAATCGAGTTGCTGGTGCGACCGCCGAAACGGCGCCCCGCTGCACCAGCTGAGTAACTGCTAGAGCGGGCCCTCACCATTGCCGGCCGTGTTGAGGAGAACGTCATTCTGAGTAGCGCGACCAACGTTAATTGTCCTGTTAGCGCTTCCCTTGCCATGTCATTCTGAGCGCCAGCGAAGAATCTCCCGCCGCAGCGGGAATCTCGCGAAAACGCTGCAAGTCATGGACTGCCTTCGATCAACGAGAGATCTTTCGCTCCGCTCAAGATGACTCGGGAGATTGGTTGCGCAACATGACAACTAACATTGGAGAGGCTACTCAGAATGACCTAGCCTGAAGCGTGCTCGAATGCGACTCTATTCCGTGGCGCGGGCAACACCCGATTCAGAATCGGCCACATCCCCGCTCTCCGGCTGCGGCGGCCAGACGATACCCGAACGAGGCGTTCTCTCGGACATGAGATCGTTTCGGGCAGACTGAGCCTGAGATGCCGGAGGTGGACGGCTCCACGGATCCCGTTCGGGCATCAATCGTTCGCCGAGCCAGCGCCAGCTGGACACCGTCTGCGGCAGCTGGTCTTCCGCACGTCGCGCTTTGATCAGATCGGAAACGATCACCTGGATCGCCGCGGCGATGGGGATCGCCAGTAGCGCTCCCACCACCCCCATGAACTCGGTACCGACCAGAATGGCCAGAAAGACCGTCAATGGCGTCAGCCCAACTGCTCCGCGCATCACGCGCGGCACCAGAATCCAGTTCTCGGTCAGCTGAATCGCCACAGCCACGCCGGCCACCATCAACGCTTTTTCCCACGACTGCGTCATCGCCACGGCAACAGCCGGAATACCGCCCAGCCATGGACCGATGATCGGGATCGCCTCCGTGATGCCGGCGATCAGTCCGAGCACCGGCCAGAAGCGGATATCCAGCAACCCATAGGCCACGGTGGAGGCGATGCCGATGATGATCATCAGCGTCAGCTGTCCCCGCATCCAGCGTCCGAGCTGTTGTTCCACATCCGCCCAGATCCGGCCGACACGCAACGCCGTGGGAGGTTTGAGCTGCATCAGGATCAGCCGCTGGGTGAAGGGTTTCTCCATCAGGTAGTAGAAGGTGATCACGAAGATCGTCACGAAACCGATGACGCCCCCGGTGATGCCCGTGATGACCGGAATTGCGACTTCCTGGGGAATTTCAGGCGGTTTCTGGATGGCCGCAATCAGCGATTGGAGACCATCCGCGCCGGGCCCCCGCAGGATGCCGTTGTCGCTGGTCCGCCAATCGCGCTGCAGTTCGCGCAGTGATTCGGGCGCTTCGGTTCGGAAACGTTCGGCTTCTTCGGCGATCGTCGGAACGAGGAGGTAGGTCGCGGCGCCGAGCAGGGCGATGATGACCGTGTACACCACGAGAATGCTCAACGCCCGCGGCAAGTGTTGGCGCTGCAGGCGGTTGACCGGACGCTCGATGATGGTGGCGAAAAGGAACGACAGGACGATCAGGATCAGAACGCCCTTGACCTCGATCATGAAGTAGGCGATGAGGATGACCAGCAGGAGCGAGATCGGAGACAGGCTTCGCCCCCGGTCCAGCCACGACTGGTCGGGCGGCAGCCCCGCCGGGTTCTCTGGTACTGGCGTTGTCAGAAACTCATCCACCCTGAGAACGACCTCGAGTCAACACATTGCGGGGTGGCGATTGGGGAACAGAACTCGCGCCGGGAGCGCGAACAACAGGTGCTTTCCTATCGTGCCTGCCGGCGCACGCGCCAATACTGCGGGTCGAGCGGATCGACCTTCGAGAATTTGATCAGCGCGGGGACATCGTTCCACACCGTAGAAAAGGAAAAGAGCTCTTCGCCATCGACCACCATCCGGCGAGCGGCTCCGAACGGGCGCGTGACCGGAAAAATCTCACGCGGCGGACGCGAGATGACCTCTGCCTGAAACCAGCCATGCACCGGACATTCTCCGGCATGGACCTGCCAGATCAAATCGGCCGTGACGCCACCAATGTCCCGAATAGCGGTATGCGTCAACTCGCCGTCACAGATGGGACAGCGCAGCGGTGTGTGGCTTCCCATGCGCTCTCGCGGTGATACCGGGACGAAACTTTCCATTTTTACTCTCGTTGCATGCCGGATTCGCAGCGACTGGCAAAGCCCGGAATTCAGAGTCCTACAGCGTCGCAGTCTATCACACCAGCATTCCCCTTCCGGGGGTTGGCGAGCACCCATCCGGCAGGTAAAATGCAGGGCGAGGGAACCGTTTGACCCGTTGCCGCGTTCAAAGGTACGAGACGTGCCTGACCGGCGTCCTCACTCAACATCCGGGTGGCTCCGGATCGAACTGGGTCAATACGGCAGGGAATCAGGAAACGATGAACACTGCGCGCCCGGCGGGGGTCCTGGCCCATGGTGGCCGTGGCCTCTTCGATTGGTTGACGGGAACTGGCTTCCTGGCGCTGAATGCCCTGGCATTCTTCGTCGGGCTGGTCATCCTCGTTCCATGGAACATCTACTCATCTCCCGGCGATTTCTGGACAGCGGATCTCTTCATACCGTGGGCATTCCTGCTCGGTTTCCACGCGCTGCTCGTTAGCGTCTGGGCGCTGATTCGCCACGTCATCCTGAAGGACGACAATCCGCTGAGCTCGATGCCCGCCTCGGCTCGTCAGTGGCAGGCGGCACGGGCCTATCAGAGCAGCAGCTCGATCGACTTCCGCACGCCATCGACGCCCAATCCGGCGGCGACATCGGCGGCCTCGGCGCTCTATGCCGAAGAGTGGAACCGGCAGACCATCATCGAGCACACGCCGGCAGCGCCGGCGGCCCAACCCACGCCACCCAGTCCGTCGCTGGACATGGAGGCGCTTCTGGCCGACTGGGACACCTCCTGGCCCGATCCGGACGACGTGGTTGCGGCAGCGGAATCCGTCGAGTCCCCAGTCGAACCGGAATCTGCCGCTCCCGTCGAGGAAGCGAGTGTTCTGCAGGAAACCGTCGTTGCACGAACTCCCGGACCGCTGGCCGCCGCCGCTCGTGCCGCCAGCCAGGACGACAGCGGTATCGATCCCGAGCTGGAGTGGCAGTGGATCGAAGCCGCGGCATCGGCCTGGCTGACCCGCCGGGAATCCCAGGCGGCAGAACAGCAGCACGACCGGGGCGCCCCGGCACTATGAGTGACCCATCCGCGCCAACCCGCGATTTCACCGTCGCGGTGTTCGTCGTCTCGGATGGCAAGGTCCTGCTCCACTTCCACCAGAAGCTCCAGCGCTGGCTTCCGCCCGGCGGTCATATCGAACCGGGAGAGCTTCCCGATCGCGCCGCCGTCCGCGAAGTTCTCGAAGAAACCGGCATCCACATCCGGCTTTCCTGCGACCAGCTGAATGAGGTTGCCGCAGAGGACCAGCCCAGGCAGCTCTGTCGCCCGGCCGGCGTCCAGCTCGCCCAGATCCGGCCAGGTCACGAGCACATCGATCTCGTCTATTTCGCCACCGCAGTGAGCGGCGGCCTCATCGGTGGAGCGGGCTGGTATGGCCCGGAATCCTGGCCGAATCTGCAATTGACCGACGAAGTTCTCACCTGGTGCCGATCCGCCGTCGAGCGGGTTGACTGATGGACACCCTCTGACACCTGCGTTCGTACGTAGGCATTCCGATCTATAGCAACTCTGGGTGCAGAAATTGGCCCATTTTCCGGCCGATTCTTGACTTCGTGGAAAATCTTGAAATCGCTGTACGGACGTGTAGAGTGTACGTAGATTTTGTACGTGCTCCCTGGGCATCCCCCGGCCCTTCCCGCTTGCACGGTGACGGAAGGAGCCACAACTCGATGGATGCACCTCGGTTCGACGCACTCGCACGCGCGATTTCCACCGCGCCTTCGCGTCGCAGTCTTCTCAAGGCCATGTCCATGGTCGCCGCCGGAGCCGCTGTGCTGCGGCCGGCGGTCGTCAACGCGGACACTGCCGTCGGTGGAGCCCAGACGATCGACACATCGGGCACCGGCGGCACCTCTGAGTCGAGCGGCAGCGTTTCATCTGTGGGCGGCAACGCCGTTTGCCTTCCCATCGCTCAGACAGGCGCCGAGTCTGGTTTCGAGCCACCATTTTTCGCGGAGATCATCGAAGGCTCCTGTGACACCGCGAGCGGCGATTCGGTTTTCGAGCTTCTCGATGTCGAAGCGGATGAGGGAATGACCGCGGTGCCTCCCGCAGCGCTCATGGGGCGCAGCGTGACGACCGTGGAGTCATCGCTAGCGAATCTGGTCGATACCCGCCATTCCGTTGTGATCCGGGCCAGCATCGACGATCCATCGATCGTCGCCTGCGGCGAGATCGGCGGCAACCAGCAGGGCGACGAGCTGGCAGCGGGTATCCGGGAGCGAAACAACTCCGGCTTCTCCGGTGTTTCGATTCTGCGCGGCACCAATGGTTCGACGCTGGTCTATCTCTACCTGGCGCGCGGACTCTCCACGGTGACCACAGCGCCGGCGGCAATCGGCACCGTTGTCGTCACCACCGGCGATGTCAACCTGCGCGAGCAGCCAGCAGCCGATTCGGCCATCGTCACCGTCATCCCGACAGGCACCGAGCTCTCGGTCACCGGCGCCTCGGTTGGTGAGTGGGTACCGGTGGAAGTCCCCGGAACGGGTGAAACCGGCTACGTGTCGGGACAGTTCGTCGAGGTCCTGAGCTAAGCACCGCAACAGCATTGACGGTTACGGCAGGCCTGCGTTGCTCGTCCCCGTGGACGGGCGAGGCGGGCCTCGCCGCTACACCCACCACGACCCGTCCCAGATGTAGCGGCAACGCCTGCGTTGGCCACCGCAACCCCAGCGACCGACGGGCGAGGCAGGCCCCGCCGCTACACCCACCACGCATCCCAGATGTAGCGGCAATGCCTGCATTGCCCACCGCAACCCCAGCGACCGACGAGCGAGGCAGGCCCCGCCGCTACGCCCACCGCGCATCCCGGGTGTAGACAGAATGGAATGACCGGCTCAGCAGTCGCAAC
>JAHBVL010000005.1 GCA_019637585.1 Thermomicrobiales bacterium | reverse complement strand
GACGAAACGACAGAGAAGAAAAGACCCTTGACAAAGTCATTCCATATCAGCGGCAAGGCCTGCCTTGCCCCCTTGGAACTACTCCTCCGCAGGGACCGCTGCCGCGAGCGCCGCCAGGGTCACGCCGCCGACGGGTGGGCGCATGGTCATCGGCGGAATTACCGCAAGGGGCTGCCCGGTGCGTGCGGCGAGCATCTCTGCCATTTCGGGGAGGCAATAGGCGCCCTGACACAGTCCCATCCCGGCCCGGGTGCGCCGTTTCAGGTCGTTCAGGGAGGAGGCGCCGGCTTCAATTGCGGTGAGCAACGCCTGCTCGCTCACTTCTTCGCACCGGCAGATGCAACGTGGTCGATCGCTGGTCATCGTTCGCTCCCTGCGCCAATACGCTGGTCGTATCGCCAGGGTTGCCGGACGACCGATCCGCTCGGTCCGGATGGGGTGTCCAATGCGGAGGGCCCTGCCGTCAGCGCCGCGACGATGCTCTCTCCGGCAAGCCCGCCGGACGCCTCCGGATCATCAGACCCCGCCATGCTGCCGGCTGCCCAGATGCCCGGCACTGATGTGCGGCCACCAGCGGCGATATCGAGTCGCCAGTGTCGCGCATCGTCATCGAAGACCATTTCGCATCCGGCCATGGCGGCGAGACTCAGATCGGGCAGCTGCCCGGCAGCCATGACAACGATGTCGGCATCGATGAGGTCATCTCCGCGTCGAACGCCGGTGACGCCGTCCGCTCCCATGATTTCGAGCGAGGGCGCACTGGAGGCTGGTTCGATGAGCGCGATCTCTCCTCCGGCCCGGGAAATGGCGCCGGCGACGCCTGCCGCCTCCGGGCCGTCTCCCAGAATGACAAACCGTTTGCCCGGCAGGAGCCGCCATCGGTCAATCAGCTGCATCAGACCGCTGGCGGTGATGACGCCGGGCAATGTCGAACCGGCGACCGGCGCCACCCGGTCGATCGAGCCGTTGGCCAGGAGCACGGCGTCGACATCGACCGTCACTGGTTCACCACCGCTGGATGCCGCGATTTGCCAGGATGGGAACAACCCCCAGACCGGCGTCGACGAATGAACGGTGATTGCCGGTTCGATGTCGACAGCGTCGATGGAGAACCGGTCGAAGAGATGGACGGTGAAACCAGCACTGGCAACGACACCGGCTGCCGCCCGTCCCGCGGCTCCGGCGCCGATGATGGCCACGGCAGGGGCACTCACTCCAGGTCACCCGGTATCGGACGGCCGTGACCGTGCTGTGTTTCCACGACGATCCCCTCGCGAAGTGGGGTCATACAGGCGCGAACGCCGCTGACGCCGTCGACGATCATCAGGCAATCGGCGCACCGTCCCGAAAAGCAGAATCCGCCTCGCGGTTCGCCCGATTCCGGCATCGTCCGGAAGACGCGAACGCCCGCCGCCAGCAAAGCGACGGCAACAGGTTCGCCGGTCCGGCCATGCAGACGGGACCCGTCGAAAGTGAATGTGGCCAACTCCCCTTCAGGGATGGGGGCGAGGCGGCGGACGGTGCTTTGTGGCGTCGACATTGCGTTCAGAAGATCCTCTCGTCGAGTGATGCGTGGATCATCGATTGCCATGCGGATTTCGTCAACATCTGGTGCCGGTTTTTCGGGGATAGGGTGGTTAGCTCCGCTATACTCCGTGTCAGTTTGTCCGGATCGAACATGGGCGCCAGACCTTCCGGCTTCTATCGCCAGCCAACCCAGGCGCGGGTCACCGAAACGAGGGAAATCATGGTCAAAACGAGCGTGCGTCAATCGAATGGCATGCACTCACCAAATGCCGCGGACATCGCGCCCGCCTATCTGGAGAATGCCACCCGGGACCATGTCTGGATCCACAGCGCCACCTGGTCGGAACTGGCCGAGAGCAACGGATTCCGTGTTTTCGACCGGGGCGAAGGGAGCACGATCTACGACATCCATGGCAAGGGATATCTGGACGGCATCGCCGGGCTCTGGGTGGTCAACGCCGGGCATGGCCGGGGAGACATTGCCGAGCGGATGGGCAAGCAGGCGGCTCGTCTGGCCTATGCATCGGCGATGAACTTCACCACCGTTCCGGCGGTTCAGCTGGCCGAGATGCTGGCCCAGCGGACGCCCGGTGATCTCAATCGGGTCTTTTTCTGCTCCGGCGGATCGGAAGCGGTGGAGACTGCGCTGAAAATCGCCAAGCAGGTCCAGTCGATGCGTGGATTCCCGGCTCGCTACAAGATCATCGCCCGGCGCGGGTCCTATCACGGTATGACCTTCGGGGCGATGAGTCTCACCCAGTCGCGGCGCAACGAAGCGGTGTTCGGGCCGTTCATGTATGGCGTGTCGCACGTCCCGCACCCGAACCGCTACCGCTCTGATTTCGGGGTCAGCGGCGAAGAAGCCGATATCAAAGCGGCGGAAGCGGTGGAGCAGGAGATCATCTACCAGGGTCCGGAAACGGTTGCCGCGGTGATCGGCGAACCGATTTCCACCGCCGCCGGCGTGCATGTGCCGTCGAAGATCTACTGGCAGATGCTGCGCGAGATCTGCGACCGGCATGGCGTTCTGCTGATCTGCGACGAAGTGATCAACGGCTTTGGCCGCACCGGCACCCTTTTCGCGCAGGAGCAGTTCGGTATCCAGGGCGACATCATGACCATCGCCAAGGGTCTCTCTTCCGGCTACGCGCCGATCGCCGCCGCTGTGGTCAGCGAGAAGGTCTACGACATCTTCAAGGAGAAGTCTTCGACCGCCATCGACCACCTGCTCACCTTCGGCGGTCATCCGGTGGCTGCCGCAGCCGCGATCCGCAACCTGGAGATCTTCGACGAGGAGCAGCTCGTGGCGCGTGGCGCGGAGCATGGCGCCTATCTCGGTCGGAAGCTGGAGGAGCTGCGCGCCCATCCGACGGTAGGTGACGTGCGAGGTGTCGGGATGGTCTGGGCGATCGAGCTGGTCAAGAGCAAGTCGTCGAAAGAGAAGTGGGGCAAAGACGCCGAGTACACGAAGCGGCTGAACGACCTCACGTCCGAGATGGGACTGATTACGCGGACCTGGGATGTCATGCACTTCGCGCCGCCGTTGGTCATCACCCGGGATGAGATCGACCGGATGGTGGGGATCGCGGACGAAGCGCTCACGATCGTCGAGCAGGAGTTCGCGGCGGAGATCTCCGCCTAGTTGCGGGAGCCCTGCCGGCCGGAACGCCGGTTGCCGTAGCAGGAAGAACAGTAGACGGGACGGCCGTGCCTGGGAATGAAGGGCACGGCCGTGTCCTTGCCGCACGCGGCGCAAACAGCGGGATAGGTGGCCGGTTTGCGTAGCGTGTCGGTGCGCTGGCCATTGCCGTTGCCGCCGTAGTGCCCCAGCGCTTCGGACCACTTGTCGTGCACTTGCGTTTCGTGCGCGCGTATCAGGTCGGCGTTCCGGTCGGCCCGGCGTCGGGCCCGGCAGTCGAGGCAGCAATCGGGTTCCCGGAAACCTCGCCCGGCGTAGAACTGCTTTTCCTCTTCGCCAAAGACAAACGGGTTGCCGCAGTCGAGGCAGAGACGAGCGTCGGGGTCGACCGACAGGGTTTTGGCGGCGGTTTTCGATTGCTTGCGAGCCAGTGGTCGTTCTCCTGTTCTTGTCAGGACGTCAGGTCGAGACCGAGCGCTTCGGCCAGGTCTTCGACGGTTCCACAGAGGATATCTGGTTCCGCCGCCAGGAGATCGGCGTGATCGGGGCTGCCCCAGAGAACGCCGACGGTGGCGATGCCGGCGGCTTTGCCGGCCAGGGCATCGGCCGCTGAATCCCCGACGATCACCGCCGAACGATCGGGAGCGATACCGAACTCCCGGAAGAGCGCAAAAAGGGCTTCGGGATCGGGTTTCTGCTTGGCCACATCGTCGCCGGCGTAGATTCGGTCGAAGTAATGATCGACTCCCAGGGCCCGCAATGTATAGAGCGCGGTGACCCGGCTCTTGCCGGTGACCACGGCCAATGTCGCACCGCTGGATTTGGCGGCGGCAAGAAGCCTGGCGAGGCCGTCGAAGAGCGCGACATGGGTGTCGTGGTGTTCTTCATACGTGGCGACATAGCGGGCAAATGCCGCGGCGCCGGCGTCGGCGGGGAAGAGATCGCGAAGGATGTGGTTGTCGGGCGGCCCGAACATCGAGCGGATTTCGTCCGGTTCCATCGTTCGCTGCAGTTCGGGTTCGAGTGCGGCGTTGAATGCCTGGTAGATCAGGGGCAGCGTGTCCGCCAGGGTGCCGTCGAGGTCGAAAATGATGGTCGAGTACATGGATGTGAGGTCAGTTCCTGGTCTGCTGGTGACGCGATTTGCTCGTCAGGTTGTGGAGCCGGGTCCGGTGCTCCTCCGTGGCCGCGGCGATCTCCTGCAGCCGGCACTCTTCGTCCAGGTGAGCTTCGAGACCGGCATAGATCGAATGATTGAGCGCCTGTTTGGTCAGGCTCAGAACCTCCCGTGGCTGGGCGGCCAGCTCTGCGGCGAGGGCGAGCGCCGATGCGCGCAGATCGGGATCAGGAACCACCCTGTGAACCAGTCCCAGCTGCAGTGCTCGCTCGGCGCCGACGCGTGACCCCAGCATGAAGAGCTCTGTGGCCGGGCCAACACCGATCAGCCGGGGCACGAGAAACGACAAACCCACCCCGGGGATCAGACCGATGCCGATTGGCGACATGACACAGCTGGCCGTGCTGGCGGCGATCCGGAAATCGCAGGCAAGCGCGACGCCAAGCCCGGCCCCGGCCGCGACCCCATTGATCTGGGCGATCACCGGTTTTTCCAGGTTGCGGATGGCGGTGATGAGCGGGCAGAGCCTTCTGCGTAGTTGATCGGCAACGGCTGCGGCCCCGCCTGTCGCTTCGCCTTCCTCGAGCTCGAAAATATCCTGACCGGCGGAGAAGGCCGACGCGGCTCCCGTCACGACGACAACGCGGATGCCGGGATCGTCGTTGGCGGTGCGGAGCGCTGCCAGCAGTTCGATCGCCAGGGCCGAGTCGAACGCGTTGAGGTGCGCCTCACGCTGCAGCGTGATCGTGCAGATCTGGTCCTCGGTGGACATGGAGAGAATGTGTTCTGGAGATGTCACGCTGTTTCCGGCTTTCGCTTGCTGGGCAAAGCCCACAATCCAGCCCAGTATCCTCCGTACGGCCATCTCCTGGCCAACTTGTTGCTCTGGTAGAGTATGACTCGGAACGAACACGAGCATCGCTGGTGATGCCATCCACCGTCTCCAACCAAGGATGCCCACGACGACAGACGATACAGCTTTCGACTCCGCCGCCGACCCAGAGGGATCGTCGCGTCGGATCGTGGCGCGGCACTACGAGATCGATCTTGCCCGGCCGTTGGGTCAGGGTGGCATGTCGATCGTCTATCTGGGGCGGGATCTCAAAGCGCGGCGGTTGGTCGCCTTGCGGACCCTGCGGCCGGAATACCGGCGTGATCCCGCCACCAGAGCGCGTTTTCGGCAGGAAGCGCGCCGGATGGCGTTCATTCAGCATCCCAACGTCGCGCATGTCTTCGACTTTCAGGAGACAGACGAGGCTCCCTGGGCGGTCATCGAGTATGTGCCCGGCGATTCGCTTCGGGAGATCATCGACGATCAGGGACCGCAACCGGTCGACGTCGTGGCCCGCTGGGTGATCCAGATCGCCGATGCGCTGGCCAAGCTGCACGCGGCCGGACTGGTTCACCTCGATATCAAACCGCAGAACATCATCGTCACCGATGATGGCACGATCAAACTCATCGATTTCGGTCTGGCGCAGCCAGCCAACATGCCGCAGGAGCTGCTGGGCGGCATGGCCTTCGGCACCGCGGCCTACCTGTCGCCGGAGCAGGCGTCGGGCGAGCCGGTTTCGGCGGCCAGCGACGTTTACTCACTGGGGTGCGTTGTCTACGAGCTGTTGACTGGGGAACCACCCTTTGTCAGGCAAGTGGGGGAGGATCGGTCGAGCGATCTCATCCACGCTCATCTCTACCGGATGCCGACCCCTCCATCCGAGGTCAATCCGGCGGCGAACGTGCCCCCCTGGGTCGACGAAGTGCTGCTTTGGGCGCTGGACAAGCAACCCGAGTACCGGTTCGACGATGTGAAGCTCTTTGCCGATCTCTTCGTACAGGGAGCGGATGGGATGCTCCGTTCGGGCGACGCCCGCTCGATCCGCCGGGAGGTGACGCAGCCGATCGATGCGCGCCGAACTGGCAGTGTGGAGGTCAGGCAAGCGTTCGAGGTTGCCCAGCCGGTGGCCGCGACCGCTCCGCCAGTGGGGAAGCGAGCGGTGCGGTCGGTTTCGCGGAGCAGCCTGCCTCGCAAGCTGTGGAGACTCGTGCTGGCGCTGCTCGTGGCGAATGCGCTGCTGGCCGGTGTGCTCTATTTCCAGCGCGGCACGATCCCCGGTATATACGATGGTGACCGCACCTTGCAGCCAGGCGGGTCGGCGATCGTGATCGCTGAGTCGCTCAACGTCCGGGTTGGTCCCGGGTTGACCTCTGAGGCGTTGTTCTCTGTCCCGAATGGCACAGAAGTCTCCATCACCGGTGACGCGATTGTGGCCGACGGCGAAACCTGGTGGCCGATCGAGGTGGAGGGTCGGTCCGATCTCGGGCAGGGATACCTCTGGCAGGGTGGTCTGCAATCAGAGATCGTCACTGGCCGGGACCGGCTGGAGCACCTGCTCGGCGAGCAGCTCGACGACCTCGCGGACCGGATCAGGAACCGGCTGAACTGAGCGGGTTCGCCTGCTGGAGGCGCTGCAACAGCGCCTCGACCGCCGATCGTTGGGCTTCGGGCAGTTCGGCGACGACGCCATAGGGATCGGGAGAAGCGGCATGCGCGATGGCCGTTTCGTTGCCGGTGGCGATGGCGTCGAGCAGGCGGCGACGGTGCGCTTCCCGCTGGACTTCCCATTCCAGCCGGTCGAGATCGAGTCCACCACCGAGATAGGGAGTTTGCGACCCGTATGCCTCCCGGAGCGCCGGAAGGAGTCTGCCGAGACGGGGATAGTCGCGTGGTTGGGAGAGCGCCGCGCGCCGGATCGATGTCACGAGGCTGAGGCGATCGATCATCGAGCTGACATTGGCCCAGTCGAGATCGTCGGGCAACCGGGCGCCGGTCGATTCGACCTCGTTCATGGCATCGACCAGTTGGCGGTCGCTGCCGCTACCCAATGCCACCGAGAGTTTCTCCACGGCCGCGGTCTGATCGACGAGACGTTGCACCCGCTTGCGTTCGGTCGCGGTCAGTTTGTCCGAACCACCGGATGGTTCGATCTCCAGTAGCGCCGTCAGGCGGAGTCCATCCCGGGCTTTGAGCGCCCGGCGTATCTCTTCCTTCCAGCGCATGCGGCCCCTGGCCAGCTGGACGCGTTCCATCGTCGCCTGATCGAGATAGCCGGATGTCGACCAGAGTTCGCCGGCCACCGATCGGAGAATCTGCTCGTCGTCATCCGCCTCGATGGCGGTGAGCAGGGTACGCAGCTCGCTGGCCAGCGACATCGTGGAACGAAGCTGCGTGTCATGCTCGGTCAAGGGCAACACCGATTCGATCGTGTTGAGCTCGGAGAGAAGCTCCCGATCGTCCGACTCGACGGCGACCGCCACCTGCTCCTGGAGCTTCAATGCCAATCGGGCGCGGCGCGCAGCGCGCACCGCCTCCTGAGTGGTCGGCACGCCCAACGACCGCCCGACAGAGACCGCTTCGATGATCTTTTCCGGTGATCCGTCTCGCATGGCTTCGTCGATACCGGCCTGAATGAACCTGTGGACGAGTGCGTTGGCCGGAATTGCTTGCCAGGATGACTCCGGGTCACTGGAGAGAATCGGCCAGAGTCTGGTCACCGTCACCGCGTCTCCAGTGGCGATGGCCCGATCGAGTGCGGCGCGCATCACCGGTGTCGAGTTGTTCGACTCGGAGCGCGGAGGGGCATCGTGGCTCACTGGGGGAGGAGTCGGGCTGGCCAGAGGCTCCTCTGTGGCAGGCGGTGGAGCGGCCGGTTGATGTCGCTGGATGATGACCCGGCGAGCCGCAATGGCTGTGGCAGCCGCGTCGGCGATCGAGGGAACCTGCGCGGGGTCGTGGATGGCCGCTTCGCGCAGGATCGTTGCCAGTGAACGGGTTTCCACGCTGGCGACCATGTCGAGCTCCCGGAAGAGCTCAGACCGTTTGGGATTGTCGAGATCGCGCTGATCGAAGAGGAGTTTGCCGTCGCGGACGACAGCAGGTTGTCCGTAGCGTTCCCTGAGAGCGGGGCTGTCGGCCAGCACCCGCAGCGAAACGTAGATGACCAGCGCGGCAAAGGCATCAGCTTCCCAGGGGGTGCCCTGCGAGCCGTGTCGATGACGGTAGTGGGAGAGACCCTGAGAGGGGGCCGGTTTGGGCGGAATGCCCGGCCACCAGGAGAAGTCGTAGTCGATCAGCACGATGCCGCGGTGGAGATCGACCAGGGCATTGTCGGGCGACAGCGCGCCGTGGGCGAACTGCAGTTGTTGGGTCGTTTCCACCGCGCGCTGCCACCCGCTGGCCAGCGAGATGAGCGCATCGCTGTTTCGGGAACGAGCCGCGTGATCCGCGGCCCGGAAAAGTGTGGGGCCCTCGATCCATTCGGTGGCCAGCACGGGAGCGGAAAAGGAGCGGAGATCGCTGCTCTGCAGGGTGATGCCGTCCTGAAACCAGGCAAGGCGCTGAACCAGCGGCGATCCTGCCGATTCGAGCAGTCGCCGCTGCGTAGCTGCCTGGGAGAGGGCGCGATAGGTTTCCGCCGTGTGGGTGGGAAGATCGTCGTCGAGAAAACAGCGGAGCGCAATGGCGCCGAAGCCGGGATTGTCCAGTTTGTAGACGACCGCATCATTGCCGACGATGCGAAACGGCTGACCCTCGCCGCGCGCTATGACAGTACCGCCGCCAAGCTTGCGGATAGCGGGCACATGCCGTCCGGGACGGAGCATGGCGTAGTCGAATTCGGCGAGAGAGGGCATACGTTCGCGGTCTTCCCAGCTCATTTGCAGGTTGCGGCGAGCGACAAGCGAGGACGTGCAATGGTACATTGTTCCACAGCGCGGATGCGTTGCAGCGCGATTTCCGGCGCGCTTCCGACCTCCCGGTAGCCACTCCTGCGGAGGGCACCATGCCCATAGGCAGACGTCTTCGTTCATCACAGTCCACAACGCAGGGCAACGGCTCCGGTTCCTCCGGAGGGGTGAGGTCTTCCTGGTATCCGACCGGAGAGAATGGGCACCACTTCCCGCCCCACCGGACCGGTGACCCACGCGTGCTGGCGGCCGACATCGAGGAGATGGTCGGCAACATCGTCGACATCGACCAAAAGGCGGCCGAGCGGCTGAGCGATCTTGGCCAGTCGCTGGAGGGAGAAGAAGCGCGTCTCCGGTGGGCGGACGTCGACATGCGTCAGGCGTTCAACACGGAAAAGATCGCGCTGGCCTATGCCGTGAAGCGGTCTGGCGGCTATGTGCCGCGCATCGTCGACCGGGTGGACAAGATCCGCAACGTCATGGTGCTGTTGCCGATCCTGCTGACCTGGTTTGCGTTGTTCGAGGCGTCGCGAAACTACCGCAAGTACATCGAAGCGAATCCCGAGGCGATCAGCAAGCCATTCCTTCTCCTCTGGGAGCAGGGATTCGGCGGCACCGCGTCGGTGCTCTCGCCGCGCTTCTCCTCGGTGGCGCTGCTGGACGCATTCATCATCCTGATCATCATTCTCCTGACCTTCTACTCGCACGGCCGCCGGGACGAGCGGGAAGAAGAGATTCAGAAGATGGCCAATATCTTCCAGACCGAGCTGGACAACATCCTCGCCGAAGCGACGGTCGCTCTGGCTCCCGACCGGGCGGGACGCCCGGCGATGCTGGCTCGCAGCGTCGAACGGCTAGCCAGCCGGTTTGACAATGCCAGTCAGGAGCTGCTCGTGCGCCTGAAAGCCGAGCACGACCGGCTGGCGTCGATCGCCAACCGGCGGGAAAAGGAGATCGCCGACTTCGGGCTCTTCGCCACCAGCATGCGGTCGGGAGCGGAAGAGTCGCACCGGTTGCTCCTCGATCTGCGGCAGGTCTCGACTGGTCTCCAGCAGACGCTGGAGGATCTGACGAGCGAGATCGCCGCTTCAGGGGACCAGAACCGGTCGCTGCAGAACTCTGTGGCCAGCCTGGAACGGTTGATGGCCACAGACGCAGAGCGCGAAGCTGCCATGACCCGTCACCTCGCCGATGCTGCGTCGGCGCTGTCGGAAGCGGCCGATCGATCGATCGCTTCCGCGGAGACGGCCAGCCAGGCCGGCAGGGTGGCGTCCGAAGCCGTTCAGAGCATCGCCGAGATCGCTCAGACCCTGGCGCGAAGCCAGTCGAATCTCGATCAGGCGCTTGCCGATCAAACCGATGCCAACGCCAAACTGGCCGATGCATTGCGTTCCGGCGCTGGCGGTGTCAGCGCATCATCGCGACTCCTGGCCGACATCTCGATGGGGCTGGGAGAGCTGCGGGAAGAGTTCAACCGCATCGGTCAGCTCTCGCAGGAGCAGACGATCACACTCTCCCGGTTGCTCTCCGAGCAGACAACGATGGCTTCGAGTCTCAGCGATGTCGCTCAGGATCTGAGCGCGGCCAGTGTCGCGACGTCATTGCGCCAGCGGGAGATGAACGACGATGCCGCGACGCTGATGCGGCGGCTCGATACGCTGGCCGCGACGCTTCAGCATCTGGCGGGCGATCGCGCCGATGCGACGTGGTTGCAGGGGACGCAATCGGGGGCATCGCCGGAAACGGGCGAGCAGGAGAACCGCTCCCGCATTCACTGGCCAGGCCGCGACTGACCGTGCGCAGCGGCCGGACCCATCAGACAGGCGGCGATAGCCGGTGAGATCGCGCAGGCGGGAAAACCGCGACATGATTCTGCTGGGCGGCTGGTTGTTTGCCGACCTGCTGCTCGGTCTGGCCATGCTCTTTCTGACGGCCAACACCGTCGGCACTCCCGATCCCACCCCCACACCCTCGCCTTTGCCCGACTACCAGGCGACGGAGCTGGCCGCGGCGCTGGCGACGAGCCAGGCGCAGGAGGAAGAGCTCGAGGGTCTGGGCGCCACGGCCACCGCCGTCGATGCGCAGACAATGGCCACGGCGGCGGCCGTGGCGACGCAGCAAGCCCAGCTGGAAGCCGAGGCAACGCAGCGAGCGTTGCTGGAAGCGCAAGCGACCGCCCAGGCCGAGACCATGGCCACGATGGCCGCGCTCAGCGATGAGGAGCGGGCGACCGCCGAAGCTCTGGCCACCCAGGATGCGCTGGCTGCGGAGGCGACAATCGCCGCGTTTGCCACCCAGCAAGCTTTGGCCGAGGCCAACATCGATGACTCCGCCAGAGCGCTGGCCACGGCGGCCGCCCAGGCGACAGCGGATGCCGAAAGCGCCCAAGCCACCATTGCCGCCCAACAGACCCAAGCCGCCGAAGTGGCGATGATTGCCACGGAGAATGCCGAAAGCGGCGCCAACGCGCTGGCGACTGCTCAGGCAGGTCAGGCGGCCGCTGAAGCGACGATCGCCGCCATCCTGGCCAGCGAGTCGAGTAGCGAAAGCGTCCTGGCCACAGCGCAAGCAGAGGTGAGCGCCGCCCAGGCGACGGTTCAGGCGTTGGTGACCCAGCAAGCGGCGGCGATGGCCACCACGACGGCGCTGGCTGGTCAGGCGGCGTCAGGTTCGATCGACCCCACACTTGTGGAGCTCTCGATCGAGGTCGATGCCACCGGTCTGATCAATGGCGATCCCGACGCGATCGAGGAGACCTCTCAAACCCTGGCCGACGCGCTCGATCAGTACGAGGGGTGCCGGGTGGGACTGGCGCTGACGTTCGGTTGGAGCTCGGACCTGCAAACCGGTCTGGCCGTGGCCGATGCCGTCAATGCGATCCTGCAAGACGATTTCCCGGAGATCTTCGCGGACGCGGCGGTCGACAATTTTGCCAGTCTGCAGGATCCGGTTGGCCGGGTCGATATGCAGCTCTATTTCTATCGGGGTTGCGACGCATTGGAGTAATGCGCGGCATCAGTTTATGGCCCTTCGGGCCATCCTTCGACTTCGCTCAGGACCGACCACAAGGGATCGCCGCTACGTCTATCTTCCTTATCCCGATACCGATCGATAGACCTCTGCCGTCATCGATGCGGTTCTCGACCAGGAGAACTCCGCGGCTCGTTGGATGCCTCTCGAACGGAGGAGCTGGCGTTGCTCGGGGTTCGAGGTCAGGTCGATCATTGCCTGGCACAGCGGATCGGTTTCCGGCTCGACCAGCAGCGCGGCGTTTCCGGTCACTTCTGGAAGGCTGGTGCGATTGGCGGCGATGACCGGGGCGCCACAGGCCATCGCCTCCAGGCAGGTCATGCCGAATCCCTCGCTGCGGGAGGGGGTCACGTAGACCGCTGCATGCTGGAAAAGGGCGATTTTCGTCGCTTCGGACACGAATCCTGGCAGGAGGAGATCCTTTTCCAGACCATGCCGCTCGACGACCGGCGGGAGTGGGGGGAAGACCCGTTCGTTTGCTGAGTGCGGCGCACCGGCAATGACGAGCTGATATGGCTCGCCGACCGCGTCTCGAAACTGGGCGAATGCCTCGATCAGCAGGGGCAGATTCTTCCGGGCATCGAATCCACCGACATTGAAGATGTAGGGCCGACGCACGCCGATCCGCTCCAGTTCCCTTGGCAATGCGCCTGCTTCGCTTGCGGGAGCGTAGTTGTCGCCGACAGCCATGGGGATCACGTGAAGCCGTTCTGTCGGCCATCCCCAGCGCTGTCGAGCCGCGCCGGCGACGAATGCGGAGGGCACGATGACCGCTGTGGCTTTGTTCAGCGTTCGTTCCATAACCGACTGATAGAGCCGCATGCCGGGACTCTGGCGATAGGCTGGATCGGTCAGCGGAATGAGATCGTGGAGCGTCACGACCACCGGTACCGAGGAGTGCGCCGGCGCACTGCCATGCAGCAGATGCAGCAGATCGATCTTCTCTCCCCGGCGCAGACCCGTTCCCACAGCATCCCACCAAAAGCGGGAGGCTTTGCCCGGAAGGCGGCGTGAAAACGCGGCAGCGGGATCGACCCGCACCGGCTCTACGCCCGAGTCCGATTCGGACAGGTGGGTGAGGAGCGCCTCGGCGTAGGTTCTGATGCCAGAGGGGGGAAAGGTGAGTGGCGTCGTGTCGATACCAGCGCGCACAAATGTCGAATGGTCTGTCTGGTGATTGGGCATAACAGGGAGAATCCGGACCGGCATCGATCCCGCTGGCGTGACAGCGGCGAGTATAATTGTGAAAGAAGGGATGGTAGGAAACGCGCAATCTCACGTGTCCTCGAGTGCGGACACGAGATGCTGCCTATCCGGCCACCGAAGATTGCATCGTTTGGAGCAAGTGTGAATGACCAAACCTGTTGAAATTACCGACGATCAGTTCGAGGACGAGGTCGTCAAGTCGGACAAACTCGTGATCGTCGACTTCTGGGCCCCCTGGTGTGGCCCATGCCGGGCAATGGCCCCGGTGCTCTCGGAGCTGGCCAAGGATCGCTCCGAATCGGTCAAGGTGGTGAAAGTGAATGTCGACGAGCAGCAAGTCAACGCAGCCAAGCTCGGCATCATGACGATCCCGACCCTGATCATGTTCAAGAATGGTGAGCCGGTCGACCGAATGATGGGCGGATACCCGAAGCGGTCGATCGTCGATCGGGTCGAGAAGCAGCTTACCGCCGCGACAGCCTGATCCCCATTCGCCGACGGCGCGAAAACGGCCATCCCTATCAATGGGATGGCCGTTCTGCTGCCTGTTCGGCGTCGCGAAGGAGGCAAGCGCTATTGCGCCTAGCGCGGCGTGTCGCTGTCCGCCAGCCCCTCGACCTCCCGGCGCAGGTCCTCGATGTCGGCGAATTCACGATAGACCGACGCAAACCGGATGTAGGCCACCTGATCGAGCTCTTTCAGATGTTTCAGAACCGATTCGCCAATCGCTGACGACGGCACCTCCGTCGTGCCGAGCGCCAGCAGGTCGGACTCGACCTTCTGCACCAGCATATCGATCTCACGCTCGCCGACTGGTCGCTTGGTGAGCGAAACCCTCAGCTTCTGGCGCAATTTGGCCGGGTCGAATTCCTGCCGGCGACCGTCCTTCTTGACGACAGTCAGCGCCGCCAGCTCGACGCGCTCGTAGGTCGTGAATCGCCTGCCGCAAACGGCGCATTCGCGCCGCCGCCGTATCGATTCACCTCCCTGGACTTCGCGGCTGTCGGTGACGCGCGAATCGGGTTCGTGGCAAAACGGGCATTTCATATGAGTGACTCGGTACGAATGATGCTATCGCTCCCGCAGGAACCGGATGATGCTCGATTCCTCTTCGAAATCGTCGTCCGGTAGCACCGGGCTCTGGTGAGCCGGGCGAGCTGGCGCTTCAGCCTGAGCGATTCGGTACTGTCCCTGGCCTCTCGGCTGCTGCATACCACCACGAGGTTGCTGGCCGCGCTGCTGGCGACGCTGCACCGGGAAATCGAGTGTGGAGGGCCGCTCGGAGAAACCGGTGGCGATCAGGGTCACCATGACGGCGTCGCCCATGGATTCGTCGATCGATGTGCCATAGATGATCTCGGCGTCTTCGTCGACGGCCGCGCGGATGATCTCGGCAGCGTCGCTGGTTTCGGTCAGAGTCAGGTTGGAACTGCCGGTGATGTTGTAGAGGACACCGGTGGCGCCTTCGATGCTCGTTTCCAGCAAGGGGCTGGAAATGGCGTCCTTGGCTGCGTCGATCGTCCGGGTCTCGCCGGAACCGTAGCCGATCGACATCAATGCCGACCCGGCATTCTGCATAATCGAGCGAACGTCGGCGAAGTCGAGGTTGATGATCCCCGGTTTGGTGATCAGATCGGAGATGCCGCCGATGCCCTGCCTGAGCACGTCGTCAGCCAGTTTGAACGCGTCGGTGATCGATGTTTTGGGATCGACCATCTGGATCAGACGCTCGTTGGGGATCGTGATCAACGCGTCGACATTTTCACGGAGGGTCTGGATGCCGTCGTCCGCAGCTCGCCGCCGGCGCGTTCCTTCGAATTCAAAGGGCCGCGTCACCACACCGACTGTCAACGCGCCCGCGCCCTTGGCGATCTTGGCGATCACCGGTGAAGCGCCGGTGCCGGTTCCTCCGCCCATACCGGCGGTGATGAAGACCATGTCGGTGCCGCGCACCAGCTCGGACAGCTGATCGGCACTCTCTTCGGCGGCTCGGGCGCCGACGTCGGGACGCCCGCCTGCGCCGAGTCCTTTGGTCAGCTTGTCGCCAATCCGGACGGCGATCGTCGCCTTGCTTTCGAGCAGGGCTTGCGCATCGGTGTTGACGGACACGAACTCGATCCCGTCCACACCCATCGCCACCATCCGATTGATGGCGTTGCCACCGGCGCCACCGACGCCAACGACCTTGATCCGGGCGAATGTCTGGATCGGCCGGTTGGCCGGACGGGAGGGCCGCTCGGCCACGGGCTGGTGTGAAACGGTCACCGCCTCGGTTGTCGAGCGGGGAGGAGTCGGCGGTGATACTGGTGATGCTGTGTCCCGATACTCACGCCGCCCCGTATCGAAGAGTGGGCGTCCTTCATCATCTCGCATCGGTAGTCCCTCTCAAGCCACCAGTGGGCCTATCGAATCGAGTGTTGTTGTGGTGTCGAACACTCTGCCCCTCGTATGGTGCCTGTGTGTCAAGTCATGCGTTGGGTCGCGTGCGGCGACGTTCGCGGGACGTGCGGCCACGCATCACTAAGAGTAAACGAATTTATCGTCGATGGCCGAAACGCGGCACTGTCATCCCGACCGGACCACGTAAGTCGTCGTCCCGACCGACCAGCACCAATCGTCATCCCGACCGGAGCGCAGCGGAGTGGAGGAATCTCTCCGTCGCGTCTGGCAACGCTGCACATGGAGAACACGGCTTGGCCGAACGAGAGATCTCTCGGCTTCGCTCGGGATGACCGTCGGTTTGGCTGAAGTAGGGCTAGTCGCGACTGATCCGCATCCCGACCGGACCACCACCAATCGTCATCCCGACCGGAGCGCAGCGGAGTGGAGGGATCTCTCCTTCGCGTCTGGCAACGCTGCACATGGAGACACGGCTTGGCCGAACGAGAGATCCCTCGGCTTCGCTCGGGATGACCGTCGGTTTGGCTGAAGTAGGGCTAGTCGCGACTGATCCGCATCCCGACCGGACCACCACCAATCGTCATCCCGACCGGAGCGTAGCGGAGTGGAGGGATCTCTCCTTCGCGTCTGGCAACGCTGCACATGGAGAACACGGCTTGGCCGAACGAGAGATCCCTCGGCTTCGCTCGGGATGACCGTCGATTTGGTTGCGGTTGGGCTAGTCGGGACTGGTCCGCGAGCCGATCGGCTCGCCGGGAGCGGGCGCCCAGGTCCGTTCACCGTGTCGTTCGATGGCCAGCTCGATGAGACGGTCGACGAGCGCCGCATTGGACAGGCCCGACGCTTCCCAGAGCATGGGGTACATGCTGATCGAAGTAAAACCGGGCAGGGTGTTCACCTCGTTGAGGTAGAGGTCGTGTGTTTCCCGGTCGAGCAGAAAATCGACACGGGCCAGTCCGGCCAGGTCGAGCGCCCGGAATGCCGTGATGGCCGTGCTGCTCGCTTCCGCGGCAACCGATGCCGGGATATCGGCCGGGACGAGGCACTGGGAGCGTTCGTCGATGTATTTGGCTTCGTAGTCATAGAACTCATGGGCCGGAACGATCTCTCCCACGCACGACGTTTGCAGATCGTCATTGCCGAGCACGGAGATCTCCAGCTCGCGAGCGTTGATGCCCTGTTCGACCACGATTCTGCGGTCGAGCCGGGCGGCTTCGCTCATGGCGTCGGTCAGTTCGGAGGGATCGTGGACCTTCTTGACGCCCACACTCGATCCCATATTGGCCGGTTTGGTGAAACAGGGAAATCCCAGCGTGTCGGCGATCTCTGACGCGATTCCGGCTGGATCGCGCTGCCAGCGAGATCGCTCGACCAGCATCCAGGGAGCCTGCCGAACACCGTGACGGGCCAGGATCTCCTTGGCCATCGCCTTGTCCATAGCCAGCGCCGAGCCAAGCACGCCTGACCCGACATAGGGAACGCCAGCCAGCTCCAGCAGACCCTGCACGGTGCCGTCCTCGCCTTTCGGGCCGTGCAGCACCGGGAAGACGACATCGACCGACGCCGTGATATCGCTGGAGATGAAATGATCACCGGCCGGTTCGACCGCGGTTTCCTCGGGCGGGGGCGCGCTCCCCTGATCGAGCGCGAAGAGGGGAGAAGCCGCGGTCAACCGGGCCATGGGATCGCCCTGCTGAATCCACTGACCGGAGCGTGTGATGCCGACGGGAACGAATTCATAGCGGTCGGGATCGAGCGCGTTGATCACCGTCTGGGCAGACCGGAGCGAGACATCGTGCTCTTCCGACTGACCGCCGAACAGGATGGCGACGCGAATCTTGCGTCCTGGAGTGCGATCGACCTGCGGGGTCATGCGAGAGTCCCTTTCGTGTTGCGGCGGAGGTGCTAGCGTTCCCCGATTTCCTCGATCTCCGGATGGAGATCGATTCCGAACTCGGCCCGGATTCGCTCCCGGGCCAGCGCGATCAGTTCGCGGACATCGGCTGCGGTGGCGGTGCCGTCGTTGACGATGAAGTTACTGTGAATCGACGAAAAGCGCACTCCGCCTACGGCGAAGTCCTTCAATCCGGCGGCTTCGAGGAGTCGCCCGGCGAAGTCGCCCGGCGGGTTGGTGAATGTCGAACCGGCGCAGCGGCCGGTCGGCTGCGTTGCTTTGCGGTACTCGGCGTGAGCATCCGCCTGGCGACGCAGTTCCTCGGGATCGCCTTTCGGAAGGGCGAGCTGTACCCCGAGCACCGTCCAGGGGCGGGGATGCGGCATCTCCTTCAGGCGTGTCATGCGATAGCGGGAATCCACCCAGGCGGCGTCTTTGATTTCGATGGCGCCGTCATGGCCCAGCAGGGTGACGGAATGCAGGTGGTCCTTCTGCTCGGTGCCGTGGGCGCCAGCATTGTTGACGGTGGCGCCGCCGATCGCGCCTGGCAGACCGACTCCCCAGTCCATGCCGGCCCAGCCACGTTCTGAGCAGTACCTGCCGGTCCAGGAGAGGGGCGCTTGAGCGGCGACGCTGACGAGCACGGAGTCTCCGCCATCTTCGGCGGTCAGAAGATGCTCGGCTCGCTCGCCAGGCGTGCGGGCTGTGATGACGAGACCGCGAATGCCCCGATCGCCGACCAAGAGGTTGGAACCGCCGCCGATCACGTAGATCGGCAGTCCTTCACCGGCCCCCCAGCGAACCGCGGCAACCAATTCGTCGGTGGTTCCAGCCCGGATCAGATAGTCGGCCGGTCCCCCGATTCGCCAGGTGGTGTAGCGGGACATCGGTGTATCGCGAACGACTTTGAGTGGCGTATCGCCCGGAATTTGCATCGCTTCTTCGCGGCCGGCGGTCTTGCTGCTCACGACCACGACTCGAGGCGCTCGAGGAGTCTGGGGCCAAGATTGGTGATGTCTCCCGCTCCCATCGTCAGCACGACGTCACCCGGATCGACCTGTCCTGCCAGCAACGATGTGGCCGACGCGACATCCTTCGCGCGCTGTCCGCCCTCACCGGCAATGCGGCGCATGTCCTCGTCCGTCACGCTGCCATCGTTCACTTCGCGGGCCCCATAGACGTCGAGCAGAACCCGGTTGGGAGCCAGAGCGAACGCGGCGGCGAACTCATCGAGCAATGCCGCTGTGCGCGAATAGGTGTGCGGTTGGAAAACCGCCCAAAGCCGGCGATCGGGGTAGGTGGCCAGTGCTGTTTTCAACGTCGCCTCGACTTCGGTGGGATGGTGAGCGTAGTCGTCGATCACCAGCACTCCGTCCTGCTCACCTTTGATCTCGAAACGCCGGCCAATGCCCGTGAATGCCTCGACGGCACGGCAGGCGTCTGCGAAAGAGACGCCCAGTGCATCGAGCATTGCGACGACGGCAAGGGCGTTGAGCGCGTTGTGCAGACCGGGTACCTGCAACGAAACGGTTTCGGTTGCACCCCCGGGACCGCGGAACTGCCAGGAGCCGTTCCCTGGTGTCACAGTCCAGTCTAGCCCCTCGCGCAAGCCGAAGGTGCGCAGATTGTCCCTCACCCTGCCCTCTCCCGACCGCGGATTGTCCCTCACCCTGCCCTCTCCCGACCGCGGGAGAGGGTTCTTGGTGGTGATGAGATTTTGGAGGACTGCTGCTGCGCCTTCATCATCGCCGCGGATGACCAGGGTGCCGCCGGGGCGCATCTGGCGGGCGAACTCGACAAAAACCGCTTCATAGTCGGCCGGCGAATCGAAGATGTCGGGATGGTCGTACTCGGCGTTGGTGATGATGATGTGGGCGGGGTGGAGCGCCAGAAAGGAACGGTCGTACTCGTCGGCTTCGACGACCATGAGCTCCCCCGCTCCCAACTCGGCGTTCGTCCCGGTTTCGTGGAGGATGGCGCCAACCGCATAGGACGGATCGAGACCAAGATGCCGCAATGCTGAGGTGAGCATGCTGCTGGTTGTCGACTTCCCGTGGGTGCCGGCAACGGCAATGGTCGTTTTCAGGTCGGTCATGGCGCCGAGGAACTCAGCCCGGCGCATGACCGGGATGCCGGTTGCTTCCGCTCCGGCGACTTCGGGATTGGTGGACGTTACCGCCGACGTGCGCACCAGGAGATCGGGCCGGATGGCCAGATTCGCTGCGTCGTGTCCGGAGAACACCTCGATACCGGCGGCTCGAAGCTCGCCGAGCAGGGGAGAATCAGAGGAATCGCTGCCGGACACCCGGTATCCCATCTCATGGAGCATGCGGGCCAGTCCGCTCATGCCGATCCCGCCGATGCCGACGAAGTGGACGTGGCTGCCGGGGGGAGGTAGTGCGGGACGAGTCATGAGCGAGCCTCCTCGGTTGGAACCAGCGACCGAACCGCCTGACGGAACTGTTCGCCCCGGTCGAATTCGTCGCGAAAGAGACCAAACGACGCGCAACCGGGAGAGAGGAGAACGACATCGCCCGGTGACGCGACCGCGCGAGCCGCATGAACGGCTTCGGCCATGGAACCGAAGACGCCGGTGATCGACGTACCGCTTTTCCGCAGCAAGGCCTCGAGCGCCGGCGTGGCGGTGCCGTCGAGCAACGTGACGGTCGCCGCGGAGGCCGCGAGCGCGCCGGCGAGCGGGGTCAGGTCCGATTTCTTGTCGCTGCCACCCGCCAGAACGTGAGCGGTTCTTCCCTGCAGAGCGGCCAGCGCCGCGGTGGCCGCGGCCGGAGCCGTTGCCGCAGTGTCGTTGATGTAGTCGACCCCGTCGATCGTGGCCACGAACTCGGAACGGTTCGCCACTCCCTGAAATGCCGCCAGTCCCTGTTCGATCGCTTCGACTGGAGCGCCGCGCACCATCGCCGCGGCGACCGCGGCAGCTACATTGGCGCGCAGTGGCGCGCCTCGATAGTGAGGCCGGTCGGGAAGCGCGATCGCGCCCGAGCGACCGTCCAGATTCCAGCGCACCTCACGGTCGAGGGCAACGACGTCGGCCTCTGGATCGACGGAGGAGAAGCGGATGATCCGGGCTTCGGTCAAAGCGATCGCTTTCATGGCCTCTGGGTCGTCGCTGTTGACGATGAGATAATCGATTTCTTTCATGTGATGGGCGATGCTGCGCTTGCAGTCGGCGTAGTCATCGAACGTGTCGTAGGCGTCGAGATGATCCTGCGAGATGTTGGTCAGCACCCCGATGTGCGACGCCAGACCATGTTCGTCCAGACCTTCCAGCTGCCAGCTGGAGATCTCCAGCAGAACGGGGGTGTCGGCGGCGATGGCATCGAGATGGGCCACGGCCGAGATACCCATGTTGCCAGCGACCACCGCATCGGGCCGCCACGCTTTGAGCATTTCGCCGGCGAGCGCCGATGTCGTCGATTTCCCTTTCGTGCCGGTGATCCCGATGACCGGCGCCGGGCAACGTCGCAGGAAGAGGGACATCTCCATCTCGACCGCGACACCCGATGTTCGGGCCAGCTCGAGCCATGGGGAATTTCTGCGGACCGCCGGGTTGCGGATCACGATGTCCGCATTTTCCGAGGTGAAATCCCGCTCCTGATGACCACCCAGCGAATAGGCGATCGGCAATCCGGCCAGTGACGCGATCGGCTCCTGGAGCTGATCGGTGGTGCGGTTGTCGGTGACGGTGACGATGGCGCCATGGGTGGAGAGGTAGGTCGCCACCCCAAGGCCGCCGCCGCGGGTGCCCAGCCCCATGACGGTTACGCGTTTGCCGGAGATGTCGAACACGGGGGAAACCTCGGAACTAGAGGAGCGCGAGCGCGACGCCGACCAACCCGGCCATCATGCCAAAGATCCAGAAGCGCAGCGTCACCTGGGTTTCGGACCAGCCTTCCTGCATCTCGAAATGATGGTGCAGGGGGGTCATCCGAAAGATTCGCTTTCCGCCGCTGAAGCGGAAGTAGAGCACCTGGATGATGACCGAAAGGGTTTCGGCGACGAAGACAACGCCGACGATGGGCAGGAGGAGCCATTGGCCGGTCATGAACGCCGCAACGGCCATGGTCGCTCCGAGCGCCAGGGCCCCGGTATCTCCCATAAAGACCTGGGCCGGATGGGCGTTGAACCAGAGAAAACCCAGCAGTGCGCCGACCATCGTGAAGGAGAGCGTGACGACGCCGAGCTGGCCTTGTTGATAGGCGATGACGCCGATGGCGACAAAGGCAATCGCGGTCAAACCGCCCGCCAGCGCATCGAGCCCGTCGGAGAGATTGACCCCGTTGGACATGGCCACGATGGTGAGAATGGCGATCGGAATGTAGAGCAGCCCGATGCTGTAGCGGCCCATGAACGGAATATAGATGTGATGGAGCCCCAATCCGTACGGATCGGGAAGGTAGAGGATGACCGCCGCCACCGTGGCGATCGCCAGCTGCCAGCTGAACTTGTGGCGGGCGCTCATACCGTGCTTGGTGGCGCCGACGAAACTCTGCCGATCGTCGATTGCGCCGAGAATCGCTGTCGCCACCAGAATACCGACCGGCAGGAGCATCGAGAGCCGCCCGGCCAGGTTGAACACCACGGTCAACAACACCACCGTGGTGGAGATCATGATGCCGCCCATGGTCGGCGTGCCCATCTTGACCATGTGGCTCTGGGGGCCTTCGGCGCGGATCTGTTTGCCGGCTTTTTTTGCGCGCAGGAGCGTTACGATCGGTCGGCCAATGATGAGGGTGACGATGAACGCCAAACCAGCCAGCGCCATGGAGACGGCCAGATTCTGGTTGGGGTCTTCCGGCATCACGCTGAATATCAGCGGCGCGATTGCCGAAAGGGTGTATGTGGAAGAATCGATCATGCGTCTGCGGGTGAGTCCGCGACCGCGTTTCGTAGACTCGCCACGATTGTCTCCATCTCCAGGCCGCGCGATCCCTTGAGCAACGCCACATCGCCTGGGCGCAACTCCGCGAGAAGAGCGCTGGTGAGCGCGTCGCGCTGATCGACCCCGAATGATGTCACGTCCGGCCCGTTGGCGTCGACTGCACGGTCGCGTGCCGAAGCGGCGATCTGGCGAGCCATATCGCCGAAGGTGAACAGGAGGTCAGCAACCCCAGCGACAGCAGAGCCGACCGCTTCATGCTGGGCCGCGGTTTCGTCGCCCAACTCCCGCATATCGCCGAGAACGGCAATGCGGCGACTGGCGGGGATTTCCTGAAGCAGGCGCAAGGCGGACAGGACTGACGGGGCGCTGGCGTTGTAGGTGTCGTCGATCAGCCGCGAACCGTTGGGACCCGGCATCGGTACCAACCTCACCTGGACGCCCGGCCGGGAAAGGCCGTCGATCACCTGATCGACGGAGACACCGGTGGCCAAACCGGCGCAGATGGCGGCGAGAGCCAGTTCCGCTGAGTGCACCCCGGCCATCGGCAGGGCAAGCCGGCGCGAACCCGCTTCTCCTTCCAGCTGGAAGGCAATGCCATCGAGCCCGAATGTCCGCACATCGGAGCCCATGACCATTGCCGGATGCTCGATGGCGTAGGAGAGAACGGTCGCATCGCTCCGTTCGGCCATTGCCGCAACCCACGGATTGGCCACATTGAGAATGGCGAACCCGTCGGCGGGAAGCGCTGCGACGAGCTCCGTTTTTGTTTCAGCAATCGCCTCGATCGTGCCCATACGCTCGAGGTGGATCGGCATGACGTTGGTTACCACGCCGATCTGTGGTTTGCCGATCCCTGCCAACAGGGCCAGTTCCCCCAATGCGTAGGCGCCGCCCATCTCCAGCACCGCTACGTCGGTATCGACTGGAATCTCCAGCAGGGAGAGAGGCAGACCGATCTCGCTGTTCATATTGCCCGGACTGCGATAGACGCGGCGAGCGGGGGAGAGTGCCGCGGCAATGCTCTCTTTTGTGCTCGTTTTGCCCAGACTGCCGGTCACACCGATCACCGTCAATGGCATCGACTGACGTCGCGCCGCCGCAACCTGTTGCAGGGCCAGCACGGGGTCGTCGACGACCAGCAGGGGAAGAGGAGCCGGGCCCGAGCGCTCGTCGGTCCAGCTGCGCGACACCAGCGCGGCTGACGCTCCCTGGCCGGCGGCATGATCGACGAAGGCGTGACCGTCGAATCGCTCGCCTTTGACCGCGATGAAGAGATCTCCCGGCGCGATCGAGCGGGAGTTGCGCTCGATCCAGCGAAAGGTGGTTCCTTCCGCGAGATCACCGATGATCCCGGCATTGGTTGCGGTCAGGATCTCGGTCAACGTGATCGGTTGCTGCGGGGAGAACTCGGTGCTCATGCGGCAGTGCTCACAGACGCGGGGAGCCGGGTCGCCACCCGCATGATGGCGCTCCTGCTGCGGGGATTTCGCGCGATTTCATCGTGGCCTGATTTGATGGCTTTGCCCACGAGCGCAAGTGACGCTTCGTGACGACAGGTGCAGACCGGTTGCTCGGGCGGACAGAGACACTGGGTCGATTCACGTTTCAGGAACTGTTTGACGATGCGGTCTTCCAGCGAATGAAAAGCGATGACGACCAATCTGCCACCTGGCGCCAGGGTGGCGACAGCATCGGGGAGGACCGAGGCAAGCGTTTCCAGCTCCTCGTTGACGGCAATGCGCAGAGCCTGAAATGTCCTGGTGGCGGGATGGGTCGGAGCGCCGCGTCTCCCGCCGACCGCTTGTTCGACGATCGATGCCAGACGAGGCGTCGTTTCGATCGGAGCGGACGACCGCGCCCGCATGATCGCCGCCGCGATGCGGCGCGAGTTTCGGTCTTCCCCGAACTGCCAGATGATCCGGGCGATCTCCTCCTCGTCCAGGGTGTTCACAAGATCGGCTGCGCTCGGTCCGGTCGAGGTATCGAACCGCATATCGAGCGGGCCATCGAGGCCGAACGCGAAACCGCGGCCAGGGGCATCGAGCTGGAATGAGGAGAGTCCGAGGTCGAGCAGAATGCCATCGGCTGGCGCGAATCCAAAGCTCGGCGCGATCGTCCGCAATTCGCCAAAACTGGCGTGGACAAAGGCTAGCCTGTCCTGGTACGAAGGCGTCTGTGATAGCTGCCGGGCTCGTTCGATGGCCTCGGGATCGCGGTCGAACGCCAGCACCTGTCCACCGGGCGCCGAACGGTCCAGGATGGAGCGGGTGTGACCGCCGCCCCCGAATGTGCCGTCGATGTACCGGCCACCATCTCGCGGCGCAAGCGCGTCGACGGCTTCGTTCAACAACACCGGAAGATGCTGAACGGCAGTTTCAGACATACCGGAGGAGCACACTTCCGACGGAAACCGTGGCGCCGGGGGTGGCGTCGACGGAAGCGATCTCCCCCGCCCGCTGGGCGGTGATCTCGTTTTCCATCTTCATCGCTTCGACCACACAGAGCAGGTCACCGGTATCGACCGCGCTGCCTGCTTCGACGGCGACCCGCAGGATCGTGCCCTGCAGCGGACTGACGACCTCTTTGCTGTTGCCCCCGCCGCCGGAGGCGCCGCGAGCCCGGGAGGGAGGGGCCGCTTTCGGGCCATTGGCTTTCGAAGGGGCTGGTTGAAGACCGTCGCCACTGACCCGCACTGAGAGGCGCCGCCCGTTGACCTCGATGAGATATTCGGCGGCCTCCGTCGCTGATTGCTCCGGACTGGAGACCGGCGCGGTCGAAGCGGGAGGAATGACTTCGGGATGTTCCGGCAGAAACGCGGTGGTGACGTCGCCATTGGCGAATGATGCGGTCTCCAGGACCCTGGCGTGGAATGGGATGGTGGTGGGCACCCCTTCGATATGGAACTCGCGCAACGCCTGCAGCATCCGGGCGGTTGCCTCTTGGCGATCCCTGCCATGAGCCACCAGCTTGGCGATCAAGGAGTCGTAGGCGGGCAGAATCGACGCTCCCGCTTCCATCGCCGTGTCGACGCGGATGCCGGGTCCGGAGGGCCAGCGCAAAGCGGTGAGCGTACCCGGCACCGGCTGGAAACCAGCGCCGGCGTCTTCGGCATTGATCCGGCATTGAATGGCGTGGCCGCGTGGCGCGATGTCGTCTTGCGTAAACGACAGTTTCTCGCCGGCGGCGACGCTGATCTGCTCTTTGACCAAATCGAAACCAGTCACTTCCTCGGTGATGGTGTGTTCGACCTGGATGCGGGTGTTCATCTCCAGGAAGTAGAAATCACGGTCTTCGGTGACCATGAACTCGACGGTTCCGGCTCCCGAGTACCCAACCGTCCGGGCCAGAGCGGCGGCGGATTCGCCGAGTCTCGTGCGTAGCGCTGCGTCGATAAACGTGGACGGGGTTTCCTCGATCAGTTTCTGATGGCGACGCTGCACCGAGCAGTCACGCTCGCCCAGCCAGACGACATTGCCATGGTTGTCCGCGAAGAGCTGTACCTCGATATGCCGGGGCCGCACGAGATAGCGTTCGAGATAGACAACAGGATTGGCGAAGTACCGCTCGGCTTCTCCGGCGCTGCCCAGAAAGGCGTCGGCGAGCTCGTCCGGACTATGAGCCACGCGGAATCCGCGACCACCTCCACCGGCAGCTGCTTTGACGGCGATGGGATAGCCATGTTCGCCGGCCCATGCCTGGGCCGCTTCCGGCGAGTCGAGTGGTCCATCGGTGCCTGGCACGACGGGCACGCCGGCCGACGTGGCGATCGACCGGGCGACGATTTTGTCCCCCATCTGCCGGATCGCCTCCGCTCCCGGTCCGACAAAGGCGATGCCCGCCAGAGCGCACGACTCGGCAAAGGTGGCGTTCTCGGCCAGAAAACCGTAGCCGGGATGAATGGCTCCAGCGCCGGATCTCTGAGCGATCTCGATGATGGCGTTGCCATTCAGATAGGGGAGGCGGTCGGATGCTTCCAACCGGTAGGCGTCGTCGGCCATCCGAACGTTAAGCGCGTTTTCTTCGCCGGGGCCGTAGACAGCGATCGGAGAGATGCCGAGCTCACGGCAAGCCCGGAGCACCCGCACCGCGATTTCGCCCCGGTTGGCGATGACGAGTCGTTCGAACGGCGGTTGTCGGTCGGCCACGCGGGTCGTTCTCCCCGAAGATAACGGTCAGGACGCGGGTGTCGCGTCCGGCTCGCCGTAGAGATGATGCAGATAGGCGTCCAGCCATTCTTCGCTGGCCAGCTCCCAGTACCAGGGAGCGTATCGGATACTGAGATTGTCTTCCATCCCGGTACAGGGCTGCCGCAGAAAGATCGTGCCGTCGTCGAGGCAGGCCCGGCGAAAGATGCCGTAGGCATCCATGCGGGTCTGCATCATCCAGGTGACATAGCCGGTCAGCGCATCGTGGCTGGGATCGAGCATCATGCCGTTGATGATCCGGGCATAGCGCGTACGGACATTGGAGACCGAGACCCCCTCCTGCGTTCTGCCGATGACCGGATTGGATCGATCGCTGTAGACCTTGCCCAGCTCCTGCATCATCCGTTCGGTGAAGCTCTGCTGGAGTGTGCCCAGATCGGCGATGATGCGGGCCCGCAGCTCATTTGCCGCTGCTTCCTGGGCGGGATCGATCGTGGGAGGATTCGTGTTCCGCTCTTCCGGGAGCTCAGCGAGCGTATACCACGCGCCGTCGGCTCCCAGGCGGCAGTTGGTGAAGCCTTCCAGCACCGCGGCGTCGATGTCGACGGAGGTTTCGTCCAGCCAGTAGCGAGCGAAATTCGCACATCCCTGCGCGGGGGTGATGGCGATACCCGGTACGTCGTTGATCTCTCCCGTAGCGGAGGATGGCGCATCCCGCGCCAGCAGCCACAAGCCGCCGACGGTCAGCAGCAGCACCGCGGCAATGGTCACGGCGATTACCGGATGCCGGCCATGGGCTTGCCGGGTCATGTGCGCACCACCGGAATCTGCCGCTGCACTGGTCTATCGCTCCACTCCGGCTGCCGGCGCATAGAGATCGTCGACATACTCCTTGAGCATGCGGCGAGCGCTGAACTGGGGAGCCACCGTGCGAATCGATTGCTTGGCCACGGTGATCCAGTCGTGCGGGACGCCGTCGGCGCCGCGCCGGTAGTAGAGAGGCACGATCTCGTTTTCGAGTAGATCGTAGATCGCATTGGCTTCCAGGCCGTCGTTCAGCTCGTCGTCCTGCTCGTAGGGCGCGATGCCCCACCCGTTCGCGTTGCCGGGCACCCAACCCTCGGCCCACCATCCGTCGAGAATGCTCAGATTCGGCACACCGTTGGCCGCGGCTTTCATGCCGCTGGTGCCGCTGGCTTCCAGAGGAGCCCGGGGGTTGTTCAGCCAGACATCGACACCCGACACCAGATAGCTGGCCAGCTGCATGTCGTAGTCCTCGGCGAAGGCGATCCTCCCGCCGAAGAGGGGATCGCGGGTGCTCCAGACGATCTCCTGAATGAGCCGCTTGCCCCCTTCATCGGCGGGATGCGCTTTGCCGGCGAAAACCAGCTGCACCGGGCATTCGGGATTCGTCAGAATCGCCGAGAGGCGTTCGGGATTGTGGAAGAGAAGGGTGGCCCGCTTGTAGGTGGCAAACCGGCGGGCGAAGCCGATGGTCAGAATGCCTTCCTCGAAAAACGGCGCTCCGATCAACGCATTTCCCGAGTCGTGGCTGGCCAGCCACCGGACGCGTGACCGGTCGCGCATGTAGCGAAGCATCGACCGTTTGGAACGCCGCCGGCGGGCCCAGAAGTCGTCGTCCGGGACATCGAGGATGCCGTCCCAGACCTCCTGATTGTCGGAATCGGCTCGCCAGGCGTCGCCCAGCTCCTGGAAGTAGAGATCGGCCATGTGCCGCCCGATCCAGGTGGGGATGTGGACGCCATTGGTGACCGACGACACGGGCACGTCTGCTTCGTCCAGGCCGGGCCACATATCGTGCCACATGGTGCGGGTGACTTCGCCATGCAGTTTGCTGACGCCGTTGGCGTATCCGGACAACCGGAATGAGAGCGCGGTCAGATTGAAACCAGGTCCTGTCGACTCATGCGCGCCGAGCGCGAGGAATGAGTCGCGATCGATGCCGAGCTGGGGCCAGAAGTGGCTGAAGTAGCGATCGATCATCTCGTCGGGAAAGACATCGTGACCTGCGGCGACCGGCGTGTGGGTCGTGAAAATCGACGATGAGATGACCTGTTCGCTCGCTTGCTCGAAGGTCATGCCTTCGGCGACGAGCATCCGGCAGCGTTCCAGGAGATGGAATGCCGCGTGCCCCTCATTGCCATGCCAGTAGTCGACGTCATATCCGGCGGCGTGGAGAGCGCGCACGCCGGCAATCCCCAGGATGATCTCCTGGCGGAGCCGGTGTTCGCGGTCGCCGCCATAGAGCCGGGAGGCGATGCTGCGCGTCCATTCCGGGTTCCCTTCGACATCAGAATCGAGAAGGAGGAGAACCTGGCGACCGACCAGGACCTGCCAGATGGCGATCTTCAGCGGCAGATCGGGGTTGTCCAGAACGACTTCCACCTGCAGCTGCGATCCATCCGGACCGAGCACCGGTGTGGCCGGTTCGAACTCCGGAACGAGCGAGCCGGGCACATCCTGCTGCCAGCCGTCGCCGTCGAGTCGCTGCCGGAGATATCCCTGCCGGTAGAGGAGGGAAACGCCGACCAGTTTCAGTCCGAGATCGCTCGCTGCCTTGATGTGGTCGCCAGCCAGAACGCCCAAACCACCGGAATAGATCGGCAGCGTCGGGTGCAATCCGAACTCAGCCGAGAGGTATCCGAGCGTTTTCCCCGCCATCGCCGGGCGATCCTGGCCGATCCAGGTGGCGCTGTTGTCGTCGCTGGTTTCGGCGCGAAAGCGCGCCATGACGGCATCGTACGCGGCCAGGTATTCGGGATCGCCGGCGACCGTTTCCAGATAGACGGGAGACACGGTCAACAGGAAGCGAACGGGGTTGCGTTCGGTGGCCAGCCAGCCGGCTGGATCGATAACCCGGAAGAGCTCGACGGCCTCCCGGTTCCAGGACCACCAGAGGTTATGGGCCAGATCTGTGAGTCCGTCGATGCGGGAGGGGACGGCAGTCTGGAAAGGAGCAATCGACACTGATGATGTACCTCGCGCTTCGCAGCAGGCTCATGGACCGGGACCCGAGATGCGGGGCTGCCCGCTGCGCCGGAAACAACCGGCATAACTTACCACGCGCACTCCGTCCCGAGGCTGGAAATGGACACGGATCCACCGTGGGAATCCACCGGTTGAAAACCGGTGGCTAAGACGCCTTGTCCTTCGCGGTGAAATCGTTCCCGGATTCCACGCAGTCGTCGGGATGGGTTCTCTGTTCATTGGGCGATGAACACGACTTTGACAGCGATCTCACCGCCGTGTAGCCGCAGATCCCCGTGTCTGCTTTCCCATGGGAAACGCTGTCGTCAATGGCCACCGAGCTCATCGATCGCTCGTCTGATGCGCACGCACTCATCGCCTGGCGCCACCCTCGCGAGACTCGGCAGACACGGGGGTCTGCAGCTACGAAGGACGAAAGCGCGTCCTGAAGAACGTAGACTAATCGTCGTTTGCCGAGGTGATGGCGTCGAGGATCTCCTCGACGGGCGGAGCGCCTGCTCTGCGGTAGAGAATCCGGCCGTTCTTTCCCACGACGAGCACGGTGCGATTCACCGAATCGAGGAATTCGCCGGGTTTGTCGGGATCGGGGTTGAGGACGCCATAGGCTCTGGCCACAGCCATGCCACGATCGACGAGGAGCTCGAAGGGCAGGCTCATCGAGGTTCGGAAGAGCAAATGGCTCTCCGCGTCACCGAAATTGATGCCAAAGAGCATGGTCTCGGCTGCCTGGAACTGCTCGATCGCCTCGCCTGCCGCCACCAGCTGGTTCTGGCATCCCGTGGTGAAGTCACGAGGATAGAAGAAGAGGACCGCCCGGCTGTCGCCCCGCAGGTCTTTGAGAGAAACGGTCACGCCGGACGATCCCTCGAGGGTGAAGTCGGGCGCATCATCCCCAACGTCAGGAACGGTGTAGTCCATGTCCCCGGACATCCTTTCTTGGACTGGCTTTGCGATCTAGGGTACGGAAAGCATCCGGTCGAGCGCAATGAGCGCGTCCCGCTTTGTTTCAGGATCGACCGTGATGCGATTCACGATTTCGCCGGCTGCCAGATGCTCCAGCGACCAGAGCACATAGGCGGGATGGACGCGGTACATCGTCGAGCAGGGACAGATGACCGGATCGAGACAGAAGATCGTCTTGTCCGGCATTTCGTCCTGGAGGCGATTGACCAGATTGATTTCGGTGCCGATAGCCCAGGTCGAGCCGGATGGCGCGTCGCGGACGATGTTGATGATGTACTCGGTCGATCCGTCGTAGTCGGAGATGTCCACGACCTCGTGCCGGCATTCCGGGTGAACGAGGATGTTGACGTCCGGAAACTGCGCTCGCGCGGCTTCCACCTGTTCCACGCTGAATCGGGCATGGACGGAGCAGTAGCCCTTCCAGAGAATGACCACCGCATTGCGCAGCTGTTCCGGCGTGTTGCCCCCCATGGGAAGAAACGGGTCCCAGACCACCATTTTGTCGTGGGGGATGCCCTTCTTGATCGCAGTGTTGCGACCGAGGTGCTCGTCGGGGAAGAAGATGATGCGCTGGCCCCGTTCGAATGCCCAGTCGTAGACGCGTGGTGCGTTCGATGAGGTGCAGACGATGCCGCCATGACGGCCGCAGAAGGCTTTCAGACTGGCCGCGGAGTTCATATAGGTCACCGGAATGATGTCGCCGATGCCCAGATCGCGAAGCTGGTTCCAGGCGGCCATCACGTCATCCGGTTTGGCCATGTCGGCCATAGAGCAGCCGGCTTCCAGGTTCGGCAGAATGACCTGCTGGTGCGGCTGGCCCAGGATATCGGCGCTTTCGGCCATGAAATGGACGCCGCAGAAGAGGATCACATCGGCATCGGTGCGGCTGGCTGCCTGCTGGGAGAGCTTGAAGGAATCGCCCCGAAAATCGGCAAACTGCACAACTTCGTCGCGCTGGTAGTGGTGACCGAGGATGACCAGCTGGTCGCCGATCGCCCGGCGCAGCTCCCAGGTGCGGGCGTCCCGCTCCTCGGCGGGCATCTTGAAGTAGTCGCGTGGAATCCGCTCCTGGCGAAGGGGCGTGGCGCCATAGGTGAGCAATGTCTCGTAAGCGCCGGTTCCCTCTTCGGGAACGCAGGTCGCCGTGCCGAGCTGCGTGTTGTCGAACCAGGTGTTGGGTTTCGACCCATATGGCAGCGGATCGGCGCCACGCAGCTGATTCGGGTTGATGATCGAGGTCATTGTCCTGTTTCCAACTTTCACGAATGCCCCGGGAATGACTCTACCGGGGTCGCGATGTGCGCATTTGGCGATCGCCGGGCGCAGACATCGCTGCAATTCGCTTCAGACTACGCAGGTCGTGAGTAATTGTCAATGTGACACTAAGTCGTATTGCGCGCTGTTAGTCACGTCCCGGGACCCGGCGTTGAAACGCCCGGGCTAAGACGCCTGGGCCGTCGTGGGTGCGCGTGGCGCCATCCGACGAGCGGGTTGTTGGATAGAGGCGATCCTGACAACAGGAACCAGGCGTCTTAGCCTTTGGATTTATCCATAGGACTGGCGCCGCTTTTCCTGTCACCGGCGGCTATAGTTGGCAACCGAATGTGCTAGCGCTTGTCGAAGGAGTTTCCATGTCCGTCGCTACTGAACAACCAACGCGAGCCGATATCCCTGTCGAAGAAACGTGGGATCTGTCCTCCTATTACCCGTCGGATGCCGAGTGGGAAGCAGACCTTGCCGCTGCTCCGGATCTGGTGGCGAAAGCAGTAGCGCACCGGGGAAACCTGGGCGAGTCGGCGGAGCGGCTGAAGCAGGCGCTGGACGACATCAATGCCGCCAGCCTGACGATCGACCGTCTGGCGACCTACGCGCACATGCGTCACGACGAGGATCTCGGCAATGCGGAGCGCCAGGCCGCCTACGACCGGGCGATCACGATGGCTATCGGGGCGAGCCAGCAGCTGGCATTTTTTCGGCCGGAGCTGCTTCAACTCGACGCCGAGCGGTTCGAGGCGCTGGCGTCGGATGCCGCGCTGGCAGGGTATGCCCACACGCTGGAAGGGATTGGCCGGATGCGGCCCTACACCCGATCGATCGAAGTCGAGGAGCTGCTGGCCGGTTCCTACGATGTCGCTCGCGGTGTGCCCGATTCCTTTTCTGCACTCAATGACGCCGATCTCGACTTCGGCGTGGTCAAGGATGACGATGGCAACGACGTCAAGCTGACCAGAGGGCGTTACCAACTCCTGTTGCAAAGCAAGAACCGGGAGATTCGCAGCGCCGCCTACGACTCGCTGATGACGGAGTACGAAGGGCACCTCAATTCGATCGCCAGTTTGCATGCGGCGTCGGTCCGCTCTGATGTCTTCTACTCACGAGCCAGAGGGTATGACTCGGCCCGGCAGGCAGCCCTTTACGGGAACAACATCGATGAATCGGTCTACGACGCGCTGATCCAGGCGGTTCGGGAGAACTCGCCGATCATCGAACGGTTCTTTTCGCTCCGGTCGCGCATCCTGGGTCTGGACGATCTGGCGCTCTATGACGTGTACGTGCCGCTTGCCCCTGAGCCGGAGGCGAAATACTCGATCAGCGAAGCGATCGACATCGTGCTGAAGGGCGTCTCCGCGCTCGGACAGCAGTATGTCGACGACCTGCAGATGCTCTTCGACAAGCGGGTCGTCGACTGGCATGAAACGCAGGGGAAACGGTCCGGCGCATATTCGACGTCCACCTACGGGTCGCTGCCAGTTATGCTGATGAACTGGAATGGCTCCATGGATCATGTCTACACGCTGGCCCACGAAGCCGGGCATGCCATGCATTCCTACTACGCCATGAACGCCCAGCCCTATCACTACGCCGACTACACGATCTTCAGCGCCGAAATCGCGTCGACGGTCAATGAGGTGCTCCTGACCTGGGATCTCCTCCGGTCGCTGCCGGAAGATGCGTTGATCGAGCGGTTCAGCATTCTCGACCGCTTCGCCGACACGATCAACGGCACGCTGGTTCGTCAGACGATGTTTGCCGATTACGAGTACCAGACCCATCGTCGGGCCGAAGCAGGCGAGCCGCTGACACGTGAAACGCTGATGGAGATTTACGGCGGAGCGGCCGACGTCTATCGTCCGGGTGTGCTCAACGACGACCGGTCGAGGATGGAGTGGTGCCGAGTTCCTCACTTCTATCACGCCTTCTACGTCTATCAGTATTCGACCGGTATCTCTTCCGCCATCGCGCTGGCCAAAGCGATCCGGGACAACGGCGAATCGAGCGCCGAACGCTATCTGGATATGCTGCGGGCGGGCGGATCGGATTACCCCGTGTCGTTGCTGCAGAAGGCTGGCGTCGATCCGACCACCGGCGAACCCTTCCGGGCCGCGATGGAAGTCTTCGGCGAGACGATCGCCGAGATGGAAGCGGTGGCGTTGAAGGCGGGGTTTTTGAGCTAGGCAAAGGGTGAAGGGCAAAAGGCAAAGGGAATTAAGGCGGTGGTGACGGGGTGACTGGGAGTTTGCGTGGGGCAGGCAGGTTTGCTCACCCGAAGATCGCGGGGTTTGGGCAGTCGGTTTTCACCGAGATGTCGCGGCTGGCCCGGGAGCATGGCGCGGTCAACCTGGGACAGGGATTTCCTGACTTCGCCGGGCCGGATTTCGTCAAAGAGGCGGCGATTGCGGCGATTGGTGCCGAGCAGAATCAGTACGCCGTCAGTCATGGCGAGCCTGCGCTGCGCAAGGCCATCGCGACCACCTGGACGCCGCAGCTCGATCGGGAGATCGACCCGGAAACCGAGGTAACCGTCACAACCGGAGCCACCGAGGCGATCTACGCCGCGCTTCAGGCGTTCCTGGGACCAGGAGACGAGCTACTGGCGTTCGAGCCCTTCTACGACTCCTATCCCGCCGCCACATTGCTGGCCGGAGCGACGTTTGTGCCGGTTCGGTTGCATGCACCGGACTGGCCTCTGCCGCACGAAGCGCTGGAATCGGCGGTCACGCCCAGGACGAAAGCCCTTCTGCTGAATACGCCACACAACCCGACGGGTAAAGTCTTCACGCAGGCGGAGCTGGAGTGGGTGGCGGCCTTCGCCAAGCAGCACGATCTGCTGGTCATCACCGACGAGGTCTACGACAGGATAGTGTTCGGCGACGCCGTCCACCGGTCGCTGGCGGCGATGGATGGGATGTGGGACCGCACCCTGACCATTGGGTCGACGGGCAAGACCTTCAGTCTGACCGGATGGAAAATTGGTTACACCATCGGCCCGGCGGCGTTGAATCGGGCCGTCCGGGTTGTCCATCAATTCATGACCTTTGCCACATCCACGCCGTTCCAGATGGCGATGGCGCATGCCTTGACGGTGGCGGGAACGAATGGCTACTACGATGAGCTCTCGGCCGCTTACGAACGACGCCGCCAACTCCTGACCGACATCCTCATCGCGGCCGGTTTGACGCCCATGCCCGTTTCGGGGAGTTACTTCCTGATGAGCGACGTCTCGAAATTCGGCTTCGACTCGGATGTGGAATTCTGCACCTGGTTGATCCGGGAGGCCGGCGTCGTGGCGATTCCGCCCTCGGCCTTCTATCAGGAGCCCGATACCGCGCCCCTGCACGCCCGGTTTTGTTTCGCCAAATCGGAAGACACGCTGGAGGACGCGGGTCGGCGGCTGGCCAGGATCGCCAACGGGTAGCGGCGGTGGCTTGTCCCCGCCGGTGGCGGAACGGAGCGAAGCGGAGTGGAGCCTCAATTGCCGCCAATCGCCAACGACGTTGCATGTGGCGGCGGTTTACGGCCCTGCGGGCCGTCGGCGACCACAAGGGATCGCCGCTACGACCTGACCTGTGAGGAGATGGGCCAGGCGCCGGATCGGAACATCCCTACGAATCGTCCTGACTGCTGACTGCCGACTGCTGACTGCTCGTGTAGAACGGACTCGGCATCCACGGACTGCGAGGCGCGTCGACGACGTTGATCGTGCGCAGGTGATGGTCGGCGGCGCCGGAGATGTAGAGCCCCTGGGCCGCTCCGGCGATCAGATAGTCGAGCTTTTCGGCGGTGATCACATCGCCCGGCGTGAACACGGGAATCCCCGGCGGATAGGGGATGACTAGCTCGGCGGAGATCTCGCCGATCGATTCGCGCAAGGGGATGGCCCGGGATCGGGAGAAAAACGCTTCCCTCGGGGACATGGCCTGGATGCCGGGCGCGACGATGGCGCCCGACGACCGGAGACTCGATCCGTTGTGGCCATTCATGTGCATCGTGCCGGCATAGGTCGCGGCGATCGACTCGAACGCGTGAATCAGGCGGTCGATGCTGTCGTCGGTGTCGCCGACGGTAATCAGGCAGATCACGCCGGTCGTGTCGCTCGATTCGGGGTTGATCTGGTGGTCGTCGCGCAGCAGGGTCTCCACCTGATACCCGGTCAATCCCAGACCGTGCACATCGATGACCAGCTTGGTCAGGTCGTAGTCGCGCACGGCAAGCGTGGCGCCGTCGAGCACGCCGATGCCGGGAAGGCTCCGCAGACGCGTTCTGGCGCGCTCTGCGAGCTCGATGGCTCGTTCGACGAGCGTGGCGCCATTCAGCACCATTTGCCGCCTGCAGGCGTCGATCGTGGCCAGAATGAAAGCTGCCGGGCTCGTAGTCTGGGAGAGGCTGACCGCCGCGCCGACCTTGTTCGGGTCGATGCGGGCGCCCTGGACGTGAAGCACTGCCGATTGGGTGAATGCGCCGAGCACTTTGTGGGTGCTGGCCACTGCGGCATCGGCTCCCGAATCCATCGCCGACGGTGGTAGCGCCGGATGAAAGTGGAAATGAGGTCCCCAGGCTTCGTCGACATAGAGGGGGACGCCCCGTTCGTGGGCGATGCGGGCAATGGCCGGCAGGTCTGAGGAGACGCCGCAATAGGACGGGCTGACCAGGATGACCATTCGGGCGTCGGGATGGCGAGAGAGCGCTGCTGCGATCTCAGATGGCGCTACGCCGACGCCGATGTTCAGTTCCTTATGCAGGGTTGGTGCGACATACACCGGTTTGGCGCCGGAGTGAATCAGCGCAACGAGCAGACTCTTGTGCACATCACGAGCGACGACGACTTCATCGCCGGGTTTGATCGTGGCGAGCAGCGTGGCCAGATTGCCGGTCGATGAACCGTTGACGAGATAGAAGGTCCGGTCGGCGCCCCAGGCGTCGGCTCCCAGTTCTTCGGCCAGCCGCCAGGTTTCCCAATTGAAGTGAATGCTGTCGGCGCCGCCGCTGACTGGAATGTCGGAGAGAAAGGCTTGCTCGCCATAGAGCGCGATCAGTTCCGGATCGATTCCCGTGCCCAGCTTGTGCCCCGGGGTGGAGAAGGGGAGCATGCCGCGATCGCGATACGACGCAATCCCCTCCAGCAAAGGAGCGCGGCGATGATCGAGCTGACCGAATTCGTCTCTGTTGCTGAACGGACCGGCCGGCGGTATGAGACCTACTCGCCTGGACGCTGCCGCTTCGACGGTCATTCGGTACTCCGGAATCGAGGTGAACCGGAGTCACCCGGTTTCGAACACTGAATTGTCGAGCAGGTGCGGCTGCGCCGGTCAGATGCATCGTGCACAGCCCATCCGCCACCGTTTTGTGCAGATTGCATGATATCCGGGATACCGGCTCTGGACGAAGCCACCGGTTTCAACCGGTGGCTAACATGCCTCGGTCGCGTGAGTGAGATCGTCGTCTTCCCTCGCACTGCTGGCAGGATACGTCTGCTTCTTCATCCCAAACGGTGTTGATTGGTGGCCGCGACTCTCGACGCGGCCAACGACGCGTCTCAGCCGTTGGCTTCACCCATCGGATTCGGACCGCCGCTCGAGACGATAGAAACGGCGCCCGTTGGCGGACCAGAGTTTCGTTTTTGCCTCGTCGGAGAAGCCGGCGGTCATGTCGGCGAGCACCTCGACCCAGCGCTTGTAGGACGCGGCCTGGGTGACGACTGGCCAGTCGCTGCCAAAGACGACCCGATCCTCACCGAAGGCTCCGAGCGCGTGCATGACGTAGGGTTTGACCTGATCGATCTCCCACGCCTGATGGTCGGCTTCGGTCAGGACCCCGCTGATCTTGCAGTAGCAGTTTTCGAACGCGCCCAGCGCGGTGATCTGACTGGCCCACGGTTCAAACGCGTTTTCCCGAATGTCGGGTTTGGCGATGTGGTCGAGGATGAAGAGGGTGTCCGGGCACTTGCTCACCAGCTCCACATTCTGGCCCAACTGCCGCCAGTTGCAGCAGAGATCGCTGCTCAATCCAAATTCGGCGAGCAGTTGTGTGCCGCGGATGAAGTCGGGCTGGAGGCAGAAGGCGGGATCTGGTTCTCCCTGCACGATTCGGCGGACTCCCTTGATCAGCGGGCTGATGGCCACCAGCTCCTCGAGGAAGAGCCGGCAGCGATCCCCGAATTCCAGCGGCGCCCAGGGGACGATCCCCTGAATGATGGCGTTGCTGGCTGCCAGGGTGGCGATCTCACGAGCTTCCGTCAACGCGTAGGGCGGCGCAACTTCGACCTGTAGGTAGACCAATCCATCCATCGGCAACCCATCGGTTGCCGCGGCATACTCGTCGAGCCCCATCGGTTGGTTCAGCATCGGGATGTCGTCGAGCCAGGGAATGCGAAACCGGTCGGTGTCCCAGAGGTGGACGTGGGAGTCGAGAATCGTGGCAGGTGGCATGGGGCATCTCCTGGAGATGTGCGTCGATCGAGGTGCGTTCGGTCAGTATCGCATCCCGGGCCGCCAATCCCGCGAGGCCCGACCGGCCGTAAACGGGCCGGGCTCACGGGGCGATGGTCCTTCGGACCGACAGGGGCCAGAATGGAATCCCGTTGCCTGACCATTTCTGGCGCCGCCTCACAGCGTGGGTGGTGACATCGGACGGCCGCGTCGCATGAAAGCGCCATGAATGGCGAGGCTACGGAATGATTGGAGACTCGGCCAGGCTACGGCGTTTGGCGGACGACCAGGTGCGCAATGGGGCATTCGAAACAGCGCCTGGGGGTGCAGAGAGCCGAATCGAGGTGGATCAACCCCTGCATGCCTCGGGCGTTCCAGGAGCCGAGCCGGATGTCGCCGGCGATCTGGCGTTGGGCGCGACGCGTGATCTGATTGGGCTCTTCGCCGGGAAGGTGTTCCCAGGCCCGGCTGGTGGCTTCGGAGAGATCGTCGTCGCCGGTGTGGGCGGCCAATGCCATGGCGAAGGGGAGCATGGCGTTGGTGACCACAGCGATGGCGCGTCCCTCGCCAAGAAGGCGCTGGCCGCGCCAGAGCGCGGCGTCGACCAGCGCGGTTTCCACCGGCGAGCCACCGCGGATCAGGTCGAGCACCGACGCAACTAGGGCGCCGTCGTTCCACGAAGCGATAAGCGCAGCAGCCGTGATTCTGCGCACCGGATGGTTGAGCGGGCGGACGCGGGTGAGATTCCATCTCGTCGGCGCCATGGGATCGTTGTGCCAGGCCGTGAGGTGATCGGTCCACAATCGTTCGATCAGCGGCACGTCCTCGACCGACAGTCTCGCGATCTCCTGAAGCGACTGAGACAGGGGCAGAAAGCCGCCGGCGCCAAGCAGGGCCGCAATCGGCAGGAGGCGCCGGTGTTCCGCCGGTTGTGTCGCGGCCAGTGCTGTCAGCGCTTGGAGCGGCACGAGCTGACCCAGCGCACGCATGGGTTGGCGGTTCGCGGTGTAGCCGAGAGACTCCATGATCTCCTGGAAGAGGACCTCGCCCGGTTCCTGGCCGACCAGTCTGGCTTCGATCTGGGCGCTCTTGTGGCCCAGCCGAAGGTCTCCCAATGCGTCGACGGCGTCCCGGATCGCTTTCGGGTTCGTGACGGCCAGTTCCGCCGCGCAGACCTCGCCGCCGACCATCGACCACCCGTCTGACTGTCCAGCGCGAAGATCGGTGGGTGTTGCCGGGGCGATGACCACGGGTATCGTCGCACCATCGGCACGCCGGGTGGGCAACGTATCTGCCATCAGAACGACATGGAGCACCACGTCGTTGTACGCCGGGTCGCGATCGTGACCGTGGCTGCGCCAGTCGGCGGCGTGGCGGTGGATTTCGATCGATCCGGCACGCAGTTCCCTGTCGCCGAGCGCGATCATGGCATCCCGGAAGTCGGGTCCATTGCCGTGCGACCAGACGCCGCGGAACACAATCCGCACGGCTTCGCCATCGGTCGTCACCAGAGGCTCGTTCAAATTGGCGTGCCGCCACCAGTGTGAGATCGCCAGCTCGGGAAGAGCCGAGCTCTCTTCGACAGCGTGCGATGCAGGCGATGTCATAGCGCGTCTTTCCCGCGCGGATGCTGATAACGCTGAAGTGCCGGTTCAATGATCGCAGATCAGCAGTTCGAATTCCCGCGTTCGAGGAAGTTCTGGACAATGTCGGTCGCCCGGTCGACCCAGTCCGGTTCCGTCACGTCGATACGGATCAGGTCGGAACTCCGCCGCAACCAGGTCTCTTGATGCCGGACGTAGCGGTGGGTGTCGTACTTGATCCGTTCGATGACCGAGTCGAGGGTGGCTTCCCCGGCGAGATAGGGGAGCATCTGCCGGTAGCCGATCGACGAGAAGGCGGAAGCGTTGGGATCGACACCTGCATCGAGGAGGCCGCGGACTTCGTTCGCGAGACCGCGGGCGATCTGATCGTCGACCCGGGCGTCGATGGCTCGGAAGAGGGCGTCGCGCGGCATGGTCAGCCCGAGCTGCAGCAGGTGCCACGGAGGTGGGGTTTTGCCTTCCAGCTGGCTCATTGGCTGTCCGGCGGCCCGGTGAATCTCCAGCGCGCGGATGACCCGGCGTGGATTCGTAGCGGCACGTTCCGCCGCGACCGGATCGACGGCCGCCAGCTGCGTCACGAGGGAATCGAGTCCCTGCCGATCGACGATCTCCTCCATATGCCGCCGGAACTCAGGATCGGGAGGCACTTCCGGAATCCGCCAGCCTTCGATGACGGCGTTCAGATAGAGGGGAGTGCCTCCCGTCAGCAAAGGCAGTCTGTTGCGGCGATGAATGGTACGAATCGCCTCGTTCGCTCGTTTCTGATACAGCGCGAGGGACATCTCTTCGCCCGGGTCGAGGATATCGATCAGGTGATGAGGAACGCCGCGTTGTTCACCGCCGTCCGGTTTCGCCACGCCGATGACGAAACCGCGATAGAGATAGCGAGAATCTGCGTTGACGACCTCCCCGCCGAACCGAATCGCCAGCTCGATGGCCAGCCTGGTTTTGCCGACCGCGGTTGGCCCGGCTATGACCACGACGGGAGGAAGGTCTTTCCCGCTCGCAGACTCGGTCGTTTGGAGGTCGTTCAGGCCCGCTTCAGGCGGTTCGTTCATTGTTCCACCGGTGTTGTCGCCGTACAATCCTGTATTGATCGCGCTGTCCGTACCCGGCAGCATCCTTCTTCGCCTGCCGTGATTCGGAAGCGCCACGAGCCAGTTCCATGATTCAGTGGGTCATCCAGATACTCAAAGTCGCCACCGTCGTGCTGATGTCCGGGCTCGTCCTGATGGGGAGTGTCCGCGCGTTCGACTATTACCGCGACCAGAACACCCCGGACGATCTGGGGCGAGTCTATACGGTCACGATCGGCGAGGACGACGATGTCGACGACGTGGCGAAGAAGCTCCTCGATGCCGATCTCATCTCCACCGATCTCTACTTCAAAGCGCGGCTGCGGGCCGAAAGCAAAACGCTGGAACCGGGCGTCTACCGCTTGACCAAGGGTCAGTCGGTCAGCCAGATCATCGAGCTGATTACATCTGAGGACAGCGTGGCGCGGACCACAGACAACCCCGACTTGACCATCACGATCATCGAAGGGTGGCGGACCGAGCAGATCGCTGAAGAACTGGAACGGCTTGGCCTGAACGGCGGCGCTGACGCCTTCATGGAAGCAGTGCGGAGCTATCCGTCCGACATGTTCGAATTCCTGGCCGACCGCCCTGATCCAGAGAGTCTGGAAGGCTACCTCTTCCCCGATACCTACAACTTCAAAGCCGATACGAATCCGACTGATCTCATCACAAACATTCTGAACAACTTCGACCAGAAGGTAACGCCCGACATGCGGGCCAGAGCCACCGACATGGGGCTGACACTCAATCAGGTGCTCACCTTCGCCTCACTGGTCGAACGCGAAGCGGCGGCGGGTGAGGAGCGGCCGATCATCGCCGACATCTACATGAGGCGTTACTCGGAAGGTTGGCGTCTGGACGCCGACCCGACGGTTCAGTATGTGCTCGGCGAGCCCGGAAACTGGTGGCCCGAACTCGATGGCGATGACCTGCAGGTCGACGATCCCTACAACATGTACGTCAACTATGGGATGCCGCCAGGACCGATTGCCAATCCTGGCTACTCCTCGATCAACGCCGTGCTCAATCCGGTCGCCACCGACTACTACTTTTTCGTGGCCAATCCGGATGGTTCGGGCACCCACCTCTTCGCTGCTTCGCTCGATGCGCACAACCAGAACATTGCGTATGCTGATGGCCAGGTCGATTCGCCCGCGCCGGGGAGCAATCCATTCGAGCAATAGGCTCGATCATCGGGAGTGAGGATGCCAGTTCGCCTCGGTTTGATTGGATACCCGGTCGAGCATTCCCTTTCCCCCTCATTCCAGCAACCTGCTCTGAACGCCATGGGCATCGACGCCATCTACGAGCTCTGGCCGACGCCGCCGGATGAGGTGCCCGGTCGCGTGGCATCGCTACGCGCTCCGGATGTGCTCGGCGCGAATGTCACCGTTCCCCATAAGGAAGCGGCTCGCGGACTGGTCGATGAGGTGTCGGTGCAGGGACAACGGGCCGGAGCGATCAACACCGTCATCAACGATGCGGGGCGGCTCCGTGGTGAGAACACCGATATCGACGGTCTGGCTGCGTCGCTGCGAGAGTCCGGATTTCGCGATCCGGGATTCACCGTGGTGGTTCTGGGGGCTGGCGGAGCTGCCCGGGGGGCGCTCCTGGCTCTGGAAGCACTGGGTGCGGCCAGATTGACGATCGCCAATCGCAGTCAGGAGAAAGCGGCGGCACTGCTGGAGGTAGCCCCCGAGATCGCTGGCACGGCGAGTGGTCTCGCTGGCGCCGCCTGCGAAGCCGCATTGCGGGAAGCCGATCTGCTGATCAACACGACCTCCCTGGGATGGAAAGCCGGCGAAACGCCGATCGACCTGACATTGCTGGATCTGCTGCCCGCCGGGTCAGTCGTGTTCGATCTGACCTACCGGGAGACCTCGCTTCTCCAGGCCGCCGGCCAGCGGGGGCTGAAGAGCGTGGATGGCTTGGCCATGCTGGTCTATCAAGGCGCTCGCTCGCTCGAGCTCTGGACCGGGCGGGAAGCGCCGGTCGACCTGATGATGGCTGCCGCCATGGAGGCCAGGTCGCAGCGATCGTGACGTTCGTGAGCTTTCTGGTCGCGGCGGCGTTTGGGTTGCTGGCTGGTTCGGTGATCTGGACGCTGGCCGACAAGCGCATTCGGGCCACCGTGCCCAATCTTCGAGCCATTTGTCTGAACTGCGGAGCATCGAAAAGCTGGCGAAGCTGGCTGCCGTTCGCCTGGTTTGGGGGAACCGCGGTTTGCCCCTCATGCGGTGACTCTGACGCATCCACCCGGCGAGTATGGGAATTGGGCGTCGCGCTCTGGTTCGGGGTTGCCTGGACGATCGCCACCCCGCCACTGCTGCCTGTCGTGCTGGGTGCGCTGCCCCTGCTCCTCATCCTGGCGGTAGACCTCAAGGTCCAGGCGGTTTTTCTGACCGACTGCTACATCGCCGTCGTTGCCGGATTGATCCTCGGGCTTTCCTATTCGACTTCCCAGGCTGCGGGAGCCGCGCTGGGCATGGGACTGGCCATGGCGGTGTGTGCGCTCTTTCTGGTGATCAGCCGGTGGATTTTTCGCAGTATCGGGATCAGGACGACGCCGATCGGGTTGAGCGACGTCTACATCGCGGCGGCGGTCGGAGCGATCGTTCGATTCGATGGATTGTTGCCCGCGCTTGTGATCGGCACGGCAGGGGCGTTGCTCTACTGGACGGTCGCCCCGGTGCTTCGTCCGAGCCTGCGCACCAGGACGGCCGCCCTGGGTCCGTTTCTTTGTCTCGGTGGACTGATTTCCCTGATTCTCTGAGGTCCAGCTCAACTGGCATGCTCGCGGGGAGACGAGCCGTTGTTCCGCGAGACCCGCCCGGCCGTGACCGGACCGGGCTCACAGTGCCTAGGTCCTTCGGACCTGACGCCCAGCCCCGGCAGGGGCATCGCACCGTTGAGCGACGCCGTTTACGGCGTCGCAGTTTCGCGGAAGTCGCGCTTCTCGCGGGCCCTGAGTTGCGTTTGTCCGTGTGACCAGCCCGCCCGTGAACGGACCGGGCTCACAGTGCGAAGGTCCTTCGGACCTATGATCCAGCCCCGGCAGGGGCATCGTACCGTGAGCGACGCCGTTTACGGCGTCGCAGTTCCGCGAGACCCGCCCGGCCGTGAACGGACCGGGCTCACAGTGCCAAGGTCCTTCGGACCTGACGCCCAGACCCGGCAGGGGCATCGCACCGTGAGCGATGCCGTTCACGGCGTCGCGGCCCCGCGGAAGTCGCGCTTTTCATCACGAGTCCTGAAAAGAGAGGAGCCCTCGAAAGGTCTCCTCTTCAAGCTGAATATGCTGGATTGTGTGATGGCGGGGTTAGTTGCCCCAATCGACCTGGAAGAAGTCGCCGTCGCCGCCGAGCTGGACGCTGCAACCGTCGAAGCCACCTGCGCCGGCCTGGCCGCTCGTTGCGCTGCCGTTGACGGCAACCGCGCAACCGCCGTCGCCAAGCGTTCCGCCATTGCCGCCGGTTGCATTACCGCCGACGGCCACTGCGCTGCCGCCGTTGCCGCCGGTCGAACCCTGGGCGACTGAACCAGGCTGGCCGCCATTGCCGCCAGTCGCGTTGCCATTCACCGCGTAGGCGTTGCCGCCGTCGCCGCCGTTGCCGGAGGTCGAGGTGAGACCGCCAGATGGCGTCTGGGCGGTGGTCTGGATACCGCCATTGCCGCCGTTGCCACCGATCGCGTCGCCATTGGTATTAGTGGCGTTGCCGCCCTTGCCGCCATTGCCGGCAGCAGCCGTGACACCGGTCGCATCGGCGCCCGTGCCGCCGTTGCCGCCCTGGGCGAATGCGCCAGATGCTGTTGCCGAACCACCGTGACCGCCACTGCCGCCAAATGCGATTCCACCGAATGCCGCGCCGCCGGCGCCACCTTCCCCACCAATTGCCGCGCCGCCCGTGGTCAGGCCGATGCCGCCGATGGCGTTGCCGCCATGGCCACCGTCGCCACCGATCGTCAAATCGGTCATCAGCGTGGAATAGGTGCAGTTGCTGTCGAGCTCGCCGCCGATGGAGGGGCCGCTGCCAAGATCGGTCATCAACTCGGAGACGTCACACGCGCCGGTCAAAGTCTGGGCGCTGAACGCGCCGCCACCGGCGCCGCCGGCGCCACCTGTGGCATCGCCCCCGACGAATCCATAGCCGCCTGTAGCCGCTCCGCCATTGCCGCCCAGTCCGCCCATGGTGATGTCGGCGCTGGTTTGGGTCAGGTTGAGCGTCACGTTTTCGTAATTGATCAGATGTGCGCCGATCGATGCGGCGCTGCCGCCCTGGCCGCCGGTGCCGCCTGTGGCGTTGCCTCCGTTGCCGAGCTGGCCATCCTCGGTCTGGCCTGGGACGATCTCTCCTCTGGTGACGGTGCCATTGTGGCCGGTGCCGTTATGCCCTTCGCCAGGGGTTGATGTGCCATTGGTGCCGGTGCCATTTGTTCCGGTGCCGTTGACGGGTGTGCCATTGTTCAACGAGGGGTTGCTCTGGCCAGGATTGGCTCCACCGCCACCCTGGGCGTTGCCGATCGTGCCGCCACCCGTGGCGCTTCCTCCGGTGCCAACACCGCCGGTGCCGATACCACCCTGTCCGGCTTGCCCGCCGGTGCCAGTGCCGCCCGTTCCGGTTCCGGCCGTGACGGTACCGAGCGAGGCGTTGCCGCTTGTGGCATTTCCGCCCACACCGGCGTCTCCGCCCACTGCATCGCCACCATGTCCACCGAAGCCACCGATGACGGTGTCACCCGATTTCGTGGCGTCGATCACAACCGGCGAATCACCTGTCACCTCGAGGTTGATCAGCACCGCGTCGCCGCCGTTGCCGCCATCGCCACCGAGGCCGAGACCACCAGCGCCGCCTGTTCCACCAAAGGTGTCGCCGAGATTGGCATCGCCACCGGTGGCATTGCCGCCGTAGCCATCGCCCCCGGTTCCGGTTCCGCCCTGGCTGTTGCCGCCGACGCCGGCTCCACCGGCGCCGGCGCCACCCTGATTGGCGTGATGTTGTGTTGCCGAGCTGCCAGCGCCTCCGGTGCCGGTCGAAGTACCACCTGTACCGCCGGTGCCGTTGCCGCCAACCGTGTTGCCGCTGGCGGTTCCACCTTGCCCAGCGCCACCGGTGCCATCGCCACCATCGCCGGCGGTGCCGCCCGTGCCCGTGCCACCGGTTCCGTCGCCGGCAACGACATTGCCCGTGCGGACATCGCCGCCTTGCGCGTCACCGCCAGTGCCACCTTCGCCACCGGCGCCCGTACCGCCATTGCCGCCATTGCCCGCCAGAACCGTTGTGCCACCCAGGCCGACGACAGTGACATTGCCAGTGGCGTTCTGGACAGCGAGTTCAGTCACCTCGGCGTCGCCGCCCTGGCCACCGTCTCCACCAGATCCCGTGCCACCGACTCCGCCGGTGCCACCGGTGGTCGTTCCGCCATAGACATCGCCGCCAGTGGCGTCGCCACCGGTGCCTGTGCCGCCTGTGCCGTCGCCAGCAATGGAGTTTCCTCCCGTGCCGACGCCACCCTGGCCATCACCGCCGGTGTTACCACCGCCGATGGTCACGCTGGTGCCGGCACCACCCTGGCCGCGAGCGCCGGTGCCATTCCCGCCCTTGGCGTTGCCGCCGACGGTATTGCCACCGCCCTGTCCGCCGGTACCGACCCCGCCTTGGCCGTCGCCGCCATCGGCGGAGTTGCCGCCGATGCCATTGCCGCCCTCGGCGCTGCCGCCGTAGACATTGCCGCCAGTGACGTCGCCACCAGTCGCATTGCCACCGGCTCCGCCGACACCACCCAGTGCCGAACCGCCATTGCCGCCGTCACCGGCGGTCACTTCGGTCAGGCCGGGAGCCTGGAGAACGGTTACGCCTTCGGCATTGGTCGATGTGCCAAGTGTCAGATCGAAATTCGTTCCTTCACCGCCGGAACCCGCATTCGCGGCGCCCCCTGCGCCGCCGGTGCCGCCGGTGGTGTTGCCGCCGGTCACGGTCGCGCCCTGGGCATTGCCGCCCCGGGCATCGCCACCAACGCCATCGCCGCCGAGGGAGTCGCCGCCGGTGCCATTGCCGCCGGTGCCGTTCCCGCCGGTGTTGTTGCCGCCTTGTGTGAGGCTCAGCGCGGAACCGCCCGTGGCGTTTGCACCCGTGGGAGCCGTGCCGTTGCCGCCGGTCGCGTTGCCGCCGACGGTGTTGCCGATCGCATTGCCGCCCTTGCCGTTGCCGCCAAGACCGTCGCCGCCATCGAGCGCCGTACCGCCGCGTCCATCGCCACCGATCGCGCCGCCACCGCGCGTCGCGTCTCCGGTGGCATTGCCGCCGAATGCATGCGACCCATCACTGGCGTCGCCGCCTGTGGCGCCTTGCCCGTTGGTGCCGTCTGGTCCCTGGTAATAGGTCACTCCGGCGATTTCGGAGATGATCGGCTGACTGTTCGCGCCCGGCCAGCCATCCTGGCCGACTGCGGTCGAGCCCGGGCCGGTGGGATTGGCCGAGACGTTGCCGCCAGTGACGGCGTGGCTGGTGCCATTGCCGCCCGTGGCGTTGCCGGCGATGCCATCTCCAGCAACAGAGCTACCAGCCGTCGCGTTGCCGCCATGGCCGGGACCGCCTACCAGATTGCCGCCGACAGTGAGTGAAAGTGAGTCCCCGACCTGCAAATCGCCAATGTAGGCCTGACCGTCGATATCAGGATCGTCGGTCACGCTGCCTTGAGCACTGGTGAAGCCTGGCAGCGTAAGTCCGATCAGCCCAACAGACAGGGCAATCGACAACATCCATGCAACCAGGACGGAACGGCGTTTATTTCGAGGCAAAAGAATCCCCTTTTCGACTCCCACGTCCATGCTGCCACCCTAACAAGACATGGAACCATCGCTGCGGGAATATTGCCTCCTAGTCTACCGGTTGGGGTGATCCAAACGCAAGCGGTCCCGGCCGCTATTGGCCGGGACCGCTGATTGTCGTTTTTGCCCGATGTGACAGCCTGACGCTGTACGTGCAGAGCGACCGTTTATCCCTCTGGCGTGGCTTCGGGAGCGATTTCGGCTTCCGGCGAGGCGGCCGGCGGCAACGTCGTTTGCGCCGGAGCCACCGGCTCCGACGAAATCAACGCGCCACGCAGTACGCGAACCTCGGACGGGGTCGTTCCATTGGGCAGCTCATGCAGGTAGACGACCCACGTTCTGCCCAGGGAGTCGACCGCCACATTCGGAATACCCTGCTGACCTTCCTCACCAACGGTGACGGCCAACTCGGTGCCAGGCAGGCTTTCACCCGGGGCGACAGCGAGCATCCCCACTTTGACCGACGAATCGTCCATGGCCAGGTTGTAGACCGTGTAGACGGTGCCGTCATTGGCAATCGTCACGCGCGGATAGCTCCCACGGTTGCCGATACCGATCAGTGAAGCTGCCGACCACTCGGTCGCGCCGCTCGGCAGTCGCTGCAGGAAGATCTGGTTGTCTGTTTCGGTGCGCCGTCCGTAGAGGAGAACGATGTCTCCCGTTGCTGAAGCATCGGCGTCCAGGAAGCGGCCGCCGATCAGGGTCTCTCCCCGGTCGAAGAGCACCTGCGGTTCGCTCCAGGCAGCGGTGTCCGCCACCGGTCGGGTTGCCCACTGAACGTGAATTGCGGAATCGAGCCCGATCTCCTGGGTTGTCGAATAGGTCGACCAGATGAGAACGAGGCGATCGTTGTCGGCCAGGATCTGCGGACGGCTGCCATTGTCACCGGCATCCGCGCGAACACTCACCTGAACCGGTTCCGACCAGGTGCCATCCGGATTCAGATCGGCAACGAAGATATCGGCGTTCGACGCATCGGCAGCGCGCTGCTCATCGGTCACATTGCGCTGGTCCTGCCAGGCGACATGGAGTCCATCGTTGGAGTCGATCGCCAGGTCGGGGCTGAGCTGGTGACCGGAGATGTCGCTGGCCGCGACCAGCGTGGGTCCCTCCCAGCTTCCATTTCCTGCTGACTTGATGTAGGCCAGCTGGCCAAAGGAATCGGGTTCGAGACTGTCGCGCACGGTGTAGACGAGGTGCACCGTTCCCGTTGAGTCGACCACGCCCGCCGGACCGAAGCTGATTTCGCCGGGTAGCGCTGTTGCCGCCCCCCAGGTTCCCGCAGCAGGATCGAACCGCGAGGAGAAGACCTTGAAGTTCGAGAGGGTCGGCTCGGCTCCTGGTTCGGACGGCAGCCGTAGCTGAGCGGTGAAGAAAGCCCACGCTCCGCCATCAGGCGTGGGGAGAACGAGTGGGGACCACAGGATCGAGGCCTGGTAGAGACGCGCAACGTCGCCATCCTGCACCCGGATCGTGTCGTAACTCGGTTGAACTTGCGACGCGGCGGGAAGAATTGATCCCAGTGTTGCCACAACGGCAAAGAGCAAGACGCCTAACCGCCTGAAGAGTGCTTTCGACATACCCCATCCTCAATGATGAATGACCGCACGGTGCCGCCACCCAGAAAAACACCGACCCCGCTTCCGTCAACAGCAGCGGGATGCTACCAGAATCCCGGAGCACCGATGCCGGCACCATGGCTCCGGGACGACGTTCTGATACGTCGCGCGCCTACTCCTCGATCACCAGATCGATGAAGTCTTCAGCGATATATCCCGTAATGGATGTGTCGTCGACCAGCTCAACCGGCCACCAGACGAAGTCGTCAGCTTCTTCAGACTCGCCGGTGATCCGCAGTTGGTCGCCGATAAAGACCTGCGTCACGATTTCGAAACCGGTGCCTGCACCGGTGCGGATGTTGACACCATCAGAATTCGCTTCCACCAACGCGCCTTCTTCGAGCACAGGCTCTCTGTCCGCTTCGGGAGTCGCCGCGGGACTGGCGCCGGCTGATGGGGACGCGGGAGTCTCGATGAGCTCGCTGGCAAGCACACGAATCTCGCCGACGCCGGTTTCCGTTTCGTTCGCATCGGCGGTTCCGCCTGAGGCGCTGAGCTTCATGCGGAGGAGCACGATGTCTCCCTCGAGTGCGCTCCGGTCGACTTCTTTCATGCCCAGAGGAAAGAAAATGGCGTCTGCCTTGGAGAGGCTCACCACCGTTTCGGGAGCCGAGTCGGGTTGGGGGCCGGGTGTCGCCGTACGCGACACCTGAACTTTCCCGCCGATCACGGTGAAATCGAGAACCCCGCTTTCCAGCGAGAGCAAGACTGGCTCGTTGACTGCCGGGATCGGTTGCCCGGGGCCGATGCGCAACCGCTCGACCGTGAGGAGCATGCCGTCGCGGGGCAGGACTGTGGCCACGCCGTCGCCCAGAATCGCCGGGGCGACGCCTTCGAACGCGTCAGCGGAAGGCTGTCCATCCAGATAGGCGATTCCTGGCGGGTGCTGATTGCCGGCCGGCAGGAGCACGGCGGTCAACAGGCTGACCGGTGAATCAGTAGTGTTGGTGAAGGTCATTGGGGTTTCGGGGAAGTAGGTGATGACCTCACCTTCCTGCAGCTCGAACTCCGTATTGTTCGGCGCCGATCTGCCTGCTTCCGGTGTGCCCTGGTCGCCGGCGCCGGTAATGGTCGCGATGCCATTGACCTGGACTGTGAGAGAGCCTTGCTCGACCAGCGCGATTTCCGGGCCCGGGTGTGTGTGCATGGGGCTATTGGATTCGGGCGCCATGGTGATGCGGAGCAAACGCACGAATGCGGGGGCGATTGGGTACTGCCCTTCGGCCAGATCGACGGAAATGAGGAGTTCGGCGCCGAATTCCTGCGCCTGTGCGATGTGGATTCCGCTCAATCGGGATCCAGCCAGCACCACGCCCGCGGCTTGCGCCATCAACGTCCGTCGAGAGAACATCCGCATTCCAGAACCTCGCACCCTCTATCGTCTTTTGCCAATTCCGTCGAGCCCGAGCAGGATGAAGGACCCTCAGGCGCCGGCCAATGGTAACCCGGAACCGGATCGGTGAAGGCCCAAACAGAGCTTTCCTGGCCGACCTCGATCAGATGTCGGGGACGAGGCGGCTGTGAAGACGTACGTCCGCAAGGGTCTCCTTGGATGCTCGAATCGGCGGGGTCGATTCCAGTTCGCGCGGAGTTCCTCGAGCCATATAAGAAGAAGACAGCACGTGGATACGCGGATTTCGTGGCATGAACGCCCCGCTGGTTTGCATCAGGGGCGTTGCGTTTCGAAATATCGCAGTGTAGGATGAGTCCAGACGTGCAAGGCAGGCCAACAAGGTATACGGCTTTGGTGGCCAGGAGGTTTTCTCCGCCGAGTAGCTGCGCCGTCGACGTGACGAGTCAGACCGGCCGGTCTCATCGTTGCGCGATTTGCCCACCAGACGTGGTAGGGAGCGACGGTCCGTTGAACGGAAACGCGTGCATTCGAATCTGGGCGAGTTCCCCAGGTTGTGCTGGACGACAGCACGATCTGGGAATTGTTGTGCCTGAAAGCGCACGTGTCAGTGGCATCTGCGCTGGCGCCTACGAATTACGGTGGCAACTCTGTCGAGGGGGGCCCGGAGGGATGGGAGGCCTGGATGGGACCTGAGCGACGCAGCGAGCGATGGAGACGGCAGAGACAGAGGAGCCCTGGGGCAGGGATGGGAAGCACGAGGAGTGTCGAGATGGTGGGAAAGGGAAGCGGGATGAGTGGACGAGAGCGGATGGCGCGGCTGCTGGGGACGATGGCCCTGGTGGTGAGCATGCTGACCTATGCGGTTGGTGGTGTGGGCGCGCAGGACAGTGAAGGGGACGCGCAGGGCGGCAATGGCGGGAGCGGGAGCTCGGGCGCTGTTGTTGGTGGCGCGGGCGGTAATGGGGCGAACGGCCAGGCGGGCGGCTCGGCGACGGGTGGGTCGGCGAGCGCGAATGGCGGGAATGGCACTGGTGCGGTCGGGATTGGCGGCAACGCCACCGGCGGCAATGGTGGGAGTGCCAGCGGGAACACCACCGGGGGGAATACCTCTGGGGGGAGTGTGACCGGCGGGAATGGCAATGGTGGAGCAGCGAGTGGCGGGAATGCCCAGGCGGGCGGCTCGGCGACGGGCGGCGCGGGGAATGGGGGGAACGCCACGGGGACGGTAAATGGCGGCTCGGCGACGAGCGGCAGCGCCAACATCAGTGGCCAGGTGGGCCAGGGTGGCCTGGTGCTGACGACCACCGTGGGGAGCACCGGACTGTCGGCGAACGGCGGCAATGGTGGTGATGGTGGCGATGCAGACAACGGGTCATGGGCGAACGGCGGTGATGGTGGCAACGCCGGCTTGTTCAATGGCGGCGTGACGAATGGCGGCGGCAACACCGGGGGATCGGTCAGCATTGGCCAGTTCCTGACCGGGAGCGCCACGTCGAACACGTATGGCGGCGGCAACCAGGGTGGCGGCGGCAACGGCGGATCGGCCTTTGGTGGCGATTCGGTGGGTGGCGACGCGATTGGTGGCGCTGGTACGGGTGGCAATGCAAGTGGTGGTGGCGCCACGGGTGGGAACACCACCGGTGGTGGCAACACGGCGGGGAATGGTGGACTGGCCGTGGCTGGCGCCGGAATTGGCGGCAGCGGCACGGGCGGCTCGGGCGGCACAGCGACGGGTGGCACGGCCACCGCGGGCGCGGGTGGCTCGGGCGGCAGCGGCGGCGATGGTGGTCAGGCGACCAGCGGCGACGCGGTTGGCGGCAATGCGGGCCATGCCCAGAGCAGTACCGAGAATGACGGGACCCAGAGCCCGGTCTATGCCATCGCCACGGGTGGCGAAGGTGGCGTGGCCACCACCGGTCTGGCCTATGGCGGCCAGGGTGGTGAAGGTGGCGCGGCCGGGAATGGCACCGACGCCAATGGTGGTGACGCGGCAGCGGGTGGCGGCACCGGCACCGGCGCCCGGGGCTTCGGTGGTGATGCGCAGGGTGGCCAGGGCGGCAACGCCGTGGGTGAGACCCTGGGTGGTGAAACCATTGCGGGTGACGCGCTGGGCGCGGTCGGCAATGGTGGCGCGGCGGTGGCTGGCAATGGCGGCGCCGTGGGCGACGCGCGCGGCGGCGTCGGCACGGGTGGCAGTGGCAGTGGTGATGCGAATGGAGCGAACGCCGAGGGCGGCTCCATTAACTTCGATGGCAGTGAGGGCGGCTACATCGCGTATGGCGGTGATGTGTCGACGACGACCAGCGGCTGCAACACCCTCGATCCGGGTGATGCGGGTGTCGAGATCCTGGCGGGTGGACCGGGCGCGGGTGGCGATGGTGGCCGCGGCACCGAAGCGAACAATTACTCCTGGGCCGATGGTGGTGACGGCGGCAATGGTGGCTGGGCCGGGTGTGGCGCCACCAATGGCGGCGGCAACAGTGGCGGCAACGCCAGCCATGGTGGTCTGACCGGCGGCAACGCGACCGTGGTGACCCAGGGTGGCGGCAACAGTGGTGGGAATGGCACGGGCGGCAACGGCCGGTCGGGCGACTCGGTGGGCGGCAACGCCACCGCGGGCGCCGGCACGGGTGGTGGCGCCAGCACGGGCATGACCACGGGTGGCAACACCACCCACCTGGGCAACACCGGGGGCGATGGTGGCGCGGCGACAGCCGGCACCGGCACCGGTGGCAATGGCGCGGGTGGCAATGGCGGCACCGCGACCGCGGGCAATGCGACCGGCGGCAGTGGCGGCAATGGTGGTGATGCAGGCAATGGCGGCGCCGCCCAGAGTGGCAATGCCACCGCGGGCAATGGCGGACTGGCCAATGGCGCGGCCTATGGCGCCGGCGGCGACCCGGTGGCCGATGCCTGGGCGGGTGACGGCGGCGACGCCGGCAGCGGCCAGGCCAACGCCGGTGACGGTGGTGACGGTGGCGCGGGCGGCAATGGTGGCCAGATCGGCGAAGGCGGCGACGCCAGCGCGGTGGGTGGCGACGGCCAGGGCGCGAGCGGCTTCGGTGGTGATGCCGATGGTGGCGACGGTGGCGACGCGTACGGCGATGCGACCGGTGGCGACACCCTGGGTGGCAACGGCACCGGTGGTGCTGGTGAAGGCGGCGCGGCGAATGGCGCCGACGGCGGCGCCTCGGGCAGTGGTATTGGCGGCAACGGCACCGGTGGCAATGGCAGCGGTGATGTCGAGGTTGCCGGTGAAGGCACACCCACCATCGTGGGTGGCAGCGCCACGGCGGGTGTCGTGGCCGGTGGCCAGATCCTGACCATCACCGTGGGCTGCACCGTGGTGGGCGGCACCGGTGGCGCGGGTGGCGACGGCGGCTACGAAGTCGGCAACCCCGATCCCGAGCTGGGTGATCCGGACAACAGCCCGAGTGGCTGGGCCACCGCGCTGGGTGGTGATGGTGGCAATGGCGGCAGCGCAGGCTGCGGCAACGTCACCGGCGGCGGCAACAACGCGGGCACGGGCGCATCGCATGGTGATGTGACCGGTGGTTCGGCGAGCGTCTACACCGCGGGTGGCGGCAACAGTGGCGGGAGCGCCGTGGCCGGCAACGGCGTCGGTGGTGACTCGATTGGCGGGTCGGCGACGGGTGGCGCGGCCACGGGCGGCGCCGGCAACGCGGGAGCGACCACCGGTGGCGACACCACGCATAACGGCAATACGGCCGGCAGTGGTGGCAACGGCAGTGGCGGCAATGGCACCGGCGGCGCGGGCACGGGCGGCAGCGGCGGCAACGCCAGCGGCGGCGCCTCGACCGGCGGCAATGGTGGAGCCGGTGGTGGCGGCGGGAATGGCGGCAACGCCTCGACCGGCGACACCTCGGGTGGTGATGGCGGCAACGCCGTGGCCGAAGCCAGCCTGGGAGCGGGCGGACTCGAACCGGTGGAAGCCGTGGCCACAGGTGGCAATGGCGGCACCGGCACCAGCAGCACCGCTGACGGCGCCGATGGCGGCCAGGGCGGCCTGGGTGGCGATGGTGGCTATGGCGAAGGTGGCGACGGTGTGGCCGATGGTGGCGACGGCACTGGCGCGCGCGGCTTCGGTGGTGACGGCACAGGCGCCGATGGCGCGGATGTGACCGGCAACGTCCAGGGTGGCTGGACCGAAGGTGGCAGCGCCCAGGGTGGTCTGGCCTTCGGTGGAGATGCGACCGCGGGAACCGTCGGTCAGGGTGGCAACGGCATCGGCGGCAACGCGGATGGCGGCGAAGCGACCAGCAGCGTGACGGGTGGCGTGGCCCTGCCGGGTGACGCGGTCGGCGGCGACGTGCTGCAGGGTGGCGTGGCGACCATCACGCTGGGCTGCTACGCCCAGGGTGGCGCTGGCGGCATCGGTGGCGAAGGTGGCGCCGACGTGGATGACGGTGGCACGGCCAATGGCGGCGATGGCGGCAATGGTGGCGGCAGCCTCTGCGGTTGGTGGCATGGTGATGTCGGTGGCGGCAACAGCGCCGGCACGGCATCGCACGGCAACGTGACCGGCGGCAACGCCAGCACCGTGACCGCGGCGGCAGGCAACACCGGCGGCGACGCCAGTGGTGGCAACGGCATCGGCGGCGACAGCCAGAGTGGTGATGCAACTGGTGGCAGCGCGACTGCGGGCAACGCCCAGAGTGGCGATGTGACGGGTGGCGCCAGCACGCACAACGGCAACATCTCCGGAAATGGCGGCGCAGGGGTCGCGGGCAGCGGCACCGGCGGTGCAGGCACCGGTGGTGATGGTGGCAACGGCAGTGGCGGGAATGGCACCGGCGGCGATGGCGGCAATGGCGGCCAGGCCGGCAATGGTGGCAGCGCCAGCACCGGTGGCGGGCATGGTGGTGATGGTGGCGACGCCTCGGCGATCGCCCAGAGCACCGGCTACGACCCGTATGCGGAAGCGACCGGCGGCCAGGGTGGCAATGGCCAGAGCGGCTACGCCCAGGGTGGCGGACCGGGCATCACCGGCAACGGCGCGGACGGCGGCGTTGGACTGGGTGGCAACGGCAGCGCGATTGGTGGCGAAGGGACCGGTGCCGTGGGCATTGGCCGCAGCGCCACGGGTGGCGAAGCGGGCGAAGCCTGGGGTGATGTAAATGGCGGCGACACCGTGGGTGGCGGCGCGCAGGGCGGCCATGCCCAGACCGGTAGCGCGACCGGTGGCGACTCGGCGAATGGCGGAGTTGGCACTGGTGGCAGCGGCACCGCGGGACTGGCGGCCAGTGATGTGAACGGCGGCACCGCGACTGCGGGCAGCGCCATTGGCGGCATCGTGACCAGCGGATTCTCGACGCCGGAGGAATTCGGCAACGTGGTTGGCACCGTCGCCAGCGGCCTGGGTCTGGATGGACCGGGGATCGCGGAGGACGTGGAAGGCCTGCTGGCCGACTGGTTTGTCGATCCGGTCAGTGTGGGCACGCTCACCGTGCCGTGCATGGGACTGGGCGGCAATGGCGGCGCGGGTGGCGCCGGCAGCCAGGTGGTCATCAACGGACCGGACGACGGTGTGGATGATGGCGCGACGGCGAATGGCGGCAACGGCGGCAATGGTGGCGCGGGCAACTGCGGCGGCACCAATGGCGGCGGCAACACCGGTGGATCGGCCAGCCTGGGCGATGTGACGGGTGGCAATGCCAGCGCGAGCGCCGGAACCACCAGTGGCAACACCACCGGCAATGCCGATGGCGGCAACGGCCGGGGTGGCAACAGCCTGGCGGGCAACGGCACCTCGGGCAACACCGCGGGCGGCAACGCCACGAGCAGCAACGCGACGGGTGGAGACACCACCGGTGGCGGCAACGTGGCGGGCAGCGGCGGCACCAGCACCAGTGGCAATGGCACCGGTGGCGCGGGCACGGGCGGCAATGGCGGCACGGGCGCGGGCGGCAATGGTGTGGCCGGTGATGGCGGCAATGGCGGCAATGCTGGCTCGGGTGGCGATGCCGGCACCGGCACCGGTACAGGCGGCAATGGCGGCAATGCGGCCGCGCTGGCGCAGCAGAGTGGCCAGAGTGGCGTGGTGAATGCGAATGCCGAAGCGGGCCAGGGCGCCAATGGTGTGACCGGCAGCGCGCTGGGCGGACCGGGCGGCAACGCCGGGAACGGCGGCCAGGGTGGCAATGGCACCGGTCTGGACGGTGAAGGCAACGGTGGCGATGGCCAGGGCAACTTCGGACTCGGCGGCGTTGGCCAGGGTGGCGACGGTGGCGATGCGTGGGGCGACACCAATGGTGGCGACACCAGCGCGGACACCGCGACCGGCGGCACCGGCAGCAGCCCGAATGCGGTGGGTGGCACCGCGGCTGACGGCGGCGCCGGCGACGGCGGCGATGCGACCAGCGGCGACGCCCTGCTGACCGTGAATGGCGGCGATGCGACGGCGGACGACGCGGATGCCAGCGAAATCGAAGTCACCTCGGACAGCGCGCTGACCACGACCGTGGGCAGCTGCACGACCGAGGAGATGGGCAGCGCGGGCAGCACCACCGGTGGCGGCAATGGCGGCAATGGTGGTGAAGGTGGCGACACCGACCCGACCAACCCGGATCCGGATGTGGAAGGACCGGGCTCGCAGGCCAATGGCGGTGATGGCGGCAATGGCAGCAGCAGCAACTGTGGCGCCACGAATGGCGGCGGCAACACCAGCGGCAGCCAGGACGTGGGTGGTCTGACCACCGGTGATGCGAATGCGCATGCCGAGGGTGTGGGCAACAGCACCGCAGACAGCACCGGCGGCAACGCGCGGGGCGGCGACAGCAATGCGGGCAACATCACGACCGGCGACGGCACGGGTGGCGACGCAGTGGGCGATCCGGTCACGGGCGGCAACACCACGCATGCGGCGAATACCGGTGGTGATGGTGGCGCCGGCACCGGCGCGGATGGCGAAGGTGGCGCAGGCACGGGCGGCAATGGTGGTGACGCGGTGGCCGGCGACGGCAACGGCGCGGATGGCGGCGACGGCGGCAACGGTGGCAATGGTGGCGGCGCCTTTGGTGGTGACGCGACCGGCGGCAACGGTGGGAACGCCGGCGTGCAGGCATCGAGCGGTCCGGGGAGCTGGAACGACTTCGTCTGGTTGAAGGCATGTGCCGACGACAAGGACTTCGATTGCTCGCCTGGTGATGTGGATGGGGATTGCACGGGCTACTGCTACGCGCCGAAGAAGGGTGAGATGCCTGGTGATTGCACCGGAATCTGCCTGGGCGAAGTGGCGGGCGACTGCACCGGCGTCTGCATCGATGACTGGGGCAAGGGTCATGGCGGCAACCACGGTGGTGGTGGGAACCATGGCGGCGGCGGCAACCATGGTGGTGGTGGACACCACCATGGACCGAAAGGCGGCAAGGGACTGGGCAGCAGCGCGAATGTGGCCGAGCTGATGAGCGTGACGGCGCTGCCGGCGACCGGGTCGGGCGAAAGCGACAGTGGAATGCTGCCGCTGATGCTGCTGAGCCTGGTGGTGGCGGCGGGTGTCGCGGGCGTGGGACTGCGGCGCGCAGCCTAGCCGACGATGAATAACCGTAGCCGGGTGAGAAACGCGGCTGCGGTCCTGATTCGAATGCAGCATGGGTCCTGGTCAATCCAGGACCCATGTTTTGTTCGCCGAATGCGCTTTTTGCGCCTCCTTGCACATACCGGAGAGTTGTGTGGACTTCAGGCTCTGAGCCTCACTCCCGGCAATGCGTGATCAATTCATCGAGAGTCACATGACCAGACCCCTCCACTTCGACGTTCGCTCAGCCAAAGAGAGCGACTATCCGGCAATCCGTCGCCTGCTGGACGACGCCTTTGGCGGCAGCGACGAATCGCGACTCGTCGAGGCAATTCGCCATGACGAGTCATTCATCTGCGAATTGGTTGCTACTGATGCCGGTATCGCCGGTCAGGTGATGTTCAGTGAACTCGATCTGGTGATCGACCATCAATCGGTCAAAACAGCGTCGCTGGCGCCTCTGGCAGTGCTTCCCGCACGTCAGCGTCAGGGTGTTGGATTGAAGCTGGTGCGAGCCGGACTGGAACATGTGGCGGCGAGCGGTTACGAGGCGGTGATCGTTGTCGGAGATCCAGACTACCACCGGCGATTCGGTTTCTCGCCCGATCTGGCGACGCGTCTTCGATCGCCCTATCAGGGTGAGGCCTGCCAGGCGTTGGAACTGGTGCCCGGAATGCTGAAGGGTGAGGATGGAGAGATCGTCTATCCGTCGCCATTTCGTATCTTCGAGGAGTGAACAAACATGAGTAGCGGCACACCCCGCGCCGAAGTCTGGCAGTCCCCCGATCTGGTTCGCACCTTCCTGGACGGCGTGCGAGGTGGTATTCCGTACGCTGCCGATCAGATCGGCATGATGACCCGCCTGGTTCGGGAGGCAGACATCGAGGTTGCTCGCTTTCTCGACCTCGGCTGTGGGTCGGGTACGCTTGCCGCCGCGTTGCTGGCGGAGCACCCGGCCGCACAGGCGGTTCTGGTTGATTTTTCCGAACCGATGCTCGATGCGGCTCGCGCATCCTTTCCCTCACCGCCCCATCAGCTGATCCTCGCCGACTTCAACGATCCTGGATGGGTAGAACCTCTCCAGTCACTCGCTCCTTTCGATGTGGTTGTGTCAGGCTACGCGATTCACCATTCGACTCATGAGAAAAAGCGGGAGATCTATGCCACGGTCTACGATCTCCTCGCTCCGGGCGGCATATTCGTCAATGTCGAGCACGTGAATCCAGCCACGGCGTGGGTTGGTCATGTCAACGACGAGTTGTTCGTCGATTCCATTCATGCCAACCATGAACGCCTGGGGAACAGCATGACACGGGAGCAGGTGGCGACTGAGTACGTCTACCGGCCGGATAAAGCGGCAAACATCCTCGCGCCGGTCGAAGATCAGTGCGCATGGCTCAGGGAGATCGGGTTCGTCGATGTCGACTGCTACTTCAAAGTCCTCGAGCTGGCGGTCTTCGGCGGTCGCAAATTTCCGATACCCTGACGCCAACATTTCGCGGCCAGCTGAGTCAGGAGATCTCGTCGATGCTCACCGATCGTGAACGCGCAACAGCACTCGATGCACTGCGATCTGCCGAAGGGAATCCCGATCCGGCGACCCGGGCGCTGATCGGGCGCTATCTGGAGGAAAAAGCCAGCGCCGGTCCTGCTGCCGTCTCCGCTCCGTTGCGCGGACGGGCCACCATTCATCGGGACAGTCGCGGTATTCCCCATATCGAAGCGGATGATCCTTACGACCTCTTCTTTGCCCACGGCTATGCGCAGGCTCAGGACCGGCTCTGGCAGCTCGATTTCCTGCGGCGTCAGGCGCACGGCACGCTCAGCGAGATTTTCGGCCCGGCTAAGATCGACCTCGACATTCTCGCCCGCACGATTGGACTGACGCAGACCTCAGCGGCCGCGCTCGACGCGTCACACCAGGAGAGCCGGGACGCATTCCATGCCTTCACCGACGGGATCAACGCGTGGATGAGCGCGCTGCCCGCTGGACTGCCGATCGAGTTCGAATTGCTCGACTACGAACCATCTCCCTGGTCGGCGGTCGATTCTGTCGCCGTCATGCGGCGTTGGTACTGGTATCTGACCGGTCGTCTGCCCGTGCTGTCGACGCCGGAAGTGGTACGGGCGAACATCGGCGATCTCGACACCGCCTGGTATCAGCCGGACGGACAGATCGCCTACATCGTGCACGAAGGCGACTTCGATCCCGAACCAAAATGGCCCGGCATTCCGGCCGGTGAAGGCCTCGGCGCCTTCTGGGGCATCAACGATGGCACGGGAAGCAACAACTGGGCCGTCTCGCCCTCCATGACCGCACAGGGCCACGCGATGGTCGGTTCCGATCCCCATGTCTACTACAGTGTGCCGGCCGATTGGTATGACGTGCACCTCAAAGGGGGCGGATATGACGTTGTCGGTATGACCTATCCAGGTGTGCCGATGATCCGGTTTGGGAGGAACCCTCACTTTGCCTGGGGTGTGACCAACAACATCTGTCTTCAGCGTGATCTCTACGTCGAACGAGTCAATCCGGACAACGCAGATGAGTATCTCGACGGAGCAACGTGGAAACCATTCGGCAAGCGGGCCGAGCGGATCCCGGTGCGTGGTGCATCCGATCATGCGCTCGAGATTCGCTTCGCCCACGATCGTCCAGTTGTCGACCATCTGGTGACGGAAGGGGCGCTGCCCCGCAATCTGTGGGGAGAGCGTGGCGCGAACACGGTGCTGACCCTGGCCTGGGTCGGTTTCGAACTGTCAGACGAACCGAAGAGCCTTCTCGATCTCAATCGGGCGAAAACCGTCGCCGAGGGACGCGAAGCGCTGCGACGCTTCCGTTGCCCGACCTGGAATTTCGTGCTGGCGGACACCGAGGGATCGGTCGGCTATCAGTGCAGCGGCGCAATTCCACTCCGCGGTCGCGTACATCGCGGCTATCGCGATGCCAACGACCCGATCGATGCCTGGCAGGGATACATTCCATTTGAGGCCATGCCTCATGTCGTCGATCCCGAACGGGGCTGGGTGGTCAGCGCGAACAACCCGACCGCGCCCTCCAGTTTTCCCTACCCGCTCTTCGGCACATGGACCGTGGAAGATCGAGCGGCGCGCGCCGAACTCCTCGTCGAGGAGATGCGCCCCCACAACTTTGAGACATTCTCTGCGATGCAGAACGACGTTTTCTCCGGTCGCGCACTCCGGGGCACACCGCCTGTTCTGGCAGCGCTGGAGGGCAGTACCGACCCGCTCACGCTGGAAGCGCTGGCGATTCTTCGGGATTGGGACAGTGCCCTTCCGATCGAGAGTGCGGGCGGCGCGATCTTCTATGCCTTTTTCTGGCGATGGCATCACAACGTGGTGAGGAGCCGTTTTCCAGAGAATCACGCCACCATCGTGCAGGACTCGGGACAGGGTATGAGCAGCGCCCTGCTTCACGCCAACGAGCACGACTGGTTCCCCAGCGACGAGGCTCGCATCGAGACAATCCGGAAGTCCTTCACCGAAGCGCTTAGCTACCTGGTGGAGAAACTTGGGTCAGAACCCGCCAACTGGCGATGGGGGGATTTGCACACCCTCGGCGCAACCCACCCCGCGGCACAGACTCCGCTCCAGCACGAGATTCTCGACATGCCCCAGCTGCCGCATCCAGGGGGCTCAGCAACCCTCTCCAGCGCTCTGTACGTCCCACCCGGCACCTTCCAGAACAAAGTCGGGGCGAGTTACCGGATCATCTCCTCGCTCGATCCCGATTCAGAGACCTGGACCATCACCTGGCCCGGCCACTCCGGTCACCCCGGCAGCCCGCACTACGGTGACCAGGTGGAGCACCACCGCACCGGTCAGTATGTCCAGATCCCCTATCGGTGGGAGGATGTGCTCGCCGATGCACAGAGCACCACGGTGCTGACGGGGGAGTAGTCCGCCAGGGCATTTAGTCGCTCCAAACAACAATGCGCTGTCGATGCGAAGGCGGCCCGTACGGGCACCCCACTGTGGGTGCCCTCCTCGTCACCAGCGATGGTGCTTGGACGCCGCGCATGGTTCAAGGCGTTCGTAGCTTCAGATGATGGTCGCGGGAGTCACGAGGGGCTGGCACGGGGACCAGCCCGTACGGGAATCCTCTCCGGGCGCCTGCCTCATTCCCTAGCGATCATCTACTTCGGACCTCGGACCTCGGACCTCGGACCTCGGACCTCGGACTCCGGACTTCGGACTCCGGACCCCGGACCCCGGACCGATGACCCGCTACCCGTCCAACCACACCGCATTCGTCAACGCTTCGACGTTGCCGCAGCCGTCCATCAGCTGGGCCCGGACGTGCGTCGCGGACGCCGGAACGCGGAATTCCTGATCCCAGCGGTCCTTGTCGACTGCTGTTGCGGAGATGACCGTACCCGACGATATCAGCGCCAGAATCAAGCCCGCAGCGCCGCCCGTACGAATGGAAACATCGCGATCCCCTGTGTGGTCGATGAGCATTTGCGGACCGGTTGGGCTTGCTGAGATGAAGCTGCGGCCCGCTCGGATCTCGTCGAGTATCGACGTTGCGCTGGTTGGGTCGTCCGGTTTGACCCACATGGTGGGGTGGCCGATTGTGGCCCGCCGCAGTGCCCCCTGGTCTTCGCCACGCAGGAAGTGCGTGTCGCTCCCAGCCATGGCCACGACTCGTTGTCCCGCAGCGAGGTGGGCGTCCCAGGCGGCGAGACTGATGGCATTGAGCGACTGCCAGTAGCCGTTCCAGACTTCGATGCCCTGATAGCCGAGCCCGAATCCATACTCCCAGGGAGGGCCGAACGGTTTGGGGTGATTGGCGCTGACAAATCCCCCGGCATTCCTGGCGATCTGCATTTCGGAGCGCACGGCTTCACCGTCTGGCAGCCTGAAATCGAACCACCGGTTGGCGCCCCAGACATTCCAGTGCCCCTTGTAGGTGGTCACTTCGATGCCGGGGATGAGGAGTGGCAGATCCGGATCGTCGGGTGCTTCCGGCAGCATGGCGGCGTTGTGGTCGGTGCTGCCCATGAAGTCGAGCCCGGCTCTGCGCGCTGCCTGCAGCATGTCGAGCAGCGTAGAGTCGCCATCTGATGCCGTGCTGTGGCTGTGCAGGTCGCCCCGCAACCATCCTGCTTCGATCGGCGGAGGAACCGTCGCCACACTGAGATCGAGAATGGGTGAACGGTTCGGCTCTGGTTTCTCGATGCCCGGATCGAACCAGATGTCGACGGAGTAATCCAGTCCGTTTGGACCGATCTTGTAGGGGCCCAGCAACACCTGCCACGTTCCGGCGCCGATCGGTTCGGAACGATAGGGCGGTGTCGACCATGTTTCCCCGACGGTGATGGCGGTCTTGTTGCTGCCGCTCCATCCCCGGAACCCGAGACTGCCTGACTGTGAACCTCGCTCGTCGAAAAGACCGACATCGAGCGTGTTGCCGCCGGTCAAATACTTGTCCGAGCTGATTCTGTCGTTGTAGGCAACGTCGAGGTGTATCTGACGCACCCCTGCGGGCACCTCGAACGGCACGTGGCGGTAGACCTGCACGTCATCCAATTCGAATCGGCCAGTCAGTTGGATATCTGGTGGGGCGAGCGGGCGAGTCTCTTGGCTCATTGTCAGAATGTCGACTCCTGCGGACGGTCGCGCCGGTCAGCACCGGCACCGATGCGCAGTATCGTTCGTTGCCGCATGTGGAGACCACTGTGCGCCAGAGCGGATGGTTGGATGCGCCGTCCGTTCATGGTGGATTGACGTTTCGCGTCAGGGAAACCGATACTTCTGGCGTTCACGGCATCCGACAGTTGAGAGGCTTTCGCCATCCGAAGGCATATGTATGGCGTCAGGCGTCTATCATGGGTCCGGGAACGACCGTTGTGGTCTGGACGTTATTGCCGTCGTCCGATTCGTGAATCGAGGAGAGAACATGGTCGACTACCGGATATCAGACCTTGTTGCATCGTTGCGCCGTGGTGAGTTGTCTCGCAGAGCGTTCCTGAAACGTTCGTCAGCTGCCGGTCTGACTGCCGCAGCCGCTGCGTCGATCTTGCGTGGTGAGGCATTCGCTGCGCCAGCTGGTGGCCGGTCCTCGTTCGGCCGGAATCAGATCGACGATTCGATGCTCGTCATCGCCGACAACCTCTCCGGTGGAGGCTACTGGCTCTCCCTCGACCCCGGTTGGTACTTCGAAATCAATCCGACTTGCGCGATGTATGTGGTGTACGAAACGCTCTATCATCTGCCCGATTCCACCAAGCCTGATGAGATTCTTCCTTTGCTCGCCGAAGGGATGCCGGAATTCAGCGACGACGGTTTGACCGCGACCATCGCGATCAAGCAGGGAGTGACGTTCCACAACTCCGGTACGGAAATGACCGCAAAGGACTGGGTCTTCTCCTGGAATCGCCTGAAGCACATCGGCGCTCAGCCCTCCTTCCTCGGGTCGGACTACTGGACCGAAGTCGTGGCAGTCGATGACTACACGTTGCAGCTCACGCTTCCCAGCCCTAATGCCGCGCTGGCCGCGGTGCTCACCGCTGTACCCCTCTCGGTAACCGATAGCGAAGCGGTGATCGCGTTGGGTGGAACCGATGCCGAACCGAGCGCCGAAGAAGATGCCCCGGAAGTCCAGGCAAACGCAGACGCGCGCGATCAGATCAACCAGTCTTCGGTCGGCACCGGTCCATACCAGGTCACCCAGTGGGACATCAACAGCGAAGTGATCGTCGAAGTCAATCCCGCCTATTGGGGCGAGGCGCCGGTGATCGAGCGGATCATCTGGCGGAACGTCATCGAGGCAAATGCTCAGCTCCAGTCGGTGCAGATCGGCGAAGCCGACATCGCCTACTCGCTGGGTGTCGACAGCGTTCCGACCGTGCGCGAAGACGAGACTCTGCAGATCATCGAGGGTCCGAGTCTCTCCATTCAGTACATTGGATTCAACCTGCGAGAAGAGCGGGGCGGCCCGGTTTCCAGCGTGGAGGTTCGCCAGGCGCTCTCATACGCCGTTGACTACAACGGCATTCTCGAGCAGATGCTGGGGGGCAGCGCAGTACGCCCGGCAACAGCGGTGCCGATCGGTTTCGCCGCGGCCGACGAAGTGCTGCATCTTGCCTATGTGGAAGACCTGGCTCGGGCGCAGGAACTCTGGGATGCCTCCGGCGTTGGCGAGCAGGAGATCGAGATCACCTACGATGCCGACGGCATCGGCGAAGGCGGCGTGAACCTCGAGACGCTGGCCACAAAGGTGAAAGCGGATCTGGAGCGGATCAACGGATGCTCGATCAAACTGGCGCCCATGCCCTCCGCTGAGCGCCTGGCCGCCTATCGGGCGCAGGACTTCCAGGCAACGATTTCGCCATGGAGCCCCGACTATCCCGATGTCGACACCTTCGCCACGCCTTTTGGTCAGACTGATACCGCAGCCGCGGGCCGGGTCGGATTCTCCGATCCGGAGGTCGACGAATGGTTGCGGCAGGGGATCTCGGAAACCGATCCCGTGGCCCGCACGCAGATCTACGTGCAGGTGCAGGAGCGGTTGATCGAAGCCGCCCCCTACATCGTGCTCTATCAGCCGGTTGCACAGAAAGCCGCGAGAGCCATTGTGCAGGGAGTGACCACCCACGCCGTCTACATGATGAATCTGCGAAACGCCAGCAAGTCTGCCTGACACAGAGGCGTTGGAGATGGCCGGCCGCGACGCGCCATGAATGGCGTGGTTACGCGGCGGCGGAGCGTTGTGATGGAGCCAGGATGCCTGGTTCCATCACGACCAGCCGGGACATCGACTTCGCCCCTCGGAGCTGCCTGTGGGATTGTGGGCGTTCATCGCCAGGAGAATAGCGGTTTCATTTGTCGTGCTGCTGGTCGTCAGCATCTGCACGTTTTTCCTCATGCACGCCTCTCCGGGCGACCCCATCAACGCGATCATCGGGGAACGGCAGGCGGACCGTCCTGAGATCCGGGAAAACCTGGAGCGCCGCTACGGGCTCGACAAACCGCTGCCGGTGCAATACGTCTACTACCTGAAGAATCTCGTGCGCGGCGATCTGGGCGAATCCATCACCACGCGGAACCCGGTCGCGGACGAGCTTCGCAACTATGTTCCTGCCACAATCGAGCTGGCCCTCGCGGCGATGCTGTTCGCCTTGGGTATCGGAATTCCGCTGGGAATCATCGCGGCAGTCTGCCAGAATCGCTGGCCAGACACGCTGGCCAGGTTCATCGCTCTTCTGGGGACATCGGTGCCGGTCTTCTGGTTCGGGCTGCTCATGGCCTACGTCTTTTCCTACCGGCTGCAGTGGCTGCCTCGTTCCGGGCAGCTCGATGTCGGTATGAAAGCGCCGCCGAAGGTCACCGGTCTGATCTCTGTCGACGCCATCATCGCCGGTGACTGGACTGCGCTGGAGAGCCTGCTGCGACACATCATCCTGCCAGCCATTGTGCTCGGAGCCTTTTCCATGGGCATCATTGCCCGCATGCTGCGATCATCGCTGCTCGCTGCGCTGGGTGACGACTATGTGCGGACTGCGCGGGCCAAGGGCGTCGCTGAGCGAAACGTCGTGATCGGTCATGCCATGCGCAATGCCATGATTCCGACGGTGACGGTGATCGGCCTGACTTTCGCCAGCCTGCTTGCTGGTGCAGTCCTGACGGAGACGATCTTCTCCTGGCCAGGTCTTGGGCAGTTCGCGGTGCGCATGGCGCTGAAGCTCGACTACCCCGGACTGCTTGGCGTGACCCTAGTCGTGGCCATTGCCTACATCGCTGTCAACTTGCTCGTGGACATCGTCTACGGCGTTCTCGATCCACGCATCAGGATTGGATAGCTAGATGACCGGCGCCAGCGAAACGGCGACGCTGCAGCAGGTCCCGGCTGTTTCCAGCCAGCAGAGCAAGGCTCGATCACCCCTCGGCGACGCAACGCGGAGCATTGCCGGCAATCCAGTCGCGCTGGCCGGATTGGTAGTCGTGCTGATCTGGCTGCTCCTTGCACTGCTGGCCCCGGTGCTCCCCATTGAAGACCCCGAAATAGTGTTGCTCGAACGCAAACTCCAACCACCATCGCTCGCGCACCCGTTCGGGACCGATGACGTTGGCCGTGACTTGGTCAGCCGCGTGATCTGGGCGGCACGAGTCTCAGTGCCGGTTGGCATTGCCGTCGTAGCGGCCACCTTGCTGATCGGGTCGATCGCCGGAGCCGTCGCCGGGTATTTTGGCGGTCCTATCGACAGCGTGATCATGCGCGCCTGCGATGCCGTGCTCTCCTTTCCGTCGATCATCCTGGCGATGGCGATTGCCGCGGCCAGAGGTGGGCCAGGTCTCGAAAACGCGATGATCGCGGTGATTCTGGTGCTCTGGCCGGAGTACGCGCGTTTGATGCGCAGTCTTGTGCTGACGATCAAGCACAACGATTTTGTCGTCGCCGCGGAATCGGTCGGCGCATCGCGAAAGCGCATCCTCTTTCGGCACATCTTCCCTAGTACCGATGCGCCGATCGTCGTCAAAGCGACATTGGACGTTGGCTACGCCATTGTGCTCACCGCCGGGCTCAGCTTCCTGGGCATGGGCGCCGTTCCTCCCACGGCCGAGTGGGGAGCGATGGTCAGTCAGGGGTCTCGGACGGGTTTGCAGTACTGGTGGTACTCGACCTTCCCCGGCCTGGCGATCATGTCAGTGGTGATGGCGCTGAGTTTTCTGGGCGACGGTCTCCGCGACGCGCTCGATCCTCGCCGCCGGGCGTAGCGGCGGACCCTGAGCCAGTGTGGGAGAGGCCAGTTACGCTACACTACGCCTAATCCGTACGTATCATGCGCAACTAAGCTGTGTGAGAGAAAAGCAATGGCCCTCCATAGACCAGAAACCACAACCATGAAAATCTCCGAAGCTCGCAGTCGTCTGAACGCACTTGCCGATCAGGTCTATCGGGAAGGTGACCGCATCGTCGTCGAGAAGAGCGGTATTCCAGTCATGGCGATCATTTCGACCAGGGATCTGGAGAAGCTCCAGTACTTTGAGGCAAATCGAGACAAGGATTTCGAGGTGCTCGATCGTATTCGTGAGGCGTTCAAAGATGTTCCCGAGGACGAAATCGAACGCGAGGCATTGAAAGCTACGATGCAAGTGAAAGCAGATATGCGAGCTGAGCGGGAAGACAAGCTGATACTCGCCAGTTGATGATTCGTGCAGTTCTTGACATCAACGTGCTTGCAGGCGGTTTTGTGGCCGCATCCGGACCGTTGCACGACGCCATCGAGAGCTGGCGAGAAGGTCGGTTCGAGCTCCTTGTCTCCGAATACATCCTGGAAGCAACAGAACGAGTTTGGAGAAAGGCCTATTGGGCAGCCCGGTTTCGGGTGGCCGAAAGGAATGAAGCACTTCGCGTGCTGAGGCGCTACTCGACAATCATTGAGATCACTGATCCCGTGTCGAAGGTTGCCACACATGCCGAGGACGATCTGGTTTTGTCCGTCGTGGTGAGCGGAGAAGCCGATCTCCTGGTCACCGGCGATAAGGAGCTCCTGGCAATCGGCAGTATCGGCAAGGCGCCGATCATTTCAATTTATGCGTTCATGATGGTACTGCGAGACGCTGAACGCAGGTTGTGATCGAATGCTTCTTTTCGCGATTTGACAGAACATTCCTGAAACATTCATACTTCGGCTGACCGTTGCGGCACCGCAAGTGCGCGCCGCGACGATTTTGTGTGTCAGCTTCCTCATTGCTGACCAACCAGGTGCGTGGGATATCCCGCGCGACAGTACGCCAATGAATCCCCAATTCCGCGCAGCGCAGGGGTCGTCGAGCCGTACTGACTGGCTTGTATCGACTCTCTATCGCCGTGTGCGCTGCGCGAATTGAAGGTAACGTTGACCGTTTCGACAATCGATCCCCTGGCGGAGACAGAAGTAACCTCGTTTTCCGCCTATCGCCTGTGTGACGATACGATTCAGGCGCTTGCGCAGATGGGCATCTCCAGCCCCACGCCGATTCAGGCGAAAGCGCTTCCCATTCTTCTCGATGGACATGATGTCATCGGCCAGGCCCGCACTGGTTCCGGCAAAACGCTCGCGTTCGGCATTCCCGCGCTCGAGATCGTCGACACCCGGCAGCGCAGCGTTCAGGTGCTCGTCCTGACCCCGACGCGCGAGCTCGCTGTGCAGGTGGCCACCGTGCTCGAGTCGCTCGGCAAGAGTCGCGGCATCACCGTAGGGCAGCTCTTTGGCGGCCGTGCCGAGGGGCCGCAGCGGCTAATGCTCAAGCAAGGTGTCCATGTCATCGTCGGCACACCGGGCCGGGTGCTGGACATGCTCAATCAGGGTGCGCTCTGGCTGGACAAAGTCCGCTTCCTGGTGCTCGACGAAGCCGACGAGATGCTCGATCGGGGGTTTGCTCCCGATGTCGAGCGCATCCTCGATCGAACCACCACGGCTCGCCAGACCGCGATGTTCTCCGCCACCGTCCCCGATTGGGTTCGCAAGACGGCCGACCGGCACCTGCACAATCCGGAAACGATCACCGTCGATCCGAATCCGGAAGATGTTGCGCCGATCGACCACATGGCCTATGACCTCGGCACCACTGACAAGATGGCGGTGTTGCGCCATTTGCTCGATCAGCAGGGCGACGGGTCGATCATCGTTTTCGGCCGCACCAAGCATGGCGTGAAGAAGCTTGCCCGGCAGCTGGAAGCGAACGGCTATCCGGTGGCGGCGTTGCAGGGCAACCTTTCCCAGAATGCGCGCGATCAGGTGATGGAGGAATTCCGTCACGGTCAGGTCCGCATCCTCGTGGCCACCAACGTCGCCGCTCGCGGTCTCGATATCAGCCATGTCGAGCAGGTGATCAACTACGAACTGCCTGAATCGCATCAGCTCCTGACACACCGGATTGGCCGCACTGGCCGAATGGGCCGACAGGGCAGCGCTATCACCCTGCTGGGACAGGAAGATTCAGCCAAGTGGAAACAGCTGGAGAAGGGCCTGGGTCGCAAAATCCCCCGGCTGCGCTGGAACAGCGCCAGTTTTGCGGTGAATGGTGAGGCAGTATCTGAGGCGCCAGCGGCAGTTGTGGCTGGCGAGTCGCGCAACCGCCGGAGCGAGCAGCCGCGTCGCCAGGATCAAACCCAGCGGCAGGAGCAGCCGGTACGCGCCACTGCAGAAGAGCAGGGCAAGCGACCGAACCGGCCACCTCGCCCCGAGCCACAGAAGCGGCCTCGCAAGCAGCCCCTCGATTCCGTGATGCAGCTGGGGCAGGAAGAGGCGATTCAGCAGCCCGCGCCACCCGCGGCGCCACGACAGCGTGATGCTGACCCGCTGGGGTCATTCCTGAACCGGCTCTCATCCGGTAGCGCGATCGCTCCGGCTGGACCAAAACCCGCGCTACCCGGCAATGGCGAGTCGCCACGCCGGTCTGAACGGGCCGATCGGTCTGGCAAGCAGCGACCGAGCGATCAGCAGCCGTCCGATCGCCGGGGCCGTTCGCGCGGACAGCGGGCCGAAATCACCTGCGCCGGGTGCGGAGTCGAAACGACGGTGCCATTCACCCCGGAGCCGGGCCGCCCCGTTTTTTGCCGGAACTGCTACACCGCCTCACGCGATCGCGTGCCGGCTCAGCAGCCATCGACCGGCCGCCACGACATCTCGTCTTCCGGCGCTGAGACAACCTACGCCGACTAATCAGAGTCCCTGGCAGTCTGTGCCTGATTCCGCCGCTGTGGAGTCGGGCACAGATTCAGGAACTCTGTGGATATCCCGCCATCGCGACGCGCAGCGCCCGGCTCATGTGGCAGGCTGCAGATCGCCGGTCAGCTCGGCGCCCGGTTCTTCCGTGAGCGGATCAGCCGTATCGGCGCCGTCGCGCCGTACCAGGTAGAACATCGTTGCGGCCATGATGGCGATCGGGTAGGCCATCGAATAGATGATGCCGGAGATGATCTCGGCCGTATTCATCGAGATGCTGGTGACCACGAGCAGCACCATGGCCACGAGCGGTCCCACGATACCCGTGAGAAAGACCATCAGAAGCGCGAAGCCCAGCGCGACCATCCAGTACCCGGCCACGATCTGCGAACTGCGTCTGCGGGAGTCGGCGAACATCCCGGCATTGTCGATGATCACTGCCTGGCCAACGAAGAGCCACCGGACGCCAAGGAAGAGCGCCAGGGGAAAGAGAATGATGGTCGACGACAGCGCCAGGAAGATCGCCACGGTGACGGCGATTGCGCCCACTGACGTTGGAAAGCGCGTGAGTGCAATCGACCAGCCTATTTTCCAGTCGATGCGATCGGTCCGAAAGAGCTGATAGGTTGCCTGGATGACCGCCGGCGCGACCAGCAGTCCCAGCGCGAGTTGCTGAAATCCTCCCAGGCCGATGCCGGTGATGAACCGTGCCAGCGACACATCCTGGGTCCACTGGATGAGCTCGGATCCGGCGCCCCACTGGATCAACCGCTGTTCGAACCAGTTTGCCCCGGACGCGACCAGGAAAACCGCGACACTTGCCAGCAGGAACTGGTGGATGTTCCTGATGTACATTCGCGCACCCTTGACGACGTATCTGGAGGCGATGGCGGCAAAGATGAATGGGACTGCGATGGCTGCCAGAAGGATGGCCGTCATTACCCGGCCAATACCCGGGAGCCGGGCCAGCATGATGCCGCTGGCTTCGCTGATCGAACAGAAGAGGCTCGTTGGCCCCGGGCCAATCGTGGACGAGCGCGGCAACGACAGGCTGAAGCTCCGCGCGCCATCGATCCAGGTGACCGGTTGATTCCACTTTGCGCCTGAAGGGCCGCGCGGCCCATTGAACTCCCACGGTTGCCGTTCGCCCCACCGGCCATCCCAGAGCAGCCAGGCGAATTCGCCGTCCGGGTCGATTTCCTGTGGGATGACGATGACATCCACCGGCACGCGAACCGAGGGACCTTCTGTGTTGTCGCACCCAACCCCGGTGGTGCGATCCCACCCGATCCAGATCGTGCTCTGGAAGTAGGCGGCGTGTGATCCCGCTGACACGAACACGACGGGGTGGGTGTCCCCTTCGATGGTCAGGCGATCGTCACGCCATGGCGCCCGTTCGGAGCCGCCATGTTGTGAATAGGTGATCGAGACCGGTTCGGCCTGGAGCGCTTCTTCGACGGAGGAGACATCCCAGGTCAGCTGGATCATCTCCCAGTCCCCTTCATGCAGATTGTTCCAGTCGTTGTAGACGTACCAGAACCAATACTGCAGGGCGAGTCCTTCCGCTCCCTCCTGGGTGGCGATGCGAGCGTAGACCGTTTGCTCGAGACCGAGGGCCTCGGCCCGTTCGCGCTCCCATGTTTCGAAGTCACAGCCCGGCCGGAGAGCGCTCCCCGGAAAATCCATGTAGACAGACATGTCATCGTTCGTCAGGTCAGCAGTCTCCGGCCCATTCATGAGCACCGGATCGGGTGATCTGCCGCTGACATGCTCACGCAGCTCCACCTCGTCAAAGCCGAGTACCGACTCGACAGGGAGTACCTGGTAGGGCTCGCCAAACGGGCTGCACGGCTCAGGTTGCTCCTGGAACATGGCGATCGGGGAATAGCGCAGCGCCAGCTCCTCTTCGGGAGTCGCCTTCTGGGCGGTTGCCTGACCGGGCGTCACAGCCCAGGCTGACCCGAGCATCAGGAGAAGGAGCGCCAGCGGTCTCCAGAGCAGCGTGAGTGATGGCATGACGGATTTCTGGTCGTCCACAAGGTGAATCATCGCATGCATCATCGTGCGCGCTGATGCCAAACGTCAAATCCGACGCGATGGTGGACCGCATCCGGTATCGTTGCGTTGGCGTGCCCTATCGCTGAAAGGACAGTTCCATGCTCGACTCCCACGACGTTCAGCAGCATTATCGGACGCTTCGCACAACCCTCCGGGAAACCCTCAGTGGGCTGACCGACGACCAGATGACAGAACGTACGATCGACGGTTGGTCGCCGAAGGACCATCTCACACACCTCGCTCTCTGGGATCGCCTGCGAGCAGAGGAGATCATGCGCATTTCCGCTGGATACCAGGCGGGATGTGGATTTTCTGAAGAGCAAGTGGAAGAACTCAATCAGATCGATCATGCCCTCTTCGCTGCCTGCTCACTCGAGCAAGCCTGGTGGGAAGTGGAGCGAGCGCATCAATCGGTGCTCGATGCCCTCGCCAGCGCCTCGCCTCGCGGTCTCGAACCGGAACACTATTCCGACGCCGCGCTCCAGAGCGACCATGAAGCCGAGCACATCGGCTGGCTCAGGGGATGGCGCGACAGGATGGGGTATTGAGACGATTTGGGCGGTCGGCACTCGGCAGTCCGAAGTCCGAAGAACCAAAAAGAACCCTCTCCCGCGGTCGGGAGAGGGCAGGGTGAGGGATAGGTCCCTCACGGAGCGGGTGACAGGTCTCGAACCTGTGTCGTCTGTCTGGGGGGACAGCTGCTCTGACCGCCTGAGCTACACCCACTTGTTCTGCTGCGAGTCCCCGCCTTGGGAATCGCTCTTCCAATAAGACTCACAGGAAACGCAAAAGGTAACGATGGGCATGATATTCGCTTTTGGTGGAGTTTTCACTGCCTGAAGGCGTTGTGCCGCTCGATCCTTCGGCTCAACATCCACCCATTTCGGAACGCAGGGAGGACCATGTGTGTTCAACGCCTGTAGAATTGGATCGTGGGATCAGCCCACGCTCTACTTCTGGGAGAATAACGATGAGTGCAACCAGTGTTCGTCTTGATGAGAAGGGGCGCTTGACCATCCCGCGCAGTGTGCGGGAAGCACTTCGCCTGGAACCGGGTGACGTGCTATTCCTCGAAACTGATGAGGGGAATCGGACGCTACAGCTCGCGAAGGCATTCAATCCTTTTGACGTCCTTGCCGAGCACGCTCTGGCAGAGTACCGAGCGGGTCGAACCAAGAATATCCGGCAGATAGCCGAGGAAATGGGCGTCGACCTCGACAATGAATGAGCGATTCGAAGTCGAGTTCACCCGCGCAGCTGAGAAAGATCTAAGATCGCTACGCGGAAACGCCGAGGTCGCGCTGCGAGCGATCTTACGACTCGAGAATCAGCCCGAACTTGGACATTCACTGAGTGGCAATCTGCGCGGTTCGAGAGCTTTGGAGTTCAATGTCAAGGGCTCAGGGGCATTCCGGGCTGTCTATCTCGTTGACTCCTTCCGGCGCGTCTGTCTCGTTTGCGTGATTGGTCCCCATGAAGGAATCTACGAGAAAGCGGAGCGACGAGCGAATTCGATTTACTCAATACGATAGGTCGTTTCGGGTGTAGACGGAGAAATTCGCGCTGGGAGGCAGGATGTCGAAAACGCTCGGGGTAGGAGTCGTCGGTGTTGGACTGCTGGGACGGCAGCACGCGACCTATCTGGCGACCCAGATACCTGCCGCGCGGCTCGTGGCGATTGCCGATCCGCGGGCGGAGATCGCCGCGGAGGTGGCTGCTGCGCTGAATGTCCCGAGAACGTATGCGACCGCCGAAGAACTGGCCGCTGACCCGGATGTCGAGGCGCTGGTGATTGTATCCAGTGATGATGCGCACATCGACGGCATCCTGGCCGCTGCGACAAATCGGAAAGATGTCTTCTGCGAAAAGCCGATCACCACCACGCTGGCCGATGCGGACCGGGCCATCGTCTCTTGCGATGACGCCGGCGTTCGGCTGCAAATCGGATTCATGCGCCAGTACGATGCCGCCTACATTGCCGCGAAACGGGCAATCGAGTCGGGAGCCATCGGCACGCCGGTCTATTACAAGAGCGCGCATCGCGGCAAGGAGAACTTTCCCGACAGTCGTCCGGCATCGGCTGGATGCAATCCCGCCGGATTCCTCAGCTCGAATATCCACGATTACAACGACGCGCGCTGGCTCCTTGCCGACGAAGCCGTCGAGGTCACCGCGACGGGAACGCGCATCGTCACCGCCGAAGCGTCGAATGGCGTCGACGCGGGCGTCACGACCATCAAATACAGCCGGGGCGCTCTGGCCGATATCGAGTACATCAGCACGTCGCAATATGGATACGATGTCCGGGCCGAGATCGTTGGCGACAAGGGAACGGTGTTCATCGGGTCGCCTCAGGGCACAGGATGTGTCGTCGCGACCGCTGCTGGCCTCCAGCAGCCCGCCATGGATCACTGGCTCAGCCGGTTCGCCGATGCCTACCTGGTCGAGCTGACTGACTGGGTGAAGCGGATGCTGGCTGGCGATCCACCCTACATTACCGGCAGGGATGGTCGCGCCGCACTGGAGATTGCGATCGCGGCACAACGAGCCTACGCTTCAGGCGGTACGATCCGATTGCCTCTTGTCTGACGGCCCGAACTGGGAGTACTCGTTCATGTCCGCTTCGAATCTGACAGACACACTGATCGAATTGATGGAGATTGCCGGTCCAACCGGCCAGGAAGAACCTGTTCTCTCCTGGTGCCGGGAGCGATGGAGCGCTCTGGGTGCGGAGGTCACCGTTACTCCCGTGGGGAATGTGCTCGCCCACGTGGCCGGCAAGGGACCTCGCCTCCTGATCCAGGGACATGCCGACGAAATCGGCTTCGTCGTCAAATCGATCGATGAGCGGGGGTTCGTCTTTCTGACCGATGGCCAGGCCGGCAGCCGCAAGATTGGCGAGCGATATCCTGTCGGGCAAACCGCGTTGATCATTGGTCGCGAGAAGCGCGTCGAAGGAATATTCGCCACGGCAACCGGCCATATTCTGTCGACGCTGCCCGGCGATTCGAAACCACTCACCCAGAACGACTGCTTTGTCGACATCGGCGCCCGGTCGCGTCAGGAAGCGGAGTCGTTGGGCGTCCACGTTGGCGCGGGCGTTGTCTGGAACCCACCAACCCGGCGACTGGGGAGCCGAATTGTTGGCAAAGCGATCGATGACCGCGTGGCTCTGGCGCTCATGACCCATGTGCTGGCGAACATTGCCGGAAATGACCTCGCGTATGACCTCACGCTTGCCGCCACCGTCCAGGAAGAGATCGGATTGGTGGGAGCGTTTTCTCTGGACCGAGCGGGACCATTCGACCTGGCGATTGCCATCGACAATGGACCGCTTGCCGACTATCCAGGCGTCGATCTGCGGGAACTTCCCGTGACCCTGGGCAGTGGTCCGGCGCTGGTCTACAAGGATTCGTGGGCCCACTACGACCGGCGGATCATTTACCGTTTGCTCGATGTGGCCAAGCGTGCCGGCATCCCCGTGCAGGAGTGCATCTATCCCGGATTTGGCTCGGACGGCGCTGCGCTGATTCGCACCGGTATTCCCACCGCGCTCCTGGCATTGCCTACCCGCTATACCCACGCGCCATTCGAGATGCTCGACGAAGCTGATTTGCTGGGTGCACTCGACCTGCTCCAGGCATTTGTGACAACACCTGCTGAGCCGTTGCCTGCTGGTCCTTCCTGACAGTCAACGAGCCATCGCCGTCACGGGAGCTGAATTCGGAAGGAGTATTCCTGTTCCCGAATCGGCGTGAACCTGGCGCTCCTCATGGGTCTGCGGCCAGACGGCTGGTTTGTGATCGCGGACCCAGACCTGACCCAGGTTCCGTCCATAGCCCGCGAATTGGAATCCATGCTTCTGCGCCAGGTGGGCGGTCGGACGAGCGCTCGGATGGACGTCGAAAAGATCGGTTGGCAACTGATTGCCTCTTGCCAGGGATCCCACATTGACCGCAGAGCGTGGCGAGGTTGCGCCACAGCCGATCAGATTCGACATCAGTGAGCTGCCGAGCTGTTCGTGAGCATGTTTGGCCAGCACAATGGTGAACGCCAGTCCCCGGCCACCGGCGACCGTCGCAGCACGATGCTGGAACACGTCGAAAAGTGTCCTGCCCAGTCCCTGTCCCCGCATGGCTGGATCGACGGCGATGTAACCGAGCTCGATGCCCAGGGCATAAGGCGCGATCGAGTCGGTCGCGCCGGCCACGAGCCGGTCGAACCGGCGCACGCATAGCCGGCGCGACTCCGGATCGTTCTTGCTGCCTGGAAGGGCGAAGTATCGTTGCTGCCGCAACCGGTTCCAACTGAAGAAGTGAAGGGTCATTGCGGCCAGAATCGCGCCGCTGTCGGACCTGACCGACCAGAGCTCGACCCGGGGCCGGGTATTGACACCGGCGAAATCCCAGTTCACCAGTTCAGGCGAACTGATCTCGGACCAGGTATCAAGTGCGAATTTTGCGAGACGACCTTCGGTGAAGAATGACCCGCCCAGCCAGGTGAGCGTGCGGATGGCCTCTTCATCCCCTTCAACGCGACTGATCGTTGAAGCGACCATATTCACTTTTCCTCTACAGGTGCCCTGTGGTGCATGCCCGCGAGGAAAGCGCGACGAGCGTTGTCGGGACGCTCACCAGGAATTCCACGGCCTCGACCAAAGGCCGGCATCATCAATTGAGCGGGGATAGCGTTGCGGTACCCGCATTGTAGCGAGTTGGTGAACGGACATCAAGTACGAACGAGAAGAGTGAACGTTCGTTGTAAGGCAAAAGGCAAAAGGCAAAGGGCAAAAGGCGAAGGGCAATGGGCAAAAGGCGAAGGGCAATGGGCGATGGGCAAAGGGCAAGAGGAAAAGGAAAAGGGAAAAGGGAGATGGGAAATGAGAAAGAGGGAAATAGGAAATGAGAAAGAGGCGGGAAGTGGGAAAGGGCAAATGGGGAATGGAACGTGCTCCCCTCTCCCGACCGCGGGAGAGGGGCCGGGGGTGAGGGATTTCTCTCCGCCTCTCCGCCTTCACGCCTTTCCGCCTCCGACCCTTGACATCCCCTCCACCCGGCAGGATGCTTCTGCAAGCACCGCAGTTGGCTACGTAGCGGGCCGGCGCCCCGGCCCAGAAGTCGGAGATATGCATGTCCGAATCAATCCGCGCGCGAGGCGTGATCGCCCGTGAACCCAATCAACCCGGCGTCGTCGAGGAATTCAACGTACCGCGACCCGGTCCCGGCGAGGCGCTGGTGAAGATTCTGGCCAGTGGTGTTTGCCACACCGATCTCTCGGCCAAGAATGGCGTCTTCGGCACCGACTACTTTCCCTTCCTCCTGGGTCATGAAGGAAGCGGCATTGTTGAAGAGGTCGGTCCGGATGTGACGAATGTCAAAGCCGGGGACTACGTGATCCTTGCCTGGCGGGCGCCATGCGGTCTCTGCCGGTTCTGCCAGGTCGGACAGCCTCACCTCTGCGCCGCCAGTCTCAATGCAACCCAGAAGATGACCACCGACGATGGCCAGGTTCTTACGCCGATTCTCGGAATCGGCACCTTCTGCACCCACACGCTCGTCCATTCCCGCCAATGCGTGCCGGTTGCCGATGGGCTTCCACCCGAGCAGATGAGTCTCATTGGCTGTGGTGTGATGACGGGTGTCGGCGCTGCTCTCTATTCGGCCAACGTGCAACCTGGACAGTCGGTGGCGGTGATTGGCGCTGGTGGTGTTGGCGATTCGATCATCATGGGCGCCAAGCTCGCCGGCGCGACGACCATCATTGCGGTCGACGTCGATCCCCGAAAGCTCGAATGGGCGAAAGAGTTCGGGGCGACACATGCAGTCAATCCGCGAGACGGCGATCCGGTAGCCGCCATCAAGGCCATCACCGGCGGCCACGGCGTCAACGCGTCATTCGAGGCGGTGGGCAAACCGGAAACGATCGAAACTGCGATCTGGTGCCGCGATCTGGCCGGGACCTGTGTGATCGTCGGCGTGGCCGGACAGGAAGCGAAGATCGATCTCCCGGTTGCGAAATTCTTCGATCTGGGTGGGGCATTGCGGGTTTCCTGGTATGGCGACTGCTTGCCCACGCGCGACTTTCCCCTGCTGGCGTCCTGGTACGCCCAGGGACAGCTCGATCTCGACAGGGTTGTCACTCGGGTGATTTCACTCGATGAGAGCGAAGCCGCATTCCACGCGATGGAAGCGGGGGAAACGCTCCGGTCGGTGATCCGTCTCTAAGCGAGAACTCCGAGGACCGGATGGCAAGGCCATCCGGTCTCTGTCGCTCGTTCCACGTCGTTCCGCCCGTGTCTGGCCCGTCGCACATATGTGAATGGACCGGCGGTGCAAGCACGCCCCAAATCTGGCACGGAAATTGCGCATAGCCTGCGACTGTCTGGATGGTGGGACCAGGCAGCAGTGAGGTTCTTGTCGCGGGCCCCTTGCCAGAGCAGTATGACGGATCACGAGACTCTTCCAGCACAACCACCCGGCAATCGAGCCCCTCGCATCCTGTTGGTCGACGACGACCCTCAGCTCATTCAGGTCTTTGCTGCCTGGCTGAATGATGAGGGGTTCGAGACCGATCTCGCATACGATGGCATGCAGGCATTGGCCATCATTGCCGACATCGAACCCGATCTCGTCGTGGCCGATGTTTCGATGCCGATGATGGACGGAGTTGCCCTTGCGGAACGTCTCAAGCGCCGAAACATCCCGGTCATCCTGATCAGCGCCAATGCCCTGCCCGCAGCCACCGACCCCACCATTCCCTTTCTCCGAAAGCCATTCGATCTGACCGAATTCGTCAACGTTGTCCGGCGCCAGCTGATGGATCGATCCCGACCGTAATCCCCTCGCGGCACGCATCCTGCATTTTTCTGCAGATACCCGCAAATGCGGGACTGTCTGGCATCGACGCCAGAATCGGATCGACGTTGCTCGAGGAGAACACTATGCCAATCACAGAGACATTGATGCGAAGAGCGGTGCCCGCACTGCTGCTGTCGTTCGTCCTTATGGTCGGGCTAGCGGGCTTTTCGCCCGTGCGTGCGCAGGGGGGCGAAGCAGATGCGTCCGCATCCGTCCGGTTCGTTCATGCCTCGCCCGATGCTTCAGCCATCGATGTCCTGGTCGATGGCGAGACGGTCGCTCTTGGCCTGGAGTTCGGCGCTGCGACTGAATTTGCTCCCTTTTCAGACGGAGAGCATTCAATTCAGATCGTGCCAGCCGGTCAGAACGCTGACTCAGCGCTGATCGACCAGACGGTCGATTTCGATGGTGACGACGCCTACTCGGTAGCTGTCTCCAATCTGCTGAATTCGCTCGAACTGAAGGTCATCGAGAGCGATCTGGACGACCTGCCAGCAAACGAAGCGCGGATTCGAGCCGTGAATCTGAGCCCGGATGACATCACGATTGATATCGCGCAGGTGGGGGGCGATGAATGGTTCGACGACGTCGAGTTCGGTGAAGCGACCGAGCATCGCAATGTCGAAGCGGGTTCGTACGATCTCGACGTACGCGTTCATGATGCCGAAACGAATCTCGTGTCCGGCATGCAGCTCGATGTGACGGCAGGTACGGAGATCACCCTTTTTGTCATCGGCACACAGTCCACCGATTCTGTGGCGGTGCTGCCGTTGACCACAACGGTTGGAGCGCCCTGCGTCACTGAACTGGGTCTCAGTGGAGCGACCGATGATGCATGCGTCCGCATCACGCACGCGGCCATTGATGCGCCCGCCGTCGATGTCTACCTGGAAGAGAGTCTGATCATCGAAAATCTGGAACCTGGCGCGACGTCGGAGTTCCTGGCGGTTCCTGGCGATGACGACCGAACGTTCGTGCTCGTGCCCACTGGTGGCTCGCTCTCCGATCAGATTGTGGAAACCGGGGTCGATCTGGACGACGGTGACGCCACGGACATCGTGATCGGTGGGTCCGCGGTCGATCTCAAGGTGATCAACAGCGAGATCGACTTGTCGCCGATTGCCCCGGATCAATCCCGGGTTCGCGCCGTGAACCTGTCGAGCGATGCCGGAGCCATCGACATCCTGGTGACAGATGGGGACACGCTCTTTGGCGACGTCGAGTTCGAGGAGTTCGCCGACAGCATTTTGATGAATGCCGGAACGTACGACATTCAAGTGCAGAAGGAAGGGGAGGATGATGTTCTCTTCCGTTCGGATGCACTCACCATCGAGCCAGGCATGGTCTACAACCTGGTGGCGACTGGGTCGGTCGACGCAGGCAGCTTTACGCTGCTGGTCGTCTCTACTCCGGCGCCTACCCGTACTGGTGAAGGATCAGGCACGGCAGTAGCCTCTCCGCAAGCTTCACCGCTGCAGGAGACGACCTCGACTCCCGCCGCTGAAGAGATCGACGCAACCCCCACGTCCTGATGCGTTCGCTGACCCCGGTGAGCAACCCGGAACGGAGCTGGGCGAGAACGGCATGAATGGCGAGACTACGCATCGTTTTCGTTCGGCTCTGCCTGGAATGAAGAAAGCCGCAGCCCATTCGGGCTGCGGCTTTCTGATATGGTGAAAAGTGAGTGCGAATCGTCGATCGGATCCCGCACTTGATCCTACTTCGGCGATTTGGCAAGTTGACTTACAATCCATCGTGAGATACAAGTATAAGAACGGATGTTCTTTTCTTGACCGAATTGCCACGACCAATTGGGGAGAGAGCGACTGTGGTTGTCGAGACTATTGCCGAGCGAGAGGTCACATCGAGAGCCGTGCTGGAAGCCGTTCGCCAACGGGGTGATGGGCTGGCTGACGCTCAAGCTATTGCGGAGATCCTGGAACAGCGGAAGATCGACCAGGAAACTACACTCTGGACAATCTGGAGGCTTATCGACGAGAACCGGCTTTTCCTTGACGAGAAGGGATATTTGACGATCGAGAAGCCGTCGCGTGTTGGTAGCTAGCATTGGAAGGTCGTGCAGAACGGCTGCATGCCAGTGGGCCCATTGAATCTGGTGACGACGATTTCCGCTCTCCGTTCAGGCACGATCGTGACCGGATACTCTACAGTCCCGAATTTCGGCGACTTAGTGGAATAACACAAGTCCTCACTCCCCTTGGGCATCACGTCACCCACAACAGACTCACCCACACACTTGAGGTCGCTCATATCGCTCGCGCTATTGGTGAGTCGCTCCTTCGGAAACATGATTCCGAGTTGATCCATCTTGCTGGAGGGCTTGATCTAGATGTCGTTGAGGCAGCGGCGCTCGCTCACGACATCGGGCATCCACCATTTGGACACGTTGCCGAAGAAGAGCTCAAGGAGAAACTGCACAGCAACCGAATGGCCGGGTTTGAGGGCAATGCTCAATCGTTCCGGGTGCTGACAGAGCTTGCCGTGCATGACACGATTTATCCGGGGTTGAATCTCACGAGAGCGACGCTGAGCGCGGCGTCGAAGTATCCGTGGTACGAGGAGCCTCAAGGGACAGCCTCCAGGAAGTGGGGGATCTACAGTGATCAGCAAGCGGACTTTGAGTTTTCAAGGGGCCATTTGCCAGCGACGTGGAGGACTCCCACCCAACAACCCTCAACGGAATACAGAACGCTCGAAGCAGAAGTCATGGATTGGGCAGACGATGTGGCCTATGCGATCCATGACCTAGAGGATTTTGTGAAGGCGGGCCTGATTCCTTTGGATAAGCTCAGGTTCTCGAGTCGTGAGCGGCAGAAGTTCGTCGACTATCGGCTCGAAAACGACCCATTTTCCAGCAGGCATCCCGAGGAGATCGAACAAACGGTGCGGGCGTTGCTGCAGCGAAATTCGCCGTTTGTCGATAGTTACTCCGGGTCACACAGGGATCGGGCGCGTTTGCGACGGTTTTCCAGTGGCAAGATTGGTTCCTACATCTCCGGGCCGAGGTTGGTCGAGGCGTCCAATCTGCGCGGTTGGAGTCTTGAGATCAGTCCGTCGCAGCGTCTCGAGGTGAGCCTGCTCAAGGGACTGCTTTGGTACTACGTGATCGAAAGCCCTAGTCTGGTGTCTAGTCGCCTTGGATATGCACGAATCGTTGGTGATCTGTTCGACATGCTGGCGGATACGGAACCGCAAGGCGGTTCGATCCGGCGCATCTATCCTCGATATTTCAGTGAACGACTCGAGGAAGACTCGTCGCCTCAGAATACCCTCCGCACTGCGGCCGACTTCATCGCCAGTCTCACCGAGACGCAGATTACGGATCTCTATCGCCGTCTGACGGGCATGACCGTCGGCGATCCGCTGGACAAGATCATTCACTAGCCTCATCGGTACTGTGACGGTCTCCGGTGTGCCCTGTTTGTCAGGCAGTGTGCCGCTGCGTGGATGGAAGGATGTCCAGCTGCAGCCGGTACTTGGTTACGGTACGGCGGGCGATGCGAAATCCTCGATCGCTGAGCATGTCGCAGATGCGCTGATCCGAGAGTGTCTGACCGCGTCGCGCTTCGCTGGCGATGATCTCCTTGATCACATCCTTGATACCCAGCGACGCGGTGAAGAAGTCGCTGAACGGAACGACACTGCGATTTGGCAGCATCACATATTTGTTTGCCGTCGCCCGGCTGACGGTCGATTCGTTGACCCCCAGCTCCGCGGCGATCTCGCTCCGGGTCAGCGGGACGATTTCCCGTACGCCGCCCCGGAGAAACGCCTCCTGACGCTCACAGACCAGCGCTGCGATCTTGAGCAATGTGCGGCGACGCTGCTCCAGTTTCGAAAGAAAATCCCGGGCCGATCGCAGTGAACTGCGAATGTGCTCCCACTCCTGGTCGGAGATCGACAGCGACAGGGCGGCGTTCTTCTGCTTTCGCATCGACGAGATCTTCATGTAGTCCTCGTTGATCGCCAGCCGCGAGTCGGTGCGATTGGCCAGCGACACGATGATCTCGTCATTGACGATGCGCACGACGACATCAGGAAATATCCGCTGCGTCGAGTCGGCGTGCCGCCAGTGACTGACATTTCTGTCCTGGAGCGGATTCGGGGTGAGTTGATCGCGCATGAATGCGTGCGCTGCCTGTACATCCTCGTCAGTACCACCGTGCCGCTCTGCAATACGCTGGTACTTCTGCGTCGCCAGATCGGCAAAATCTGCTTCTTCGAGTCGAAGGATGATCGACGGCACGTCCACCCCCTGCGAGAGGAGATCGTCCGCCTGAAGCCGCAGGCACTCCGCCAGATCGCGGGCGGCAACGCCCGGGGGCGCGATCGATTGCACCGTGTGCAACACCCGCTCGACCTGTTTCGGCGATCGCCTGGTGATGCGAGACACCTCGTCGGTCGACAGCGTCAGCCAGCCACGTTCGTCGATCGATTCAATGATCAGGGAGGCGATGTCATGATCTCGTGCGGGGAGCGAAGCAAATGCGTCCGCCCGAATCGAACCCAGAATGCTCTCGCCAGTGGCGATCAGCGAAAACTGATCGACATCCAGGTCGCTTTCCTCCCGGCGCGTGTGGAACGATTCGCTATCCATCTCCAGCGGCAGCGGACTTTCCTCGCGGGATCGGGAGTCGTCGCGGCAGGTGGGGCATCGGTCCCCCTCGACCTGGCCGCCGCACCGCGGACAGAGCGCTGCTTCCGTCAACTCCAGTGCCGGATTGGTATGCAGCTCGCCGGCGATGACTGTCTCGAGCGATTGCGACGAAAGTTGCAGCAGATAGTTGGCCTCGATCAATCGAGGCAGTGCCTGCTGCCGTTGTTCATGATGTTGGATAAGTTGTTGATCCACGTTCCAGCCCCTTGCGATGTTCTGGTTTGCCACCAGTCTCGCAAAGGTGCAAGAATCGTGCCAACCTACGCCCGCCACACAATCCATGCGTGGACGTGAAGAAGAGGAAGCGCAACGAGAGGGGTGCTGTGGGTGTCTGAGGCTGGCGAGACCTCCTCGCCGTCGCGCTCCCTGCGGTAGGTTATGCACGGCCCGTGCCACGCGAATGGGCGCGCCGGCCGAGCGGAAATCGCCGCGTATACTCCGACTCGGGGACGAACGGTATTGCCGGGATACACACCATGCTCAAAAAACGAATCCTGATCGCCGACGATGACGCTGGCCTCAGGGAAGCGCTGCGTATCCTCCTCGATCAGGAGGGATACATCGTCGAGGAAACCGCAGTGGCCGCCGATCTCGCGTCGCGTATGACGGACGCGTCGGATGGCAAACCAGAGCTGATTCTGCTCGATCTGGTCATGCCCGACGCCAACGGCATGGATGTGCTGCGCACGTTGCGCGACTCGCTCCCGGCGCCGCTGCCGGTGATCGTGATTACCGGACATGGTTCCGCGCGCTTGACGATCGAAGCGATGCAGCTTGGCGCCTACGACTACATTGCCAAGCCATTCGATGTCGATGAGGTCGTTCACACCATCAATCGCTATTTCGAGTGGCGCGCTCTGTCCGACGATGTCACGGCGCTGGCGGAGCAGCTGGGCCGCCGCGATCCGGCCGACACCCTGGTTGGCCACAGTTCGTCGATGCTCGATATCTACAAGACGATCGGCCGAATCGCCCGCTCCGATTCAACAGTGCTGATCTCTGGCGAAACTGGGACCGGCAAGGAACTGGTCGCCACGATCATCCACCAGGCCTCTCCATTCGCTCGCGGTCCGCTGGTCAAAGTCAACTGCGCCGCGTTGCCGGAGACCTTGCTGGAGAGCGAGCTCTTTGGTCATGAAAAAGGAGCATTCACCGGCGCGATCGCTCAGCGCAAGGGACGCTTCGAGATGGCCAACAAGGGATCGATCTTCCTCGACGAGATCGGCGAGATGACCCTCTCGACCCAGCGAAAACTGCTCCGCGTGCTCCAGGAGCGGGAGTTCGAGCGCGTCGGCGGCTCCGCGACGGTGAAGGTAGACACCCGAGTGATCGCGGCCACCAATCGCGATCTCGCCATCGAGGTTTCCGAAGGGCGATTCCGTGAGGATCTTTTCTACCGGCTCAATGTCATCAATATCGAGCTCCCCCCGCTGAGAAACCGAAATGATGACATTCCCGAGCTCGTCGAGCACTTCCTGGACAAACATCGCTACACGCCGCGATCTTCGCCTGCTCGCATCAGCCAAGCGGCGTTGAACCAGTTGATGGCGTATGAATGGCCCGGCAACGTGCGCGAGCTGGAAAACGTGGTGGAGCGCGCCGTGATCTTCGCGGCGGGAGGCATCGTCGACGAGAGCCACATCAACTTCGCCAGCGCTGGCGGCGGCGTGCCGATCAACGTGCAGCGGCGCTTGCGGGAAGGTTGCGGCCTGAAAGAGATCGTCGCTGAGGTCGAAAAAAAAGCGGTCTGGGAAGCCATGAAGCTTTCCGGCGACGACGCGTCGGCCGCAGCATCCATGCTCGGCGTACCTCAGGCGGAGATGAAGCAACTGCTCGCCCGGGCCGACGAAGAAGACGACGCCTGACCGGGCATCGCTCTCCCATTTTCCCCGCTCCAAACCGATCTCAGTTTTCGATCGGCTCGTGGTGATCGTGGTCCGCCACGCCGATTTTCCAGTGACCGGAAAAGCTCGCCCATTCGGCGGGCAAGTTCGCCTCTCGCAGGAGATAACGCCGGATACCGCGAAGCGCGGTGGCTTCTCCTCCTGCCCAGACGAACCCTTCTCCCTCGGGGAAGGAGGCGTTCCGCACTGCCTGCTCCAGAGCGTCTCGCTGGCCGTTGCGATGCACCCAGGTGACGCTGGCGTCGGCTTGCGTCGCGACGGCGATCTCGTCCTTTGGACCGTCGACCTCGATGAGCGCCACCGCTTTCACGCCTGGGGCGAACGATTCCAGCCGGCGGGCGATCGATGGCAGCGCGGTTTCATCGCCGATCATCAGATACCAGTCGAAGACGTCAGAAACGACGAAAGAACCCCGCGGACCGAGCACGCCCAGAATCTGCCCCGGTTGCGCTTTCGCGGCCCATCGCGAAGCCGGCCCCTCGCCATGCAGGAAGAAGTCGACCTCGAGGCGCTTGGCCAGCGGGTCGTGCCGGCGAGGTGTGAAATCCCGGATCGCCGGCTTCTCTTTGCCTTCCGGCCAGACCGGCCCATGCTCCGACCAGGCGGGCAAAACGAGCTCAGCGCCCTCGCGCGGCGGGAAGGTCATCTTCATGTGATCGTCGGCGTCGAGCGTGACGAAGGTGTCGAGGTCGTCGCCGGTGAAGGTCACGCGCACCATGCGAGGCGCGATCGACGAGACCTCGACGACTTCGAGCAGCCGGGGGCGTAGCTCGTGCATCACCCGCTGCGTCCGGGCGGGTTCGTTTTGTGAGGTCGTCATGATGTTTCTCTCCTGCTGGCTGCGTGATTTCGAGCCTTGGCGGTCATTCAGTGCACGCGCACCCGCCCGGAAACGGGTGCTGTTCCGGTGTCGCGAGGATATCCTACCAAATTGATCGGATATATGGTTCAATGCTGCTGGCATGCCGAAGCGGGCAGTGTTCTGCCCGTGCCGATCGAACGAACCAATGGTGGGAGAATGCACTGATGGTACGCACATTCAAGGACGGCGGGCGAATCATGCTCGCTGTGCTGTTGATGGCCGGAATGCTGGCAATGACCGGCGCCACATCAGCAACGGCTCAGGACGCCTCACCCGAGGCAGCGGCGGGAATCTCAGTAGCGCCCGGCCCAGGCGAGGGCGAGGTGACGGTCACCCATCCACAGGGTGAGACCGTCGTTTCCCTCAATCCGGAGGTGGTGGTGGCCTTCGATCTGGCCAGCATCGATACCCTTCTGGCGCTGGGCATTGAAGTGGATGGCGCGCCGGAGCTGGCGAACAGCCCCTACGATCTCTCTGGCGCCGAGTCGGTCGGCACCCTCTTCGAGCCCGATTTCGAAGCCGTCGCGGCTCTTGAGCCAGACCTGATCATCGTGGCCAACCGATCCTCACCCGCCTATGGCGATTTGAGCGCTATCGGACCGACCATCGATCTCTCCTTCGCTGGCGCTAACTTCATCGAAGAGCTGCGGGCCAACTCGGTGGTGCTCGGCACGATTTTCGGCAAGGAAGCCGAGGCCGAAACGGCGATGGCGGACATCGACGCGCGTGTGGCTGCGCTTCAGACGGCAGCCGCAGAGGCGGGAACCGGCCTGATCGTGATCACGTCCGGTGGCGCGTTGACCGCGCTGGCGCCCGGCGGAGTGGGTGGCCGCGGTTCCCTGATCTACGAGACCCTTGGATTCCAGACGCCGGTGGAGGATCTGGAAGCTGCCACCCATGGCGAGCCGATCTCCTTCGAGTTCCTGCTCGAGCACAACCCCGATTGGCTCTTCGTGCTCGATCGCGATGCCGCGACCGGTGAAGAGGGTGGCGTTGCCGCTGAGCAGATGCTCGACAACGACATCGTCCACGAAACCACCGCATACCAGAACGATCAGATCGTCTATCTGAATCCGTTCGACTGGTACATCATCGTCGGAGGCGGCCTTGAGAGCACCGGCCGCATGCTGACCCAGCTCGAAACGGCGTTCGGTATCGAATAGCAGGTGCGATTCTGAGGAGGGTGTGCGGAACGGGTCTTCCGCATGCCCTGCCTCCTTCCTGAGGCGTGATGACGCTCCGGCCGGTGAAATCAATCGAACCAGGGATTGCCGCATCAGTCGTTGTGGTGATCCTTCTGTGTTTCGTCAGTATCGCTATTGGCGCTTATAGCCTCTCCGTCATCGATCTCGTCCGCGGCGATGCCGAGTTCCACGATTCGATGGTGATGGCCACGTCGCGAATTCCGAGAACCCTGGCCATCGTGCTGGTCGGCATGTCGACCAGCGTCTGTGGACTGATCATGCAGATGTTGGCCAGAAACAAGTTCGCATCGCCAACCACAGCTGGTACCGTTCCGGCAGCGAGCCTGGGCATCCTCACCATGGCGTTGCTCGTCCCTGGCGCGACCATGTTCATGAAAATGATCGTCGCGACCCTTTTTGCCCTGGTGGGCACCGCTGCGTTTCTGCTGATTCTCCGCTACTCGCCAATGCGTTCGCCACTGGCCGTTCCCCTGGTCGGTTTGATGTTCGGCGGTGTGCTCGGATCGATCGCCACCTTTTTCGCCTATCGCTACGATCTGCTTCAATCGCTGTCGGCATGGACCGAAGGGGACTTTTCCCGCGTGCTGAAGGGCCGGTATGAGCTGCTCTGGCTCTCCGCGGCATTGACGGTGGTGGCGTACCTCGCGGCAGACCGGTTCACTGTCGCCGGGCTCGGTGAGTCGTTCGCCACCAACCTGGGGCTCAACTACCGGCGAGTGACGGTGCTGGGTCTGGTGATCGTGGCCACGATCACGGCGGTGAATGTCGTCACTGTGGGGGCGATCCCCTTCCTGGGATTGATCGTTCCCAATGTGATCAGCCTGGCGATCGGGGACAACGTCCGGCGGGCCGTTCCCTATGCGGCTATTGGCGGCGCCGCGTTTCTGCTGGTTTGCGACATTGCCGGACGGCTGATCAGACAGCCATTCGAGATTCCGATCAGCGCGATAGCGGGCGTCATCGGCAGTATGGTGTTTCTCGTTCTGCTCATCCGGGAGGCGCCGCGTGGCAGTTAGCCTGCCGGTCTCCAGACTGGCCAATGCGCTGCCTCGAACGATGGCCTGGACGCCGCTGGTGCGGCTGGCAGTGCTGATTCTTCTGCTCGCTATCGCCACGGTGGCGTTCATGACGCTGGAGTCGCGCGGCAACTGGGACTTCGTCCTCCCCTTCCGGGGCCGGAAGCTGGCGGCGTTGGTCGTCGTGGGGTGCGCGGTGGCGATTTCCACGGTGTCGTTTCAGACGATCACCAGCAATCGCCTGCTGACGCCGGCGATCATGGGGCTCGATTCGCTCTATATGTTCGTCCAGGCGCTCTCGGTCTTTTTCCTGGGGTCGGCCACGATGATCATGATCGATCCTCGGGTGCGCTTCCTGATCGAGATTCTGATCATGGCGTCGTTCGCCGGCGCGCTCTTCTGGTGGCTCTTCATTCGCAGCCGCTTCGATCTCCACATGATCCTGCTGGTCGGGGTGGTCTTCGGCATTCTTTTCCGCAGTCTGACCGGTTTTGTCATGCGGATGATCGACCCGGCCGAGTACATCTTTCTGCAGGACATCTTTTTCGCCAGTTTCGGGGCGGTTGACCGGACGTTGCTCGGGATTTCCGCAGTGCTGGTGACGGCGGGCGGGTTGGTTGTCTGGCGTGTGCAGGACCGTCTGGACGCGCTCCTGCTGGGGAGGCCGATGGCCATCGGCCTGGGCATCGACTACCAGCGGACGATCGCCCTGCTCTTCGGCGTGGTGGTGGTCATGATCGCTGTTTCGACGGCACTGGTCGGACCGATCACTTTCATGGGGCTGATCGTCTCCTTTCTCGCCTATGGGTTGGCCGGCTCATGGAAACACCGGTATGTGCTGCCCGCTTCCTGCATCATCGCCTGCCTGCTCTTGATCGGGGGGCAGACAATTCTGGAGCGGGTTTTCTCCTACAACACCACGCTCTCCATCGTGATCGAGTTCGCCGGAGGGATCGTGTTCCTGATCCTTCTCTTCCGCGGGAAGTACACGTGATCGAAGTCGACAACGTCACCAAACGGTATGGATCGACCACGGTGGTCGACAGCGTTTCCCTGACGATTGCCAAAGGGGGAATGACGGCGATCGTTGGCCCGAACGGCGCCGGAAAATCGACGCTCTGCTCGATGATCGGCCGTCTTATCCCCATGGACGAGGGATCGATCAAGGTCGATAGATTCGACGTCACGGCGACGAAAGGGGAGCGCCTGGCCAGACGAATCTCCATTCTGAGCCAGGAAAACCACGTTACCGCCAGATTGTCTGTGGAAGACCTCGTGCTTCTCGGACGGTATCCCTACACCCACGGCCGCACGACGGTCGAAGACCGGGAACACCTGGAAGCCACCATCGACTTCATGGAGCTTGGCCCCCTCCGTCATCGCTTTCTCGACCAGCTCTCGGGAGGTCAGCGGCAGCGCGCCTTCGTGGCGATGGTGCTCTGCCAGGACACCGACTACATCCTGCTCGACGAACCGCTGAACAGCCTGGACATGAAGCACGCCGTCGCGATGATGAAACTCTTACGACGGGTCTGCGACGAGCAGCAAAAAACGATTGTCTACGTCGTCCACGATGTCAACATCGCCTCCTGGTACTCCGATCGGGTCGTGGCGCTGAGGGATGGCCGCATCGTTCACGACGGCAACCCCTCATCCTTCATGCAGCCCGAGGTCATGGAGTCGATCTTCGAGGTGGACGTGGTGATTCGGGAAGTCAAGGGAAAGCCGTTTGCCGTTTACTACGGTTGAGGTGGAGGAAGTCCCTCACGCTGCCCTCTCCCGACCGCGGGCGAAAGGGGTTGGTATGGGCAGATTCGACCACGAACACAAAGCCCGTTGACCCGCACCACCCCAATCCCCTGACCCCTTGCCCCTCTGCGGAGGGGTAAGGGGAACAATCGTGGCGGCCCGGGACTCCTCCTTCCCCTTCGCAAAGGGGAAGGAGGCTGGGAGGAAGGGGTTGGTCCGGGGCGACGACGCATCGAACCGTGGAAGGTTGCGCCATACCTACTCCTGTCAGCCGACTGCGGGAGAGGGTTCTTCGGACTCCGGACTCCGGACTCCGGACTACGCACCCCGTACCGGAAACGCCGGTACGACAATCTCCTCCACCGGCGGATGATTCCACGTGCGCTCGGGATAGCTTTCGATCAGCATCTGAAACTGCTTTTGCGACCGCTCGTGCATCGCGGCCATATCGATTCCGGGAATCTCCCGGTCTTTGACGACGACGCGGCCATTGACGATGACGGTTCGGACGTTCCGTCCCGATCCGCTGAGCACCAGCGACTGGATGGGATCGAAAAACTGGCCCAACCCGGGGTCGTCCAGATCGATAACGATCATGTCCGCTTTGGCTCCGGGCATCAGGCGTCCCAGGTCGTTCCGTCCCAGCGCATCGGCGCCGCCGATGGTCGCGGCGGTGAAGTAGTCCGCGGCGCTGGTCCGCAGCGTGCCCTCAGCGAGGCGTGCAGTGATCACGCCGACCTGCATGTTGAGGAACATGTCGGGCGGGAAGGTGTCGGTTCCCATGCCGAGCTTCACGCCTCGCTCTCGCACCGTTCCAAACGACTTCAGAACGTCGCCATGCCTGGAGCTGACCAGTGGACAGTGCACGAGCGACGACCCCGACTCGGCCAGCCATCCAATCTCTTCGTCGATCTTGGCCGGAGTCGGCTCGGCGCCGCCGAGATAGGTGCCGTGAGGGAGGAGTGGTCCGATTTCCAGAAATCCGAGATCGCGCAGCACAGTCAGTGAACTCTTGCCCCAGCGTTGCTGGACGAGCTGGACCTCCACCTCTCCCTGACAACAGTGCAGACGCACCGGACATCCCATCTCGGCGCCGGCGTCCCTGGTGGCCAGCAACAGCTCGTCGGTGCACCCCTCGATGCGGTCGGGTTGCAGAAAACCGCGAATCAGATCGTCGGCGGAGCCATCGAACTCCCGAACAAACCGAACTGCGTCATCGAGACCGCGCATGCCGCGCTCGGCATTCCACCGCACGACAATCGAACCATCGGGTTCGACTACCGGGACACCGGTCCGGTATGACGGACCGAGGTAGATCCGGATCCCAAGCCGGGCCGCGATCTCAGCCGCCCGGGCGTTTTCCTCGAAGGTCTCGGCCCATTCCCGGTAGAGAATCGAGCGAATGGGTAGGGCCGTCGTGATGCCATTCAGCAGGAGCTGGCACATGGCGTACTCGTGCGAGAACGCTTCTTCGTCGGGGGAATAGACATCGCGCGCGCCGGCGTCGTAATAGTCCGCCGCCCAGACTCGACCCTTTTTCCATCCTGGCTGGTTGTCGAACCCGAGCACCGTCGAATCGAGATCGAACAGCGCATCGAGATCGACGAACCCGGGCGAAATGACCGCATTGCCCACGTCGATCCGTTCGTCGACAGAGCCGCTATAGCCCTTGCCCACGAAGAGGATCGAGTTCCCTTCGAACACGACCTCGCCATGCTCCAGCAGGTAGTGGGATGGTCCATCGCTTCCCACCACCCACCGGCCGGTGATCAGCGTGCGAGGCGGCGTTGACGTTGTGGTCATTCGGTGTTGCCCTGTCTGGCGCCGGTAAAGCCGGCTTACTCGGCGGCGAAGACGATGCACACCGGCGTTGCGGAAGGAACCGGCTCGCCATGCTGGCGCAGCGTGCCGGTTTCCGCGTCGCGCCGGAAAACGACGATGGTGTCGGAATTCTGGTTGGCGGCGAGGAGCCAATCGCCGCTGGGCGTGATGTTGAAGTTGCGCGGTTCAGCGCCGCCGGTCGAGGTGACAGCCACCTGCGTCAGCACTCCATCCTCGCCGACGGCGAAGATGGCGATGCTGTCATGACCGCGGTTCGACGCGTAGACAAACTTGCTGTCGGGTGAGACCACGATCTGGGCTGGCCAGTTTTCGCCGTGGAATCCGTCCGGCAACGTCGACACGGTCTGGCGATGGGGAAACGCGAGCCGCACGGCGTCGTAGTCATAGGCGATCAGGCTCGAATTGAGCTCGTTCAGCACGTAGAGGGATGAGCCGTCCGGCGAAAACGCGAAGTGACGGGGCCCGGACCCAGCGTCGACCGCAATCGCTCCGGCCCGGTCGAGCACACCCCCTTCGAGGGTGTAGATCACCACCTCATCGGTACCGAGGTCGGTGGCCAGGATCGCTTTGCCATCAGGCAATGGGGCGATCATGTGCGCATGCGGTTCGCCCTGCCGTCCAATGTAGACGCTCGATCCCGTGTGCTGGACGATGCTCGTTGCCTCACCGACTCCCCCGCCATCCTGAATAGGCAGAGCGGCGACCGACCCGCTGGTGTAGTTGGCCACCAGCACGTACTTCCCTGATGTGTCGACGCTGACATAGCAAGGGCCGACGCCACCCGATGGCTGCTGGTTGATCAGGGTCAGCTCACCGGTCGAGGAGTCACGCGAGTAGGCAGTGATCTCACCCTGCTGGCCCTCGCCTACCGTGTAGAGATAGCGCTCGCCGGCATAGAGATGCTGCTGGTCAGGGTGGAGGGCCAGGAATGAGGGGTTGGCCACACCAATCTTGGTGCCCAGGTGCGTGAGCGATCCCGTTGCTTCATCGAACCGGTAGATCTCGATCCCGCTGGCATTGCCATCCGGCGCCGTATAGGTCCCGACGTACACAAACATTCCGTACTTCCTTTCTTATGCCACCAGACAATCGCCCTCGCGGGCAACGACTACGCCACGTTTCATTACCAGCCAGCGATCTGGCCGTTCCACCATTGCCTCCAGAGGATTCTGACCACCGACGATCACCAGATCGGCGGGACTTCCAGCCACCAGTCCGTAATGCCCCAGGCCGATAACCTCCGCCCCGCCCTCCATGCACATCGCCAGAGCGATAGCGATCTCATCGTCCCGGCGGAAGTTGTTTCGATAGGTGATGAGAAAGGCCCGCAGCAACATGTCGGGCATGTTCAGCGGCCCCCAGGTGTCGCGGATGCCGTCGTTGCCGGCGCACAGCCGCACACCGGCGTCGTGCAGGCGCTTCACCGGCGGCGCAGGACGTCCACCGCTTGGACCATGACTCATGATCGCGATGTCGTTTTCCAGCAACAGGTCGATCAGCTGCCCGAGGTAGGGGTCGGTGACGCCGCCCAGCGAAAACGCGTGACTGATCACCACCCGACCCCGCATACCCAGCGCTCGGGTTCGCTCGGCGATCAACTCGATAGAGAACGCGCCGAGATCGCCCGGTTCGTGAAGGTGGATGTCTACGTCCTTGTCATACCGCTCGGCCATACCGAAGATCGTATCCAGATGACCCTTCGGATCGCGGTCCATCGACGACGGATCGAGCCCGCCCACAACATCCGCTCCCGATCGGAGCGATTCCTCCATGAGCTCGACCGTGCCGGGCCGAACCAGCATGCCGCTCTGGGGAAAGGCGACGATCTGCATTGATAAGCCAGTCGCCAGCGCCTCCCGGGCCTCGAGCGCGCCATGGAATGCGTTGAGTCCGATATCGGTGTCGATATCGATGAAGGTCCGGGTCGCCGTCGTCCCGGTGGCGATCATTCTCCGGCCCACCCGTCGAATCTGGGTGGCGAAATCGATCTGCTTGTCGACCCGGTAGCGCCGCTCCCGGTCGACCATGTCCTGCAGCGTCCAGCCACCTTCGTTGGCGTACCAATCGAGCCCGAGCAGTGATTTGTCCATATGGGCATGGGCATCGACGAACCCGGGCAGCGCCAACCGGTCGCCAGCGTCGATCACGGTCATGGTGCGTTCGGGTGGGATCGACTCTCCGGTGGCGATGATTGTTCCATCATCGATGACGATCGAACCGCGCCGGCCATCGGCAAACCGGACATTCTGAATCACCTGAATTGCCATGAGCGGCAGGCCCTTTCTACGCGCCCGGCGCGAGTGTGCCCCATTCTATGCGAGATATGCGGGCGACTTTGCTGCCTCGCTAGTCGTAACCCAAAGAGGCCGGGGCTGATGTACTCTCGTTATGGAATGGCCGGTGCTGCACCTCAGGCTCCCCACCTAATGATGTTCTTCGTGATTTGCCCTTAGCGACGCCAAGAGTGAATTGCCTCGACGTAGAGGAATGAGATATCCGTGGCCACATCTTCTCCTTCAGGTGCTGCTGAAGTCGCATCCTCGACGGCTGCGACTCTCTTTCGCCACCCCGGCGGTCGTCCTTCGGCCAGTATCCCCATCGCGCTGACGCCATTCATTGGCCGGGAAGCGGAAACCGCCCAGCTCTGCCAGCTGATCGATGAGGAAGGCGCCCGGTTGGTCACGCTGACCGGGTCGGGCGGCGTGGGCAAAACCCGGTTGGCCATCCAGGTGGCGACGGTGTTGCGGCGCCGGTTCCCGGATGGGGTGGGTTTCGCCGATCTGGCGATTCTCTGTCCCGACCAGCCGGTCCTCCCGGTGCTGGCGGAAGCGTTGGGGTACTGGGACCCTCCTGATTCGCTTCCACTGAACAAGCTGACGGCGTTCGTGGCCGATCAGCGCAAGCTGGTGATCGTCGACAACTTCGAACATCTGATGCCGCGCGCTGGCGATATCGCCGCGCTGCTGAGTAGTTGTCCGAATCTGGTTGTGCTGCTGACCAGCAGGGTCGTGCTGCGCATTTCCGGCGAGCGGGAGTTCGTGGTGGCGCCGCTGGAGCTGGAGGCCGACAGCAGCGATTCACTGGAAGCCATCGCCGGCAGCCCGGCGGTTCGCCTCTTTGTCGACCGGGCCCGAGCGGCGCGATCCGATTTCGAGCTGACGCTGGAGAACGCCGGCACGGTGGTCAATATCTGCCGCCGTCTGGATGGATTGCCGCTGGCGATCGAGCTCGCGGCGGCGCGGGTTCGGGCGTTGCCGGTGGAAGGACTGGAAGCGCGGCTCGATCAACGTCTGGAGATGCTGGCTCGCGGTCCGCGCGACTATCCGGAACGGCAGCAGACGATGCGCTGCACCATCGGCTGGAGCTACGATCTCCTTGGTTCCAGCGAACAGCGCCTCTTCAGCTGCTTTTCAGTTTTTGCCGGTGGCTGCACGCTCGATCCCCTGGAGTCGCTGGCGGTGGAGTATGGGTATTCCCCTGCGTCCGCTTTCGACGCCATATCGGCGCTGGTCGAAGCGAGCCTGGTCGTTGCCGAAGGAGATTCGCCCGACGATCGGCGGTACCGGATGCTGGATACCGTTCGCGATTATGCCGCGGAGCGGCTGCAGCAAAGCACATTTGCTGAGTCGACGCCGCAATGGCACGCTCGCTATTTTCACGATCTCGTGCAGAAGGTGGCGCCGCCGCCGTTCGAACCGAGCGATCGGGCGCTGGTTGCGCCGATCGAAGTGGAGATGGACAACATTCGCGCCGCGCTGACCTGGATGGATCAGCATGGCGAAGGAACGATGCTTCTCGAAACCGCGTCCGCGATGTACGACGCCTGGTACTACCGAGGGCATTTCGACGAATGCGAACGCTGGATGAAACGCGCGCTCGACCTGGCGCCGAACGATGCGCCAGAAACGCAACGGGCCTGGGTTCACAAGGCGCTGGCGATGATCAGTCAGATCAAGGGAAACGAATCGGCTGCCCGCGAGCACTACACCGAGAGTCTCGATCTGTATGCGTGTTGCGGCGACCGGCGGGCCAGAGCGATCGTCAACAACATCTACGCGGGATTCCTGGTCGGAACCGGGCACTACGACGATGCCCGGCCGGTCTTCGAGCAGAACCAGCAGTACTTCAAGGAAGCCGGCGACGACGTCTGGCACTCACACGCACTCTTTCACCTCGGGGTTATCGCCTTCGGGCAGGAAGACTACGCCGCCGCCATGGCGCATTGCCGTGAAGCGGTGGAGATCTACGATCGAACCGGTGGGCATTTCGACGCTATCGATCCACTGCGCTACGTGATGCTGGCTGCCGTGCGCAATGGCGATCTGCCGGCGGCCCGGTTGGCGGGACTGGACAATCTGCAGCGACTTCGCGAGCGAGGCAGCCTGGAGCCGATTGCCGGCGGCATCGCCGATACCGCCGCCTACGCGGCAGCGAAACGCGAATGGGAAACCGCGGCGCTTCTGCTCGGCGCGGCCGCGAGTGTGCGAGCGTCGCAGGGAGCGACGTTCACCCTGCCGGCCCGCGCGTCCTACGATCATGCCGAGCAGCTATCGCGTCGCCGTCTCGGAGACGAGCTGTTCGAGGAAGCCTGGAACCGGGGTGGTCGGATGGGCGCCATGGAGTCGCTCGACGCGGCTGTCCGCTATCTCCAGGAGTCTGGCCGCGCCGGTCGTGCGTCAGCCGGCAGCAGTCCGCTCACCGACCGGGAGCAGGACGTGTTGCGCTTGCTGGCCACCGGAGCCTCGAATCCCGAGATCGCCGAAGAACTCTTCATCTCCCGCGGCACCGTGCGCACGCACGTGTCGAGCATTTTGGGCAAATTGAATGTCCACACCCGCACCGAGGCGGTGTCCAAAGCGCACCGGGAGGGGTGGATATAGGGGCGAGGCGGAAGGGCGAAGAGGCGGATAGGCGGAAAGGAGAAACTGTAGTCCGGGCACCTATGGCCCGCCGCAGCCAGTAGTTCGGACAACTGTGGTCCCGGCGCAGCCCAGTAGTTCGGGCACCTGCGGCCCGCCGCAGCCAAGAATTCGGCACGTGTGGATCGCCGCCGCCAGTAGCCCGCCGCGTTCAGGAGCTCGGCATCCCTGATCCCGCCCGATTTCCGGGTCGGTGTTCCTGCCGGCGGAGGTCAATCTCCCGATCCGGGCTCCCTTCGCGATGCGCGACGCTCCGGCCGGAATCTGGATGATGAGTTTTGTGGCGTCCGCGAATTCAGCATACACCTGGACGAAGGGAAAAGTTCGACCGGTTATTGGCAACTGGGACTGCGGCCTCAGATGCCCGATGGCTGAAGCCAACGGCTGAGACGCCTCGTTCGTGATAACAAGGCTGGCTGGTCAGCGCTGGGCTCCGCTGCGGGATGGACTTCGATTTATCCGACAGAGCTTCTGATTCCGGCGACAGACGATGCACAACGGATGAGGCGTGTTAGCCACCGGTTTCAACCGGTGGTACGCCGTGGTCCGACGCCCGATATCCGATGTCCGGCGGGTGCGTCCGCCCGGCCGTGGACGGACCGGGCACGCGGGGCGCGTGCCCGCTATCTTCGCTGGGTCGTCTAGCCCCTGACTTCCTGGTAGTTGTATCCGGATCGGATGAAGGCATTGAAGTACTGACCGTGAGATTCTGCAGCCAACAAGCCAGCAAACTCAGTAGCCGGAACTTCGTAGTAGATGTAGAGGGCGCCATGGTTGAAGCGGATCAGGAGCTCTTCTTCGGATTGCCGATATTTCACCGAGCGGATGACAGAGGACTCGAGGTCGACCCAGTCGTGCGGTAGCTCTGTCAGATCGTCGTTTGAGCGTTCCATGGGCGGATTGGTCCAGTTCAACGGAGCGCATAGTCAAGGCGCACTCCATTCTATTGTCTGATCGTTTCTTCATGCTATACTCCCCAGTCGCCGCTACGGCTACCGCAGCGGCCATTTTGTTGTTCACAGGAGCTCTGAGTCATGCCCAAGCGAACGTACCAGCCCAAGCGCATTCCTCGCTTGCGCGAACACGGCTTCCTCAAGCGGATGTCCACCAAGGGCGGCCGCGAGGTTCTGCGCCGCCGCCGCGCCAAGGGACGCTGGAAGCTGACGGTCCGCGACGAGAAGAAGTTCACGCAGAATAAATAGGCGAACAAAGGCAAAAGGCAAAAGGCAGTAGGCAAAGGGCAAAAGTAGGGGCGCGAGTGGCGGCGCTCCGGGTGATGGACGATTCTTTTCCAGTGCCCAGTGCCCAGTGCCCAGTGCCCAGTGCCCAGTGCCCCGGTCACCTTTGCCTTTTGCCCATTGCCCCCCATGGACCGCTCTCTCAGGCTCCGCGACGAATGGGCGATCAACGACGTCCGTCGTCGCGGACGTGCTTTTTCCAGCGGTCCACTTGTGGCCAGGGTCCTGGCCATCCCCGACCGATCCCCAACCAATCAATATGCCGTGATCGCTGGCAAGCGCGTCGGTGGCGCGGTCGAACGCAACCGTTGCAAGCGACTCGTCCGCGAAGCGCTGCGTGAGCTCCACCCCCGTCTCCGGCAGGGGCATGCCATCGCCGTGATCGTCCGGGGTGGTCCGAACGAGCTGACGGGCAAGGATGTAGCGGTCGAGCATCTGACGCGCATCTTCACCAACGCCCGGTTGCTCGAATCACGGCAGCCCGCCGAAACACCCCCCCCGGATGCATCGACATGACTCGCCTCTTCCGGAAACCATTTCTGTGGATCATCCGGGCCTATCAGATCGTGCTTTCGCCCCTCTTCCCACCCTCCTGCCGCTTCTACCCCACCTGCTCAGAGTACGGATATGAAGCCATTGCCAAATACGGAGTGATCAAGGGTGGCTGGCTCACAATCAAACGCGTGGCCAGGTGCAATCCCTTCTGCAAGGGGGGATATGATCCGGTTCCTTAAGGCAAAGGCAAAGGCAAAGGCAAAGGGAAAGGCAAAGGGAAAGGGCAAAAGGCAAAGGGCAAGAATGAGTTGGGGGGGGGCAGCGAATCGTTTGCCCACGTGGCACCTGAGGGGTGTGCCACCATGAGGGTGGCCACGAGGATCAGCAGCACGCAACCCAGACAAAGGAAGCGCGACACACGGTTCTCTGGAGGAATCTCCTGCAACGGCGTGGCTGCTGATCCCAGGGAGCTCTGGCCATCCAACGATGACTGCAACGAACCATCCCGATCGTGCGCCTCTCCAAACAGCGCCACCATGCAATTCACCCACCGGCAACCGGCAACTTGCACGGATTCGCCGGAATGCGGTGATAGCATGAGCATCTTGGGGAGATGAGAGGGGCGGCAGGCGACGCGATGGCCACATCAGCGAATTCATCATTGGGATCACTGCTTCGTCGATACCGGCTGGCGGCGACCTTCAGTCAGGAGGAGCTGGCGGAACGTTCGACAGTGAGCGTTCGGACGATCAGCGATCTCGAGCGGGGGATTCGGAACACAGCCCGGATGGACACGGTGCGGTTGCTGGCAGATGGTCTGGATTTGCCGCCCGCCGATCGATCTGCGCTGATAGCAGCGGCAACGACCGGCACTGCTGCTCACCCTTCACGAGTTGATGGTGATCTCATCCGCACGCATCTTCCCGAATCGCCGAACCGGTTGATCGGACGGACTGCGTTGGTCGAGGAGATCGTTTCCGGGTTCGACACGGAAACGACCCGGTTGCAGACGCTCACTGGTCCCGGTGGGGTCGGCAAGACGCGTGTGGCGATCGAGGCGGCGAGAGCGATGGCCGCTCGCCAGCAACGGCCGGCGGTTTTTGTTCCGCTCGCACCGGTTGCCGAAGTCAGGCTCGTTCCAGGAGCGATTGGGCAGGCACTCGGTGTGTCCCTCAACGCTGCGTCGCCCGACGAGCAGATTATGCGATTCCTTGCCAGGCAGCGAATGCTGCTCGTTCTGGACAACATGGAGCACGTGGTGGAGGCGGCTCCCTTCATTGCCAGGTTGAGCGACGAGGCCGCCGGCGTGCTGATTCTGGTGACGAGCCGGGCGAGACTCCGCCTCTCCAGCGAACGGGAGCTCCACGTTCAGCCGCTCGATCTTCCCGTTGTGGGAGCGAGCGACGAAGAGATTCGGCGCTCAGGGGCGGTACGGCTTTTCACAGAACGAGCGGCCGCCGCTTCGGACCAGACCGACCCGGTGCAGCATCCACCGGAACTGGTGGCGGAGATATGCCGGAAACTCGATGGCTTGCCATTGGGTCTTGAGCTGGCGGCCACCCGGCTGCGGGTGATGCCGGCTGGAACGCTGCTGGAGATGCTCGAGAGCCGGTTGCCGGTTCTGACGGGAGGACCGCGGGATCGACCGGACCGGCAGCAGTCGATGCGGGCGGCGATCGACTGGAGCTACGCGCTCCTCGGTCCAAACCAGCAGGCGCTCTTTCGCTGGTTGGCGGTCTACGTTGGCGGGTTTTCTTCCGACGCTGTTGCGCATACCGGAGATGCGATCGGGCTCGGCGCCATCGATGCGTTCGATGCTTTGGAAGGACTGCTGGACAGCGGACTGATGGAGCGAGATTCCGAATCGGACAGGCAACCCCGATTCCGGATGCTGGAGACGATTCGCGAGTATGGGATCGCGCAACTGACAGAGCGCGGCGAGTTCGACGACGCCATGATGGCGTTCTCCCGGTTCGTTTATGAGCTCGTCGCCGATGGCGCTTCGTTGCCGGCTGGTGAGCTCGATCCGGCCTGGTTTGCCCGCGTCGAACGCGAAGACGCAAATGTCATTGCTGCTTTCGACTGGCTCTGCCATCCGGAGCGCGCCGAGCTGGCCATCGCGTTTTGCGCGGCGATCGGCATGTACTGGGAGTTCCGGGGGCCATGGGATGTGGTTGCGGACCGGATGCGACGGGCGGTGAGCCTGGCTCCGCTCGCCCCGTCGCTCCCGGCAACGAGAGCCCTCTACTTTGCGGCGGGATTCCTGATGGGCACGGGTGACTATGCGACCGCGAAGGAGCTCGGCGATATCGCTCTGCGGATGTCTCATGATCTGGGAGACCAGCGCGCCATCGCTTACTCGCTCGGCACCCTTGGGTGGCATGCCGAGCTGCGAGAAGATTGGTCAGAGGCGACTGGCTTTTTCGAGCAGGCGCTCGCGATCTGGGAAGAACTTGGCGAAAGAGGTTCGCAGGGACAGATGCTCATGTTTCTCGGTGGGCATGCCTACATCAGAGCGGACTACGCCACCGCGAGAAGACTTCAGAACGAAGCCGCGTCCATTTTTGCCGGGAGCGACTCGGCTGTCGATTTTCTGGCGGCCACGGAATGGCGTCTCGGCTGCATCGATGCCGCCGAACAGCTTTGGCATGACGCTGCGGTGAGAGCGTTGCGGTCGCTGGAACTCTGGCTCACCACGCCGACCCAGAACTATCTCTTCCAACCGATCATCCTGATGGCCGACGTCGCCGCAGCGCTGGCTGAGTTCGAAATCGCGGCAACGCTCCTCGGATGCGGCGATCACCTGCTCGAAACGATCGGTGGCGTCCTCTTTTCGCACGACAAACCTGGCTGGGACCGCGCAACCGATCGATGCCGGACAGCCCTCGGAGAGATGCGCTTCGCACAACATCACGATGCGGCCCCTGCGCTCAGCAGCGCCGCCTGGCTCGAGCTGGCCAGGAGCGTCGCGGAGAAGAGTGCATTGGGAGTAGTGCATAGGCGATAGTGCATAGCCGACTTGCCGACTCGCCGTCTTGCCGTCTCCCCCTCAAGTCACTATCCTTACCTGCCACAACGGGAAAACCCGCTGACGGTTTTCCATGCCCTGAATTGGCGCGTGCGGGGCACGGCCAGTTCGTCGCATTGACGTTCGCAGGAAGCTTACATAACGCAGTAACGATTCACGCCGGTCGTGCAGGACGCACCTGCTCAGGAGTGCCGGTTCTCACCACCGCTCAGGAGTCGCCGGTACGTGCCTGATTTCCTTCCCGACCTTCATGCGCTGAGTGCGTTGCTTTCGGCGCTGGTCTCCTTCCCTTCCCCTCCGGGTTGGAACGCCTTCGTCGATCTCCTCGAACGCGCGCTCGATTTTCTGGCGCGGACGCTGCATAGCGCCGGGTTGGCGGTGATCGTCTTCACGATCATCATCAAGACGCTCATGCTCCCCCTGACCATCAAGGCCACCCGCTCCAGCCGTTCCATGCAGGAACTGCAGCCGAAGGTCAAAGAGCTGCAGAAGAAATACAAGAACGACCGGCAGATGCTCTCTCAGGAGACGATGAAGCTCTACAGCCAGTATGGGGTCAATCCCATGGCGGGCTGTCTGCCGATGCTCGTCCAGATGCCGATCTTCTTCGGTCTCTACCGATCGATCCTTCATCTCTCGAACAACAACGCCGGCTTCCCGATTTCCGATTACTGGTCGGGGGGATTTCTCTGGCTGGACAGTTTGGCCAAACCAGATCCGTTCTTCATCCTGCCGATTGCGGCCGGTATCTTCCAGTTCGTCCAGACGCGCATGATGCGGCCGGCGAACCAGGGCGCCATCGCCGATCCGCAGCAGAAGATGATGAACCAGATCATGAACTTCATGCCGATCACGGTCGTCCTCTTCGGTTGGACATTCGCATCCGGTCCGGTGCTCTACTGGGTGACCCAGAGCGTCTACTCGGTCGTCCAGCAGTGGTTGATCACCGGTTGGGGCGCCATGCACGACTGGTTTCCCTGGTTGCCCGATCTGCCCGAGCATCGCCGGCTCGGCTACAAACCACCTCGTGACGAGGCGGAGCTGGAAGCGATTGCCGCCTCTGGAGCTGCGTCACAGGGACGGGTGATGGGCTGGTTCCAGGCGAAAATGGACGAAGCGCAAAAACAGCAAGCTCAGCGGCAGGCTGCGGCCAAGGGTGAGCCAGAGACCGCGTCATCCGAGAAGACATCATCGAAAGAGAAGCCGGCGCCGTCCAAGAGCAGTGGGCAGCGTCCGCAGGCGAAGAAGTCGAAGAAGGGTTCTGCCGCAGCGAGCGTCGAGGTCGACGCAGACGATGGGGCGGAGGGATCGAACGGCAGCACGCAGCGATCGAGTGGCGGCGCCCCGACGCCGCGCAAATCCCGTTCGACCCGGAACGCCTAGGAACTGGTGCGTATTCACGGAGGGACGCGGCCGGCTTTATGCATGAGCCGCCCCACCCAATTGGGATTCTGGAGCAGGGAATCATGAACCACATGCGGATGACGAGCGTCGAGATTCAGGCGGTCACCGTTGAAGATGCGATTCGGCTTGCCCTGGAGCAGCTTGCGCTGACAGAGGATCAGGTCGATATCGAGATTCTCTCCGACGCCGGCGCCACAGAAGATGAAGAAGCCCTGGTGCGCGTCACGGCCAAGGGAATGGCCTCCCAACCAGTGCCGAGCGGCAACAGGCAGGGTGGACAGCAATCCCAGCAGTCGCGACCGAAGTCGAACCGGCGGGTGCCTGGCGACCGGCCGTCCCAGCGAGGAGGAGGAGGGGGCCAGCGGCACGAACGCCCGGCGGCGCCTCCCCGTACCTACGATCCCAACCGGCTCGATGCGGAAGGCGAAGCGGCGGCAAAGGAGATCGTCCGCACCCTGCTTTCCCACATGGGTATCCAGGCTGAGGTAGTTGCCACCGATAATCCCTCAACCATGCCCCTGAGCGACGATGAACCCCCGACGATCTTCATCGACATCCTCGGGCAGGATCTCGGCATGCTCATCGGCCGGCGTGGCGAGCACCTGGCCCAGTTTCAGTACATGGTCAACCTGATTGCCAACAAGCAGCTCGGCGACTGGACCCGCATCATCGTCGATGTCGAGGCCTATCGGACCCGGCGTGAAGAGTCGCTGATCGGACTGGCGGAGCGGGTCGCCCGGCAGGTCTCGCGCAGTGGCCGGCCGGTGCAGCTCGAGCCGATGCCGCCGAACGAGCGTCGCGTTGTGCACATGACCCTGCGGGGCAATCCGGAAGTCACCACCGAAAGCAGCGGAGAAGGGCACGAGCGGCGCATCACCGTTCTGCCACTCTAGATTCCAATCCCGGAGCCTCGGGACCGTGTGATTCTTGGCGAGATTTCTAACCCGCCTGTCGACGCGAGTCTGCGGTTCATGGGTTGGCACAGTGGTAGGTGTGAACATGACTGACTCGACGAAACCGGCAAAACCCAGCGCCAAACGGAGCGTCTCGCGGGTGCGCCAACCCCTCTCGGACAAGCGGTCCCACGCTGGACTGCAGGGATCGCGGACCCCTGAGTACCTGGTCATCGGGCACATCTGCGCCGATCTTCACACCGAGGGCCATGTTGTGCTGGGCGGCACGGCACTCTATTCAGCGCTGACCGCGGCGAGACTCGGCTGGCGCACGGCTGTGCTGACGCGAGGCATCTTTGGCCGGGAAGTCCACGGCCACATGGTGCCGTCGTTGGAGCCATTTGCCGACGAGTTGGACATCATCGTCCAGGAGGCCGGCAGCACCACGATGTTCGTCAACACCTACAACGCTGGCCGGCGCACCCAGATGCTGCCGCATTGGGCGGAGCCGATCGATCTGCGTGGATTGCCGCCTCACTGGCGCAACGCCAAGATCATCCACCTGGGACCAATCGCCCAGGAGATCGATCCTCGCCAGACCGGAGGATTGACTCCCGAATTTCTCGGAGCCACGCCACAGGGCTGGATGCGCAACTGGCCGCGGCCGGGTGGGGGCCGCGTGACGACGTCACATCTGCGGTTGCCGGCCAGTCTGGTCGGTTCGCTCGATGGCATCGTCGTGAGCGATGAGGAGATCAGCGATTGCCGCGACACCGTGGATGCGGTCGGGTCCCGGCGTCTTGGCGCGGTCACGATGGGCGACAATGGTTCGCGGATCATCTACGGCGGCACAACGGACTACGTGGCCGCCTACAAGGTAGACGTGGCAGATGCCACCGGCGCCGGTGATACCTACGCCGCATCCTTTTTCATCAAAGCGACCGATCGATCCGTTTCGGCGGTGAAGGCGGCGCAGTTCGCCTCGGCCGTTTCCGCATTGAGCCTGACGGGCGTCGGCGTCGATGGCATTCCCACCGCCGCCCAGATCGACGAGTTCCTCAAGACAGCCCAGGAATATCCGATCAGGCGCTGATCCGCGTCTCCCTGTTGATACGACGCGCGTGTTGCCGGCCGCTGCTGCAGCGAACGCCGGTTTTCGACGTTGGCCGCCTCCCATACGAGGGAAACGCAGGCGTTTCCGCTATGCGATCGCGTCGCGAGCCGGGACAGTTTCAGGGCGCATTGACACGCTGTCGCGTTGCTGATAGTCTGCATTCAGATTGTTAACAGTTTTCTTTTTCGCTCAATTGCACACTGGTGTCGGCAGTTCGTGTTTGTTATGGCGAATTCCTACCTTTCATCTGTATTGGCTCCGGCGCAAAAGCGTTCGATGTCGGATCATCTGGCGCTCCGACTCCGAGCGGCCATTCTCGAAGGGCATTTCGCCCCCGGTGAACGGTTGAGGGAAAACGATCTCGCGACGGCGTTCGAAGTGAGCCGCGGCCCCATTCGCGAGGCTCTGGTCAAGCTCGAGCGAGAAGGACTGGTGATCATCCGGCCCCACCGCGGGGCATTCGTGGCCCAGCTCTCGCTTGAAGATCTCGAAGAAGTTTTTACGCTCCGGCTCGCTATCGAGAAGCTGGCGGTAAGCCGCTGCATCGAATGCAACGACCGTGAGCTGGCGAGTAATCTCGACAGGGCGATCGCGCAAATGGAAGGTGCTGTGGACAAGGATCTCTCCGTCGTTGACGGAGCGGATGTCGACCTGCAGTTTCACGACCAGATCTACGCGGGAAGCAAACACACGAGGGTCCAGGAAGTCTGGTCGATGATTCGCCCCCAGATTCATGTCCTCTTGCTCAACAGGAACATCCTCGACAAAGGCTACTACCGGGAAACGTTGCTTGAATCGCACAAGAGCATTGCCGATGCGATTAGGGAAGGGGACCAGGCCCTTTCCGCGAAGCTGATCGAGGAGCACCTGGAAGGGTCATTCGAACTCGTGAAAAGGAGTCTGGTGGAGCGAGAAAAGGGCGTCGCGGCCGAATAGCGAACTCAGGGGAACGGTACACATTTCGGAATTGAGGATTTCAGTAACCAGACTGCGAGGAATCATGAACGGGGCCGACCTGTTAGTTGCATGTTTGAAAGATCGCGGCGTCGAGTTTGTCACCACCCTCTCCGGAAACGGCATGGATCCGTTTTACGAGGCCTGCCGGCGGGCGGACCTGCCCCTCATCGATTTCCGTAACGAACAGGCGGCTGCATTTGCCGCCGATGCCGTCGCCCGGCTGGACAAGAAGCTGGCGGTCTGTGCCGTCAACGCCACGGTTGGGCATGCCAATGCCCTCGTCGGGCTGGTCAACGCCAATTTCGCCGGTTCGCCGGTGCTCCTGATCAGTGGCGCGGCGCCGCACGCCCAGGCCGATCTCGGCCGGTTTCAGGATTTCGATCAGGTGGCCATGTCGGCTCCGATCTGCAAGTATGCGAAAACGATCGACCAGGCCGACCGTATTCCGTTCTATGTGCACGAAGCATGCTCCCGGGCTGTGTCCGGGCGGCCGGGACCGGTCAACCTCTCCATTCCTGCCGACATTCTGAACGCCGAAGTGACCTGGAACGGCGAATGGGGATCGACACCGGCGTCTGCCGCCGTGAATCCGGTGGCACTGCCCAGCGCAGACCGAATCGCGGCGGCGGCCGAGCTGATCGGCGCCGCCGAGCGGCCGGTCATCGTTGCCGGGAGCGGTATTTACTTCTCGGGTGGTGAAGCCGCGCTGGCTGAGCTGGCGTCGAGCTACGACATCCCGGTCGTGGTGCCCATCTGGGATCAGGGAACGATCGCCAAGGGGAACGAGCAGTTCGTCGGATTCATCGGCGCCGCGTATGGCGGACCGAAACTGCTGCCCGATGCCGATGTGCTGATCATGCTCGGCGCCAGGGTCGACTACCGGGTTGGTTTTGGCCAGACGCCCGGGCTTGCGCCAGACGTCAAGATCGTCCGGGTCGATATCGATCCCAACGAGCTCGTTCAGGGACGAGAACCGGATGTGGCGATCCAGGCCGATCCGAAATCGGCCATCGAAGCGATCATCGCGGCACTTGGCTCCGGCAAGGCATCGCGCAAGTCGGCGTGGATGACTGAAGCGAAGCGCCGCTGGAATTCTTTCCGCAGCCCGTGGACGGGAGAGGCTCCGCCTGCCACCCCGCTCACCGGCCAGCATATCGTGCGGGCGATCCAGCCGCTGCTGGGCGACGATCTGCTCTTCCTCATCGACGGCGGCAACATCGGACAGTGGTCGCACATGGCCATTGGCGATCACTACTCGGCGAACTGGATGACCTGCGGTCCCAGCGGCGTCGTCGGATGGGGCATCTCCGGGGCCATCTCGGCGAAACTCGCCCATCCGGAAAAGTCGGTTCTCCTCCTTTCCGGTGATGGCGCCGTTGGCTTCTGCCTGATGGAGCTGGAAACAGCGGTCCGCCACAACACCCCCATCGTCGTGATCATTGCCGACGACCGGGAGTGGGGCAGCGTGGTCACCGGACAGCAGCGGGTTTATGGCCAGGAAGGCGTTGTGGCCAGTCTGCTTGGACCGGTTGCGTACGACACGGTGGCGGAAGGGCTTGGCGCTGCCGGCGTACGAGTCACTGAAGCCGCCGATCTCCAACCTGCAATCGAAAAGGCACTCAAGAGCGGCGTCACGACGCTGATTCACGTGCCGATTACTGGTGGTTCGCCAAAGGGAGGTGACCCGATCTAGAGACGAACGGTTACGCGAAACCCGGTTTGCCAGGCGCCCAGCGCTCGCGAGGTCCGCGAGCTTCACGGGGCGGAAGCAAAGGAGTCAGGGCAGATGGAACCCGTCTACGTTCAACTGGAGAAGTACAAACGGGGACTGATCACACGCCGCGAATACTTCAAGCGGCTGGCCGCGCTCGGGGTCGCTACCCCGGCAATCATGACCTGGCTGGAGACTGGCGGCGTTTCGGCCGCTCAGGAAACGGCCACGATTGCACCCGAGTTTCCACCGCAGGATGAGATCGACAGCAAACCGATCGTCTTCCGCGGCTGGGCGTATGAACCAACCGTGGTCGAAGACAACGTTCGTATTTTCGAGGAACAGTTCACCGAGAATGTCGACTATCAGACCGTCTCGGGCGACTACGACCTGATCATCGACACCATGCAGATCAACAATGAACCGCTGGACATGTTCTACGGTCATGAGATCGGCATTGGGCGGTACATCCTCCAGGGTCAGCTGCTCGACTACAGCTCCTGGTGGGATTTCGAGCGGGCCACAGCGGAGATGCTGCCGGCATTCACCGAAGCGTGGACCTGGCGCGGCGATGGCAAGCTCTACGGGCTTCCCTACTTCTCCTCGGTTCGCGGCACCATCATGGTCAACACCGCGTACACAGAGAAGGCCGGTCTCGATACCGTTCAGCTGACGACCTGGGACGACTTCTACGATCTCTGCCGCCAGATGAAGGCGGATGGCGTGGTCGAGTACCCACTCCTCAACCACTGGTTCGCCACTCCATGGGCTACCGCGTGGCAGTTCCTCTGGGAGAACCACAATCGCGGCATCGATCTGTGGGACTTCGAAGACGCCTACAAGCCGTTGTTTGGCGGCGATCATGAATCGACCAAGACCCTCGAGACCTGGGCCGGGCTCTTCGCCGATGGCATCCATCCCGAGAGTTCCTTCAACATGTCCGAAGGTGGCTATGTCGATGGTTTCGCCACCGGCGACTTCATGTTCAGCCCGCAGCAGACCTATGACGGCAAACGGCTGAACGATCCGGCCATGTCCCAGATCGCCGGTCTCGTCGACTTCGCCGCGCCGCCGGAAGGCGCTCCCTGGGGCAAGATCGAGCAGGGCGGCTATCTCCTGCCGAAGCGGGAACGAACCGACCAGCAGCTGGCCCGCGTTTACCGGCACAACAGCTTCTTCGGCTACCGCGACATCAACGACGAGCTCTTCGTCGCCAAGCGGTGGGCGATCGATCATGCGCTCAATTCGAGCTACTCCGCGATCCTGGAAGATCCCGATGTTCTCGCCGCCTATGCCGAATGGATGCCAGGTGGCGAGCGGCAGTTCAACGACATGGGGCAGTACTTCCGGCAGGCTGTCTGGAATCCGTTCCATCAGTGTCCGTGGTTCCTCGAATGGCAGATTCCGGCCAAGGAAGAGCTCGAGTCGGCCATTCTCGGCCGGAAGTCGCCGCAGGACGCGATGAACGACCTGGCTTCCGCTACGAACGAGCTCTGGGAGCGATATCGCGACGTCATCCTGAGCAATCAGGGTTAGGTCTACCCCGGCGCCCGGATCGGCTTCTGACCGTCCTCCGTCGGTCAGAAGCGATCCGGGGAGCCGGTTCCAGGCATTCCCGGCTCTCCGTCAACGAGTGAGTGGTCTAACGCTATGGCAGAACTCTCGCCGGCTTCGCAGGATCAATCCAGCAGACCTCGTCGTTTCGGTCTGGGGATGACCGATGCGCGGTTTGGGTTGCTTCTTTCGCTCCCGGTAGCCGCCATTCTGATATTGCTGAATCTCTATCCGTTTCTCTATTCGTTCTGGCTCGCGCTCCGCGATATCGATCTGCGATTCGGGATCGATGAATTTACCGGTCTGGACAACTTCCGCAAAACGCTGGAGAGCCAGGACGTGCGCGACGCGATGTGGCGAACCGTCAAATACAGCGTGCAGGTGACGGTCTATTCCACGCTCCTGGGCCTTGGCATGGCCATTCTCCTCAATGAGAAATTTCATGGCAGGACGTTGCTCACCGCGCTGATTCTCCTGCCCTGGGCGGTGTCCACCTATGCGGCGGGTATTGTCTGGCGATTCCTGCTCAGCACAGAGACGGGACTCTTCCCCGCGGTGCTCTTCCGGTTGGGAATCACCGACAGACCGCCGAACCTGATGAACATCGACACTGCGCTGACCTGGATCGCGATCGCCCACACCTGGCACATCGCTCCCCTGGGCGTCTTTTTCATGCTGGCGACGCTGCAGGTCATTCCTCAGGATCTCTATCGGGTCGGAAGGATCGACAAACTCAACGCCATCGGCCGCTTCCGGCATGTGACGTTGCCCTATCTGAAAGCACCACTGCTCATCGTTCTGATCCTGAACACCATCTCCGCCGTCAACGTCTTCGATCTCATCTACTTCACGACAGCGGGAGGACCTGGCGCGGCGACGCGGGTGATGACATACGAGGTCTACACGACAGCGTTCCTCAACCTCCGGCTCGGACTTGGCGCCGCCGAAGCGTGGCTCCTGCTGATCCTGGTCATTCTGGTCACGCTGGCCTACGTCCGGGTGCTGTATCGGAAGGAAAAGAAGATCTCAACAGGTGAGGCGGCAGCATGAGCTCCAGACTGACGGCCAAGCGCGTCATCATCTATATCTGCGCACTTCTCGTTGCCCTGTGGACGCTCGTCCCGTTCTACTGGCTGCTCAACCTGTCGTTCATGTTCAACGTCGAGATGAACTCGGCGATCACACACTTCTATCCGCACGACTTCACCTGGTCGAACTACGTCCGGTTGTTCAACCGGCACGCCACTGGACCTGGGGGCGTCGATCTGCTGCCGATTCCGCATGGCCAGTTCATCCGGACTGGCCTGAAGAACAGCCTGATCGTCGCGGGCGTCACCACACCGCTGACATTGCTCATCGCCATGCCATGCGCATACGTGCTCGGCCGGTATGTCTTTCCATTTCGCAACTCCATCGTCATGGCCATCCTGCTCAGCCGGGCCTATCCCGCTATTGCGGCAATCATTCCGCTCTACAAGATGTGGTCGAGCCTGGGGCTGCGTGGCACCCATCATGGGTTGGTCATCGTCTACCTGAGCATCACCGTACCGCTCGTCGTCTGGATCATGATGGGGTTCTTCAACGCGTTGCCGCGCAGTCTCGAATCAGCGGCAAGGGTCGATGGCTGTACCCGCTTCCAGACCTTATATCGAGTCGTGCTGCCAACGTCACTGCCCGGCATCGCGGCTTGCGCGGTCATCGCCTTTCTGCTGGTGTGGAACGATTTCCTGTTCGCATTCCTGCTGGCCACCGGATCGAGCGCGCTGACATTTCCGCCCACGCTCTCGAACATGTTCTTCCAGTACTCCTATCCGACCGAAGCCTCCGCAGCCACAGTGCTCGGCGTGCTGCCGGTCGCCATCGTGGCCTTTGTCTTTCAGCGGTGGATCCGCAAGCTGAATATTGTCGATCCGCTTTAGGGGAGCGGGGCAGCCTGGAGAAGGGAATCCCATGCAGCAGCCGGAGACGGGAAGCAACAACATCCGCCTCAACCATGTGGCAAAACACTTTGGCAGCGAGGTTGCGGTGAAGGATCTGGAGCTGGAGATCGAGGACAAGGAACTCCTCGTGCTCCTGGGTCCTTCCGGATGCGGCAAAACCACGACCATGAACATGCTTGCCGGACTCGAGGAGCCGACCAGCGGCGAGATCTGGTTCGGGTCCAGGCAGGTGACCAATGTCCCCGCGGAGCAGCGGGACGTGGCGATGGTTTTCCAGACCTTTGCGCTCTACCCGCATCTCAATGTGCGCGGCAACATCGGCTTCGGACTCAAAACCCGTGGCACGAGCAAGGATGTGATCGCCCAGCGAGTGAGCGAGATCAGCCATCTGCTGCATATCGAGGAGCTCCTGGACCGCAAGATCACCGAGCTCAGCGGTGGTCAACGGCAGCGGGTCTCCATCGCCAAAGCGCTGGTTCGCAAACCCTTTCTCTTCCTTCTGGACGAACCCTTCTCCAGTATCGACGCGATTCTTCGCCGGGAGCTCCGCACGGAGATCGTCCGAATTCACCGCGAAGTGAAAACCACGATGGTTTTCGTCACCCACGACCAGGAAGAAGCGATGAGCATCGCCGACCGGGTCGCGGTGATGCGGGGCGGCGAGCTGATGCAGGTCGGTCCTCCCCTCAGTCTCTATGACGAACCGGCCAATCTCTGGGTCGCGAAATTCATCGGCGCGCAGCCGACCAATGTGGTGCCGGCGAACCTCGGCGAGCGGGGCGGTATGGCCGGGCTCTTCGATGGGTCGTGTGCGATGCAGGTCGACGAGGGCTTTTTCGATCGCGTCGCCGCCGCCACCGATTCGCGAACCGTGACACTGGGTGTGCGGCCGGAGTTCGTCGAGGTCAGCGCGGCATCGCGGGGTGCATCCTCGCTGGCGGCCCGTGTCTACACGCTGCAGGTACTGGGCAACCAGATTCTCTACGATCTCGAGATCGGCACGAACCACCTGCTGGCCATCACTTCGTCGCGCGAGCATTTCCGCGTCGACCAGTCGGTCTTTGTTGACTTCGACTGGCCCAACGTGATGGCGTTCGACGCGGTGAGCGAGGCTCGACTGAAGATCTAGCGGAGGTACTCATGACAACGACCCGGGCAGCCGTCTATCTCGGACCGATGCAGCTTGAGCTCCGTGAAATCGAGCTGCCAGCGGTGGGAGCGGACGACGTGATGATTACCGTGCGCGCCTGCGGTATCTGCGGTTCGGACATCCACGGTCTGCGAGCCGGGTTGTGGGTCGAACCGGGCGAAGTGATGGGTCACGAGTGGGCGGGCGACGTCATCGCGGTGGGTGAGAACGTCCAGCATCTTTCGGTTGGCGATCGCATCACCGTCGGTCAGGGGAGTGGCGGACTCGGCGCGGGGTGGGAAAAGAGCCCTGGCTATGGTCTGCCCGGCGCCTATGCCGAGGTCATGCACGTTCCCGGTGTGAGCACACCGCGCGCGGTGGCCACCATCCCGGAAGGAATCAGCTACGACGAAGCCGCGGCTATGGAGCCCCTCCGATGCGGGCTGCATGCCGCCCGGCTGGCCGATGTCCGCCCGGGCGATTGGGTAGCGGTGATCGGTTGCGGCGCCATCGGGCTCTGCACGATGCAAGCGATCAAAGCGACCGCAGACTGCCGAATGATTGCGATCGACATCTCGGAGCGGCGGCTGGAGCTGGCGCGTGAACTGGGCGCCGATGTGGTGATCGATGCCGGCGCCGAAGATGTACTGGCCCGGGTGGCCGATCTCACCGGAGCAGGTCACTACCGGTGGGGGAGCCAGGCCGCCGGCAAATATGGTCTGGGCGCCAAGGTCGACGTTGTCGTCGAAGCGGCGGGAATCGGTTTGACATTGCGCCAGGCTCTCGAGATGGTGAAGTGGGGCGGAACGGTCATCCAGATCGCCCTCTACGAAAACGAGGTGCTGATCGATCCGACGATCATCACGCAGAAGCAGATCCGGTTGCAGGGGTCGGCCGGATTCGGGCTGGCGCCGTTCGAGGATGCCGCGGCTCTGGTGCTCGACGGCTCGGTTCGCCTCGAACCGATCATCACGCATCGGAGCTCCCTGGACGACATCGCCGGGGCCTTCGCCATCTCGATGGACGGCAGTGCAGCGGGCAAGATCGTCGTCGTTCCGGCGGAGGGATGAGTTGACAGCAGAACGGGGTTCATTGCCGCTGCAGGGCAAGATTGTGCTGGTTACCGGGGGAGGCAGCGGCATCGGCAGGAGCATCGCGACGCGGCTGGCCCGCGACGGCGCTGCTCTTGCCGTTGCCGATGTTGTGGAGCCCTCCGCCCGCGAATGTGCTGGAGAGATCGAGGCAGCGGGTGGGCGAGCTATCGCCATGCACGTCGATGTGACGAGCAAGGAATCGGTATTCGCCATGGTGGCCGCCGTAGTCGAGGCGTTCGGCCGGATCGACATCGCCGTCAACAACGCCGGCGTTGGGCACAACTCGGCGTTTCTGGAGATCGCGGAAGAAGACTGGGATCGGATGTTCGCGGTCAACGCCAAAGGGGTTTTTCTCAGCATGCAGGCCGAGGGTCTGCAGATGAAGGATCAGGGATCCGGGGGCAAGATCATCAATATCGCCTCGATTGCCGGCCGTCACGGACCGGCGTATCAGGCGCACTACGGGGCGAGCAAAGCGGCGGTGATCAATTTGACCCAATCCACCGCCAAAGCACTCGCTCCCTATGGCATCACCGTCAATGCCATCAATCCGGGGATCGTCGACACGCCGATGTGGCGCCGCACCGACGGGGAAATTCGAGATATCCGGAACAGGGAAGGGGAGAACCTCGAGAGTGGTGATGTCACCGAGGAGATGCGCTCGCAGATTCCCCTTGGCCGGATCTCGCGGCCGGACGACGTTGCCTCCCTGGCCTTTTATCTCGCATCGGCTGATTCCGATTATGTGACGGGCCAGGCGTTCAATGTCTGCGGCGGACTCATCATGGACTGAGCGAGTAGTCGAGTGGAAAACGGAAAAGCAGGGAAGGAGCAACGGTGAAAATCGCCAAGGTTCGCATTCGGGAATTGCAGGGAACGTTGAAGCATCCGGATGGACCATTTTGGGAAGAACGACTGATTCGGCCTGTTGACATCTACCCCGAGTACCATGCGCAGCACGCACGCGACGCCAACTGGCAGCCAAGCAGCTCGACAGACACCGAGTCGACCGTGGTGCTGCAGTTTCTCGAGATCGAAACCGACGACGGGTTGACCGGTCTGGGCGGACCGGTGACGCGGGACACCGCCACGCTGCTCCACACCGAGTATCGGGACTTCCTGATCGGGCACGATGCCCTGGCCACTGAGCGGCTCTGGGACATCATGTATCGCCTCGGTGTCCACAACCGCAAAGGCGTGCCGATGTTCGCCATCAGCGTGATCGACGCCGCGCTCTGGGACCTCAAAGGCAAATTCCTGGGCCAACCAGTCCACCGCCTGCTCGGTGGTCCGACGCGCGACAAGCTGCCTGCCTATGCCAGCATGCTCGGTTACTCGCTGGAGCCCGACAAGCTGGCCGACCGGGCCGCGGCGTTTGCCGCGAAGGGATACGCCGCGCAGAAATGGTTTCCGCGCTGGGGACCGTCTGACGGCAGAGAGGGCGTCCGCAAGAATGTGGAGATGATGGAAATCCTGCGATCGTCCGCCGGGGCCGATACCGACATCATGGTCGACGCCTGGATGTCCTGGAATGTGCCGTACACGCTGGATATGGCGCAACGGCTCAAACCTTACGATCCGCGCTGGCTGGAAGAACCGGTGATGCCGGACATGATTCCGCAGTACACCGAGATTCGGGCGGCGTCGGTGGTGCCGATCAGCGGCGGCGAGCATGAGTACACCCGCTTTGGCATCAAGGAGCTCCTCGACACGCGCGCCGTCGATCTGATGCAGGCCGACACCTACTGGGCGGGCGGCATCAGCGAGATGCAGAAGATCTGCACCCTCTGCTCGGCATATGACATCCCGATCATTCCGCATGGGCATTCCGTCCCGGCGAATGTGCAACTGAGCGCGGCGCTGTCACCCGCCGGTGTGCCGTATGTCGAATTCCTGGTGAAGTGGAACGAGATCCTGCAATTCTTCTTCAAGAACCCGGTGCTGCCCGTCGACGGCTGGATCACCGTTCCCAACGATCCGGGCATGGGCATCGAAATCGATCCGGACAAGATCGATTCGGAGCGGGAGTTTACGGTCGATTGACGATTTGTCCGGAGTCCGATGGCTGGGGGGCGGGAAGTCTCTGTTTGGGAGGCTTTCCGCCTTTTCCGTCTCCGTCGTTGAGAAGGGCGCACGCCGTGCGCCCCTACCCGGTGTTCCGTGCCCTTCCGCCTCTCCGCCTTTTCGCCTATCCGCCTCGTCCTACGGGGAGGTGCCGCTGGCGATCAGGCCGAGAAGCTGGATAATCTTGGTGGCCCGCTCATCATCGGGGACGTTGATGCTGAGGGCCGCCACGGCACGGGCGCCTCCCGGCAGGAAGAGCAACGCGGTGTCGTTGACGACGCCGGCCAGGTTCCCCGGTTTGCTCATCACGGTGATGCCCTGGTTGTAGACATTCAGCCGGTCGCGGATCGCCTGCTGGGAGAGCACCTCGAAAATCTGCTGGCTGACCCAGGGCGAGATGACCGTGTCATGCAGCACGCCGAGCTGATAGACGGCCATGTCGTAGGGCGTGGTCAGATTGACCGGACCGAGTTCCGCTTCCACGGCGATGTAGTCGAGCGCCAGGTTCATATCCTCCCAGGAGGAATCGATACCCGGAGCCGGTGGCCAGAAGGGCAGCGAGTAGGGATCGCACAGAATGCAGGTGCGCAACATCCCGATCGATTTGGCCGTGGCGTTCAGGTCCTCCGGCGTGGTCAGTGTGAGCAGATGATGCGCCGCGACATTGCTCGACCATGCCCCGACAGCGTAAAGCAAGTCCTGCAGCGTCGTATACGTGCCGGCCGACTCCCAGTTGTAGTAGTTGTCCCCGCCACCCGGATCAAACTTTTCCGGGTCGAGATAGATCTGTTCCCATTGTCCATATTCGCCATTCTCGATTCGCCGGTAGATATCGGCCATCAGGATCAGCTTGTAGGTGCTGGCGGTGACGAACGGCGTGAAGCTGTTGTAGGAGGCCACCAGGCGCCCAGCGTCGTCGAGCACGACGAAACCGTAGACGCCGCCTTCGTCATTGAGCAGGTTGCGCGTCGCTTCCTGCTCCATCGTCTGCGGAATGGCGGAAATCGGATCAGGCGTCGGCGTGATCGTGGGAATCGGTGTGATGATCGGCGTCACCTGGACGGCCGGATTCTGCATCTGCTCGTGGTTGATCGGTGTGAGCTGGATGAGACTTCCGGGTGGCGAGTCCGGCAACGTTTCGGTCGGCGCGGAAATCGGTGCAGAGACGATCGGTTTGCTGGAATTGGCGCATCCGGAAACCACGATCGCCACGAACACCAATGCCATCGCCGCCGCAATGGCATTCAGCGCGGGCACTTTTCTCTTCCGGTGCGAGGACCAGTTCATCCGCGTTCCACAAGGGGGTGAGACAGCAGTTTCACGACTGGTGATCCTACCAACACGGGCTGTCATCCGGCAAGATTTGACGAGATGGCAGAATCAGTGACTCAGCGCCAAGCATACACTGAAAATAGTGCGAACGTACGCATTTATGCGACCCCTTGGACTGCCACAACCCTCATGGGCAGCACAATGGAGCCATCTGGATTCGCATCCAGCGTCGCCTCCAGATGTGAACGGAGGCTCGACTGTCGCGCAGCGGGCAGACTCATCAGATAGTGACTGGCCGCCCCAGCGCCTGCAAGAAATGGGTTCCAGTAGTCAGCGAACGAGTCGAACCGCGCTTCGATCTCGAAGTACCGCGTTTCGATGGCCTGCAAACCGGCGCGGCGGGCGAGCTCCGCCAGGCGGTCGGGCGCGCAGATGGGATAACGCGGTCGCTCATCGAATGCGGATGCCCCGGGATCGAGCGCGGTCGCGGCTTCCCAGAACCTGACGCGCGGCATCAGGCCGGCGGCGTAGTCCCAGACATAGGCGCCAACCACGCCACCCTGACGAGCGGTGCGTTTCATTTCGGTGAGTGCCCGGACCTGTCCAGCTGGCTCGATATGGTTGAGCACCAGACCCGCGACGACGGCATGAAACTGCTTCGATGGCACCGGCAGGTCGCGAGCGTCGCCGACTTCGTAGCGGACGCGTGCATCGTGAATCTGCCGGCGGGCGTAGGCGATGAACGATGAGTTCGGATCGACCCCGATGATCTCCTCCGGCCGCTGTGTTTCCAGAATCGCCTGGATCAATGCGCCAGTGCCGCACCCGACATCGAGCCATCGTCCTCCACCGGGAACATCGAGCCACTCGACAAACGCCGGAGCGATCAACCGGCTCCACCGGCCAGTGAGCGGTTCGTACGCTTCACCCGCGGCCGGCGATTCCGGGGAAAGTTTGTCGGGGGTTGGTTGGTCGCTCAACGTCTCGATCGATCACGTATGGCCAATAGTCGGTCAACAAGATAGCAGGGAGTGTGTCCGAACGACAGGCAGCGCTTTCCCTGAGCATGCTCAACCAGGCTTTGGCGATCCTGCTGGAGCCCGATCCCCCGCCGGAATGGTGGCGACGAACGACGCCCCTCCCGACTCCCGGTTGCGCACAACCAGATCCCCACCGTGGGCGACGAAGACCCGCCGGGCGATGGTCAGTCCGAGCCCGGCGCCACCCGTTTGGCGGTTGCGCGATCCTTCGCCCCGGTAGAGTGGTTCGAAGATCTGCGCGATTTCCTCTTCAGGGATACCTGGTCCGGAGTCGGCAATGGCGATTTCTGCCCCATCCTCCGAAGTCGAGCAGGTGATCGTGACGGTTCCTTCCTGTGGGGTGAAGCGGATCGCGTTGTCGATCAGATTGTCGACGGCTCTCGTCACAAGATGCGCGTCGATGGCGATGCGGTGGGTGGCGGTGGCATCGTCTGTCACCAGCCTGATGCCTTTCTGATCCGCCGCCGGTCGGAAGGCCGCGACACTGCTGGAAACCAGCGCTGCCAGGTCGACCGACTCTCGCACCGGCTCCATTTCCAGGAACTCGAGACGCGTCAGGTCGAAGAGGTCGGAAACGAGCCGGTCCAGCATGTTGGCTTTTTCCTGGGCGGTGGCCAGGTAGCGCAGCCGCTTCTCCTCGGTATCCGCCACACCGGTGCTGATCGCTTCCAGCGAGCCTCGCAAGGCGAAAAGAGGTGTGCGCAGATCGTGCGCCACCGCTCCCACCAGAAATCGCCGTTCCTGCTCGAGCTTCGCCTCATGGGCGAGCGATTCGGACAGCGCGCTGGCCATCCCCACCACTGCGGCGTTCAACTCCGCCACTTCGCGTACCCGGGAACCGGGAAGCGCGATGCTGAGGTCGCCGCCAGCGATATCCTCCGCGGCGGCGCTCGCTCTTGCCAGTGGCATGACGACCGTTCTGCCGAAGAAGATGCCCATGCCAATGAAGGTGGCGATGAGCGTTCCGATCGCGACAACCGGAACCGGCCAGTCATCGTCTTCCTCACTGAACGGCCCCCAGCCTCCTCCATAAATCAGCGCCATCTGGTCGTCGTTGAAATCGACCTGATGCATACCGCCGGGGAAATCTCTTCCTTCCAGGGGATCCTCGCTCGTCCGGTAGATCTCAGTGCCGTCCTCGTAGAGGACGAAATCGACGCCGCGTTCTTCCAGCTCGTCTGCCGTTTCCGCTCGCCAAGCCGGATCGTTCCATTGGTCGAGCGACGCGCCGAGGATGAGTTCAGCACTCGGTTTCTCTGGATCGTCGCCGAGATTCAGAATGACCGCAGTGATGGATCCGGCCAGAATGGGCAGGATGAACAGCGACGCCAGGCTGAGCACCAGCCAGCGGCGCAGCGGCATTGACCGCAACCCCAGCCGCGACACATTTCGCTTCCACCAGCCCCATTCGGTGATCGGCAGCACCCGCAAGGCCGCCTGTGCGCTGTAGACGCCAATCCGCCAGCAGAGAACGCAAAGCCACCACGTGAACCGGCCCATCCAGGCGACAGGCTTCCACAGATACCGCCATTTCGATGGCGGAGGAAGCTGAAGCGGATCGACAGGAGAGCTCACGAACCTCGCTCTCCTTCGAAGCGGTAGCCCACGCCCCAGACCGTCACGATGAGTGTTGGTTTGGCCGGATCTTCCTCCAGCTTCTCTCTGAGACGAGCGATGTGAACGGTCACCGTGTGCCGGTCGCCATATGCTCCCCACAGCCGGTCGAAAAGCTGATCGCGACTGAATACCTGCCGAGGGTGCTCGGCCAGCAGAAGCAGCAGATCGAATTCGCGGGCAGTCAGTTGCACTGGTTGTCCGTTGACCAGCACCTCCCTCGCTGCCGCATCGATTTTCAAACGCCCGTAGTCGAGCGCTTCCGGCGCGGCCGGCTCGGACCGCCGCGCCCGGCGGAGCACCGCTCGAACGCGGGCCACGACCTCGGCGGGGGTTGCCGTCTTGACGATGTAGTCATCGGCCCCCAGGCCAAGACCCCGAATCTTGTTGGCATCTTCATGCCGGGCACTGAGAAAGAGAACGGGAACCTCACTGAACTCCCGAATCTTACGGAGAACATCGAATCCGCTCAAACCGGGCATCATCACGTCCAGAAGCACGCAGTCGATTGGCTTCGACGGCAGGATCGCCAGTCCATTCTGACCATCCTGGGCGGTCATCACCGTGTAGCCGTCGGCTTCCAGAAAGTCCCGCATCAGGGAACGGATATCTTCTTCATCGTCGATAACCAGAATAGTGGCCGGGTGTGCGCTCATTGATCTCCCTGACTGGTTCTGCCTCGCTCGTTCATCTTTCCCATTATTACCCCCCACTCCAGCCCGATGCGGCCGAAATCAGGCGGTCGCATGAACCCGCTACGCACTGTTGAGCATTCGTTGAGGATTCCGACGATAGTCCGTTGACATGCGCTCCCTAGCATCGAATGTGTTGGTCGACGCGACCAGCAGACGATGACTCAGGGGAGCAACGATGTTCTTTCGACGTAATAAGGAAACTGGTGGACCGCCGTCTGGATCGATCATTCACGCCTCATCGGTGGTCAAGACATATGACACCGGCACCGACCGGCTGACTGCGCTCCGATCGGTCGATTTCTCGGTGGCGCCCGGCGAGATGGTGGCCGTCATGGGACCGTCCGGCTGCGGCAAGACCACGCTGCTGAACTGTCTTTCGGGGCTTGACGATATCGACACGGGTCGCATCTGGCTGGATGGTAAGGATCTGTCGACGATGTCGGACAAACAGCGAACCACCTACCGCGCCCAGCGTATGGGGTTTGTGTTTCAGGTCTTCAACCTGCTGCCGGTTCTCTCCGCGGTGGAAAATGTCGAGCTGCCGCTCCTCTTGTCCGGCGTCAGTCCGAAGGATGCGCGAGCGCGTGGTTATGCGGCGCTGGAGCAGGTCGGATTGGGGCAATGGGCGGGGCACCGACCGGCGGAGCTGTCGGGCGGTCAGAGGCAGCGGGTGACGATCGCTCGTTCGCTGGTGAACGATCCGGCCATCGTCTGGGCCGACGAGCCAACCGGCGCCCTCGATTCGCACACAGCCGACGAAATCGTCGAGCTTCTTCGAGCGCTCAACCAGCAATCCGGGCTCACCCTGGTCGTGGTGACCCACGACGCATCGGTCGGAAACCGCTGCGACCGGATCGTGACCATGCTCGACGGCCAGATCGTCCCGCCCACCGAACGCATCGCATCTATTCCGCTTGCGGAGATGCGCTTGTCGCAGCCACGCGAAGCACTCGCTGTCTAGGCGAGTGAGCGGTAGTGCAGCCGTCGTTTCGCACGCTCGTTCCCGCCCGACCCTCGTAGCGGCGGCGGCTTGTCCCCGCCGGTGGCGGAGTGGAGCGCCGGAGGCGCGGAATGGAGCCACAACTGCCGTCACAAGGCGGCGGTCGTTGATGGAAATGGCCGGTGGCGAGGCGGTTATGGCCCTTCGGGCCATCGTTCGACTTCGCTCAGGACCGACCACAAGGGATCGCCGCTACGGGTGAAGGGCGACCACGAAAGATCGCCGGTACGAATACGGCTCTCCCAGGAGGAGAAATAAGAGATGAACGAACTCTTTGGCATTGATATGACTACGCTGACCATCGCGCTGGTCGCCCTGCTGACCGTTTGCCTGCTCAGCGTCGGCTGGATTGCCTGGCGACGGCGGGTGGTGTTCAACCTCGGGGTGCGGAACCTGCCCCGGCGCAAAGCGCAGACGCTGCTCATCGTGGCAGGACTGATGCTCAGTACATTGATCATTACCAGCGCGCTCGGCGTTGGCGACACGGTCGACCGCTCATTCACATCGACGGCCTATTCCCACGCCGGAGATGTCGATCTGCTGATCCTGCCCGAGGAAAAAGAAGACGGATTCTGGAATCTGCTCGATGGCGATGTACCGGTCGAGATGCTCCACACCGTCGATCAGACGCTCGCTGCCAACCCGGATGTGGACGGGGTGATGCCCATTTTGGCGGAACCAGTCTCGGTCAGCAGTGAATCGACCCGGCTGAGTGAACCACAGGTGCTCGCGATCGGCCTCGACCCGGCGAGAATCGATTCCTTCGGCGGCATCCCGACGACCGACGGCAACAGCCTCGACTTCTCCTCGCTTGCGCAGGGTTCGGTGGCGATAAGCGCAACCCTGGCCGAAGAGCTCGACGCAGCGCGCGGCGACTCCATCGTCATCTACGTCAACAGCCAGCCCGTCGGCGCAACGGTAGCGGCGATCGTCGAGGATTCACTGTTGACCGGATCGGAAGTCGACGGGTCGAGTGGTCTGGTGATGCCTCTCGCCGATCTGCAGGAGATTACGGAAAAACAGGAAACGATCAGTGCGATAGCGGTTTCCACCACCGGTGGGGCTCGCAACGCGGCAGATCTTGCTGATGGCGTCGGGGAAACGCTGCAACCGGTGCTGGATGGCTCTGGTCTGGCCGTCAATCCTATCAAGAACGCCATTCTCGACGAGGCGTCGACGTCCGGCCAGATTTTCGCCGGGCTCTTCCTTGTCGTTGGGCTTTTCTCGATCGCGGCCGGCATCCTGCTGATTCTGCTGATCTTCACCATGCTGGCGGCCGAGCGGCGATCGGAAATGGGTATGGCCAGAGCGGTTGGGGCACAGCGCCGCCAGCTCATCCAGCAATTCATGAGCGAAGGCGCTGCCTATTCCCTGCTGGCCGGTATCGCCGGGGCAGCGCTCGGTGTCGCTGCGGCATTGGGAATCGGGTTCGGCTTGAGCTGGGTTTTTGGCGATTTCATCGATGTCGAACCCTACGTCTCGGCCCGCAGCGTCATCGCCTCCTACGCTCTGGGAGTGGTGATCACCTTCATCGCCGTGGTCGGCTCATCCTGGCGAATCAGCCGCCTGAACGTTGTATCCGCGGTGCGTGATCTTCCCGACGCCCCCTCTCGCAAGCGCACCTGGCGAGCCATCCTGCGGCCAGTGCTGATGGTGCTCATTGGCATCCTGATGACGGGTATTGGTGTTTCATCCGGATCGGCGATGCCCTTCATGACCGGCGTCAGTCTTCTCATCCTGAGCGGCGCTCTCCTTCTCCACGCGACCGGGATCTCCGGACGAAGGGTCTACTCGCTGGCCAGTCTGCTCTTGCTCCTTTTCTGGTTGATGCCGGAGAAACAATTCTCCCGAATCTTCGGCGACTATGAGGGTGACTTCGAGATGTTCTTCGTCTCTGGCATCTTTCTCGTCGTCGGCGCCACCATCCTGATGATGCAGAACGACCAGGTGTTGCTGAACGGCACGAGCCGAATCGGCAACCTCTTCCGGTCACGCCTCTCGGCATTCAAGCTAGCTGTTGCCTATCCCGGTTCGGCCCGCAGCCGTACGGGCATGACCGTGGCGATGTTCAGTTTGATCGTCTTCTCGCTGGTGACGATCGCCACGCTCAACCTCAACTTCTCCAACGCGTTTCTGAGCGATGCCGCCACTGCGGGCTGGGACATCCGGGGCAGCACACAGCAACGGCACGTTCCAGACGACATCGGGGCTGAGCTGACCGCCAGTGGCGTCGATCCCGGCGAGATTGCCGCAATTGGCGAGCTTTCCATCCCCTCGATCGACGAGGGGAACGTCCGACCCGCTGGTGATGCGTCCTGGCAGGATGCGGCGGTGGCGGGAGCGGACGCTTCCTTTATCGAGTCGACCGACTGGTCATTCTCGAATCGGGCGAGTGGGTACGACAGCGATGAAGCCATCATCGAAGCGCTGTTGACCGAACCAGGCGTTGTCGTCGTGCCATCCTGGTATGTCGAAGGAGAATCGGACTTCGACAGCGACGCGGACACCCTGCAGATCGACATCGATCTCGGCGTCACCTCCTTCGAGCCGGCGCAGATCGAGCTGTTGGGCAGCGACGGCCAGCCGCACACGGTCACCGTCATCGGCGTGATCGATCCAAAACTCTCTGGTCTGGACCGAATCGTCGGCAGCCAGCAGACGATCGATCAGATGTACGACACCTACGAGGCCACGGTCTGGTATTTCCAGACGACAGATCCGGAGCGTTCAGGAGACGTCGCCCGGGAGATCGAGTCGGCGTTGCTGCCATTCGGCGTGCAGGCCACGTCGATTCGGGAGATGCTGGAAGACGATCAGCGCGAGAACAATGGCTTCTTCCTGATTCTTCAGGCATTCATGGGTCTTGGCATGCTGGTCGGCGTCGCGGCCATCGGCGTCATTGCCTCCCGCAATGTCATCGACCGGCGCCAGCAGATCGGCGTGCTTCGGGCACTGGGATTCCAGCGGGGTGACGTCGCGCTTTCCTTCCTGCTGGAAGCGGCCTTCGTCGTTGGCCTTGGAGTCGTGTCAGGGACATTCCTCGGGCTGGCGCTGGCCCGCAATCTCCTGACCAGCGGAGAGATCGCCACCACCGGCGCCATCGACTTCGCCGTTCCCTGGAGCACGGTCAGCGTCGTTCTCGCGCTGGCTGTCGGCGCCGCGCTGCTGATGACCTGGTTGCCAGCCCGGCAGGCATCGCGCATCGCACCGGCGGAAGCGTTGCGCTACGAGTGAGGCGGCAAGGCGGCTAGTCGAGGCGGAGAGGCGAAAAGGCGGAGAGGCGGACGGGGAATCGTAGTTCGGGCACAAATCTCCCCTCTCCCGCGGTCGGGAGAGGGGCCGGGGGTGAGCGACGTTCCCGACACGCTACACTTGGAACCATGAGCACTTTGCGTTTCGCCTATACGATCATCTACGTTCCCGATGTCGTCGCCACCATCGAGTTCTACGAACAGGCACTTGGCCTCCAGCGGCGGTTCGTTTCCGACGACGGAAGCTATGGCGAGCTGGACACCGGAGCGGTGACGCTGTCGTTTGCTTCCGAGTCGCTGGCGGACCATAACCTCCCGGACGGCTACCAGCCCCTTCGACCAACCGACAAGCCGGCGGCGTTCGAGGTGGCTTTCGCCACGGACGATGTCGCGGCTATGGTCGATCGGGCTGTCGCCGCTGGCGCCGCGCTCGTTACGCCTCCTGCCCAGAAGCCCTGGGGCCAGACTGTCGCCTATGTGCGCGATCTCAATGGTGTGTTGATCGAGATCTGCACGCCGATGAGCGACTGAGGTACCCGGGTGCCGCGCGTCGATTGCTTCCTTCTCGCCGATGCGGTGCAAGTCGCCAATGGCAAGCTCTTCATTCTCGGTGGTGGGTGGGCCCGGCTCACGGTCGATGGGCTTCCCGTCAACCGCCCATTTGAGATAGCGGTGCGGGTGGTCGTTCCCTGGACCGAAACCAATCGCAAACTCCCCTTCGAGCTGCAGATGATCGACGAGGATGGCAACGGGATTCTGGAGCAGGTTCTCCGGGCGGACATCAGTGTCGGCAGACCAGTGCAGCTCAAGGAAGGAACCGATCAGGTCGTGCCGCTGACCCTCCGTTTGCCCAATGTGCGGTTGGAGAAAGAAGGTCGCTACGCGCTCACCCTCAGCTTTGAGGGGACCGAACTGGCGCGAACGGCGTTCGATCTGGTGGTGAAAGCCCCGCCGGCGCGCGGCTGACGATCAGAACAACCAGCCGAGTGCGCTGAGTATCAGCCAGCAGGCGGCGCAGAGTCCGAGCAGAAACACCAGACCGATGACCAGCACGGTCAGCGAGAGACCGAAGCAACACCCTGGCCCCGCTGAGCGCATCTCGCCGACCCAGACCGGGTTGGCGTACTGGGGCTCGGGTTCTTCATCTTCGGCGAGCGCGCTGACCTCGTGATCGCTCACCACTCGCCAGTCTTCGATTTCGATGATCTCGGGATCGCGATGCGACACAGACTCTCTCGGGACGCGGGGCAGGATGTCGAACCGGCGGGCCAGTCGTTGCTGGCGATGATACTCGGGTCGGGGTCCGCCTGGTCAGTGCAACCGGGCCATTTCACAGGTGATCACCCGAACCCGCTGGCTCCAGCATCACGGGAAGGTCGTCGCTGGAGAGCGAATACCCGTCGCCATCTCGCCGGACGATCAGATTTCCGGTGTGACCGAGCGCCGAGAGGTGATGGATGGACACTTCATTGAGAAATGGAGGGAAGTGCGGATCGAGGCGTATGGCGTGCTGCGAGAGATCGACTTCCAGGCCGAGTGCGCCGCGCAACAGGTAGGGTAGTGTTCCCGCGGCCCACGCCTGCGGACTGCAGGCGGTTGGGTAGGGAACCGGCGCGTCGGCCCCAGCGCCACTGCGGCTGAAACCACAATAGAGCTCGTTGAGCCGTTCGTTGACGCTGAGGCGAGCGGCATCGAACATGGCGCAGAAGATCTCGTTGCCGATCTTCGCCTCCCCAATTCGGTAGCATCCATCGGCGATCAGACTGTTGTCGTGCGGCCAGATCGAACCGTTGTGATAGCTCATCGGGTTGTAGCTGGTGGACGACGCGCTCAATGTGCGCACACCCCAACCCGATTCCATATCAGGATGTCTCAACCGGTGGGCGACCGCAGCGGCTCGTTCCGGATCGGCGATACCGGTGAACAGAAGCTGACCTGCATTCGACGAGATGCTCCGCATTGGTGAACGGTCGCTGTCGAGCGCCTGGGCATAGAACCCTTCGTCCTCCATCCAGAAATCGAGCTCGAATCGCTGCTGGAGCTGGTTCGCCTTCGCTTCCAAACGGATCGCCAGAGCGCCGTCGCCATAAGCAGCGGCAACAACCGCGAGCTTTCGGTATGCCGCGAAGAGATACCCCTGCACTTCCACCGGTGTCACCCGTCCGGAAGGCTCCCGGCCGTCGACGTGGTGAAGCGAATCGAGACTGTCCTTCCAGACCCGGTGACGGATGCGGATGCCCTCGGTGGGAGTGGCGTCGTAGTCGATCATGCCATCCCCGTCGGAATCACCATACGCGTCGACCCACTCCAGCGCCGCGAGGACGTTCGGCAAGAGATCGCCGTAGAGGGTATCGCTCGAGGTCCAGGCGACCGTTTCCGCAAAGAGCAGAATGAAGAGTGGGGTAGCGTCGATGGTGCCGTAATAGGGCCGGTGAGGGATATCGCCATTGCGGGCCATTTCACCGTACCGCATCTCGTGCAGGATCTTGCCCGGTTCTTCCTCGGTGGCCGGGTCGACTTTCGTCCCCTGCAGGGAGGCCAGCAGGCGCAACGTTCCCTCCGCACCATGGGGAGCGATGTGCACCGTCTGCAACCCAGCGATCAGACTGTCGCGGCCGAATGGCGCGACGTACCAGGGAATCCCAGCCGCGATCAGATTTCCCTGCGGAAAGCGGGTCATCAGCGCCTCGAGATCCTGCTGACAGCGGTGCATCACACGGTTGAACAGCGGATTGTCGGTGACGATGGTTGTGTTCCCGCTGTGTGATTGACCCAGCTGCATTGGCCGGGCGATCTGTTCGCGTGCTTCTTCAATGATGGGAGTGACGGAGACGCGCAATTCCCACCGGTCTCCCGGTTCGAGCGCAACAGGGAATGAGAGGAGAACCCCGGCCATGTCATCGGGAGCAGGATCGATCGCCAGATCGTCCATCCCGGGCAGCAGCGGCACCAGGACCTCTTCGTGATCGCCATTGAGACGCCGGAGGTCGATCCGTGGCTGACGATCGAACGACAGCGACGTGGCGAAAATCGATCCGTCCTCCGCTCGATAGCGAAGGTGGATGGCTCCTTCACTGGCATGCGGACGCAAGCGCGTACCGAACCTGTGACGGGGAAAGCCGCGGATATCGAAGACATCGCGGAAATCGGCCGAGCAGAGCAGTCCGAAATCGAACGCTGCCGTCACTCTGGCGTGGTTGTGCAGAATCCAGGTGAGATTGAGCGACGAATCGAGCAGCACGCGTTGTTCGATCGCGACGGTGTGAGGCAGGAGATGGCCATCCCCGGTGAGATCGAGGTAGGGATTCGTGGAGGTGATCGTTGCGGATGCAGCGCTGTGCGGTGTGATGGCCAGCACTTCCGGCGGTTGATCGTTGAGGTGCACGCGCATGCTGTTGAGATGGCGGGTATCGCGGAAGTAGAGCCCGGCGGCCCGGTTGCGAATACTCTCCCAGGCGAGCTCATTGACGAAGAAGAGCTCCGGGCTCTTCAGCACGAGCTCCCGGTGCGGCATGATCGTGTTCCTCTCCACAGTCGGTTCGACGTCGAGTAGAGCGCGCCCGCTCCATCGTCACAAGGGTACAACCCGGCGCGAGCGCAACGGCTGGCATGACGTATGCATTTCCCTGATTTCCGGCGCTCCTTGCCGGGAACTTATGGAGATCGCAACCTATGCACATCGGAGTCATTGCTCCGCCGTGGTTCAGCGTTCCACCCGCTGGCTATGGAGGAATCGAGCGAGTCGTTTTCGATCAGGTGGAGTCATTTATCGACCTGGAGCAACAGGTCACGTTGTTCGCATCCGAGGGATCGCGGACGCGAGCAGAGCTCGTTCCGCTGATCGACGAGCCTCCTGGTTTCGATCAGGCGGGCGAGGAGCGTGCGGCGCTGCTTCGCGACTACGGTCATCGCGTCAGACGTGCGGCAAGCGCGTTTGCGTTCGATGTCATCTACGACCATACCGAGATCATCTACGACGCCCCATGGGGCGTTCCGGTGATCCGGACGATTCATGGTCCCGCCAACGGCGACAATCTGGATCGCTGCCGCCAGCACACTATCGCCGGAGAGTTTCTTCTGGGAATCAGCCATCGTCAGGTCGAGCTCTTCGCCAGCGCTGCGGCGGAGCGCTTCGGTTCGAGTCATGCGGTTCGATTCGCCGCGGCGATTCACAACCCGATCGACGTTACGAATACTCCCTTTTTCGGGGCCGACGCCAAGGACGTCGACGCGGCGTATATCGGACGATGTCATCCGGACAAGGGACCAGTCGAGGCCATCGAAATCGCCATGCGGGCCGGTGTACAGCTGCGCATGGCGATGCGGGTGAGCGCGGAGGAGCGTTCCTATTTCGAGACCGAGGTCAAGCCCCTGCTGGAGACGGCATCCGGAATCGTTGAATATGTCGGGGAAGTCACCGGACGGGAGCGAGACGAGTTCTTCGGCCGGGCGCGAACCCTCCTCTTCTCCTCGGTGTGGGAGGAGCCATTTGGTCTCGTGTTGACGGAATCGCTGGCCCGGGGGACGCCGGTTGCCGCTCTCCGGCGGGGATCCGCCCCGGAAATCATCCAGGACCGCCTCACCGGCGTGCTCTGCTCCGATTGCGCGGCGATGGCGGACCGGGTGCCGGAAGCCATGAGTCTCGATCCCCAGACCTGCCGCGAGGAAGCGCTGGGCCGGTTCGACCGGATGCGCATTGCCGAACGGCATCTCGAGCTTATCCAGGCCGTCGCAACCTCCAGGAAAGCGGAGCGTACCGTTGTCCCGCTGCGGCGTGGACCCGGAACCCAGAATCCGGGATCTGTGGTGGCAGCCCCGGTGGTCGCGCGCAGTGCCTAGCCCGGAGTACTCAATAGGACCCCTCTGTGTTCTTCCGTAGTCGCAGACCCCCGTGTCTGCTTTCTCAGCGGGTGCAACGCATCCATTGGCGGCGGCTTCTCGTCACGTTCCGATGCGGGGTGGCGATTGTTGTGCATGAGGATCGTGGCGAGCGATCGCAGTGTCTCCCCTACAAGTGCAGACACGGGGGTCTGCGACTACAAGGCAATGAGATCGCTTCAACAGGTCGTATTTATTGCCCAATGAGTAATCCGGGCCAGAGCGCGAGGCGTCGCGAGTAGCTGAAATGCCGCGTCATTTTTCGAGCGCTTCGGCCACTGCCTCGTCGAACGTCAGACTGGCGCCGATCGACAGTTCCACTTCCAGGCAGTTCATATCCAGACTGCTGGCCACCTGTTCGTGCGCGTCACCGCAAATCGCCCGGTCTATTTCCGAGTAGGCAACCGGCGCTCCGACGATCTCGTCGAGTGTCGCGGCGGCTCCAAGCAGCCGGGCCCCCCGCCGCCCTTCGCCCAGAGCCGCCAGGGTGGCGGCGATCAATGTCAGATCGAGACTGACCACCCGAACATCATCGCTCTCCACGGCACAGGCCATGCTCCGCTGGTAGCGCCGGAGCGCCAGCAGGAAATCCGATTGCTCGTACGCAATGGTTCCCAGCGCCTGGGAGACGCGTGCCACCCCCTGGGCCATACCGCGCGCTTCGAACTGGCTGGCGGCGAGCGTCAGATGCGCTTCGCCCAGGTCGAGATTGCCCAGCCCATGTTCGGCTCGTCCCAGTGTGCCCAGTGTCGATGTATCGACCGCGCTGGCCAGCTCCCGATCGGTCATCCGCTGTGTGAGCTCGAGCGACTGCGTTCCGAACCGCTTCGCCGTATCGAGACTTCCGAGACCGACATGCACGGCGCCGAGCGCGGAGCTGGCGAACGCGGCCTGGAACCAATCCCTGGCGCTCAGCGATATGGCCAGCGCGCGCTCGAAGAGTGGGAGCGCTGCCGCTTCGTCGCCGAGCAGATAGCGAATCTGGGCGACCGTGAGCAGGGCTCGCGCGTCCGCTTCTGGTGAGGACCCGGCGTCGATAGCCAGGGCCCGGTCGATCCACCGCGCTCCTTCGCCGATGTCGATTCTGGACGTCCACACCCATCGTAGCGCGCCCGCCAACCGGAGCATCGCCTCGCGTTGTCCGGTTTGTTCAAAGTGGAGCAGCGCCGCCCGAACATTCGGGAGCTCCGCGAGCAATCGCTCATGCACACCGGGAACTGGTATCCAGGCGTGCCGTTCATGCGAATCGGCGAGGGCCAGAAAGACGCGCGCGTGCGCCTCCTCCGTTGCCAGCTCCTCTCCGTTGGTCCGCAACAGGTGCATGCCGAACTCGCGAACCACCTCGAGGAGGCGGTATCGCGTCGAGGGCTCTTTGGTATCGATCGACAGCATGCTGCGATGCTTCAGGTCGGTCAGCATCCGTGAAACGGGAGCCGGATCTTCTCCACATTGGTTCGTCAAATCGACGACCGACGAAAGCTCGAAACCATTCCGAAACACCGATATCCGGCGAAAAAGCTGCTGCTCCTGGGGGGAGAGCTGCCGGTAGCCCCAATCGAGCGAGCTTTCCATCGTCCGAAGCCGGTCGGGCAGATCGTCCGGACCATCGATCAGATGCTCGAGAAGACTCGTTTCCTGGGCAAGCGCGGCAACCGACACTTCCCCCAGCCGGCCGGCTGCCAGCTCGATCGCCAGCGGCAAACCATCCAGCCGCTGGCAGATCGTCGCAACGTGACCGGCTCGCTCCTCGTCCAGTGTGAAGTCGGGATCGACTGCTTTCGCCCGCTGCTCAAAAAGCAGCTCAGCTTCGCTTGGGGTGGTGCCGCTTGGCCGGGAGTCGTTCGCTCGTTGTGGAAGGGTGAGGGGGCTAACGGGCCAACGGTGTTCGCCGGAGATGTTCAGCGGCACTCGTGACGTCACGAGCAGTCGCAAGGATGGGCATTGCCGCAAGAGTCCAGGCAGGGCGGGAGCCGCGCCGAGGACCTGCTCCATGTTGTCCATCAGGATGAGCATCGACCGGTCGCCGATCAGCTCCGCGATCGACTCGATACGTCCATTCTTCAGGCGAGGCGACATCTGGAGCGACTCGGCCAATGCCGGAATGACCAGATCGTTGTCGGCAACCGACTCCAGGAAAACGCAGATCACGCCATCCGGGAACGCCGGAGCCAGCCGGCGAGCCACTTCCCGCGCCAACCGGGTTTTGCCAATGCCGCCTGGCCCAAGCAGGGTCAGGATCCGCACATTTGGTGAGGTGAGCTGGGCGGAAATCTCCAGGATGACCTGCTCCCGGCCCACGAACGACGTCAATGGCGCCGGGAGTGACGGCGGGAATGGGGGTGACAACCCGGGGCCGTGGGCTGACGTCTCTGGCCCATCCCCGGGTTGGGGACGTGAATTCTGCAGGAGAGGCCGCTGGTCGGCCTCATTCAATTGGAGCGCATCAGCCAGCAGACGAATCGTGGAAAAGCGGGGAGATGCCGTTTGGCCGGCTTCGAGCATGCGAATCGTTCGGGCCGTGACGCCCGATCGTCCCGCAAGCTCTCTTGGGTCAATCCCTTCCGCTGGCGGAGCCGGCGAAGCTCAGATCCAAATGGCTGGTGCGATGACTGATCCATGCCGTCGTTGCCGGATCAACGCGAAAACGCCGGAATCGCTTCCGAAGGCGTCCACGCAGGACACGGCTTGGGAATTTCCTCCAGATTTCCTCCTGGCTTCCTTTTCCTCCAAATCATAAACCAATACGTTCGGAGGCAGTCTTCCAGTACCGCGTCTGGACACATCCAGCCTGCCGGCGCATGCGGGCCCGAAAGGACGTCACCGATGGATAGCTCGCGATTCGACGATCTCGTCCGCTCGCTCGCTTCAGGCGCCTCGCGCCGGCGGCTGCTCAAGGGGATCATCGGGATCGGAGCCGTCGTCACGGCATCTGAGGCATTGGAGTCAGATGCCCGCGAACAGCGCACCAGACCCACGATTCCACCCCCTCCTCCGCCACCAGCAACCACAACGCCGGCGCCAACCACATCACCTCCCAATCCCTGCCCAGGCATGGCGAGATGCAGCATCGATGGCTGCTGCGACGGGCAATGCACGGCACAGGGCCGGTGCTGCGCCGCCGGCCGGACCGTGTGCGGCTATGAGTGCTGTGCGTCCGCCGACCAGTGTTGTGGCAGGGAGTGTTGTCCCGACGGCGCTCTCTGCGTCGGTGAAGAACGATGCTGCTGGATCGACCAGTAATGCGGAGGAACCTGCTGTAACGGACCCGGTCAGGTTTGCTGCGACCATGGCTGCACATTATTGGGCACTGTCGTCGACTGCCTGGCCTGCGGCGACGCCTGTGACGAGAACGAAATCTGTTCCGGCGCTGGTTGTGTAGCGACCACGACTACCAGTGCTCCCACGACGACATCGACCACCACCACCACCACCAGCACGACGACATCGACTACGACCTCGACCACCCAGGAGCCCACGACCACTACCTCGACGACAACGTCCACGACTCAGGCGCCCACGACGACCACCTCGACGACAACGTCCACGACTCAGGGGCCCACTACCACCACAACCACATCCACGACCACATCGACTACAACAACCACCACGTCGACCACCACAACGACGCCTGCTCCGGAGTGCACGGTCAGCGATCTCTCCGGCTGTCCGGCGCCGTCGACCCTCTGCCGGGAGGCCTGGTGTGACGGCGCCGTCTGCCGGGAGCGGAACAAGGACTGCTCTGGCACGCAGGTCGGCATCTGTGAGCGCGCCATCTGTGACACGACCAATGGCCAGTGTCGCGCCGTACAGGCACCGAATGGCACACGATGCGGCGTGAACGACAGTGGATATTGTGTCGACGGGGAGTGCGCCGGCTGCTATGGACTGAGTTGTGGACTGGGGCAGCAGTGTTGCGAGGGGACGTGTTGCCCGACCGCCGGAGGAGCCGGCTGCTGTGGCTCTCAATGCCTACCTGGCGGCGGCGCCAATCTGTGCTGCGGCGGAGACACCATCTGCGCCGCCGGCGTGGCATGCAGCGCTTCGGGCGTGTGCTGCGACCTGAACTGTTTCGGTGAAAAATGCTGTCCCGATACGCAGATGTGCGGCAGCAATATTCAGAGGCCCTGCGTCCCCAAGACGCCGCCCGCGCAATGTCAAAGCGCTCATGACTGCGGCATCTGTCAGCAGTGCAATCTGCAGGGGCGATGCGAATTCATCGTCGGGAACAACGACCCACTGGGCGAGTGCCTGGAACTCAAGACATGCGACGGTCAGGGAGCGTGTGTACCGGTGGCCGACGGGACCGATCCGTACGGTGAGTGTCCGCCTTGCCAGGTCTCGGATGGCACTGGTGGATGCAGGTATGTCGCCACCGGGCAGGATCCCAAGCAGGATTGCACCGGTTGCCTGGCCTGCGATCAGGGCGCCTGTGCCCCATTCTCCAACCTCTGCCCCGACGACGGAAATGAGTGCACCGCCGCTGCTATCTGCCAGGGGAATGGCGCCTGCCTCTATCCGTATGTGACGAATGCGACCCCGTGCAATGGAAACACGGGTTGGTGCTATTCGGGCATGTGCAGTCAGTGCAATATCGATACCCACTGTGGCGGTGCGGGAACGATCTGCTGTCATGGGACCTGTTTCCCTGACTCGTCAGGAATGGTGTGCTGTGGTGGCGTCGCGGTCTGCTCACCGAACGAATGCAATGCTGGTGGCGGACTCAACTGCAAAGACTTGCTGTGTGGACCAAATGTCTGCCAGCGACCTGCCGAGATTTGCGTCAACGATCAGTGCGTCACCCTTCCCACCACGACAACAAGCCCTCCCACGACGCCTCCGCCGGGGACGACAACGACCGGGCAAGTCAGCCTGCCCGGAGAAGGAGAAGGAGAAGGAGGAGGAGGAGGAGGGGGTTGCTTCATCGGCAGCGCCATGGTGACGATGGCCGACGGATCGCTGAAACCGATCGACCGGATAGTCGCCGGCGATTTGGTGCGAGGCGGAGTTGGTGAGTCGAATCGGGTTCTTGTCGTGCATAGAACGCTTCTCGGTGCTCGTCCACTCTATGCCCTCAACGACGAAACGACCCATTTTGTCACTGGATCGCAGCCGCTTGTGGCTGAGCATGGAGACGTGACAATCGATCACATCCTGGGCATGTCCCCCGCCGGCGAGGATGCATCGCACAATCTGCTGGCCGGCCGTGAACGAAACAGCTTTGTGCGGCTTGCCCGCCAGAAGTTGGGCGCCTCTCCGGCATCGCTGGATATGCATGAGGTGCTGCACACCATCAGAGGCGTCCGGGCGGCCAGTGACACGCAGCTCTTCCATTTGCGTGTCGATGGCAACGGTTCGTATGTCGTGGAGAACTACAAAGCGCGAATCAAGTACAGCTGATGGCCATGACGCGTCGTCAGTGTCCGGGGGTTCGGGATCTGGAAATCCGATGGGGGTGTAAGGAACAGTCGAAGCTCTCCTCGTAGACACGCGCGCCTACGTAGCGTGTGTCTCGACGATCAACTCAACGGCCTCACTGAGTGAGAGGCCTTCACCCAGTTTCATGACCCGGTCGAGATCTCGCTCTCCCATGGCGCCGTGAAGAGCGGCGAACCCTGCATCCAGCACCCGGGCATCCATGGCGTTCCGGGCCAGCACCGGTCCGCTGCGTCGTTCAAGCTCCCGGACTGCTCCCGCCAGCTGGGCAGCGAGCTCGAATCGATCGAGCAGTGCGCACGCTGCCGCGGCGAGCCTCAGATTGGTCGCGGCCAGCGTCTCGTCTCCGCTGACGATAGCGATTTGAGCCCCACGAACATAGCGTTCGATGGCCAGTTCCGGATGTCCCTGCGTGATCGCCAGCGATCCCCAGCTGCACCAGGTTCGCGTTGCGCACTGAGGGTTCTCGAACGCCGCCAGCAACTCGATAGCATGCGTCAGGTGCTGGTCTGCCGTGTCCAGATGTCCCAGCCCGTGCTCCGCCCTCCCCTGAATGCCGGGGAACCAGATCGCAACTGCGGATCCCATCTCCCGGTCTTCGATTGTGGCCGCCGCGCGAAGGCCGAGTTCACACTGGCGGAGCGCTTCCTGATAATCACCGCGATAGCTGGCGCTCGACGCCGCCAGGATGCCGGTGCTCGCGACCTGAAAGGGGTCGCCCGAGTCCTGCGCAGTTTGGTGCGCTTGTCCTGCGTGCCATAGCGCGCGTTCAACGTCGCCCAGGTAGTAATAAACCTGCTCAGCGGCGACGTGGCACTTCGACCGCGCCAGAGGCGAGCACGAGCTCCCTTTCTGGAGCGCGTATTCTATCCACCGTTGCCCTTCCCATCGATTTCCCGCTGAAATCCAGCAGATCGGAAGCGCTCCCACCGTGCGCAACAAGCGTTCACCGTCGCCTTGCTCGTCCAGCCATTGCAGCGCTTCCCGAATGTTGGGAAGCTCCTCGAACGCCTGGCTGGTGACCGAGGCATCGCGCGGCAGCCATCCTTCCCGCTCTACCCTGGAGGCGAACTCAGAGAAATACACCGCGTGCGCTTCCCGGACCAGGTCGCCTTCACCCGCCTGTGACAGCACAATGCCCGCAAACTCCCGAATCAGCTCGAGCAGGGCGTAGCGGGGCCGGGATCCCTGAGTTGGCCTGACGACGAGATTGGCCTCGACGAGCACCCGCAGCGCGTCGTTGTCGCCTCCGCCAACCGCCTGCACGGCATCTGCCGTGAATCCACCACGGAACACCGCGAGCCGCCGGAACAGCGATTGCGCTTCCGTGGAGAGAAGCGCATAGCTCCACTCGAGCGAGCTTGTCATCGCCTGGAGCCGTTTGCTCTGGTCGCGCGGACCCGCTGTGAGCAACGGGAGCATGCCTTCGGTGCGACTCGTGATTCCCTCGATCGTCTGGTGACCGAGCTGTCCCGCCGCCAGCTCTATGGCCAGTGGCAGGCCGTCGAGACGTTGACAGACGGTTCGAACCATTGCAGCAACCTCGGGCGGGGCCTCAAATGCCGGATCAATGGCCTTCGCACGAGCCATGAAGAGTTGCTCAGCCTCCGAGGCTTCTTCACTGGTGACGTTCATGCCGAGCGGCGGAACCTGCATCACCGTTTCGCCGCTGACGCGTAAGACTGTCCGGCTGGTGACGATGACCTTGAGACCAGGATTCCGGCTCAGGAGGTGAGGAATTGCGCTCGCGGCAGGAAGCAAATGCTCGAAATTATCGACCAGAAGAAGCATCGGCAGATCGCCGATCCAGGCGGAGAGCACATCGACATCGACAATGCCGCTCATCGATCGACCGCCCAGCGCCTGAAAGATCGCCGGAACGACCAAACCCGGATCGGCAATGGGAGCCAGGGAGACGAAGCAGACCGGGAGGGCAAAGGTTCTCTCGAGATCGTGCCCGGTTTCGATCATCAACCGGGTTTTGCCCACACCCGGCGGACCGGTGAGGGTCAGGAGGCGAACATCATGCCGCGTGATCGTCTGGGCGACTGTCCGCCTGGCTTCATCCCGTCCGATGAGCGAGGTGAGCGAGAGGGGGATTCGTGAGATTCGGGTATCGGCCAGGACGTGGCTTCCCCCCGCCGGTGGCGGGGCCGCCAGTTCCGGTCGTGCGGCCTCGAGAAGGAGATCGTACTCCTGAGCGCTGAGATCGAGCGCCGTCCCGAGAAGACGGACCGTTTCCAGCCGGGGGATGCGGTCGCCTGCTTCCAGGTGACGGATCCCACGCGCCGACGTTCCGCTTCGTTCCGCCAGCTGTTCCTGGGTCAGCCCTGACGCGAGCCGAAACCGGCGCAGCACGCCGCCAAAGCCAGCCGGTCCCGGCCGGTTTTCAGGCGAGGGATGGCTTCTATCTGCCCGACTCATACCCCGGCATGCTAGCACAGGAAAATTGTCCGCAGGTCCGCGTTTGGTCCTGTTCTGTTCCTTGCGCCTGACTGACCCGGCTCCTAGTGTCAATGAAACGCCAGTTCGATGCGATCGCGCACAACCGACAATCTGTGAACGATCGGCCATTGGGCTGTCGCTGCCGAACGTGACATGGGCGGTGATGTGGATAGCCAGCGATTCGATCGTTTGACCAGAGCGTTGGCGTCCGGTGCATCACGGCGTCAGGTCGTCAAAGCATTCCTTGGTCTCAGTGGCGCCGCAGTCGCTGGAACGGCCGTTTCGCCTGGCGATGCCAATGCCCAGCGAACCCGTCCCACGATTCCTCCTCCGAGTGTACCGGCAACCACGACACCACCTCCCTGTCCGTCAGGCCAATCCCTCTGTGGCGCGGGTTGCTGTCCTGCCGGTCTATGCACCTCTACCGGCGACTGTTGTATCGATGCTGACAACTGCGGTTCGCGATGTTGCCTGGCCGGCACCTGCGCCCGGTCGGGCAATCAGGATGTCTGTTGCCCATCTCCCGGTCAGGTGTGCGGGCGGGAGTGCTGTACCACCCCCGAGCAATGCTGTGGCCGCGAATGCTGTATCGACGGATCGGTCTGCATCGGTGAAGAAACCTGCTGTCCTCTGGAGCTGATGTGCGGCGGCGTTTGCTGCAACGGTCCAGGTCAGCGGTGCTGCAACGGAACATGCCTGAATCCCGGTGATTGCTGCGCCGATAGTGAGTGCCCCGGCAATCCCGAGACCTGTCAAACTGGCGTCTGTGCTGCGGGCAGGTGCGGTCTGAGCGAAGTCTGCTCCCCATCGCCCTCGGGGTCTCTCTGCTGCGACGGCTCCTGCCAGGAATGTTGCGGCGCAGACGCTTCTCCCTGTTCGTCGGATCAGTGCGAAACGTGGAGCTGCCAGAGCGGCGCCTGCGTGCTGGACGCCGTCGAGGAATGCCTGCCCGACCCCGGCAATCCGGCATGCCACACGCAGCGCTGCGAACCATCAAGCGGCGTTTGCATCAACGACCAGTATCGCGGCGACGATCAACCCTGTGGCCAGGGCAACACGGGAATCTGTTGTGGGGAGGTATGCGTTGCGAACGACGAACAGCACTGCGGCACGTGTGGAACGCAGTGCGCCCCGGGTTTCGTGTGCATCGACAACACCTGTCAATGTGACGAAGATGGCGACTGTGCATCGGGCGAAGTCTGCTGCGCGGGAGCATGCCAGCAGTGCTGTGCCGGCAATCTGTCGCAATGCGCTCCGGCCACTGATCCATGTGAGGAGACCATTTGCGTCAATGGATCCTGCGCAATGCGCGATATGCCAACTGGCGATCCATGCCCCGGCGGCACGTGCCTGGACGGAGCGTGTTGCGCTGGATGCGTCATCGCCGGTTCGTGCATCACCACCGGAACGATCAATCCCGCCAATGCTTGCGAACATTGCCATCCGGGTTTTTCAACAACGGCCTGGACACAGCGATTTACATGCCTCAGCTCCAATGCCTTCTGCTCGGCCCGGGCCTGTGACCCGGAGACTGGTCAGTGCATCGGTGTCGAACCGTACCATTCCGCCGGTACGCCATGTTCCATTTCCGTATCAGAAGCCGGCCAGTGTCACACCGGCGAGTGCGACGGCTCTGGCGCATGCGCGCCGGTACCGAAACCGGCGGGCGAATCGTGCATCATCGATCAGCTGCTGCCGGCATGCCTCGTCGCGCAATGCGACGGTTCAGGTGGTTGTGTTCCAGCTCTTCGACCAGATGGAACTCCCTGCACCGAGCTCCTGCCTGGCGCCTGCTCCACTGGCAGCGGAACGTGTCAGCAGGGTCACTGCATCGCCGTTCCCATTCCTGAAATGGAAGGTCAGGCGTGCGGTACTGACCCCTTCCAGTCGCCGTGCAGCGCATCGGTCTGCCGGAGTGGAAGATGCGAAGGCGAACCGATTCGCGAAGGTCAAGCATGTGTTCCCACATTCCAGCAGTTGCCACCGATCTGCAAACAGGGCACCGGAAGCTGCAAGTCCGGTGTCTGTGAGTTGCTCAACGAACCCGACGGCAAGGTCTGCGACCGATTCACTTCATGTTCTCCCGTTACCTGTTTGGCCGGAGAATGCACTGAGCGAGTATTCCGGGGCGAAGGAGAGCTTTGTGGAATCAGTCTCCAGGAATGCCGATACAAGAACACCTGCCTGGCAAGCGGCCAGTGCGGGCCGACCCATGTCAGCCGGCCACTCTGCATAGAACCACCGTCGTTCTGTGGCGATCAAACCGTGAGGTGCGATGGCAACGGCGGGTGTATCTATTCCGATCCTCCGGGAGGCGGGACCAGATCCTGCTTGAGCGAAGACACCTGTTGCCACGGAGAAGTCTGCATTCCGCTGCCATCCTGCTCATCGCCGTTCGGATGCACGAGATTCTGCCAAACGCTGTGATGGTCAAACGACACACTTGGCCCGGGCGCAATCGGTGAAAAGCTGACCCGTGGTCAGGGAAGCAACGTTATTTCCCAATACAGAACCGGCTGAAGATCTCGGTCAGCACCTCTTCGTCGACGTTCTCCCCTGTGACCTCTCCTATCGCGTGAAGCGCGGCGCGGACGTCGGTGGCCATCAGGTCGATGGGGAAGCCGGCGATTCGCGTGGCGTGTGCTTCGCGAAGGTGGGTGAGGGCTCGCTCGAGCGCGGCCCGCTGCCGGGTCGTGATGAGCGACGGCTGGGCGGTGGCGACATCGTTCTGCCCGAGCACGGCGGCCAGGGCTGATTCGAGATCGGCGATTCCTGCTCCGGTCATCGACGAGACCTCCACCCCGACGGCGCCCGGCAGAATGTCAATGACCGCCTGCTGGGTGGTCTGGGGGAGATCGCGTTTGTTGATGGCAATCACGATCGGTGCTTGATGGGGAGCATCAGCACGACTCTCGTCGTGACGAGTGCCGCCGACGGATCTCTCGGTCGTTTCTGAAGACAACGGCCGTTGCTCCGAGAACTGCCGCGGCAGGAGATCCCTCGGCTTCGCTCGGGATGACGAGGGAAGTGGAGAGGAGTCGTGGCCCCTATCGACGCGGCTGGCCAGGAGATCCGTCGGCTTCGCTCGGGATGACGAGGGAGGTGGAGACGAGTTGTGGCCCCCGTCGACGCGATCGGCCAGGAGACGCGCCACTGCGAGATCGTCGTCTGCTGGGGGAATCGAGCCGTCGAGAACGAGGATGGCGGCTCCGGCGGTGGCGAGTGCTCTCTGGCTTCGTTCGATGCCAAGTCGCTCGACGATATCCTCGGTTTCGGCAATACCCGCGGTATCGATGAGCGTTACGGAAATTCCGTGAATGTTGCAGCTCTCGGTAATGACGTCGCGTGTGGTGCCGGCGATCGATGTGACGATGGCCCGGTCGGAACGCAACAACGCGTTCATCAGACTGCTCTTGCCCACGTTTGGCCGGCCGACCAGCGCCACCTGAGCGCCATCCCGAAAGAGCATGCCTGCTCGCGATCCGGCGATCACATCGTCCAAAGCGGCGATGGCGGTCGCCAGATCGGCGTCGATATCGGTGCCGGGAATTTCGTCTTCGGGAAAGTCCGCAGCGGCGTCGAGAAACGCCAGCAGCGAAATGACAGCCTGTCTGGCCGGAGCGATTCGCCGCGAGAGCTCCCCCTGCAAATCCTCGACCGCCAGGCGAAGACCCTCGGCCGTGCGGGCATCGATCACATTGAGGACCGATTCGGCTTGCGACAGATCGAGCCGCCCATGCAGAAATGCCCGCAAGGTGAACTCACCCGGCTCGGCATGCCGGGCGCCGGCGGCCAGTACGACTCGTAGCGTCTCCTGCAGGGGCAGTTGTCCGCCATGACAGGAGATCTCGACCGTGTCTTCCGTGGTGTAGGTGTGCGGCGCGGCCATCCAGGTCAGGAGAACTTCGTCGACCAGCGCTCCGGTTCCTGGATCGCGAATCTCCCCGAACAGAACCCGGTGGGACGTCACGCTGCGCAGGTCGACGGGACTCCCATTTGCCCGGACGAACAGGTGCGAGGCGATACCGGCTGCGCCGGCGCCGCTGATGCGGATCACACCGATACCGCCAACCCCCGGGGGCGTGCTGATTGCGGCTATCGTGGCAAAATCGAGTGGCATCGCGGCTTCTGGTTGTCAACGAACCGTCAGAACGGAAAGTGTATGGCCGAGCGACGAGAAACGTTCAATGGGTGGCGCCCTCCGTGCTGCTGATTCGCACGCTGCTGACGTTTCTGCTGCTCGTCGCGGTTTTTTCGGTGGTCGTGGCCATCGTCGCGGAGTTCGGGCTCCTCGAACCGGAGACGGTGCCATCCGAGATTCCGGATGGTTCGACTCGGGCGACAGTCGAGTGGGTCTACGACGGCGACACAATCTCCGTGCTGCTCGAGAATGGCGACAAAGAGCGGGTGCGACTGGTCCGTCTCGATGCGCCGGAAACCGGCGGCAACAACACGACCGTGCAATGCTACGGTGCCGAATCCACCCAGTATCTCCGGTCGCTCCTGCCGGTCGGGAGCACCGTCTGGCTCGAGCGGGATGTCTCCGACCGCGACCAGTATGCCCGCTTGCTTCGCTTCGTCTGGGCCACGCGTGACGGCGAAGCGGTGCTGATCAACCACGCGATTCTGGAAGATGGCTTTGCCTTTGCCAGAACGTACGGAAATGACCGTTCGCGCGCCGATCTCTTCCGGGAAACGGCGTCGGAAGCCCGCGACCGGAACCTGGGGATGTGGGCGGCCTGTCCGGCCTATCGAGGATAGGCCGGCGGCGCGCGGTGGCGGTGATTCGAGGCAACCCACGACCGCGACGGCCGTCGGGTTCCCGACCGGGATTTCAACCAGGCGAGAGCGTCGTCGCGACTGATGCTGATGATGTCGTGATTGACGATCCTCGCCTTCAAGTCGCCGGCGAAAGCGGCACGGGTGATTGCGTCGAGAGGGATATCGATCAGGCGAGAGAGCTCCTGCGGAGTAAGCTCTGCTGATTCGAGAAGGTCTTCCATCGATTTGCCATGATCCGTGGTTTCTTTCACCAGACTTCTCCGTGCACAAGCGCCCACAACGTCTACCGATCAGGATACTGTATCGACGCCCTTCCCCTGATCGAGCATCGCCAGGAGCCGGGTGGCGATGGACGAAGCGCCGCTCTTGTCCTCGGGCTCCAGGTCGCCGTCGATGACCATTTCACGCAATGCGTCCTTGATGTCGCCGATCCACTTTCCTGGTGGCCTGTTGAACAGCGCCATCAGCTCCTGACCGTCGAGCGGACTCTGATAGTCACCGAGCGCGCGTTCGGCCTCAAGTCTGGCGATGTGGGCGCGCAGGGCGTCGATTCGCTTTCGGGCCGCCGTTTGCTTTTCCGTACGCGCGGAGGTGACATCGGCCGCCACCAGCTCGAGCAGATCGTCGAGCTGATCGCCCGCATCGAGCATCAGGCGGCGGACCGCGCTGTCGGTCCAGGAGTCGTCGTACGATTCGGGCCGCCCGTGCAGCTCCACGATCCGGCGAACGGCGGTTTGGGTGGCCCGGTCGGCGTTGAGTCTGGCCAGCACTTTCGACGCCAGCACCCCTCCCTCTCGTTCGTGTCCGATGAAGTGGATTTCGCCACTGGGAGAGATCGCACGACAGAGCGGTTTCCCCGCATCGTGGAGCAATGCCGACCAGCGGACGACCGGCCGGGCGGCGGAACGATCGACCACCCGCTTGGTGTGTTCCCAGAGGTCCTTTTCCCGGTGAGGGCCGCCGGGCAATGGCGACTCGTCCGGTAGAAACGCGATATCCGGCAAGACCTGCTGAAACTGGCCGGTATCTGCCAGGGTATCGAGTCCGTGCGAGGCGTATGGCCCCGTCAGGAGTCTGGTCAGCTCGGCGTAGATGCGCTCTTTGCTGATTCTGGCCAGACTCGGCGCCTGGGCGATCATGGCGTCGAACGTCCGGGCTTCCACCGCAAAGCCGAGCTGCGCAACGAACCGCGCGCCGCGCAAGAGCCGGAGAGGGTCCTCGCGAAACCGGGCCTCGGGATCGCCAACTGCCCGAATGATGGCCATAGCCAGATCAGCCTGTCCGCCGTAGGGGTCGATGATTTCGCCGGTGAGTGGATCGGCCGCCATGGCATTGACCGTGAAATCGCGGCGACTGAGATCGTCCTCCAGCGTTTCTCCCCACTCGACGGCAGGTTTGCGCGTGTCGTCGGGATAGTGCTCGGCCCGATAGGTGGTGATTTCCACATTGACCATATCCTCGTTTGGGAGCCGGAACACGAGTCCGACTGTTCCGAAGTGAGCGCCAATGAGATACGACGATTCCGCGCCGGCCGCGAGACCGAGCTCTTCCGTTTCTTCCGGCAGGGCATTAGTGGCGAAATCGAGATCGGCGGGCAGCTCGATCTCGAGCAACATGTCCCTCACAATGCCGCCGACCAGCACGAGCTCTTTGCCCGCGGCATGAAACGTCTGGCCCAGGCGTTCCACGATAGCGAGATGGGCAGCGGGTATCTGCGATTTCAGTGAAGGGTGGTGGTGAGCGGTCGACACGTCGCGTATCCGGGTCAGGCCAGCAAGGATCGTCCCTGTTGGATCAGGGCGAATTCGACCCTGGAGTCTAAACCATGGTCGCCTCCGGATGGATTCCCACCGCATACAATCGCGGCGGACATCAGCGGGCAGAGAGGGAACGATCGTTGGCCAGCGCTCCCGGACAACCCAAGCCGATCTTGTCGATTCGCGATCTCTCCGCGACCTACGCCGAGCAGGGAGCGATCCTCCCCGTGCTCGATCGGGTCGATCTCGATGTGGGAGAGGGTGAATTCGTTGCCCTGATCGGGCCGTCCGGTTCGGGAAAAAGCACCCTGCTGGACATCGTGGCTGGCCTCATCGAACCCGATCGGGGAGAGATTCGCCTTTTCGGAGAAATCCATGCTGCCGAGCGCCGGTTGGGCCGGTCGGCCTACATGCAGCAACGCGATCTCCTGTTGCCATGGCGGACGGCTGTGGCCAATGCGGCGCTGGCGCTCGAGGTGAAGGGAGTCGACCGGCGAACGGCGCGAGATCAGGCCACACAGCGGTTCATCGATCTGGGATTGCAGGGGTTCGAAACGGTCTATCCCGCTCAACTCTCGGGGGGGATGCGGCAGCGGGTGGCGTTCGTCCGGACCATGCTTGGCGGTCAGCGGCTCATTCTTTTGGACGAGCCATTTGGGTCGCTCGACGCGCTGACCCGAGCATCGGCTCAGGACTGGCTTCTCGATGTCCTCTCCCGGGATCAGCGGTCGGCACTGCTGGTGACCCATGATGTGGACGAGGCGATTCTGCTCGCCGATCGGGTCGTGGTGCTTTCCGGCCGGCCCGGGCGGGTCATTCACCAGGAACCGGTGGTGTTGCCCCGACCTCGCACGCGCGACATGATCGCCAGCGCGGCATTTGTCGCGGCCCGCATTCGTCTGCTGGAGCAGCTGGGATTGGTGCATGCCGGAGCAGGCTCATGACCGGCCGGACGCTGTGGCGACATACCGGCCGCTGGCTGCCGCCTCTGCTCTTGCTTCTCGGGCTGGCTGTGGCCTGGCAGATCTGGGTGGAGGTCCGCAACACGCCGGACTGGTACCTGCCCGCGCCGTCACAGGTGATCCGCACCCTTTGGGAGGATCGCTCTTCGCTGGCCAGGAACGCATGGGTCACGCTGGAGGAAGTGGTCGCTGGTCTGGCGGTGGCTATTGTCGCCGGGGTGGCGATGGCGATTGGCATCCATGCGTCGCGGATTCTGGAGCGGGCGGCCTGGCCACTGGTCATCGCCAGTCAGGCCATTCCCGTGGTGGCGCTGGCGCCGCTCCTTCTGATCTGGTTCGGGCATGGACTGGCGCCCAAAGTGATCATGACCGCGCTCATCGCCTTTTTCCCGATAACGGTGGCGACAGTCGATGGCCTTCGTTCCGCCGACCGGGAAACGCTCGATCTTCTGCGGACGATGGGCGCCAGCCGGTTCCAGCGGTTTCTCATCGTTCAGGCGCCGGGCGCCATGCCGGCCTTCTTTTCCGGATTGAAGGTGGCTGTGTCGGTGGCTGTGATTGGCGCCGTCATTGGGGAGTTCGTCGGATCCGACTCAGGGCTCGGTCACGCGATCGTGCTGGCCAATGCCAGTCTGCGGACCGACTACGTTTTCGCCTGTGTCGTTGTGTTGTCGGTCATGGCCATAACCCTCTTCGGCATCGTCCTGTTGATCGAGCGGCTGGCCATGCCCTGGCGGAGATTTCAGGTCGAGGAGAGAGAGTAGGTTGGCGGCAGTCGGCAGTCGGCAGCGTGGCACCGCGTGCGTTGCGAGATCCCGTCGCCGGTGACCGAGGGGCGAGGCAGGCCTCGCCGCTACACGATCCGTGTCAATGTAGCGGCAAGGCCTGCCTTGCCAAATGCCATCGCCGCGGCCGTGTCCGTGTCAATGTAGCGGCAAGGCCTGCCTTGCCAAATGCCATCGCCGCGGCCGTGTCCGTGCCGATGTAGCGGCAAGGCCCGCCTTGCCAAACCCCGTCACCGCAGCAGCATCCGCGCCGATGTAGCGGCAAGGCCTGCCTTGCCAAATGCCGTCACCGCGGCAGCGTCCGCGCCGATGTAGCGGCAAGGCCTGCCTTGCCAAATCCGTTCGCCAGCGACTGGCGGATTCTAGACTTCGACGCTCCCCTGGATCTCGCTCATCGACCCCTGCAGACGATCGATTTCGGCTTTGTTGTAGGAGATGCTCTCGTTCAACTCCTGGACTTGCTGTTCCAGAGCGGCAGTGTCATCGGCGGACGCCGACGCGAGCTGGCTCCGGACATCGGCCAGGGTCGATTCTTGATTGACAACCGTCTGCTGCAGACTCTCGATCTGATCCTGCGAGCGCTCGAGGGCTTCCCGGAGCTTGCCCTGCCAGGAGACGGCACGGCGGGCTCCTTCGGCAGCCGCGTTGACGCGGATATCGCCCATCGCCTTGCGGATACGCCGCTGAAGCGCTTCGTCCTTGTCCTTGCGCAGAGGGGGCAAGGTGTCGAACTCGGCTCGCAAGACAGCGGCTTCTTCGGCCGCCGCAACCGGGTCGGACGAATAGGCAAGTGCTTCGATGCTCGTCGTGATCTCGTCCTTGCGCTGCAGCTTGCTTCGCTCTTCCTGCTCGCGCGCCGATGCCTCCGCATAACGCTTGTCGAAAAAGGCATTCTGGGCGGCTCTGAAGCGGTTCCACAGAGCGTCGTCGACATCCCGTTTGCCGGTAGTGCCGACGGTTTTCCACTCGGCCATCATGCCCTTCATCTCTTCGACCGTTGCTTCCCAGTCGGTCGATTCGCGAAGGTCCTCGGCCCGCTGGCACAGCGCTTCCTTAAGCTTGCGCCCATCCTCCCAAGTGGCGGCGCGGCGATCGTAGAAATGCTGTTGCGCGCCCCTAAACTGTTGCCACAGCTCCTCATCAGACTGCCGGCCGGCGCTGCCGATCTTCTTCCACTCATCGAAGAGGCTACGCAACGCGTCGCTGGTCTGTCGCCATTGATCGGAGGTCGAGAGCTCATGAGCCCGGACGATGAGATCCTGCTTGAGCAGGCGGTTTTCTTCCCATTGTTCCTGTCGCTGGTTGAAGTGCTCCGACCGTCGCGTGTTGAACGACTCCCGGGCGGCGATGAACCGCGCCCAGAGTGCATCGTCCGCTTCCCGGCCCGACGCGCCGACTTCCTTCCATTCCAGGAAGAGCGCTTTGTAGGCTTCACCGGTGACTTTCCAGTCGGTCGAGTCCTTCATCTCCTCAGCACGGGTGATGAGTGCTTCCTTGGCGGCGCGACGCTCGTCGATTTCCGTCTGAACGGTCGTTTCGAGGGTCAGCAGCCGGGCGAAGAGATCGTCGAAGTCGCCCAGCGCCTCGGAGCGTCCTGCGGTCGTTTTCATCTTGCGAACGCGTCCGAGAACTGCGACCTTGTTCTTCGCTTCTGAAACGTCTTTTTCCAGCAGCTCGACTTCTTTGACCAGCGGTCCGAAGTTGGACTCGAACTCGGCGATTTGCGGCTCGCCGCTGCCTCCGTGAATCTTGCCAATGACGCGGCCGCGAAACCGCTCGGTCGTTTTCTGATGAACGCGTCCCTCGGTGTCGATGAATCCCCAGGTGAGCTCGGTGGCCACGACGACGGGCGTGTCTGGCTCTGCAGGCACTTCCGGTTCGGGAGCGGGAGCGGATGCCGCGATGGCGTCTGCGGCCAGAACGGCCCCGACGGATACCGGTACTTCGTCGACCGGCTGCTCGACGTCACTACCGGAGGAATCGCCAGCGGTTTCAGGCTCGGATGGGGGAGTGGGAATCTCCGCGTCAATCGTCGGTGAAGGCTCGGTGGCCTCGGCGACGGGTTCAGCGGCGGCTTCCTCTTCCGATGAAGCGTTGCTCTCGTCGCTCGCTTCGTCGCTTTCCGATGCGTCGACTGCCGCGACGATCTCCACCGTTTCCGGCGCTCCCAATGTTTCCGATACCATCGCCTCAGCTTCGTCAGCCGTTGGACTGTCGAATGCTGTCGTCACGTCTTCCGCAGTCCCCTCGCCGGGCTGTTCGCCGTTCATCATGGTGTTCTCGCTTCTGACAGCAGCAACCGCTGCCGCAACTCATCAACATCCAGCCCATCGGCTGGAACCTGTCGCATCGCTCATCCCCCCATCGTGGGGCATCACAACTGATCGCGGTGCAGGTGGACAGTCTACCTGTTTTGTCCTGGTGAGCGCATGAGGAAGTGGCAGCACACCATGCAGCTGGCTATGCGTTCCAGGCGCTGTCGAGGATGCTCAGATAGGCGGCTTCATCCATCTCCCGGGCACTGCTGCCATTCGAGAGATTCTGAAAGGATGCAGCGGCGATCCAGGGGAAGTCTTCCGGTTTGATCCTGGGAATTGCCTTGAGGGGCGGAATGCCGATCGACTGGCCGAGGCTGACGAGGTAGTCAGCGGCCGACTGCGCTGCGTCGGCGGCGGACTGCTCCGGCTGGGCCACGCCCAACGCCCTGGCCACATCGGCATGGCGCTCGATATCGGCCGTCGCGTTGTGCTGGAAGAGGAAGGGCAGGAAAAGCGAGTTGGCCACGCCGTGAGGGGTGTCGTACCGGCCGCCGATGGCTTCGGCGATGCAGTGCACCGACGCGACATCGCTGTTGCTGAACGCCATGCCGGCAATCATGCTGCCCAGCATCATGCCTTCGCGAGCATCACGGTTGGAACCATCCTGCACGGCAGCATCGAGGTTCTCAGCAATCAGTTTCATGGCATGCAGCGCCAGCGCATCGGTGACCGGGGTGGCTCGTTTGCAGGTATAGGCTTCGATGGCATGGGTCAGCGCATCCATACCGGTTGATGCGGTCAAGTGTGCCGGGAGTCCCATCGTTAGCCCGGGATCGACCAGCCCGATCACCGCGGCGATTCGCGAGTCGCGGAGCGAGATCTTGATGTTCCGTGTCGTGTCGTTGATCACCGAGCTGCGAGTCACTTCGCTGCCGGTGCCGGCAGTGGTTGGAATGGCGACCAGCGGCAACGGTTTCGCGGGAAACGTCGCCGGAGCAACCCAATCCTGCGGCGCTCCGCCATTGGTGGCGATGCCAACCGCAGCCTTCGCCAGATCGATCGGGCTGCCTCCGCCGATCGCGATCACCAGATCGCTCTGATGCTCCGCCATCGCTTCGGCCGCCAGCAAGACTTCGGTGTCGCGGGGATTCGGGCTGACCTGCGAAAAGACCAGCGTGTCGATACGCCGGTCCCGCAGCTGCTGTTGCACCGGTTGAACGAGACCAGCCGCGATCAGACCCGCGTCGGTGACAATCGTGACCCGTCCAGCCCCGAGCTCGGCAGCGACCTCACCAGCGGTCTCGCTGACACCCCAGCCAAACCGCATTTCACCCGGCAACAGGAATGTCCGATAGACAGCGCTCTTACCAGATGCCGGCATCGGGGATCTCAGCCGTGGGATTCGCTGCCGCTTCGGCAGGCGCTTCGCCGGTCAGCCAACCGGCGAAACGATTGCCGCCCCGAAAACTGGCCGGCGTCGGCTCCGCAGCCACGGAGGAACCAGCCGCAGATGAGGAAGGTGCAAATGTGGCGCTCATCGATTGGACGCCGTCGGTGAGACCGGCGGTTTGCGACGCGCCATTGGTCAGATCGAACGATTCGTCGCCAAATTGCAGCGTCACGTCACCCACTCCAGCAGGAATGCTGAAAACGAGCGCCAGCTGTTGCACACCACCGGCCGGGATGGTCGCCGACTCATCCGATCGAACGGTGGGTGTCATACCGAGATAGGACGCGACGGCGCTGGATGCCGAATCGAGCGATACCGCTCCCTGCGGGTCGGCGTTGGGAACCAGCTGAATGGTGCTCATCGACAGTTCCACAGGGGCAGTTGTCTCATTCGTCACGTCGACGAGAATGACCACCCATTCGCCAATCGAATTGCGTCCCAGGGTCAGGTCCGGAAGACGCTCGCCACGATGCACTTCTTTCAGATCGACACGGAGGCCAGCGTTCGTTGCATCAGCCGGATCCGCGGACGTTTCCGGCTCAGATGTCGAGGCGGGGACTTCTGTCGCGGTTTCTACCGGCGATTCGGTCGGTTCGGCGACCTCGGTCGTGGCAGTCGGTTCCGGCGTGAAGTTCTCGTCCGGATCGGGAATGATGGCCGTCACCGTTTCGGTTTCCTGAGCGGCCTGGGCCAGCTCCGACGGTTCGGCGGTCGCGGAGGGAGCCACTTCAACGTCCGGTGCGGCGGTTTCAGTCGGGGGAGCCGGCATGTGCGTGGTGTCGCCACCGACACCCAGCGCGATTCCTGTTTCGATGGGCACGACCGTGGGATTGCGGGGATCAGACGTCGACGGACCTGCCTGCGTCGCGGTGGCCGTCGGCTCGGTCGTCTGAGCACTCTCGGCGATGGACAACGGCGTTTCGGCCGGCGTCGACGTTGGAGTGTTGGCCTGGGCGACCACGACCGGCGTGGTCTTGTCATCGATCAACCCGCGGATGTCATTTGCGCTGGGCAGCAGTCCGCTGGCGACGATCGAGCCAATCGCGACGAGTGCAAACAGACCAACCAGACGGATGACCCATGCCCGCCGATCGCGTGTGTATTTCGAGTCGAAACCGTCCAGTGGTCTGATCGGATCATTGGGTTGTCGCAACGATCCCGCCAGCTGTAGCAACGTGCCTGGTTCCAGTGCTTCAGCGATCGCCTCTTCCCAGGCGGGTATCCCCTGCTCGGTTTCGCCAGTGACGACCGGCGGAAAATCGTCGTCATCGAGCAGCGAAAAGACCGGTAGTGGTTTTGGTTCCGGTGCGTATCCGTAGGGATCGAATTCTGTATGACGGCGGGATGGCGCAACCGGGTAGTCGGGAACGGGAGAGTCATACTCGGGCGCGTAGGCCGGCATTCGGTAGGCGGAGCCATAGCTTCCATGCCCGGTGATCAGCGAAAGGACAACGGCGGCTTCGTCGCGGCCGTCCCTGGCGATGAAAGTCAGTGATTCTGCGACCGGATCGTCTGGTGGGGATACCCAGAGCTGGACCGTGCCGGTACGACGAAGCACCGGAGCGGGATCGAGCCAGTCCCGTTCGATATCGAGAACGACATTGCCGCCTCGAACGAATGCGAGGCGTTCGTTGGTGACGATCAGGAGGGCGGCGAGATCGGTTTCGTCTCCCGTGACCAGAACCTGACCCTCCCAGACGATCCCTTCGTCCTGGAGGCGTCGCCAGGCGCCACCTTTTGGCCTGCCGACATTTGGAAGCTGCGCGCTCATGGTGCGATCGTCCCTCGTCATCCGACGGATCGTCCGTCGTCTGCCCTCGATAGCTGGTCATTCACGCGAAAACAGGAAGATGCGGTGACGGCGTGAACGGGACCGTGCGATAGTGGGCACCGGCATGTACGGGGAACACAGCAGGAACCATTCGGGGTGTTCGCACACTGTGTACGTACATACTACCACAACCACATTTGGCAGGTAGGCGGAAGGGTAGTTCGGGCACTTGTGGCCCGATGCGGGCAGCGAGCGGCTGGCAGCCGGCAGAACGAAGTCCGCCGAGCGAGCCAGCAGTAGTCGGGGGCGGCATCATCAGTCGAGTCGGACGCCGCAGAAAGCGGGGAGATCGATGACATCCTTGTTCGACTGCCGACTGCCGACTGCCGACTGCCGACTGCCGACTGCCGACTGCCGACTGCCGACTGCCGACTGCCGACTGCCGACTGCCGACTGCCGATGTCGGGCCACAGGTGCCCGAACTACTGCCTGCTGCCGGCTGCCTGCCGCCCGCTGCGCCGCGGCCCGTTTCTTGCTTATCGAATCCTCAGCTGGTCGACCAGCGTCGCAAATGAAACCAACCTGGCGGCCGGACGTTTATTGAAGGAGGGGTGCTGGTGGCGGCGCCCACATGCATGAGGAGGGAATCATGGATCGGTATCGATTCGACAGTCTGACCAAAGCGATGGCCAGCGGAACGAGCCGGCGCACACTTCTGAAGGGGTTGCTCGGCGGAGCGGCTCTTGGCACCGGCGTGACGCTGGTTCCCGAAAGCGTGGGCGCTCAGGATGACATCTGCATCGAGCCGGGTGGCGAGTGCGTGATGGAAGACGGCGCCACGCCGTGTTGTGGCTCGTACACCTGCTTCGAAGCGATGTGCGACAACGCGAAAGGGTGCTGGGAGGTCGAGGACGAATGCGACGCCGAGTACCCATGCTGCGATGAGTCGATGGTTTGCGTCAACGGCACCTGCGTCACTGAGACTGACACCGGTGGTGGAGAGGTCGACGTCCTGCCAGCAACGGGCACAGGTCCGGAAGCCAGTGGCAGCACCTGGGCAGGGGCTGCTGCTGTCGGTGGCGCGGCCGCTGCGGCCGCGCTCCTTCTTCGCAAAGGGAACCAGGCGGAGGAGCCTGCAAACTAGCTGAATCCACGCAGCACCACTGAGCCGGATGGTCGTTCGACCATCCGGCTTTGTCGTTTGTGACCACGATCCGGTCTTCCGGTGAGCGGTTGCCGATACCTCAGGGCATGGCTTCTGCCTGAATAAAACAGGGAGCCGGATTCCCGGCTCCCTGTTCTCTTGAGAGAAAGACCACTCGAACTACGAACAGCCCAGACTATTCCCGCAGTTGAGGCATCGATAGCAGCTGCCGTTGCGAACGGTGATGTGGCCGCACTGATCGCAGAAGGGTGCGTCGCCCATCATCTCGGAGAGCTGGGCGTCGAGCGAACCGGTGGGCTCGTAGAGCGCGGTTGCGGCTGTTGCTTTCAGGCTCTCCTTGAGGGCGCCGTTACTGTGCCCGTTCGTGCCGTTGCTATGACCGTGTCCATTGCTGACCGTAGTTGCCACTGAGGGAGCCGCGACGGTTGCCGTCTGGGTGGCCAGTGGGGTGTCCGGTGTGGCCGGAGGCGCGCTGGCCGCTGGCAGTTCTGGTGTTACTGGCTCCTCGGCATAGCCTTCGGCGTCGTCCTCGTCGTATTCCAGCATTTCCGGCGGCACCTGCGCCAGATCGGTGCGGTCCAGATACTCCAGACCGAGCACGCGGAAGACATAGTCGATGATCGACGTGGCCATCTTGATGTTCGGGTGACCGGAAACCATCCCCTGCGGTTCGAAGCGGGTGAAGGTGAAGGTATCGACGAACTCGTCGAGCGGCACGCCGTACTGGAGGCCCTTCGAAATCGAAATGGCAAAGCAGTTGATCATCGACCGGAACGCGGCGCCTTCCTTGTGCATGTCGATGAAGATCTCGCCGAGCGAACCATCGTCATACTCGCCGGTGCGAAGGAAGACTTTGTGTCCGGCCACGCGCGCTTCCTGGGTGAATCCATTGCGGCGAGCCGGGAGGCGGCGGCGGAGCGGCTGCTGCACGCCCAGTTCGGCACGCAGCGCGGTGACGGCTTCGTCGATGGCGCGGTCGCGTTCTGCCGCGGCCTGCTCGCGCTCGGCGATGAGCGCCTCGGCAACGCGTCGCTCGATCTCCGCTTCGATCTCGTCGTCACTCTTCGATGCGCCCGCCGATCCTTCCGATTTGGTCGAAAGGGGCTGACTCAGTTTGGAACCGTCGCGATAGATGGCCATCGCTTTCAGCCCACTGTGCCAGCTCTGATCGTAGGCATCGAGAATGTCCGTCACCGTCGCTTCGTTCGGCATGTTGATCGTCTTGGAAATGGCGCCGGAGAGGAAACTCTGGGCGGCGGCCATCATCTTGACGTGGCCGAGGTAGTGAATGAAGCGGGTTCCCTTTTTGCCACATTTGTTGGCGGTATCGAACACCGGCAGGTGATCTTCTTTCAGATAGGGAGCGCCTTCGACTGTCATCGTGCCGCAGATGTGCTCGTTGGCCGCGTCGATCTCCGAGCGGCTGAATCCGAGCCGTTCGAGCAGATTGAAACCAGGGCTGGATGCGTCCGCCATGCTGATGCCAACCCGGGCCAGAGCTTCCTCACCGAGCGTCCAGGCATTGAAGGCGAACGGCAGCTCGAAAACACCCGGCAGCGACCGGTTCACTCGATCGATGTCGGCGTCGGCGAACCCCTTGCTCTTCAGCGTTTCCCGGTTGATGCCTGGAGCGCCGTCGAGTGTCATCGTGCCGAGAACATAGTCGAGAATCGCCTTGCGCTGCGCTTTGTCGTAGCCGAGGTTCTTCAGCGCCGGTTCGATACTTTGATTGGCGATCTTGAAGTAGCCGCCGCCGGCCAGCTTCTTGAATTTGACCAGGGCGAAGTCTGGTTCGACACCGGTGGTGTCGCAGTCCATGAGCAGTCCGATCGTGCCGGTCGGGGCCAGAAGGGTCGTCTGGGCGTTGCGGTAACCATATGTCTCGCCCAGCTCCAGTGCGCGATCCCATGATTGCTGAGCGGCCGCGACGAGTTCTCGAGGCGCCAGATCGGCCCGCAGACCCATTGGCGGCACGGAAAGCTGCTCGTACGCTTCGGCGGGTGCATCGTAGGCCGCCCGGCGATGATTGCGGATCACGCGCTTCATGTGCTCGGCGTTCGCCTGATACTCGGGGAACGGTCCAAGGACCGACGCCAGCTCCGCGGAGGTGGCGTACGACTCACCGGTCATCACGGCGGTCATCGCACTGGTGAATGCCCGGGCTTCGTCTGAATCATAGGGAAGACCGCGCAGCATCAACACGGTGCCGATGTTGGCATACCCGAGTCCCAGCGTGCGGTAGTCATAGGAAAGCCGGGCGATTTCGCGACTGGGGAACTGCGCCATCAGCACGCTGATCTCCAGCACGATCGTCCAGAGGCGCACCGCGTGGCGATACCCCTCGATATCGACCTGACCGGTTTCGATATCCACGAACTTGAGCAGATTCAGACTGGCCAGGTTGCAGGCCGTATTGTCCAGGAACATGTATTCGGAACAGGGATTCGACGCGTTGATCCGGCCACCTTCCGGGCAGGTGTGCCATTCATTGATCGTGGTGTCGTACTGGACACCGGGATCGGCGCTCTTCCAGGCCGACTCGGCAACGAGATTCCAGAGATCGCGGGCACGGACGGTGCGATGCACGGAGCCATCGGTCCGGCGAATCAGGTTCCAGTCCGCATCGTCGGCGACGGCCTGCAGGAAGTCATTGGTGATCCGCACGGAGTTGTTGGCGTTCTGGCCGGAGACGGTCTGGTACGCCTCGCCGTTGAAGTCGGCGGGATAGCCCGCGGCAATGAGCGCCTGGACCTTCTTTTCCTCGTCCGCTTTCCAGGTGACGAAGGCTTCGATGTCTGGGTGATCGACATCGAGGCAGACCATTTTGGCCGCCCGGCGCGTTGTGCCGCCGCTCTTGATAGCGCCCGCGGCGCGGTCGCCCACCCGCAGGAAGCTCATCAAACCAGACGAGGTTCCGCCGCCGGAGAGGGGTTCTCCCTCACCGCGCAATGTCGAGAAGTTGGTGCCGGTGCCAGATCCATATTTAAAGAGACGCGCTTCGCGGACCCAGAGGTCCATGATGCCGCCTTCGGCCACCAGATCGTCGGCGATCGATTGGATGAAGCAGGCGTGCGGCTGCGGATGGCTGTACGCATCGGTCGATTCGCGGACTTCGCCAGTTGCCGGGTCAGTGTAGTAGTGCCCCTGCGCCGGGCCGGAGATGTCGTACGCCCAGTGGAGCCCTGTGTTGAACCACTGCGGCGAGTTTGGCGCGGCCATCTGGTTGACCAGCATGAAGGCGAGCTCATCGTAGAAAGCCTGGGCATCTTCCTTCGAAGCGAAATACCCATGGGTTTCGCCCCAGTACCGCCAGCAACCAGCCAGCCGGTGAATCACCTGCCGGGCGGAGCGCTCGGGGCCGAGCACCGGGTTGCCCTCATGGTCCAGCAGGGGAGCGCCGTCATCGGCAACCTGCGGAACACCTGCTTTCCGGAAATACTTGGACACCATGATGTCGGTGGCGACCTGCGACCACGACGACGGAACTTCGGCGTCCTTCATCTCGAAGACGGTCGTCCCATCCTGGTTGGTGATTCGTGAGGTGCGTCGCGTCCACTCCACCGAGGCATAGGGGCTTTCGCCGGCCTTGGTGAAGTAACGCTGCACGGGAAGCCCGTGAGACACTGCCGTCTTCGTCGATCGGGTGCGTTTCGGGGACGCCATATCCGTTTCCTTACTTCCCCCTTTGACGGAGGGGCCATTGTTCTTGTCATGCCGCCCGCCAACAGCACGACGTCGATCAAAATTGGCCGAGCTGCCTCCAGCTCGCCGCCCGATGAGGACAGTTTGGGGAGACGATGCCGCCGCGGCGGTGAGTTCACCGCGTACATACGCCTCCGGGAAGACTGTCCCGTGATCGGAGCCATTCGGGGGGCGCGCTGCCAGGGGCAATGACTACCTGGAAAGGATGACAGCAGCGCGATGGCTACCAGTAGTATAGCGAAGCCGCGTTGAGACACAAGATGTGCCACTCTGTCATAGAAGCGGGGTGCGAAGTGCCAGATATCTGGGTGAATCGAAGTTCACCAAATTCACCCCCTCAATGGACATGCGGAATTCCCATGTGCCATAAAGTCAAGGAGCGTTGACCGGAGTTCGGATGGCGAAGGGCAAGAGGCAAAAGACAACGATCGAGCTGGCCCAGAATGGTCTACTCGGCGCCTGCCTCTTCCCAGGGTTGCCAGGTGAAGCGATCGGCGAAGCGCTCCAGCGTGGCCAGAACGGGCGGGCCAAGGATCAGGATGATGGCCACATTGGCGGCGGCGCGGAAGAGGTCGTATGCCGCTGAGGTGAGGAGATAGAACTGCGCATAGTGCTGCAGCGATTCCACTGCGCTGAGGGAAGGGGTCCAGTAGAGACCGGCGTCCTCTTCGAGACCGGGGGAGGCGAATGGCCAGCTCCACAGGTTCATCAGCGCCCCATACAGAAACCCCCAGACTGCCGCGAAAGTGGCCAGCACCGCCAGCTGGACGCGATGACGCTCGAATCTCGGTAGCCATCCCGCTGTCAAACCGACCCACCCCGCCACCATCATCTGAAATGGCAACCAGGGACCAATGCCTCCGGTCAGAAATGCGGAGACGAGCAGCGTCAGCGCGCCCATCTGGAACCCCATAGCGGAACCGAACACGACTCCGGTCAACATGATCAGGGGGAAGATCGGCGAAGCGCCCAGGAAGGTGGGCACGAGCCGCAGGGTGGCGTCGAGCGACACCAGCACGCCGAGCAATGCCGTCGACTTCGCTGCCTGTTGAAGGTTCGTGCCGTCGTGCCCGGGCTGAAACGTCACCAGGATGGAGAACAGAGCCAGAAGGGTGACCATGGCGAAGAGCAGGGGCGCTTCTGTACTTCGAGCCCTATTCTCCGGGGCTGGCTCAAGGGCAGGAAGCACAAATGGATAGAGAAACGCCGCCACACCCGCAAGTGACGCCACCAAAACCGCCAGGTTTGCCGGCGTTTCCCGCCATACTCCTCTTGTGACTCGAACGAAATTGTGCAAAAATGCTAACCCTTGATACCAAACCGGCTGCAACCAGGTATGAAATCGATCGATCGCGCACTGACCGATTCAAATTTGTTCATTGTGAACAATTCCCGCGAAGTCTCGGAAAGGTTCGACGGATGGCGGACATCACGATCCTCGATCTTCTCTCATGGGAGAACCGTTTGACTCTGCCGCAGAGCAGTGAGCTCGACGGCTCCGGGGCATCGTCCGAGCGTGCGCTCGACAGCGAGATCAGCTGGGCGGTCACCCTTCGAGCTTCGATGCCCATTCTGCCACCCTTGCGCGGCGGCGAGATCGTCATCCTCCCCGACAGAATTCTGCCTGATACCGGTGTGCCGGTCGATGAGATCGTCCGGGAAGTGGCCAACCGGGGAGCGCGTGGCCTGGTTGTCGAACGATTTATTGCCGCGCCTTCTTCCCTGATCACACTCTACGCCGATTCAATTCCTGCCGACCTGGAGAGCGATATCAACCGGGTGCTGACCGAGCAGCGCGGCGAAATCTACCGGGCGGGTACTGAGCTTGGCCGGTTGCTGACGCAGGCGAATGCGCTGGGAGCAGATGTCGAAGACGTGCTGAAAACGGCATCCGACTATCTCGGAATGGGCGCTGCGGTGGTTTCAGGCAGAGATGGCGTTATCGCCAGCGCTGGACCGGCAGGCGATGTCGCGCCCGGTGATCTTTCGGCTCTCTCCGATCGGCAAGGCTGGCATGGAGATCGCTATGTCCGCCGGATCTCGCAGGTCGCCGAATTGTGGCTCGGTCCTGTTGCGTCGTCCCGGCGCGCTCTGGCCAGGTTGATCAGCGAGCGGGTGGGGATGGCAGTCGAGGTCGCTCTTGCCCACGCGATCGATGTTCGTCCGCGCGGCAACGCGCGTGCCAATGCCATCGCTGGTCTGCTCACCGATGCTGGATCTGATTCCGCCAAGATCGGCGTGGCGCTTGGGCTGCCGGCCAATGGCTCGTATGCGGTGGTGTTGTCATCGGCCGGAGCGAACCGGTCGGCTATGGCCCGGGAGATTGCGTCGCTGGGTACACCCCACGAGGCTGCGGAGATCGATGGCATGATGGCGACGCTGGTCGAGCTGAACACCCGCTCACCTCGTTTTGCGGGCGGGGAACATCCCGTTTCCGGCCGGCAACACGCACCCGGACAGGAGAGCGCCGAGCACTGGATCGTCCTGTCAGAACCGGTCACCGGCGTGGCCAGAATCCCGTTGGCGGCGCGGCAAGCCCGGTATCTGGCCGCATTGGTGACCGGTGGACTTCTGCGCGGTTCCCACATCCGGTTCGACCGGCCATCCGACGTTGGGGTCTATCGCCTCATGTTCCCACTCTGGGGATCGCCTGAGCTGGAGACCTTCTCGCGCGACACGCTCGGCCAGCTTCTGACGCGCGACCGCCGAGGCAGTCTCCGTCGCACGTTGCTCGCCTACCTGGAAGCGGGCGGGTCGCAGGTCGATGCCGCAACGCGGCTCGAAGTACACCGCAACACCCTCTCCTATCGCCTGCGGCAGATCGCCGAGCTGACCGGCACCGATCCGACCAAACCGCAGAGTCACCTGGCGTTGCACATGGCCCTGCTGGCGTCGGTCCTGCCGCCGGCGCCAGTTGCTCAGACGGGAACCTAGAGCGTCAGTCGTCCGAATGCCGCTTTGTAGACCTCGTCGTCCCGGCGAAAAGTGTCCGGGTTGATTCCTTTGATCGCCGCCATCTGGTAAGCCAGGATCTGCATCGGAACAACGGCAAGGAGTGGGGAGAGCACTTCCTGCACGACGGGAATCGGGAAAACGGTGGCGTCCTGAACAGCGCTCATTTGTTGTCCGACGACCAGAATCCGGCAGCCGAACCCCTCCAGCACGCTGGTGATCGCGGCCACTCGCTCACCAGCTGCGCCCGGGACATCCACCACCACGGCCAGATCGCCCGCGTTCACCGCCACCATGGGACCGTGCAGAAACTGCTCGGCTGCCAGGGCATCGACCTGACCGTAGGCCGCCTCCCTCGCTTTGATCACGAATTCCAGCGCGGTGGCTTCGTTCGGTCCGGCGCCGGTCGCGTAGACACGATGGGATGCCGCGTACTCGGCGGTCGATTGCAGGTCGTCGGCCCGGCCGAGAATCTCCTCGAGATGGCCGGGAAGGGTTTGCAATTCCTCCCGGAAGTCCGCGGCGCCGGCTGCGGCGGCAATCTGGGCGATCACCGTCATGGCCGCCAGATGGGATGCGGTATAGGCAGCAGATTTCTCTCTCTCCACGGTGCGGAGAACGAGTTGCGACCCCGGATGCTCGGCGGACTGACTCCCCACCGAGAGAACGGTTGCTCCCGATGCGACCGCGCGATCGAGCGCGATCTTCGAGTAGGACTTCACTCCGGTGTGGGCCATCACGATGACCGCTTCGTCATTGCCGATCGGAAAACTGTCGGGATAGGAGGCGAAGTCGAAGGAGGTCACCGCCCGGGCGTCGATTCCGGCTGCGCGAAGGAGCCACGATCCCACCAGGGAGGCGTGATAGCTCGTACCGATACCGGTCAATGTCACTCGCCGGGCGCCGGACAGCAGCGCGGCGGCCCGTTCAGCCTGATTCCACTCGTCAGCGACGAGCCGGGCAATCTCGGCGGGCTGCCGGAACATGGTCTGATACATGAAGGAGTCGGTGGTCGGGGGCATGAGTGCTTCCTGATAGTGAGACGGTCGCCGGTACATTCCGCATGGTAACAGAGGGAAGGTTCGGCACCCCTGTTGCGTAGCTGATGCAGATTGGGCAACCGAATGTTCAGCAATGTGACCCGGTTGCCAGTAGGATGACTATTGAATGGCTGCGTGAAGGCGAACGCTCTGGCCTGCGCTGTTGATTGACCGAAACAAAGGACGGATTGCCATGTCGACGACCCGAATTCTTGTACCGCTCGATGGATCCCCTCTCGCCGAGCAGGTGATCCCCTATGCTGCCGCCCTGGCCGGGAAGGCTGGAGAGCTTCTCTTCCTTCATGTTGTGCCGGAAGTGGAACCGCTGCGTGGGCTCTTTGGCACACAGATCGCCTCGGGCGACGAAGTGCTGAATATGGCCAAAGAGAATGGCCGGACATTGATGGCCGAAACCGTCGGCCGGTGGAAAGACGAGCTCTCCATCGATCCGACCGTCATCGTGGAATCGGGTGATCCGGCCGAGGTGACGCTCAATGTTGCCCGCTCGGCAGGGGCGACGATGCTCGCCCTGGCCAGTCATGGTCGCGGTATGGCCGGCCGGGTGGCGTTTGGCAGCGTCGCGGACAGACTGGCCCGCACGTCGCCGATCCCGGCGTTGATCATTCACCCGGTTTCGGAATCTGAACCCCACCTCGCGGCCATCAGCCGCATCGTCGTGCCGCTGGATGGTTCGGATATCGCGAATGAAGCGCTCTCCGTGGCCAGAGATATCGCCGCGTCGACCAGCGCCTCCCTGTTGCTCGTGTCGGCGGTCAATCCGGCCGCGGTGCTGGTTCCTGCGCCCGCCGGCGCTGCCTACTACCCCGAAGAGCTCTACACGGAGATTTTCGAAGACATGACCTCGGCGGCGACTGACGCATTGACCGAGGCGTCCGGCGAACTGAGCGGGGTCGATGTGACGACGAAGGTCGTCGAAGGGGCGGCCGCCGACGCGGTGCAATCGGTGCTGCAACCGGGCGATCTGATCGTCATGACCAGTCATGGCCGGAGCGGATTCCGGCGCTGGCTGCTGGGCAGTGTTTCTGAAAAACTGATTCGGTCCGGCGCGGCGCCAGTGGTGCTCGTACCGGCGAAAGACAGAGTAGCCACCAGCTCCTGAAACGAGGCAGGCCATGTTCGAACGTCTCCTTGTTCCCCTCGATGGCTCGGACATCGCCGCTGTGGCTGTGATCTACGCCCAGGGCATTCCCAGCGAGCGGGTGCGTCTGCTGACCGTGCTGTCCGATGAAGACGCCGGAATCGGATTTGCGCCGGCCGGCGTTCAGGAGGAGTGGCGGCAGGAGTGGCGAGATGCCGTCAGCGCCAGACTGGCCGGAATCGCCGAACCCCTGGAGCTGGAGGGCCGCGATGTCGAAATCGAGGTGGTGTTCGGGCGCCCGGCCGAGTGGATCGAAACCTACGCGCGCGATGCCGATCTGATCATCATGACCACGCATGGACGTGGTGCGGGCGGACGGCTCGTTCTGGGCAGCGTGGCCGACCGCGTGGCCAGGACATCGCAGGCGCCCGTGATGCTGATCAGGGGTGGCGAGGATCCCGTGGCCGCCCAGGCGATCGTCCGGCTGGTCGTGGGTCTGGATGGGTCCGATCTGGCGGAACAGGCGTTGCCATTCGTCCGGCAGCTGGCCTTGAATCTGAACGTTCCGGTCTTGCTGACGCGGGTGGTCGATATCGAGCAGGCGCTGGTCGCCGCCCAGCGGGCGACGATCCCGGTGGCCCGCTTCGCCGGAACTCCCGAGCTGATCCGGGAGGGAATCGACGACTACCTTCAATCGGAGGCTGCCCCGCTGATCGACGCGGGAATCGACGTGGAAACAGCCGTCATCGAAGGGGAGCCGGCTCCAGCGCTGAATGCGGCGCTCCTCCCCGGTGACGTACTGGTGCTCACCAGTCATGGCCGGGGTGGACTTGGCCGGTGGATGCTGGGCAGCGTCACTGAGAAGCTCGTGCGGCAGGGGCATACCCCGGTGATTGTGATCCGCTCGCAACCCTCCGCCGAGTCGTAAGCTATAGGCTGAATCGACTCGAGCGGAGAAGCAGCCAGTGCGTCTTGTCAGGATCGGTCTCGCAAACATCAATACGACGGTCGGGGCGTTCGTGGCCAATACCAACGCGGCTATCGACGCCGCCAGGGAGATGGCCGCTGCTGGCGTGACGATCGGGCTCTTTCCCGAACAGGCGATCGGCGGCTATTCGCCTGAAGACCTGGTGCAATGGCAGGGATTTGTCGACCGGCAGTGGTCCGAGCTGGAACGATTCGCCGCCGAAACAGCGGCACTGCCCGCCGCCTGGGTGATCGGCATCGCCTGCAATCAGCAGGGATTGCGATACAACTGCGCGGCTGTTGTGGCCGGCGGGGAGATCATCGGAGTCGTCCCCAAAGAGAAACTGCCGACCTACAACGTCTTCTACGAGGGCCGAACCCTGGCTCGCGGTTTCGCTGGATTGTTCGAAGAGCACCGCGGTGTTCCGTTCGGCGATTTTCTCTTCGCATTTGATTTCGGGGTGCTCGGGGTCGAGATTTGCGAGGATCTCTGGAGCGCCGATGGGCCGATGAAGCGGCGGGCCTATGGCGGCGCCGAACTGGTTGCCAACGTCTCGGCTTCTCCCTTTCGGGTTGGCATCGACCAGACCCGCCGGGAGCTCATCGCCACCCGGGCCGCCGACAATCAATGCACCGTCGCCTACACCAACCTCGTCGGAACGAACGATGGATTGATCTTCGACGGTGGCAGCTACGTCAACCAGAATGGCAAACCGATGCTCGCGGGAACGCGTTTCGCGATCGGTTTCTCCGAAGCGACCATTGATCTCGACCGAACTCTCCGTTTGCGTTCGGAGGCGACCACCTGGCGGGATGACCGGGAGACCTACCTGCAGGAGCACCAGGTTCCCGGCGTCATCCATGTTTCGACCGAGATTCTGGATACGGCAACGACGCGAGCCGGCTTGACCTATCCCGTGCCTCGCCAGAAGAGCTTCTTTTTGCCGGCGGACGAACCGCGCCGGTCTGCCCGGGAGGAGCTGTGCGAGGAGATTCTGGATGCGCTGGCCCTGGGAATCGGCGACTACTTCGAAAAGATCGGCGCATTCCAGGTTATTGGCATTTCACTCTCCGGCGGGCGGGATTCACTGCTCACACTGCTGATTGCGCACCGCTATGCCAGCAAGGTTCGTCCGGACGATCCCGGCTCGCTGATCCGGGCCTTCTACCAGCCCTCCCGCTACTCATCTGAGCAAACCCGGTTGGCCGCCGAAACGATTTGTGGCGATCTGGGTGTGCCGTTGGAGATCGTTTCGATCGACGAGGCGTTCGAGCGCGAGCGAGAGGCCGTCGCGGCCATGCTGCAGTCTGGCGAGACGATCACCCCCATCACCGAGCAGAATATCCAGGCGCGGTTGCGCGCGCAGCGGATGTGGAACTGGTCGAACTCGGCGCACGGCCTCTTTCTCCAAACCGGCAACATGACCGAAAAAGCGGTCGGGTACACCACCGTCGGCGGCGACCTGATGGGCGCCCTGGCCGTCCTGGCCAATGTGCCGAAAACCGTGGTCATGTATCTGCTCGACTACCTCTACGAGCAGACCGGCCACGAAGGCATCCAGGCAGTGCTGGCCAAACCACCCGGTCCGGAGTTGGCTCCAAACCAGAGTGGCGAAGACGAGCTGATGCCCTTCCCGGTGCTCGATGCCTGCTTCTATCTCTTCGTGGGGGAGAAGATGTTGCCGGAGGAGGTCGAGGTGGTGATCGGCCAGATGTTCCCGGAATACGGCGCTGCCGCCGTCGAGGGATATGTCGCCAAGTTCGTGCGGCTCTTCCTCCGGTCGATCTTCAAATGGGTCCAGTCGCCGCTCTCTTTGCACATCGGCAACCTCGATCTCGAACGGGAGCGGGCGATTCAGCTGCCGGTGGTCACGTCGTCGAGCTGGACGGCGAAATAGGACGAAGGCGAATAGGCGGAGAGACGAATAGGCGGAGAGGCGGATAGGCGGAGAGGAGTGGCGCGGTGATCTCCGGCGCAGGGCCGGGTTCTACGGCCGCAAGGCGTTCTCGTCGCCTCCGCGCGTCCATCTCGTATCCTTCCTTTCCGCCTTTCCGCCTTTCCGCCTTTCCGCCTATCCGCCTACCCGCCTACTCGCCTACTCGCCTCCGCCCCCTTTCCGCCTCGCCTTGACATTGGTCGACCAGTCAACCTATCATCCATTCTGTAAGCGCTTGCAGATGTAACGGTGATTTGTCCCGCCTTGGCGGGGTGAATCTCGACTGGCTGTGATTGCGCTTACAGACGACGCAGCGTTGCGCGTGGAGTAGGCGAGTGGCCAGCAGTCACGAAGAACGACGCATCACGCTCGAGGACGTCGCCCGTGAGGCGAATGTCTCGACTGCCAGCGTCTCTCGCGTCGTCAACAACAAGGGATATGTCAGCGAAGAGGTCCGCAACCGGGTGATGGCGGCGCTGGTGCGGACCGGCTATGTGATCAACCGTCAGGCGCGAGGGCTGGCCAGTGGGAAATCACAGGTCATCGGCCTGGTCGTTCCCGAGCTGGAAACGAGTTACTTCGGGGAGATCATCCGGGGCATCGACGAGGAGCTCGTCGCGGTCGGCTACGACCTGATGCTCTACACCACCCATCATCGCAAGCAACGGGAATCCGCACATGTGGCGACGCTCACCGCCGGTCTGGCCGACGGGTTGCTGCTGGTTCTGCCGCAGGACCCGGGCGCCTATCTCGAGTCGTTTCGGCGTCGTCGTTTCCCCTACGTGCTCATCGACCATGGTGGAATTGATGAAACAGGGCCCTCGGTTGGCGCCACGAACCTGCAGGGAGCGCTTGATGGAACCGACTACCTGATCCAGCTCGGGCACCGGCGAATCGGGTTCATCACCGGCAAGATGCATATGGGATGTGCGGTCGACCGTCTGGCGGGATATCGTCAGGCGCTCGAAGCGGCCGGTATCCCATACGATCCGGAGCTCGTGCTCGAAGGGGATTTCCACCAGCCGCTTGGGTATCAGCAGGCGTGCAGGTTGCTGTCGCTTTCCCACCGGCCGACGGCCATTTTTGCCTCGAACGACGCGATGGGTTTCGGCGTGATGGAGGCGGTGCGGGATAGCGGACTGCGTATCGGTCATGACATCTCAATTCTCGGTTTTGACAATGTTCCTGCCGCGTCGATGGTGCATCCACCGTTGACCACCGTTCGCCAGCCACTGACCGAGATGGGGCGAGCGGCAACGCGCATGCTCCTCCAACGGATTGCTGCGCCGGATACACCGGTCGAACGGATCGATCTGCCCACCGAACTGGTGGTTCGCGAATCGTGCCGGATGATTGCCGGCCCTTGAGTCAGGACCCTCCGGCTACCTGAGGAAGCCAGTTGTGCCAGGCGGACCGGTGGCCGCGCGTGTGTCGATCGGAGTTCTTTCGGACGAAGAGAAGGAGGAAATCGATGAAAACGACTCGTCGCAATCTGATGATCGGGGGCGCCTCGGTGGCTGCCGCCGCAGCATTGCCCGTCGCCCAGCGCGCCGCGGCGCAGGACGCCACCACGATTACCTGGTGGCATATCTCGACCAACGCAATCGATCAAGCGCTCTTTCAGCAGCTCGCCGACGACTATGTCGCCGACCATCCGAATGTGACCATCGAGATCACCGTGCTGGAGAACGAAGCGTTCAAGCAGCGGCTGACGACAGCGATGCAGTCGGGCGATCCACCCGACATTTTCCAGAGCTGGGGCGGCGGTGTGCTCTACGAGTACGCCAGTGCGGGATTGGTCAAGGACATCACTGCTGATCTGCAGACCGACGGCTGGGGTGACTCGTTCGTTCAGGCAGGGTTGGGACTCTATGGCCGGGACGGCGCCTACTTTGGTGTGCCGTGGCGGCTCGCTGTGGTTGCCTTCTGGTACAACAAGGCGCTCTTCGCGCAGGCCGGCATCGAAGCGCCTCCGGCTACCTGGGAAGAGTTCCTGACGACCGTATCCACCCTCAAGGATGCTGGCATCACGCCGATCTCGGTCGGCGAAGGCGATCGCTGGCCCGGTCACTTTTTCTGGGTCTATCTGGCGACGCGGACTGGCGGCGAAGACGCATTCATGAATGCCTACGCGCGGAACGGCAGTTTCGCCGATGAGTCGTTCGTGGAAGCGGGCAGATTGCTGCAGGAGCTCGTCGCGCTGGAACCATTCCAGGACGGTTTCCTTGGCGCGTCCTATCCCGATGCCGCCACGGTGATGGGCAATGGCCAGGCCGCGATGGAGCTGATGGGTCCATGGGCGCCGGGCGTCTATGCCGACAATGCCGAGAACGGCGTTGGCCTCGGCGACGACCTTGGCAACTTCCTCTTCCCGTCACTCGAAGGCGGAGCAGGCGACCCGACCGACATTCTGGGTGGAGCGGACGGTTTCGCCATCGGCGCCAACGCATCACCCGAAGCGATCGACTTCGTTCGCTTCCTCACCAGCGCGGAGAATCAGAGCTTCCTGGCCGGCGAAGGGATCGCCATTCTGCCGACGGTGACCGCGGCGGAAGATGCAATCACCGACCCGATCGCCAAGGAGCTGGCCGAGCTGGCCAGGACCGCGAACTATCTGCAGCTCTACTACGACCAGTTCCTGCCGCCGGCAGTTGGCCAGACGGTCAACGACGCCGTGCAGGGGATCTTCGCGGGGACCTTGTCTCCTGAAGAGGTCGCTCAGCAGATCGAGGATGTAGCGGCTCAGGAGCTTGCCGGGTAGGCAAGCCACGCTCCGTCCGGCGCGGTGCTCGCAATGACGCGAGCATCGCGCCGCGGGAGTCCTCATGATGCAGTCTCGTGCTTCCGCTATGGAGATTTCCGCGGCTCCGCCAAACCGAATGCGACGGCAATTCAACACGGGCCGGATGTTGACGGTTGCGGCGTTTCTGCTGCCGTCGATCGCGCTCTATTCGCTCCTGGTCTTCTATCCCCTCTTTCGGGCAGCCTACTACGGGATGTTCGATTGGAACGGACTCGGACCACTCACCGACAACGTGGGTATCGACAATTTCCGCAATGTGCTGAGCGATGGCCTCTTTCGGAAGGCGCTTCGGCACAACGTGACCATTCTCCTCCTCTCGCTGTTGATACAGCTGCCGCTGGCGATCGTGCTGGCGATTCTGGCGAGCGGCAACATACGCGGGCGGGCATTCTTCCGAACGGTCTTCTTTCTCCCCTATGTGCTCTCCGAGGTTGTGACGGCGGTCATCTGGTCGTTTCTGCTTCAACCGAATTCGGGAATCAACGATGTTCTCGAGCGTGTGATCCCCGGTTTCAAAGCCGTGCCCTGGCTGGGTGATCCGGACATCGTCCTGTACGTTGTTTTTGTCGTGATCACCTGGCGATTCATCGGTTTTCACATTGTTCTCTATCTGGCCGGGTTGCAGGGAATTCCCGCTGAGCTGACAGATGCGGCCAAACTCGATGGCGCTTCGCCATTGCGCGTTGTGTTCGATGTCGTGTTGCCCTTGCTGGGCCCGACGATCCGGATATCGGTCTTTCTCTCGGTGATCGGTTCGCTGCAGTTTTTCGATCTGATCTGGGTGATGACGCAGGGCGGGCCAGTCAATGCCACCGAAACAATGGCCACCTACATGTACAAGTACAGCTTCCAGCGTTTCGAGATCGGCTATGGGGCGGCGGTGTCGCTGGTGATCTTCGGCATCTGTTTTGGTTTTGCGTTGCTCTATCAGCGATTCGTCTTGAGCCGGGACTATGACAATGCGCTCGCCTGAACGTGCAGCGGGGGGTAGAAGGGCGTGAATGGACCGGGCCGGATGTCGCTCGCGGGGCTGATCGCCAGATATGTCGTGCTCATCGTCATGGCGGTGATCATTCTGGTGCCGATCGCGGTCGCGGCGATCAGCGGATTCAAGACAACCGGACAGGTGCGGGCCAATCCGTTTTCCCTGCCGCGCTCGCCAATCTGGACGAACTACACCGATGTGTTGCGGAGCGATTCGTTCTGGCGGCAAGCGGGCAACAGCCTGTCGATCATGCTGGTGACGACATTGCTGGTGTTGGCGCTGGCCAGCTCTGCCGCATTTGTCTTCTCCCGGTTTCGGTTTTCGGGACGCAACCTCCTCTTCACCTACTACATGCTGGGATTGCTCTGCCCGATCACCATCGCCATTCTGCCGGTCTATCTGGTCATTCGCGAACTGGGACTGGTCAACACGATGTGGGGCGTCATCCTGCCGCAGGTGGCCTTTCAGCTGCCGGTGAGTGTGCTCATTCTTCGCAACTTTTTCATGGCGATTCCCCAGGAGCTGGAGGATGCCAGCTATGTCGACGGCGGCACGCCGTTCCAGTTCTTCTGGAGGATTCTGCTGCCGCTCGTGCGCCCGGGATTGGCGGCGGTGGCGGTTCTCACGATGGTTGTCAGCTGGAACAGCTTCTTCTTGCCGCTGGTGACCCTGAACAGCGAGCGGCTGTGGACACTGCCGCTGGGCGTGATGCAATTTTCCGGGCAGTACAGCACCGACTGGGCTCGCGTTCTAGCCTTCGCCACGCTGGCGATGACGCCCGCTGTGATCTTCTATCTCTTTGCCGAACGACAGATCATCGAAGGGCTGACGGCAGGATCGATCAAAGGATGATCTTGGATGCCGATGTGAACAAGTCTGTAGGACGCGTGTTCCGGAGAGCGCCAGAAATGGCGAGGCTACGTATGGTTCTCACGCCGTGCCGGTGCCGGGCGTGTTGGCCCGGATTGAGTGACTGGAGTAGTTGCCGGTGGCAGTGACATTATCAAACCAGGGTCTGGTGGTCGATGGGCAGCATGTGCCTGTCTATTCCGGCAGCGTGCACTACTGGCGGCTGGAGCGCGCCCTCTGGCCAAAGATCCTCGACCAGGTGATCGAGCTCGGTTTCGGAATGGTGGAAACCTACATCCCGTGGTCGACGCATGAGATCGAGCCTGGCGTCTACGACTGGGGATCGATCGACGACCGCAAGGATGTCGAAGCGTTTATGCGATTGTGCGAAGAAAAGGGACTCTGGCTGATGGTGCGGCCGGGTCCGCTGATCAATGCCGAGCTCACCGACTTCGGGTTCCCCGCCTGGGTGCTGGATGACCCTGCCGTGCAGTCACGAACCGCCAGCGGCTCCGTGCACTACGACGCGGCGTGGGGACTGCATCCGCCGAAGCCATTTCCCGTTCCGTCGTACGCCAGTGAGGTCTTCTACGACGCGGTGGGCGGATGGTTCGATCAGGTCATGCCGATCATCAACCGGCACCTGGCGCCGGGGGGATGCATCGTCGCGGTGCAAAGTGACAATGAGACCTGCTACCTCTTTCACGATCAGCCTTACGCCACGGATTACAGCGACGCGTCGCTTGCCCTCTACCGGCAGTTTCTGAGTGAGCGGTACAGCTCGATCCACGAGCTCAATGCGGAATACAGGACCGACCATCCAGCTTTTGCCGACGTCGAACCGCCGCGCGATTGCGGTGTGGCCGGTGCTGCCGACCTGCCGCTTCATCTCGACTGGGTCGCGTACAAGGAACATCAGATTCGCTGGAGCGTGGCGCGGATTGCCCGGATGATGCGGGAACGCGGACTGCAGGGCGTGCCGGTTTTCCACGACATCGCCTGGCAGATCGTCACACCCCTCGATGTCGGTCGTATGGAGAGCGATCCGGATATCGACTGGGTGGGGATGAATCTTTACTGCAACCAGGACGACTACCGCACCGTCGCCCGACGCATGCGGTTTCTGGCCGGGGTGACGAAGTTGCCCTTCGTGCCGGAATTCGGATGCGGGCTGTGGAGTCATCACCATCGTACCTTCCTGCCGGAAGAGCACGAGTTCGTGACGCTCAGTGCGCTGATGAACGGGCTGAAAGCGATCAATTTCTACATGCTGGTCGAGCGCGATCGCTGGCAGGGGAGTCCGATCGACCGGCATGGCGAGTATCGCGACGACTACGCCGACTTCTACCACCGGTTGAGTGCGTTCTTGCGGCGATATCCCCTTTGGGAGTACGAGCGGGATGCGAGCGCCATGCTGATGCTCGGTTTCGACATCAGCCGTCATGCCAGGATGATGACCACGCTGAATGTGGCGCACGCCGATCTGCTCGGGTTGCCGAAGGAGTTGTTCGATATCGAACCCGATCTCGGTCTGCGATGGGATCCGCGTTTTGAATCGGACTACAACCGGTCCGACAACTGGATCGGCCAGGCGGCGGAGTCTCTGAAGCGTCGCGGCATCGCCTATGACCTCGGCGACACGCACGTCGACCCGAAGAGACTCGACCAGTACGACACGATCTATCTGCAAACGATCGACTTCATGGACCCCGCCGATCAGGAAGCGTTGCTCGGCTATGTCGAGGATGGGGGAAGGTTGGTGATCGGTCCGGGTATGCCGAAATTAGACCCACGCTTGCGGCAATCCGAGCTGATGGCTCGCTTTCTGAGTGAACCGGGACGAACTGACATGGGGCGAGGTGAGCTGGTCTGGTCGGAAACGGAACAGCTGCGGGATGTTGTCGACAGCCTCGATGGCCACGCGCAGTTCCGGCTCGAGGACAGCCCTGTCGAGTTGTCTATTCTGCGCCGAAATGAAGACACGCTGCTCTTTCTGGCGAATCCAACCAGCGAAGCGTCCGAAGCGGTCGTGCGATTCGACGGCGAGCATCGTTTCGAGTCGGTCTGGAGCGTCAACAGCGCGGTCGAATCGAAGGATGAGCTCGCGGTGGCGATCGAAGGATATTCGGTGCGGGTGTTCGATGTGACGCCGCCGGCGGAAGCACGAGGTGCACGATGATCGATCCGAACTGGGAGCTGGTCGATCTCGATCCTCGCACCTGGCGGGCCATCGGCCAGTATTTTCCGCCCGGCCAGTACATCCGGGCAGGTTCGCCGGATGAGCATGGATTGTTCGTCCTGCACGAGCGGGGCGACGTGCTCAACATCGTCGATAGCCAGTCCGGCCGGCGTGGCGATCTTGGCATCGAGTCGGTTTCCGACCCCAGTGCGTTGGCGAACGAGCTCCATGCACGGGGTGAGTGGGACCGCGTCCATGTGATCGATCGCGCGCATCTCCAGTCGGTCGCGGCGACGGCGCAGGACGCCACGGGGCGTACGCTGCAGCTCGACCAGTACTACCGGCGTGTCGCAGAACTCGTTTGGGGAGATGGCGAGGGATATGTCGCCGTCCCGCCCAAAGAGCGAAGCTGGAATGGCTGGACCTATGAAGGAATCGAGGCGATCGTCCTTCAGATCCAGGAACCGGCCAGCGTGGCGCTGGCGGTGATCGGTGACGACGGTCTGGTGATCGGTCTGATCGCCGAGATCAGCGACGGCATGATCCGCAAAGTGACCACGTTCGATGCCTTTCCCGCCGAGTTGCGACCCGGCGAGATCTCTTTGCCGGCGCTCGACCGGGTTTGGCGGCAGCTGTCCGACAGGTTCTCACCACCGGCAGTGGTCATGCTGTGCTCCCCCGCTCTGTTCGACCGTTGGGTCTGCGGACCGGAGAAGCGTCGAACGATCGAAGCGGCTTTGGAGGTGGGAGAAGCGGTCGTTCGGCAGCGCGACTGGGCTCCACTCTTCCCCGGTATGGCCACGCCAGTTTGAAGGATGACACGCACCCCTTTTGATTTTGGGCCACCAACAGGTTTCTAAGGCGCGATTTTGACGTTTGTGGCGACACCCGGTAGGCTGCTCATTGCACATACGCAGGCACTGTGGATTGCGCTCCGGCACGAGCCGGTGCTTTTTTTGGGCAAGGGGCGCTGAACGGAGACGCATATGGACGGACACAGATTCGACAGGCTGACCAAATCGCTGGCCGCAGGCACGTCGAGACGCTCGCTGCTCAAAGGCATCATCGCTGGGAGCGCCGGCGTTGCCGCTGTCAAGCAGTCGGCGGAAGCTGGCGGTTGGCCATGTGATGACCACGGCGATTGCGCCGGACTCGGACCAGTCTATTGCTGCAACGGGTTTTACTGTTCCTTTGTGCTTGGCGAGGGAACCTGCTGCGGTCTTGGGGAGAAATGCGATGCAGGAGAGCAATGCTGCGGCGGCACGACCTGCTGTGCGGAAGGGAGCACCTGTTCCGGAACGGAATGCTGCCAGCCCCAGACGTGTGAGGATTTCCCCGGTGTATGCGGTGTAGTGCAGGCAGATTGCGGCATCACGCTCGACTGCCCGGCGCCATCCGGCTCCGTTTGCTGTAATGGAACGGTCGTCAGCGGCAATTGCTGCGGGCATAGCGATTGCGCCGGCAATGGGCCGGCCGGGCCGTGTGAGGAGCACCTTTGCGTCAACAACGTCTGTCAGGTTGAGGGCTGCTCTTCGGGTACCGAATGCTGCGATGGCGTATGCCAGGACGGGCCATGCGAGTCGGATGAGGGTTGTTCGAGCGACAAGGATTGCGATCGTGGTTGTTGCTGTGAGAGTGGAAGTTGCTCGGTAAGCTGCTGTTCGGATGGTGGCACAAAACCGCCTGGGAACGTGAACGGCGAAAAGGTGGCGAGTCTTCCCAACACCGGATCGGGCTCGACGACCGGTTCTTCCTCCCTGGCAGCCGGCGCTGCGGTGCTCGGCGGAGCGGCAGTTCTGGGAGCGGCGATCGTGCGAGAGAAAAAGCAGCACGAGGCGCAATAGACAGAAGAACCGTCAGGTCGAGGCGCGAATCGCCCCAACCCGAATGATGAGCAAGCCGGCCAGTGCGAGCGCTGCGCCGGCTAGCTTTATCGCGCCAAAGCGTTCATCGAAAAATGCGACCGAGAGCAGTCCGCTCAGAATGGGCACCAGCAGTCCAAAGCTCGATGCCAGAGCGGCGCCGCGATGCTTGATGCCGAAATTCCAGAGCATATAGGCCACATAGACCGGGAAGATGACCATGTAGAGGACGGCCAGCCAGCTGGAAGCAGGGATGGCGGTCCAGTTCTGCTCCATGGCCTGGGGGAGTCCGGCGATCAACAGGGGGATCGTGCCGAAGGTTATCGCCCAGGCGGTGTAGGTTGCGGGCGGATAGGCTCGTGCCAATGGACGGTTGATGATGCCATAGGCGGCGAACGACGCGGCGGCCATGATCGCCAGCAGGTCGCCGGACAGCGACCGTTCTCCGCCCCGCTTGTCGACCAGAAAGAGGGCGATGCCTACCACGGCGATGCCCAGTCCCACCCAGCTCAGCCAGGGCGATTTCTCTCCGATCAGCGAGAGAAAGACCATGGTGAAGAGGGGGCTTGTGGCGATGAGCAGCGAGCTGGCGAAGACCGACGTGCGGTCGAGACTCAGCACAAAACCAAGCTGGTAGATCGTGTAACCGGTGATGCCGGTCGCTACGAACTGCCAGAGATGCCGTTTTTCCGGCAGGGGAATGCCCCGCTCCCGGATGACCATGATGACGATGGCCATCGTCATCATCAGCAGGAAGCGGACGAAGATGAACGCCATCGGATGAAAGCGGTCGAGCTGGTCTTTGGTCACGACAAAGGTCGACGACCAGAGGCTGATGGTGGTCAGCAGCGCCAGCTCGGGCATCCAGGAGTGGGCACGCCGGCCCGGAGCCGGGAGCACGGTGGTGGCTTCAGCGGCGGTCATTCGCGGGCAGTGACTGTCAAACCGTCGTAGGCGACGCCGATCCCCTCGGGCAGGAGCGCGGTGGCCTGGGCGTGGCTGGTTTCGTGTGACAGATGGACGAGCCAGGTCTGCCGGGGCGCCAGATCGGTGGCGATCTCCACCGCTTCGCTGATGCTCAGGTGGGTGGGATGGGCGCGTTCGCGCAACGCATTGAGAACCAGCACGTCGACCCCTCGCAACAACTCCAGCGACTCCGGTGGAATCGTTTTGGCGTCGGTCACGTAACCGAGCGAGCCAAATCGAAAACCGGAAATGGGCAATTGGCCATGCATGAGAGGAACCGGCGTCACCACCTTCCCCCCGATATCAAAAGGACCCACGAACTCGTGCAACGTGAGATCGGGTTTGCCGCCGTAGAAGGGAAAGTGATCGACGAATGCATAGGAGTACCGATCGCGCAGCATCTCGGCGGTGATGGGACTGGCATAGACCGGGAGATGGGCCTGATTGATCTCGTTGAAGCGGCGAAGGTCGTCGAGCCCGCCGGTGTGGTCGGCGTGGGCATGGGTGTAGACCACGGCGTCGATGCGATTCAGTCCGTTGGCCCGCGACTGCAAACGCAATTCTGGACTCGTGTCGATCAGGATCGCCGTGTCGTCCCACCGGACTACCGCCGATGTCCGGTTGCGGATATTGCGTGGGTCGGACGACGTGCAGACCTCGCAGTCGCAGCCGATGACCGGTATGCCATTTGATGTACCTGTGCCGAGAAAGGTGAGTTCGAGCATCGCCTCGCACGTGAGAGAGCGCGCGCGGCCGCGCGCGCTCAGGACCACCAGCCTTTCAGTATAGAAGGCATGGCCCTGATTCGGCGTGCCGCGCGATCGCTGCGACTCTTCTCTACGATACGAGCGAGTGGTGGGTACTCGCCCGAACTGGAAAGGGCCGACACCGATACACTAGGCGACACGGGGCTGGCCTTGATCGGCGCGACGATCGCCACATGCTTCGTCACACGGTGGCAGTGGACGCAGCGTGACGCTGTTCCTGGCTCGTAGTCCCATCAACAGGGTGCGAAGGAGAAAGACTGATATGACGCATCAGGCCAGAGATTTGCGGTGATGACGGTGCTCTGGGTAGGAATCGGCGGATTTCTCGGAGCGAACGCCCGCTATTTCATGAGCCGGGCGATCCTCGATCGGTTCGGCACGGCATTTCCCTGGGGCACACTCACCGTCAATATCATCGGATCGTTTCTGATCGGCGTGATCATGGAGTTCCTGATCCGGCGGTCCGGGCTGGATCCTGCCTACCGGCTCTTTCTGGTGGTGGGCGTCCTGGGAGGGTTCACCACCTTCAGCTCATTCTCCTACGAAACCGTTGTTCTGCTCGACGAAGAGAAGGTGGCCAGGGCGGCCGCCTACATCCTGTCCAGCAATCTCCTCGCCATCACCGCCTGCATTCTCGGTATAGCGTTGGTGCGTCGATTGGCCTGAGGAAGGTCGTCCGGGCCCTGGGATTCAGTGCGGTCCGGTGTTCAACCTTGTGCCGAATCTAAGCCCGATGCCGTCCGGATCGACAATCGTGAAGTCGCGCAATCCGTAGGAGCGATCCTCAATGGGAGCAAAAACCGGAATCTCCCGTTCGAGCGCGATCCGCCAGTAGCGATCGACGTCGGGCACCATCACCCGGATGTTGATCTGCGGTTCGGGTGGAACCGGTCCCTGATCGGGACGTTCCTCGAGATAGAACTGGTGGTCTTCCCAGGTGAGCACCACGAACGTTCCTCGATCGATTTCGACCGTGAATCCGAGCGATGCATAGAACGCTTTGGAACGGTCGATGTCGCGCACGAAAACCTCAGCGACAAGTTGAGCCGTGGGGTCAACATATCGCTGAGATTCGCTCGTCATCGTGATACTGCCTCAGGAGATGCCGCGGTCGATATCGATACGGCCGGCGGCAATAGCGGCTTTGAAGTCGGCAATCGTGTCCTTCACGCCCTGCCGGAATGGGCGCCAGGTCAGGCCGCCGAGAGCGGCATTGACAGCGCTGTCGTCCATGTCGGTCGGGAAGGGCATGTGCGATCCGGAGATGGTGATCGATCCCTCGGCTTCGGGAGCCGCTTCTTCGATGGCTGCGACGACTTCGGACATGGAAACCGTCGTGCCGCCAAGGTTGTAGACCTCCGCGCCAGTCAGCCCGGCCCGGGACGCGGTGATGAATGATCGGGCGGCATCCTCGGCATGCTGGAGGGTGGCCGCGCCATTGAAGGTGATCTCATAGGGCCGCCCGGCGGCGGCGGCGAGCATCGCCTTCGACGGAAGCGAGCTGATCCCCTGATCGCGACCTGGTCCGTAGACGAAAAATGGTCGCAGGCCGGTGGAGGCCAGCTGGTAGTCCTGCCAGTAGATACGCGCGGTCCACTCGTTGTCCTGCTTGTTGACGCCGTAGAGGGTCGTCGGCAGGAATTCGGCGTCATGAGCGATAGGTCCGGGAGGGTAGTTGTCCAGCGGGCCATAGACCGCGACCGAACTGGCATAGGTCACCGATTTCACCTGGTCGCGCAGCTCTTTCGCCGTTTCGAAAACGATGGTCGTGCCCACCACGTTGACCTGCGCGCCCAGCACCGGATTCGCGCGGACGAAGGGCACTTGCAGAGCGGCGAGGTGAATGATGTTGGTGATGCCATTGTCGGCCACAGCCGACCGGAACTGCTGCTGGTTGGTGATATCCCCTTCCAGGATGTTCACCGTGGCCAGCTGGGCGTCATCGAGCAGAAGTTTGAGCCGGTGTGGGTTGCCGGGCAGATCGTATGTCCAGACATCCACCCCTTCGCCAAGCAATTGCTTGGTGGTCCAGGCGCCGATACAGCCGAACGCGCCCGTGATCAGATATCGCTCGTTGCTCATGGTTTGCCATTCCTCATCGGGTCATATCGGACCGGCTTGCTGGTGATCCAGGGCCGGCAAGTATTCACCGGGGCATGATAGCCGGTACGGGGTGGGAATGCGTCGTTGTGCGGAGTCCGAGGTCCGGAGTCCGCAGCCCGTCGTCCGAAGTCCGGTCGGGGCATCGGGATCCGTGAATGTAGTTCCCGGCCCTGTGCCGGTGGTCGCAGGCGCAGCGACAGTGATTTGAAACCGGCCCGGTCAAACGGAATCCTGGCTTCAGACGGCGGGCGCAAGCAATGCGAAGGGCTGGCACGGAGACCAGCCCTTGGGGAAAGCGGGAGGGGCTCAGGCGCTCAGGTGGCGGGGGACGAATCCCACGGCCCGGCCTGGGCCCGCGCTCCCGCCCAGAATGTGCAGCGGCAAATAGACGAAAAACGCGCCCCGGGGCGGCATCTTCTTCAGGTTGGCCAATAGCTCGATGAAGAGCATCCCTTTGCCCAGGCCATGATGATGCGCTGGCACAGGATCATGGACGCCGCCGACGCTGACGCCGTCCAGACCGAGGGTCATACAACCACGGTCGACCAGCAGATCGATGCAGCTGATGCCAGGCGCCGGCCAGCCCGGTCCTTTGCCCCGCAGGAATGGGTCGGCGCCGTAGGCTCCGCCTTCCGGCATGGGTTTGTAATGGGCGTCCCAGTCGCTGCGGAAGAGCACGACTTCGGCGCCCTTCAGGCGGCCATGTTCCCGCTCCCATCGTTCGACATGCTCGGCGGTGATCTCCGGACTCACGCCCTCGTCGCCGGTGTCCTTGAGCTCGGTCACATCGATCACCGCGGCAGGACCCATCATGCGGGTCAGATCGACCTTGTCGAGGGTGACGTTGCCCCACTCGCCGGCCGCAGGCAAGCCTGATTCGGGAGGGGGAATCATGTGGCACGGCGCATCAATGTGGGTGCCGCAGTGTTCGTCGAGTGTCAGAAATGCTGTGTAGTACGGCCCCCGGAACGCGTGAAGTGGCTGAATCTGATCGGGGCGCGGCTCGTACCAGTTGTAGATCTTGCGCTGAAAGGGAACGTGGGTCGGCCAGTGACCAGGCAGATTTTCCGCCAACGGTACGGTGAGGTCGACCACTTCATAGCCGGCAATGACGGCGGCCAGATCTTTCGGGTCGATATGATCGACGGGCATGCGGGAGCTTTCTCCTTCGACGTGCCGGTGATGCGGTCACCGGCGCGGGGACGTCCAGGCAGCGACGATTCTAGCCTATGTGCTAGTCGGAGCGACGCTGCACGTTCTCCAGCCGTAGCGCGACGACGTTCAGGAGGAGAGCGGCGAGCAGGATGATGCCTGTCAGGGCGCCCTTGAAGTAGATGCTCAGTTCCGGAAGCAGGTTCAATCCGTTCGAGAGAACGGCGAAGATCAACAAGCCGAGAACGGTGTTCAGCATGCCGCCTTCACCGCCGAAGAGGGAGGTTCCGCCGAGAACGACTGCGGCGATGGTGTTGATCAGCAGGTCGGGGTTGCTTTCCGCGCCGACCTGACCCACGCGCCCGAGCAAGAGCATGCCGGCGACGCCACAGGTCAGCGCGCAGAAGGTCATGACCAGCATGATGACCCGTTTTGTGTCGACGCCGGACATCTCCGCGGCTTCGCGGTTGCCGCCGGTCATGTAGACATGCCGGCCGAACCGGGTGTAGGCGAGGATGATGTGCCCAATCGCCAGGACGATCGCCGCGATGATGCCGATCACCGGGATGCCCATGAAGAGATTGCCCGCGCTCGAGATACGCCGGAGGATATCGGGTTCCTCGAAAATCGGTTTGCCGTCGTTGACGTAGGTGGTCAGGCCCTTGGCGATCGTCAGCATCGCCAGCGTCATCATGAACGAGGGAATGCCGATGTAGGCGATGAAGATGCCGTTGATCAATCCAAGACCGGCGCCGATCAGCACACCAGCCAGAATGCCCCACGACCCGAGGTGTATCGGGTCACCGACCCAGAACCAGGCGGCCATCATCGCCGAGAAGGTGGCGACGGACGCGATGCTCAGATCGATCTCCGCGCAGAGGAGGACGAAGGTCACGCCCGTTGCGGCGACGGCGATCGGCGCGACCTGCGTAATCACATTCTGAAGATTCCGCGTGGTCAGAAAGACCTCGGTTCGCCAGCTGAAAAAGGCGAACAACGCTATCAGCGTGATAAACGGAGCGAGGAGCCGGGCATGCCTGCTGGCCCATTGGATCACCAGATCGGTGATCGACGAGCCAGCCGTCTGTGGCGACGCTGCAGGACTCACACTGCCCATTTCGACCTCCTGAATCTCCGCGTTCGATAGCGCTCTGCACTAGGCATAGAGCAACAGATCTTCTTTGCTCACGGTTTCATTGGCGAATTCTTTGGTGATGCTTCCTTTGGACAGGACCAGGATACGATCGGACTCGGTGAGCACCGTTTCCGGTTCGGTCGAAAGGATCAGAATCGCCACACCTTCGTCTTTCAATTCCCTGACCAGATCGAGCACTTCCCGTTTGGCCCCGACATCCATGCCGCGAGTCGGCTCATTGAGAATCAGCACTTTCGGTTGCTGGGTCAGCCATTTGGCCAGCACCACCTTCTGCTGGTTCCCGCCGCTCAGGTGACCGGCGGGAAGCTCGGCGTTCTTTGGCCGCACCCCGGTTCGTTCGATCAACGGTCCGACAACAGCGATTTCCGAGGGGTGCCGGAATACAGGTTTCACCAGATGTTCGAGGTGTGCGAGGGTGACATTCTTGTAGATTTCATGCTTTGGAAAAAGCGTCGCCCGGCGATTCTCGCTCAGATATGCCAGACCGCTCCGCTTCGCCTGCGTTGGAGTCTTGGGTTTGTAGAGTTGATCATCGAGTGTGATGTGACCATTCTGTGTTTTCAAGGTACCAAAGAGCGCTCGAGCGATCTCCGTCATACCCGCCCCGAGATAGCCGAAGAGACCCAGGATCTCGCCTTTGTGGACATCGAATGTGATGTCCTGAAACTCTCCTTCACAAGCGAGATCTCTGACGCTCAGCACAGCGCGGGACTCGATCGGCGCGGGGAGCGCCACGCCTGACTCATAGCTCTCGGCGAGCGTCGAGTCATCCCGGCCGATCATGAGCTGCACCAGCCGGTGTTTGGTTAGCTCCGATGCTTGATAAGTGCCGACCAGATTGGAATTCTTCAGAACCGTGACCCGATCGGAAATCGCCAGGACATCCTCGAGAAAGTGAGAAATGAAGATGAGGCTCTTTCCGCTCGCTTTCAGATTCCGCATCAACTGAAAGAGACGTTCGGCTTCGGGTGGCGAAAGAGCCGAGGTCGGCTCGTCGAGGATGATGATGTCTGCCCCGGAATTGATCACCCGAGCGATCTCGACCAGCTGCTGGTTGCCCAGCGAAAGCCGTCCGATGCGATCGGTGACATCGATCTCGATCCCGAATTCGGAGAGCTGCTCTGCTGATTCGCGTTTGATCCGCCGCCAGTCGACGACGCCGAACCGGGTCGGTTGACGGCCGAGAAAGACATTCTCGGCGACCGTCAGGGAGGGCATCAGCGTCAGTTCCTGAAAGATCATGCCGATGCCCTGTGCTTTGGCATCGGCGGGTGACCGGAATCTGATCGATGTTCCGTTCAGCGAGACCTCGCCCTCGTCGGGGCGCTGCACACCGCTGAGGATCTTGACCAGCGTGCTCTTGCCGGCGCCGTTTTCGCCGACGAGGCCATGAATCTCGCCGGGAAGGAGGTCGAAGTCGACCCCATTGAGCGCGGTAGCTCCGCCGAACCGCTTGGTGACATTCCGCACGGAAAGCACCGGTTGGACGACGGAGCCGGGTTCCTGAGCAGAATCGGGCGAAACGCTGGTCTGATTCACATTGGCAATCATTGTTCGACAATCACCATGAGGAATTCGATCACGTTACCGCCCGATTCTTTGTCGCTCGTCTAGTACTGGAAGTTGTCGTGCAGCCAGATGTAACCGGCGGCATTATCGGCCGTGATCGGACCGCCGTCCGTCCGGATGAACTTCGGCAGCGGATCAGGCGAGTTGTCGGTTCCGGAAACGTTCAGATAGCCGGCCCAGATCGCGCCGCCATGAATGCGGCCGCTCGGGTTGATGACTGAGGCCAGAAGCGACCCATCGATGATGGCCTCGCAGGCGTTTCGCAGCCCGTCGACGCCGACCAGCTTGACCTGATCCTGCATATTGGCCTGCTGCACGACGCTGGCTGCGGCAAGCGCCATGTCGTCACTGTGGAAATACCCACCGACGACGTTCGGATAGCGCTGCAGGAGATCCTGCCAGAGACTGGAGACGATATCCGCCTGCCACTCGCCCGGTGTTTCATCGACCACTTCGATGTTCGGATACTTGGCGACGGCGTCGTTGAATCCCTGGGCGCGGCCCTGGGCGCCGGTATGGCCGAGCTGACCCTGGGTGTGGATGACCTGTCCTTCGTAGTTGATCGCCTTGAACAGCTCTTCGGCGACCGTGGTGCCCATATAGATGTTGTCAGGTTCGAGATAGGTCAGGAAGGGATACTCCATGTTGGCGACCGGATCCTGGATCAGGCGCGTGTCCATGATGATCAGGGGAATACCCGCTCCGGTGACGGCATCAGCGCCATCGAGGAGAGCATCAGACGATGCCGGGTGCACGGCAACGAAGTCCCACTGTTCGTTGGCGATGGCCAGCAGGGCATCGAGCTGATTCTCGGCGGCGAATTGGCCGTCGAACGACTGGACCTCGACGCCGAGGAGGCTGCCGACGAAAGAGGCGGTCTCCATGCCGTGGGAAACCCAGGTGGACGCGGCGCCGACTTCGACAGTCGCGGCACGCATCGTCTTGGCCGGCAGGTCTTCCGGCAGGATGTTCAAGTTGGTCAGTGCTTCCGCGGCGGTGACGCCCTGGCGCAACCCGCCGGCGGCCACCATGGCGCCGAGGATGGCGCCGCCGCCCATGAATCCACGGCGAGAGATGGTATCGAGAACCTTGCGATGCTCCTTGCGGGACATCTGCTGGAATCGTTCACGAACCTGCAACATGATCGACTGCCTCCTGAGCACGAACTCGATCAGCCGGCGCACATGCGCCGGCGCCTGAGGTCCCGGTCCGCTGGACAGGACGGTAGGGCCGGTTTCTGGTCAGAACAGGAAAGCGACGAGCGCTTTTGCGTCGCTCCTTGCCGCCGGGTACCGGTGAACCTGGAGACACGTTGGGTGCCATACCAATGCCAATCCGGGTCGCATCGCAGCAATGTCGAGAGCGCGTTCTGATTGGAGCCAACCTATCACAACGTGTCGAAATTGGTCAACCGGTGGATGGATGTTGTGAGTTTTGCACGAATATGCGGGGTCTTTGGTCCGCGGACTGAGCCCGGCCAGGAACCGATGCAGCGCATTACACAATGCTCGAGGTCTTGATTCCTTCCGCCCTGGCGGCGCGCAAGAGCGCAAAGTCAGCGCTGACCAGCACCCGGTCTGAGGAGCGGATACGCTCAGCTGCGGCCAGATGTACAGCGTCGTATCCTCGCAGCCCGTGGATTTCAGCCAGATCGCCTGCCCTGAACACCAGCACATCATCGAGTTCGACAAGGACGAATCGACCGTACAGGCGTTCGAAGCGAGGAATGCTCGCCCTCATCTCATCAGCGGTGACGCGGCCCTGCCGCACTGCTTGTGCCAGAGCGGCCCTCCCCTCCGCATAGATCAGCCGATTGCTGGCGACAGTCGAGGCCCGGTGCCAAATCGATATGACTTCAGGAGTTCCGGGTTCGTCAATGACGAGTTTGACCAGGGCCGACGTATCGAAGTAGGCAATCACCGCCGCTGATCTGCGACCAGATCCGACACGGTCCCCTTCGTTTTGAGTGGTGGCGGCAGGGTCCTGTCCCGATGTTTGGCCGGAGTCACGAGCCCCTCGGCGATGAGTCGATCGATGACGGACTCACCCTCCATGGGAAGAACGCGAGCGATCGCCCGGCCGTGCTCGGTGACGACCAGTTCTCCACCATCTTTCACCTGCTCCAGGTACCGGCTCAAATTGTCCCGAAGTTCTCGTACACCGACTTCCATGACCAATCCTCTGTCCAAATGTGGCGCTTTGATCTGTCAATTATAGCCACATTCAACTGGCCAGGCAGCCTGGCATGGACCGACATCGGTGGGTCGTAGAGCGCTCAGCTTCGAACGTATTCCGCCAGATGCTGACCTGTCAGCGTGGACCGCGTAGCGACCAGATCCGCCGGGGTGCCTTCGAATACGATGCGGCCGCCATCGTGGCCGGCGCCGGGACCCAGGTCGATGATCCAGTCGGCGTGCGCCATCACCGCCTGGTGATGTTCGATGACGATCACCGACTTGCCCGAATCGACAATCCGGTCAAGCAGTCCAAGGAGCTGTTCCACGTCGGCCAAATGCAGACCCGAGGTGGGTTCGTCCAGCACGTAGACCTCCCCTTTTTCGGCCATGGCGATCGCCAGCTTGAGCCGCTGCCGTTCGCCGCCGGACAAGGTGGTCAAGGGTTGCCCGAGCCGGATGTAGCCAAGGCCGACATCGTTCAGTCGGGTCAAGATAGCCACAGCCGCGGGAAGTTTCGATGCCTCCTGGGCGAAGAAGGCCAGCGCATCGACGACAGGAAGATCGAGGACTTCAGCAATATTCAACGCTCCGAGCCGGTAGTCGAGCACCGACGCCTGGAACCGCTTGCCGCCACACTCTTCGCAAACCGTGATGACGCCCTGCATCATGGCCAGATCGGTGTAGATCACACCAGCGCCATTGCAGACTGGGCATGCTCCTTCTGAATTGGCGCTGAAGAGCGCTGGTTTGACCCCGTTGGCTTTGGCGAATGCTTTGCGCACCGGCTCGAGCAAGCCGGTGTAGGTGGCTGGATTGCTGCGCCGCGATCCCTTGATCGGCGTTTGATCGATGGCCACGACGTTTTCCCGCTTTTCCACCGAACCATGAATCAATGAGCTCTTGCCCGATCCGGCGACGCCAGTCACGACGACCAGGACCCCCGTGGGGATGTCGACATCGACGTTCTGCAGGTTGTGGGTATCGGCGCCTCGCACATCGATCGTTCCGGACGAGGGTCGAACCGATGGTTTGAGCGATGCCCGGTCGTCCAGATGCCGGCCGGTGAGCGTACTGCTGCCGCGCAGCTCGGCGACCGTTCCCTGAAAAACGATTTCCCCGCCGGCGGTGCCGGCGCCTGGTCCAAGATCGACGATATGGTCGGCGATGGTCATGACCTCGGGTTTGTGCTCGACCACCAGAATAGTGTTGCCCTTGTCCCGCAATGAGAGGAGAAGATCGTTCATCCGTTGGATGTCGTGAGGATGAAGCCCGACGGTTGGCTCGTCGAAGACATAGGTCACATCAGTCAGCGGCGAGCCAAGGTGGCGGATCATCTTGGTTCGTTGCGCTTCGCCACCTGAGAGGGTGCCCGCGGGGCGATCGAGACTGAGGTAGCCGAGCCCGATCTCCACAAACGAATCGAGGGTGTGCCGCAGTGCGTCGAGCAACGGAGCCACGGTGGGCTCGTCCAGTCCGCGTATCCATCCGGCCAGATCGCTGATCTGCATGGCGCAGGCATCGGCAATATTGATGCCCTTGATTTTGGACGAGCGCGCCAGCTCGTTCAGCCGGGTGCCGTTGCAGTCCGGGCAGGTGGAAAAGGTGATCGCCCGCTCGACGAATGCGCGAATGTGAGGCTGCATCGCCTCCTTGTCTTTGGAGAGCATCGACTTCTGAATCCGGGGAATCAGCCCCTCGTAGGTGATGTTGATGCCGTCGACCTTGATCTTGGTCGGCTCCTTGTAGAGAAGGGCATCGAGCTCTTTTCTGGTGAACTCGCGGATCGGCTTGTCCGGATCGAAAAATCCACACCCAGTGAAAATGCGGCCGTACCAGCCATCCATGCTGTAGCCGGGGATGGTCAGAGCGCCGTCGCTGATCGATTTCGCATCGTCATAGAGCTGGGTCAGGTCGAAATCGCTCACCGAGCCGAGTCCTTCGCAGCGCGGGCACATGCCGCCCTGCGCCGAATACGTTTCGACCTTCGCCTGCCCGGCACGGTTCCCCTTTTCGACCACAATCGTGCCGCTCGCTTTCACGGTGGCCATGTTGAAGGAGAAAGCATTGGACGAGCCGATGTGTGGCTGGCCGAGCCGGCTGAAGAGGATGCGCAGCATGGCGTTGGCATCGGTGGCCGTTCCGACTGTCGAGCGAACGTTGGCGCTCATTCGCTCCTGGTCGACGATGATGGCGGTGGTGAGACCCTCCAGCAGATCGACATCTGGGCGGTTCAGGGTGGGCATGAATCCCTGAACGAAAGCGCTGTAGGTTTCATTGATCAGTCTCTGGGACTCCGCGGCGATCGTCCCGAACACCAGCGAACTCTTGCCCGACCCTGATACGCCGGTGAAGACCGTCAGGCGCCGTTTGGGAATCTCGAGGCTGACGTCTTTCAGGTTGTTCTCGCGGGCGCCTTGCACGCGGATCAGCTCGTGACTGTCGGCGGTGTGCCGGGCAGGCTGGGCGAAGGTTGCAGTCGTGCTCATGAAGTCTCCATAGGTCGGTGGGGAGCACCGCGACCGCGGCCCCCTGGTTGCCGGGCGCTGGCCGGCGGGGTCAACCAGTCTACTACTCGACGAAGAGGAGGTGGGGCCGCCGTAGTCCGTAGTCCGGAGTCCGAGGTCCGAATTGCTCTATGCACTATGCACTATGCACTATCAACTATGCACTATGAACCACGCACACTCACGCCAACCCCGCATCCCTCGCCCGGATAATCGCCTCGGAGCGATCGGCGACCTGGAGTTTGGCAAAGATGTTGCTGACATGGTTGGCGACAGTCTTGGGCGCCAGGAAGAGTTCGCGGGCAATCGTCTGATTGTTCTTTCCCTGGGCGATGAGTGTCAGAATCTGGCGCTCCCGTTCGGTCAGCGTGGGAAAGAGGGGTACGGGCGCTGGCCGGGCGAAGTAGGTGAGCACGCGCGAGGCGATGGTCGGGCTGAAGATCGCCTCCCCGGCGGCGACCGAGCGGATCGCGCGCAAAAAATCCTCTTCGTCTGTTCCCTTCAGGACATAGCCGCGCGCTCCGGCGCGCAGCGCGGCGAAGACCGAATCGTCATCCTCGAACATGGTCACGATCAGCACACGCATCGCCGGACTCGTTTCCACGATCGTCCGGGTCGCCTGAATCCCGCTTCCATCAGGGAGCTGCAAGTCCATCAGGACGACATCGGGTTGCAGCGAAAGCGACAGGTCGACCGCCCGCTCCATCCCGTCAGCCGATCCCACCAGCTCCATATCCGGTTGCACACCGATCAGCGCCCCGACGCCCTTTCGGAAGAGCGGGTGGTCGTCGACGATCAGAATTCGAAGGAGGTCAGGGGATGTCATTGGTGGTCACCTGGATAAGGACCAACCCCCCTCTCCCGCGGTCGGGAGAGGGGCTGGGGGTGAGGGACATTCCCGCGGTCGGGAGAGGGGCTGGGGGTGAGAGACATTCCCGCGGTCGGGAGAGGGGCCGGGGGTGAGGGAAAATCTCATCGTCATGCTGAAATCGGCAGGATAGCGACGATCCTGGCGCCGCTCGCGTCCGTAGAGAGCGTTTCGAACGAGCCGCCGAGCTCGAGCGCTCGCTCGCGCATCGATTGGAGACCGACGCCTGATGTCCGATTGGGCGGAATCCCAACGCCGTCGTCCTCGATCGTGACACGAATCTCTGCATTGTGGCGCACGATGCGAATCATGCATCGATCCGCTCTGGCGTGCCGCACGACATTGGTGAGGGCCTCGTCGACGATGCGATAGATGGCCACTTCGACGGCGGCCGGAAGATCGCCGAGATCGTCCGGCGCATCGAGCGCCACCAAGAGCTCAGACTCGCCCGAACCGATGCCGTCGCCAAGATTGACCGTGGCAATCCGGTTCTGCAGCGCACCGATCAACCCCAAATCATCGAGCGTGGCCGGACGCAATCCTTGCACCAACCGCCGGATGTCGGCAATAGCCGTGCGAAGCTCCTGCTGGAGTTCGGTTGCCTGCTCAATCGCCGAGTCGGGATCGGTGTCAATCGTCGCTTTCATGGCGCTGGCCTGCATGGAGAGTGCGGCCAGCTGTGCTCCGAGCCCGTCATGGAGATCGCGGCGCAACCGGCGACGCTCCTCCTCTCTGGCCGTCACGATCCGCTCGCGTGAAGCCTGCAGATCATTTGTCAGTCGAACATTGTGGGCTACGACACCGATCTGAAGGGCGAGGTCGTCGAGCAACTGGCGATCGGTCGCATCGAACTCGCTTGCCCCGCCCCTGGGTGAAACGATCAGCTGGCCAACCGGCTGAGATTGATAGATGAGAGGGAAGTCGATTTCCGTTGAGCCGGGAGCGCCAGCCATCGCCACTGGCGAAGCGTCGGTTTCGAGCGTGATCGCGGCGTAGGGGAGCCGGAGCGCCTCGGTGAGTGTCCGCACGGTCGAGCGCAATGCCTCGACCGGCTTGGCCGTTTCTGAGAGATCCGTGGCCAGCTGACGCACGACGCGGTACGGGTCATCACGATCTCCGAAGAGCAGCCTATTGATCCACTGTTGCACGCGCTGTCGAACCGGCTGGAAAAACACTGCTGTCAGCCCAAGGGCGATCAGCGAGAGCACCGTCGTCTGGTCTCCTTTGATCATGGAACCAACACCGAAGACGATCCCCACGTAGGCGGCAATCACCAATATGGTCATCAGCACCCAGACCAGGGTCCGGCCGAGATAGAGGTCGATATCGAACAACCGAAAGCGCAGAATGGCGATTGTGAGACAAACGGGAAAGGCAAGACTGGAAAGAGGTATGAGGATGCTCCAGCCCAGCATGGAGACAAATCCACCAAATGAGTTGTCTGCATTGCGCATGAGCGCGTCGCCAAGCACGGCCATCGGATCGGCAACCACTGCCCCGGCCACGCCCCATTTCATCTGCTGCTTCTGGATCGAAGTAGCCTTGCGCCAATAGCGATAGACAACAGAGCTGAGTATCGTTCCCCAAAGAAACAGGCTGACGGCTACTTCCTGGGAGGGGTTCGCAACGCCGCTGGAGTCATCACCCGGCCCAAGTACGAACTCCCCGATCCTCCAGGTCAGGAGGCCGGCCGGGAGCACCATCCAGCGCGGCTCGAAACGACCGGTGGGAAAGAGGTAGGGAATGAAGAACACACTCGTGATCGCCAGGATGGCCAGCGCCCGGCCCGAGATCAGCCAGCCGAGCTGACCATTCACCACGTCGTGCAGCATCGGAGGATAGATGATGCCAATGCTGGCGATCATCGTCAGACTGAGGTACCAGGCGAACCAGTCGGTTCCTTGCCGCTTCAGCAGGAGAATCGCACTGATCCCGGCAAGAATCGCGTGCTCAGCGATTTCGAATCCGAACCATATCCTTGTCAGGGTTCGCATCGAGATACCGAGATTCTCAGCGGGCCAGTGGAATGCTTCCAGGTCGATTGGTCTCGATTCCTCGCTGTCGAGATCGAGGAAGTCGTTCCACAGGCCCGGCACTATCTGGGCATACAGGCCGAGCGCCAGAAGCAGCAACAGGAGCCACACCCCGATCTGGAGGCGGCGTGTCGCCGCCTCCGAGATGTCGAGCGATGGGCGTTGCCGGAGCGTAAGGCCGGTGTTCATTCTGGTGTCCAATCGTCGGACCGAACTGAGTCTAGAGTAGTCCGGAGTCCGAAGTCCGTGGTCCGATAAGCGTAAGAGGTCAACGCTCGGACTCTGCGCGTTGAGCACCGGGCTTCGGACTTCGGGCCCTAGGCTCACTCAACCGTGATGATCTCCATCATGCCCAGGAATGCATGGGGTGGTCCGCTGGGGAATGGAAGCGGACACATGACGAAGTAGTTCCCCGGGGCCAGATTGATGTCGATCCAGCTCGTTACCCCGGGTGAAATGATGCTGATGGCAGCAGCGGGGACGAGGTCGTCCGCGGACATACCGGCTAGCGGATTGTCAGAGGCAAGGGAATCCCCTTCTTCGAGCATGAACAGATCGATGACGTGATCGGTTGTTGTTCCTTCCGGCACTGGATAGAACTGAATGTCGTGCAATGTCGCTCCCACGTTGGCGACCCTCAACAACTGTGGACCGGACGGCACCGCGTCCTGCCCCCACGAGAAAGCCATCTCGATCAGCTCAACGCTCAGTGTTGCGTCTGGCACGGGAGGAGCATCGATTGGATCGCCTCCGATTTCGATGATGTTGAACCATGGCGCAAGCGCGCCAAACCCCAGATAGGTCCCTGGGGGGAAGTCCACGATGCCAGAACGTGTTTCTGCCGGCAGACCCCAGTCAGGCAGTCCAACCCACTCTGTATCCAGCATCCACTGGGGCACATCGTCCGACTCTTCCTCCGCGAACGCCTCTTCGACCGCCGCCAAGTCGATGCCCTCCGGCAGACGACCGAGTGGCGAATGCGACGGCGCCGACGACTCGTTGACGACCTTCACGACGTAGCGGCCGGATGTCGTTCCTTCCGGAAACACAAAGCCATCGTCAGTCATGGTGATCACCAGTTCGGGGAAGGGGCTCGTCTCCTGCGTGGCCAGCACATTCGTGGGAGCTACCACCCTGGGGAGGGTGATGCCGGACATAGCGGCGGCAGAGATTTTCAGAAGCGTTCTCCGGTTCATAGTTCATCCTTCCACGGGGCTGTGAGATCGAACCGCACCACGAGCGTTGGTGCGGACATCAGCACGGTACGAGACGAGCATTCCCGGCCAGAAGGGGGCGCAATCCCGATTCAACCGGGAAATGCCTCCCCGGCGTCACCGACCAAAATGGCGCATGGGATTCGCCGGGGTATGTCCGGCTTCAACTGGCCACGGACCGTCGCACTGGTATGGTTGTCCGGGACAATTGAGCAGGAAATGGCTAACGTGCCTCGATATCGATCGGAACGAAAACGGAGCGAAGAATGCTGGCAGGAAAGGTCGCCATCGTAACGGGCGCGGGTTCGGGATTGGGGCAGGCGTGTGCTGTCGCGCTCTCGCGAGAGGGTGCAACGGTGGCGATCACTGAGCTGCCCGACCGCCGGGACAAAGCCGCGGAAACCCTGGCCATGATCGAGGCAGCGGGTGGCGCGGGTTCGATCGTCGATCTCGATGTGCGCGATCTTTCCCAGATCACCGCGTGTGTCGGCGCCACCGCCGGCCAGCATGGCCGGGTCGACATTCTGGTCAACAACGCCGGGGTGAACATCCGCCGCAACGCCTTCGACGTGACCGAGCAGGACTGGGATGGCGTGATCGACGTAAACCTGAAGGGTGTCTTCTTCATGGCGCAAGCGGTGGGGCGGCAAATGCGGGATCAGAACCCCAGCGGCGGTTCGATCATCAACATGGCGAGCATCATGGGTCTGGTCGGCTACTACCAGCGGGCCGCCTACTGTTCGAGCAAGGCCGGGGTCGTCAATATGACGCGCGTCCTGGCGGTCGAATGGGCCGAGCACAATATTCGCGTCAACGCGGTCTGTCCGACGTTTGTCGATACACCACTGACGCGCCCCATGTTCGAAGCACAACCCGAGTTTTTGGACGACATCCTGCATCGCACCCTGCTCGGTCGCCTGGCTACCCCGGAAGAGATCGCGGCAGCGGTCGTTTTCCTGGCTGGGCCGGGCGCCGCGATGATCCACGGGCACGCGCTGCCGGTCGATGGCGGTTGGACGGCGATGTAGGGATATATCGGTGGTAAAGGAGCAACTGTGAACACATTCCCGCTGTCATTGACTCGCCGAATGGCGATCAAACTTTCCGCAATAGCCGGACTGGCTGGTCTGACCCCGGTTTCCGCCCGGCTGTCCGCGCAGCAGGCCGGCCAGTTCTCGCTCTCCCTGCTGGTCGAGGGGCTGGACAAACCAGTATTCATGGTCGATCCCAACGATGGCAGCGGGCGCTTCCTGGTCGTCGACCAGACCGGCCAGATTCTGATCTGGCGCGACGGCGCGATCGAACCCACCCCGTGGCTCGATCTGAGCGATCGGGTCAGCGGCGGCAGCGAACAGGGGCTGCTTGGTCTGGCCCTGCATCCGAGTTTCGCCGAGAACGGGCGACTCTTTGTCCATTACACCGATGTGAACGGCAACACCCTGGTCGAGCGATACGAGCAGGCGTCTGACAATCCCGATCAGGTCGACACGAGCACGGCGTTTCGCGTGCTGTCGGTCGAGCAGCCGGCGTCCAATCACAACGGCGGCATGATGGCGTTTGGCCCCGATGGATACCTCTACATCGGATTGGGGGATGGCGGCAGTCAGGGTGATCCGAGTGGCAATGGCCAGAATCTCGGTGTGTTGCTGGGCAAGATTCTCCGTCTCGACATGGACTCCGATCCCGGTGAGGGTGGATATCTGATTCCGACCGACAACCCCTTCACGGCGGTCTTCAGCGCCAGAGGGGAGATCTGGGCTACCGGTTTGCGCAATCCCTGGCGGTTCAGTTTCGATCGCGCCACCGGCGATCTCTGGATTGCCGATGTCGGCCAGAATTCCTATGAGGAGATCAACGTCCAGCCGGCCGGGATTGGCGGGCAGAACTACGGCTGGAGTCTGGCCGAGGGATTTAGCTGCTACAACGATCCGCAATGCGAGAGCAACAGCAATCTGACCTGGCCGGTTTTTGCCTATGGCCGCGATGTCGGTATCTCGGTGACCGGTGGCTACGTTTACCGGGGAGCCGGGATTCCCAGCCTCGACGGCGTTTATTTCTTTGGCGATTATGGAACCGGCTACATCTGGCTTCTGGCGAGCAATGGTGATGGTACATACTCGGCATCCGAACCGGTGCCGACCGAGCTCAACATCAGCTCGTTTGCCGAAGATGCCAATGGCGAGCTTTACGTCATCGATCTGAATGGTTCGATCTACCGAATCGCCGGAGTGTAAGCAGCGCGAACGCTCGCATCGCCAGAAGGAACGACGCCCACCGCCGTGACAGGCCGAGGAAGCCCAACGTTGTTGACTGGGGATGTCCCGGCGAGCCGATCGCCGGGACCTGTCCCGCTCCCGGTCTCCCGGATCCCCCGGCGGGAGGGCGTGGTTCTGGCGCCACGCCGGGAGAGAAAACGAGGGGAAGCGCAGGACGCCGGCTGGTCGAAACCGGTGGCCTGGAGAGTTGCCGCTCTGCTTCTCCTCGCGGCAACATTTCTCCTGCCGCGCATCGTCGAGCTCGACCGGATGGTGACCCCGGACGAACCGATCTGGCTGGCTCGCTCGGCGAACTTCTACGAAGCGCTTTCCAGTGGCGATCTCAAGTCGACCTATCAATTCGCCCACCCCGGCGTCACCGTGATGTGGCTGGGCGCGGCCGGATACTGGTGGAAAGCGAATGATTATATCGACCGCATCGACGGGCAGATCTCCCAGCGTAATAACCGCGTCGCTCTGATCCTGACCGATCTCGGTTACGAACCGCTGGACATCATGGTCGCCGGGCGGACGATGATCGTCCTGGCGCTGACAATCGTCTTTCTGCTTTCATTTCTCTACGCATTGAAGCTTCTGCCGTTTGGGGTCGCGCTCTTCGGTTTTCTGATCATGGCGCTCGACCCTTTCCCGCTGGCCCTCTCCCGGCTGCTCCATATCGATGCCACTGCCGCCGGGTTCATGCAGCTCTCGGTGCTGGCCGGATCGGTTTATCTCTGTCGGGGGTATCGAAAGCGGGATCTATTGGTTTCCGGGGTGGCGGCCGGGCTTGCGGTATTGACGAGATCGCAGATAGGTATCCTCGCTGTCTGGTTTGCGGTGATGCTGCTGATCGATGCCCGCGATTGGCGTATAGCTGGCGGCGGCTGGATGGCATCGGTCAGGAGTTGCATTCGCCCGTTGATGATCTGGGGAACGTCGGCATTTGTGACGTGCGTTCTCCTCTGGCCGGCACTCTGGGTCGATCCCATCGGCACGATGCGCCAGATGCTCGACTTCGCCGAAACCGCTGCGATCGAGGGGCATGAGAACACGGTCGTGTTCGCCGGGCAGTTGTACAGCGGAGACCCCGGATTCCAGTTCTATCCCACGACCTTCCTTTGGCGCGCCACGCCACCGGTGATCGTTGGCGTGGTGCTGGCTGTGGCGCTGGTGATCTGGTCGCGACGGTTCGACGTGCCCCGTGTTCAGCGCCAGATCGCCATATCGTTGCTGATGGCAGCGGCCAGCTACGGGCTGTTGATGTCCTTTGCCGCCAAGAAGTTCGATCGCTATCTCCTGCCGGTCTATCCGCTGGCGGCGCTGCTGGCGGCATGGGGGATCATCACCGCAGCGCAGCGCATCGGCAGGCGAGGCGGCATGCCGGGCTGGCTTCCCGCGGCCTCACTGGTCACATTGACGTTCGTGATGCAGGTCAGCGGCGTGCGTGCCACAGCTCCCTACTATCTGAGCTACTACAACCCCCTGCTCGGTGGAGCAGACGCGGCGCCCGGTTCGATGATGGTTGGTTGGGGTGAGGGGCTCGATCAGGTTGGCGCATTTCTGAGCGAGCTGCCCGATGACGCTTCCGTGGTGGTCGCGACCGATGCCTGGCCTTCAGCGCTCTCCTATTTCACGGACGGCGTCATCCGGAATGCCTCGTTTGTCGACGATCCACGTGGTCTCTACCGTTGGACACGCAGCGATTTTTACCTCCTCTACGTCACCTCCCAGAGTCGAGGCGCGGTGTGGCAACCATGGCAGGACGAGCTGGCGAACAAAGAGCCGGCGCTTACCGTCTGGCTGAACGGTCTCGAATATGCCCGGCTCTACGATCTCCGCGGCGACGCGATTCCCGCGTTTCTGGAGGAAGGCCGATCGGGCATGATGCTCTGGCCGGGCATCGGCAGGCTGGTCGCCTGGACCGATGCCACCGCGGCGCTACCGGGCTCGACGATTCCAGTGACGCTTTTCTTCGACCAACTCGACGAAAGCGCGTTGAACGGGACCGAGGCGGTCTATGAGGTTCGCCTCCAGCTGACCGACGTCAGCGGCGCCATCCGTTCTGACGTCACTGCGCCGCTGTCGTTGACCGATCCAGGACGGCATGGCCAGGTCCAGGCGAGTCTTGCGCTGCCGGTACCGGCCGACACTCCCCTGGGCGACTACTCAATCGAGCTCCAGGTACTCAATCTGCAGACCGGCGCTCCAGTGCAGGGATTCAGCTTCCGGTATGGAGAGCGCCTGGCCCCTACTGTCGTCCTCGACACACTCGAGATTACGGAATCCCTCGACATTCCAACTGGCGAGTAGTAGCAGTCAGTCACCAGTTGCCAGTTGCCAGTTGCCAGTTACCAGTTACCAGTTACCAGTTACCAGTTACCAGTTGCCAGCCACCAGCCACCAGTTCCCAGTCACCCCCTTAGAATTGCCGCAGTGCCGTTCGCTGCCTTTCCGGGGGTACCATGCCTGATCGCAATGTTCCGAATCTCGAACCAAAGTCCGTCGATTCCATCGACCCGAGCGAGGGGCAGGTCACTGTCGCCGATCATGCGCTCGACGACCCGGCACACCTGTTGATCGACGAGGCGTCGGAGCCGATCGATTCGGTGATCGTGCTCGACTTCGGCTCGCAATACAGCCAGCTCATCACCCGCCGGGTGCGCGAGGCCAATGTCTATAGCGAGCTGGTGCCGCACGATGTCCCCTATGAGCGCATTCAGACCCTGAAACCGAAAGGGCTGATCCTTTCAGGCGGTCCGGCCAGTGTCTACGAACCGGGGGCGCCGCAGCTTCCAGATTGGATTTGGGATTCGGGTCTGCCGGTGCTCGGCATCTGCTACGGCATGCAGCTGATCGCCAATGGGCTGGGCGGCCGGGTGGCGCCGGCTGACCGGCGCGAGTATGGTCCGGCCGAGCTGGAGATCGTCGGCGAGTCCCCGTTGTTTGCCGACCTGCCCGGTCGTCTCGATGTCTGGATGAGTCACGGCGACCATGTTGATGCGCTTCCCGAAGGATTCGATCTGGTGGCCCGCAGCGCCAACGCGCCGGTGGCGGCGATCGCCAGGGGAAATGTCGCCGGTATCCAGTTTCACCCCGAGGTCGTTCATACCCCACTCGGTGCGCGCGTCATCGAGAACTTCCTGACGCGGATGTGCGGATGCGACCAGAACTGGACCCCCGAGTCGTTCGTCGATGCGTCGATTGCCGATATTCGGGAGAAAGTGGGCAGCAAGCGAGTGCTGCTGGGTTTGAGTGGGGGCGTCGATTCGTCGGTTGCGGCGGCGCTCATTCACCGGGCCATCGGGGACCAACTGACGCCGGTCTTTGTCAACAATGGTCTGCTTCGGCAGGGTGAGCCGGAGCTGGTGCGGGAGGTCTTCGCCCGCAACTTCGGTATGAAGCTCGTCTATGCCGATGCGGGCGATGGGTTTCTCGGCCGGCTGGCCGGCGTCACCGACCCTGAGGAAAAGCGCAAGATCATCGGCGACGAGTTCGTGCGCGTGTTCGAGCGAGAAGCGGCCAGTCACGGTCCCTTTGAGATTTTGGCGCAGGGCACGCTGTACCCGGATGTCATCGAAAGCACCACTGCCGATACCAAAGCCGCGGCCAAGATCAAAACGCATCACAACGTGGGAGGGTTGCCAGAGGATCTGCAATTCGAGCTGCTGGAGCCGCTGCGCTTTCTGTTCAAGGACGAAGTGCGAGCGGTGGGTACCGCGCTGGGTCTGCCGGACGAAGTCGTCTGGCGGCAGCCATTCCCGGGACCCGGTCTGGCCGTTCGATTGCTCGGCTCGGTCACCGATGAAGATCTGGACCTTTTGCGACGGGCGGACGCCATCGTCCGGGAGGAAATCGAGAACGCCGGACTGGCGCAGGAAATCTGGCAGTTCTTCGCCGTTCTTCTGCCCGTCCACTCAACCGGCGTGATGGGCGACTACCGAACCTACGCCAAGGTCTGCGCCATCCGGGCGGTGACCAGCCAGGACGCCATGACGGCCGACTGGGCCCGCATCCCGTACGACATCCTCGCTCTCATCAGCAACCGCATCGTCAACGAAGTTCGCGGCATCAATCGGGTCGTCTACGACATCTCCTCCAAGCCCCCGGCGACGATCGAGTGGGAGTAGCTTGTCAACAATGGCCGTCACTGCAGGGAGAGAGACTTGGAGATCTTGCTCTCTTGCGAGGATCCAGACGCCCACCCGGTCCATTTACTGGCTCATCAATGGACCGACCATATCGTCCGCAGGCATCCGACGTTGTTGGGCAAGCTCGACCTTGTGCGAAGATGTGTAGAGCGTCCGGATGTTGTGACCTATGATCGCGGATATGAGAGACGGAGATGTCACTATCAGCGAATCACAGATAGAGAACTATTTCAGCAAGGGTACTTGAAGGTCGTCGTTGAGTTTCAGGAAAACTACGCAGGCGTTTTGGAAGGAATGGTGGTGACCGCTTTCCCGGTGAACGCGATCCACCCTGATGAGGAACGCTTATGAACTATCAGGAAATGGATGAGTTGGTTCAGCAAATTGACGACGCGCTGGCAACTGAGCGACTCGACGACTGGCAATTGAGCTACGACGATTTCGCCGACACGCTCTACGTCGATTTCGATGAGACAGCGCCGTACTGTTTGAGCAGGTACCTGTCAGGCGGCTGGATGGTTCGCGCCGATACAGAAACGGGCCAGGTTCACGGGCTGCAGATCGAGAATGTGCTGGCGTTGGAAGTAACGCGATTTCCCTTCTTGCTCGATCTCATTCTGATGACAAAGCCAGTCGGCTTCACACCGAGTAAAGTCGAGCAGGCAGCACGAACCCGTGCTGCCGCCGACCCCGATCCGGTCATTCGCTCGTTTCGCGCCTCGCTGCCTCTTCTCCTCAAGCCCGCAGCATGACGAAAAAGTGACGCAGGGAAGTGCTACGGTCGACCCGATTTCCGCTGCTCACCGCAGGTAGATGCTGTAGGCCCATCCAGTCGTCCCGTTGTACGAGACCTTGGTGAAGCCGTTCTGCGTTTCTCCCAGCAGGGTGACGCGAGCCCCGTCGGGCATGACCAGGAGGACCTGGCCACTGGTCGACGCGGTCGCCCGTAAATTGAGCGATCCGTCGATCACGGTTGCGGTGCCACTACCTGTACTGCTCGACGATGATCCTCCCGCGCGGATGTAGGTCGAGGATGCCCATCCAGTCGTTCCTTTGTACGTCACCTTGACGAACCCATTCTGGGACTCGCCGAGGAGCGTAACGGTTGCGCTGTCTGGCATCACCACCAGGACGCCGTAGCCCGTTCCCGGACCAGACCGCAGATTGAGGGTGCCGTCGATGACCGTACCGGTGCCCGTGGCGCTCGATGACGATCCGGAACTGCTGCTGCTCGACCCTGTGGTGAGGTAGGTCGACGAAAGCCAGCCAGTCGTCCCGTTGTAGGTCACTCTTGTGAATCCATTGGAGGTCGACCCGGCGAGGGTCACGGAGGCGCCGCTCGGAACCACAAGGAGCACGCCATAGCTCGTGCCGGCGCCCGATCGGAGATTGACTCCTGCAGTTGTCCGAGCCGTGCCGCCGCCGCTGGCTCCGCTGGTGCTGCCGCTGCTCGATGGAGCTGATGTGCTCAGGTAGTCAGCATGAGCCCAACCTGACATGCCGTTGTAGGTAACCGCTCGCCAGCTGCCGGAGCTTTGACCCGTCAGGGTCACTTTCGCGCCGTTCGGCATGAGGGTCACTACGCTATAGCCAGTGCCGGCGCCCGATCGCAGATTGAGCGAACCACCGATGACATACATCGAACCGGAGAGCGATCCGGAACCGGACGACGACCCGCTCGAAGCGCCAGGATCAGCGCCTGAGTCGAACCGGATGTAGTCGCCAGATGCCCAGCCACTGGAACTCAGATAGGTGACGGGATAGAACCCGCTCACACTCTGACCCGTCACTTTGATCCGGGCGCCGGACGGAATGAGGGTCACCACGCTGCCGGAGGTCGACGATGTGGAGCGAAGATTCAATCCGGTGGTCGTGGCCGCGTTGGCGCCGGCTGTTGTCCCGGAGCCGCTGCCGGAGCTGCTCGACCCGCCACAGGCCTGGTCGTGTGTGATGCCGGCTTGCCAGAGCATCGTCACCGTCACCGTCGTGATGCCGGTCGAGGTCGCGAGTCCCAGGGCTTTCCAGGTGCCGCCGGCGATATCGATACCGGCCGCATAGCGATAGACATCCTTGATATTGTTGCCAACATCGCTGATGCCTGGTCCAAAACCGAAGTCGACGCCGTCCCGGGCATATTCGGCCGCTGGAATCCCCTGTGGCACGTTGTATTCGCGCTGACTCTGGGGAGCCCACCAGTTGTCCCGAACGAAGAGAGGCCCCCGGTCGTGGACCGGCGCCACCGTGCATTTTCCGGTGGTGTTGGACACGATTTTGACCCAGCAAAGACCATCTGCTTCGGCACAGGTGGTTTGTGGACCATACCGCCCTTCAGTCCCCGTTCCTGTGGGAACCCATGGGCATGACGACTCGGTGCAGCCAGGCAGCGCAACGAGATTGTCGTTGGTCGTAATCCAGTGTCCGCTGGATGCTTGGGTACCGGCTTGGCCGTCGGTGCCTTCGGCAAAGACCGAAGCAACGACCTGATAGGCGCCGCCGCCGAGATTGACTGTGCTGGAATCAGGTTGCGAGGTTTGCCCACCCGGAGCCGCCAGCCCGGAGCCCGGTAGGAGTGTCAGTGTGACGAACACGGCGATAAGTGTCGCCTGCAAACGACGTGTGCTCGAGATGAGCGCACCGTGCCGTCGTACCGTCCCTCTGCGCACGGCCATCCCCCTTTCCTCAGTGGATCGTGCGGTTCGGTATGGTCGCCAGCGTGCGGGGACGCTGGTGATGAGGGCTAGCTAAGCACAGGATGGGGGATGGCGCAACTGTTCGTTCAGTGGGGACGAGGCGGAAAGGCGAATAGGCGGAAAGGCGGAGAGGAAGGTCAGCAATGCCGAGAGGCAGAGATTACGCTCTGTTCGACTGCCGACTGCCGACTGCCGACTGCCGACTGCCGACTGCCGACTGCCGACTGCCGACTGCCGACTGCCGACTGCCGACTGCCGACTGCCGACTGCCGACTGCCGACTGCCGACTGCCGACTGCCAACTGCCAACTGCCAACTGCCAACTGCCAACTGCCGACTGCCGACTGCCAACTGCCTACATCGGGCCACAGGTGCCCGAACTACGCTCTGACTGCCCAAAATGCAAGCGACCGCTCATTCGAGCGGCCGCCTGACAGGCTATCGATTGTGAAGGAGCGCGAGATTTACTCGGCGGACTCCGACGCGGTCTGGCGCAGGTACTTGCCAGCGAAGTAGGCCGCAGCTGCGCCAACAGTGGCGACGCCGAGCATGCCATTCGAGCTGGAGGTCGAACCGGTGCCGGTGTTCGGCAGCGACTCTACGGCAGCGCCGCCAGAGGTCTTGCCATGCTTGTGATGCTTCCACGGCTTCTTGCCAGGATGGCCGCCGTCGTCGTCGTCATCATCATCGTCATCGTCGTCATCATCTGCAGGTGGGTCGGTATCGTCGTCGTCATCATCGTCGTCATCATCTGCAGGCGGATCGGTATCGTCGTCGTCGTCATCATCGCCGACTGGCGGATTTGGATCGTCATCATCGTCGTCGTCATCATCATCGCCCTGAGCGAGGATGCTGTCACTCAGTGTGACTCCAGCGACAACGGCCGTGGTGCCGCCGAGGAGCCACTTCAGCAGGGTTCGGCGGTCTGTATCCACCTCAAGCCCTTCAGTCAGTTCAAACTCTTTCTCGTTCATGGATCCTCCCCAAAGCACCAACATCCAACCCAAGCCCAACAATCATCGTGGACTGCTGGAGTAATCCTACGGCAAACAGTGCCGTTGCGCAACTATGCAATGAGACTTTACACCGAAAATCAAGATTCGACATTTCTCTCAATTTTCCAGGTCAATGGAGTGTCCATCGGCGTACGTTCGCATTCGAAGTAAATCTCACCGTTGAGGAGCCCCTCCTTCGCGTTGTCGATCGATAGCGTGGGCCCGCAAATCTTCGTATTCTTCTCGAAAGTGAATCAGGGAAGTCAGAAATCCGGAATCCGGAACGTCAGTTGGCGCGCTTCGGGGGCGTGACGCAGGAGATCTCAATGTCGACGGACTCAACGGTACGACCCGCGCCGATGCATTTGCCGGAAGAAGCGAGCTCTCTCCTCGATGGCAAACGTCCCCTGAAGCGTGACAGACTGGCCAACCTCGCCCGGAAGCGCATGGCAATGGGCGCGGACTGGATCGCTGGTTCGATCGGGTCGGATGGTCGATTCGCTTACCTTTATTATCCTGAAACCAATACCTACAACCGGAATCAATACAACGAAGTCCGGCATGCCGGAACGATCTACTCTCTTTTCCAGTGCTATGACCTGAATAGAAACTCGCGCTGGCTCGAAGCCGCTGAGTCCGCATGCAGGTGGCTGTTCGAGGCATCGGTGCCCACCCCTTTTGGTGGAAAGGCCTTCTGCTACAAGGGCAGGATGAAGCTCGGGGGACAGGCGCTGGCGCTTGTTGCGCTCCTGGAACGGCGCAGGGTGCTGAAGGACAGCCAGTACGACGACTTGATCGCCGATCTCACCGTCTTTCTCGACGCGCTCGAGATGGAGGATTCTCCGGGACAGTACTTCAATTCGTATCTCGTCAGCTCTGAGGAAATGCTTCCCACTCCGGAATCAGACTATTACCCCGGAGAAGCCCTGCTGGCCATCACGCGGCTGGCGCAGCACTTTCCTGATGGGCCGTTTCTGGAGCAGGCGGTTCGAGCCGGAGAGTTCCTGACCCGGGTCAAGGATGGGGACATCGTCGATCAGGGTGTCGTGCCCCGGCACGATCACTGGCTGGCGATGGCGTTGTGTGAACTGTATCCACAGTTTCCCTCGCCGGTCTTTGCCAAAGTTGCCTATATGCAGGCCGAAGCCATGATGGCCAGCCAGTATCCCGGCAGTCATCCGAACTGGCGCCAGATCGGCGGGTCTCGCCGGGGCAAGTCGGTGAATTACACGTCGACGGCAACAAAAGCGGAGGCCATGAACGCCGTCTGGGGCCTGGCGGTGTACCGCGGCGATGAGGGCATGGTCGAGCTGGTGTCCGAAGCGGCGCTCCGTACAGTCCAATTTGGCATGAGAGTCCAATACACGTCGGAGATCGCGCGCAACTTTCCCAGACCGTCGAGGGTGGTTGGCGCCTGGGCTCAGGACGAACAAGAGTCGTACGTTCGCGTTGATTTCGTCCAGCACAATATCTCCGCCCTCGCCGGTGCATACCATCTGGTCAAAAACGGTCGTCTGCCGATGGCCAACGAGAGCGAGCGTCCTCAGTATGGTCGGGCCTCACTCGTTCGGGCGGAATCAACGTCCATCTATCGTGGCCCCAGCCGTCTCTCCGAAAAACCCGTCGTGCATGTTGTCCTCGATGTGAAGGGTTTCGAGAGCGGTGACCAGTCGAACTTCGACGATGTCGCGGAACGGCTCGCCGAGTTGCACGGCGTCATCGACCCGGCTGGAGAGCCCACCAAGCTGAACGATGTGGGAGAAGCGCTTGCTCTGCTGATGCTCGGATTGCAGAGGCTTGGTGGATGGGATGTCTCGTTTTCCAAGGCGAGGAGGCGAGAGGGCGGCGGGTTCGACGTCATTTGCGAGTATGTCGATCCGACCGCTGGCCGGGAAACGGCGGAGATCGCCATTGTGGCCCTGGACGATCTCCTCCAGGGTATCTCGCATGCCTCCTCCTTCGTCCACAGATTTGAACGAGCGATCATCAATCCAGCGACGACTGAAGAGATCGGCGATACGCCTCGTTTTATCCGGGAAGCGCGCCGTCGCGGGATACCCCTTCGCCAGCCGATCAAGGCATCGCACTTGATGGATTTCGGCAACGGCAAATACCTGAAGCAGTTTTGGCGATTGTGGACGTCGGATACGACGATTCTGGGCACACGCTTCGCCAGAAACAAGAATTTGGCCAGCCAGTTGCTGCGGGACCGAGGTCTTCCAGTCCCAGCCAACGTGCTCGTTACGACAGTCGAGCAAGCAGTCAGCGGTGCAGCCAGGATCGGGTATCCCGTCGTACTGAAACCTCTTTCGGAGAATCACTCCAAAGGAGTCATGACCGATATCCGGGACGAAGCGGAATTGCGATCCGCTTTCGAACGCACCGCGTCGTTTGCCACGAACAAGCAGATCGTCGTCGAGAAATTCCTGGAGGGGATCTCCTACAGAATCCTCGTGATCGATTTCAAGGTCTGGGCGGTGCTCGAACGGGAGATTGCCTCCGTCACAGGGGACGGCGTTTCGACGGTGGAGGAGCTGGTCGCCGTCGAGAATGCCCGCCCGGAACGGCAGGCGGTCGATGGTAATTTCCTGGCCGCAATTCAGATCAACGAGCAGACGGCCGTTGCCCTGGCGAAGCAGGGCCTGACGCTGACCGACGTTCCGGAAAAGGACCGTGTGGTCAAGGTCAAACTGATTCCATCTGGAGCGAATGGCGGTACCCGGGTCGACGTGACCGATCAGATCCATCCCGACAATGCGGCGATTGCCGTGCAGGCGTGCCGGTCGATGGGTATCGATCTCGGTGGGCTCGATTTCCTGGCGCCGGATATCTCGAAATCGGTTTGGGAAACCGGGGGCGGCATCGTCGAGATCAATACCGCTCCGGGACTCTACCCCCACTATCAACCCACGGCTGGTCCAGCCAGGGATCCGGTTCCGGCCATCCTGGAGATGCTCTTCCCGCCTGGCCAGCCAGTGCGAGTGCCGGTCGTCGCGATCGCAGGCAGTGGTGATCTTGATGAAATCGCGGAGACGGTCGGACGAGCACTGACCAATCATGGATTGGTGGTTGGGCGTGTTGTTGCGGATGGCGCTCACATCGGCTCCATGCACGCTCGCACACAGGGTTCCTTTGGGCCGAGCCCACACCATATGGCGATGTACAACCCCAGCGTCGAGATCGTCGTAACCCCGGTGCGAACCGACGATCTTGCGTTTCCCGGACTCGAGTTCAATGAGGTCGATATCGTCGTCATCGCGGGCGCCGAAGAAGAGAGTGATACCTGGATTCAGACTCCATCGCAGGTTGTTGCGAGGATGGTCGAAGCAGGGGGAACGGTTGTGGCCGGCAGCCCCGGCGTCGAGGCGATTGAGCCACTGCTTGCCGAGGGCGTCGAGCTTGTGATTGCCGATATCGGCAGCCGGATAGAAGCGACTGTTGTCGAAGCAGTCGATCGTCTCCAGAACCGGCAACGGGTCTAGTCCCTTTACTATTGAAGGAGCCATGCACCATGACAGTAGAGCGCTCAGGTCCGCCTGGAAGTCTCATGGGTAAGGTCTGCGTCGTCACTGGCGCCGCATTCGGTATCGGCCGGGCAACCGCGGAGCTCTTCGCCAGGGAGGGTGCCCAGCTTGTGGTCACCGATATCCAGGCCGGGCCGATCGAAGCGCTGGCCGGGAAGTTGACGGCGACAGGTGCGGCGGTCGTCGCCGTCGTGGGCGATGTCTCAGTCGAGGATGATGCCCGCCGGATGATCGCCGCTGCGACTGAGGCGTATGGCCGCCTCGATGTGCTGGTGGCGAATGCCGGCATCATCCCGCTCGACGACGTGCTGAATACCTCGGTCGACGCGTGGGATCAGGTGATGGCGATCGACGGTCGCGGCATGTTTCTCACCTGCAAATTCGCGATCGAAGCCATGCTGGAGAATGAAAACGGCGGTTCGATCGTCTGCTTGTCGTCGATCTCGGGTATGGCGGGGCAATCGCGGCAGGCGGCGTATGGTCCCGCCAAGTTCGTGGCCACCGGTCTGACCAAGCACCTGGCTATCGAATGGGCAGCGAAGAACATTCGCGTCAACGCCGTCGCCCCCGGCACGATCCGCACCGAGCGGGTCAAACAGCTTCCCGACGAGCCGGGCGGTCAGGAGTATCTGGAAGCGATCGAGAAGATGCACCCCATGGGCCGCATCGGCGAGCCCTCAGAAGTCGCCGAAGCGATCCTCTTCCTGGCGTCGGACGCGGCATCGTTCGTGACTGGCGCGGTGTTGCCTGTTGATGGGGGGTACCTAGCGCAGTAAGTGCATAGTATGTAGTGCATAGTGCATAGTGCATAGAGGCAACCATGCAAAGAAAACTCGTAACTATGCACTATCAACTATCAACTATGAACTACGAACTACGAACTATGCACTACTCCCTAATCCGGCAAATAAAACGTCATCGACTGCATCGCACTGATCGGATCGATCTCGCGGACGGTGACGTTGTCGGGGACACGTAACACGACTGGTGCGTAGTTCAGAATCGCCAGGACGCCACCCGCCACCAGGTTGTCAGCGACTTCCTGGGCTGCGCTGGCGGGCACCGCCACAATGCCGATCTTGATCCCCAGCCGGGCGACTTCGCTGCGGATGCAATCGTCGCCGAGCACAGCGATTCCCGTCGCCTGATTTTGAAGGTCGGCGGCTTTTCGGTCGAAGATGGCGGCGATCGAGAACGCCGAAGGGATCATCCCCCGGTAGTGCACGATGGCCCGGCCCAGGTTGCCGAATCCGACCAGAGCGACGTCCCATTGCCGGTCGATTTTCAGGAAACCGGCGATCGCTTCTCCCAGAAACTGAGTGTCGTAGCCTTTGCCCTGCTTGCCAAACCGGCCGAAGTAGGAGAGATCGCGGCGAATCTGCGCAGCCGTGACGCCAATCGCCTCCGCCAGCGATTCGGACGACGCCGAGGGAATGCCGCGGGCGGAAAGATCCTTCAGCGCTCGCACATAGAGCGGCAGTCGCCGGACAACGATGTCCGGGATTTCACCTCTGTCAGCGGGATCGTCTGGATGATCGGGATCCGTGCCATTCGGCGCAACTATCGTTCGCGATGCATCCTGAAATGTCGACATCGAGTTCGGAACCTGAAGCCTTGTTCTCAATCAGGCATGGGCGACGTGCAAAGGAGAGGCGACTCGTCGCACGGCGAAGCCAATGCCGTGAGTATCCGTGAACGGGCTCTGTCGCGTCAAAGGACGGAGCGGGCGGCAGGCGGCGGGCAGCGGGCGGCAGGGTGGTTTCGCGGAAACGGGAGGCGCTTTCCGATCGTCATCCAAGGTCGCGCACGCTCCTATCGGACTTCGGACTTCGGACTTCGGACTACGGATTGCGGACCTCGGACCTCGGACCATCACCCTGCCTGCTGCCTGCTGCCTGCTGCCCACTGCCTGCTGTCGTCTCCAATTGGTTGACCGGTTGAGGACACATGCCAAGTATGAGAAACTGCCTGAATAGGCGTAGTATGCCGTCCGGAATGTGATGAGCCGGTATTTGGCGTGAGAAGGGCAAGTCGATGGCAGGAAGCAGCAACGGAAAGAACGGTCATTTCGATGTTCGGCACAAGAGCCGCCACATCCTCGACGGCGTCGAACGAGCCGGCGCCCGCGCCATGCTCAAGGGCATCGGTCTGACCGACGAAGACCTCGGCAAGCCGATGGTGCTGATCGCCAACACCTGGATCGAAACGATGCCGTGCAACTTCGGGTTGCGGACGCTCGCTCATGCCGTCAAGGAAGGCGTTCGGGCGGCCGGTGGTGTGCCCATGGAGATCAATACGGTTTCCATTTCAGACGGCATCACCATGGGCACCGAGGGGATGAAGACGTCGCTGATCTCTCGCGAGATCATCGCCGATTCCGTGGAGCTGGTTGGCCGCGGGCACATGTTCGATGCAGTCATCGGACTCGGCGCATGCGACAAGACCCTGCCCGGACTGTCGATGGCGCTGGCCCGGCTCAATATCCCCGGCTTCCTTATCTACGGTGGGACGATTCTGCCCGGTGAGGTGGAGATCAACGGCGAGATGCGGGAAGCGACGGTCCGTTCTGTCTATGAAGCGATCGGCGCATTCAAGGCCGGCAAGATCAGCGATGAGGAACTGCGCCTGATCGAGGATCATGCCTGCCCGACCCACGGCGCTTGCGGCGGCCAGTACACCGCAAACACCATGGCCATGGCCATGGAGTTCATCGGTCTCTCGCCATTGGGCACCGCCTCGCCCCCTGCAGTTTCCTGGGATCAGGCCAAAGCTGGCGACGGCACCAAGCAGAGCGTCGTCAATCCAGAAAAGATGGAAATCGGGCGCAAAGCCGGTCAGCTGATCATGAGCTTGCTGGAGAGCGGTATCAGGCCGCGCGACATCCTCACCCGGGAAGCGTTCGAGAATGCCATCGCCGGTGTGGCGGCGAGCGGTGGGTCGACCAACGCCGTGCTTCACCTGCTGGCGCTCGCCCGTGAGGCGGATGTCGAGCTCGATATCGATGACTTCGACCAGATTTCCCGCCGCACCCCGTTGATCTGCGACATGATGCCGGGCGGGCGGTATGCGGCTGCGGACCTCGACGCGGCGGGTGGCACGCCGCTCGTCGCCCAGCGAATGATCGAAGGGGGCAAGCTGAGGGGCGATCTCTTGACCGCCAGCGGCAAGTCATTCGCTGAAGAAGCGAAACACGCCAAAGAGACACCTGGCCAGGATGTCGTCGTCACCGTCGAGAAACCGCTCAAGGATTCGGGCGGTCTGGTCATTCTGAAAGGCAACATCTGCCCCGATGGCGCGGTGATCAAGATCTTTGGCTACGAGCGTCTCTACCACGAGGGACCAGCCCGCGTTTTCGACTCGGAGCATCAGGCGCTCGAAGCGGTCTACGCCAATCAGATCAATGACGGGGATGTCGTGGTCATTCGCTACGAGGGCCCGAAGGGCGGACCGGGTATGCAGGAGATGCTGGCCATCACGGCCGCGCTGATCGGCCAGGGACTTGGCGGATCGTGTGCGCTGGTGACCGACGGGCGTTTCAGCGGCGCCACCAAGGGCCTGATGGCCGGGCATGTCGCGCCGGAAGCCTATGTTGGCGGACCGCTCGCGGCGGTTCACGAGGGCGACATTATCGTCATGGATATCGAGAACCGCTCACTCCGCGTCAACGTCAGCGACGACGTCATCGCCGAGCGGCTGGCGAGCTGGAAAGCGCCCAAGCCACGGTACACCAGTGGTGTGCTGGCGAAGTACGCGGCACTCGTCACCCAGGCGAATGAGGGCGCGATTACGGTCGCAGGGATTTAGGACAAACGCAATCCGTCGTCGGGCCCACAGCGCCCGGCGACGGATGTTCCGGTGTTCAGCATCGGGCCACAGGTGCCCGAACTACACTCCTTCGGACTTCGGACCCCTTCAGCTCCCGTTGTTCCACGCAATCAGAATCAACAGCAGAACGACTCCCGAGATGATCAGGAAGTAGGCCAGAAAGGCTGTCAGCAGCCAGTCGGCCCTGAGCGCCCGAGCCGTTGCAGTAGGTTCGGGTGCTGGTGACTCGGTTTCGCTCACGTTGCTTTACTCCTGGCAGATGGGCAGATCGTTCCTGGTCTGACCGCTGGCAGCCCACCACGCATTGGCGCGGGGGAGTCCGTGTATCACGACCACCCAGGAAAGAGCCACGACTATCAGGCCGACGATGCCGTCGATCAGGTAATGATTGCCGGTTGCCACGACCGAGAGCTGCATCATGGCAACGTGGCTGATGGCCACGATCTTCACGGCTCTGCTTCTCGGGAACGCGGCAATGAGCAGCGCCGCGGCAACCGCCGACCAACCGACATGCATACTCGGCATGGCCGCGTATTCATTGACCAGACTTGGGATCGAGCCATAGAGATTGAAGAGCGAGGATCCTGACTCGTCGCCGTAGTAGCGGGGCCCGGTCATCATGAGCGAATCGACAAAACCGTACGAGTCGTCCAGCAGTCTGGGCGGCGTGAGCGGATAGAGGGCAAAACCGACCAGCGCAAAAGCCAGCGACACGACGAAGATCGTGCGCCACTCGTAGAAGGCTCCCGGTGACCGGAGCACTGCAAGCGCCGCCGCTGCAATCAACACGGGAAAGAAGGCATAGACGTAGTAATGGTTGACCAGCCACGTGGATTGCGACCAGCTCAACGCATGCGACTGAATCCACAATTCCCAGTTGATGCCCAACCGCTGTTCGAGGTGCATGACCGTATGGGCGTTGTGGTCCCCCACGATCGACGCGCGTTCGACAAATGTCCAGCGAAGGAGGGTATAGAGGGCGTAAAGAACCAACAGCGGACCGAACCCCGCTGCAATCGATCGGTGGTGCGCGCTCATGCGCAGCAACCGGCGTGGATGTTGTGCCGCCCGCAACCGGCGGACTTCGATGAATTCCATGGTAAACCCCTTATCCTGGTCTCCCGCTGGACTACGCAATTAACGTCCAGACTGGGAACGACCGCACACACTGTTCCGGAGCGTCTTCACGGATGACCGAGGGCATCGGTTGCCGTGGGCACGACCATTAGTGCCTCACTCCTACGAAACTGATTGTATGACACGCTTGTGAGATGGGTAAATACGCAGAACTCCCTAATCTTCCTCTCTGACGCTGTGCAAAACGCGTAATCACCAGGCAGAGACTACCCAGATCAGCGCAGTGGCAGCCCGATTTCCGGGAGCAGCAGCTCCTGCCAGGAATCGCGAACGATGGCCCGGACCGGTTCGATCGTCACAATGCGAATCAGCCGGCGATGGTCTTCATAGCGCTTGAAATCCTCGTCGGTCAGGCCGACAACATCCCGCCAGGGCATGAGGTGGGTGAATCCAACCGGCGGATGCTCGAACTCCACCCAGACATCGGTCCGCCAGCGCTCCGGTTTCGGAATATCGACCAGGATGGCCTCATCGGGCAGCGCCATACCGGTGAGCGTCCGCAAGCGGTCGGTCATGGCCATCTCGATCTTGCGGCGGTGGTCCGGAGCGAAAAAGAGCCGGGAGAGCTCGTGGAAGAGTGGCTTGGCGTTGGCGCTGAACTCGACAGCCCGTTTGTGGATGGTCCGATTGGCCAGCGCGGTGACCAGTCGTCGCGTCGTTTCCGGCATCTCGGGCGTCGAAAGTGCGGCCATCAGGGAACGGTCGTCGAAAGCGGTCAGTTCGCGGCCATTCACGGCGCCGGCGAGCAACGCATCCTGGACCGCGCGCAGGAGCATTGCCATGCAGGCCCGGTTGGTGTGATGCCAGTAGACGTTGTCGAACATCTCTTGCCGGGCGTTGATCAGGGAATGGAGCGGACTGACCCCCTTCGAGTCGACAACGATGCGCGGCAGCGTTTCGTCTGGCGGCGTGGCGATGCGCAGGCTGTCGATCAGTCGAGAGGTATCCACACCCCCGTAGGGGACACCACACCCCAGCGCATCGCGGGGGAGATAGTCGAGCTTGTCGACATCCAGGGGGCCGGACAGGATGCCGCGAAGCAACCGGTCGACAGGAGGAAGGGAGCCGCCACCGGGTGACACGATGGTGGCGACCCTTTCAGGATCGACCTGCCACGCATCTCTCAGAATCGAGGCGACCGGGTCCTGGGTGATGAGCGCTCGCCCAGCTTCCTCGTGACTGACCACCGGTGGGCCAAGCTCTTCGATGGCGTGAGAAAAGGGATAGTGACCAATGTCGTGCAGGAGAGCCGCGGCGGCAAGCGTGCGAGCGTCGGTATCGGCGATCATGCTCCCGCCGGGCGCCAGGCGAAGCTGTTGCACGGCGAGACGGGCCAGATGGAACACGCCGATCGAGTGCTCGTAGCGTGCGTGCCGGGCGCCGGGCCAGATACGGGAAACGAAACCAAGCTGCTGAATCCGTTCCAGACGAAGAAATGGTGGAGTCGAGAGGATCGCCAGCTCTGGGGGACCGAGGGGAATGCGGTCGTGCAGGAGATCTCGCAGGTGAGCGACGACAGGGAATCCGGTGCCCGGCGTGAGCTGGGTCGCGGAGGTTTGTCTCAGGTGTTCCGGGCTCGAATTGCTGTTCATCCGCACAAGAATAGCCGTTTGGTGAGGGGATCGACCCCGCCGGGCCCGCAGTGGGCGCCCGCAGGATGAGCGCGACCCCGGAGGGAGCCAGGAGAAGCGGAGGCCGATTCGGCGGGGCTCGTTCGCAGCCCGTCATGCCCTATGCGCCGGCCATGATCACGGTGGGTCTGGTCTATTGGACCGTGGACATCGTTTCACCGGCGCTTCCCGCGATTCGGGACCACTTCGGACTGACGGCAGCGGGGGCCGGACTCGTCTTCTCGCTCATGTTTCTCGGCCGGCTGGCGGGAAACATCCCAGCCACCTGGCTCCTGGGCAGAATCGGCGCGCCGGCGATCGCCATGGCCGGCGCCTTCATTCTGATGGCAGGCTCGCTGATGGTTGCCGCCGCTCCCGGTACTGCCATGCTCTACGGCGGCCGCATAGTGCAAGGGGCCGGCATTTCACTCGTCGCCAATGCGGCGCTCCGTTCGATTCTCCGCTCCCGCCCCGCCGAGGGCGCGGCCATGACCTGGTTTGGCATTGGCTCCACGATCGGCGGCATCCTGGGATTGACCGCCAGCGGCATCCTGACCGAACAGATCGGCTGGCGAGCGGTTTTCGTCTTCTCTGCCTCGCTGGCGGCGACGATCGTCGGGTTGACGGCGATCTCGATGGTCCGTTCGAAGCAGGTGGTGGAAGAAGCAGAGGGAATCGCCGGGCAGAGCCAGGGTGAAGCAATCGCATTTCGGCAGATCGCGACGCCGCTGTTCGTCAACTTTCTGGTCTTCGCCAACTACAGCATCTGGGTCGTGCTGCCGCTCTACGTGCAGAAACGGTTCGATGCCTCGGCCGAGCGCGTCGCCACCCTCCTGATGGTCATCACGGCGGTTCATCTCGCCGCCGCGCTACCCGTTGCTCGAGTTATCCGGCGGACCGGTTCGCGATTGGTGTTGATTGCCGGCATGGTATTGACGCTGATTGGCACGATTCTTGTGCCTGCCGTCCCCGATCTGCGCTGGTTGGTCATTCCCCTGGTGTTGTACGGTGTGGGTCAGCTTGCCGCGGTCAACGCCGGGGGCGATATCGTGCTCCGGCGTGGCGAGGGGACCAGCCAGGCGATCGGTCTGATGCGGTTGAGCAGCGATTTTGGATTGGTCATCGGGCCGATCGCGGCGGGAGCGCTTGCCGATTGGCTCGGATATCGAGCTCCATTTGTGGCGTTGCCCCTGATGATGGTCATGGCCACTCTGATGGTGGCGATCCCAGCGTCCCGGACTCCGGGAGAGCATGGGCCATAACGAGGATCCAGCAATGACTGATGTGACAGACAATTGGGAAACAACTGATCCGCTTGGCGAGGAAGTGCTGAAAGACCGGGTGATCGAAGCGGCAAAACGAGGACCGACCTATGTTCGGTTCGCCGCGGCGATGATTCGGGATGACCACGTTCCCGTGAAAGCCAAAGCGGCCCTGGTGCTCGGGGGATCGTATGTCGTTTCCCCCATCGATCTCATCCCCGGTCTGATTCCCATTCTCGGCCAGATCGACGATCTGGTGGTGATGATGGCGGCATTCGGCGCTGCCACCCGTCTGACGCCCCCCGATATCGTCGAGCGGCATATGGAATCGGTCGGACTCACCCAGGCCAACCTGACCCGGGACCGGGAAACGGCTGAGATGGCCGGCCGGTGGGCCGTGCGGACGGGATATCGAGCCGCCAGGAAACTCGCCGGCAAGAGCATGCGGTTTGTCGCTCATGGGACGCAGAGTGTGGCGACGATGGTGGCGAGACGTAGTCCGGAGTCCGGGGTCCGGAGTCCGAAGCGAGATGAGGGATGAAACAGGCGAACTGAACGCCCCGCTTCGGACCCTGAGCTCCGGACTCCGGACTCCAAAACCCCGAGGTGTATACTCAAACCAGTGGTCACTCACAGGATGGGTGCCCATCGCCCGGTTGTCGGGGCCAGTTGTTCGACGCTCCACTGGAGCACCAGCCAACTGACGTCGTTAACAGTCGGCGGAATGCGACGAAGTCGCATCTCGTCCGGTCGGCGCGCGAGACGCCCGGGCCGCGAAAACATGGGAAGGTGCCGGCACTATGAGCCGCGAGCGACGCGGGCTCTTCCTCGTCGAAGAGCCGACGGCGGAGCCGGGGCAGTACGGTTGTCCAATGCTGATTCGCACGAGTCATCCAAATCCGGTCGACAGGACCCGTCCCTTTTGGCGGTGTTCCCTTGGCTGGGCTGTTCGCACGGATGAGGATGTCGCGTGTTGCCAAGCAACGGATGCAGTTGGTGATTGCTGGAAAGTTCACCCCGAGCGGACGCCTGTTGTGGCGCTTTCCGCTTTGAGGATCGATCAGAAAGCAACCGCGGACTAGACCGTCGACGTCACGGATTCTTCCGCCGCACCGCATCATCAAACAAGAACCGCCTCGGCCGAAACCGAGGCGGTTTTCGTTGTCGTCGTCGAATCGAACTCAGTTGCGGCGGGCCAGGGCCACCGCTTCGGCTTCGGAGGTCGGCGCATACTGGCGGATATACCGTTCGACGGCGTCCGGCGTGCTCTCCCGCAGATCGAGGGCCGGGTATTTCAGATTCGATGGCATGTAGAGGTGGAAGGTGAACTGCACCGGCTCGACCCGTTCTGCTTCCGCCCACCAGGAGTAGAGTTTGGTCAACCAATCGAAACTGCGCGCGCTGACCCGCCAGAGCGCCACGCCGGCGCCTCGTTCGTAGGTCAACGCCTCGCCGAAGTAGACGACCGCGCCCGGATCGGATTCGATGATCGCCTTGACATCGTCGTAGTGACGCGGCGACCCCTTCAGCGAAAAGCGCCAGCCATCGGCGATGACGCGTTCTTCCTGCTTTGGCCACTCGGACCAGTACGGCTGCCCCAAATGTCGCTTGTTTCGCTTCAACAGACTCATCGCGCGTCTTACTCCCAGGGCGGCGGTTCACCGTCGATACCGGCCAGATTGTAACCGAGGAGCGATGGGTTCAGTGGCGGCGCGTCTCCAGCCCGGGGATTCAGTCGGTCGAGGGAGAGGGCGACAGGTGATGTGGGACTCTGGGTCGCCGGACCGATTCGAGCGCTCCGGACGCCCAGAGGAGCAGAGGGCTGCCCAGAGAAACGACCAGACCGACAAGGAGGTAGGTCGTCTGGGCGCCGAGCGCCTCGGTCAGCCAGCCGACGAACGCGAATGTTCCGACCGAGGCCAGCGCGATAATTCCGTGCCAGATGGCGAAAACGCGACCCCGGGTGTTTTCCGGCACCCCTTCGATGACATACGCGAACATGGCGATCACCAGCCAGGCGTCGGCGAAGCCAAGCAGGAACCAGCAGACGAAGAGCACCGGCAGGGGCGGATCGAAAAACGCGGGAACGAAGAGCAGCGGCGCGAAGTAGCCGACCAGCATCAGGAAGAGCCGTTTGCCGCGAGCCTCGATGCCTCGCGCCACAAGCGCTCCCGCCGTCGCCCCGAGACTGATGCAAACGGCCAGCGCACCGAAGGCCAGGTTGCTGCGATCGCCGAGGTCGAGCTCTTCTTTCACATAGACGACGGTGGTCACCGAAAGGGCGGCCAGAGAGAGTGTCCACAGCGCCTCCGTTCCGCAGACCGCCCGTACGATCGGCACGCGCCAGACCACCCGGAGTCCTTCCACCGCCTCGTGCCAGAGATACCGCCCGAACGCGCGAGTGTCTGCGAACGCCTGGCTGGCTTCGTTGACCGGCAAGCGCATCCGGAGGAGAACGACGAACGCCAGCACCAGAATCGTCGTCTGGCACCAGAACGCGATATCGGTGCCGCTGAGCGCGATCAACCCGGCTCCCAGCGCCGGGCCGATGACCCGGGTCATGGCCGATGCCACCTGCACCGCCGAAAGAGCCGTGACCAACTGCGCCGGTTTGACGATCGTCGGGACCGTGGCCATTTCCGACGGCCCATAGACCACCGCCCCGAACCCGACGACCGCCGACAATGCCGCGACGTGCCATGCTTCCGTGGCGAATGGCACGAACACGACTGCGCCAGCCCGAATGGCGCAGGAGGCCAGCATCAGCTTGCGGCGGTCGAAGGTATCGGCTAGCACGCCGGCAAATGGGGAGAGGATCGCCTGCGGGATGAGCTGCACGACCAGGATGACGCTCATCAGCGAGGCGGATTTCGTCAGGTCGTAGACGAAAATCGGCATTGCGACCTGCGAGATCGCGCCGGCGACGAAAGCCAGCGTCGAGCCGATCCAGAGAATCCGGAAGTTCGGGATCGACATCACTGCCCGGTAGCTGGCGTCGATGGACGTGTGTGAACGCGGATCGTCGTTGAACTCCATCGATCCCCCGGGGTATCGTCGCCTGGCGTCAGAGTGGCGCATTTTACTCTATGCCCTGAACGGTTCAGCGGGGAGCCCTGATGGCCACGAATCTGGAGCTGAAAGTACGGTGCGGGAGGGAGGACCTCACGGCCATTCGATCCCGGGCGGAGGGGATGGGCGCCGGCCGATTCGAGGAGCTCCATCAAACTGATACCTATTTCCGGGCCAGAACCGGACGCCTCAAGCTGCGGGAAATCGAGAGCGCGACTGGCGTCAGCTGCGAGCTCATCGGCTACCACCGCCCGGACGAGGAGGCAGCTCGTTGGAGCTCCTACATCCGGTCGGACATTGCGGTTTCTGCCGCCGCGGACCTCAAGACCGCCCTCGACTCGACGCTCGGCGTCTGGCAGGTTGTGGAGAAGCGGCGCACTGTCGGAATCTGGAAGCGGACGCGTATCCACCTCGATTGGGTCGAGGGGCTGGGGACGTTTGTCGAACTGGAAACAGTGACCGCGAGCGATGACGACCAGACCGCCGAATCCGAGCTTCGCGACGTAGTGGAACGCCTGGGTCTGAACTCTTTCGAGATCGTTGCTGGGTCCTATTCCGATTTGATGGCAGGCGTGATGCCGAGGTGATGGGAAGACCGAAACATTGAACCGAAAGGACCGCGATGAAAATCGGGCCGCGCATGCCCGATATCACCTTTGCCCAGCGGGGGTTGTGGGGAAGCCGCGACTTTCGTCATCTCTGGGCGGGACAGACGATATCCACCTTCGGGTCGGTGGTCAGCAATATCGCCATCCCCTTCGCTGCCATCATCGAGCTCGATGCCACTCCGTTCGATCTGGCCGCGTTGCGGGTGGCTCAGGTTGCTCCAGCGTTCGTCGTTGGTCTGGTGGCGGGAGCGATTGCCGACCGGACGGCCCGCCGGCCGCTCCTGATCGGAGCTGATGTCGCCAGGGCGATCCTGCTGGCCCTTGTGCCGCTGGCCGCCCTGTTCGACCAGCTCTCGATCTGGCTCCTCCTGTTCGTCTCGGTGGGAATCAGCGTGTTGAGCCTTCTCTTCGACGTCGCATATCAATCCTACGTGCCCCATCTGGTTGGGCGCGATCACCTACTCGAAGCCAACAGCAAGATGACGGCCACGAACTCGGTGGCGGAGTCGTCGGCTTTTGCGCTTGGCGGCTGGTTGGTGCAGTTGCTGACTGCGCCGTTCGCCATCCTGGTGAATGCCGTCAGCTTCTCCTTCTCGGCCTTTGCCATTCGCCGGACTGAGACGCCCGAAGAACCTCCGGCGAGAACCGGCGAGTTCGAGCCGCTGCTCAGGGAGGCGATCTCCGGTCTCGGCTGGGTGAAGCGGGACGATCGCCTTCTCTCTCTTGCGGCCGCCACGGCACTCTTCAATGCCTCGACCGCCATCTTCGGGACACTCTTCCTGCTCTACGTCAGTCGCGATCTCGGATTCGAACCAGGCTCGCTTGGGTTGATCTTTGCGGTCGGGGGCGTGACCTCGCTGATCGGCGCCTTCCTGGTGCGGCGGGTTGTTGGCTCGCTCGGCGATCGCCGGGCCATGGTGGCGATGTTCCTCGTGGTGGCGATTGGCAACGCCACGGTACCCCTTTCGCCGGAGATTTCGGTTGCCGCAGTCGGGTTTCTGATCGCCAATCAGGTGATCGTCGATCCGGCTTGGACGATCCTCGACATATCCACCGTCAGCTTCCGGCAGCGCATTACGCCTGACGCATGGTTGGGACGGGTGACCGGCACGTTCCGTGTCCTCGAGTTTGGCGCGGTGCTGGCCGGATCGCTGGGCGGCGCCTGGATTGGCAGCGAATTCGGGCTCAAAACCGCGCTCTGGTTGTCGGTGGGCGGTGTTGTGGTGGCGGCCCTTCCGCTGCTCCTGGCATCAAACTTCGACAGTGGACCGGAGCAGCAGGATGTGGTGGAACTGCCGGCTGAGAATGTGTCGCTTGGCGCTGGCTAGGACCTAGTTGCCGTCTGTATCTGGCTCCTTGCGGACATTCCCCGGGACCCTGTCAAACCCATGATCGAAGGAGTAGACGACGCCGTCAGTGAACTGGTTTGCGCAGACTGCGTGAAAGCAATCCGCGAACGATAAGCCGCGATAGCGAAGCCAAAGCTCAAACACCTCGCGATACGAGGCTTTGCCTGGAAGTTCCACTGCTGGAAGCCCGATGATCGGCAAAAGCGCTTCAGCGATGTCGTCTCGTGCCACTTTGAAGGTTTTTTCGAGTGAGAACACTGACTCGAACACCACAGTATCGGAAATGCGGACCACGATCTCCCCACTCTCTATCCGCTCCATCAATGCCGACGCTCGCGGAGAATGGTCTTCGTGGTCCTGAAGTATGTGTCGAAGGACGATGTTGGTGTCGACGAATGCGCTAGCCATGCTCAGCGATAGCCGCGGATTCGCTCGTCGGTCTCGACCTGTTCGTCTGCGACCGCTTGTTCAAATGCGGCCCTCTCCTCTTCGGCAGTGAGAGGAGGATGCTTCGCATACTTGGCCAAAGCGCCGCGCGTTCGCTCGACGACCGAACCGACCGGTCGAACGATGAGGGCGTCTCCGGCTCGTTCGAAGGCGACCGAATCACCTTCATCGATTCCCAGCTCCCGCCGGAATTCGATGGGTACCGTGACCTGGCCCTTGCGTGTCATCTTTGACGTTCGGGCAACCATTGATGAACTCACTTTCCGCAGGCCGGGAAGATTCCGATAGTACCTGCCTGGCAATGGTACTACCGGAATCTGGTGCGCGGCTGTTGCCGGTCGATTCTTGCCCGCCCGGCTCTAGTACGTCGCCCGGCCGCCGGAGAGGTCGAAAACGGCGCCGGTTGAGAAAGTCACCTCGTCGGAACTGAGGAAGCAGGCCAGCGCCGCCACTTCTTCCGGCTGGCCAACCCGTCCCATCGGGATGCGGCTGGTCATATAGTCGATATGCTGCTGGGTCAGCTGCTCGAGGATGTCGGTCGCGATCACGGCGGGTGTGATGGCATTGACCAGCACGCCCTTTGTCGCGACTTCCTTGCCGATCGACTTGGTCAGGCCGATCACACCGGCCTTGGCCGCTGAGTATGGCGCCGCGTTCGGATTTCCCTCTTTGCCGGCAATCGACGCAATGTTGACGATCCTGCCGTATCCGCGCTCGATCATCGGGGGAAGCACCGTGCGGCATCCGAGGTAGACGCCGGTCAGGTCGATGTCGATGACCTGCTGCCATTCCTCGACTGCCAGCTCCCACGATGGCGCGGAGCGGCCGGCGATTCCGGCGTTGTTGACCAGAATATCGAGCCCGCCCCATGCCTCGGTGACCGACGTCAGCGCGGCTTCCCACGATGCCGGGGAGGTGACGTCGAGGGGCACCGCCAGCGCCCGCTCGCCAATGGCCGAGGCCCTTTCCGCTGCGCGGGCAGCGTCGATGTCCGCGATCGCCACATTGGCGCCTTCAGCGGCGAGCCGGGTGGCGATCGCCGCCCCAATCCCCTTGGCGGATCCGGTGACCAGTGCGCGTTTTCCCTCGAATCCCATATGAGTGCCCTGTTCTCCTGTTGTAGCGGTGGCCCGATAGCCACGCGATTCGATGCCAGCGAGATGATGCCACACGGCGGTGGCTGCCGGATTACCCCTTGACGCTTCCGGCCGTCAGACCGGCAATGAACTGCCGCGAGAGCATCAGATAGGCGATGATCACCGGCACCGACGACATGATGACGCTGGCGAAGATGAGTCCCCACTTGGTCAGATAGGTGCCGCGGAAGGCCATGATCGCCACGGGGAGCGTCATGGCATCGGGATCCGAAATCAGGATGAAGCCGAGAAAGAAATCGTTCCACATCCAGACGCCGTTCAGGATGACCACCGCGGCGATGGCTGGACGGGAGAGGGGCACCATGATCCGCCAGAAGATCTCGAGGTGGGATGCGCCATCGATGCGGGCGGCCTGTTCCAGATCGCGGGGCAGCAGTGCGAAAAAGCCAGTCAGCACCAGCGTGGCCAGGGGAATGCCGAAGACGGCGAAAATCAGGCAGAGGGGCAAGAGTCCGCCGAGAATGCCCGCCTGCCGGAAGATGACGAAGAGGGGCAGGATGATCAGCTGTACCGGCACAACCAGACCGCCGATAAACAGCAACCGCAACGCGTTTCGTCCGGCGAAATCGAATCGGGCCAGGCCATACGCCGCCAGACCAGCCAGCACGGTGCTGGCGATGACGCCAAAGGAGGTGGAGATCACGCTGTTGACGAGCGCAGTCTGCAGATTCGCGTCTGCCCAGGCTTGCCGGTAGTTGGTCAGGTCCCACTGCTTCGGCAGTCCGTAGGGAGCGGCGAAGAACTCGGGAATGGTCTTGAACGAACCGAAAAAGACGATGATGATCGGCAGCAGCACAAACGCGCAGGCCAGAATCAGCGCGCCATGCCAGGCCACCTCACTAGCGAGCCGCGACAACCGGCGACGCCACGCCGAGTGCGGCGCGGATGGAACATTGGACCAGGTCTTCCCGGTGGAAAGAGGGGATCGCTCGACGCTGCTCATGCAATCGCCTCCTTTCGTTTACCCAGCGCCTTGATCAGCAGCCCGGATGCCCCGGCGAGGAAGACGAACAAGGTCACTCCTTCGGCAATCGCATAGCTGAGACGGGGTTGTGTGCTGAATCCGCTGGTGCCAAAGGCGTCGCCGTAGATCAGCACACCGATGATATGGGTGTAGCCGCCGGGGGCGCCCTGTGGTCCGGTCAGCACATAAACCAGATCGAACGCCCGGAAGATCAGAATGAAAGCCAGCACAGTCACGATGGTGAATGCCGGCGCCAGCATGGGAAAGGTCACATCCCGGAATGCCCGGAACCGGTTGGCTCCGTCGACCCTGGCGGCCTGGAGCAGCTCGTCGGGCACGTTCTGCAGTCCGGCCAGATAGAGCACGACCGCCATACCGTTCCACTGCCAGAACTGCACGAGATAGACCGTTTTCATCGCCCAGGCGGGATCAGATTGCCAGCCCCGTTTGAGCGAGCCGAGACCGATGTCTTCGAGCACCGGATTGATCACGCCGATCTGGGGATCGAGCATCAACACCCAGATGATGCCAGTGGCCACCGCGGAGATGACGACTGGCAGAAAGATGATCGTGCGATAGACGTGGGTCATCCGAGTTTTGCGATTGAGGAGCAGGGCGAGACCCAGAGAAACAGTGTTCTGCAGAATGAAGATCGCCAGAAAGAGCTTTGCCGAGTTCGTGGCGGCGTTCCAGAAGCGGTCGTTGGTCAGGAGGCGCTGGAAATTCTTCAGACCGACGAAATCGCCAATCGGCCCGACGCCCGACCAGTCGAAAAAGCTGAGATAGAACGCCCGCGCCGTGGGATAGATGAAGAGAATCGCGTAGCCGATGATGGCAGGCAGAATGAACCAGAGCCAGGGATGACGGCTCCAGAGATGCCTGGTTGGATGTGGAACAGCAAGCGGGACAGATTCGCCGCCGGAGATGCCGGGAGCACGGAACGTATCCGTGCTCCCATTGCGCTCCTTGCCGCTGTCCGTCGGTTGCCCGGACGTGTGAGGCAAGAGTGATCCTTCTGTGCTCTAGGAGGCCGGCCCCGCGAGGTTGTCCTGCACGTACTGGGCGAACTCTTCCGGAGTGATATCGCCGGTCCAGAGCTGGCCGGAAACCTCGGTTACCGCCGTCAGCGTGTTGGCCGTTTCCGGCACGTCGTACCAGACGATGACGTCCCGGTCGCGCACTTCCAGTGTGCCGGCCTTGATCGGGTCGGACAGCTCGGTGACCTGGTTGTTGATCGGCAGTGCGATCGATTCGGCAACGATCGTCTGTGCTTCCGCGGTCGCCAGCCAGGCCACGAACTGCCCCGCTGCGTCCTGCTTCTCGGCCGACATCGTGTTGTTCACGGCATAGAGCAGCTCCATGCCCGTGTTCGTCGAATGCAGCCCGACTTCCTTGCCCGGCCAGGGGATGAAGCCGAGATCCGCATCCGGATTCTCCTGCTTGAACCCGGTGAAGTCGGCGGTGCCGGCCACCATCATGGCGCCGAGTCCCTGAGCGAAGAGCGCTTTGGCGGTGACATAGTCCGTCGCCTCGAAGCCTTCGTTGTAATAGGGCTGCAGGTCCTTCAGCAGCTGGGCGGCTTCGAGCAGATCGGGATCGGTGAGCTTGCGCGTACCAGCCCGCAGCTCTTCGAATCCTTCCGGACCGAGAATGGTCGAAACGAGACCAGCGTAGATGAAGAAGGTGTGGACGCCATCCTTACCGCCCAGAATGAGCGGCGTGACGCCGGCGTCGACCAGTGTCTGGCAGGTCGCCTTGAGCTCATCCCAGGTCGTCGGGAGGGTGATGTTGTTCTCAGCGACGATCGGGTTCTGAACAGCCAGACCGACCGTGTACGAGGCCAGTGGCACCGCCCAGACCGATCCATCGATCTCGACCTGGGTGCGGGCGCTGTCGATCAGCAGATTGGGATCGACGATACCGGTCAGGTCCTTGATCGGGAAGGCCGCGGGACCCTGGGAGAGGAGATACCCCTCGACGAGTCCAACGATATCCGACACCTGCTCGCCCGCCAGCGCAGTCTGGAGCTTGGCGAAGTAATCCGGTCCCGGAACACCGGTGAGCTCGAAGGCGACATGGGGAGTCGTGGCCGAAAACGCGGACAGCAAGCTGTTCAGCGGGCCGAGCCACTCAGGATGATTGGTCCAGATCGTCAGTGTCACGTTTTCCTGCGCGCCGGCAGCGCCAAAGTGCAGGTTGCCGACGGCGATCGCTGTTCCCGCGGCTCCCGCCCCTTTGAGCAGATCGCGGCGGCTGAACACAACATTGACACGGTCATTCCATTCGGGCATGCCTGAATTCCTCCTGGTCATCATGACTTCGATCCAGAGATTTGGATGCGGCCCGATGGTATCAGCGTCGTCCAGACCCGTCAGTCGCGGTCACAGTTGCTGAGGCAAAGCCCTGTCCTCAGCTCGACCGGTGAGCCGCCGTTCGTTCCTGGTCGATGGTGAGTGTCCCGGGTTGAATGATGACCCCGTAGAAGCGCTCAGCCGCTTCGATACTCAACAGCTCGTTCCGGACATCGGCCAGCACGGCTTCGGGGTCGCGGTCTGCCGGATCGCCCCATCCTCCCCCGCCGGCCAGGGTGTGCCAGACGACGTCACCCTTGCGGATAGGGGTCATTCCCTGAGTCGGCAGCTCGCGATCGTCGGTGCCCGGGTTGAGAATCGTCATGGATGGCGTTCCTTCCAGACCACCATGCAGACCGTAGGGCAAAAAGCGGCGCTTGTCTGACCGCATCTGGAGAATGGCTTCGTCGGCAAGCAACCGAACCTGGCGGATCTGGCCGGGAGCGCCGCGGAATTTGCCCGCGCCGCCTGAATCCTGGGCGAATCCATAGGCCTCGATACGAATTGGCAGCTCGACTTCCGCGATTTCGATCGGCGTGTTGGCGATGTTCGAACCAGGGTGAGGAATACCGGCCGCACCGTCAGCCCACGGAGCGCCACCCCGGGCTCCGGCGATGAGATCGACATAGACGAACGGGTTGAAGTCCGCGTCGTAGCCGCCCATGCTGAGGATGGTGTTGCCACCCTCCCCATCGGCGGGCACCCGGTCCGGCGCGACTGCTGCCAGCGCGTGGGCGACCGTGTCCATGATCCGGAACCCGGTGATGCCGCGAGCGCCGCACGCGCCGGGCAGAACAGGATGGACCACGGTGCCGGCCGGTGCGGTCACCGTGATCGGCCGGAAGTAGCCCGCGGAGTTTGGCGCAGACGGATCGAGAATCAAGCGGACGGCGCCGTAGACCGCGGAGCGGGTGAAAGCGATCGGTGAATTGATCCCCGCTTTGACCTGCGATGATGAGCCGCTGAAATCAGCGTTCAGCTCTTCTCCGGAAATCGTGATTTTGACCTTGATCGTCACCGGCCCGGATTCGATGCTGTCGCCATCGATGTGACCAGTGGCTTCGTATTCCCCATCCGGAAGCGCGGCGATCTCCGCTCTGGCCAGCCGCTCCGAGTAGTCGAGCAGCGCGTTGCAGTAGTCGCGAAACGTTTCGGCGCCATACCGCCGCAAGAGCGAGAGAAACGACCGCTCGCCGATGTGCGCCGCCGCGATCTCGGCGCGAAGGTCGCCCAGAACTTTGTCCGGCACTCGCACATTGCGCTCGATGATCTTGAAAATCGACTCGACGGGTTCGCCGCGCTCATAGAGCTTCATCGCCGGCAGACAGAGGCCTTCCTGGTAGATCTCCGTCGCCTGGGTTGAGTTGCTGCCGGGCACCAGTCCGCCGACATCGGTGTGATGGGCCACGACGCAGGCGAACCCCTGCAGGGTGCCGTCATCGAAGACCGGTTTGATCACATAGATGTCCGGCAGATGAATGCCGCCGGCCGTGTAGGGGTCGTTGGAGATGAACATGTCTCCCGGTTCGATCCGGCCCTCGAACTGCTGAAGAATGCTTTTCACCGCACTGGGAAAGGAACCGAGATGAACGACGATCGTCAACCCCTGGGCGATGACCTCTCCCTCGGCGTTGCAGAACGCGGTCGAGTAGTCGAGCGCGTCTTTGACCACACCGGAGTAGGCGGTGCGCATGACGGTCAGGGCCATCTCGTCCACGATCGAGCCCAGACCGTTTTGAATGACTTCCATGGTGATTGGATCGATCGTGGTGATTGCGTTCGTCATTGCTGCTCCGTTCATGCCTGATACCCACCATCTGTCTGCCGGCGCAGGACTCTGCCCCCTCGGGCGCTGGTTTGCGTTCCGTCCGACCAGGTCACCACGCCATTCACCAGGACATGCCGCATACCGGCGGCCAGCTGGTTGGGATTGGACATCGTGCCCCGCTCGCCAAATGTGCCCGGATCGAAAATCGCCAGGTCGGCATAGGCGTTCGTAGTGATTGTGCCCCGGCCGCGCAACCCAAATCGCCGGGCCGGTTGGGAGGTGAATCTGGCCACCATCTCTTCGACTGTGAACACCTGACGCTCTCGCACGAATCGCCGGAAGGCCCACGACGCCCAGGTAAACGCGCCCGGGAAGGCCGATTGGGCGAGGGGACCGTCGACGGCCAGCGCTGTCGCGTCCGATCCCAGGGTGCAGGCTGGATGCTGGTAGGTTTCCAGCAGCTCATCCTCGGTGTAGCTGTGGCAGACGCACATCGGCGCATGCAAATCCTCCGCCGCACCAGCGAGGAGCTCGACAATCGTGTCCATCGGATCGCCACCCGGACCAGCCAGGTCGACAATCGAGCGTCCGGCCAGCTCGGGCTGGGTTGGGTAGGAGAAGAGCTCCACATTCTGCCAGCCGGCCTTGCCGAAGCTGGCGATGAGACTGTCGAAGTGGCGAACCTCTTCCCGGGCCCCGCGGGTCCGCAGTCGCCCGGCGATCTCGCTGGCTGAGCCACGTGCCAGAGACGGCGGCAGCGCGGCGCTGAGATTCGTGAATCCATAGAGGCGCGTATGCATATCGAACGCGACGTCGAGGCCATCCCGCAATGCGGTGTCCACTGCGTCGATCGCCCGCCTGGCGGTGTCCGGTGGTCCGCCTTTTCGCGGGGTGATGTGGGAGATCTGGAGCGGAATCCCCGACTCTTTGGCCACGGTCAGCGCTTCCTCGACTGCCTCGACTGCCCCGGCATCCCGGTTGCGGGTGTGTGTGGTGTAAATGCCTCCGGCTTTGAGCGTCACCCGGCAGAGATCGATGGTTTCCTCGACCGTCGTGGCCCGCTCGGATGGATACTCGAGACCGGTCGAAAAACCGAATGCTCCGGCGTCCAGACCTTCTTCGAGGTGACTGGTCATCACCGCCCGTTCATCCGGGGTGGACGGGCGATCCTCCAGACCCATGGCGGCGATCCGGAGATTGCCGTTTGGCACGATGGCCACCACGTTCACCGCCGGTTCAGCCAGCTCCAGCCGCTCCAGATAGCCAGCGGTCGTGTTCCAATGGAGAGGAATCTCCTTCGTGTAGCCATAGATGTTGCCCGTGACCAATGCCGGATCGACGATGGGGGCGCAACCATGCCCGCAGTTTCCGATGACCTCGGTGGTCACACCCTGGGCAATCGAGCTCTGAGCCCGGGGATCGACAAGCAAGGTGAAATCGGAGTGACTGTGAATGTCGATGAATCCCGGTGCAACCACCAGGCCGCGCGCATCGATGACTGTTGCTGCCTCCGCTTCAGACAGGTCACCAATCCGAGTGATGCGATCGTTTTCGATGGCGATGTCGGCGATCCGACCCGGCGCGCCCGAGCCATCGACCACCGTTCCGGAGCGGATGATGATGTCAGGCATTGGCGTTAGGCATGGTCATGACGATATTGCCGAAGTCATCGAGATGGACGGTCGATCCGGGCGGCACGATCGTGGTCGAGTCGTACTCCTCGACGATCAGCGGTCCATGCTGTGGCGCCGCATCGAGATCGCCTCGTCCAATGATTGGCGCCTGCACTTGTCCCGTCGAACCGAAGTAAATGGTTCGGTCGCCTGCGTTCGAGCCGGAGCGCTCGGCGATCAACGTTGCCGGACGGACGTGCGCTTTCCCGGATGCGGCGATGATGCGGACATTCACCAGCTCCAGCGGTTCGTCCGCGGCGCTGTGTCCATACGTGCGCTCGTGCTCCGCGGTGAATGCATCGGTCACCGAGGCGATCCATGTGGGAGATTCGGGCGAACCGGCAACATCGATCGTCAGCTCGAATCCCTGACCCGCATAGCGCAGATCGACGCTCCGCTTGATCGTCAGATCGGCTTCGCCGATTTCCGAACGCGCCCGGTCTTCGAGGAGCCGGAAAGCCGATTCGATCGTTTCGGACGGCAGACCGGACAACGACCCGAAGAGAGTCTGGGTGTAGTGCCGTTCCTGCTGGGCTTCGAGCAACCCGATCGCCGAAAAAAGCCCCGGAGCCGGCGGAACGATCACCGTTCCGATACCGAGGCTGGCCGCCATGCCGGAGGCGTGGATCGGGCCATTGCCGCCGAAAGCCATCAGGGCGAAATCGCGAGGATCTCTGCCCCGGTAGGTGGTGACCGCTTTGATCGCCCGGATCATCGTCGCGTTGGCCACGGTGTGCGCTCCCCAGGCGGCGTCGAGCACCGGCAATCCCAGCCGCGGAGCGATGGACTGCGCAAACGCTTTCTCGGCCAGGTCGGGATAGACCGGGATTTCCCCGCCAGCGAGACCCAACGGGTTGACGTAGCCGAGCAGCACATTCGCGTCGGTCACCGTCGGTTCCTCGCCCCCTGCGTTGTGGCAGGCGGGACCGGGAAAGGCTCCGGCACTGCGAGGACCGACTTTCATCGCGCCCCCTTTGTCGATCCAGACAATGCTGCCCCCACCGGCGCCGACTTCGGCGATATCGATGACCGGCAGCTTGAGCGCGTGTCCCCCTCCCTTCACTAACCGGGCCGAGAGGCTGATGCCGGCGCCGACTTCGTACTCAGTAGTCCGGGCCACGACACCCTTTTCGATCAGCGACGCCTTGGCTGTGGTGCCTCCCATGTCAAAGGAAATCAGATCGGCGAACCCGGCCCGCAATCCCAACTCCCGGGCGGCAATCACGCCGGCTGCTGGTCCCGATTCCACGATGTTGGCTGGCGCCAGAGCCGCCGCATCGGCGGCCATCACGCCGCCATTCGATTGCATGATCAACAGCTCTCCCGCTGATCCCGCCCCTTTCAGGCGGCGATCGAGCGAGGAGATGTACTGCTTCACGACCGGACCGATGAACGCATTGAGCACCGTTGTCGAGGTTCGTTCGTACTCCCGAATCTCTGGCAGGACATCGGATGACAGGGAGAGAAAGGTATCAGGGAGCCGCTGGCGAACGATGCCGCCCACGATCCGCTCATGTTCGGGATTGCGCCAGGCGTGAATGAGCGAAACGGCGATGGCCTCGACCTCTTCGGCTTCGATCCGGTCGAGCGCAGCGTAGACTGACGCTTCGTCGAGCTCGATCAGGACGGAACCATCGGCATCGACGCGTTCGGTGACTTCCACTCGCAGGCGCCGCTCGACGATCGGCTTCGGCGGTTCGTAGAAGCGGTCGTAGAGCTGGGGCGTTCGCAAGCGGCGAAGCTCCAGGACATCGCGAAACCCTTGCGTGGTGATCAACGCGGTCCGGGCGCCACGATTCTCCAGAATCGCATTCGTGGCCACCGTGGTGCCGTGAACGATCTGATCGACTGCATCTGGCGCCGCGCTGGCCTGGCTGGTGAGCTCAGTCAGTGCGTCGACGATGCCGCGCGAGTAGTCGTCCGTCGTGGAGAGTACCTTGCGGGAACGGTACGACCCGTCCGGCGCGAGGAGGATGACATCGGTGAAGGTGCCGCCGATATCGGCCCCCGCCCGGAAATTCGAAGGGATGTTCTGGGTGGAAATCGGAGTCTCTCCTGGTGCGTTCTGCCCATGTTCCGTCAATACCGGGGACGTCCCGGCACGCGATGCGATTGTCTCAGTCGTTTGTTCTGCCGTCGCCCGTTTACTCTCCCCGTGGAATCACTGGCAGGATCAGATGTGAAGGGCGGGCAGCGTCGTGGAATATCGTCTGATTGGCCACCCGCATCTCGGTTTCTGAAGCGATATCGCCACCTGTGTTGAGATTCCTGGCGAACCGGGGGAAATTGCTGCTCGATATCTCCACCCGGATCTGGTGTCCGGCTTTGAAGAGGTTGCTGGTTTCCCACAGGTCGATGGTGTACTGATACGTTTGGCCAGGTTCGATCAACGTGGGCGATTCGAGAGACTCGCGATACCGCGCCCGAGCGATGCCTTCGCAGAGGTTGATCGCTTTTCCGTCCGGATGGACATCGATCAGCGTGCCGCTGAAATCGGTGTCGACGCAATCGGTCGATGCATAGAGCATCAGCTTGATCGGACCGGTCACCTCGGTATCCCGCTCCAATGGAGGGGTCGAGTAGACGAGAATGTCGTCGCGCTGCTCCAGTTCGCTGCGATCGAGAGGACCGCAGTTCTCGAGAAACATGCTCTGTCCACCCAGTGTCGGCACCGGATTGGCTGGATCGTAGACATACGAATCGGGAGTCTCGCTGGCTGGCGGCGTTGTCAGGAGCAGACCATCGCCGAGTCGTGAATTGGCGTTGCCATCACTATGCAGGTAGTAGCTGGTCCACTCGGTTCGAGCCAGCGGCCATTCCGACTCGAACCGCCAGACATTCTCCCCCATGACGAAAAGGTGAAGGGCCGGCTCATCGTCGATGCCGTTGTCGATCCCCTTGAGCTGCTGGTCGTACCAGCGCATATGGAGTTTGGGGATATCCCATTCGGCATCAGGGCCGAAATCGACGTCGTGGAACTCCCTGGTCGATCCCATCGGCTTGTGAGGCCAGGGACCGCAGACGATCTTTGTTTTCCTGCGGGCGTTGTCTGATTTGGCGCGCTGGCTCCAGCCAGTGAAGCACTTGAACTGCTCGTGGACCAGATTGTCGTACCAGCCGGTGAGGAACATGGCCGGTACATCGATCTCCTCATACCGCTCCTTCAGGCTGTACGACTTCCAGTAGTCGTCGAAGGTGGGATGTTGCAGGAAGAGCTGGTAGGTCGGCATGTCAGTCACGCCGTCCAGCGCCGAGCTCAACGGCAGACGTTCGTAGAGGGAACGGCGATCGACATAGGGCCAGCTGGTGTTCCGGTTGCTTCGCCTGCCGATCCAACCCAGATTCACGGCATTCTGCAGCTGAAACACACCGTCGACATAGAAGTGACCGAAGTTGTCCTCCTGGTTTGCACAGGGAACGAGCCCCTTGACGTAGGGGCTGCGATAGGGCGCCGGGAGAACCTGGGTGAACCCGACATAGGAGATGCCGAACATGCCGATGTTTCCGTCGCACCAGGGTTGTTGACCGATCCATTGCTGTGTGTCGTAACCGTCGCGTGCTTCGCAGACGTAGGGTTCCCAAACCCCTTCGGAGTCGTACCGGCCCCGGCAGTCCTGCAGAACGACGGCGTACCCGTTGCTGGCGAACTCCACTGCCCAGTCGACATAGCGATCTTGTTGATTGTCATAAATCGTTCGGCAGAGCGCCGTCGGAAAGGTGGTCCCATCTGGTGGCAGGTAGAGGTCGGCGGAGAGATTGACGCCGTCGCTCATGGGAATCGGCAGATCGTGTTGGATTCTGACGTGCTGGCGCATCGCTCCTCCGGTTTTCGCGTGAATCTTCGGCCGACGCCGGCATCTCGAAACAGGAAGCTCACTGCATAGTACGAAACCAGCGATCAGCGCTCAATGTGCGTTTGTGGCAGTTGGAAATCGATGGTGAGTGACAAAGTGACAGCGAACCTGGATTGCTGGGCTGCATCGATGGGCTCAGGTTCGGCTGACTGAGCGCAGTTCGACAGCGATCGACAACTCGGTCCGGGTGCGGGGATCGTGCAGGTCGAGCTGAGTCAACTCTTCGATGCGGGAGAGGCGACCGCGCAGGGTGTTGGGATGGATGTCGAGTCTCCTCGCTGTGGCCCGGAACGCGCCTCCTTCTTCCAGATAGGCGGTGAGTGTTTGCAGGAGGGTGGTCTCCCGCTCATTGCCGGGTCTGCTAAGCGGACCAAGAAGTCTGTCGATGTACCGGTCGAGGTAATCCTGGTCGTCGCGGCGAAACAGGAGCCCGTACAGACCGAACTCCTCCAGCGTGACGATTGCCGCGGTGCGTTTCAGTGCATGGGAGATATCGAGCGCCCGGCGAGCCTCGGCATAGCGAACAGAAAAGTCATCGATGGTGGCGCAGGGAGCGCTGACGGCAATCGACACGGTGGACGCGCCGAGAAAGGATGCGATGTCCGATTGGAGCTGTGAGGCCGCGGCAATGGGGTCGCGCTCTCTGGATCGCTCTGGCATCAGGACGACGGCTGAGTCGCCCTGCACGACCACGATGGCCCGCCGGTTCGATTGGCGCGCCACCCGGCTCACGACATCGACCAGATGATGGACGGCAATGACAGGGTTTGGCGCGCGAGTTGCCGACGTCAGCCATTCGAGGTCGTCTGCTTCGATCACCAGGAGGGTCCACGACCGGAAGAGATCGATACCCAGGTAACCAGCCCGGCGAACGAGCGAATCACGGTCGCCGATGCGCCCGGACAGCAGATCTCCCAGAAAATCGGTGACCAGATGCCGCTCGGTTTCGACGGCAGCTCGTTTCTGGAGGAGGTCCAGACCGATGACTTTGGCCGCCTGTTCGAGGAGAAACGCGAGGTCTGGCTCGAAGCGCGTTTCCTCAAGTGCGGTGATGAACCCCAGGATTTCCTCTCCGGCCAGCACCGGCGTCATCATCCGGGAGAGATCCATTCCATGTTCCGGGTATGCCGGAAAGTGAACGGTATGGCGAGTTTCGACGACTTCCCGGAACTTGGCGCCGGCCACCGGGTCATCGAGCACCGAACGAGGCGTGCCGCGTCGTTCGACTGATTCCCGGCGGTGGGCGTCTCCATGCGCCGCAGCCGGTGCGCTGGCCAGCAGATGAAAGAGTGGATCGGCAAGCGCCACCGGATTGCCGATCCGGGCCGAGAGGCAGGCGACGAGCTCCGCCAAGGGCGCCTGCGCCAGTGACAGGTCGATCAGCTCATTCTGCAATGCCCCAGCCCGCAATCGCGTGGAGTCGGCGATCGTCGATTCAGGGGATTGGATCGATGTCACTCCATATGATCCCGGGCGATGGCGATGTCCACGCGAGTCCCCTCTGCTCCCTGCCTGCTGCCCGTTTTACCGGACGTTCAGCGCGTCCAGGTCGGGGCGGAGCACCACACTCTCCTGCTCGTTCGGATCGGTTCGCGCCAGGATGGCGACGCATTCCTCGGTGTCGCTGGTGTTCGCGGGGAGGTGTGGGACGCCGGCCGGGATATAGACCATGTCCTCCGGGCCGAAGTCCATGATCTCTTCCAGGTTCTCTCCCCACCACATGCGACCCGACCCCGAAATGATGTAGATCGCCGTTTCATGAGCCTCGTGCAAGTGTGTCTTGGCGGCTCCGCCGGGTGGGATCCGGAGCAGATGCATGCAGATCGCTTTCGACCCCGTGGTTTCCGTGGAGATGCCTTGAAAATAGGTGAATCCCTGTTTTCCGTCGTATGTCGAGTTGGCGCGGACCAGCTGACATGGGGCAGACGTTGTTGGCGACGATGACATCAGCATTCCTCTCCTGGTGCGTATGAACTACTTCCCGAACGTGACGATCTTCCCGACCTCGAGGATTTTCACCTCCGCGCTTCCTTCAAGTTTGGTGTGAGTCTGGACGAATTGTTGCGGATCGAGTGTGGCGCCGGCTCCGAACCCCTCCGGTGCCCACATGTTGTAGTGCATGGGTACAGCGATTTTCGGCGCAACCTTGTACATCAGCATCGCCGCCTCATCAGCGTCGAGGTTGCCGCCGACGCCATTGATCGGTATCAGGGCGACATCGACCTCCTCGTCTCGCATCGGCCGGAGGCGAGCGTCGTACTCGGTATCGCCCCCATACCAGATCTTGACGCCATCGACGATCACGAGATAGCCGAACGCATCACCGGTCGGGGCATTCTTCGTCTCGTGTCGCGCGAACGTCGGGACGATGACCACGTCTTCGAATTCGACTTCGTCATCTGATTCCACCGTGACGATACTCTCCGGAGTCCAGCCCCAGACTTCGGCCCGGCAGGTGCAGGTGTCTGGTCCGACGAAGACGGCGTCGATGCCATCCGCCGCCCATTGCTTGATCACGGGCGCGTCGAGGTGATCCTCATGCCAGTGGCTGATCAGCACCATATCGGGCTGAAATGTTGCCGGGTCGACCGGCGGGTCGATGACCCGTATCAATCCCCACTGCTGTTCGGCCCAGTCGGAGAGGTAGGGATCGATCATCACGATCACGCCACTCGGTGATTTCAGGATATAGCTCGCCTGGCCGAGCCACACCAGCCCGACGGTGCCGGGTTCGACCTCGAGGTCGTGAATCTGCGATTCGAGCGCTTCGGTTGCCGACGACATGGAAACCCCTTCCTGGCAGGCGGACACGTTGCCTCCGGTCGAGAACGAGGCGGTTTGTCTGGTCGATGATATCGGATTAGGGGGATCGTCGCGCCCCGGCGGGGCTTATCCGGCGGCGGTGAGGACCAAACGGGCTGGCCAGCCGCCTTCTTTGCTCCCCAGGACAACTGCTGGATCGACAGCGCCGGAAACGGCGATGGTCACCGCACCGTCGGCAGTGATCCATCCGGTCAGGTCGATCGCTATTTCGGAACCGCCCTCGGCCCAGACCGAGATCGCGACCGCTCCGGCTGGCGCCGATCCGTAGGTCAGCGACCACTCGTCGATCGCCTGACCGGGCATGACGGAGACCGTGACCGTGCCGCTCCCCGAGGCCACAGGCAGGAAGAGCGTGGCGTTGCTCACCTGTGCCGCGCCGACCCCTTCGACCCAGAAGGTCACATAGGCGATGTCGCCCGTAGCGCCTCCCACCGGCAGCCCGCCGGTTTGATCGCCAGGCTGAACGGCTGATGGATCGATGGCGCTGACGCTGGTGTCCGCCGATGCAGAGGCCGATACCTGGAACTCCACGACTGGCGGCGCTGTGGGCTCGCCGAGCGGCGTTGGATCGCAAGCGTCGTCGGCGCCATCACCATCGGAATCGATACCTGCGTCCGCGACGCCAGGGCAAGCGTCGAGCTCGTCCTCGACTCCGTCGCCATCTGCGTCGGGTAGGGGTGTTTCGGTTGCGGTTGCCGTCGCAGTCGGCGTGGGCTCTGGCGCCAGGGTGTTCGCAGGCTCGGCTGTCGGAGATTCCCCGGTTTCTGGGATCGTCTCGCCGGTTGGCTCCGGCTCCGGTGTTGCTGTGGCAGCCGGACTTTCGACGCTATCCGCCGGAGCTGTCGCCGTCGCGGATTCTGGTGTCAGGCTGGCGGTCAGACCCGGGGCCTCTCCCACACTCGCCGCCGAGACCGCCACCCGCTGAATGTACTCCCCGACGACCCATCCCTCGCCAAAGAGGGTGGAAACGCGATACCAGACGTAGCCGGAGGCTGTTTGAGGACCACCAAGAATCGAGCCGGTTGTACCGAGCGGCAGTGTCCGGATGATCGTGGCGGTCGTTCCAAAGCTCGTCCGCATGTTGAGCGGGCCGTCCGACACCCGGAAGCTCTCACCCGCAGCCAGGATCGCTGGGTCCAATGTGGGAGTGCGGGTCGGAGAAGCGGTCGGCGTGGGCGTCGGGGCCACACGGACGACATATTGCGATGCCACCCAGCCGGTCTGGGTCCCCGCTTGAATGCGGATCCACGTTGTCCCCGACACGATCTGGGACTGGCCGAGATAGGTGACCTGCTGTCCGCGGGTCAGCTTAGCGATGACGGTCGCGCTGGTCGATGGCGACGCCCGGAAATTGAGGATCGGCACATTCACCTGATAGACCGATTGTGTTTGGCCCGGTCCGGACACAGCCGTCTGGGTCCGGGTTGGTGTCAGGGTGGCGGAGCTGCTGGTCGTTTTGGCGATGTATTGAGACGCGACCCAGCCCGACCGATTCCCCTGCATCGTGACCGGTATCCAGAGATAGCCGCTGGCAGAAACGGGTGTGCCCGTGACCGTTCCCGTTGTCCCCCCACTCAGGACAACCACGACACCCGCCGACATGCTGGCGGTGGAGCGGAGGTTCAGCAGTGGCACGGCAACGCGGACGCCATCGCCGCTTTGGAATGGCGATGACGCTGACGTGGTTGCAGTTCGCGATGGTGTCGCCGACGCGACGCGGGTCGGGGTACGGGTTGACGTGCTTGTTGCCGCCGGCGTCGTTTTCACGACGTATTGGGCGGACACCCAGCCCGAACCGCGGCCACTGATAGTGACTGGAAGCCAGATCGTCGATCCGGAGACGACTGGCGACCCAGTCACGGCGCCCGTATTCCCGCGATCGAGCACAGTCAGCACATTCGAGGTCAGGCTTGGCGATTGCCGCATGTTCAGACGCGCGACGTTGACCCGCACCGTGTCGCCCTGGGCGAATCCACCAGTTGCCACCGGCGTCCGGGTTGGGGTCCGGGTGGCGGTGCCGGTGGGTGGAGGCGGACTGCCCGATGCGACGAGGAACTGACCGGCCACCCATCCCGTGACGTTGGCCGCGGTTCGAATCTGATACCACTCGTAGCTGTTGGCCTGTGTCGGACCAGCCAGAATCGTGGCGGTCATCCCCGGTTCGAGGATGCCGATCACGGTTCCGCTCAGGCTGGGAGTCGACCGGAAGTTGATGCGGTCCGCTCCAACCTGCACCTGCTGTCCGACGACGAGGCCCGTGGGAATGGCGGTGTTCGTCGGTCCGGGCGTCGGCGTTGGTGGAAGGATCCAGTCCACACCGCCCGGCGTTGTTCCGGTGAGCGCGAGGAGGTGATTGCGGAACATGTTCATGTAGGAACTGGTCGACGTGCCATTGACGTCGACGCCATAGCCGAAATAGGCGCCGGCCACGAGATCCCATTGCCGGGTTCCGATGGCGACCGATTTGTTCACCATCTCAGTCGCGCCAGCGAGCGTTTGGCGGTATGCGCTGTCGCAGAGCCACATCACGTCCTTCATCTGGGCGGGGAGTGAGGATGTGGCTCCGACCTGCATCAAGCCGAAGTAGTAACCACTGGATGTCAGCGGTGATCTGGCATTGAGCTGCCCGCCCGACTCGACCCACATGATCGCTTTGATCACGTTGACCGGGACCCCGGTTTCGTTCGCGACCTGGAGGATGACCGAATTCCAGCGGTGCACGTCGGCGTAGCCACCGACCATGCCGCTCGAATCACGCGGACAGGGAAAAGGAGTCGCCGTTGCTGTGGGGGTGCTTGTTGGTGTCTGGGTGGGAGTCGCGGTATGGGTGCTGGTGGGGGTGGAGGTCTGGGCGCCGACCGGCATGCCGAGCACCACGGAAAGCAGCAGCGCAACCACTGCCCCAACCGCGATGGTCCGATGCAACCGCGCCAAATGGAACGAACACCATCTCGCAGGAGCCACCTGCATCCTCGAGAACACCCTTCTGAGCTCCACCATCGAAGCCCGGTGACGCATGTCCCTCACATGCGACAGCACGTGAGACTGGGGCGTAACACGTGCGGGGACGTTGCCACTGTACCACAGGTGGGAGCCTGTGAATTTCCTGTGAAACGAGCGTCCGGACTGGCTATCGGGGGCTGATCTGCTCGATGGGTCAGGCTGCCTCGTATCGCTTGAACACCGCGACGGCATTCTGTCCACCGAAACCGAACCCGTTGGCCAGCGCCGCATCGACGGTCATTTTCCGGGCGACATTGGGCACATAGTCGAGGTCGCACTTCGGGTCAGGATCGGTCAGGTTGATTGTTGGCGGCACGATACCGTCGCGAATGGCGTAGACGCAGGCAATCGCGGAGACCCCGCCGGCCGCGCCGAGCAGGTGACCCACCATCGACTTGTTCGCCGAGAGCGCGAGTTTGTAGGCATGGTCGCCAAAGGCGCGCTTCACCGCGTCGGTTTCGGCGATGTCGCCGAGCGGCGTGGCGGTGGCGTGAGCGGCAACGTAATCGATATCGGAAGGAAGCAGGCCGGACCGCTCGATGGCCAGACTCATCGCTCGCCCAGCGTGCACGCCGTCCGGGTTCGGAGCGGTGATATGGAAGGCGTCGGAAGTGAACGCCCCGCCGGTCAGTTCGGCCAAAATGGGAGCGCCCCGGTTGAGCGCGTGTTCCTCTCGCTCCAGGATCAGCAAACCGGCCCCTTCGGCGAACACGAACCCATCCCGTCCGAGATCGAACGGCCGGCTGGCGCCTTCAGGATCGTCATTCCGCTTGGAGAGCGCGCCCATGTTGGCCATGGCGGTGACCGAGGTTCGCCGCAGACCGGCTTCCGATCCGCCGGCAATGACCAGATCGACTTCGTTGCGCTCCAGCATCTGGTAGCCCTGGACGAACGCCTGGATTCCCGACGCGCAGGCTGCCGATGAGGTGACCGTCGGACCGTGAATCCCGAAGACCATCGACACCTGGCAGCTGGCCATATTCGGCGCAAAAAGCGCGATCAGGAGAGGGTGAACCCATTTCGGTCCCTTCTCCAGCATGTGCTCGACTTCGACTTCCATCACCGGGATGCCGCCGCCGCCCGTGTTGACGATGACACCGACCCGCTCCCGGTTGTCGTCGGTGATCTCGAATTGGGCGTTCTTCAATGCCTCAGAGGCGGCTGTCACCGAAAAGTGGGAAAAGCGGTCCATCCGCTTGGCCAGCTTGGCATCGATATAGTCCTTCGGGTCGAAGTTGCGCACTTCGCCACCGATGCGCACCTCGAGATCGGAGACATCGAAGTTCTCGATCTGTTTGATGCCGGACTTGCCGGCCAGCATTTCCTGCCAGAGCGTTTCAGCCCCGATGCCGAGCGGTGAAAGTGCTCCCGCTCCCGTTACCACGACCCGTCCCACGGTCGACTCCTGCCTTCATCAAATTCTGGTGTTGTGTATTGTGGCGCGGCTCGCTCCAAAAAAGCCGGATGCAATGCAAATGCCGCACCTCATCGTGCCGAAAGTGTACGAGAGACGCGGCACCTGCGTTGAATCAGGGAGCCGATGGCAGTGTGTCCGGCAGCCCCAACCCCAACGAACCGATCGTCAGCGTTGGCACATTCCGGTCGATTCGCTTGGACAACCCACCGAGCACGTTGCCCGGACCAAGCTCGATGAACGCCTGCGTGCCTTCCCGGATCGCGGCCTGCACCGTTCCCGTCCAGTCGACTGGCCGTTCCATTTGCAGTCGCAGCTCGTCGCGCAGCTCGTCGACCGAGGATATGGCGTGTGCGGAGACATTGCCGATCACCGGGACAACGGGCGCCACCAGGTCGACCTCATCCAGCACGGCGCCGAACGCGGCATTGGCCTCGGCCATCAGTGGCGAATGGGACGCGATGCTGACCCCGAGCCGGGCCACACGCCTGGCGCCGGCGCTCTTCGCCAGCTCCATGGCTCGTTCAAGCGTCTCCACATCGCCGGAAAAGACAATCTGGCCGGGACAGTTGCGGTTTGCCGGCACAACGACGCCGCCGCCGGCCGACGCTGCCGCGCAAACTGAGGCGATGGCCTCGTCGTCCAGTCCCAGCACCGCGGCCATGCCCCCCGGACTCGTCGTTCCCGCTTCTTTCATCAACCGGCCCCGTTCTCTGACGAGTGTCAATGCCTCGGCAAAGGTGAGCGATCCGGTGGCGACGAGCGCGCTGAACTCTCCCAGTGAGTGACCGGCGACAAAGCGGACGTCGACGGCCGATCCGTTCGAGGTCAGGGCCGTTCGCATCGCTTCCAGCGCTGCCACACTCACCGCCAGAATGGCCGGCTGCGCGTTCCAGGTGTCCTCGAGCGTTTCGGCTGGACCTTCCGCCATCAGCGCGGTCAGTGGGGTGCCGAGAATTTCGTCCGCCTCGGCCAGAATGGCGGCTGCGGCGGGGGATGCGGCGGCGAGCGGGGTGCCCATGCCGACGAATTGGCTGCCCTGTCCAGGAAAGACGAGCGTCACGGGACCGGCGGGGATGCTCGATTCGCTCATTGAATTCTCCATGTCGTTCGTCTGAGGCAATTGGTCGATTGCGCCCGATCATAGCATCGGGCGCAATCGGACTCTCCGAAGATGGAGCATGGCGCGCGGCGTGGAAACCGAACTTCGCCAGGAAGCGTTGGTGTAGATAGCACCGGAATGCCCGGGCGGCTGCCCCGAGCGACCGCTGGCGTAGGACCGGATCATGCAGGGCTATGATAGAAGCCCCGGCGGCGAGGGTCGGGATACGCACAAGGAGTGTTCGATGAAACATCCACGCATGCTGGCGCTTTTTCTGGCGATCGCCGGGTTGCTCACCATGGGACTCGCTGCGCCAGCCGGCGCCCAGGACTCCGGAACACCGGAGGCGGCGGGTACACCGGTGGCGCCCTCTTCAGACGCCACGCCCATCGCTCAGCCGATCAGGGTGATCACGCTGGTTGCCTGGTACCAGACCGATGCCTCGGGCGACTTCATTCAGGTCGGGCCACTGGCATCGAACGACCAATTGATCGCCGGTCCTGGCGATTCGACGAATGCGTTGACCGGTCGCGCCGATTTCGATGGGCCGGAGGACGATGGGGTTCCTGAAATCACCATGGGCGACAGCGTGTTCCAGGGCGTACCGGCGATTGCCGGAGACGAGAGCACGATGTTCCGCTGGACCTATCCGGAAGGTGACGGCGCATTGCGGCCGGCCACTTTGGTGATCCAGGTCGAAGCGACTGCTGGTCCCTACCAGGGCTTTACCGGCAGCGCCACCTTCATTTCACGGAGCACAGCGCCGGGCAGTGGCGTGATCGTGATCATGCTCAATCCGCCGGAATAGGCAAAGGGCAAAGGGCAAGAGGCAAAGGCGATGGGCAAAGGTGTGGGGAGCGGCGTCCGATAGTGATTTCTGGCCGCGGACGGCCGGCTACTGCGCTGACTCCCGGGTCGTCTACTTGCCTGTCAGCAACCAGCGCACTCGTTGCCAGGTGACGAGGTAGTGCAATGCGGTGAAGGTCAGCAGCGTTTCGGCTGCGATCCGTGAACCCGCCCACCAGGCGCCGGCTGCGGCGATCAGGAAGAGGCTGATCTCCATCAGAAAGCGTATCCAGCCCGGGGTGGGGACCATACCGTCCTTACCGGCGCTTTCGTCGCCGGGGGTGCGGAACACGACCCAGAGAGCCATGGCGATGACCGGCAGGAGTATCGCCAGCACGAGACGGACCAGCGTCGTTTCCGACAGGTTGTAGCCGAAGAACGCCAGGCATCCGAGCATGCCCAGCTCGAGCAGCAACCGGATGAGCCCCTGGACGAGGGACAGATTCGTGCCGTGCTGGCCGGCGCTGGGTGTCTGATCGGTCATCCGCGCTGAATGCCTGCGGCGACAAGCCTAGACATCGAGAGCGATCTTCCGCTCCGGGAGTTCCTCGGGCGCCTTGCCGATGATCAGGCAGGCATTCTGGCCCCCAAGCCCGAACCCATGTTTGGCCATCGCGGTGAACGTGTGCCGGCGGGGAGCGCCGTGCACCACATCGAGCGGAATTTCCGGGTCGCGATTGGCGAAATTGCGCGTCGGCGGGATGATCTGCCCGGCGATCGAATACATCCCCATCACCGACTCGATCGCGCCAGCACCACCCATGCAGTGGCCGATCGCTCCCTTGACCGACATGACCGGAATCTCCGCGCCACGCTCGCCATAGACCAGCATGATCGCTTTGCTCTCGGCCACATCGCCGGCGGGCGTGGAGGCGGCGTGCGCCTGAATATGCCCGATGTCCTCCGGTTCCAGCCCGGCATCGGCCAGTGCGTCTCGCATGGCCAGAGCCGCACCCGAACCTTCGGGGTTCGGAGCGATGGGGTGATAGGCATCGTTGCTGGAAGCGAAGCCGAGAATCTCGGCATAGACCGTTGCGCCGCGAGCCCGTGCGAACTCCAGATCCTCGAGAATGACCGCTCCTGCGCCTTCGCCCAGTGCGAATCCGGCACGAGAGGCATCGAACGGCCGCAAGGCCGCGTCTGGATCGTCGTTCGAGTCGGTGACCAACGCGCGCATCGCCGCAAATCCGGCGGTGCCCAGGGGATTGCTCGTCGATTCGGTGGCGCCCGCCACCATCACCGGCGCGTGACCGCTGGCAACGGCGTGGAAGGCTTCCCCGATTGCCTGCGTTCCGGTGGCGCAGGCTGTGGAAACAGTGCTCGATGGACCCGTCAACCCAAACCGCCACTGCACGGTGTACCCCGCCATGTTCAGCGGAAATTTCACGTGGAGGTGGGGCGAAATACGGTCCGCGCCACGCGTCGTGAACGTGTCGTACGCGGGCAGAATGTCGTCGTACATCCCACCGACGCAGGTGCCGATCGTCGCGCCGCCAGCCGTGAAATCGATCGTTGGCTGGAGGTCGCCATCGATCAATCCAGCGTCGATCATCGCTTCCCCGGCCGCTTCGAGCATCCACAACGAGAATGCCGAGGTGTTGCGTGCGGTTTTGGGATCGAGCCAGTGGTTGACGACGCTGCTGTGATCGACTGCGCCGCGCAAGGTCGAAGGCAGGTTCAGTGCTTCGAGCACGGGATCGCTGACGATGCCGCTCTTCCCCGCCAGAATAGCCCGCCACGATTCGGGAGCCGACATGCCAACCGATGTCAGGGCGCCCACTCCGGTCACGACCACGCGCCGCCGGTGGGAAGGTTCGCCCGTGGTGAGGCGGGCGCCGCAGTGACTGCAATACCGGGCCTCGGGCGGAGCCGTGTTGCGACAGGAGGGACATGTCTGGGAAGTGGGGTTGGACATACGCGGGACCTCGTTCACCGGAACACAGATGGAGCGAAACGCATTTCACGCAGAGGAATGCGGTGTGGAAACGTCAGCGTGCATTGCACGGCAAGTATAGCCATTGCCGCATAACGGCGAAACGCCTGGTCAGTGTCAGAACTGAGCCAGGCGTTTCATCGGCCGGTTGCTGCCAGAGGAGTGCGCTGTGGCCGCAACCGGCAAGGCCAACCAGCGTTAGGGGTCTGAAGAGGAAGGGGCGGATGTAATCCGCAAATGTGAGGAGAATCCGAGGTTGATACGGGTGGCGGCAGGCTAGCGCCGCCGGTGGTCGATCACCTTCACCACTGACTGCAATAGTGGTGCGAGTGTCAGAAAATCCACAGAATGTGGTTCTGAATCCTTCCCTCGATTGTCAACGTGCGCCGACAACAGGTGTCTCTCTGGCATACGTTCCGCGCAGGGATTTGGACGCACGGAATGCACTGGTCAGATAAACGACCGGTGATCCACGAGCAACATGCATACTTTGGACGTGCTGGCCTGTCGTTGTGTGTGGAGGGGACTACATGCGGCTCGAGATCAATGATGGCGAGGAAACGATCCGCGTGATTGGCGCGGTGGTGATTCGTACCTCCCAGACCGGCGAGATTCGTCTCGATTTCGGACCGGCCGATGGTCCTCCTCTGGTCAGCTTCAGCATGAGTGGCGATCAGGCGCGCGATCTCTCCACGTCGCTGCGAGGAGTGGCGGAAGGGGGCAACGAGGTCGTGCTCCTGGTCGGCGACTAGTCCCTGGATTCGATTGGCGGGGAATTGCCTCCGCTGTCGAAGTCGCCTTCATCTTCCTCAGCATCGCCCCCGTTGACTGGCTGGATCTGCACAGATTCGCCATCGTCATCGTCGTCATCGAAGTCGACGCTGCTGGATGAGGCTCCGACGGCGCTGGCGTAGCGGCGGATGCTGTCGATGGCGCCTTCGGAGTACTTGCCACTGTTTTTCCGGATGTCTTCCAACGCCAGCTCGAGCTCTTTGCGTTCGAGCGCGGAAAGCTGATTGCAGGAGAGCGCCGGGCCCTCGCCCTGCACGAGGAGCTCAGTGTGGTTGCTGCCGCTGTTGCTCGCCTGGTGCCCGGTTGCGCTGCAGACGCTTCCCGAGCTCAACCCTGACGGTTGCTGGAATTGTTCGGGCAGAGGCTGGCCATTGGGTCCATAGAGATAGGAGGCCCAGCGGGGATCGCTGTGCATCAGCTCCATCATCTCCTGCCAGATCGGTCCGGCTCCCTGGATGCCGTCGAGCACAGGCAGCTCGATTTCGGCGCTGCCGGTTTGCGAGGTTTGTCCTGTCCACACCCCGACCGCGAGGTCGGTCGTGTAGCCCATGGTCCAGATGTCTTTCCAGCTATCGGTTGTGCCTGATTTCGCCGCGACTGGCCGGCCCAGACGGTCGCCGGTGTTCTCGAAAAGATTGCCGCGGCCGAAGACCATCGATCTGGCTTCGTTGTCGGTCAGGATCGAGGTGATCTGATAGGCGTATTCGGCCTTCAACGCCTGGTCGGCTTCGGAAAGCGTCTTCTCCCGGTCGAGCTCGTAGAGGATGTTGCCATTGGCGTCGGTGATTTTCAGAATCGGCGTGGCCGGAACGTACTTCCCGTTGTTGGCAAAGGTGGCGTAGACATTCGTGTGCTCGAGGAGTGGCACCTCGGCGGAACCCAGTGACAGCGAGAGGCCGTAGTTCTCCCACCCTTCGGTCATGCCTGTCTGGATGCCCATCCGCCGGTAGAGATCGTAGACCTCGTCGATGCCGGCGAATCGCCCCGCTTTCACCGCCGGGATGTTCAGGGAGTTCGCCAGTGCGTCACGGACGGTGACCGCGCCGTAGAACCGTCCGGAATAGTTGTTCGGTTCGTAGTAGGGCTCAGGCGCTCCCGGCGTCGGTTCCCTGAGGGTGATGTCCATCACCACCGTGCCCGGATTCCACCCGTTCTGGAATGCCGCGGCGTAGACCACCGGCTTGATCGACGAACCGGTTTGCAGGTTGGCTCGCGCATAGTTGATCTGACCACCGATCGAGGCGTCGTTGAAATCGGCGGAGCCGACCATGGCCAGCACTTCCCCGGTGTACGGCACCATGGCCACCATCGCGGCGTTGTTGCGCCGGTAGGCGTTGAGGAACGGCATGTTTTCCTTGACGATCGCCTCGGCGGCTGCTTGTAGCTCGACGTCGATCGTCGTGTAGACCTCGATACCGCCGGTGACGAGAATGTCTGAGCCGTAGTGCTGGCGGAGATAGTCCTTGGCATATTCGGTGAAGTGCGGCGCCGCTTTGATCTCACTGGTGCGCGTGGTGGGGGTGAGCGGTTCAGCCCGCGCGGCATCGGCTTCCGCCCGGGTGATGTAGTCGAGCTTGACCATCTGATCGAGCACGTACTGCTGGCGAATCTTGGCCTGATCGAGGCGAATTGTCGGATCGTAGTACGACGGCATTTGCGGCAATCCCGCCAGCAGCGACGCTTCGGCCAGCGTCAGCTCGCTGGCGTGCTTCTGGAAATAGGTCTGCGACGCCGCTTCGATCCCATACGAGCGCTGCCCGTAGAAGATCTGGTTCAGGTACATCGTCAGGATGTCCTGCTTGGAAAATTGCCGGTCCAGCTCGATAGCCGCCATCGCTTCCTTGAATTTGCGCGTGACAGAGATATCGAAGCCGATTTGTTCGGGATAGAGCCCACGCGCCAGCTGCTGGGTGATCGTCGAACCGCCCGACGAACCGGAGCCGCTGGCATTGATCAGCGCGCCACGCACGATCGCCATCGGTTCGACGCCGAAATGCGACCAGAAGGTCGCGTCTTCGGCAGCGATCGTTGCATCGATCAGGTATGGACTGATTTGATCGAGGGTGACAAAGGTTCGCCAGCCGCTGTCCGGCGCCTCGATTTCCTGGAGAAGGACGCCATTGCGGTCGTAGATGCGGGAGGTCTGGAAGGTGCTGGTGGTGACCGCCGCGGCGTTGGGCAGATCGGCATTGACTTGACGGTAGGCCTCCACGGTGGCGGCGGTTCCGGCCACCGTGGAAACCACGATCGACAGCATCACTGTGACAAAGAGGCCAAGAAAGATGAGGCCGCCGACGATGAGGAATCCGCTGCGTTGCCGGCTGCCGCCCCGGAGGCGATGTCGTGATGTACCGGGCAGCAGGTGCGGCGGCAGCTTTTTCCCATTGCGCGAACGGCGATTCGTCCGAATCCGCGGATTGAGCGGAGCGGTTGGGCGTCCTGGAATGAATGTACGGGAGAAGCTGCCCTGACTCACGCGAAAAACGTCCACATCCTCGGTTGAGCGGGGGAAGGCCGACGGTATCACGAGATTGACCTCAGCCGTGGCGATGGTACCACGCGCCACCCTTGCTGTTCGTTCAAACGGCTTGCGTGGGTGGATGGTTTCGTCCGAGCAAATCGATATCGAATCAGGGAGAATGACGCGAATCCATATCAGGCAGCGACCAGTTCTACGAGGAGGGCGATATGACATACGACTATGTGATCGTCGGCGCAGGTTCAGCGGGAGCCGTGATTGCCGCCCGCCTCTCGGAAGACTCTGGGACGACCGTGCTCCTTCTCGAAGCGGGACCGGACTACCGAAAGAACGAGCGGCCGGTCGAGATGTTGTCGCCCAATCCTTTCGGCATCATTCTGATGCCCGAGTTCGCCGATTACCGGTATGACGATCTGATGGCCCGGGCCAACAGATATCAGGAACCGCGGGTCTATTGGCGCGGCCGGGGGGTCGGCGGCAGCATGACGATGAATGGCCAGATCGCCATTCGAGGCGTGCCCGAGGATTTCGACGACTGGGCTGCCTGGGGATGCACCGGCTGGGGATGGGACGAAGTCCTGCCCTATTTCAACAAGCTCGAGGATGACGTCGACTTTGGGGACAAGCCCTACCACGGCGCCGACGGCCCGCTGCCGGTGTATCGAGCCCCGGTCGACACGTGGGGACCGGTGGACAAAGCGCTGCGCGAAGCGGGAATCGATCTCGGCTATCCCTGGGCGGCAGATGTCAATGCGCCCCGCTCGACCGGTGTCTCGCCCTACCCGATCTGCAGTACCGATGGGGAGCGGGTTTCGGTCAACGACGCATACCTGGAACCTGCCCGCTCCCGGCCCAACCTGACGATTCGTAGCGGCGTCACCGTCGATCGGGTGAACTTCGAAGGAAAGAAAGCGATCGGTGTCCGCGCGATTGCCGATGGTCAGGTCGAGGAGATCAGCGCCCGGGAGGTGATCCTGAGCGCCGGCGCTATCCATACACCACCGATTCTCATGCGGTCCGGCGTCGGGAAAGCAAGTGAGCTACGGGCCTTTGGCATTGATGTCGTCGCCGATCTGCCGGTCGGGGAGAACCTGGTCGAACATGGCGGGGTCTGGATCGATGTAGCGATCAAACCGGAACATCAGGTCCAGGATATCGGTTTCCGGCACACGAACTGCTGTCTTCGCTATTCGTCAGGGATGACTGGCGCCGGCGCCAACGACATGATCATCATCTCGATGAACATCTGGACGATGGATGACGCTGGCCGCGGCGTGGGCAAACTGATCGTCGATACGTTCCAGACCTACTCCAGGGGTCACCTGGAGCTGGAATCACCCGATCCCCACGTCCACCCGGTCATCGAGCTGGAGATGCTGAGCGACGAGCGCGACCTGATCCGCATGCGCGACGGGTTCAAACGGCTCTTCGAGATCGCCCAGCACGATGCCGTTCAGCGCATCGCGGAGCGGGTCTACGGTTCGGTCACCGGCGAAACGCTGACAACGCTGCCAAGCGATGCCGAAATCGATCATCTGCTCCTGCACGAGATTCATGATGCGCAACATCCGACATCGACCTGCCGCATGGGTGCCGCCGATGATCCTCGCAGCGTCGTTGATCCCTCCTGCCGGGTGATCGGCGTCGAGAATCTGCGCGTTATCGACGCCTCCGCCATGCCCGACAACCCCCGGGCCAACACCAACTTCACGACGATCATGATGGCTGAGAAGATGGCGGATGAGATGAGGGGCTCGGGGCATAGTGCATAGGACATAGGGCATGGTTGACTGCGGACGTAGAATTGGGATGTTCACGAACGGAGGCCACCATGAGTGTCAAGCTTCTTCCAGAAACTGAAGAGCAAATCCGCCAGCTCGTGGAGTCAGGGCAGTTCGAGGATGCCAATGCCGTTGTGGCTCAGGCAGTGGCGCTCTTGTCTGACCAGCAGAAATTCGAGCGGCTGAGAGAGCTGATCGCGGAGGGGGACGAGGCATACAAGCGGGGCGACTACTACGTTTGGACGGAAAACTCCATGCACGAGATTCTGGAGAGAGCTCGCGAACGCTCCCGGCTGGGTTTGCCGGTTTCCGATCATGTCAAACCGTGAGCTGAGATTCAGCTCGGATGCTGTCAACGATCTCGAAGAACTGCTGTCCTACACGTTGGATACTTGGGGTGAGGGTCAGCAAGTGGCCTACAGCGAGAAGTTGAATGCCGGAATGGAGCTCCTCGCGAGATTTCCGGGAAGAGGCACCCGTCGCGATGAGGTTTCTCCCGGACTCTTCTCACTGCCAATCGAGCAGCATATTGTCTATTTTCGATTTGACGATAGCGTCCTTCGCATCATCCGAATTCTGCATAAAGCTCAGCACCCAGAGCGCGTTGACTGGACTGGGGTCATCAGTCCCTAGCTAGGCGGTGACCCGTTCACCCGATTCGGGATCGAAGTACAGCGTCCGCCCCGGGGTGAAATCGACGGATACGGTCTCTCCGGGCTGGAAATCCAGAGCGGGGTCGGTGCTGGTTTTGAGGTGCGACGTACCCAGCGAGACATCGACATAGGTGACGGCGCCGACTGGCTCGACGAGTGTGATCGCGCCCTTAGCCAGTCCCTCGCCGTCGCGCGACAAGCGCACATGCTCGGGGCGAACGCCAGCCGTCAGCGTGCCGGATGCCGGGGTGGGGAGCGAGTCCGGAACGGGCACGGCAATCGCGTCGCCCGCCGGAAGAATGACCCGGCCGTTGCCAGTTTGCTGCACCGCACCGGTCATGATGTTCATCTTCGGGCTGCCGATGAAGGTGGCCACAAAGAGATTGATCGGCTCGTTGTAGATCACCTTCGGCGCGTCGAACTGCTGCAGCACTCCTCCATGCATGATGGCGATCCGGTCCGATAACACCATCGCCTCTTCCTGATCGTGAGTGACGAAGATCGTCGTCGTGCCCAGATCCTGTTGAAGCTGCTTGATCTCGGAACGAGTCGAAACACGCAGCGCCGCGTCGAGATTGGAGAGCGGCTCGTCCATCAGGAAGACAGCCGGGTTTCGAACGATCGCGCGGCCAAGAGCGACGCGCTGCCGCTGACCACCGGAGAGCTGGCCGGGTTTGCGGTCGAGGAGCTTGGCGAGCCCCAGAAACTCCGAAACCCGGCGCACAGCGGCATCAGCCTCAGCCTTGGGCATCTTCCGCAGGGACAGACCGAAAGCCATGTTCTCGTAGACGGTCATGTGCGGATAGAGTGCGTAGTCCTGGAACACCATGGCGATGTCACGGTTGCGGGGTGAGAGATCGTTGACGACTTTGTCGTCGAAGAGGATGTCGCCTCCGGTCGGGTCTTCGAGACCGGCGATACAGGCGAGAGTCGTGCTCTTGCCGCAGCCGGAAGGACCGAGCAACGTGACGAATTCGCCGTCGTCGATATCCAGAGAGAGACTTCGAACTGCCGTGACATCGGCAAAGGTCTTGTTCAGTTCTCGAAGGGTGACACGTGCCATCGACTCTCCCGTTCCGTCTCTCTGCGGGCCACAGGTGCCCGAACTACGCCGCGGCCACAAGATGCCCGAATTACGCCATAGGCCCGAGTTGCGCTAAGCGACCTGCCCTCTCGTCAGTTCAGCAATGAAGCGATTTCCACCGAACGCCCCTCGGCGATCGATATCTCGGCGGCCTCGATCATGGCCGTCACCTGCATCCCGTCCCGGGCGGCGATGGCCGGTTCGCCTCCATCGAGCACGCAATCGACCATGTTGTGCAACGCTCCCCACCAGGATGGCGACAGCTTGAAATAGGTCCAGAGCGAAGGGCGAGCGTACATATGCTTCCCGACCGTGTCGGACGAGATCTGGAAGCCCTGCGTCGCGCCTTCGAAGTTGAGCCGGCCGGTGCTGCCATTGATCGTCAGCTGTGACTCCACGATATGCGGATAGGCTTCCGGGACGATCCACGACGTCTCGAATGTGGCGAAGCTGTTCTCGAACCGGACGAGCGCCTGGATGGCGTCGAAGGCGTCGATTCCCTCGCTCTTCAGAATCTTCTTCTGGCCGATGGCGTAGACCTCGAGCGCTTCCTGCCCGAGAATCCAGCGGACCATGTCCATGGTGTGAGCGAAGAGGAACCATTGAGGTCCCGATTTCCCCGCCCAGGAGAGCATGGTTCTGGGCACCCAGATGGTGTCGCTCGTCTTGGAGTAGGTCATCACCGGGTCACCGATCTCGCCGGACTGCACGCTATCCCGAATCGAGAGGTAGTTGGGATTCCACCGGTTGCCGAGATTGACGGTCATTTTCAGGTTCTTCGCCTCGGCCAGCTCGACCATCGCTTTGGCTTCTTTGGTGATGGTGGCGATCGGTTTCTCCACGACCACATGCTTGCCGGCTTCCAGCATTGCCATGACCGACTCGTAGTGGGCGTGATCGGGCGTGGCCACGCTGACGATCTCCACATCGCTGTTGGCGATGTCGGCCAGGCTCGCTGTCGAGGCAACGCCGAGCCGCTCGCCGACTGATTTGGCCCGGTCCGCGCTGAGATCGCACACCATCGTCAGGTCAGCACGTGGATTGGACTGATACGCCTCCGCGTGCTGCTCTCCGATCAGACCCACGCCAATGACCGCTGTTTTCGCCCGTCGTTCCGCCACCGTTCTTTCCTCCGTTCCTGACGAACTGGCCGCCGAGCCCATGCCCGGGTCCTAGCCTTTGATTGCCCCCGAGAGCATCCCTCGCAAGAGGAACCGCTGAAGTGCGAGTGTGATCAGAATGGGCGGTATCACCGCCATGACACCGGCCGCAAACAGGAGCCCAGGGTTGTAGATTCGCTGATCCGAAACGAATTGAGCGACCCGAGTTGGCAGTGTCTGGGAGTTGAGCGTGCTCGTGAGCAAGATTGCGTAGACGAACTCGTTCCACGCCACGAGAAAGGCGAAGATTCCTGCCGCCACAAGACCAGGCACCGCGATCGGCAGCAGAATCCGCCGAAACGCCTGCAGGCGACTGCATCCATCGACGAGGGCCGCCCGCTCGAGGTTCGGTGGCAGTGATTCGAAGTAGGCGCGAAGAATCCAGACGATGAGTGGCAGGATGACACTCGTCAACGCGATGATCAGGCCGACCTTTGTGTCGATCAGTCCCGCCCGCCGGAAGAGCATAAAGAAGGGTACGGCCAGCGTCAGGGGCGGGATCATTCTCGTCATCATCAGAACCCAGAGGGACACGGTCAGCAACCGGAAGTTTCGGTACCGTGCGTAGACGTATCCGGCCGGAGCGCCGATCAGCAAGCAGATCAGCGTGACGCCGAGCGCAACGATCATGCTGTTCTTTGTCGAAAGAATGATCGCCTTGGCCTGGACGCTGGGCCCGCTGGAGTTTTCAACCTGCTCGCCGAAAATCGCCGCGTCGTAGTTTTCCCACGTCAGTGGGTTGGGAATCCAGTCAGGAGGCTGCCCCAGAATACCTTCGGTGGTCGACAGACTGGCATTGATCATGACGTAGAAGGGGAAGAGCGTCCAGATCGCGATGACGACGACCGACCCGTAGATCAGCACCCGGCGCAGCTTCTTTGCCCAGTGTGGCGGGATCAATGGCTCCTTGGTCTCAAAACGCTGCGAACCGGTGATTTCGGCCAGTCTGGCGCGATTGGCTCCGATTGGGGCGTCGTCTTCGGAGACATCGACCTGCGACTTCGATCGATTCCAGGTCATGATCCCGAAATAGACGGCGGCAAGAAGCAGGCTGATGAGACTGAGAATGTAGAGAATTGCGGCTCCCTCGCCATATCGAGAGAAGTTGAAGAACGTGATGTAGCCGAGCCAGGAGATAACAGTTGTCGATTCGCCGGGACCCCCCTGAGTGAGCACATAGATGAGATCGAATGTCATAAGGGCGTTGATCGTATTGAGAATGATGACGAACAGGAGTGTTGGCCGTATCCATGGAAGTGTGATCTTGCGGAATCGCTGAAATGCGCTGGCTCCATCAATTTTGGCCGCGTTGAACAGATTCGATGGCAGCGATTGCATCGCGCCCAGCAGAAGGAGCCCACTGAGTGGAGCGCTCTGCCAGATCGACGCGATTGCGAGCAAAATGAGCGCCCGCCCCGCTTGGGTCATCCAGGGGACGTAGGAATCGATGAGTCCCAATTGGTAGAGGATTCCGTTCAACGTGCCGTACTGCCCGCTGTAGATCAGAGCGAACACTTTGCCGACCACCACGGGAGCAATGGCCCATGGCAGCAGCATCACACTTCGCATGACGCCACGGCCCCGAAAGGTCTCGTTGAGAACAAGAGCCATCAGCAGACCGAGAATCGTGCCGCCGGCCACCACCATGAAACTGAACCAGAGGGTCCGGACCATGGAGTCCTGGAACGACTGCCCCTGGATGACTTTGGTGTAGTTCTCCAGCCCAACCCACGTCCAACGGCGGGTCAGCAGGTTCATGTTGTGGAGCGAAAGCCAGATCGAATAGAGCCAGGGATAACCCATGACAGCAAGAACGGCGATGATCGTGGGTAGCGCCATAAGCAACGCAAAGCGCCGCTCGCCCCGTTCGAGCCGGGTCAGGCCACGCCGTCCCACGGGTGTGGTCGATTCGCCGCCGGCCTGGGTTGCGGGCATGGCCTTGTCCACTGTTGACATTGGTGGTGCTCCCTGGCGTGAGTCCGGAACGGGATCCGGCGCATCTGCGCCGGATCCCAATCAGATGCTGACCGGAACCTAGTCCTCGGGATAGAGTTCCTTGAGATCGGCGACGAGATTGACCAGGTTGTCGATAACCTCGCCAATTTCGCGGTTGCCGCTCATGTACTCCTGCACTTCCGTCATCATCTGCCAGTTCCACTCGGGGAACCACATCGTTTTCTCGACTGCGCGGCCCTTCGATTGCTCGAGCTGCTGCACATGGACGTCCATGTCGCGCCAGGTTTCCCAGGACGCGATGACCTCCGGGTCCTCCAGCACTTCGCGGTGCGGGTTGCCGAGGCCCTTCTCCAGCGCCCAGCGGGTGTTCCCGACGTAGTTGCCTTCCTTGTTCTTGCCGCCGAGATACTCCATCAGATGCCAGGCCCGCTCGCGGTCGACATCCTGGGCGCCCAGCAGATAGCAGGCAGTCCAGCTGAAGGTGTCGCGGACGCTGCCCGGAATGAGGGCGTTGCCGACGATTCCCTTGGTGTTCGAGGTCTCGCCGACGTTGAAGGCTTGCTGGTCGTAGTCATGGACAACCATGAACGTGTGATTGCCAGTCATCCAGGCCGGAGTCGATTCCAGTTCGTGAACCATGATGTCGGGGGGCGTGATCCCCTCATCGAGCCACTGCTTGTGCATCTCGATGACTTTCTGGAACGCGACGCCGCCATCGGCGAAGGTCGGTTCGAAATTCTCGTCGAAGACGGGCTCGCCTTCCGAGTACCATATGGCGAATATCGACCACGAGAGCGAAGCCCATTCATGATTCTGGGCGCTCAGCATCGGATGCTCCGAGATGCCGTCGGTCTGGAGTTGCCGGCACTGCTCATTGAGCTCTTCCCAGGTGGTGGGAGGCTCGAGACCGGCCTGCTCGAGGTGGTCCTGATTGTAGATAAATGCGTTGTAGCCCGAGTAGTAGGGGAGCGCCGCCAGATTGCCGTTGGGCAATGAGAGGTTGGCCACGCCGAAGGGGAGCATCTCCTCTTTGTAGAACTCCGTCGGTTCCGGACCCACGATCCCTTCGACGTCCTGCACAAAGCCCGCTCTCCACCAGCGGTACATGTACTCCGACTCCGAGTAGACGACCGATGGGGTCTGGCCACCGAGGAATTTGGTCTCCACGATCTGGTGGTAGTTGCCGCCAGTTGTCAGCTGATAGTCGACATCTTCCTCGTAGAGGGCCATGAAGTTGTTGACATTGTCTTCCACGATTTCGGGGGAGTAGCCCCACCCGACCATCGTCAGCGGTCCGTCCTGAGCGGCAACTGGCTCAGCGGCGAAACGAGCGAGTCCGGCGAGCATGGGCGCGGAGATGCCCAGCGCAGTTCCAGCCTTGATGATCTGCCTGCGGCTGAACTTACGCTTGCTCGCTTCCTTGATGAACGCTTCCTGCCGGCGCAACAGTTCGAGTCGATCCATACCTGGTCCCTCCTGTACACCTGCACTGAGGCCGCTCCCCGGTGCCAATCGCTGAAGCCGACGTCCGGATTCAGGGATTTCCTGAGATGAAGTGAGGTTCTCGCGCGGCTTCGTTGCCGGACTTGCGCTTTGTTACGAAATTGCTGTTAGGAAGCCTACACAATCCCCGATTAGCGGTCAACCGCCATTGGGAAGGATGCGCTGCAGGTGGTGTGTGCGATAGGTGAAGCGGGGATTCAGGCAGTGGCGGCGGCGATGTCCTGCTCGAGCTGAGCACGCTTCTGGCGGACTTCTTTCTCCGTGAGCAGACCGGCCCGGTAGAGCTCGATCAGTGCCCAGCAGCGGGCCACCCATTCTCCGGCGGCGATGGTTCGTGTCTCCAGAGATTGTGCGGTGGTTTCCGGCAGCCGTCCCAGCTGCGCCGAGCTCCGGATCAACGCCAGGAGCTCGTTCTGCATCGTTGTGGGAGGCTCGAAAACGAGGGGAGCGTCGCCGTTGCCAGAGAGCTCGGCATCGATTGCGTCGAGGAGCCGTAGCGCAGCACCGCGCTGATGCTGATGGTATGACTCGAAGAGGAGAACGGGATCGCCATGGTCCTGGTGCGAGCGCGTCGCGATGTTCGTGCGCCGGGCGCCCCATTCGCTGGCCACAGCGACATCCTGCTGCTGATGCGCAGCGGACGCAGATTGCGGCCACTGGGCCAGAAGCACATCATCGGCAACAGGTGTCGCCAGGCGGCCAATTGTGCGTACGCCGCGCGAACGGAATCGAGCGTGCTGATCCATGATTTCTCTCGATCGTAGCGGGGGTAGGGGGAGTATAGAGCGAAAGAGTGCGTACGTACAATGGAGTGAGTGCATAGTGCATGGTTGATAGTGCATGGTAGATGGTGGGTCGGAGTCCGGAGTCCGAAGGGGCGATTGGGAGGGCCTTGGCAATTGCAACCTGAGTGCCCAGACTTCCGAACGCTCATGACTCGCAAAGAAAGCTATCAGTCCTCTGCCATGAACTATCTTCCAGAAACTATCAACTATCAACTATCAACTATGAACTATGCACTATGAACTATGCACCATCAACTACGCACCATCCCTCTTGACACCACAGAACACACGTTCTACTCTCTCTCTCTGGCGCCCCGCTCGAGCCAGATTGTCATGTCGTTGCCGGTCGCATCTCACACCGCGTGCAGTCGAGCGTTTCATTGATGCGAGCGGCAAACAGGAGGAGCTCAATGATCGGAGCGCTTTCTTGTTGCCAGCACCATTCGGATGATCATGACGCAAACGATCGAACGACACACCCTCCAGACAGAGGGAGCACCGCCGATGACTGATTCGGCGACGCTCATGTCATTCGACACGCTTGTCGATATGCATCAACGTGAGATTTATCGCTATGCGCTGCATCTCACGCGGAATCAGGCCGATGCCGACGATCTCTATCAGGACACCTTCCTGAAGGCATACAAGGCATTCGACCGGCTGGACGCGTCTGCCAATTACCGGGCATGGCTTTACAGGATCGCGACGAACACGTTCCTGAGCGCCAAGCGGAAGGCGAATCGCGAACGTCCGCTCGATGTGGCCGCTGACGGCGAGCTCGCCGCCGTTCAGGAGGACCAGCCGGCATCGCTCGATGCGCGAGACTTGCTGGTCGAAGTCGAACGATTCATTCAGACTCTTCCGGAGAAGCAACGGGTGGCACTGGTTCTCAGGAAGTATCAGGAGTTCGATTATCGCCAGATTGGCGAAGTCCTGAAATGCTCTGATGAAGCGGCAAGAGCAAACGTATACGAAGCGCTCCGCAAGTTGCGGGCCTGCTTCGGAGACCGGGTATAGATCCGGAGACAGCACGATGACGGCACCATACGAACCCACCCACACTCCACGCGAGGAACATCTCGCTCGCAAAGCAGCCGAGCCGGACGTCGATCCGTGTGATATCGCGCTGGAGGCGATGCCCGGCTATGTCATCGGCGATATGGCCGCCGCCGACCAGGCGTGGATCGACAGCCATGCCGAGCAGTGCAACTACTGCAAAAATGAGCTCCAGTGGTTCGAGCGGATCGACGATCTCCTCGAGCATCTCGGCGACGCCAGCGCCGGAGCGGACATTCCCACTGCGCCTCGCCTGCGAGTCCACAAGAAGGTGGCCCGCTACGGGTCGATGCCCAGTCCCCTCGGAGATCTGTTGATTGCCGTCAGTGACGACGGTATCTGCGAGATCTCCTTTGGCCGGTCTGGAACGGACAAGTTTCTCGCTCTTCTCGACCGGCGTGGATTCGAGGCTGTGGCCGACCAACAAGCGATCGAAAGCGCCTCCGCCCAGCTACGGGAGTATTTCAGTGGCCGGCGCCATGTTTTCGATCTTCAGGTCGATCTGACCGGTGTGACCCCGTTCACCAAAGCGGTGCTCACCGCTACGTCCGAGGTGCCGTTTGGCCGTCTGTTGACCTATCGCGATATCGCTCGCTCGATTGGCAAGCCAAACGCCACGCGTGCCGTCGGCAACGCGCTCGGGCGCAATCCCGTGCCGGTTATCGTGCCCTGTCATCGCGTCGTCCGCTCAGACAACTCGCTCGGCGGTTACACGGGTGGACTGGATATCAAGGAACGGCTCCTCTCGATAGAGGGAGCGACCTTGCCAGTCGTCTGACCTCGATCCCATCTGAAAGCCGTATGCTGCGTCATGACGCGATTGGCGGAATGAGCGGCAGGTCGGTTTGACCCTCCAGAACCCGGTATCCCAATCCAGACGATCTTCAGTCGACATCGCCGACCTGGTGATGCTGCTGGTCATCGTCATCTGGGCGGGCAACAACGTTCTGACGAAGTCGGCTCTGGAAGAGGACGTCACCGTCCGCACCTATGTCTTCCTGCGCCTGCTGATTGTCTCGACCCTCAGCTTTGCCTTGCTCGCGATCCGGCGCCAACCGTTGCGCGTTGACCGGAGCGACTATGGCCGTTTCGTTGTCGCGGGTGTGTCGGGTTTCGGGGCGTACAACCTCCTCTTCGTCATGGGTCTCTCGCGCACATCGGCGTTCTCCGCTGCCATCCTCATTGCCACGGCGCCCATCTTCACCCTCCTCTTCGCGTCGGCTTTGGGGATCGAGCGGGTCTTCCCGCGCCAATGGCTCGGTGTCGCCGTGGCTTTTGTCGGAATCGTGATCTTTGTTGGAGAGAAGCTGCTGCACGGCTTGCCAGCTTCCGGCGACCTGTTGAATCTCCTGGCGGCGGTCTGCTTCGCCATATACGGACTGACAACGCAGGACCTCGTCCGCCGCAACGGCGCGCCGCTGACCACCGCCTGGTCGGCGCTGATCGGGTTCGTCGCCATCGCGCCATTCACCGCTGGTGCGCTTACCGATCAGGACTGGCAGGGAATGCAGTGGCGCGGCTGGACTGCCGTGCTCTATGCGGCCGTGCTGTCGATGTTCGTCGCCTACACCCTGTGGAGCTGGGCGATCGGCCGCTCGACCGCGGGGCGCACGGTTCCTTACCTCTTTCTCATTCCCGTCTTCACCGGGCTGTTTTCCGTGATCTTTCTGAGGGACGATATCGGGGTGTATCAACTGGTCGGAGCAGGATTCGCCCTCGTGGGTGTCGCACTGGCGCGAAGGTCAGCCGGCGTTCGGTAAGATGGCATCCAACACGAAGGAGCAACACAACGGCATGAGTCACGCAATCAGAATCAAGCCCGCGAGCAGGGTCGATTTGTCGTCGATCCCCACCTCAGCCGACGGCGGGATGACCAAGGAAGAAGGCAAAGCGCGGATGGTCGAGCTCTCTGGAGAGATCAACGAGCTTCAGGACCTCCTGTATGCCGCGGGAGAGCAATCGCTCCTGGTGGTGTTCCAGGGTATGGACACGGCCGGCAAGGATGGCGCGATCAAGAGTGTCTTCCGCTCCGTCGACCCATTGGGCGTGAAGTCCTGGCCATTCAAGGTGCCGACGGAGCTCGAGCTGGCGCACGATTTCCTCTGGCGCGTGCATGCCGTCACACCTCGCAAGGGCCAGCTGGCGATTTTCAATCGTTCACACTACGAGGATGTCCTGGTCGTCCGCGTCAAGGAGCTGGTTCCCGTCAAGGAGTGGCGCGCCCGGTACGACCATATCAATGCGTTCGAGAAGCTCCTCGCCGACAGCGGCACGATCATCCTCAAGTTCTTTCTCCACATCAGCAAGGACGAGCAGGAGGAACGTCTCCTGGCCCGGGAAGAAGAGGTGGAGAAGGCGTGGAAACTGTCGGTAGGGGACTGGAAGGAACGAGAGTCCTGGAACGCCTATCAGGCGGCGTACGAGGACGCCCTGGCGAAGTGCTCGACGAAGCACGCGCCCTGGTATGTCATCCCCGCCGACCGCAAGTGGTTCCGGGACATCGCCGTCGCCGAAACGATCATCGAGACGCTGAAGTCATACACTGATGCGTGGCGGGAATCGCTCGACGCGGTCGGGACGATCCGCAAAGCAGAGATCGATGCGTTCCGCTCCGGCCAGGGTGAGTCCTGACTCTGCCCTGTCGATTGGCTGTCGCCCAGAATCAGGAATCCCCAGTGACCCTTCAGCACAACGATGTCCGCCACGAGTTCGTGGAAGCAATGAGCCGGGTGGCCTCCAGCGTGTGGATCGCCACGACCGACGGACCGGGCGGCAGACTTGGATTGACGGTCAGCGCCGTGACATCAGTGACCGCCGATCCACCGACGGTCCTGATCTGCGTCAACCGAAAAACGCCGATCGAATCGGCCATCCGGGAGAGTTTCCGGTTTGTCATCTCCGCGCTACGGGCAGACCAGCGGACCACGGCATTGACCTTCGCCGGCCGGCCCAGCGACGGCGAGCCATACGACTTCTCCACATCGAGCTGGACCGCCGCCCCGAGCGGCGTTCCGATGCTCTCTGGCGCCGTTGCCTGGCTCGACTGTCATGTGGTGGCGACGCATCAGATCGGCACGCATTCCATCTTCATTGGCCGGGTCGAACATGCGGGGAATGGCGCCGGCATGCCGCTGGTTTATGGCCGCCGGTCATTTGCCGAGCTCCTCCATTTGCCAGACATCGCGGGACATCTGGCCACCATGCCCGCGCCGATCTGGGACGAGCCACCGGCGGAGGAGTTCGATCTATGATCCGAACGGGCGAGGAGTATCGAGAGAGCATTCGCGACGGCCGGGAGGTCTACATTGACGGCGAGCGGGTGCGCGACGTGCCTTCCCATCCGATGTTCAAGCCGATCGTCGATGTTCGTGCGCACATCTACGACATGGCGCACGATCCGAAACTGAGCAGCGTCATGACCTATCTCGATCCGACGATCGGGGAGGTCAATGCCATCGGGCCCAAATTGCCGCATACCCGGGACGACTGGCGGGCCAAACGGGCTGCCGTCGATGCCATCCTGGATGACATTGGTGGTGTGGTCACCCGGATAGGGGACGAAACCGTCGGCGAGATGTGGTCGCTCTACGATGGGCAATCGTTGCTCAATCAGGTCGATCCGGCGTTCTCGGAGAACATCCGGCGTCACGTGGCTCATGCCGTCCACCACGACCCGTTTCATGTGTCGGCCAACACCGATCCGAAAGGTGACCGTTCCAGGCGGCCGCAGGATCAGGATCCTGACATGCTTTTGCATGTCGTCCGGGAAACGAACCGGGGTATCGTGGTTCGCGGCGCGAAGTACGAAACGGCTGCCGCATACGCCAATCAGGCTTTTGTCAAACCGACGATCGCCAACTGGGGCGATGACGAACTCTCGGACTATGCGATCGGGTTCGTCGTGGACATGGGGCACCCCGGTCTGAAGCACATCTGTCGGACAGGGTTCGCGGGCCGGCGCCCGATCGAGGACTATCCGCTGGCCAACCGGTTCGATGAGATCGACACCCTCGTCGTGTTCGACGATGTCGAGATTCCCTGGGAAAACGTCCTCTTCTACCGTCACACGCAGGCCGCCGCCTACATTCGGGCGACCCTCTATCGCTACAGCGCTTTCCCATTCATCCAGCGAACCATGCATGTCGCCGATCTGCTGATCGGCACCGCGCTGTTCAATGTCCGCCAGACCGGTCTCGACCGGCAACAGGCGGTCCAGGAAAAGCTTGCGGCGCTGGCGGTCTACCGGGAGGGGATCAACGCCCACCTGACCGCGGCGATCGATCAAGCGGAGATCAGCCCCGGCGGTCTGCTGATGCCCAACCAGTCGCTCCTCTACACAGGGCGGGTGCTGGCCAGTTCACAGCTGCCGCAGATGATGCATATCGCCCGCGAGCTGTGCGGCGGTCAGCTTGCCGTCACACCCGATCTGGCGACCTTCGATCTCCCGGAGACAGCGCCGTGGCTGGAGAAGTTCTACACAATCAATGAGGCATGGGACGCCACCGATCGCCGCAAACTCCTGGCATTCGGCCGCGACCTGATTAATTCGGACTACGCCGGGCACCGGCTGACGTTTCAGTTGTTCGCCCAGTCGCCGCCGTTCGCCAATCTCGCCGCCGTTCACCAATCGTTCGATTGGGACGGAGCGCTGAGACGAGTCCAGCGGGCCGCCGGACTCTCCGGCCGCGTCCTGCCGGAAGACGACGCTGATCGCTGAAGCCGGCCACCGCGGGAACAACCTATCCGTTGTTCGAATCGTGGGCGCTGGCGTGCATTTCTTCGATCGCCTGATGTGGGATCACCAATGGCATGCCATTGGCCGGATCGGGCATAACCGTTGCCTCGATCCCGAAAACGTCCGCCAGCATCTCTTCGGTGACCACGGCTCGCGGTGTGCCCGAGGTGACGATCTGCCCATCTTTCATCACGATCAGGTAGTCGCAGTAGCGAGCGGCGAGGTTGAGGTCGTGCAGCACCATGACCACGCTCCGTTGCTGAGCCTGGTTCATCTCCCGCACCAGATCGAGCATTTCGATCTGCGCCGCCAGGTCGAGGAAGGTCGTGGGCTCGTCGAGCAGGAGCACCGGGGTGTCCTGGGCCAGGGTCATACCGAACCATGCTCGCTGCCGCTGCCCGCCCGAGAGCGTTTCGATGCTCCGGCGGCGAAGCTCGCAGAGATTGCAGTGGTTGAGCGCCGTTTCGACTGCTTCCTCGTCTTCCTCCCGCCATTGGCGGAAGAATCCCTGATGCGGCGCCCGCCCCAGGGAGACGAGGTCCTCGACCTGGAATCCGGATGGCATGGTCGGACTCTGAGCCATCAACGAGAGATTGCGGGAGAGCTCCTTGTGCTTGCCCCGGTTGACATCTCGTCCCGCAAGCCGGACCTGTCCCTCTGTGGGCCGGAGCAGGCGGCCACAGCTTCGCAGCAGCGTCGACTTCCCGCAGGCGTTGGGTCCCACGATGCCGGTGATGGCGCCGGCTGGCATATCGCAGGTCAGACCATGCAGCACATTGATCTTGCCGTAGCTGGTTCGCAATCCGTCGACTTCGAACACCGCTGCCGCGGCCTCCCGTGACTCGGGAGAGGCAGCGTGCCTGCCCCGTGGTATGCAGAATGGCTTGTCCTGGCCGGGCGCGAGGAGAACGTCGCATTCGGCGCCGTAGATCTCGCCGATCAACTCGCTGGTGATGATCGACGCAGGCGATCCCTGGGCCAGAATCTGCCCATCTTTCATCGCCACGATGTTGTGGCTGATGCGGATCGCCTCGTTGATGTCATGGAGAACCAGCACGATCGTGCGGCCGTCGGTTTCGTTCAAGTGGCGGACTAGCTCGACGATCTGCAGCTGATGGGCGATATCCAGATAGGTCGTCGGTTCGTCCAGAAGCAGGATGGGTGTTTCCTGGGCCAGCACCATGGCAATCCAGGCGCGCTGTCGCTGTCCACCAGACAGCTGGTCGACCGGGCGGGTTCGCAGACCGGTCATGTTGGTCAGATCGAGCGCCCGATCGACGGCGTCCCGGTCCTGCTGATTGGGTGGCTGGAGAAACGACTGGTGAGGGAACCGGCCCCGCATCACCAGATCCTCGACCGTTACGCCCCCTGGCGCCGTTGCCTGCTGGGCGAGCAAACCCAACCGCTTCGCCACTTCTTTCGTTGGGAAGTGCTGGATCGCCTGACCGTCCAGGATGACGGTACCGGAATCGGGCGCTTTTAGCCGAACCAGCGACCGAAGCAGGGTCGACTTGCCGCAACCGTTCGGACCGATGATCGTCGTGATCTTCCCATCGGGAATGGCAAGCGAGACGTCACTGACGATCGTCTGCTCGTCATAGCCGAGCGTGACGCTGTCTGCGGCGAGGCGGGCTGTGGCAACCATTCTCAGGACCTGTCGTTCGTGCGATAGAGGAGGAAGAGGAAATAGGGACCGCCGACCGCAGCAGTGAGGAGTCCGACCGGCAGACTCACCGGTAAGGCGTGCTGGGCAATCATATCGGCCCCGAGCAGGAAGATACCGCCGGCCACGGCGATGAGGACCATCACGCTGCCGGAAAGCGGTCCGGCCAGCATCTTGACGATGTGCGGGGTCATCAATGCCACGAAACCGATTGGCCCAGCTACGGCCACTGCTGTGGCCGCCAGGAGACAACCGACGACGATCAACAAGAGGCGGGTTCGTTCCAGCGGAACGCCCAACCCGCGCGTCAGGTCGTCTCCCAGCTGCAGCAAACGAAGCGGCCACATCAGGATCACCGATCCGAGCAGCCCCATAAAGAAAACGGGGGCAAGCCATTGGATATCACCCCAGTTGCTCCCGTAAATCGAACCGATCGTCCAGACCTGGGCGGGGCGCGCCTCCCTGGGCGGTGTCCGGATCAGCAAGAAGGTGGTGACCGCCGCCAGAGCGGCGGCGACGCCGATGCCTACCAGAATCAACCGGTCGGGGGAGATCCCCCCTTTCCAGCTCAGGAAGTAGATGGCGACTGCCGTGGCCATGGCGCCCAGGAATGCGGCCACGGGCAGCGAGATGAAGCTCTGACCTCCCAGAATCCAGAACACCGCCGCGGCGGTTGCGCCGGCGTCGATGCCGATGATGTCCGGGGAGACGAGCGGATTGCGAACCAACCCCTGGAAGACGGCGCCGGACATGGCCAGGCATCCACCGACAAGGATTGCACACAGCACCCTCGGAACCCGCAGCTGCTGCATGACGAAGATCGTGTCCGGGTCCCCTTTGCCGAACGAGGCGCGGACCGCTTCGACGACCGAGATGTTGGCGGTGCCCAGGAGCATGGCCCAGAGCGCCAGCAACACCAGTACGGTCGCGCCGAGAATAGCGAAGAGGAGAACGCGGAAATTGATCCTCCATGCCACGTACCGGCGGCGGAACACGATGTGCCCCGGTTTCTGGCTCGTGAGCTTGATCGGAGAAGGCTGGGAACTCAACCGGCGAGGCTCCGTTTTCGGGCCAGGTAGATGAGGAAGGGGGCACCGAACAGCGCGGTGACAATACCGACCTCGATCTCGCCCGGCCGCATCACGATTCGCCCGAGAATGTCGGACAGGAGAAGAAAGATCGCCCCGTAGATCATCGAGTAGGGCAGCACCCAGCGGTAATCGGGACCGACAACCGAGCGGACCATGTGGGGGATGGCCAGACCGATGTAGCTGATGGGTCCGGCGATGGCCACGGCCGCCGCGGTCATCAGGACGACCAGCGATGTGGCGAAAAGCCGGAGCCGCCCGGTTCTCATGCCCAGACTCTGGGCCATTTCCTCTCCCATGCCGAGGATGTTGAGGTGGTGTCCCATCGCCAGGCAGAGAACCGCTGGCACGAGCAGAATTGGTGAGAGCTGCCAGAAGAGATTGATGTCCCGATAGGCGACCGAACCGGCAAACCAGTACCGGACCAGTTCATAGGTGCTCTGATCGAGAAGAAGGAGCGCGCTCGTCCAGGAGGAGAGCAGCGCGGAAATGACGATGCCGGCCAGCGCCAGCCTGACCGGACTCATCCCCCCTTTGCCGGCCGCGCCAATGGCCATCACCGTGAACGCAGCGAGCACGCCGCCAAGAAAGGCAAAAGGCAAGTATTCGGCAGCGCTGGTGCGGTGACCGTAGTAGACGACCACGACGATCGCAAAGCTCGAGCCGGAACTGACCCCGATGATCGAGGGGTCGGCAAGGGGATTGCGGGTGACGCCTTGCATCACCGCTCCCGCCACCGCCATCGAGCAGCCGATGCCCACCGCAATCACCGTGCGGGGCAGTCGCATTGTCCGAACCAGGGTCTGATTGTATGAGGTTGGATCGTAGTGAAACAATCCATTCCAGACGTCGCTGGTCGAGATGCCGTGCGTTCCCAACCGGATACTGATCAGCGCCACGACCAGCAGCAGCCCGGCGCCGATGACCAACCCAGCGCCGCGTGAGATGTGAGGAAGCCATCGTTCCCGGATCGAGAGTCTGGGTATCTCAGATGGCGAAATTGATATCGACAACCCGCACTCCGAAGGCACAGGAAACCGCACGGCATTGCGTGCTGGTCGACGGCGCTGTACACACCGAATCGAAAGATTCTGGTCTACTGAAACGTGGTCACTCGAACACTTGACAGTGTTCCGAAGCCGCCACTAGTCTTATTCTGACTGTGCGAGTCGGAATTCGCAAGGGCGCGAATCGGAAGCGGTCTGTTGTTGCCGGAAATTCCCAGGGCTGGAATCGAAGCTCCCGATGCCGTTGTTGTGGAAACAGGCTCGAAAGAGGTCGCTCCGGGGGTGGCGCGGAGCTTCCATGGACCGAGCAATCTGATCGAGGCGGGACAATGATGAGTGAAGCAGCGGTGGCGGAAAAGCCAGCCAGGCGGTCCCGCCGGGTCAGGCGGGAGACGTCGGTGGTCTACGCGGAGGTCGTCCGGGTCGAGCAGTACCGGCCCCGGGTCAGGCGGATCACGCTCAGGAGCGCCGAATTCGACGGTTGGATCACCGATGTTCCCGACCAGTTCATCACATTCATCTTTCCGATGGGCGACCGAAAGCGCCCGGCGGTCGGGAGACACCTCGACTGGGATGACTATTTCAAACTCGACGAGAGCGAGCGCCCGCATGCCCGCAACTACACCGTTCGGGCGTGGAGACCGGACGTGCTGGAAGTCGATGTCGACATGATTCTCCACGGGGACGAGGGGCGTGGATCGATCTGGGCCATGGAGGCCGAACCAGGCGATGCCCTGGCGATCTGGGGGCCGCGCACCGCCTACGATCCCCCACCCAATGTCACCTGGCACCTCCTGTTCGGCGACGAAACGGGTCTGCCGGCGATCGCGGTCATTCTGGAGCAGTTGCCGGCTGGTTCGGCGGCCAGAGTGATCGTCGAGGTCGATGGACCGGAATGCATCTATCCGCTCGAGTCGCCGGCCGACCTCGAGGTGACATGGCTCTATCGGGGCAACGAGCATCCCGGCAAGAGCGAGGCGCTGATCGATGCGGTGCGCGCTGTCGCTATACCCGAGGGTGTGTGCTACGCATGGGGTGGGGGAGAATTCCGCACGATGCAGGCGCTCGGCAAGTATCTCCGCAGAGAACGTGGTTTTCGCCCCAGCGATGTGACGGCTATCGGCTACTGGTAAGGAGCGGTTACCCCTCGTCTTCGATCGGCTCGATCTCGTCGTCGCCCGGAACGTAAGGGGGATTCTCGGCCACGGCTTTGTCCAGTACGTCGAGATACTCCTGGATTTGTTCCGGAGTCAGTGGGTGATCCTTCCCCTGTTCGAAGGCGCTCAGATGCGATCCCCGAACTCCGCCGCTCATCAGCTTTGCCGCTTCGCTCAGCCCCATCTTGATCGACATTCGCTTCCAGAAGGCGGCATACCCTCGCTGCTGATCAGTCACACGTCACATCCCATCCGGCAAAACCCATACCCGCGTGCCGGCCAGCATGGCGGCCCGCCCAATCGGTCATAGTATGACCCGAGGGACGCGTTCGGTCATTCTGGAGTTGGCATGGGATCTGTCGTCTATTGTCAGCAGTGTGGCGGTGAAACCGAGCAACAGGAACGGGATGGACGCCTGAGGCCGGTATGCACCCGGTGCGGCCGGGTGACCTGGTTCGACCCGCGGCTGGCGGTGGCTGTGGTGATTGAACGGCACAACAGCGTGCTGCTGGGCAAACGTGGGCCCGGCGTCAGAGCGCCGGGTCTGTGGGGATTGCCGGCGGGGTTCGTCGAGCGGGGCGAAGTCGTGGAAGCAGCGGCCGTTCGCGAAGTTCGGGAAGAAACGGGGCTCGACGTGGCGGTCGGAGCGATCCAGGATGTCGTCTCCTACGAGGGAGAGTCGGTGGTGCTCCTCGTCTTCGCGGCGACCGAGGTCGCCGGCGAACCGGCGCCTGGTGATGATCTTGTGGAAATCGGCTGGTTTTCCCTCGACTCGCTTCCTCCGCTGGCATTCGTGCATGATCGGTCGATCATCGAAGCGCACCTGGGAGCGAACCGCGAGCCAGCTGAGGATTGAGCGCTGACCGAACTCGGGTCCGGCGTCGGCGGAATCGGCAGGAACGTCGATCCCGCTTCTTCTGTAGGTGCGCAAAACCGCCGTGCTAGACTGTCGCATTGCCACGCGCCGGCGGCGCTGGAATGCAATTCCTGGAGGACAGTATGGAACTGGTTGGCGAGCATACATTCGATGCGCCGCGTCAGCAGGTATACGATTTTCTGCTCGACCCGGAGGTTCTGCGGCAGTGCCTGCCCGGCTGCGAAAAGCTCGATCGGGTAGGTGACGATGAGTACGCGGCAACGATGAAAATTGGCATCGCGATGATCAAGGGCACTTTCAGTGGACGAGTGAAGATCACCGATAAGGTTGGGCCTGAGAGTTTCACCATGGAAGTCGAAGGAAGTGGCCCACAGGGGCAGGTCAGTGGCGTTGGCAAACTCACTCTGACTGAGGCTGATGGCAAAACCACCGTTCATTACACCGGCGATGCCAACGTCCGGGGAACTATCGCCCGGGTCGGCGCCCGGATGATCCAGCCGGCGGCACGCCAGATCGTCGGGCAGTTTTTCGGCTGCCTGGCAGGCAAAGCGGGCGGCGCTTCGTAAACGGGTTGGGAAGGACTGAGAGGATTGGGGGAAGACCGTTGAGCACGGTATCCGTAACGATTACAGTCAATGGCAAGACGCAAACTGCAGAGGTCGAGCCGCGTACGCTGCTCGTCCAGTACCTCCGGGACAATCTCGGTCTCACCGGTACGCACACCGGGTGCGACACGAGCCAGTGCGGCGCCTGCACGGTGCTCGTCGATGGCGTCAGCGCCAAGAGCTGCACGGTTCTGGCCGTCCAGGCGGATGGTTCGTCGGTCACCACGATCGAGGGTTTCGCCCCGTTCGGCACGTTGCATCCCATCCAGCAGGCGTTCTGGGAAGAGCACGGTCTGCAATGCGGCTATTGCACCCCGGGCATGATCATGACCACCGCGTCGCTGCTCGCCCGCAATCCCGATCCGACCGAGGAAGAAATTCGCCACGAGCTGCACGGCAATCTCTGCCGGTGCACTGGTTATCACACCATCGTCAACGCCGTGCGCAAGTCAGCTGAACTGCTGGCCAGCGGCGCCGAGCCTGCGCCGATCGATCAGGTCGCCGGCAACTAACCCAGGGAGCGGCACGTGAGGGAATCGGGAGTCGTGAGTCGATCGGTGGTGAGCGGGAATGTCTGATTTCGCCTCGCTGGTCAACTTCTTCTTCACTATTTTGACGCTGCTGGTGCTCTGCCGGGCGCTGCTCTCCTGGTTCGATCCAGGCTATCGAACGTCGATCGGCCAGATTCTCGTGCAGATCACCGAGCCGCTGCTGGCGCCGATCCGCAGTCTCTTGCCGAACACCGGAGTGATCGATCTTTCCCCCATCATCCTGATTCTTGGACTCCAGATCCTCCGGCAGATCGTCGTCACTGCGTTGCAGTAACCATCGTTGCATTGCGGCCGCGCGAGACCGTTGCGTGGCCACGCGCCCGAGGAGGGTGAGTGATGATCGAATCGTCCTGGAATTCCTGGTTCGCTGAGCGGGAAGAAACCCACCTGGCGGAACTCTTCGACTTTCTGCGGATTCCGAGCGTCAGCGCGCTTCCCGATCACCGGAGCGATGTGCGACGTGCCGCCAACTGGATTGCCGACCGGATGCGCCAGGCGGGTATTCCCGATGTCGAGGTGCTGGAAACCGGCGGACACCCGCTGGTCATCGGCCACTGGCAGGTCGATCTGGCGAAGCCGACCGCGATGATCTATGCGCACTACGATGTCCAACCGCCCGATCCGCTCGATCTTTGGGAGTCGCCCCCCTTCGAACCGGAGATTCGGGACGGCAAGATCTACGCCCGGGGTTCGGGCGATGACAAAGCCGGTCTCCTGGCCACGATTCTGGCGGTCGAGGCAATGGCCGCCCGTGACGGACAGCCTCCCATCAACCTGGTCTTTTTCTTCGAGGGTGAAGAGGAGATCAGCAGTCCGTCGGTGGCTCCCTATTTGCGCGAAAACGCCAGCAAGGTGAAAGCCGATTTCGTCATCAGCGCCGACGGCATGATGCTCGACGAGAACACGCCGGCCCTGACGATTTCCACAAAGGGGATCGCCGGGTGCGAAATCGTTCTGACCACCGCATCGACCGATATGCACTCAGGGCTCTATGGCGCCAGTGTGCGCAACGCCGCACAGGCGATGGCCGAGCTGGTGGCGTCATTCCATGACGATGCGGGCCGGGTGGCGGTGAAGGGGTTCTACAACCAGGTCAACGACCCAACCGATCGTGAACGGGAGGAGCTCGACCGCGTCCCATTCGATGCCGAGCGTTACTTCGGGGCAGTCGGCGTTTCCGATCTCTGGGGAGAGCCGGGATTCTATCCACTGGAACGGCTGTGGCTGCGGCCGACACTCGACATCAATGGCATGTGGAGTGGATTTCAGGGTTCAGGATCGAAAACGGTGACGCCATCCGAGGCTCGGGTGAAGATCACCTGTCGTCTCGTGCCCGATCAGGTCCCAGCCGATATCCTGGACCGCCTGGAGGATCACGCTCGGGCCAATTGCCCGCCTGGGGCGACGTTGAAGTTCATCGGACGTGAGGGCTCGGCGCTCCCCTACGCCATCGACCGCGAGCACCCTGCCCTGCTCGCCGCGGAGGAGACATTGCGCGATCTCTTCGGCAGCGACCCGGCGATCATCCGCGTCGGGGGAACGATTCCCATCGCCCAGGACTTCAAGCAGGAGCTGGACGCCGATCTGATCTTTTTCGCCTGGTCGCTGCCCGACTGCAATGCCCACGCTCCCAACGAGTGGTTTCGCCTCGAGGATTTTCGGGTTGCCACGGTGTCGACCTGTGAATACCTGGAGCGTCTCGGTCGAGCGTAGCGTGCCACGAGACTGCTTCGACTTCCTGAGCCGCCGTGCCGGGCGCCGGCATCAGCACGGCTTGAAAAAGCCCCGTCATCCTGAGCGTAGCGAAGGATCTCCTGCCGCAGCAGTCTCCAGGAAGACGACCGTCGCGGTGGGAGACGACGGAGAGATCCTTCACTTCGTTCAGGATGACGGGTGCTCCGGAAGGGCGCCCGAACGGATGTAGGCGAAAGCGCCATACATGGCGAGGCTACGCGTCGCTTTGATGCCGCGCTGGTCTCGGCATGGATGTTTAGGGTGACGCGCTCGGGTCCGCCTCGGCCGGCTCGAATCCGACGATTCTCATCAGGTTCAGGGCGTTGGTCGAGGTGGCCACGCCGGGGCGCAGTTGGTAGTCGAATGACATCACCGGTCCGTCCGGACCGTCGGTGAAGACGTCCGAAAAGTGGACGGGAACCGCCGACGTCTCGAGCTCTGGACCGTGGGCCAGGTGGAGATCGTGGGTCGATACGGCGCCGATGGCGCCGAGGTCGACCAGGCGGGCGATGATGTGCCGGGCCGCGATCTGCCGTTCCGCCGAATTGGTGCCTTGCAGGATCTCGTCGAGCAGATAGAGGAAGGGCCTTCCTTCCCGGTGAGCTGTCACCGCAGCTTCGTGCACCGCTTTCAGGCGAAGCAGTTCGGCCATGTAGAACGAGATGCCTGCTTCGAGCGAATCGGTGACCCGCACACTGGTCCAGAGATCGACCGGCGGCAGCGTCAGACTCCTGGCGCAGGATGGCCCTCCGGCCAGCGCCAGCACCGCATTGATGCCGATCGAGCGCAGCAACGTGCTCTTTCCGGACATGTTCGAACCCGTGACCAGCAGAAAGGTGCCCGGCGGACCAATACGAACCGTGTTGCAGACACGCGCCGTTTCCGAAATGAGCGGGTGACCCAGCTCCCCACCATCGAAAGCGCTGTAGTCCGTGCCGACATATGCGAAAACCCACTCCGGGTTGTCATGCGCCAGTCCGGCCAATGCCGCGAGCGCCTCGAACGTGCCAATCACCTCGAGCCACTGCCGGGCATGTTGTCCATTTTCCCGTTGCCAGCGCTCCAGCGCATCGAGGACGTGAACATCCCAGTTGCCCAGCGCCTGCAATGCGAAGTGGGTTATCGCCGACCGGGGCACGGCGAACGAGGTGATCTTGCCCAGGCGGATCACTTCCTCATGCGCTGGTTTGTCGCCGCGTCCCAGCTCGTCGAGCAGATTCCCCAGGAGCGGAGCGGCGAAATGCTGCGTATCGATGTGGGCCAGGATGTCGCCATACGATTTCAGGGCAGGGTGTTGCTCCCGGGCAATGCTGATCCGATCACCGACCACGTGGCCGCTCCAGACACCCAGCATGAGGTTCGCGATGAGCGGGACCGCAATCAGGGGAGCCGGAATGATGCGGGCAAGCGCCAGCAGCGCCACGATCACTGTTGCAGCGGCGCCGATTCTGGCCAACCATGGCAGCCAGCCATAGCGCGACAGCGCTGGATCGCTCTCCGCCCACTGCAGAAAAGCCGCCGGGTCGCGCCGCTCGGCCTGATTCAGTGTGCCCAGCATCTGCAGTTGCTGGCGCCATGCCAGGAGTGGCGCCAGTTCCTGGACTGCTCCCTGGCGTGCCTCTGTTTCGGGTGGCCGGGCCGGATCGGTGAGCCAGTCGAACAGTCTGGCCGAACCAGTTGCCGTGGCGGTGGTGTTCAGCAGGCGAAAGAGGGACGCGTGCCCCACGATGTCCAGGTCAGCCGCAAATGGATGATCGGCCGGGACGACGGGTAGGTCCGATTCCGGCAGATTGTCCCAATCCCGGCTGATGCGAGCCAGCGCATCGAGATTGATATCCCGCAGAATCTGCGCTTTGAGCCGCGCGCTAGCCGCACGCCGGTGCCGTACGATCAGCCAGACGAAAACGACGCCACTGACGAGAGCGGCAACCAGCGCCGCCACTGGCAATTGCAGGATGAACCAGACGATCGACGCCAGGAGCAGGGCACCGGCCAGCAACCGGAAATTCGACAGCCGCTGCTCCTCGGACGAGCGTGCGAGGAATACCTGGTCGTACGCTTCGGCCAGGGATGTGTAGATGGATTCGGGATCGGATGTGGCGGCCTCAACCGTCGCGCCGGTCATCGCATCCGCATGACCGGGCTGCCCTCGACTGGCTCGGCTTCAGGCTCTTCCCAATCGAGGTCAGGGTCGTTCGCGTCGTGGTCGATCGGCATCGAGGCGCCATTCTGCTGGCCGTAGCCGGGCAGCGCCTCCTGAACGAGAGGATGGTCCGGATTGAGCTCAGTGGTGATGAGCTCCTGGTTCTGCCCATTGAGCGTTTGCCGCTTGGTCAGGATTCCTTTGCGGAGGAGTTCCATCACTTTGGCTTCGATGTGTTCGGAAGGGAGCACATTGCGATCGAGGAAACGCCAGAGCGTGCGGCTCATGTGGCTCTGCGTGGGGACAAATCCCTCGTGAAGCTGCTGGATGTAGCGATCGATAGCCCGAATGACTTCCAGATCGACATCCGGTACCGGATCGAGCTCCAGAGGATCGGCCTCGCCTGCCGCCGCCACCAGATCGGGACTGATCGAACCGGGTACGCCGCAGATGACTACACGCTTGCCGAGGCGGTTGCGCAGGGTGGTGACGACTCGAATGAAATCCTTGTCGCCGGTGAACAGAAGAAAGATCTTGATATCGGGGCGGGCCAGGGCGGTGTTGATGATATCCAGAGCGAAGTTGAGATCGGAACGGGAGACGATCTTCTCACGACCTTGTTGATCGACCGTGCGCTTGGCCGGGTAATGCTGTGCTTCGAATCCGGCCACGTCCAGTCTGGTGCGTACCTGCTGGGGGTGCTGATCGAAATCCGCATAGGCCCGGGCAACGGCCATCAACCCATACTCAAGCGCTTTGTCGCGCCAGGTCAGGGGGTCGGGTTCGCGACCCATCGAATTGATCGTCGAGTACCGTACGTTTTCGAAGTCGACAAAAGCCGCTACTTCTGCTGATTGACCCGCTGCATTCAGACTATCGGTCTGGCTATTGCTAACGTCAGACATGCTGGAGGTCCTCCAGGGACGACCAACGGTGAAGCGCCCGTGGGCTGTGCTCGTTCAGTTGTGCGCGGAAAACAGCTGTCCGAGGAGGGTCGGAGACCATTTAACACAATCACAGCGGTACGCATCATTCGTTACGCCAATTACAAGCCGGAACAAAAATGCTCTGCTCCGTGTCCAAGCGGACCACAATGCAACTAGTTGTCCGCTTACGAGTTCAGTCTAGCATGGAGGGGATACTCGCCCGGCGAACAGCCGCTTGCCGGGGATGCCCGGTTCCTGTCCCCTCCTTCGGTAGAATGCTTTGCGGGACCGCAATCGCCTCTCGCTGGCGAACGCGTATCCTTTTCGGGCGTTCTCGAGCTGTCCGCCCCTCATTGGGGGATGAGTTGTTGTGACCATTGCCAACCAATCGATCGAATCCCTGACAGAGCCGGTGCCGTTCTGGAAGATGAATGGGTCGGGGAATGATTTCGTCGTCGTCGACAATCGGGACGACCTCCTTCCGGAAGCCTTGAAAGGGGAATGGGCCAGGCGTGTGTCGCGCCAGCATCTCGCGGTTGGGGCGGATGGTCTTGTGCTGATCGAACGTCTTCCCGCTGGTGCGGACGCCGACATTCGGTGGCGCTACTTCAATGCCGACGGCAGCGAAGGGGAGATGTGCGGAAATGGCGCCATGTGCGGCGCCAGATTCGCCATCGAAACGGGAATTGCGCCGAATCCGGTTCGGATGTTGACGGAAAGCGGCGTGGTGCGGGCAGCGTTCGAGGATCGACAGGTCTGGCTGAACATGCCCGATTCAGGCGAGCTCGATATGGCGCTCGATATCGACGGCCTCCCCTTCCAGGTCGCCGGCCATGCGGTGCCAGTCGGCGTGCCGCACGTCGTCATCCCGGTTGACGATGCGGATGCGTGGCCCCCGGTGGAGTCGTTCGATTCTGTTGGCCGCGCCATCCGGTATCACCGGCTTTTCGCCCCGGCGGGCGTCAATGTCAACGCCATCTCGCCGTTGCGGGACGGCGCTATCCGCATGCGCACCTGGGAACGGGGCGTCGAAGCCGAAACGCTGGCCTGTGGGACGGGTTCCGTCGCCTCGGCGATTGTGGCTGCGCAGCTGGGGATAGCCGGGACACCGGTGCGGGTTGTGACGAGCAGCGGACGCACATTGACGGTTGACTTTACGATGATCGGCAACCGGGCGTCCCAGATCCGGTTGGGCGGGGTCGCCAGCGTGGTGACGACTGGCTCCGTCATGCCTGACGCCTGGATGACCTGGTAGAGAGTGATTGGAACGACGATGAGTGACCGCGAGCAGACCGAACCGATACGCGACGAGGACCTGGCGGAGCGTGACCATGGGGGCGCGGAGCAGCCGGGTGAGGCCGATGCTCCAGCCTCGAACCAGCGCCTGCGCGCGATTCTGGCCGGTCTCGTGACCGTCGCGGTGCTCGCCGTTCTGGCGATTGCGGTCTTCTCCGAGGACGATGACGGCGGCGACTCGCAAAATCCGCCGGCTACCGTGGCCGCATCAGACGGCACCGGTGGGGAAAGCGGCAATACGGAATCGGCCGGCGAAGAACCGGGTGGTGAAGAGCTGGGGAGTCTGGCGCTGAGCGGCTATCTCTGCCCGGAAGCCGACAGCGACGAGAGCGAATGCCTGGACGGCGGTCCGGTACCGATCATGAACGCGGTGGTCAAGCTGGAGGACGGCCGCACTTTCTCGCTCGAAGGAACATCGCAGGGCGAAGATGGCATGTATGCCTGGCTCAACATCCCGATCGGGCAGTACGTGCTGCTGGCGGAAGGATTGACTGGTCCTGATGGAGCCACGGCGCGCGCGGTGATCGGGTCGAACGGGCAGACAGCGGAAGGCTGGCTGATCGCCAACCTCGACCCCAATCAGCCTGCCGAGGTGCGCATCATCTTCACGTCAGCCGCTGGTGAGGGCACCGCGGTCGGGTAAACCTGGTCACACCTCGTGTCCGGCGCGTGCTCGTGACGCCTCTCCTGCCGTAAACGGGTTGTTCCACGCCGTGCCCTTCTCCGCGAACCGGCCCGGCCGGAAGGGTGAGAGGTCGAAGGGGACGGTGTCGCCGCAGAGCTGGGCGGCCAGCGTTTTGCCGGTGATCAGCGCCCAGGAAAAGCCGCCGCCATTGAATCCCGCCGAGAGCGTCAGTCCGGGCATGCCGTCCATCGGTCCGATCAGCGGGATGCCATCCGGGGTGAATCCCATGATCCCGGCCCAGCACCGGACGACCTGGATATCCTTCAGAGCCGGATAGAGCTGCGTCAAACAACCGGCAATGCCGGAGATCACGGGCAGGGTCACCCGCTCCTCATAGTGCCCGAGCCCTTCGTCTTCGTCGAGACGGCGGAATCCGCCGCAGAGAATGGGACCGCCCGGCACCTGACGGCCATATTCCTTGTCGAAGTTCGTGCCAAAGGCGTGATTGAGCATCGGGGCCACCGGTTGGGTGACCAGGATCTGGCCGCGAGCTGGAACAATCGATCCAGCCGGAAGCTCAGGCAAGAGCAACGGGGTGTACGAATTCGTGGCCAGCACCACGTGCTCGGCTTCGAACTGGCCCGAGGAGGTGGTGACGCCGGAGACGCGCTCACCGCGCCGCAGCAGATTGAACACGGTTGTGTTGGTCCGAATCTCGGCGCCGAGTTTCGTAGCGGCGCCGGCGAGACCGTGCACCAGCCCAAATGGCCAGAGATGACCATGGCCGCGGGCGAACTTGGCGCCGATGATGTCGGGAGTCAGCGCGGGTTCCAGTTTGCGGGCTTCATGCGCGTCGAGGAGATGCACATCGAGTCCGGCGGCCCGTTGCACCGGCACTGCCTGCTGGAGATGGTCCCACTGCGCCTCGGTCGTCGCGACATCGAGACCACCTGGCCGGGTCAGCTGAAAGTCGATACCGAGCTCATCGCCGATGGTCGACATCATGCGCAGATTCTCGGAAGTCAGCGCGTAGACCGCATCGCCGGCGCCGGCAAAAAGCGAGGATCCCTCTCCGGTGATGCCGCCATTGCGCCCGGAAGCTCCGGAACAGATGTCACGTTGCTCGACCAGGAGGACGCGCTTCTTCCGCACGGCGAGACGGTAGGCCAGGGAGCAGCCATGCACGCCTCCGCCAACCACGATAACGTCGTACGACTCTCTGGGCATGCCGGCGGTCACGCTTTCTGATCCACTCGCCGTATTAGCGGCAAATCTTGCAGGACACGTATTATCGCAGGGAGGCCACCAGGGAGCGGGGAGTGTCGCATCCCTGGGGATCAAAGCGAGGCACGTATGCGCAATCTTGCCGGCCGGCTCACCGCCCGCACGATTCCCGAGCTCTCCAGAATCGCGGAATTCTGGCAGACCGTGGTGACCGGGCGCGATCGTCATGCCATCGTCGGACAGCTCTACCGGGAGATGCGGGAGCCTCGCAGCGCCCGTGATGTGTGGGAGCGTCTCGAGGCCCTTGAACGCGCGCTGATTCACCTCCTGGCGCTCGACGATGCGCGGGATGGAGCATCCCGGACGATCCCGGAGATCGCCGCCGCTCTTGGCTGGGATGCAGAAACGACCCGCGACGTCGCGATCGCGCTCTATCGCAAGGGGATTCTCTTCCGGGAGGGAGGTGACGAGGAGCTGCCTATCGGACAGCTCCCCCGCGTCTTGCTGCCCAGAGAGCTGACGGCGACCTTTCGGCGCATTCAGGATGAGATCGATGCTGGTCCGCTGCAGCTCGTGCCGCTGCCGGCGCTGCTGGCGTTGCTCGACGTCAATGAACTGGAGGAGTCGGCCCGGCATTGGGGAGTAGAGGTCGTACCCGGGCTTCTCGAACGAGATGATCTGGAGCGTCAGGTTATCGACGCGCTCGGCGACGACGACCGGAAAGCGGCGCTTCTGGCGTCGCTGAAGGGAGATGCCGCCACTGTCTGGGATCTGATGAGCTCAACCGCCGGCGCGTCCGCCAGACTCGACGATCTGATGGGCGCTGCAGGCATGGCTGGGGAAGGGGTGGCGCTTGCTCAGCGCCGGAGAACCGCCATCGGCAAGCTCGAGGAACGTTTGCTGGCCTGGCACACCTATGGACCGGACGAATCGCGGTTTCTGTTCATCCCGCAACGGGTGATCGCGGAATCCCCGCGGCAGGTGGCGAGGCAGATATCGGCGCCGGTGATGGTGGATACCGCGGCCGTGGAGCCAGACGCATGGATCCATCCCTGGGCGGTTCCATGGGACCTCCTGACCCTGCTGCGGGCGATCACCGCGGCGGGAGCTCCCTCGATCGGTCATTTCGAAGAGACGCCGGGCGCCTGGTTGAATGCTATCAGTGGCCGGCTCTGGAACCGGAGCGACGAAGAATCGCTCCCTGCCTACCTGGCATTCCTGGCGGCGCTGGGACGGCAGGAGAATGTTCTGGAGGGGGGTGAAAACCGGGATGCCCCGCTGGCGGTGGGCCGGTCCTGGAAACAGTGGCGATCCCGGTCTTTCGCCAATCAGTTTTCGCATCTCATCTGGTGGTGGAACGCGTCTGCCGAATGGATCGAAGGCGCCGGGCGTTCAGGGGTTGCGGTCAGCGATGCCGGCTTGCCGCAGTTCCGCCGCAAGCTGCTCGTGCTTCTCGCCAGTCTGGAGCAGGGGACGTGGTACGACACCGGCTCGATCGCCCGATGGGTGGTATCGGTCGATCCCGACATCTTGGGTGAGGGGGCTGCGCTGGCCACAGCAGGGTCCCTGGATGTCCCGACGGGGCATCACGATTGGGCCAGGCATGCTTCGGCTGCCGTCGTGCGAGCGGCGATGCTGTCGGCGTTCGCCTGGTTCGGTCTAGTCGAAACGGGAACGAATGGTGCGGGGCGAGCGGTGCTGCGGCCGACCGACATGCTGCGCACCCTGGAAAGCACCGATCCGGTCGACGATCTCGCCGCCCCGGCGGGTCCGCCGCTGATCCTCCATGACGATCTGGGCGTCGAGCTGATCGATCCAACGCCGCTGCGGGTCTGGTCGCTGTCGGCGTTCGCCGATCAGCAGGAGCTGCGCCCTGTCGCCATCTACCGCATGACTCCTGCCTCCATGCGGCGAGCGCTGGATGCCGGAGCATCGGTCAGCGATGTCACCCGGTATCTGGCGGCCGAAACCGGGACGATGCTCACTCCCCAGATGCTGGCGACGCTTCAATCGTGGCCAGGCATCGATCGACGAGTGCGGATAGGACTCCTTGCGGAGATCGTCCCGGATGGTCTGGATCAGGACGAACGCCTCATCCTGGCATTGCGGGAAGCCGGCTGGGTGGTCGAGCGCGGCGACGAGGGTATTCGCGTCCTCCTCGACCCGGTTTTGGCGCAGGACCAGCTGCAGTCGCTGACGTCGCTCGTTCGGGATCTCGGGTTCGAGACGGCAAGGAAAACGCCTGACCCGCATACGGTCGATGACGGGTCAGGCGGGGATGGACGCTGAAGGTAGCGCTTAGCGCTGCTCCAGTTCTGTGGTGATCGGCTGCAGCCGCTCCAGCGCTTTGTTGATCATCTGCAGGTCATCCATGCCCAGCTTGACGAGTGACGCCTCCAGCTCGCTGGCCAGCGTTTCCGAAGCCATTTTGGACGCCTCACGGCCACTCTCGGTCAGTGTCAGCATGACGCGGCGGCGATCGTCGGTGCTGTTGATCCGGCGCACATAGCCGCGCCGTTCCAGCCGGTCGATCAAACCGGTGACGACCGCTGGTGTGACATGCAGTCGCTTGGCGACATCACCGAGCGTCGTAACCTCGTCCTCGATCATCGTCAGCGCGGAAAGCTGGCGAAGACTCAGGCGAAGCTCATTGGCACTGGAGGAAACGGATGATTCCGCCCAGCGATTGAGCCGTGGAACAATCTCCAGCAACTCTTCTGCGGCGTTTGATGCCGCTGCAGCCTTTCCGGTAGCCATGTCCTTCTCCTGAGATAGGGGCCTGTCGATCATGCCGGGAAGAACGCCTCCGTTCGCCTTCTCGACAATGGGAGTCTATCACCGTATGGTCCACGTTGTATACCCTCACTTGAGCGTCACTAACGGTAACAATATTCCTGGGAAATCGCTGTGAGATGCACCGCCGGGCGTGTCTATGCCCGGCGGGCACATTGGCGACGAACTGCGTCACTTCCCGCATACTTCACCGCTGAGGAGGAGACTGTCGTGCCTGACACCGCAAGGAAAACGCAACGCTCATCAATGCGAAACATGCTCTCGACTCTGCTCTTTGTCGTGGCCGGAGTGCTGCTGGTCGCTGCTCTTTATCTTTTCTGGGACGATCGCAATCAGGAAACCACACCTGCAGCCCCCACGGCGGTACCCGGGCGAGCGCAGCTGAAAAATGTGCACGACGCGCTTGTCGACGAGAGTCTCGACGTCGAGTACGGCCGGGGCAGCGCCCGGGTGGCGGATTTCACGCCGGTGGGGCAGGAGCTGATCGTGAATGAGCAACCGGTCTATGTCTTTGTGTTCGCCGATCCGGATGAACGCGAGGAGGAGATGGACGGGCTCGAACCGGCCGATCTCGAGGTGACCGACTCCTTCGGGGATCCGGTCATCACCGGCCCGCTTGCCGTTGCCGCTGACAGCAATGTGGCGGTGATCATGGCCGCGACCGAGGATGATCTGGCGCAGCGAGTCGCGGACGCTGTTGCCACCATACCCTGATCCCATGCCTGACGATCTTGCGACTCAGAATGAAGCTCCGGAACAGGTGGACCCGACCGAACCCTTAGACGACGCCGAACACGGCAGAATCGGGTACGGCGGGTTTGCCAGATATAGTCCCATGCTTCTCGGGCTGGCGTTGGTCGTCATCGTCTCCATCGTCGGCTGGCGGGAGTGGCGCCCTGAAGACGACCTGCCCCGGCCCGGCGCGCTCGTGGACAAACCCGCGCCGGCGTTCGAGATCACCCTGCTCGATGGGACAACACTCGACAATCAGTCGCTGCTGGGATCGGCAGTCGCCCTCAACTTCTGGGGTTCGTGGTGTGCGCCCTGCGAGAAAGAAATGCCCGCGCTCGATGCGGTATACCAGGCGACGGCGGGGAGCGGAGCGCGGGTGATCGGGGTCGGCATCAAAAACGACTACGAAGCGAATGCCCTGGAGATGATCGATGCGCTGGGGATCACCTATCCGATCGGCTTTGACACCGCCGGCGACGATCCCAAGCGCGGACCGGTCGAGATGGCGTTTGGGGTCACCACCTACCCGACAACGGTCTTCCTGCGGCCCGACGGCACAGTCTTCGCTGTGCGCATCGGTGAGATGACCGAGGAAACGATTCAGGACTATCTGGAAGCAGCTGCCGGCTGATCGATCGGCAAGTGTGGCAGGGAGGCGTCAGGCGCCGGCGGGCACCTTGAGCGGAATCCGGGTCAGCCATTCGGCGTACTGGTCCGACTCTCCTCGCACGGCGGCGAAAAAGATCTCCTGGATCTGCTTGGTGATTGGTCCGACGGTCCCACGGCCGATTGGCCGGCCATCGACCGTCCCGATCCAGGCGATCTGCACCCCGGTGCCGCAGAAGAATGCCTCGTCGGCGAGATAGAGCTCGGTCCGGTCGACTTCGCGAATCTCGGTTGGAATGCCGGCATCCTCGGCCATTTTCAGCACCGACCGGCGGGTAATGCCTTCCAGGATGTCGCTGGAGAATGGGGGTGTGATCAGCACGCCATCCCGCACGATGAAGAGGTTGCAGGCGCTGCCTTCGGCGATCTTGCCATCTGTGTTGAGCATGATCGCTTCATCGGCTCCTTTTTCCTCCGCTTCGTCTTTGGCCATCGCGGAATTGACATACGCGCCCGAGAGCTTGCCCCGGCTCGGAATGGCATTGTCCGGAATGCGGAACCAGGAGGAGATGATCGCAGTCTGGCCGCGATCGAGCTTCAGATAGTCGCCCAGGGGCAACATGTAGACAGCGAGCTCGTCGCCGATACCGCGCAGGCGCGGCGTCAGTTGCACCGCCGGTTTGTAGACAAATGGCCGGATGTAGACATCGCCGACGTGATTGTTTCGCTCGGCAAGGCCGCTGATGATGGTGACGACGTCGTCCGGCGTGTAGGGCAGCTCGGCGCGGAGCAGTCGCGCTGAGTTCATCAGCCGCCGGGCGTGATCGGGAAGGCGGAAGATATTGACGGACTCGCCACTTCGATCGAGATAGCCACGAATACCCGCAAACGCGCCGGTGCCGTACTGCACGCAGTGCGTTCCGATGCTGATGTTGGCTTCGGAGAACGGCACATACTCGCCCTGGAAGAATGCAATATCGAGCATGCCGTGACTCATCGCGAGATTTCCTTTCGATCGAAGCTGGCGGTTTCGGTCATCCACCGCCGAACAGAACGCGTACCCGCCGATTATTGCACACCATGGCGGCTGGTTTTCCCCGGTTTTCAGACCGGCTGCAGCGACTCGAGCCAGCGGATGGCGGCATCTGTCTGGCTCTGCCGAAGCTCTGTCACAGAGGTCAGAAAAGGATCGGCCGGCTCTCGCTGGCCCAGGCTCTCTCGCAGCTCGCGCAATGTGCTCAACTGCATCTCGATCAGCTTCGCAGCGAGATCGGGCGCCAGCTGCCGGGCAAAGTAGAGCTTGACCAGGAATTCGAGTCTGATTTCGCGGGTGTGCTCGACGGGGGATTGCAGCCAGGAGATGAGTCGTTCCCTGCCTGATTCTGTCAGTTGATAGATCTGGCGCGGAGGGCGGCTTCCCGTCTGGATGGTCGATTGCGATACCGCCCCGGCGCGTTCCAGCCGTTTCAGGTGGTGATAGAGCATCCCCGGTTCGAGCCGCAGTATCTCGGCCAGCGGCTCGCCCTCGGAAAAGGAGCGGGCCAGGTCATATCCATGACTGCCGGATTCCTCTGTAGCCAGCAATCCGAGGATCGCGTATTCCGCTGGTCGTTCCCGAGGAGGCATGGTTTCAGTCCTGCACTTCGTTCGTTCGCGCGATTGTAACAATCGCATGGATCGCGAAAGGTTGACATCATGTTACGATTGCATCGTAAGTACGGGGGAGTTTCGGTGCAATTCGTACAACCCGAGGCGACTGACTGATGGAGCAGGAATTCCTCAGTGAGCTCTTCGCGTCCCGGCTGCGGGCCGCGGTGCTCGGGTTCGTCGTGCCCAGGCCGCATCGTGGCTATTCTCTTACCGAGCTCTCCCGCAATCTCGATCTGCCGATCAGCAGTTTGCAGCATGAGTGCTACAAGCTGGAGCGGATCGGCATTCTCATATCGCACCGGGAGGGATCGTCCCGGCGGTATTCGGTCAATCCCGATTTTCCTCTCCGCCGCGAGTTGACGGCGCTGATCGTTGGCGCATTGGGGCAGAAAGCATCGCTTCAGGCGACGCTCGAGCATGTCCAGACGCTGGAATCGGCGTTCATCGCCGCTGCGTTGCCGTTGGACGACGAGCTCATCGTCGAGTCGACCGCCACCATTCCCCTCGTGCTGGTCGGCGACATCCCGCTCGAAGAGATCGACGCCGCGCAGAGCCGTGTCGCTGACATGCTTGGACTTCCCACAGGGCGCATCGAAGCGGTCTACTACCTGCCGGAGGACTGGCAATCGCGCGTCGCCCAGCGAGCGCCCTATGCTGTCTGGCTCCTGGAGGGGCCACGCACCCATCTTCTCGGTGAACCGGTTGCCGGTTGATGACAGACGCAGGGAATAATCGATGACCGGGCGAACGCTCATTGTCGGCCAGTCCGGCGGCGCAACAGCGGTGACCAACGCCACCCTGGCCGGGATCGTCCGCGCAGCGCAGGAGTCTGGCGCGTTCGGACAAATCCGAGGAATGGGCCACGGGTTGCGCGGTCTGCTCAGCGATGACTTTTTCGATCTGACCCCGCTCACCGCCCGCCAGCTCGATCAACTGGCCGGAACGCCGTCCGCCGCGTTGGGCACGTCCAGAATCAAGCTGACCGACGAGCAGATCGAAGAGGCGGCGCACCAGCTGGCGAAACAATCCTGCGCCGATCTGGTGCTCATCGGGGGCAATGACTCTGCCGATACCGTGCTCCGTCTGCATGACGCCGATCCGCGATTGCGCGCGTGCCTGGCGCCGAAAACGATCGACAATGATCTGCCCGGCACCGACTTCTGTCCCGGCTATCCCTCCGCCGCGAGCATGTTCGCCACAGTCGTTCGCAATGCCACCTGGGACTCCCTGGCCGCCCCTGATCTCTACCCTGTGAAATTCATCGACGCCATGGGCCGGGATGCCGGGTGGTTGACCGCCGCTGCGTCGCTGGCATTTGGCGACGACGAAACCGATCTGCAACCGCTGCTGATCTTGCCCGAGCGCCCGCCGGCCGGTGCTACCGAGGTGCTCGACCTCGTCGAGCAACGTCTGGCACAGCGTGGGTGGGCGGTCTGTGTCCTGCCGGAAACGATGCGTGATGCCGGAGGCCGTCATCTGAGTGGCGATACTCCCGCCTATGTCGATCCATTCGGACATCCCTATCTGGTCCCTCCAGCGGTCTCGCTGGCTGCTGACCTGACTGCTCGCCTGGGAATCCAGGCGCGATTCGAACGGCCGGGATCATTTCTGAGAATGACCCGGGCCTCAGTGGTCGATCGAGTCGAAGCAGAGCGTGCTGGTGTGGCGACTGTGCGCATGCTGGAGGAAGGACATACAGGGGTCATGACCGGGTTGCGGGTGGAGAGTACGGAGCCGCTGGCGGTGTCTCATCATCCGGTCGATCTGAGGCTCGTAGCCAATCGAGCCAGAGTGCTGGAGGATGGGTATATCGGTGCCGATGGTCATTCCGTCACGGACGAATTCCGCGCATTCGCGCTTCCCCTGCTGGGAGAGAACCCCTTTCCCGCATACTTACGTCTGGAGCGCGAACGCGATGTGTCTGGCCAATCGCGAGCCGGCGGGATGAATTGAGCGTCGATGGGTCTGAGAGATCTCTTCAAACGCAAGCGAGGGCAACCAGGAACGGCCGAAAACGCCAGTCCTGTGCTCAGTGACCGCGAGCACGATCTGGCCATCCGTGAGCTGGCCGCGCTCGATCGTCTCTCGATTCTGCTCGATGCATTTCCGGCCACCGATGAAGACCGCGAGCGGATCGCTGACGCGAAGATGCGCCTGGAGTCGCTCTTTCTCCTGGTCATCGCCGGCGAGTTCAACTCGGGCAAATCTGCGTTCATCAATGCCCTGATTGGCGCGGACATCATGCCCGAAGGGGTGACGCCGACGACCGCGCTGATCAACCTGCTCACCTATGGCGAAAAGCAGAGTGAGCGGATGCTGGCGGACGGCTCGGTCGAGCGCACCTATCCGGCCGCCTTTCTGGAAGACATCACCGTTGTCGACACCCCCGGCACCAACGCCATCGTCCGCGAACATGAAGCGCTGACGCAGCATTTCGTGCCCAACGCCGACATCGTCTTTTTCGTGACATCGGCGGACCGTCCTTTCACCGAGAGTGAACGCGCTTTCATGGAGGACATCCGGGAGTGGGGCAAGAAGATCGTCGTCATCGTGAACAAGATCGACCTGCTTCGCGCCGATGCGGATGTTCGCGAGGTCACGACCTTTGTGGAGGACAACATCGCCCGCCTGCTCGGTTTCGAACCGGTGGTCTTTCCCGTTTCGGCGATGCAGGCGCAGCAGGCGAATGAGCTTTCCGTCCGGAACCCTCAGGAAGGAAACCGGCTCTGGACCGAGAGCCGGTTCGGCGCGCTCGAGGAGTACATCTACTCGATCCTGGACGAGCAGGGGCGGATTCAGCTCAAGCTTCTTTCGCCGCTCGGCACGGCAGAGTATCTGGGCAACCGGTATCTCGAAATCACCAATTCCCGGCTCACCGTTCTTGCGGAGGACCTGGAGACGATTCACTCCATCGAGCGGCAACTGGCCCTCTATCAGGAGGACATGCGCAAGCAGCTCGATTTCCACCTGGGACGCATCGAGAACATCATCAGCCGGATGACGACACGGGGCGACGACTACTTCGAGGAAACGATCCGCATCGGCCGTATTTTCGATCTGATCAAGAGCGACCGGATCCGCGCTGAGTTCGAGGAACAGGTTGTCGGCAATGCCGAAGCGGAAATCGACGATGCCATCCAGGAGTTGATCGACTGGATGGTCGAACAGGATCTCCGCACCTGGGAGGCGATCAACGGCTATCTCGATCGCCGTCGCCTGCAGAACTACGAAGGCCAGATGGTTGGCGAAGTGAGCAGCCAGTTCCGGTACGACCGGAAAGCGCTGCTCGATTCGGTCACGCGACGGGCTCGCGAGGAAGTCGACCGGTATGACGCCGACCGCGCCGGGTATGAGCTGTCACAGTCGGTTCGCAACGCCGTGGCGCAGGTCGCGGTGGCCGAAGCGGGCGCAATCGGTCTGGGGGCGTTGGTCGTGGCTGCGGCGAGTACGGTGGCGGTCGACGTGACCGGCATCTTTGCTGCGAGTGTGCTGGCCGGGATCGGCCTTGTCATCCTCCCTCGCAAGCGAAAGCAGGCGCGGCAGGAATTTCGGGCGCGATCGGAGAATCTGGAGCGAAGCCTCATCGCCGTGATGACCGAGCAGTTCGATATCGAGCTTCAGCGGTCGGTCCAGCGAATCGAATCCGCCCTGGCGCCATACACCCGCTTCGTTCGCGATCAACACGGCGTGCTGACCGTCACGAAGTCGGACCTGGAAGAGGTCATGGCCGAGCTTCGGTCACTCCGCCACCAGATCACCGGCGAAACACAGAAGACACCAGCGCTCACCCAGGGTGAGTAGAGCGAAATTGCATTCCCATTCATAGTCTCTGGCTTGCTTCCGCATCGGAACCACGTCACCTTCAGTCACCCCCGAATCTCGCGGGAAACGACGTTTTCATTGGCCACCTCCGCATCATCCTGTAGCCGCAGACCCCCGTGTCTGCTTCCCATGGGAAACGATGATCATCCATCACTCAGCGCCTCAACCCTCTGTACCTGAAGACCCCCGTGTCTGCTCTCCCATGGAAAGCGCAGTGATACAAAGCCGACCTCCCCGTCACCCTGTAGTTGCAGTGTGTGTACCGGATACATAGGTAACACTTGTGCGGAGAGATGGGTGACACAGCATTTGCCATGCTTGGGATCCGACGAGGGTACCGAGGAGGAATCCCAAGCATGGCCTGGCGCGAGCAGACGAGCATGACGGAACGAGAAGAATTTGTGGCCTTGGCCACCAGCGAGGCGATCAGCATGCGGGCGCTGTGTGACCGGTTCGGGGTCTCCCGCAAAACCGGCTACAAATGGCTGGCCCGTGCCGACAGCGGCGGCGCCGGCTGGAGCGCCGATCACTCGCGACGACCACACCGCTCGCCCGGGCGAACGGCGGCCGACGTCGAAGCACGGGTCGTGGCGGCGCGGCAGGCGCATCCAGCCTGGGGTGGTCGCAAACTGCACCAGTGGCTGCGCGATCAGGGGGTGGAGACCGTGCCGGCTCCCAGCACGATCACCGACATCCTGCACCGCCATGACCTGATCGATCCGGCGCATCCCTCGTCGCAGCCCATCCCCCAGCGCTTCGAACGTCCTCGACCCAACGATCTGTGGCAGCTCGACTTTATGGGGCACCTGGCCATGGCCACCGACCGGGTCCATCCCCTGACCCTGATCGATGACCATTCCCGCTATCTGCTGGGCGTGTGGGCCTGTCCCCACGAACAGCGGGAGTTGGTGCAAACCCACCTGACCAGCGCCTTCCAGCGGTATGGATTGCCGCTGGCGATCCTGACCGACAATGGTCCTCCCTGGGGCACCAGTGGCGCCGGTGGTCTGACTGCCCTGGAAGCCTGGTGGATCCGGTTGGGGATCCGGGTCCTCCATGGGCAGCCCTATCACCCCCAGACCCAAGGCAAGATCGAGCGACTCCATCGCACCCTGGCCACCGAGGTCACCCGCACCCGCCGCTTTGCCGACCTCGCCGCCGCCCAGTCGGCCTTCGACCACTGGCGTCCCGTCTATAACCACCAGCGTCCCCACGAGGCGCTCGATCTGCAGGTCCCTGCCACCCGCTACCAGGTGAGCTCCTCGTCGTTTCCCACCGTCCTCCCACCCATCGACTATGGACCAGAGGGACCCGACTGCGCGATTCGCCTGGTCCGGAGCCAGGGAGCCATCTCCTTCCGCAACCACTCCTTCTTTGTCGGACGAGGGCTGATTGGCCAGTACGTCGCGGTCCGGCCGACCACGACCGACGGCCGGTTTGCCGTCTTCTACTGTCACCAGCAGGTCGCGACGATTGACCTTGCTGACCACCCAAAGGTGTAACCTATGTCTCCGCACGAGTGTTACCCATGTCCCCGGTCTATACA
>JAHBVL010000004.1 GCA_019637585.1 Thermomicrobiales bacterium | reverse complement strand
GTCGAGCACAAGTTTTCGCAACCGCTCTAGATGGCTAGATGGCTAGACGGCATCCCCCCTCTCCCGCGGTCGGGAGAGGGGTCGGGGGTGAGGGACGAAGACGGCAAGGCGGCGAGACGGCGAGAAGGAGGGCGATGGGGGTGAGGGACGTTCCCCCGCGACACCGCGACGCCGTAAACGGCGCCGCTCACAGTGCGATGCCCCTGCCGGGGCGAAATCGTAGGTCCGAAGGACCTTTGCGCTGTGAGCCCGGTCCGTTTACGGCCGGGCGGTCGTCAAGGACAGCCTCGTCGGGCCACAGGTGCCCGAACTACGTTTACCCGTCTAGCCGTCTTTCCGACTTGCCGTCTTGCCGTCTTGCCGACTGGCCAACTACCCGTCTTGCCGACTAGCCGGCTCCACCTCTTGCCGTCTCAGCTCCGCCACGCGCTTGTCCAGCCATCGGGAGACGCGCGCTGTTTCCGGTAGGAGACCGCGTGGGGCCAGCAGGAGCATGCCGACGATGATGGCGCCGACCAGGAAATCCCGGATGTAGAAAATGCGCGACTCGACGAACTGGGGCAGGTCGTATCCCTGGATCTGCAATGTGATGGACCAGAGACTCCAGAACACAAAGGTTCCGACGATTGCGCCAAGGGTATTGCCGCTACCGCCGATGATCAGCATTGCCCAGAAAATGAAGGTGGCGAAAAAGTGGGTGAAAGTGTCGGGTGAAACACCCCCCTGCTGCATCGCGTAGAGCGATCCGCCAACACCCATCAGCGCGGCCCCGAACACGAATCCCTGCTGCTTGAAGGCGAAAACGCTCTTGCCGCTGGCCGACACGGCGTGCTCATCCTCACGGATGGCGCGAAGCACACGCCCCCATGGCGATCGCAATGCCAGCTCGACGAGCACGGCCACGAGCGTCAGGATCACCAGGACGATAGCCAGAAAGACCCACTTGTAGTTCGCCTGACTGACCCATCCGGCCATGGGCCGGGGAATACCGGGCATCCCGCTGCTGCCATTGACCAGCCATTTTTCCTCGATGACCACCCGTCGCAGAATCTCGGCGACGCCGATCAGGAGAATGGCCAGATAATCCTCCCGCAGACGCAACGTGCTCAATCCCAGAATGAACGCCAGAAGACCCGCTGCGACCGCGGAGACCAGGATGGCGACCAGGAAGGGGAACCATTGTTCGCTGTCGAGGAATGGTATGAACGAGAGCCGCTCGCCAAAACCACCGATATAGGTGGAGAAATCGTCGGCCGGCGGGTTCTTTGTGATGATGGCCGTGACATACGCGCCCAGCATGAAAAAGGCCAGGATGCCGAAATTGAAGATGCCGGTGTAGCCCCACTGGATGTTCAGGCCAACCGTGATAATGGCGAAAATGAAGGTTGTGGTGATCGACGGAATGAGGAAATTGACCGTCGACGTCACGCTGTGGGTCCGTTCGAGCGGAATGCCCACCAGCAGAATGGTGACAACGGCAACAACGATCGCCGCCGTGCGGCTGGAGCGGTTGAGCATGGCTACTTCGGTCCCATCAAACCGCTTGGGCGGAAGAGGATGACCAGGATCAGCGCGACCATGGCCACCGCGATCTTGTAGCCGGGACTGAAGAGCCCGGTGGCCACCGTCACTTCACTGACGACGCCGATGATCAGTCCACCCAGGAACGCGCCTTGCGGACTTCCGACTCCGCCAAAGATCGCCGCAGCGAAAATCGGCAGAAGGAGCACGAATCCCAGATCTGCAGAGAGTTGCGACTGCAACGCCAGCAGCGTACCGGCAGCGGTGATCAGCACACCGGCGATGATCCAGGTCCAGCGAGTGACATCCGCCGCCACGATACCGCTGGCCCGGGCCAGATCGGGATTGTCCGCCATCGCCCGCATCGACGTTCCGAGTTTTGTCCGGAAGAGGAGCCAGGAGACGAGAATCGTCAACACGAGGGCCACCACCAGAATGAAATACTGGTCGGCGACGACCCTCGGCAGTTTCCACACCTGAACGGTGTCCCTGATCCCGGTGGAGTATTTACGGGGCGTGGCGCCCCAGATCAGCAGGATCAACCCTCGCAGCGCAATCGCCACACCCAGCGACGCGACGGCGATGATGGCCGATCCCGAACCGCGGCCGAGCAGCGGGCGATAGATGAACCGGTTGATCAGCAGCAACACCGGGATCGACAGAATGGCCGACACGACACAAGCGAGCAGGAAGCCATAGCCAAACGAAAAGCGCCAGATCTGATCCGTCGCGCCGGGAAGGCGGTCGATCCTGATGGGCGAAACGACATCCCCTTTGCTGCCGATCACGACGCCGGTGAGCGCGAAGAAAGTGAAGTAGGCCGCCATCATCATGGTGTCGCCATGGGCGAAGTGGGGGGTGCGGGCGATGCTGTAGATGAGCGTTAGACCAACCGCGGAGAGCGCGTAGAGACTCCCGACGATCAGTCCCGTCATGAATGACTGGGAATACTGAATGGCCGCCCATACCGCGATCAGCGCAGACAGCGCGATGACGACCTCGGTCGTGTAGCGTGGCCAGGCTATGCCAGCTCCGCGCAGCTGGCGGAAGCGTTCCACAGGTGACGCGGCAGCGTGCATCAGACCTCCCTACGCGCCAAGATAGAGACGGCGAACATCGTCGCTGCCGAGCAGGTCGGACGCCGGTCCTTCATAACGATTCTCTCCGGCGGCCAGCACATAGCCACGATGACTGATGGCCAGGGCACGCTGGGCGTCCTGCTCCACCATGAGCGCCGCGGTACCCAGTCCATTGATCTCCCGGACTTTCTCAAAGACCATCTCCGACATCTTCGGGGAGAGACTGGCCGACGGCTCATCCAGCAACAGGATTTTCGGTTCGAGCATCAGCGCGCGGCCAATGGCCACCATCTGCCGCTGACCACCCGAGAGCTTGCCCGTTTTCTCGCTCAACCGGCTGCCCAGGTCGGGAAAGAGACTGACGACCCAGTCGAACCGGTCCTGCAACCCTTCATCGCGGATGAATCCGCCCATCAGCAGGTTTTCCCGGATGGTCAGGGATGAAAAGACATTGTTCGTCTGCGGCACGAATCCGATACCAGCGCGCACCAGATTCTCGGTCGAGAGCCGGGTGATGTCGACGCCGTGCAGTGAAACGTGTCCTTCTGTGACTGGCAACAACCCGAAAATCGCCTTCAGCAGGGTCGATTTTCCGGCGCCGTTAGGTCCGATGATCGTGACGATCTCGCCCGGCAGCACCTCGACGCTGACCCCTTTCAGGATCTGCACCGGACCGTAGCCGCTCACGATGTCGCGGGCGCTGAGAATCGGGGCAACGTCGGTCATCGATGCTGGCTTCCAAGGTAGGCTTCGAGAACAGCGGCGTCGCGCGTCATGTCATCGAACGTGCCTTCGAACATCGGGGAACCCTGGCTCATGACGATGACCGGGTCGCACAGGCGTTTCACGATTTCCATATCGTGCTCGATGATGAGAAACGTCGTGCCGTTCAGTTCGCGTTGCTCCTCGATCCGCTCGCTCAGGCGGCGCATCAGGGTGCGGTTGACGCCGGCCGCCGGTTCGTCGAGGAGGATGACCTTGGGTCGCTCCATGAGGGTGCGAGCGAATTCGAGGAGCTTTTTCTGGCCGCCGGAAAGAATACCGGCGTAGGAATCCCGCAGGTGGCTGAGCTGGACGTAGTCGAGCACCCAGAGGGCGCGATCGACGATCTCGTTTTCCTGGACGCCGACCTTCGAGGGCCGGAACCAGGTGTTCCACAACCGTTCGCCCTGCTGGCCATCGGCAGCCAGGACGAGATTCTCCAGGACGGTCATCGTCGGTATCGGTCGCGGCACCTGAAAGGTGCGCACCAGTCCGTGCCGAAAGACATCGTGCGGCCCGAGATGGGAGGTGCGCTGCCCGTCGATGAGGATCTCGCCGGAGTCGATCCGCTCGAAACCGGAGATGAGATTGAGAAGGGTCGTCTTGCCGGCGCCATTCGGTCCCACCAATCCAGTGATCGTACCCGGCTGGACGGCGATCGAGCAGTTGTTGACCGCTTTGAGCCCACCCCAGGCTTTGGAGACATTGCGGACTTCGATGGCAGGGGTGATCCTCCCGCCAGCGGGCGCGCTCGTTGCCGGGCTGACTTCTGCTGTTGCCGTCATGCCACTTCCGACCCGTGAATTCCGTGATTCGCAGACGCTCGATGCGATGTTCGTGGAAGGTTACCATCGGGAGGGGTTGGGGGGGCGGCGGCGGGGCTCCGGCGCGCGCCATGGGGGTCCGATGGCTGAAGCCAACGGCTAAGACTCCTCGGTCGTCGGGGGTGGGGCTGGTTGGTTGTTGTTTGGCCTCGCTGCCGGATGGGACGTTGTCCGATCCAGCATGCCTGGGGATTTTGGAGACGGACTCCATCACGACGGATGAGGCGTGTTAGCCATCGGTTTTAACCGGTGGTGGGTGGGGTCCGATGGCTGAAGCCAACGGCTGAGACTCCTCGATCGTGGCAGCCAGGCTGGGTGGTTGTCGCTGGGCTTCGTCGCCGGACAGGACTTTGGCCGATCTGGCACGCCTGGGGATTTTGGAGACGGGCTCCATCTCGATGGATGAGGCGTGTTAGCCATCGGTTTCAACCGGTGGTGGATCGGGGATCGGGATCGGATGGGGCCACCGCTAGTCTACGTTAGGGGGTCAAGCAATTGCCATTGCACTGATTTTTCTTGATGCAAATATTCGTTCTCGAACAACAACATCGCCCATGTCCAGCAATGGCGGTAGTGCATTCTGCGGTACAGGCGCAAGGTCCGCCTTCAGGTACAGGCGTTCCCTCAGGCGTACACGACTCTGTGTTGGCAGCAACCGGTGCAGTAATCGAAGAAACCGCCGGAAGCAAAGCGATTCCGACCGCACTCGCGGCGCCGATTTTGATCGCTCGGCGACGGGACATGGGGGCAGGGACGCCCCACTCATGACCATTGATTAGCCCAGCTTCGCTCAACTCGAAGACGGCGACCTCAAGCGCTTCCATAGGAAGCCCCTCGACAGGGTATTGCAAAACATGGCGAATATCGGCGAGTGTCCGCACACCGTCGCACAACTGCCAAACCGCGAAGGCGCTGGCATTCAGCGTGTGGTACTCCAACCGCTCGTTGTCGAAGAAGACGTACTCCCCGTCGCCGACTTCGGCCACGGAGAAGTTCTCGATCGCACGCGCGGCAGGAACTGGCGTGTTCTGCCAGACAAGCTCCTCAGTCGAGTCGGTTTGGTTCATGGTTCCCCACTTCCGGGCTGTGGCCGAACCCACGCGATATGCGCGTCACCTCGTGCGACACTCCATCCACCTGGGCAGTCTTCAGTGGCAACTATTCAACCTACTTTACTATGCCACACGCGAATGGGGCAAGGGAGCAGTCAGTTCGGCAATCTGCGGGACGGCAGTCCACCGTGGCGGGCTGCCATTCATTGCTCAGAACAGTTTTCAGCTCGACCGTTCCATACTCAATGATTCCCCTCCCTGCAGGCTCAGGGAATCTCGATCGTGTCTTCTGCCTCTACTGTCGCGATCACCGTGTCGGGGGCCGGGGGGCCGGGGGCCGGCAAGTGTAGTTCGGACACACCTGGGGCCCGATGAGGCGAATAGGCGAGACGGGAAGACGGGAAGACGGGAAGACGGCGAGACCGTAGTTCGGGCACCTGGGGCCAGACGCGACCCCTCTCCCGACCGCGGGGACGTCCCTCACCCCGGCCCTCTCCCGACCGCGGGGATATCCCTCACCCCGACCCTCTCCCGACCGCGGGAGAGGGAGAAGTATTGGACTCAGGGCTTCGGACCCCGCGACGTCACGACGCCAAGGCGAGTTCCCGGGAGAGTTTGTCGCTGGACACCAATCCGGATGTGATGCTGACGATATCCCCCGACGGACGGGCGACGACGGTGGTTGGCACCACGATGACGCCGAGCTCGAGAGCCAGGTCGCATTCGGCGACGGCATCGACGAGCCGAACCGACAATCCGCCTGGTTCGCTCTGCTGCAGCTGTTCGAGGACCCGCTTCTGCGTGACGCAGGCGCCGCAGCCAGGTCCGTAGAAGCTGAGGATCTGGGGTCCGCCATTCGCGGAGGAACCGATCGATCTGGTGGAGACGATCGCGGCGATGCGGTGTTGCTGCCGCCATCGCAGCAACAGCCCGATCGATGCAATCAGCCCGAGGACGATCATCCCGAGGACAAAGCGTTCGATCATCGGGAGGCGATCACCGCGCGAGGAACCGGTTGAGGTTGAGGAAGATGAAGCAACCGGTGCAAAAGCCGAACAGCAGATTGACCAGCGCCAGCGCGACGACGATCCAGGCCAGCACCCAACCCGCTGTAGCGAACCCGGCAAAGAGCAGGATGGCGCTGAGCGTCAGGCAGACTGCGCCCATCGACTGGGCGAATCGATGCGGCGTGGGATCGTCCTCTTCCGGTCGCGCTTTGATCACGCCAGAGGGGAGCAGGAGGTGCCGGTGGAGAAGCTGGAACGGTCCGCGGCCGGGCAACGCCGCGCCGATGGCCATCGACAGACCGGTCAGGAGCACAATCCATGCACCGCCATTGCCCGTACCCACGACGAATGCGACAAGGGTGAGGAGGACGATCATCGCCTGATTGAAGCGGAGGCCGTTTTGGTCGACCTTCGCTCTTGAACCCCGGGGAACTGTCGTGGCAACCATGGCTGTACTGTCCAGAATCGAGATTACATGATCGATAACTGAACAATACTACGCCGTCCAGGCGTCCGCAATGCCGCAAACGGCGTCGCTCGCGGTGCAATGCCCCTGCCGGGGCCGCGCCTCAGGTCTGAAGGACCTTCGCATTGTGAACCCGGCCCATCGACGGCCGGGCGGATCTCGCGGAAACGCAGATGCCTCGGGCGCCCTTCTCAAGAGATCCTGCGACCGTTACTGAACAATCCGGGCTAGTCCTTCGTCGCCCCCTTCACCCATTTGCCGTCGTCATTCTTGTGATAGCTCTTCTTCACCGCGCCCCACGCAACGCGATGGGCGCGTTCTTCCTCTTTTCCATATTCGTCCCAGGCGCTGTTGTAGGCATCCTTGTAAATATCCTGAGCGTGCGCCGGAAGGTTGTCCTTGACGCTATCGGGAAGGTCGGAGCGGTTCTTGTAGGGCATGGTTGTCTCCTTTCGATGAATCAACACATGCACGACTGCATTTCCTGTGCCCGATCGGAGGGCGAAGGGCAAACGGCAAAGGGCAAAAGGCAAAAGGCAAAAGGAAATGGGAGATAGGAAACGGGACATGGTCCAGAGGAGGCCAGGCTCCCCGGACTTTGGATCGGTAACTGGTAACTGGTAACTGGTAACTGGTAACTGGTAGTTGGCAATTAGTGGCTGGCAATTGGCGGCTGGTGCCCATGCACTATGCACTATGCACTATCAACTATTTCCCTTTGCCCTTTGCCCCTTGCCCTTTGCCCCTTGCCCTTCGCCCACTTACCCCAACAACTCCTCCACCGTCACCAACGCAAACCCGCGATTCTGCAGGATGGTGATCATCTGCTGGAGCGAGGCGTAGTCTTTCGAGCTATACCCGACGTGCAGGAGGATGATGTCGCCAGCCTTGGCGCCCCAGGCGCATTTGTTGAGGATTTGGGAGACGGATGCGCCATTCCAGCCCATCGAGTCGATCGACCACATCACCGTCTGCCAGTAGCCGGCGTCGTAGGCATCCCTGCGGACAGAGGTGTTGATATCGCCGTATGGCGGGCGCCAGTAGGGCGACATCCGGTAGCCGGTCAGGTTGTAGACATAGTCTGCCGTTCCGGTCAGCTCGCTTTTCCTCGCGGTTGAGCTGGTCATCGCCGGCGACGCCGAAACGCCAGTGAACGACGGATGGCTCCAGGTGTGGTTCATGATCTGGTGCCCTTCGTTGACCATTCGCTCGATCAGATCGGGATTGGCCGATGCCCAGGCGCCGGTCATGCCCCAGGTGACTTTCACCCCGTTGGCGGCCAGCACGTCGAGCATCTCCTCGGCCCAGCCCCGGTCGGCGCCAGCGTCGATCGTGATGGCCACTTCGTTGCGACTGCTGACGCCGTTGTAGATCAGGCGGCTCAATCCGTCGGTCGGTTTGGTCAGCAGCGCACTCGTGCCGGCGAGCACCAGGTAGTTCCCGGAAGCCCAGCCGGTCCCGTAGGCAGTGGTCCGAACCTGATACCAGGGAATCCCGCCCGCCCAGGTCGGTCCCGCCACAACCGTGGCCCTGGCGCCATTGACCATCACCGCGGCGATCGTCGACGTCAGACTCGGTCCGGTGCGGAGATTGAGCACCGCCGTGGTCTGCACCGAAGCGCCGATGCCGATCGTTCCCGGCGGCGGCGTGGCAGTTGGCTGAGCGGCGCTGATCAGCCTCAGATAGGTCCCGGACGCCCAGCCAGTTCCGTAGGCGTTGGTCCGAATCTGATACCAGGGGTGGCCGTTGGCATACTGCGGCCCGGACAGCACGGTGCCGCGGGTGCCGAGCGCCATTTTTGCCAGGACCGTACTGCCGAAACCGGGAGCCGACCGGAGATAGAGCTGCGGATCGATCACTTCGATCGTCGAACCAGCCGCCCAGCCGCCGGTTGGCGTTGCGGTCGCCACCGGAGCGCTGATGACCTTCAGGTACTTGCCCGCAGCCCACCCGGTCCCATAGCGCGACGTCTGGATCTGATACCAGTCGAGACCGTTCGCGGCGACTGGCCCGGCCAGCACGGTGCCTCGCGTTTTCAGCTCCATATGAGCCAGCACAGTGCTGTCGAAGCCGGGCGCGGAACGGAGATAGAGCTGCGGGTCGTTGATCTCGATGACCGAGCCGATGGCAATGACGTCCGCTGCCGCGACCCGATTGGCGGTGTTGAGATTCGCCGCTCCAATCAATGGCAGCAGCACCGCCACGAACGACACCATCAGCGCATACCGGCGCCAACCGGCAACCACATTCCCACGCGACCACCCACCCGAGTTCATCGCCCTCTCCTTCATCCGTTCGTTGCTCGAACAGTCGTGTGCTTTCTCTCATTGAAAACGCGTGAAGGTGATAGGGGGTTTCGGGACGGGCGGTGCATAGTTCATGGTGCATAGTGCATGGTTGATGGTTGATGGTTGATGGTTGATGGTTCATTGAGTGTCGCGGAATATGGACTCGCAGCTCCGGACTCCGGACCAACAACTATCCACTATGCACTATCCACTATGCACAATTCCCCTTGACTCCATCTCCGTCCGCCGCCATAGTTGCTTTGTTGATGCTGAACTCAGAAATCGGCGATGGACAGGCAACGCAGATGGTTCTCCGGCAACGCGACAGGATCGGGACTGGTGGTTTGGGCGAGGTTCGAGGCGGATCGATCGCTGCCGAACCAGCCGCGGTGCTCGCCATCGGCCAAACGCCGTTGTTGCCGCTGCACCAGTTCGCGCGGCGCGTCGGATTGCCCGATTTTGTCGAACTCTGGTTGAAAGCGGAGTGGACGAATCCCGGCGGCTCGGTCAAAGACCGGCCGGCGCTGGCCATCGTCCGGCATGCGCTCGCTGAAGGTCATCTCACGCCCGGCAAGGTGTTACTGGACAGCACCTCCGGCAATATCGGCATCGCCTACGCCATGCTGGGCGCTGCACTCGGTTTTCCCGTGGAGCTGGTGATCCCGGAAAATGCGTCGGACGAGCGCAAAGCGATGGTGCGCGCCTACGGCGCGACAGTGGTGACCAGCGATCCCTATGAGGGTTCGAATGGCGCAATCGTTCACGCCAGGCGGCTCGCCGCCGACCATCCCGACCGGTATTTCTATGCCGATCAGTACAGCAACGCCTGCAACCCTGCTGCCCACTTCGCCACAACGGGCCCGGAACTCTGGTCGCAGACGAATGGACGCATCACCCATTTTGTCGCGGGACTGGGCACCACCGGCACGATGATGGGCGTGGGCCGGTTTCTCAAGCGGCAGAGTCCGCTCGTTTCGCTGGTGGCGGTGCAACCTGCAGAGTCATTTCACGGGATCGAGGGACTCAAACACCTGCCGACGGCCATCGTCCCAGCGATTTATGACGCGGCCATCCCCGACGAACAACTGGGCATCGAAACCGAGGACGCCTACGCCTTCGCCCGGGAACTCGCCCGCACGGAAGGGCTTTTCGTCGGCACCTCGACCGGCGCCGCGCTCGCCGGTGCGGTGCGAACCGCCCGCGACGCAGCCGGCAGAGATGAGCCGGCGGTCATCGTCGCACTCGCCCCAGATGGCGGCGGCAAGTATCTTTCGACGGAGTTGTGGGGGTAGTGGTGCATGGTTGATAGTGCATAGTGGATAGTTGATGGTTCATAGTTGATTGCTAATCGAGGGTCGGCGAGACGACGCTGCCTACCAATTACCAGTTACCAGTTACCAGTTACCAGTTACCACGCAAACACCGGAAAGGCACAGATGTCAACGACAGGAACAGTCACCGTATTGATCCCGGCGCCATTGCGGCGGTTCACGGGCGGTGAATCGAAAGTGAGCAGTGGCGGATCGAGTATCGCCGAGCTGATCGACGGGCTCGAAGCGTCCTATCCGGGGATTCGGGACAAGATCGTCGAGGACGATGGCGAAATCCGCAGGTTCGTCAATGTCTTCGTCAATGGCCAGAATGTGCGCAAGCTGGATGGCGTCGCCACTCAGGTGAAAGCGGGAGACGAGGTCGGCATCGTACCGGCGATGGCGGGCGGCTCGGTGGCGTGAAGCCGCTGAGATTGAGCGCCGAGCATCGCGAAGCGATCTATAAGCATGCCCGGGACGAAGCACCGCGCGAGTGTTGCGGGGTGATTGCGGGCAAAGCGGATGGTACGCTGACCACCTTTCACCGGTTGACCAATGTGGCCGAGGGGAATCGTCTCTATCTGATCGACGACATGGAACTCTACCAGCTCACCCGCGATCTCACCGAACGGGACGAGGACCCCCTCGTCATCTACCACTCCCACCCCGAAACACCAGCCTATCCCTCAGTCACCGACGTGGCCAACGCCTTCTATCCCGACTCGTTCTATGTGATCTGCTCGCTGGAACGACCCGAAGAACCCTATCTGCGGGCGTTTCGGATCGTGGATGAGGAGATCGAAGAGGTGGGGGTGGAGATAGTGCATAGTTGATAGTGCATAGTTCATGGTTGATGGTCCGGAGTTCGGAGGGAGTCTGACCTCCTCTAGACCATTTCCCATGTCCCATTTCCCCTTTCCCCTCTGCCTTTCGCCCCCTTGCCCTTTGCCCTTTGCCAACCTACCCCCTCAACGCCTGCACCACACTCGTCCGAGCCGCGTTCACAGCCGGGATGAGTCCGGCGATGACGCCGACGATGAGGGCACCGGCCAGACCAATCAGCGCACTGCTGATCGGCAGCGAGGTCGACGGCGGCAGGGGAAGCTCGTCGAGCACCATCTGCCGGGCAAAGAACGCGACGAGGAGCGCGGCCAGCGGGATGGCGATCAGCGCCGCGATGAGCACCTCCATCAGTGTCTGGACGATCACGCCGGTGAACACGCGGACGGTGCTGGCGCCGAGCGCCCGGCGTAGCCCGAACTCCCTGGCCCGTTCCCGCACACTGGCGATGCCCACCCCCAAAATGCCCAGCCCACCGATCGTCAACGCCACAATCGAAACGATTCGCGCCGTGACATCCTGCTGATCGAGCACCGGGGCGAGCTGATCTCCCTGGTCGGCGCGCATCGCCCGGAAGATCGGCCGTCCGGTATCGTCGGTGACCATGGCGACAAGTTCCTGCACGAAACCGACCTGACCCGGATTGACCCGAGCCACCCAGGACGGAACGACCATGCTGGTCATGAGATCGGCGGGCGGGGTGCGAGTCACGATCGAGAGCGCCGATGTCCCCGCTGGAAATGCGCTGGTGCCAGTGGCGACCACGCCATCGACAACGATCGGGTGAACCGGAATGCTCCGCAAGTCGGCAACCACATCGAACATGGTGTGATAGTCGAAGGTCATCCCGACGATCTGCTGGTCGGAAAGCCCCAACATCTGGTTGGCCCATCCGGCAGTGACAACAGCATGCGAAACCTCCCCGGTTGCCGTCTCCTCCGGCCAGGCGCCAGCCACGATGTCGACGATGTGCACGTCGGCGAATTCCGGGTTCAGGATTCGGACTCCCCGGCTGACTTCGGCTGACTGCCAGCTGACAAACGCCGGGGCCGTGAAATCACTGCTCAGCGCCCAGATGCCGTTGTCGCGCAGTACCGACTCGAGCCGTGCCGCGTCTTCGGCGCCTGACAGCCCACTCTCGCTGTAGATCGACAAGGTGACGACCCGCCCATACCGGCGAGCAAGATAGACATCGTTCGCTTCGCGGCTGAGCACACTGGCCGCGTCGACCAGCACGACGGCGACGATCGCCGCCGCCATCCCGGCAATCGCCGCCAGGGTGCGGAGTGGTTTGCTACGAACATCGAGCCAGGCGGAGAGGAGATTGCCGGTCATGCCGCCACGCTTTCGCTGGCCGCCTGGAGCATGCCGCCCGAGAGGGTGAGCACGCGATCGGCCCGCGCAGCGATATCCGGATCGTGGGTGACGATGATCAGCGCGGTTCTCTGACCGGCGACCAGATCGATGAGGAGCTGCAGCACCCGCTCGCCGGTCGTTTCGTCGAGCGACCCGGTTGGTTCATCGGCCAGGAGAACGCGCGGCGACCGAACCAGCGCCCGGGCGATCGCCACCCGCTGCTGTTCACCGCCGCTGAGGAGATGAGGCATCGAACTGGCGCGGTCGGCGAGTCCGACCTCCTCAAGTAGCGCACTTGCCCGGGCGAAACGGTGGCGGGTATCGGCCCGGGAACCATAGAGGAGCGGTTCGGCCACATTCTCCAATGCGGTGCGGCGGTCGAGCAGGTGAAACTGCTGGAAGATGAATCCCAGAAATTCGCCTCGCAGACGGGAGCGCGCGCTGTCGCGCATGGTGGTGGTCTCCACCCCATTGCAGCGGACACTGCCGCTGGTTGGCAGGTCGAGCAGACCGAGCTGGTTGAGCAGCGTCGACTTGCCCGATCCGGAACGCCCGACAATCGCCACGATCTCACCCGGTTCGACGGTGAGATCGACCCCGCGAAGGATGTCGAGCCGTTCGCCGGAGGGGAGGGTGAAAGTGCGGGTGACGTTCTGGAGTTCGAGAAGAGCGGTCGGATGAGCGCTATCCATCGCTGGACATGCCCTGGGTGAAGTCATATTGCGTGGGGTTCTGCAGAACCAGCTCGTCTGCCTCGAGGCCACCGGTGATTTCGATGTTGTAGATATCGGAAACGCCGAGCTCGACGGTGCGGACCTCGGTGGTGCTGTCGCCATGCACGACGATGACCTGCCCCTGCACAGCATCGCCGACCACCGCCGTCACCGGCAGCGCCTCCGTTTCCACCGGGTCGCCCATGCGAAGCACCATCAGGCCCCGCATGCCAGCGACAACGCGCACATCCTCCGGAATCTGGCAGCGCATGGTGACGCCAGTCGTTTCGGCAGGCATACCTCGCACCGACTCGGCGACGACAGCCGTACCGCCCCCGGCCTGCCCCAGACCAACCCAGTCGCAATCGAACCCGGAAGGACCGCCGTTGATCAGCGCTTTGACCCCGACCGGCGGATCGAGAAGGCGGTACGCAAGCTCGTCGGTGGGCGCGACCGCCTCCAGCCACCAGCCACCCTCACCATCGGGCACGACGGTGGCATTGGCCGAAACGACCGGGGTGATCGTGGCCCCGGAAAGCGACACCGTGGCGCGCTGATCGAGTGTCACCGGCGGCAACGGAGCGGTGAGATCCTCAGCGGAATCGTCGCCGGCCACAGACGAGGCGACGAACCAGGAAACGCCCGACGCGAGGAGCAGCAGGAGCGCGAATACGAGCAACTGGGGTATCCATCCGGTTCGATTCGTCATTGTCGCGTCATCCCAAGTCCTCGCGCGGGTCGATGATCTCCGGCGAAACAAGACACGTGAAGCGGGCTGGGAGTAACGACGTACACGTCGTTCGAGGGCGAGAAAGGCGCCCTCCAGATTCGGCTCCGCCATGAGCCGTTCCCCAAAAAGATGGGTTCTTCCATGTCGGTAAAAGCGCCATAAATGGCGAGGCTACGCGAACTTCCGGCGCCGGCTGCGGCATGATCACCAGCAGTTTGAACGAAACAAACGGCTTCTCCCGTTACCTTTGTGGTTGAGGTTGTGTCTTCCCCGGTGACGCTTCGCGTGGATGCGGCGGCGTGGAGGACCGAATGTGGCGGCGCTTTCCGGGGGTTTGCTGAGGGACTATGCCCGATCAGTCAACGCCGATACTCAACCGATGAAGCTTCGCAAGACTGCGCCAGTTCCAGCGGCCATGGCGCCATCGTTCGTGGCGTTCTATGAAACGCACGCTGCGGCCCTCCTCCGCTACTGCCGGGTGCGCGTCAGCAACCCGCACGAAGCCGAGGATGTCGCGGCAACGGTGTTCACACGCGCCTTCGCCGCCTGGCCACCCGATGATCCGGCCACGGCGAGAGCCTGGCTCTTCACCATCGCCCACAATGTGGTGGCCAATCACTATCGGACGAAGAGCAGCCGGCCCGCTCCGTTGCCGATCGACGACGCCTTCGCCCTCCCCGACCGGTCGGCCCAGCCGCACGAGATCGCCGAACAGCGCGACATCCAGCGTGCGGTGCGGGCGGCGATCGGGCAGCTGACCGACGAGCAGCGCGACGTGATGGAGCTCCGCCTGGCGGGTCTCAATGGGCCGGAAATCGCCGACGCCACGGGCCGCAGTCACGCTGCCGTCAAGATGCTCCAGTACCGGGCGATGCAGTCGCTGCGAGGCTTGCTGGCGCCGCCAGATGACGCGTTCATCCATGCCGAGGGCGCAGAGGGACGGGGATGTCCATGACCTCATCGCACCACTCCGATCACGATCGTGCCGACCAGCTCGACCGCTATCTCGATCAGCTCTTTGGCTCCTCTCCGGCAGCCATGCCCAGCGATCTCGACCCCAGTGAGGAGGAGCTCTTCCGGCTGGCAGCGCTGGTGCACTCGGCAGCACCGCAACAGGATGCCGAGGCGCTATCCCGGCTTCGAACCCGCGTGCTCTTTCCGAATGGCGGCGTGGATAACGGCGAAGTGGTCCCCATACCGGCCCTCCCGGCGCCAGTAGACCTGACCGAACGCCGGATTCCTCGCTGGATCATGATGGCGGCGGCGTTGCTACTGACAATCGCCGGAATCGTGGCGTACATGGCGACCAGCGAGCGAGGGCCATTCGGATCGAAGGATGGGGTTACCACTATTGTTCCGGCTGGACTGCCCACCACCGACGGCGCGCAACTGTTGATATCGCCAACAGCAACCGCGATTCTCGCGCCCACTGAAACACCGGTCGTCGTTCCCACCGTGACAGCGCAGGGAGTCTTCGAACCCACCTACAACTACACGATCGCGCTGAAAGACATCTATTACGAACCCGCAGCGCTCGAGGTTCCGGCAAATGTGCCGCTGCAGATTCAGCTGGTGAATGAGGGAGCGGCTCCGCACAGCTTTGCGATCGACGGCGTGATCGATTCAGTCAACGTGGCCCCGGGGGAGCACGTGAACGTCCAGATCACGCTGGAGCCGGGCAGTTACCGGGCCTACTGCGACATTCCGGGCCACCGTGAAGCGGGCATGGAACTCCAGCTCACCGCAGTTGAGGGTCTGGCGGCTCCATCCCTCTTCCAGGAGGAGAGCGATGCCACCATCTTCCTCAGTGACATCTTTTTCGACCCGGGCTCTATCGAGCTGCCAGCGCTGGTGACGTCAGTGGTGGAGCTCGTCAACATCGGGGACGCGAACCATAACCTGACCATTCCCGATCTGGGCATCTCAGTCGATGTGCCGCCCGGCGAAACCCGGTACATCTCCATCGCTCCGCCGGACGCGGGTGAGTGGGACTTCTACTGCGCGATCGCCGGACACCGGGAGGCGGGAATGGCCGGGGTCTTGATCGCGACCTGACACAGTCTGAGCATCAGGTGCATAGCAAGGAGAAATGTGTTGTCGGCTACAACGCAGCGGGCGGTCTTTGTCTTCGTTTGTTCGATTGTGCTGGTGCTGAGCGCGTGCGGAGGCGGATCATCGGATCCCACACCCACATCAACGGCAGCGACGGAGTCACCAGCATCCACCTCGAACGAGAGTCCGGTCGCCGCAACCTCGTCGCCTGGAGCGGCGGAAGCGACTCGATCACCTGCGCCAACGCAGGTGGCGGTCGAAGGGGGTGGCGAGACATTTGCCAAGAACACACCGACGCCCGGGCCGTCGTCGACTCCCTTGCCAACCATCACGTCGAGTTTCGACAGCGACCACGACGGCATGTTCACCCTCGATGAGGTCGTGCTGGCGCTGGAAGCGAACTACCCCAACTACGAGTGGCCCCCGAACTACTACCAGACCATCGAGTCGATTACCGCGTGGCTTTACGACTATCCCGACTCGCTTTTCGAGGTCGGCGGCGAAGACACGATGATCCGCTTGAGAAACATGTGCGCCTGGGAGTTCACCCTGCTCGATGCCATGGCGGAGGGCGATCAGACGACAATCGATGATGCTCTTGCCCGTCTGAGGACGATGCTGGCGTCGATCCGGACAGATGATCCGGAGGGAATCCGGTTCATCGGCGATATCTACAACAAGGCCGAACTCGGTGATCCGGCGCCGCTGCAGCAGTGGGCAAAGACGAATTGCAGTGGCATCACCTGGGATGAACAGGAATGAGGTCGGGGGTTCCGCCGTGCCCATTCCCGAGCACGAACCTGCGGGCATTACCGGCACACGCACAGCAAGTTGACGGCGCGTGACCGTAGGGGCGCACGGCGTGCGCCCTCCTCAGGCACACGGTGTCCATCCGATCGAACGATCGCCGACTCCGCGAAAAGGGCGCACGCCGGGCACCGCTACGATGGTCCCGATGGCTCGCCAGGTTCGATTGGTCTTTGCCTGGCTAATCGGCAGCAAAAGCCGGAATCAGGCACCCGACGTCCGTGTACTCGATGTCGTCGAGCGACGTGATTCGGTTGTCGCCGCACATCGGACAGGCAGGATCGCGGTCGAGTTTGAGCTCGCGGAACTCCTGGTAGAGCGCATCGTAGGCCAGAAGCCGCCCGACCAGCGACTCGCCGATGCCCAGCGCGATCTTGATCGTTTCCGTGGCCTGGATGAGTCCGATCGTGCCGGGAAGAACGCCAAGAACGCCCGCTTCGGCGCAGTTGGGCGCCAGTTCCGGCGGCGGCGGATCGGGGAAGAGACAGCGGTAGCAGGGACCGGCCGGCGGATGGAAAACCGTTGCCTGACCCTCGAACCGGAAGATGCTGCCATGGATGTTCGGCTTGTCCAGCAGCACGCAGGCGTCATTGATCAGATAGCGGCTGGCGAAATTGTCCGTGCCGTCGAAGATGATGTCGTAGCCGGCAAAGATGTCCAGCACGTTTTCCTTCGAAAGCCGGGTCTGGTAGGTGTTCACCACCACATCCGGGTTGATCGACTCGATGGCGATCCTGGCTGATTCGACCTTTGGCATTCCGATCCGGTCGGTGGTGTGTGCGACCTGCCGCTGCATGTTCGAGTCATCGACGAGATCGTCATCGACCAGTCCGATCGTGCCGATACCCGCCGCGGCCAGATAGAGCGTCGCCGGCGAGCCGAGACCACCCGCTCCGATCATCAGCACTTTCGTGTCGAGGAGCTTGCGCTGTCCTGCTTCCCCCACTTCGGGGAGGAGAAAATGGCGGCTGTACCGGCGTCGCTGTTCGGGCGTGAAGCTCTGCGGCACCCTCCATGGCAGATCCGAGATCTTCCATGAATTGAAGCCGCCGGAAAGGTTGAGCGCGTTTGAATAACCAAGCGCTTCGAGCGCCTTGATGGCGAAGGCCGAGCGCGCCCCGCCCGCGCAATAGACCACCACCGGGGCATCCTTGTCCGGGGCGACATTCTCGATGCGCGATTCGAGAAAGCTGCGAGGAATGTAGGTCGCGCCGTCGATCATCCCCTGCTCGACCTCGTCCTGTTCGCGCACGTCGATGAACGGGACCCCTTCGCGGCGGAGTCGTTCGGCCTGGTCGTTGTCGATATTGACGATCTCAGATCGGGTTTTGTCGAGAAGGTCTCGGTAGTTGGTTGCCATTGGGTATCGTCTCCACGCGGTCCCGGGGTGAGCTTGGAACCGCAATTCCGTAGTTATCGGTCAAGATAGTGGATCAGCGTTGCTGAGGCAAGGTGGCGGCAGGCACGCCGACGTGACACACTGGGCGTATCAGCGATCACACGTCGTTCGGCGGAGCACTCCAATGGTCAGCACACAGTTACGAAGAGCCGAAGACCTGCTGCAGATGGAACGGGACTCGAGCTTCGAGTTGGTCGAGGGGGAGCTGCACGAAGTGATGTCACCGAGGCCGAGTCATGCGAAGGTCGTGGGAATTCTCGCGATGCTGTTGGGAATCCATATCCGCCGGGAGAAGCTCGGCGATCTGTTTGTCGGAGATCCGATGGTCCTCCTGCAACGTGACCCAGACACCGTCCTCGCCCCGGATATCGCGTTCGTCAGCGCCGAGCGCCTGCCGCTGGAGGATTCGGCGTTCATGACCATTCCTCCCGACATCGCCATCGAAGTGGTCTCGCCCGGCAACTCTCCGGGGGAGATCGAGCGGAAGGTCGCGCTGTTCCTGCGAGGCGGGGTCAGGAGCGTGTGGGTCGTCTATCCCAGGCAGCGCCAGATCGTCATCCACGCGCCCGAGATCGCTCCACGGGTCTTCGGCGAAGGGGAAGTGGTCACGGACCCCGACACGCTTCCAGGTTTCTCGTTTTCCCTGTCGGACGTCTTCGAAGACTGAACCGCGAATCACCCTACTGGGCGCTTCGCCCCCGAACATACCCATTCCTGTCTCGCAGCCCATACCCGATGGCGCGATCGAACGCGACATGCGAGAGCCAGGCGAGCCCGGCCACGAGTATCCAGCCGGGTGCGGGACCCGAGAGCCCGACGAGCAGAGCGATCACTGGGCCACCGACACTGTGGAGTGCGTTGTAGAGCGGCACTGCGCGGGGATGGAGCTGGCCCTTGGCCAGCGACGATGAAAATCCGTAGACGAGTCCGATGTCGGGCATGATGGCGAAGAGAATGGCGATCCAGCCGTCGCCCCGCTCTTTGGCCAGGAGGAATGTCGCCGGTATCGCCACAAGCGCGACGACCGCCCAGACCAGACGCGAATTGCTTCTGAACCAGCGAATGCTGTTCACGCCAGCGCCTGATCGAGATCGGCGACAAGATCGGCCGAATCCTCGATACCCATCGACAACCGCACCAGACTCCGGGAGATCCCCGCTGCCGCCAGGTCTTCGTCGTCCATCCCCCGGTGAGAGGAGATGACGGGATAGAGCGCCAGGCTGTAGACATCACCCAGAGTCGTACCCGGCAGAAAGACCTCGAGGCGCTCCAGAAATCGGAAAACCTCCTCGCGGCCGGCATCGCGGATTTCGAGAGCCACCATCCCGCCTCGCAGCGGCGAGCTGAACACACGCTCAGGAACGCCTGGCTGAAACCCTGGCCAGTAGACCCGCTCGACGCGGGGATGCGTCTGCAAGAACCGGGCAACCGTTTCGGCGTTCTCGCTTTGCTGCCGGATGCGCAGCGGCAATGTCTTCACCCCTCGCAACGTGAGCCACGATTCGAAGGGACCAGGCACGCCACCAACGAGCTTGGTCAGCTCATTCAACTCGTAGCCTCGTTCCGCGTTGGTGCAGACTGCGCCGCCGGTGACATCGCCATGACCGCCGAGATACTTGGTCGTGGAATGAACGACGGTGTCGACACCGAATGCCGCCGGTTGGACGAGCGCGGGTGTGGCGAAGGTGTTGTCGCAGATCACTTTGGCCCGGACGGCATGCGCCATGTCGACAATGGCCGGCAGGTCGACGACGCGCAGCAAGGGGTTGGAAATCGTTTCGCAGAGCACGACTCTCGGCCGGACTGATTCGAGCGTCTGCGCCAGCCCTTCGATATCGGAGAGATCGGCGAAAACCGTTTCGACTCCCAGTGACGCGAAAACGGTGGTCAGCAGCTGAGCGGTCGCGCCGTAGAGATTCCGCGATGCCACCACTTTCGAACCGGATTTGACGTCGAGAAGAATGGCGGCGTGCAGGGCAGCCATACCCGATGCGAACGCGACGGCGCTTTCGGTTCCCTCCAGCGCGGCGATCGCCGATTCGAGCGCCTGGGTGGTCGGATTGCCATAGCGAGAGTACGCAAACCCCTCTTCTTCACTTCCGAGCACCGCATCGAGCGCGGCGATATCGTCGTAGAGATAAGACGTCGCCGGGAAGATCGGGGTTGCCGTCGGGACGATGGGTCGCCGGTGAGGACGCTCGCCCGCGTGGACGGCGGTCGTCGCGAAACCCCTCGTTCGGGCCTTCGATGCGTTGTCGGAAACGTCCACCAGCACCCCCTGCGCCACATCCTCCGGGACCACCTGATCGATGCGACCCCGGCTGGAGTATACGAGGGGGCGGAATCGTTTTTCTTCCGCCGTCCCCGCTCATGGCACGGCGGGTCGTGCCCGGGAATATCAGTTGGTTGGGGTGATCGTGAAGAGCAGGAGGATCGCCGTGTCCGATTCGACCGCGTGATAGGAGATCTCGGTGCCGCGGCTGACGGCGATAGCCTGGCCCGCAACGACGGAGACCTGATCGGTCTGCCGTCTGGCTGTGCCCTGACCGGTCATCTGCCGCACGTGGCCCTCGGCGATGCCAACTTCGATGTGGCCATCGACGATCAAGGCAATCTCTGCTTCCTGGACAATGTGGCCGGTGATCTGGCTGCCTGACGGGAGCGCAACGAGGCGCGCCTCCAGCAGGAGCGGGCCGGAATCGGCCAGGGCGCCGGGGCCGTAGGCCAGCAATTCGTACTGGACGCCCGGGACGTGAGAGACATCTCCCGCCGGGCTCGCGAGTTGAATCCGTGAGAAATCGACAATGTCGAGCGTCACCAGCAACAGGCTGGCCCGTTCGAGGCCCGTGTTTCGCAGCGAGAAGGCCACGCCACTCCGTACCGCTCGAGAATCCCCCGGGGCGAGCGTCGCGGAGACTTGCGATCGGGGCGCCTGACCGGTGGGAATGTCCACCTCGACAACGTCGACGGCGCCCGACTCGACGACGAGCACCGTCCCCTCCGGGTTCTGCAGATCGAGCCGGGTGAAGCGATCGAGGGTCACCTGATAGAGATAGAGATCACGGCCTAAAGGAGCGGGCTCGATGTCTGTCGCGCTGAGCGACTCGATGATGCCCGGACCAGGCAGGGCGGCATGCGCCCAGCGCTCCGCAATCGTTCCCCGTTCGATCCGAAGCAGTTCGTACCCGGTGACTTGTGAGGAGCAACAACGCTCGATGCCTCCCTCCCCCAGCCAAGATGCGCCGGTTGCCGTCAGGCTGACCGCCACGATCGACTCCTGAATCACTGCGATCGACGCTGCCACCTGAAGACCGGGGAAGGTGCCCGCGAGCGTGAGCAGAACGTCGATCAGCTCATCAGCCGGACCTTCCCGATCGGTATCCAGGGAATGATTGATGAAATCGGGATGCAACACCGACTGCAATGCCGAAGCGTCTCCGGTCGCCAGGAGCTCGTTCACCGCCTCGTAGTAGGCCGCAGCGGTATCTCCGCTCCGCGTCTCGGATGCCGTGCCGGTTTGCGTCTTGACCGGTCCAAGCGAATAGAGCTGACCGATCGCCAGACCAGTCAGAAGCATCACCATCAAGGCACACCATGTGATGGTCTTGTTCATGGACGACGGCATCCTGAGACTCGGCAGAGAAAACGCTGCGTCCATCATGAGCAGCGCGAAGCCGCACAACATCCGTGGAGTTCGGGAGTTGTACCGAGGCGCGAAAAACTCCGTATACGGAGATTCGTGAGCCAACCGTTCAGTCAGAGGACGGGAGGAGGGCTCGTTTTCTGGCTTCCTCGACCGCGGCATGCCGGGTGGTGACGCCGAGTTTGGTCAGAATGCTGGAGACATGGGTGTCGATCGTCCGGGTGCCGAGAAAGAGACTGCCGGCGATCTCCCGGTTGGTTCGCCCGGCGGCAAGATGGTGCAGAATCTCCAGTTCGCGGCGGGTCAGCGCGCTCGTACGCTGACTCGGTGTCGCCGGGCGCCACGCCCTGGCTTCGGCAAAAGCGGCAGCTGCAGTGAGCTGGTGACCCGCCTCCCAAGCGGTCGCGTAGGCATCCGCTCCCAGGAGGGCCCGCGCCCGGCCGAGCGCTTCGTCGCGCAGACTGGACTCGTCCGGGCTGAGGCCGAGACTCTGCCGGCCGCGCTGCGCCTCCTCGAACCCAAGCCACCGTGCCGCCAGCTCCGCCTCGCCAGCCGCTGCGGCAGCCGCCGCCAGCTCGGCGACGCAATAGCCAGCTTCGTGTGAAGCGCCTAGTTCGATCATGATCGTCAGCGCCCGGTGATAGCGGTCTGCTGCAGTGAGGAGATCGCCACGCGCCAGCGCGACCCGTCCGAGCATCCGGATGCCCACAGCCTCCGGGTAGGCATACCCCAGCTCGCGGGCATGGCCCACGGACTCCTCGAGCAGATGCTCTGCCAGATCGAGATCCCCTTCGGCAAGCGCCACCCAACCGAGTGGATTGAAAAGCAATCGCGACTCCGGCTGGCCCGTCATCAGCGAGCGGCATTCGGCGTAGGCCGCTCGTGCACCGGCGAGGTCGCCGGCGAACATCAGCGTGTCGCCGAAGGAATTGAGGGCATTGGCGAGCGACTCGATATCGTCGCCGGCTCGCAACAGCACGAGCGCTTCCTGAAAGAGCGAAGTCGCCACCGGCGGATCGCTGGCCAGAGCCGCGTCCCCCAGCCGGACCAGGCACGCGGCAACGCCGGCCCGGTCGCCGGAGTGCTCGTAGATCGCTTGTGCTTCCGAGGCGAGCGTGCCACTGGCAGCAAAGTCGCTTTGACACCATGCCGATCTGGACGCGTCAAGGAGCAGACTGGCCCGCAGATCCGGTGTCATTGGGCCGGGACACTGCAGGACCCTGGCCAGCGTGGCGCGCGCTTCGGTGTAGAGTCCGTTGTGCGCCCAGAAACCCCACAACCTGCTCGCCAGCAACCCAGCGGTCTCGGCATCCGCATTGCTGAGAGACCACGCGATCGCCGCGCGCAGATTGTCCTGCTCGCTTTCACGCGGCGCCGATCGAGAAACGAATGACAGTATCACCCGGTCGGACGCCGGCTCTCGGGCGAGCTCAGTGAACCATTGGGCATGCGCGTTGCGCGCCGCCTGCTCCTCACCCTCGGCAACCAGCATATCGAGCCCGAATTCCCGAATGGTCTCCAGCATCTTGAAACGGGTGTGGCCGCTGGGAGCCGTGTACCGCTGCACGAGACTCTGATCGGTGAGGGACGAGACGATCTCGAAAACAGGAGGTGCACTCGCCGCACCAGCGGGCCGTCCCCCACCGGGTCCGTCGGGCCGGCCGGACTCGATCGCGCCAAGTCTCGTGGCAAGCGCTTCGGCAGAGGCAAGCGTGAATCCGCCTGAAAAGACGCTCAGGAGCCGGAGCACGCGCTGCTCGGCCAGCGTGAGCAGACCATACGACCAGGCGACGGCGTCGTGCATCGACCGAAGCCGCGATGGAGCGTCGCGAGGACCGTCGCTGAGCAGAGCCAGACCCGTTTGCAGACGTTGCAACATCTCAGCCGGCGAGAAGACCCGGGTTCTGGCCGCCGCCAGCTCGATCGCCAGCGGCAAACCATCGAGACGCCGGCAGATCTCGGCGACGATCGGCATCTCCACCGCGAATTCATCGGGCGCCGTCCCGTCAGCGGACGTTCTGACTCGCTCCTGGAAAAGCTGCACCGACGGGGAGTTGTCGATCGCGGCGCTCGGCGCACCCCGGCCCGGAACCTCGAGCGGCGGTACCGCGAATTCGTATTCGCCTGACACCCGCAGCACGATACGGCTCGTGACCAGAATCGTCAGATTGGCGCAGCGCGACAGCAAGCCGGTGAGCAACGGCCCAACGCCGACGACCCGCTCGAAGTTGTCCAGGACGAGGAGCAACCGCGCGTCGGCGATGGCCGCGGCAACCTCCTCCTCGTAGGCGCCATGCCCCGTTTCCTGTATGCCAAACGCCCGGCCGATCGTCGCCGGTACGGCATCAGCCGTCGTCAGGGAAGCAAGCTCGATGAACGCCACCCGCCGCTGACTGGAAGCGGCAATCTCTTCAGCAACGCGCACCGCCAGGCGAGTCTTGCCGACGCCTCCCGGTCCGGTCAGCGTCAGAAGACGAACCCGTGACTGCTGGAGCAGGGAAACGAGCTCCGCAACCTCCCGCTCCCGCCCGATGAAAGATGTCAGGGGCGAGGGCAACGCAGCCCCGATCAAGGGGATCGGGAGGTCTCCCGAATCACTGGGCAAGAGAGCATCCGGGCTGGACTCCTGGCGCTGGTGTGACGGCATGGGCGCCTCTGGTCGATGAGCCTCTCGGCGGAAACACGATGGATGAACAATCCAATTCCCGTTAACAGCTGGCCAGTTCGCTATGCGTCATTCTGAGCCAACATGCCCGGCGCCGGCGCCAGAGCGACATGAAAGGCATCGTCATCCTGAGCGAAGCGAAGGATCTCCTGCCGGGCAGTCTCCAGGGAGACGACGGTCGTGGCAGGAGATGACGGAGAGATCCTTCGCTTCGCTCAGGATGACTGGCACTCTTCTGAGGCTCCCTAGTCACGCCACCCATGACGACACGTCCATCCAAGAATCCGCTGCGCCTTTTCCGTCGAAATCGCCGAATCTGTTTCGGAAATCGGGGAGCGGATCTCGATTGAGGGAGCATAGGTGCGCAACAGATCTTCGGTGGGCGTGTGACTCTGGGTATCCGGCGCGACGATGTTGAACGCTTCGAACCCGTCGAATTCAGCCTCGAGCGCCAGTCTGCAGGCGGACGCGGCATCTCGCACGTCGACGTAACCCCACAGGATCTTGGCGTTGGCAATCAACTCCGCTTGGGTCATGCCATCTGGGCCGATACCGGCGATCTCGTCAGGGTGCCCCACCCAGTGAAAGCGCAAGGCAGCGATCTGCATGCCATCTCGCCGCACGAACATCTCGGCGGTTCGTTCGTCGACTTCCTTGGACAGCCCGTAGGCATCGTGATTGTCCATCGGATGGGATTCATCGAGCGGCACATAGCGAGCCAGCAACGGCGTTGGCGACCAGGCGGCTCCGTACGCGGAAACGCTCGACGCGATGGCCGCTTTCTTCACACCCAGGAGGGATGCCGCCTGGAGAACGGCGAAGGTCGCGGTGGTGTTGTTGGAAAAGACAACCTCATCGGCGAATCCGTAAGGATTGGGTATGGCGCCCAGGTGGACCACCCCGTCGGCGCCCCGCATCGCGCCGGCCACTTCGCCGATGTTGTGGAGGTCAACATGCACGAATCGCACGCCATCCGGCATGTCGGCAGGGCGTTTCTGGTCGACGCTCACGACCTCATAGCCATGACTGGCGAATTCGCGAACCACGAATGTCCCGAGCTTGCCGCTGCCGCCGGTAACCAGCATTCTCATCCCGGACCCTCCCCTTCACGATTCGGACAGTGACGCCATAGGGCGTAGTATGCGGTTCGCGCCTCCCTACAGGAGATCGCCCGGCGCATAGAACTGGTCATGGATGTGAATCAGAACCGCATCCTGGCCGGTTCGAAGGGCGCCGAACGTAGTCCGTTCCACTGCCGTACCGGCGATATCCCCATCGATGCGCGACGCCGCTTCCGCTTCGCTCAGCCACGCCAACCAGGGCGCTGGCCCATTGTCGATAACGAAAAGTGGCGTCTCATCGGCCATCAGCGCGGGACCGGCAGGCTGCGCACGCTCGTAGACCGCGACCCGCGCTTCCGGCGCGCCGGTTTCTCTGAGAAACGTCACCAGCGTCGATCGGAGCGCCGCAACAACCTCCGGGTGGTCGGCAGCGACGTTGTGCTGTTGGGCAGGGTCGTTGTCCAGGTCGTAGAGCTCGTCCGCTTCGTTGCCCCGAGCCGGGCAACAGTACGCCCATCGCTCGGTGGTGATCGTCAGCGGCTCACCCGGTGTGGCAATACCGGCCGCGCCATCGAACTCCGCCGCTTCCTGCCGGGCCAGCGACGTTTTCGCCCCAGTGTCGATCAGGCGGGAAAACCGCCCGGAAACGGCGAAGGGCCGCAGTTCGGATGATTCGCCCCGCATGACCGGCAGGAGGGATTGTCCCTGCATGCTGGCGGGCGCCTCGATACCGAGCGCGTCGAGAATCGTTGCGGTGACGTCGGGGTGCTGGGCGATCGCGTCGCTCCGCAGACCCGCCCCGGCTCCACCGGGATGCCTGATCATCAGCGGACACCGGGTCGTCACCTCATAGAGCTTGCCCAGCGGTCCGGTCGGTTTCCCCTGTAAGCCGTGATCGCCGAAGAGATGACCGTGATCGCTGAGGAAAACAACCATCGTGTTGCCATCCAGCCCGAACGAGGTGAGCGCGTCGAGCAGATGACCGATCCAGCGGTCGGTGACCGTCGCCAGCGCCGCATAGAGCGCCCGAACGTGATTGCGCTCGGCCTTCGTCATGTATTCGGCCCGGCCATATGACGGGTAGATGTTCTGGCCACCGGAGAAGGACGGATCGGCGTACCGGGCGAGGTCGGCATCCGGCGCGTCAAATGGCTCATGCGGATCCCACATGTCGATCCAGAGGAGGAAGCTGTCCCGCGTTTTGTTGCCGTCCAGCCAGTCGATAGCCCGCGTCACCGTTTTCGCGCACATCCAGTCGTTTTCCGATTGGCGAAAGCGGGTATTGCGCAGGTAGCGCTGGGTCGCCGGCACGCTCTTGAGCTTGCGGGCCGGGGCAGGCATCGGCATGACAACCGGGTCGACATCCCATCGATCGGAGTGTTGACCGCGAATGAAATCCCAGGCGGCGAAGCCGCGTGAGTAGTTGTACGAATCCGCAACGAGCATCGGCGTGTCGAAAATGAATGCCGGAACGTAGCCGTTTGCCGCGGCCAGCTCGGAGAGAATGACGTCGTCCGGTTCCAGTGGTTGCCAGCCTCGATGGGGGAATCCGAAGGTGCCGGTGAAGAGATCGGACCGGCAGGGCACTGTCGGATAAGAGCTCAGATAGAAGCGATCGAACAGCGCTGATTGCGACGCCAACCGGTCCAGATTGGGTGTGTCGATGAATGGCTCGTTCTCGTGACCGGGCCGGGACCACGGTGCCGGCACGCCGTACGCGGCGATATGGTCGCGACGGAAGGTGTCGGCCATGATGATGACGGTGTTCATCGAGCAATCCTTTGGCGAACGATCGCGGTCACCTAATACCCCAGACGTTTGTCGACCACCTGCTCCAGTGGCTCGCCATTCTGGAACCGGCGCATGTTGGCCACGACCGCATCGATCATGGGTGAGGTGTCGTACTCGGCAAAGGCCGACATATGGGGCGAAACGAAGAGATTGGGTGCGGTCCAGAGAGGACTCTCCGCCGGCAATGGTTCTTCGGTGAAGACATCGAGTGCGGCGCCACCCAAGTGTCCTGATTCGAGCGCCGCGACCAATGCGTCGTCGTCGATCATGGCGCCACGGGCGACATTGACGATGACCGCACCGGGTTTCATCAGCGCGATCTCCCGGGCACCGATCAGATGTCCGGTTTCTGCGGTCAGTGGAGCGGCAAGCACGACGTAGTCGGACTGGGCAAGCAGCACGTCCAGGTCGGACGCTGGAAGAACCTGAATCCCGGGCGCCGGTTCACGATCCGGATTGCGGCGGGTGGCCACAACAGTCATCCCAAACCCGATGGCTCGCCTGGCGACGCCGCCGCCGATCATCCCCAAACCGACCACTCCCACGGTCTGATCCTGGAGAAGGGAGTGGCGCACTCGTTCCCAGTGAGTTTGCTGCTGATTGCCATGAATGGTCAGCAGCTTCTTGCCGAAAAGGAGGATGGCGGCGAAAGCGAACTCGGCCATCGCATCCGCATAGGCCGAGATGCCTCGCATGTTGGTCAGCGTGATGTCGCTCTCGACGAAGCGGGGAAAGAGCGTTTTCTCCACACCGATTCCCGTCTGGGAAACCCATCGGAGCCGGGGAGGAAAGGGATCCAGCGACTCCAGGAGCGCGCGCAGATTGCCACCCGACCAACCGACGATGGCGTCGACCTGATCGATCAGCGGGATGAGATCGCCGGACGACGTTCCGGTGTGGATAGCGGCATGTTCGCCCAATCCGGTCACCAGCGCATCGGGAAGTTCGACGCCCTCTCCCGTCAGGACAAAGCAGGTCAGTTCACGAGCCAATGTGCATCCTTTCGCAGTCTCCGTAGCCTGGGTATTGTCTCCGGAATCGCCACTTCGCGCGCGAGGATCAGATCGGCAGGTCGCTACAGGATCGTTCGAAACGACCGCCCGGCGGAAGATCGATCTCGGCCGTTCGGAAGAGGACGCCGCGGGCGTCGGAGGGAAGCAGCGACACGGGCCCACCCAGTGGCGACGCTTCCACGACCGTTGCCAGGATGATCTGCGCCGCTTCGTCCGTCGCGGCGATGGTCACAACCGATCCAGCCGGCAATCGCACTGCTCCACCCGTGTTTGCCTCGACGATGTCTCCGAATCGCGCAGCCACGTCGTGAGTCTGTCCGTCCGGATCGGCGACGATCAGCGGTTCCCCCTGCGGGCTGGACACCAGCACGAACGACAGCCGGCCGGCGAGGATGGTCACCGACATCTCCGTTTCCGAAGCGGGAAGACGCAACAACCCACCCGGCACGAGCGAGGCGACGCTGACGTGCGCCGTTCCGGCAACACGCCCGAATCCAGCCACCTGAATCCGGCACTCCGCCACGGGGTTCGCCGCGGGTGTCGATGCTGCGGCGTCCATGCTCGCTGCCTGTGCTGGACGTCCGGTGCTCCTGATGGTCGGCAGTGACTCGAACATCACGATCGACAACAGAAAGAGCGTCACTGCGCTCATCATGGCGGTCGAGAGGATGATCCAGCCAACAACTCGGTTCATATCGCATCACTCCACCTCGATCGTGCGAGACGGAGCGAGTGCCGAACATCGGTCAATGCACCCAATCAGGTGTGCGCATCACGCTCAGTAATGTGTGCAAATGTCCAGGCGCCCTGGTGAGGGGATGTCAGGCGACTTCGTTGCGGACGGCCCAGGCGGCTGCTTCGGCCCGGGAGTGGACGCCAAGCTTGGCCAGAATATTCCCGGAGTGGGAAGCGGCGGTCCGCCGGCTGATGAACAACATTTCGCCGATCTCCCGGTCGCTCTTCCCCTGGCAAATGAGCACCAGGACTTCCCGCTCGCGCGGTGACAGATCATGATCGGGTGCGCGGGGTGCATCGAGCTGCGTATCGAGCGCTTTCTGGGCCAAACGAACCAGCTCCGACGGGGGTTTGGTTCCGCCGAGACTGCGCATGACCTCAAACTGCGCTGGTCCCAGCGAATCGCGACACGACCGGAGGACTCGCTCCTGCAGCGCCACCTCAATAGGCATGCTCTCCAGGGAAATGCTCTTTCGCATCGCCTCGGCGCCACCGAACAGCATCGCCGCTGTTTCCGCATCGCGGCTCACGGCCGCGGCCTCGACGAGACAGTAGGAAAGACCATGCCGGGAGCCAATCAGGTTGGCCAGATCGAGCGCGCTGCTGAATCGCTCGGCGGCTCCACGCATATCCCCCCGCTCCAGTGCGATTCTGCCGAGGTCCCGCAGACAGTGCATCTCGAAAACGCGGCTCCCTGTCGATCTGCGCCATTCCAGCGCGTCGAGGATGAATGGCTCTGAGGCGTCGAAATCGCCTGCGAAGAAGCGCAGCGACCCCTGAATGTGCTGATGCTCTCGCCGGTTCGTCTCGTTGCCAAATGCCCGGACCAACGTTCCCGCTTCTGTGGTCAGTTCTTGCGCTATCTCGAAGTCGCCGGCATAGACCCACATGCACTGCAGCAGATGGATCGTCTGGATGATGGCCTCCATATCGCCAAGCCGCCTCGACAACTCCAGCGTCTCCTCCACCAGGGGGATCGCGGCAGCATGGTCGGTGACGCCGGTTGCCCAGCAGAGCCGGCGAAGATGCCGCAGCATCTGAACCTGGTCTCCCATCTCTCGCGCAATCTCCAGCGCTTCGGAGGCCAGATGCGCGGAGATTTTGAAGTCACTTTGCTGCATTGCGAACTCCGACGCGGCTCCGAGCAAGCGACTCATCAATTCCGGCGGAAGCGATCCTGGCAGCGCCAGAATCGCGTTCAGGTTCTCCCGCGCGCTGCTGAAGAATCCGTTGCGCCACCAGAAGGGAGTGAGTAAGAGCGCCAACCGCGCGGCCGCCGGTTTGTCGCCTCGAGAGAGCATCCAACTCAACGCAGTTCTCAGATTTCCCTCGTCCCGCGCGTCAGTCGTCGCCAGCCAGAGGGAGGTATGCACGTCCCGGTTGGCGTCGGTCTCCAGAAGCGAGGCAAACCATTGGGCATGCCGGTCATGAACCGAGTCTTCCCTGCCTTCGCAGCGGAGCTGCTCCCGGCCGAACTCGCGCAGTGTTTCCAGCAGCGTGAAGCGCTGCGGACTCTCACTGTCCGCCATCCGCACGATCAGCGAGTGATCGAGCAGCGATTGCAGCAGCGTCATCACATCGGTGGTCAATCCTTGAGCCGCGATGCCGGCGGCGCTGGCGATCGTGAATCCGCCGGAGAAGACGCTCAGGTTGACGAAGAAGTGCTGCTCCTCTGGTCCGAGGAGGTCGTACGACCACCTGATCGCACTGTGCATGGTTTGCAGGCGTTCGGGAGCATCGCGCGGACCGTCGACAAGCAACGGCAGTGCGGTGGTCATCCGTTGCGCCAGCTCGTTCAGCCCCAGCAGCCTGGTTTTGGACGCGGCGAGCTCGATCGCCAGCGGCAATCCGTCGGCCCGGTGGCAGATTTGCTCGATCGCCAGCAGTTCGCCAGAGTCCAGCGCATTGAGGTCGAGCGACGCTCGCTCCACGAACAGGCGAACCGCGGGCGCGACATCGCAGTGGTCACTTCCAGCCTTCTCCCGGTCGAAACTCAGAGGCGGGACCGGCATTTCCCGTTCGAACGAAATCCGCAGCCGGACCCGCGAAGTCACGAGGAACCGAATCGTCGGGCACGCGGCCACGATATCGGCCAGCAGAATCGCTCGCGGCAGGACCTGTTCGAAATTGTCGAGAACGACGAGTGTTTCCTGGCCATTGATGGCATGGGAGAGCCGGTCGGGGAGAGACGCCTCGTCCACATCGGCGAGTCCGAACCATTGGGCGAGAACCGGGGCAACCTGGCACGAATCGGCGACCGATGCGAGGGGAATGACGACGACCCGCCACGCTCCCATCTCCAGATGGCGCCGCGCCGCATCGAGCGCGACGCGTGTTTTTCCCACGCCGCCGGGCCCCGTGAGCGTCGTCACTCTGGCTTGCGCGACCGACTGGACGGTGTCGCGGATGAGCTCCTCCCGGCCGATAAGACTCGTCGGAGGTACCATCATCGTCGTCTGATTCAGAAACGACCCAGCGGCCATTGGCTCGTCACAGCAAGAGAGGGAAGGTAATCCTTGACATCATATCACTATGGTATGAATCGGCTGCTTCGGGGTTTCGGGCATCCGGTTTCGGCAGTTCAGCAATACAGATGAGGACGAACATGACAGGGAAATCGAACAGAAAAGTCATCGTCACCTGTGCGGTCACCGGGGCGGTGCATGTGCCGTCGCAGTCGCCCTACCTTCCGCTGACGCCGGAACAGATCGCCACCGACGCCGTGGCCGCGGCTGACGCGGGAGCGTCGATCCTCCATCTTCATGCCCGGAATCCGGAGAATGGCAAACCGACCCCCGATCCCGACACCTACGCCCTCTTTCTGCCGGAGATCAAGGAGCGCACCGAGGCGGTGGTGAACATCACGACCGGTGGCGGACAGGGTATGACGCTCGAGGAACGAACCGCGGCCGCCCGGCGCCTTTCCCCGGAAATGTGCTCGCTCAATATGGGATCGATGAATTTCGGCCGATTCGGCATCGCCAGCCGGATCAAGGATTACCGGTACGACTGGGAAGAGCAGGACCTCGAAGCGTCGCGCAACTACATCTTTCGCAACACGTACACCGATATCGAGTGGGTGCTCAAGGAAGTCGGGGACGTCCACGGCACGCGGTTCGAGTTCGAGTGCTACGACGTGGGTCATCTCTACAATCTGGCCTATTTTCTCGATCAGGGCTTGATCAAAACGCCATTTCTCGTGCAGACGATCTTCGGCATCATGGGCGGTATCGGTCCTAGCCCGGAAGATCTGATGCATATGAAACGGACCGCCGACCGGCTCTTCGGCAACGACTATGTCTGGTCGATTCTCGGTGCGGGCCGGCACCAGTTCAACCTGGTGACCATGGGGGCGATCATGGGCGGCAACGTGCGGGTCGGGATGGAGGACAACATCTACCTGAACAGGGGAGAACTGGCCCAGAGCAACGGCGACCAGGTGGCGAAGATCGTCCGCATTCTCGATGAACTCTCGCTCGAGGTGGCGACGCCGGACGAGGCGCGTCAGATGCTGGGATTGAAGGGGTACAGCGAGGTGAAGTTCTAGGGAACGAGGGGAATTCCCTCACCCCCGGCCCCTCTCCCTCACGGGAGAGGGGGGAAGCTGGTCCGAATCCCGACCGAGACCGAGTGGGAAGTGGGCAAAAAAGAACCCTCTCCCGCGGTCGGGAGAGGGCAGGGTGAGGGACAATCTCCGCAACCCCACCGCCGGTCAGGAGCACCCGCGATGCGTCGAATCCGCAGCACGACCACAAAGACCGAAGCTGCCGCAATCGACCTTCGCCACCGTCAAAGCCCCACTGAAGCAACACTCTGGGAAGCACTCCGCAATCGCGGCGCAAGTGGTTTCAAGTTCCGGCGCCAGCATCCCGCTGGGCCGTTCATCCTCGACTTCTATTGCGCGGAAGCCCGGCTTGCGGTCGAGCTCGATGGCGAATCCCATGACAACAGAGCCGCGTACGACGAGAAGCGAACGGCCTGGCTGAATGAGCAGGGAATCGTCGTCTTGCGATTTCCAAACGAAGACGTCGTGCTCGATCGCGACGCAGTCGTGCGACGCATCGTCGAGGTGGCGGAGGCGCGGTCGAAGCGCTGAGGGGGGCTTCGTGATCTGCGCCGGGGAAATCCCTCACCCCCGGCCCCTCTCCCGACCGCGGGAGAGGGGGGAAGATCGCTGCCATTCCCGACTGCGGGCGAGGGGAGGTCGCTGCGAATCCCGACCGAGACCGACTGGGAAGTGGGCAAAAAAGAACCCTCTCCCGCGGTCGGGAGAGGGCAGGGTGAGGGACAATCTCCGCAACCCCAGCGCAGATCAGGAAAGCCAGTGCCTACTCGTCGCCGAAGTCGTTGCGGAGTGAGGCTTCCTGGTCTTTGGTCAGGTTGCTGGCGATCAGGCTTGGCTCGAGACCGGCGGCCTTGACAGCGTCGATGACCCGGTCCGGAGCGGTGCTCTCGGTCAGCAGGAAGAGGGCGGACGTCCCCGGGGTGACTTGAGTCTTGACATCGTCGATGAACTTGTCATCGATGCCGTAGTCGGCGAACTTGCCCGACAGCGCGCCCATGGCCGCGCCGATGGCCAGACCCAGGAGAGGCACGAAAAAGATCAGACCAAAGAGCATGCCCCAGAACGCGCCGCCGAGGGCTCCCGCTCCGACCAGACCGACGAGCTGCTCGGTCTTCGGCTTCTTCTTTCCGTCGTCCCAGCGGACGATTGCACCATCCTGAATCTTGAGAATCTGTTCGTTCTCGGTCTGTTTGAGCACCGCCAGAAGCTTGTCTGCGCCATCCGCAGTGTCAAGCTTCCATGCCGTCAATGCCGCCATTGTGTTCTGTCTCCTTTTCGAACGACATCACGCCAGATGGTGATGTCGCCCCAATTCTAATGGCAGCTCAGGCGTCAGCCGATACCTACGATGGTCCCATCCGGGAGCAGATCGATACCAAATCCAGAAGGCTGTTTGCCCAGACCGGGCATGAGCATGATGTCGCCCGCGATCGGCACGAGATAGCCCGCGCCCGCATAGAGGCGAACATCGCGGATGGTCAACCGAAACCCTGTTGGGCGAGCCAGGAGCTTTGCGTTGCCCGAAAGGGAGTACTGCGTTTTGGCCATGCAGACGGGCATCGCCCCGAAACCAAGCGCTTCATACCGGTCGATCGCCGCCGCGGCTTCAGGCTCGTAGTCGACGCCGACCGCACCGTACATCGTGGCGGCAATGCGTTCGATCTTCTCCCGAACGGGGACATGCAAATCGTAGAGATGATGAAAACCGGACGGCTGGTCGCTCGCCGAGAGCACAGCCAGCGCCAGGTCGATCGCGCCGCTACCGCCGCGATCGAAGACATCGGCGACCACTGTCATGTCCGCTCCCGCCGACCGCGCCGCTTCGGCCACCCGGTCGATTTCGCGGTGCGTATCGTTGGGCCAGGAGTTGATGGCCACGACGGCGGGAATGCCATACCACCGGACATTCTCGATGTGCTTGATCAGGTTCGGCAGGCCGAGTTCGAGCGCTTCCAGGTCCTCCCGCTCCAGACCCGGATCGAGTGGTCTGCCAGGTTTGACGGCGAATCGTCCTGAATGGGCTTTCAAACTACGAATCGTAACGACGATCACCGCCGCATCCGGTTTAATACCACTCATGCGGCACTTCACATTGCAGAACTTCTCGAATCCAAGATCGCTGCCGAAGCCGGCTTCGGTGATCACCAGGTCGGAATGCTGGAGCGCGATCTGATCGGCAATGATCGAGGAGTTTCCCAGCGCCACATTGCCGAACGGACCGCTATGCACGAGCGCCGGCGTGCCGTCCTGCGTCTGAACCAGATTCGGTTCCAGCGCATTGCGCATCAGCGCGGCCATGCCTCCACCGATCTGCAGATCCGCAGCGGTGACCGGTTTGCCCGACCGGCTGAACCCGACCACGATCGACGACAACCGGTGCTTCAGATCGGACCATGACGATGCGACGGAGAGGATCGACATGACCTCGGAGGCCGCGGTGATTTCGAAACCACTCTGCCTGCTGGGGCCGTTCTTCTCTCCCTGACCGACGGTGATCGACCGGAGAGCCCGGTCGTTCATATCCAGCACCCGCCGCCAGATGATGCTCTCCGGGTCGATGTCGAGTGCATTGCCGTGATGCAGGTGATTGTCGAGAAACGCCGAGCAGGCGTTGTGCGCGGCGGTGACGGCGTGGGCATCGCCGGTGAAATGCATGTTAATGTCGCTCGCCGGTTCGAGCGTCGACATTCCTCCGCCCGCTCCTCCCCCTTTGATGCCGAAGGAGGGGCCGAGCGACGGTTGGCGCAGGGCAACGACAGAGCGAATACCTGCTTTCCAGGCGCCCTGCGCCAACCCGATGGCCATTGTGGTCTTGCCTTCACCGAATGGCGTCGGGGAAATCGACGTGACGACGACATACTTCCCCTTTCGCCCACCCACTGGCACCGGACGGTCGAGCCGTATCTTGGCTTTCCAGGGACCATAGAGAGTCAGATCATCTTCACCGAGCCCAATATCGGCTGCTACGTCGAGGATCGGCCGCATCGTCGCCACCAGAGTCTCCTGCCCGAAAAATCACCCACACGCATTCGCGGAAGTATGGCAGCAACCATGACGCCGGAATCGTTGCGGCGGGTATGCTTTGGGGCATGAGGAGATTGGCATTCAATCGAAGGAATGGGTAGGAACCGGTGAACTCTTCACTTCGCGCTGCGCTCGCCGCACTCTTGATCATCGTCGCGCTGGCGTCGGGTGTCGCTGCCTCGGCCCAGAGAAACACCGAGAAGGACGTCATCCCGGCGGGGGCCGTGCAGGTCGAGTTCGTCAAGGTGATCGATGGCGACACCTTTGATGTGGACTACGACCTCGGACCGGGCAAGGACTATGACCGGATCCGCTTGATCGGTATCGACACACCGGAAACGAGCTATTCCTACGGTAATCAGCCCGAATGCTACGGTCCCGAGGCGACCAACCGAACGGAAAGCCTGCTGCTCAGCGCCGATGAGATCTGGGTCGAGCGCGATGTCAATCCCGTCGACCCCAATGACCGGTTGCTGCGCTACGTCTGGTACGTGACTGGCACCAGCGATCACGCTGTCGTCTTTCTCAACGAGCAACTGGTGGAAGAGGGCTACGCCGTTGCGCGGGATTATCCACCCAACCTGAAACATCAGGAACGGCTCGACGACGCCGAACGGCGGGCGATCAAAGAGGGCCGCGGCATGTGGACCACATGCGACGCGTCGGTCAGCCTCGATCCCGGCCTCGAAGACGATGATGTCCCCGACACGGCGCCGATCGACCGGACGAAAACGCCGATCAGCGACTCGGATGAAGAGCTGGTCTGCTCGTTCTTCGACACCAAGGATCAGGCACAGGATTTCCTGAATCTCTATCCGGAGATGGCGGATGATCTCGACCCGGACGGCAATGGGCGGGCCTGTGACGCCTATTTCCGATGATTCGGCTGGGCAGAAATCCTGAGAGAAACCTTAATGTTTTTGGGCGCACGTGACCGGGCGCCGGTGGTAATCTTGGGCCCGGATTGTTCAGGATCACCCTGGCAGAGGTTTGGCTCTCCCGCGTTGCGAGGAGAGCTGGAGGGAGCCCCGCCGGGTTTCGGAAGACGGCTTCCGCACGATTCCCCGTCACTGCTTGTCACATGCTGCGTCTGAATCGAACGAACGAGAAACCGTACCGGCAGGACCGCGGGGTGAGTGCCCTTGCTGTGGTCTGCCTGGCGCTTCTCCTCCTGGCCGGCTGCGGCACGGCAGGGAGCGGTGGGCCGGGCGAGATCTCGATGAATTCCGGCGAAACGCCTGAGATTCAGACGCCCGTATCCATCAGCCGATCACCAACCCCGGAACCAACGCCGACCTTCACACCGGAGCCGACCAACACGCCGATTCCGTACACCGACGATTGGCCCGCCGATCTCGCGACCGTTGCCGACAACCTGATCGACCAGGAAGACGGGGTATTCGGGGTCGTGATTCTCGACGCCGAAGGCGAGGTCCTCTACTCCCGCAACTCGACGATCCCCTTCGTGACCGCCAGTCTCTACAAACTCGTCGTGATGGCCGACATCCTCAAACGGGTCGAACGTGGCGAAATCTCGCTCGATCAGGAGATTCTCCTCGAACCCGCGCTCTTCCAGGATGGAGAGGATGGCGACACCTACTTCACTGCCGCGGATATCGGCGGCACGGCCACCGTTCGGGATTTTCTCTACTACGTCGGCGATTACTCCAGCAATGTCTCGGCGAGAGCGTTGCTCCGGTTCACCGACTGGCAGTCGCTCACCGAAACCGCGCGCCAGTCCGGGATGACCCAAACGTACTTTTATGTAGACCCCACAACCACCTCGCTCTGGCCCCCGACTCCGGGAGCAGACAGTTCGGCAGGCGAAGCGGCAGTCGCCGAGTCGTTTGTCATGGATCAGTTCACATCGTCCGGACCCGTGAACCTGACGACCGCCATGGACATGGCCTCGTACCAGCTGGGGTTGATCAATGGAACGGTCGTCAGTCCCTACGTCAGCGCGCAGATTCTCTCGATTCTCCGCTTGCAGGAGATCGACGACCGGATTCCGGTCTTGCTCGATTCACGATTCACCGTGGCCAACAAACCAGGGAACCTCATCCACGCCGTCCATGACGTCGGCATCATCTTCACCCCGGGCGAACCGCGCGTGCTGGCCGCACTCTCCGAGGGTCTGATCTGGGACGGACGGGCCCACGAAGTCATCCAGCGGCTGGCGCTCATTGCCACCGGCAATCGGGATGTCCCCCCAGTTTCCGAAGCCGCGATGCAGGACCATGGCGTCGTGGAGGTCGTGTTCGGGCCAGCCACCGATTCCCGGGAGGTCATTGCCGACCCGGCACAAATTGTTTCCCCCGAAGCGACAACCGAGCCGTCAGCCAGCACTGGCTAGAGCACGCTTCATAGATACTCTGGCCCCATCCAAGAGCACGTCATTCCGAGCTTGTCGATATTCTGGCCCCATCCAGGAGCACGTCATTCCGAGCTTGTCGATGTTCTGACCCCATCCAAGAGCATGTCATTCCGAGCTTGTCGAGGAATCTCCTGCCGCAGCAGTCGACGCTCCAGCGAAGGTCAGGGAGGGCACGAGCCAATAGTTATGTAGAGCGATCCAGCCCGGACAACTCGGCGGCGCCGGTGCATCATCCGGGCGGCCGGGTTGTCAATCGACGGGGAATCCCAAACGCCCACCGATCCGAATGAACCGGGGCGATCCGTCCGCATTCCAGAAGAACTCAGCAACGACTCCCTCGTAGATCCCTTCCTCGATCACGAGTTCAGACGCCGAAAGCGCCCGAGCCCGGGCGGGAGGAATGACTTCGTCCTCGCTCCGGAATGGTTCGTGATCGACCCTGTTCATCACCAGACCGTTGCCGTCGACCGAGAATGTGATATCCGCCAGATCATGGCGGAAGTGACCCTGGAGCGCCTGCACCGCTTCCGGAGCCACGGTCACCGACGGCAGTTCTGGCGACGCGAGATCGAGGAATTGCTTCAGTGCGGCGTTGGCGATAGCGCCGTGAGCGGCGCTGCCATTATCTGAATTCGTCAGCACGGCAATGGCGAAGGTTCGCTCGGGCACGGTCAGGAGTCTGGCGGTGAAGCCATTCGTGGCTCCGCCATGTTCGACGGTGTGGGTGTCGCCAACCGGTCGCATCAACCAGCCGAACCCCCAGCTGCGGCCGAAATCGGCCACGGTCTGGATGGTGCGCATGCGTATCGCCGCATCGGCCGTGATGATCCGGGCCGGACCGACCGATCCATCATTGAGGTGACACCCGGCGAATCGAATCAGTTCCAGGACATTCGAAACGACGCCCCCCGCCGGATTGGTGCGCCGCGGCACGGGCCAGGGAGCAACGGTGCGAACCGGCTCCCCTCCTCCGCCAGCATGGCCGGCGGCCACTGAGTGAAGAATCGCCTCACGGGCGAAGTACGTGGACCGCTCCAGCCCCAACGGCTCGAAAACGCGAGTCCGCATGGCCGATTCGAAGGTGGTTCCGAGCACATTCTCGATCACCCGGCCCACCAGGTCGATTCCGGCGTTGCAGTAGGTCCAGGTTTCACCTGGCGGCGTCTGCTGGGGCAGATCGGCGAATGCGGCAACCGCTCGGGCCAGGGCATCGTCACCCTCGCCATGATCGTCGAACCGGTCTCCGAAGAATCCCGCCGTGTGGGTGAGCAGGTGCCGGAGGGTGATGGCCTCCCGGGCAGCCGAATCGCGCAACACGAGCTCCGGCACATAGGTCACCACCGGCGCATCGACATCGACGCGACCTTCGTCGACGAGCGTCATCAACAAAGTGGCGGTGAACACCTTGCTGATCGAACCGACCTGGAAGAGCGTTTCCGGTGCGACCGGCGCTCCCGTCTCCACATTGGCCACGCCATGACCGACGAATTCGATCTGGCCGTCGTGGAGAATGCCGACCGCGATGCCCGGCACCTCCCAGCGCTCCATCTGTTCAACGATCGTATTCTCGAGCTGTTCCAACAGAGCCACGGCAATCTCCTGCGTTCTTCCTCAACACCATGGCAGAATCATATGCGGGTTTGGTCGATGATTGGCACGTTGCCCCCGGACGGGATAGTGCGGGACCAACCCATACGGTTTCAACAGGAGCCAGATGCCATGTCTCTCGACGGTTTGAACGTATTCATTCGCGGAGAGCTGCCTCGCTGGCGGCTGGTGCGCCAGGAGCTGAACAGCGAGGAGATTGGCGATGTCGCCGCCGCGGTGGCGGCCGAATTCGCCAAACCCGGCATTGGCGACTCGATTACGCCCGGCGCGACGGTAGCCATCACCTGCGGCAGCCGCGGCGTTCACCGGATCGCGGACATCACAAAAGCGATCGTCGATCAGGTGCGAGTGTATGGGGGCGACCCCTTCATCGTCCCCGCCATGGGCAGTCATGGCGGAGCGACGGCCGAAGGACAGCGCGAACTCATCGCGCACTACGGCGTCGTCGAAGAGGCGATGGGATGCCCGATTCGGTCGAGTATGGAAACTGTGCTGCTCGGCGAGGCCGATGGCGACGTGCCCGTCTACTTCGACAAGAACGCGTACGACGCGGATATGGTGATTCCGGTCGGCCGCATCAAACCGCACACCGACTTCCACGGACCGATCGAATCCGGCCTGATGAAGATGATCTCCATCGGTCTCGGCAAGCAGAAGGGGGCCGACACCTTCCACGGTCACGGCTTCCCGGACTTCCACCGGCTCATCCCCGCGGTCGGCCGTTTCACCATCAGTCATGTCAACATGGCGTTCGGTATCGGCATTGTGGAAAACGGGCACAGTCACCTTAGCTTGATCGAGGCGATCCCTGGACCCCGCATTCACCAGCGGGAGATCGAGCTGCTCAGGATCGCCCGCGAGCGGATGGGACGGTTGCCCGGCGAGCGAATCGACGTCCTTTTCGTCGATCAGATCGGCAAGGACATCAGCGGCGACGGCGCCGACCCCAATGTGATCAACCGGGATGTCTCCGGCGAGTTGCTGAAGAGCGAGATCATCCCCAAACCAGAGATCCACCGGGTCATCTTCCGCGACCTGACGCCGGATACAGAAGGCAATGCCACCGGTGTCGGGCTTGGCGATTTCGTGTTGAAGCAGCTGGCGGATAAGGTCGATCCGGTCTTCACCTACATGAACGTCATCACGTCGAAGTACCCGGCGGGCGGACGCATGCCGATGGTCATCGACAACGACCGGCAGGCGCTCTATCTGGCCATCGGCAGCGCCATGCACACCAGGACCGAGACCGCCAGGATCGCAAGAATCCCGAACACCAAAGACGTCGAACACCTCTGGATTTCCGAGCCGCTCTGGCCCGAGCTGGAGGCGACGGGCAAAGTCACCGCGCTTAGCGACTTCACCGAGATGCCATTCGATGAGCGGGGGATGTTACCGGCGTTCTAGGAGATTCAGTTGTTGCAGGATCTGCAACAGTTCCGGACTGGGTTAGCCGACCAATCGCGAGAGGCGTTACCTGTCCCGGCCACGATATCGTGTTATCCCGGCAGGATGCGTTCCATCGCAATCTTTTCGAACATTGACTGCTGAGCAGCGGTGACTGGTTCGGCATCGGTGAATGGCGCATTGGCGGTAGTTCCGCCGCCCGCACTCCTATCTGGTTGAGAATGGAACTCGCGAATCGCCGTACAAATATTTTGCTCAAGTGATCGAAGGGTATCACGTGACTTCGGGCGGCAGCACGGACACATTTCGAGCGAGGTCTTTACCTACAAGGGCTCGACAGGAACCGGCGTTGTCACGTGGGTCGCCGCAATGTGAACTGCCCGGTTGAACACGATTGACTTCGGATCCAGCATGCCAGAACCAAGCAGTGTAACTTCGGGTGTAAAATAGCCATGGACGTCAAAGGCAACTTCCTGATTCGGTGACACGAATCTGAGCAGGACTGAAACGACGTTCCGACCCAGCGAAGCGTTCGCGGCGGGAGTCCAATCCAGACAAAATGCGCCGTACTCCTTTGCTCTTGCCAGATCGATGAGTTCAAGGTGATTGAACAGGTTCTGAACCATGCGTGAGTCCCATCGAAATAGCGACGCGCTGCTCGTCAGACTTTCCGAGTACATCGGCAAACTGGAGGGAGGCGTCGTTTCAATTGGAGAATTCAACACGTGGTTTATGAACGCGTCGTGGGAGGCTCGGATGGCTGCCGATTCGGCGGCACTTCGACTCGGCTGGCGCATCCAGAATCTCCTCTACCAGTGGCAAGACAGCCCTGAGGCATTCACAAATGTGAGCCTCGGCACTTCGCTGCGCCGGTCGTGGCTACAGTTCGCGGCAGATTCTACGAGCGAATGGCCGAGCCTTGCAGAGGTCGAGAAAGCAACGCTGACTGCCTGACGATCCCTTTCTGACCCGTTCTTGCTATACTGAATCACTTCCCCTGTCGCCACCACGGCAGGGCGCGATGGCCGCCTCCGGGCGGTCTTCGCATTTCCTGGTGAAAGGACTGGCGCATGCCTCCTCAGGGCCGTCCGCGGGCGATCGTTTACTTCGACGGATTCAACTTCTACAACGGATGCTTCAATAATCTGGCCAGACCCCACAACTGGCGCAAGTACAAATGGCTCGATCTGGGCAAATACTGTCAATTGATGTTTCCCGCCCTGGATATCGTGCAGATACGCTATTTCACCGCAAGGCTCAAACCAACTCCCGTCGACCCGGACGCCCCCGCCAAGCAGCATGAGTATCTGCGCGCCCTCTGCTCGATCGAGCATTTGACGCTGCATGAAGGGCAGTTTCTGATTCACAAGAAGCGCCGGTATGCTGCTGAACCAGCACCATCCAGGGCGATCTACGCCGAACCCCTGCGCCAGGAGTGGGTGGTCATCCCTGAAGAAAAGGGTTCAGACGTCAACCTGGCCACCTGGCTGGTGGCCGATGCGTTTCGCGAGCGATGCGATATCGCGGTGATCGTTTCCAACGACTCCGATCTCGCGGCGCCGTTGCGACTGGTGTGCGAGGAACTGGGTCGCGCGTCGATCCTGCTGAATCCGCAGGTTTCCATGGCCTGGCATCTCACCCAGATTCCGAATGTCGAATACCGGAAAGTCACCCTGAAAGCACTGGCCGCGGCCCAATTCCCTGTGGAGATGACCGACGCCCATGGCCGGATCACTCGTCCTGAGGGGTGGGGATAATCGCGTCCCGAACCTGCTGCAACACCGGCGTGCTCAGCTCTTCCAGCACTTCGAGCAGAAATGACAACACCGGCAACCCGGGGAACTCCGCAAGGTACTCCCGCGATTGCAGAAATGTCTCCAGCCGGTCGATCTCTTTGACGAAACGGGATTCAGGGGTGCTTCGCTCGCTCATTTCCTGCCAGAGCGATGCGATATCCGCCGCCACTGGTTCGGGCAGCTCGGCGATCAGCGCGAGAATCGCCGCATCCTCAGCCGCTTGCTTGGCTCGTTTGCGATCCTCCGGCATGATTTGGCGATGTTCGAACGACTGCCGCCGTTCAGGATCGTCCGGAGCCGGCAAGGCATCCGGATCGTAGGGAGGCAGATCGCCCGTCACCGATTCGGCGAGGTCATGCAACAAGGCAAGCAACAACACGCGGTTGCGATCGATCCCATCGACCTCTGCCGCCAGCAACCATGCCATCAGCGCAACCCGCCATGAATGCGCGGCGACCGATTCCACCTGTTCCAGCGGGATATCACGATCGACCCAGCCGGTTCGCTTGATTCCTTTCAGGAATCCGGCCGATCGAAAGAATTCGGCATAGGCATCGGCGCGGTCGGACGGCTGATCCGGCGCTTGTTCATTCCGCATCGACTTCCCGCTTCCCGTGGTGATTCCAGCACGGACGCTCATTCGGTGATACTGTCGCATGATCGAGTCGCTTTCGTCGCCGAAACGGCGCCAGCACCACCGGAGGTTCTCGTGACACCTGGTTTTCCCCGAAACGCATCAGTTCCCTTTCCTCACGCGCGACGCCGGCACGGCACGCCCGTCCTCTCGACACTGGGTATGGGAGCGGGACAGCACTATCTGGTGACCTCCTCGATCCTGAATGCGCTCGCCCACGGAGGCAACGCGGTCGACGCCACCATCGCGGGCGCCTGGACGGCCTCGGTGGTCATGCCGGCAGCCTGCGGCGTCGGCGGAGATCTCTTCGCGATTGTGTCCAAACCGGGAGACGATCCTGTTTCCGTGCTCAGCAGTGGCATCGGTCCGCGCAACGCTTCCTTCGAGTTCATGAAAGAGCATGGGGATGATGGCGGTCGGGTCATGCCTCAGCAAGGCCCGCTGTCACCGGCGGTGCCCGGATTCCCGGCGGGAATCGGCGAGTTGCATAGAATGTATGGCACCAAACCGATGGAAGAGCTGGCCGGATTGGCGATGAAATATGCGCACGACGGCTATCCAGTCAATCCCACACTGGTGCGGCATCTCGAGAGCTGCAGGGAGAAGTTGTCACTCTACCCAGCGTCGAAAGCGATGTTCTTCCCCGATGACAGGATTCCACAGGCAGGCGAGCTGCTCAAGGCGCCTGACCTCGGAAAAACCATCCACACCCTGGCGATGGAAGGTGACGCGGTTTTCTACAACGGGCACCTCGGTGAAGCCGTGACGAACGCCCTGCAAGGGCTCGGCGGCAAGCTGGAGGCATCCGATTTCGCGGATCATATGGCCACCGTCACCCCGCCGATCACCACCACCTATCGCGACTACACCATTTTCGAAACGGGCTACCCAACGCCAGGTCTGGTGCTGCTGGAAGCGCTCAACATCGTCGAGCCCTTCAAACTGGGCGATATCGGGATCGATTCCGCGCAGGGGATTCACTATCAGGTCGAAGCGCTCAAGCTCGCCTTCGCCGACCGGCGCGCCTACGGCGGCGATCCCACCTTCGTCGATTTTCCGATCGAAACGCTGATCGGCAAGCCATGGGCGGACAAACGGCGGCTCTCGCTCGATCCGGACAAGGCATCCACGGTTGTGCCGGGTGGCACGATGACCGAAAGCGACACCACCTATCTCTGCGCTATCGACAAAGACGGCATGATGGTGTCGATGATCATCTCGGTCTCGGCGGCATTCGGCAGCTGCGTCGTTGCTGGCGACACCGGCATTGTGCTGAACAACCGGGCCGGGCATTGCTTCTCGCTCGAAGAAGGGCATCCGAACATCTACGCCCCGGGCAAAAAGACCATGCACACCCTCAACTGCTACATGATCGGCGACAGCACAGGCACGCCCTTCCTCGTCGGCGGCACGCCGGGAGGCGACAGTCAGCCACAGTGGAATCTGCAGACGATCACCGGTCTGCTCGATGCCGGACTCGATGCCCAGGCAGCGACCGAAGTGCCGCGCTGGTCGATGTTCCCGGCGACTTATCCGATCGATATGGGCAATCCCTACGATGTGAAGATCGAGGCGCAGGTTGGCGAGGAAGCGATCGCCGGACTGAAAGAGCGGGGGCATACGGTCATCGTGCAGGAGCCGTGGGCGCAATTCGGGTCGGTGCAGGTGATCTCCCGCGATCCGGAAACGGGCGTGCTGGCCGGCGGTTCCGATCCGCGTGCCGAAGGAATGGCGGCCGGCATCTAGATCGCACCACAATCGCAGCGTGGTATAACGGGACGCCGGATTTCATTCAGGAATCCGGCGTCTGCCGTCTTCGATAACATCTGGATTCGATAGCAATGAACGATGCAATGCGCAAGTGGGCAAGAGCCCTGGTTGGTTTTTCGGCTGAAGTCAAACCGGGCAACACCGTGGCCATTCAGGGTGGCCCCGTTTCCGAGCCTCTGCTCAGAGCCGTCTACCGGGAGGTGCTCGAACTCGGTGGCCTGCCGGTGATGCTGCCGATCTTCGAAACGCTGCGGGCAGATATGCTGACCCTCGGCTCGGACGAACAGCTGAGCTACCTGACACCGATCGAGAAGTTCGTCCGAACCGAAGCGGACGTCGTCGTCCAGATCATTTCCGATGCCAACACCCGCAGCCTGGCCGGCGTGAATCCTGAGCGCCAGGCGATTTTCCAGAAAGCGCGGGGCGATCTGTTCAAGGCTTTCATGGAGCGCGAGGGTCGCAACGAAGTCGAGTGGACGCTCACGCTCTATCCCACCGACGGCATGGCCCAGGATGCGGATATGTCCACCGCCGACTTCGCCGAATTCATCTACCGGGCGTGCAAACTGCACACCGACGACCCCGTCGCCGCCTGGAAAGAATTGGGCAAGGAACAGCAACGCCTGATCGACTGGCTCGACGGGAGAGAACACGTTCATATCATCGGACCGGGCACCGATCTCCATCTCTCGGTGAAGGACCGCACCTGGATCAACTGCGACGGGAAGAAGAACTTCCCGGATGGCGAGATTTTCACGGCGCCAGTCGAAAACGCCACCAACGGATACGTGACCTATTCGGTCCCGGCCATCTATGGCGGCCGCGAAGTCGCGGGAATCCGCCTCGACTTCGAAAATGGCCGGGTGGTCAACGCGTCGGCCGAGCGAGGGGAGGATCTTCTCCTGCGGCAGCTCGATGTCGATGAAGGCGCCCGGGTGATCGGCGAATTCGCCTTTGGCACCAACTTCGACATCCAGCGCGTGACACGCCAGATGCTTTTCGACGAAAAGATCGGCGGCACCATCCATATTGCGCTCGGAGAGGCGTACACCGAATCGGGCGGCACCAACACCTCGGCAATTCACTGGGACATGCTCTGCGATCTCCGAAAAGGCGGCCGGGTGGAAGTCGACGGCGAGCCGTTCCTGGTCGATGGCCAGTACGTTGTCTAGCCACAGTCGATGACAGCACTCCCTGGCCAGCTCGAGATTCAGCCGATCGGCTCGCCCGTCGATGCGACGGTTGTCGTTCCCGGGTCGAAAAGCATCACCAACCGCGCGTTGATCGTTGCGGCGCTGGCACAGGGCGAGAGCGAGCTGACGGGCGCGCTCTATAGCGACGACACCCGGTACATGGCCACGGCGCTCAACACGCTGGGCATTCCGGTCGAATCGAATGAGGAGCATTGCCGCTTCGTCGTGCAGGGAAAAGGCGGCACGATCCCGGCGCCATCGGGCGATCTCTTCGTGGGCAATGCCGGAACGGCCATGCGGTTCCTGGTGGCGACTCTAGCGCTCGGCAACGGTGTCTACCGAATCGATGGCGTGCCGCGCATGCGTAAGCGTCCCATCGGACCACTCCTCGACGCGCTCAACCAGCTGGGAGCGAACGCGGTCAGCGAAGAAGGGACAGCCTGTCCTCCAGTGCAGATCGAGGCAGCTGGCCTGCGGGGAGGCGTTGCTCGTATCCCCGGCGATCAAAGCAGCCAGTTCTTCTCAGCGCTCCTCATCGCCGCTCCCTATGCTCGAGAGGGCGTGTAGATCTCGGTGGTCGCCGTATCATTAAAAAAACCGTACATGACCATGACCGCCGCTGTGATGCGCGATTTCGGGGTCGAAGCGGAGCTGGATACCGCAAACTGGCGGACATTTGCCGTCCGGGCCGGTCAGCACTATACCGGCCGGGCGTACCATATCGAACCCGATGCCTCCAATGCGTCCTATTTTTTCGCCGCAGCCGCGGCGACTGGGGGACGCGTCCGGGTCGATGGTCTGGGCGCCAGCTCCACGCAGGGAGATCTGGAGTTCGTACGAGTGTTGGAAGCGATGGGCGCTCGCGTGACCCTTGGCGATGACTTCACCGAGGTAACAGGTCCACCGGATGGCGCGCTGCGCGGCGTAGACCTCGATCTCAACGCCATTTCCGACACCGCCCAGACCCTGGCGGCGATCGCGCCGTTTGCCTCGGGCCCGACCACCATCCGGGGTATCCATCATGCCAGGCTCAAGGAAACCGACCGGGTGGCCGCTGTGGCGACCGAGCTGCGGAAGCTTGGCCAGGAGGTCGTCGAGCGGGAGGATGGTTTGACGATCACACCCCGGCCAGTCGTGCCGGCCCGCATCGACACCTACGACGACCACCGCATGGCGATGAGTTTCGCCATAGCCGGGTTGCGCGCACCAGGCGTGACGATTCTCGATCCGTCCTGCGTCGCCAAAACATTTCCGCACTACTTCGATGAATTGGAGCTCCTGCGTCGAACCTGACGTCGCGGCGCCCACACAGTACGTGGCCTCGCCATTCATGGCGCATCTTCACCGCAGGAGCGTTCGGTACACTTCAGAACTCGCGGAAATCCGAGTGCAGGAGCTCGCGGTGAGTCAGCAGGAATCCAACGAGAGACATCTGGATGCTCCCGCGGCCCCCGGCTCTGAAGGGGGCGGGAGAGCGAAGCGCTGGCTCCAGTCATCCGGTCACAACCGAACGCTCCTGCTCGCTCTGGTATCGCTGGCGATCTTTGCCGGCGCGATCTGGGACATCTCCTCCGAACTGAGAAGCTCTCCCTTCCATCCGGATGAGTCCCGCTGGATCAACCGGGCCTACTACCTGCGAGAAACGCTCAATCCGCTCAGCTCTGTCTGGGAGGATCGCTACCTGATCCGCGGCCAACCTCCGATGGGCTCCTACATGACCGGGCTCTTCCTACTGGCTCAGGGGCGTGATCTCGACACGAATCGAGCTTGGGACTTCCACTATGGATTCGAGTCGAATGTCACCTGGAACGTCACGCGCAACGCCATGCCGGCCGAAGGTGATTTGATGGCCGCTCGGCGCGGCAGCATGGTTGTGGCCGCGTTGACCGCCGTAGCCCTCTTTCTGATCGTGGCGGAGCTGACCAACATCCTGGGCGGCGTGCTTGGCGCCGCCATGCTGATCGCCAACCCGCTCAATCACTATCTGGCTACGCTGGCGACGTCCGACGCGGTCTTTACCTTTTTCGTCTCGCTGTCGGTGCTGGCCGCGGTCTGGCTGGCGAAGAAACCGACATGGGGCCGGGCGATTCTGCTCGGATTGGCGATGGCGGCTGGGGCATCGACGAAGCTGAGTCCGCTTGGTCTCGCCGCCGGATTCGCGGTCTACGGGGGCGTGCTCCTCGTCGATCCCTGGTTGCGGAGTCAGCGCTATCTCGGTCGCGTCTGGCGCTGGATCAACCGCTTGTCGTGGGGTACTGAGCGACCACTGGGCTGGATGCTTGGCGTTCAGCCGGCAATTGTCGGCCTCCTCTTTATCATCACCTATCCCTACCTCTGGTCCGCGCCGATCGAGCGCGTGCGCTTCCTTTTCGCCTTCCGTCGGAAGGAAATGGACAACCAAGCCGGGTTCTGGCCCCAGGCGGCCATCGGGAGTCGCACCGAAGCGCTGGAGCGCACCTGGCAGAATCTCAACGATCGGTACAGCAGCAGCGACCGGGTGATTACCGGGCTGGGCAACCTGTTTGGGGCGGACTGGTCGGGCGTGCGGATCGATCTCTATCTGGCCCTGCCGGGACTGCTTCTCCTCGTCTACCTGGCCTGGCGCCGCGGTCTGGCCAGCCCTCATGCGTTAGCCGCCGCCGCCGTATTGGGCCAATCAGCGCTGATCCTCCTGGCGCTGGGCGTCGACTTCAACCGGTACTACCTGCCATTGCTGTTTGCCACATCGATCGGCGCCGGTGTGCTCGGCGGGTGTGCCGGGGAAGCAGTGCTCCTGACCTTCAAACGATTCGGGTCGCCAGGATCGCTTCCAGCGCCGCAGTCTTCGAAATCGAATCAGGTCCTGCCGGTGCTGAGGTCGCAAGAGTCCCCCTCCCAATAAACGCCACTCGTAGGACTTGATGGCAAAGGTGGCGCTTTGGGTGCCAATGCCGTAGTCTTTGTTCGGTATGATTGATCGGCAGGAGATGTTGCCGTGGCGCTCGCCGCAGTTCAGCTCGACGAATCGAAACTCGACACCCAGGTGAACACCGTGCTGGTGGCCGCCCACAAACGGGCTATCGAAACGTGCCCAGCCGATATCGCCAGATTCTTCCAGCACACGTTGGGCCAGAAGTGGACGGCATTCATGACCGGCGTGAATGATCCCAAGGCAGTCGGCAAGTGGGCTCGCGGCGAGCGGACTCCGCGTGACGAGTCGCTACGCAAGCTGCGAGATGCATACCAGATCGCCCAGATCATCACAATCGTCGATGACGAAGAGACGGTGCCTGCCTGGTTTCTGGGAATGAACCCCTACCTCGATCATCGCGCGCCGGTCTGGATTATTGCCCGCGAACCGGACGGCAGCGAGCAAGCCATGGATGCTGCCCTGGCATTCATTTCATACGGCTGAGTGGCCGTCGAATACGCAGCCGATCCTCCTCTCCTCTATCGGATCGGCCGATCACCTGATCCCCTGGAGTTTCCTCCACTGTCCGTCCTAGGAAAAGGACGATATGACGATCCACTTGGCCGAACACCAACGCTCTACGCCGCGGCAGAACGCATCGGTGCGTTCATGGAGTCACTCGATCAGTTCCGCTTCGATCTTGCAGCTCTTGCTGCGCGAAATGAGGTGGTTGCTGGAGGAGACCATGGCATCGACCGGCTCGAGGGAGTCATCCCGCCATCCTACTTCCGTCGCAGAATCTGCACGTTCTCGGTCCACCCCAACCAGCGGTGGCTCGACGTTCGATCGCCGGCCATTCACGCCCATCTGCGCTCCGAGCTGGCCACCCAGCTCCGACTAATGGGGATCGGTGGACGTTTCGTCCTCGGCGACCTTCTTTCGAATGATCACCGCGTCACGCAGCTCATCGGTCGATGGGCAATCGACCATGGCATCAAAGGAATCGCCTATGCAAGCTGCCACGACACGAGCAAGACGTGCTGGGCTCTCTTCGACTCAGCACGGATCATTCGCCTGTCCCAGCCGGCTACGCTGTCACAAACCGATCCCGACCTGCAGGAGGTGGCAAAACTCTGGCATCTGGCCATTCCGTCAACGGACCATGCTGTCCACGACGAACCCGTCGATTAGCAGCTTCCCGCCAAGTGATCGCCGAGGACTGTTGCCGCGCCCCGCGCCGCGACGGTGAATCCGAAAAATGGTCCGAAATCGCGGCTCGCCAGCAAGCTGGTCATGTAGAGGCCGGGAACCGATGTCTGAAACGCGGTGTCGAGGATGGGTAGACCATTGTCGGTGTCGATCCCGGCGAGCACGTTGCCTTCCGACAGCAGCCCGAGACGGCCGATATCGGGCTTGTAGCCGGTCGCCAGGATCACCTCATCCACCTCGACCGCATCCCCTGAGCTGAGCTGGATCGTGAGCCCATCCGGCGACTGCGTCGCTCCCGCCAGCGAGGTTTGGGGCCGCACGGCAACCGGTCCGGCGGCGATCCGCGCTTCGAGCCATGGCTCGACCTTGAGACGCCCCTCTCCCCATAGCCGCAGCCGGTAGTGCTCCTTTTCCTCGCTCGTCAGCAACCGGTACCAAGCCGGGTTCTCCATCATGCGATCCATCAGCGGGGGCACCCAGGTCCAGTCTGCTTCCGCAAACGCCGGGGAGGCGTGACGGTGCACCACATCCACCTGTTTCGCTCCCGCTTCAGCGAGCAATGCGGCCCATTCGAACGCACTCTGCCGCCCGCCGACAATGAGGTACCGCTTGCCTGCCGCGTGGGCAAAATCATTCGCATCGACTGTGTGGTGGACATGCTCGGGCGGCAGCATTGCCGTGAGCTCGGGCGGCACCGACGAAAAACTGGAGAACCCCAATGCCAGCACGACCCTTTTTGCTTCAATCGACTCACCCTGACCGGTGGCGACGATGAATCGCCCGTCGTCCAGCCGGTCGACACGAGTGGCCACCAGATTCTCCGGTTCGATCCCCGCGTTCACCCGGAACCATTCCACGTAGTCGAGATAGACATCGATCGGAATTGGATGGACTTCGGATGTGGTCAGATCCTGCTCCCCGAGAAAGCGCTCGATCGTCCATTCACCCTGCGGATCGAGGTGCCAGTCCCAGGAAGAGCGCAGAAACATGCCAGGCGGCATGTTCTGCTTCCAGAAACTCATGCTGGTCCCGATGGTGCGGTAATCCACTCCACGCGCCGCCAGACCGGCGGCTAACGACAATCCAAAGGGACCAGCCCCGATAACAAGCGTGTCGATCGGCACGAGTACATCTCCTGTCAGAACGAAGCGGCGACGGTTAGTTCAATGCATCCAGAATGGAGTCGCGGGTGGCATTGGCCAGACCGAGACTGTCGAGCGTTCGAGATTCGGCGCGGAAGTCGTGACCGGTCAGTGCACCAGTCAGCGTGATCAGGGCGTCGATGACCGGAGTCGCGACGCTCACGATTCGGGCCAGCTCCGACCAGGGAAGCAAGCCATACGGCACATCTTCGGTCAACCAGCGCGTGTCGAGCGAACCGGGCGCTCGCAGCGCGGTGAGCATGCGGGACCCATTGATCACACTCCAGAGATCGCCCGCCGGTCCGAATCCAGCGACGTGGAATGCCTCATCAACCGGCGTCAGCTCGAGACCGAATGCCGCGCCAATAGCCAGTCGTTCGGCATCGAGCGCTTCGATCACCCGCACAACCGAGGGGGTCACACCTTCGTCGTAGAAGTAGAAATCGCCGCGACTCTTTTCCACCCGTCCAGCGTTGAGCAAGACGCCGGGAGGATGAACGACCGGATTCATCGCCGACAGACCGGCGGCGAGAACATGAGCGTGCGGCACGGCGCCGGGAAAGAGCCCAGCCAGTTCAGGGACAATCTCCGACGTCTGACTCTGTGGAAACACACCGATACCAAGACCGGTCACCTCTCCCCAGATCGTCGCTTCGCCCGGCGCTGTTTTGCGGCAGACATATGGCGCCGTATCCGACTCACACACCACGACACCCGACACGCCCCGCTCGGCGATCGCATCGGCGAACGCGAGAGAGCCCAGGTTGCCAGGCAATAGGGCCAGCATATGTCCCGACCGGAGATGAGGCACGAGTTGCTCGGCAAACGGGGCGTGCGCATAGGAAGGCACCGAGCAGAGGAGCAGGTCGGACCAGGCGAGCGCCTCGGCCGCGTCTGTCGTGACACCGGCAACCTGCGCCAGACGCGTTCCTGCCGGGTGATGGAGCGCGATGGCCAGCGACCCCCTGATCGGGTCGATGGTGTGGGCGAAAGCCGGATGCTCCCAAATGAGGATCTCATGACCCTCCAGCGCCAGCTTCGCGGCGATACTGAACGCGGTGTTGCCTCCGCCCAGCACAGTGATGCATGACATCGTCTTCGTCTATTCTCCTCGCGTCCGGGCAACCCGAAATCCAATGTGCTCCCGGCGTCTCGTTTCATGGCTGAGACTGCGCGCCGCAGTCCGCAGCAGACCGGGATCGTGCGTCAGAAACGACCCGCCTCGCAGGACTCGGCGGCCAGGCGGTTCGCGATCCTCCCGGCCATAGCCGGTTCTGTATGGATAGGGAGCATATCGAGACTGCACCCATTCCCAGACATTCCCAGTCATATCCATGATGCCATCTGGCGTCGCTCCTGATGGAAATGCCCCCACTGGCGATGTGCCCGATCCCGCCAGGTTCAGGCGGGTGGCGTCTGGTTGGTCATCTCCCCAGGCATAGAGACGACTACCCGGACCGGCTGCGGCTCGTTCCCATTCGGCTTCGGTCGGCAGACGCACACCCGCCCAGTCACAGAAGGCAGACGCGTCCCGCCAGTCGACCCAGGTGACAGGATGCCGCTCCAGACCGGCAGGGATCGCTCCCGCGGGCCAATGCGCCGGCGCCGGATGTCCAGTCGACAACACGAATTGCCGGTACTCGGTATTGGTCACCTGACACCGTGCAATCTCGAACGGAGGCAGGGTCACCGCGTGGCGCGGGATTTCATCCGGGAAAACCGGCCCGGACTTCTCTACTGGCGCACTTCCCATCCAAAAGGGACCAGCTGGAATCTCGATCATGTCGATCCCGGCGATGGGGCTCGAATCGACGGCGCAGGCCAGCCGGAATCCGATGTAGACGTCTCGCGCCGCCGGGTAAACCGGTGTTCTCGCGGCCGACCGAACACCGCAAAGATCGTGGTTGTAGGTGCCGCCCCGCACCGTGACGAGGTCCATCGTGCCCGGATCAGCGTCGCGGTCATCAGTCCAGGGATAGGGTTCGTAGCGGGACGACGTCCATTCCCAAACATTGCCGGCCAGGTCGAGATGCCCCCAGGGACCAGATCCCGCCGGCTTCTCACCCACCGGATGCGGTCCCTGCATTCCCGGTGGAATGCCTCTGCGTTGCTCATCGAAATGCGCATGCTCCAATCCGGGAAGATCGTCTCCCCAGGGCCAGAGGGTCGGAGCGGCATGGTCCGATCCGGATTCCAATGACGGTCCACGGGCCGCTTTCTCCCATTCGGCTTCGCTGGGGAGACGGCCTCCCGCCCAGATGCAGAACGCGTGGGCGTCCTGCCAGGAGACGTAGGTCACCGGCGCATTGGCGATCTGGCTGGGAGGACAACACCCCACCCAGTGACCCGGCGGTTCGTGGCCGGTTTCGGCCACGAATTCGGCATACTGGGCATTGGTCACCGGCGTTCGCGAGAGCCTGTGGGCCGGCAAGTCGACGCGATGGAGGGACATCTCGTCCGGCTGTGGCGCAGCCGCCCAGCGAGGATCGCTGCCCATCCAGAATTCGCCCTCCGGAAAGGCGATCCAGTCGAATGAGATGTCTGACCGCACTGTGCCCAACCTCTGCCGGGATGAACCTGTCTGCTTCGGGTATTCTGCCAGCACTTCGAACGATCGCGAAATGAGGAATGCTGATGAGCGCTGTTGACCTGACGCCGAGAGACATACATCCATGGGTAGCCGAAGGACAGGAACGGATTCGGTGGGCGGTCAGCTTCTTCCCCCAACCGGCGGACTGGAGCGCGTTTATCGGCATCGTGCAGAAGATGGAAGCGCAGGGGTACGACGCGTATTTCGCCTATGACCACCCCGGTGTGAATACCGACTGCTGGACATCGCTGGCGGCATTGGCCGCTTCGACATCGACCATCCGGCTCGGCACGCTGGTCGACTGCATCTACTACCGGTCGCCCTACATGCTGGCCAGACAGGCGGCAGATGTCGACCGCATCTCTGGCGGCCGATTGGTGCTTGGTATCGGCATCGGCGATCTGCCCGAGGAATTCAAAGAGATGGGGCTCGACTACCCGTCGACTCCGAATCGCCTCCAGGGAATGGAAGAAACGATCGCCATTCTGCGCGGCATCTGGAGTGGCGAGGCCTTCGCTTTCGAGGGTGAGCAATGGTCTGTCGATGTGCCGGCAGGCGCATTTGCGCTGCCGGTGCAGGAGCCCCGGGTACCGATTCTACTGGCCGGCGGCGGCGAGAAGGTCACCCTTCGCCAGGTGGCGCAATACGCCGACGCCTCCAACATGGGCGCTCACCCGTCGATCGGCGGCGCATTCACATCGGAGCAGATCGCTCGCAAGTTCACCCGTCTGGATGACTACCTCGCCCAGTTCGGGCGGCCGAGCGACTCGGTGCTCCGCACCCATTTCACGATGACCCTGGTGCTGGGGCGTGATGCCGCGGCCGTCGAAGCGAAGATGCAATGGCTGGCCGACGTCTACGGTCAGGACAAACTGGACTGGTGTGGCGACGCGCTCTTCCCGGGTACGCCGGAGGACGCGATCGCTTTCTACGAGGAACTGAAGGGGATGGGGTTCAAGTACTTCATCGCCAATGTCTTCGAAGTCGACACGGAGACCGTCGATATCCTCGCTGACTCGGTAATGCCTGCCTTCGCCTGAAACGCAAGAACGACCGGGGGAAGTCCCGGTCGTTCTCCTGGCTGTTTCGTCGGACCGCAGGTGCCCGAACTACATTTGCTCGATCACTCGGGCTGCCACGGCTCAGCGATCTCCCAGGTCGACGAAGTGCAGATCGATCGGTCCGACGAACTCGGACTGCGGCCGGATGAGGCGATTGTTGGCCACCTGCTCCAGCACGTGGGCGCTCCAGCCAACCGACCTGGCTACCGCGAAGGTCGGGGTAAACATATCGCCGGGCAGACCGACCGCGGCCAGCACCGCCGCCGAGTAGAACTCGACGTTGGTGTAGAGCCGGCGGCCTGGTTTTCGCTCGTTGAGAAGCTCCAGCGCTCGCTGCTCGGTGCGCAGCGACAATTCGAAGAAATCGGGGTCGCTGGCGGTTCGGGCCATTTCCCGGAGGATCTCAGCGCGTGGATCCTCGGCTTTGTAGACACGATGTCCGAAGCCCATCAACCGGTCGCCACGATCGAGCGCGGCGTTGAGCCAGGTATCGACATTGTCGGCCGTGCCGATCTCATTGAGCATATCGAGCACGAGTGACGGCGCCCCGCCGTGCAGCGGACCCTTGAGAGCCCCCACGGCGCCTGTGAGCGCGGAAACGATATCCGACTGGGTCGACGCGATCACGCGCGCGGCAAAGGTCGAGGCATTCATGCCGTGATCAGTCAGGAGAATCAGATAGGTCTCCAGCGGTTTCCAGTGCCGCTCTTCCGGTTCAGTGCCGAAAAGCTGGTAGAGGTAGCTCTGGGCTGTGTTGTGGCCAGATTTGTGAGCAACCGGCTCCAGTCCATTTCGGACACGATGGAACGCCGCCAGGATCGACGGAAAACGCGCGGCCAGCGCGATCGCTTCGTCGAGATCGGGCTCGTCGTTGAACACACCCGGCAGCAGGGGGCCAAGCGAGGAAACGCCGGTGCGCAACGCGTCCATCGGCGCGGTGTCAGCCGGAAGCTGGCGAAGAATGGTGATCAGCTCATCGGGCAGCGTGCGGTTGGCATCGAGCTTGGCCGTGAATGCTTTCAGTTCCGCCTCGTTGGGCAGATGGCCGACCCACTGCAGGAACGCCACCTCTTCGAAGCTCGCGTGTCCGGCCAGCTCGTGGATGTCGTATCCGCGATAGACCAGCTTCCCTTCCTCACCAAAGACATGGCTCAGCGCAGTCGACGCCGCGACAACACCCTCCAGTCCACTCGGCTTGGGAATCTCGACCTCCGAAACGGCAGTTCCTGAATTGCTCATCGACCATCTCCTGGGATCCATTGACTGGGCTTGGGGGAGCAGCGGGGAACCAGAAACTGGTTCGGGATCTCGCCTTTTCTGGCTCGCTGACGGCGAGTTTGCTCCCGCTGGCGAACCGCCGGATCCTCACGTTCGTGCGGCCGCCGCCTTATCGGCATCGCGAAATCGTAGCATGACCGGCCAGATACCCGCTCTGCCCTGTTCGGAATGTCCGAAAACGAAAAACACCGGACCATCGATATGGTCCGGTGCCGCGATCTGCTTTGGGAGTGCGTTTACTTGCCCAGGATTTCCTTCATGGCATAGCCAGCTGCGCCGGCCAGAATGGCCTTGCCCAGCGGTCCGGTGAGGATATCGCCGAACCCGCCGCTGCTGTCCTGCGCCTGCGCCGTGGCAGAACCGCCACCGCCAAGCAATCCGCCGAGGAGATCATCGAGTCCACCACCGCCACCGCCGCTGGACTTGCCTCCGCCGCCGCCACCGAGCAGGCCGCCGATCAGGTCGCCAATGCCGCCGCCACCGCTGCTCTGCTGACTCTGTCCGCCACCGCCGCCGAGAATCTGGCCCAGCATGTCGTCGAGACCGCCGCCACCGCCGGCGCCGCCCAGCAGTCCGCCGAGGAGATCATCGAGTCCGCCGCCGCTGTCCCCACCAGACGAACCGGAGCCGGGGGCAACATTGTCTCCCGAGCGGGTGATGTCGACCATGCCCTGTCCGGCCTGGCGCTGCTTCAGCATGTCGTTGAGCGACGACCGCTGATCGCCGGAGACATTCGAGCTGATGTTCTGCATCGATGCGCGCAGTGCCTGCTGCCGCTGCTCGGGCGTGAGGCTCTGCAGGATCTTGGCCGATTCCTGGACGTCGTCATCCGTGAATCCCTCGAGAGGATTTCCCTCTGTGACCCGCTGAACGAAGCCCTGAGCCTGAGCCCGGCTGTCGTCATCACCACCTGCCATGATGGACTTGAATGCGTTTTCCACTGCGGTCTCCTCTGACTTCTGACCGAATCATCCCGACGCGATCGATTGTGCGCTTACCGGGCCTCATCGCCGCGGCGATTTCCCATTATAAAGGACTCTGGAACCAACTTGACGAAATCCGCCGACACAGCCGCGACACACGTATACTTCCGGTTCTGGCATGCAGAATCCTTGGCTGGCATGCTCGCATCGGGAGGCATTTCATGGTGAAGCGGTTCCTCTTTGCAGCAATGGTGTTGCTCCTCAGCGTGAGTGTGCCGCTGGCCTCAGGAAGCGCCCAGACCGACACGGTCACCGCCCGCGATCAGGCTCAGGTGGCGATGGCGGTCAATAATCTGTTCGAGATGGCCGGCGCGCTTGACTACAACGGCCTCTACGATGCGATGCACCCCGACTCCCAGAACGTCATCTCACGCACCGTCGCGCTGAATCTCTTCAACGATGTCTACTCCCGGGTCGTTTCCGGGCAGTCGCAGATCGTCGGCATGGAGTTCGGCCAGTGGACCTGGGAGGTCAAGGGCACGACCTATCCCAACGCGGTCGTCGTGAACATCGTTCAGCAGGTGCTGGACGAGAACAACAAGCCGACCTGGGTCGAGGACCGGATCTTCCTGGCCAATGACGGCGCCGCCTGGCGCTGGTTCATCAGCGATTCCAGCGATTTCATCGACCAGGTCAATTCCTACTATGCCGGCGCCAGCGCACCCGAAAGTGGTTCGTCGACGACGTCGGCCGTGCCTCAGGTCACGAATCTGAACGACGTCCCGCGCGACCAGATTTTCCAGGTGGTCGTCAATGATCTGGACGCGTTCTACCGGGACGTTCTCAGCTACACCGACTTCATCTATGAGTCGCCTGGCGTGGTCGTCGTGGCGGCAGGCGACAGCGTGATGTCGGCCTGTGGTCCCGCCTCCACCGGGTTCTATGGCTTCTACTGCCCGCTCGACTCGACGATGTATCTGGACGAACCCTTCCTGCTGGACATGGTGGATCAGGGAAACGCCTTTGCCGCAGCGTTCGTTATCGCTCATGAGTGGGCGCATCACGTCCAGACCAGTATCGGCCTGGAGCGCACTACCCGCCCCGATGCATGGAACGAGGTCCACAGCATCGAGCTTGAGCTGATGGCCGATTGTTTCTCCGGCGTCTGGGCCCGCGATGCTGAGCTTCGCGGACTGGTCGACCCGGGCGACATCGAAAGCGCGATCAACGACCTGGTGTTCAGCCTGGGCGATCCCAAGTTCATCGGCGAGTACGACCCACAAGCGCACGGCAACGGCCAGCAACGGGTCCGCGCAACGCTGAATGGCTACGAACAGGGATTCACCGGCTGCAACCTGAGTATCTAGGACGCTTATGCCGGATAAAACAGCACGCGAACGGTCAGATCTTCTGCTCACCAGACGCAGGGCGCTGGCGCCGGTAGCGGCCATGCTGGCCGCGCCGGCCGTTCGGCTGACAGCTACGGCGCAGGGAGATGGGACTGCTGGTCCGAACGATCAGTTCGGTGGCGACTATCTCTTTCCCAACAACCGGATCCTCGCCTACTACGGTTTTCCCGGCAACGAGCTAATGGGAATCCTCGGCGAATATGACATGGACACGCTGCTGGCCATCCTCCGGGATCAGGCGGCGGAGTACGAAGCCGCGGACAACTCCCGTCCCTGGCTGCTGGCGTTCGAGGTGATCGCGTCGGTCGCCCAGCGCGATCCTGGCCCGGACGGGATGTACATCGCCTACGCGGCTGACGAGATCATCCAGCAATATGTCGACTTCACCGCGGCCAATGACCTCCTGCTGATTCTGGATGTGCAGTTCGGCCGCAAGACCGTGGCGCAGGAGATCGACGCGGTCCGGCAGTGGCTCTCCTACCCGCACGTCCATCTGGCGATCGACCCCGAATTCGCCGTCAAAGAGGGGGAGACCCCTGGGCTCGATCTGGGTACGATCGACGCCTCAGATGTCCTGATGGCCCAGCAGCTCCTCTCGGAGATCGCCATTGAAGAGGGTCTGCCGCCGAAGCTGCTGATCGTGCATCAGTTCAACCTCTACTCGCTCACCAACCGCGACCAGGTTGGCCAGATTCCCGGCGTGCAATTCGTTCTCGAAGTCGACGGCTGGGGCGGCCCCGAAGCGAAACGGGAGACCTACGCGATCGTCGGCGGCAATGTCCTGCACGATTTCTACGGTTTCAAGCTCTGGTACCGCCAGGACGAGCCGCTGATGACCGCCGCCGAGGTGATGGCGTTGGTGCCGCCGCCGGATTTGGTGATTTATCAGTAGTGGATGGTTGATAGTTCATAGTTGATAGTGCATGGTGCATGGTGCATGGTAGATAGTTCATAGTAGAGAGTTCCTGGTGCATAGTTCTTAGCGGGCAGCTGCTAGAGGCGGGTGGCCACGCGCGGTTGCCCCGCCCCATCTACCATCTACTACGAACTATCTACTATGCACTATGCACCGCTCACGGCCACAACTCCACCTCAGCGACACCGCCGAGGTCTGGTGTATCGTCGATGGCGATGAAAGCGAACCGGACGTAGACCGCCGCGGCGTTCAGCTCGAGCGTCGACCATGATCCATCTGTGACGACGCCGGTGAGATCGAGATCAATCCAGGTTTGTCCGTCACTCGAGATCGAGAGATAGAGCTGCCCGGACAGCCCTTCAGGAGCCGTCTGCCAGCGGATCGTGGAGATCCATTGCTCGCTGTCCAGATCGGCGACGAAGACCGCCGCCTGAGCCGACGGCATACCGGGTGCATACCAGACGGTTGTTTCGTCCTCATCGACCAGAACCTCGCCACCCGTCGATCCGTCGGTCCGCTGGATGCGGACGATGGGCAACGGCTGCGGACCTTCATCGACAGTCGCCGTCGGTGGCGCCCGCTCGAGGACTGTTTCGACGGTTGCCGTCGGATTGATCTCTACGGTCGGTTCCGGCTCGGTCGGCGCCGTGGCGGTTGGCTCCGCTGGCGATTCTTCTGTTGCGGTGGGCAGCGGCTCAGACGAACCAGGAGCGTCGATCGGCGCGCCCACACTCGAAACGCTGACCAGCTGCAGGTACTGGCTCACCACCCAGCCGGTGCCGGCGCCAGTGAACTGCACCTGGAACCACTGGAATCCCCCGCCGGCCGTCGGCCCGGAGAGCACCGTGCCGTTGGTGCCCGGTGGCACAACGGCGATGACCGAGTTCGACGTCCCGGCGCCAGTGCGCATGTTGAGATACGCGGTCGTTCGAACAGTGGACCCTATCCCAATCCCCCCGGGGGGTATGGTCGGCGTCCGCGTGGCGGTCGGCTGAGATGGACCACTCACCGCTCTCAGATAGGAACCGGCACTGTAGCCACTTCCAAAGCCAGGGAAGGTGACCGGATACCAGGTGGTGCCTCCGGAGACCGTCGGCGTACCGGTTACCGTCCCTTCGGCGCCAAATGGCAAGGTGGCGATGGTGCTGCTGCTGGTCGAGGGACCGCTCCGCAGTCGCAGATTCGCCGTCGTCTGCACTGTCGTGTTGACCGGAATCGCGCCGGCAACGGTCGTGGGCGTGCGGGTTGGGGTAGCGGTCGATCCGGATCCGGATTCGGGGGTCGCGGTGATGCTCAACGTGCGCAGATAGGATCCCGCGATCCAGCCGGCCGCGAAGCCTTCCATCTTGACCGGATACCAGGTGAAGCCGCCGCTGCTGACCGGTGTCCCGGTAATCGCTCCACGGGTGCCATTCGGCGCCACGCCGATCGACTGGAATCCTGTCCCGGCGCCAGTGCGGATGTTCACATTGGCCGTCGTTTGCACCATCATGCCCGGCGACCATGGATTCGACGCCGCGGTTGTTGGCGTTCGCGTTGGGGTCGATGTTCGCGTGGCTGTCGGCGACGTATTCGCCGGCGTCGCCGTGATGCTCAGCGGCGAGAGATAACTCCCGGCGATCCAGCCAGCCGGGAAGCCCTCCATCGCCACGGGATACCAGGTGAACCCACCACTGGCCACGGGTGCTCCGGTGATCGCGCCCCGCGTGCCATTGGGCACAACGGCGATCGACTGGAACCCCGTACCTGCGCCAGTGCGCAGGTTCACTCCGGCTGTCGTGCGAACCATCATTCCGGGTGACCATGGATTCGATGCCGTCGACGTCGGTGTTCGGGTCGCGGTTGCCGTTCGCGTTGCGGTCGAGGTGCGCGTCGCCGTTGACGTACGCGTTGCTGTCGATGTCAGCGTCGCTGTGGGGGTTGTATTGGCCGGAGTGGCGGTGATATTCAGAGAAGAAAGATAGCTACCAGCGATCCAGCCAGCCGGAAAGCCTTCCATCGCCACCGGATACCAGGTGAATCCGCCATTCGAAACCGGCGACCCGGTGATCGCGCCCCGCGTGCCGGTCGGCACGATGCCGAGCGACTGAAATGTCGTTCCGGCGCCGGCGCGAAGGTTCACAGCGGTAGTCGCCCGGACCATCATCCCTGGCGCGTAGGCGCCGCCGGTGGTGGTTGGCGTACGAGTTGCGGTAGCGGTTGGACCGCCGCCTGAGCCGTCCGGATCCATGACGATCACGTCATAGGTGTAGGTCGAGGAGGATGCGCCCGTCACACCGCTGATCGTCACGCGATAGGTCGCGTCACTGCCGGGATTTGCCCAAACCGCGCTGTCGCTGATGTTGTTCGGTCGAAAAACGATCGTGTTCTCGCCGTAGCCGTTGCTCGTCCGCGAATCGACCGCCACCGGAATGCTCGACCCGTTCAGGGTGATCGAAACGGTCGCGTTGGCGAAGTTGGCGCCTGGGTACGAGAAGGTCCAGCGAGGATAGACCACCTGGTAGGGCACATACCCAGCCGGTGGCCAGGCGACAAAGCCGTCCCGTGTGGCGGGGCGCGGTCCTCCGATGTTCGAGTCGAATACCCAGATCGCATTCGCCGAATTGTTGCCAGAACCTGACGGGATGTCGCCAGTGCCGAATGACTGGGTTTGCGGGTAGAGCAGCCAGCGCCGGTGCCCGGCTGCTGCATTGTTCGAGCCGTGATCCTTCATGTAGGCGTCGACAGCCGCCCGGCCGTAATACCCAATGGCGATATTGGAGCTGCCCGCCGCCGTATAGGCATCCTGGGTCCAGCAATCCCAATCCGACGGCGGGTAGTGGGAAAGCGAGCCATTTGCCGACATCACCAGCGCAGCCTGCTGATTCATGGCGCTGGCGGTTGTGTTGACGGAGATCGAGGAGGGAACGCCGGCCATACCGCGGAAGTACATGATCCGCAGGAGCACGTCGTCCTTGAACGCCGCGCTGGTTGTGCCGGGCTGGCAGTTCGCCACACTTCCCGTCCAGGAAATGGCCGGCTGGCCCTGTCCGCGGTAGTAGCTGTTGAAATAGCTGACCGATGCGGTCCGGTTGGTCAGGTCGACAGAGGGGAGCGCCGCTGCATAGACGGCTTCGCTGGCATCGGCGACAACCGATCCGGCATCGAACACCGGCGGATCACCCAGGTAGCCGCCATCCTGCGCATTCGCTTTCGGCGCGGGAGACAGGACCAGCGCTGGCGCCACCAGCAGGGCAACGATGAGTAGTCTCAATAGATGGGAACGCACGTGCAAGCCCCTCTCACACCCTCTCCTGCACAGCCACGTCTTCGGAGGGAAGTGGAATCACGGCCTGACGCCGGGCTGCAACATGGCGTCAGGCTTCTGAGCGACCAATCCTAAACTCGTGGTTTGAATGGTGCAACTTCTGCTCGATCCGGTCGAGCGCCAGCATCAGCCCATGGAGAAGCGCCTGAGGGCGAGGAGGGCAACCCGGAATCGAGATGTCGACGGGCAGCACATTCTTCACCCCACCGGCCGTGCAATAGCTCCCCTGCAGAACGCCACCGCCACACGCACATGCGCCAACCGCGATCACGATTCCCGGCGCCGGCATCGCTTCCCACGTCCGGATTGCCGCGATCTCCAGGTGTCTGGTCACGCTTCCGGTCACGAGGAGGCAGTCTGCATGCCGGGGCGACGCCACGATATCGAGACCAAGACGCTGCATGTCGTAGGCGGGACAGAGGAGGGACTGAATCTCCCAGTCACAGCCGTTGCACGAGCCGGCGTCGAGATGGCGGATCTGCATCGATCGCTGCAGCACGCGCTGGACCTGGTCGCTGAACTTCTGGCCGAGCGTCGACGCGTCCTCATCCTGCCGGCTCTGCAGCATCGGTATCAGCGGGTGGAGGGTGGACATCAGTCGGTTTCCTCATTTCGAATGAACTCGGCGCGGGTCACCATGTCGTCAGGCTGGCGAACGGCGAGCTCGAATGCGTTGCTCAGGGAGACTGCCCGGTTTGCACAAGCGTCGGCGCAAAGTCCGCAGAAAACGCAGCGACTGTCGTCGAGCTGCCAGATCCATCCAGTGGACGTTTCCTCGACGGTGATGGCCCCGCTTGGACAGACCCGCGCGCATGCCGCGTCGCCGCGGCAGCGATTCGGATCGAGCTGCACCTGTCCGCGAAACGCGGCCGGCGCTGCCTCCGGTTCCAGCGGGTAGTCGTGGGCGCCGACCCTGCCGCGCATCGACTGGCGAAGGACTCTCATGGACAGTGCCTCCTTCCCATGAGGAGGCAGACACGGGGGGCTGCAGCTACGGGATAGGGGTTGCGTCGCATCTGGCCACAAACTCCATCACGTTGTAGTCGCAGACCCCCGTGTCTGCTTCTTGTGGGAGTTGGCCGTGGGGCACGACAGAACGGCTCCGAATCCAGACGGCAACGGGCTTTGCGGCGAGCGGTGACGCGATTCCCCATGAGGCAGACACGGGGGTCTGCGGCTACAGGGCGTTCGAAAAATGGGTTAGCGGTCGAGGCAGGCATAGCAAAGCTCGAAACTCTTGTTGATCAATGGAAAGTCGGGAACCATGTTGCCGGGCGCAGCAGCGGCAACCGCAGGCCAATTCGGGAAGCTGGCCGAACGGACCCGGTAGCGTTCGATCGTGCCCTGGGCGTTCACCCGGAGCCAGTGGAGATTCTCGCCGCGCGGCGACTCCGTTGCCGAGAACGCGGCAGCATCGGTCGTGGGAGGGGTCCAGCCGGCGATGAGCGGACCAGCGGGCATCTCCGCGATCAACGCCTGAATCAGGGCGAAGCTGACGGCAACTTCGTCGATGCGCACCAGGAGTCTCGCCGCCACATCCCCCTCTTCCCGTGTTGGTACTGGAAATCCCTCACCCCCGCCCGCGGAATGTCCCTCACCCCCAGCCCCTCTCCCGACCGCGGAATATCCCTCACCCCCAGCCCCTCTCCCGACCGCGGGAGAGGGGGGAAGGTTCTGGCCGTCTGGCCGTCTTGCCGTCTTCCCGTCTCGCCGTCTTGCCGTCTCGCCGTCTCGGTACGCGGCGTAGGGGTGGTCGCGACGGGTGTCGAGATCGATGCCGCTGGCCCGGGCGCCGACGCCGACTACGCCGAGGGCTCTGGCCAGGTCACCGGGCAGAATGCCGGTGCGACGCATCCGCTCCATCGTGGTCTCGCTGCCGAGAATCATCGCGGTCAGCTCGCCGAACTCGCGAGCGATGCGCGCCAGTTCGAGCGACATCTGCGCCGCAAACTCGACATCGAGATCGCGACGCACACCACCGATTGCGGACAGTCCGCGCAGGAAGCGATTGCCGGTGAACTGCTCGTTCAGACGCTGTAGCTCGTCCTTGAGTCTGGCCCCGTGGGCAACCCCCACCATGAATCCGACCCCAGCGCACATGTTCCCCGCATCGCCGACATGGTTGTAGAGCCGCTCCAGCTCCAGCCCGATCGACCGGATCACCGCCGCCCGGGGCGGCGCTTCGATACCGAGAATCTGTTCCGCCGCCTGGCAGTAGGTGACGGCATGAGAGAGCGAGCAGACGCCGCAAATCCGCTCGGCGATCTGCAGTCCATGGTCGAGCGATTTTCCTTCGATCAGCTTCTCGATACCGCGGTGGGTGTAGAAGAGGCGTGGTTCGAGTGCCAGCACCACCTCCCCAACCGCCGCAAACCGGAAATGACCCGGTTCGATGACACCCGCGTGAAATGGCCCGACTGGTATCTCGACGATACCGTCGCCATGCAGGGTGTGGAAGCGATAGGGGTCGGCTTCGACCCTCGGCACCGGAATCGACGGATCGAAATCCTTTCGCAGCGGAAAGACACCAGCCGGCCAGTCGTCGTGCATGACCAGGCGACGCAGATCGGGATGCCCCTCCGGTTCGAGACCGAACATGTCCCGCGCTTCTCGCTCATACCAATGTGCGGCCGGCACCAGAGGCGTGACCGAAGGAAACGCGGGCGAATCGGCCGGAACTTGGCACTCGATGGTCATCCAGCGACGGTCCGGTATCGCAAAGGTGTAGGCGAGCGTGAACGATCCCGTTTCGGCGCGCTCGTCCTGCGCCACCATCGTCGCCAGGCGAGCGCCGACGCCATCCACAATCACCTGGCACGCGCGGGGCAAGGTCACCAGAGGAACCACGACACGCGTTTCACCGGGGACGCGCGACGGAAGCAGTTCACCGCCGGACAACTGCTGAAGATCGACGGCTGGGCTGGTCACGACGTCGGTCACCGTCAACCTCCCCCAGCCGTCAGACTGATCTGCGCTGCGTCGATCAGCGTGCGCACCTCACCCGGAACATAGATGCCAAACAGGAGAATGATCGCGACAAGTGGCGCCACGGCCAGAACGAGATAGGGCGACGCTCTGTGATTTCCATGAGCGACCAGAGCAGGCGGTTCGGGGCCGAAGCCGACGCGCATCGCCTGCATGAGGAGTCCGGCGAAAATGATGGCCAGCGCCGCGATGACGATCGAGACGGCGGCCATTTCGGTCCAGCCCTGCTGGAACCCGGCTGAGAACATCGTCATTTCGCTGATGAAGATGGCGGCCGGCGGCGCTCCCGTCAACGCCAGCACCCCAGCGACCAGCAGCCAGCCCGAGAGGGGAGCCACGCTGACCGCGCCCCGGATCACACTCATGCGCCGCGATCCGTAGCGCTGGACCAGATCCCCTGAGACGAAAAAGACCATCCCTTTCGCAGCGGCGTGCCCCATCAGATGAAGCAATCCGGCAGTGACGCCCAGCGGTCCGCCGATGCCGAATGCGACAGCCATCAGACCAACATGCTCGACACTCGAATAGGCGAAGAGGCGTTTCAGGTCGCGCTGAAGCAGGATGAAGGGAACGGAAACGAGAATCGAGAGAACGCCGAATCCAATCAGGAAGTGGGAGGCGAACTCGTTGCCGGCGGCCCGGTCGGTCAGCGCCTGGTAGCGAACTATGGCGTAGAGGGCGCAGGCCAGTAGCACACCCGACAGCATGCCGCTGATGGGGGAGGGCGCCTGACTATGGGCATCGGCCAGCCAGGTATGAAGTGGCGCGAAACCCGCTTTCGCCCCAAATCCCACCAGCACGAAGACGAACGCCAGTCGCATGATGCCGCTATCCAGCGTTTCCGCATCGGCAATCATGCGTGTCCAGTCCATCGAGATCGAGTCGTGACCGCCACTTCCCTGGCGGGCGGCGTAGTAGGTCAGCAGTACGCCAAAAAGCGCGCAAACGATACCGACCGTGCAGAGCATCAGGTACTTCCAGGCGGCTTCCAGTGCGGCGCGAGTCCGGTAGAACCCGACCAGCAGCGCGGAGACGATGGTCGTCGCTTCCAGCCCGACCCAGAGCAGCCCCAGGTTGTCCACGCTGACCGTGACCAGCATCGACCAGATGAACACGGAAAGACCGGCGTAGTAGAAGCGAACACCCCGCATACCGCCCGGCACATGCCCGATCTCCAGATCGTGCCGGATGTAGGGCACCGACGCCGTGACGCCGCAAAATCCGAGCACCGAGATCGTGGCGATCATCAACGCGGAGAGGGCGTCGAGATGGATGATGCCCCGGAACGCCTCCTGAGACCCGTCGCGGGCCACAAGCACCGCGATGGCCAGACCAAGCACCAGCGTCGCGGCCGCACACACGAGCGCAACCCGTTCGATTGCCTCCCGGCCGGGAACGACCAGCTGCAGCAGCGCCGCCAGGACCGGCAGCGTCAGGAGCATGAGGATGGCAGCGTGTTCGGGTGACATCCGCTATCCCGTCAACGTTCGCAGGCGGTCGACGTCGGTCGACCCGGTGACCCGCATGATTTCGTGGATGACCAGTCCCATCACCGCCACACCGGCCAGGACATCGACCGCCACACCGAATTCGACGGCGAATGGCAGCCCTCGCGTCGCAGCGACTGCCGCCAGATAGAGTCCGTTTTCCATCGTGACCAGACCGACGACCTGGCTGAGCGCTTTCTTGCGGGTGACCATGGTGAAGAGACCGAGCAGCAGGAGCGCCAGGGCGGCGGGCAAAGCGTTCGTGGCATTGAAGGCGCCGATGGTATCGGCAGTGAATGGTTCGATGGCCCGGTAGGAAATCGGAATCAACGCGGCAGCGAGCGGCACCGCCAGTTTGACCGAGAGGAAACCGGGTGGCTCCTGCCGAACTGGCATACGGTCCAGTATTCGCCAGAGCATCAGGGGAATGAAGATCGCTTTGACGGCCAGAGCCACGGCGAAGGCTCCCCAGGAACGCCATTCCATCTCGGCCAGCGCCGCCGCGCCCGAGGCGATTGACAGCACAAGACCCTGTGCGGCGAGGAGCGCGATCGAGGTGCTCAGCGTGCGAACGACAGTACCGGCGAAAGCCAGCGCGATCAGGCAGAGTGCGGCGGCATCGAGCACCGACCCGGCAGTGGAAAGGGAAATCAGCGGATCGACGGTCATGGCGACACCACATAGGTGGCCATCACGGCGAGGACACCGAGCACGCTGGCCAGCCCGAGCAGATCGGGCGCCCGAAAGATGCGCAGCTTGGCCACCGAACTTTCGATCACCGCCAGCACGACGCCGATGAGCGCAATCTTGGCCAGAAAGGCGACGAGGCCGGTGACCATCTGCCGGAGCGATGGGTCGTGCAGCGGCGCCATCCCCCAGGGGAGAAAGAGGGCAACGGACAACGCGATGAAGGTGATCTGCCTCACCTGTGTCGCCCACATCACCATGCCCAGGGGACGGCCACTGTATTCGAGCAGCATCCCTTCGTGGGCCATCGTCAGTTCGAGGTGGGTGTCCGGATTGTCGACCGGAATGCGGCCCGTTTCGGCGATGATCACGATCGCCATGGCGCCCATGGCCAGCAGACCGGCAATGGTGAAAGCCGTTTCCCCGGCCATCGTCGAGAAATTGGTCGACTGGCGCGGCAACGCGGCGATCAGCAGCACCAGGATGATCGCCGGTTCGATGAGCGCGGCGAACGTCATCTCCCGGCTGGCTCCCATCCCACCGAAATTGCTACCCGTGTCGAGCGCCGCCAGCGCCAGGGCAAACCTGGCCAGCGCCAGGAGACCGATGAAGACGATGGCATCGGCGAATCCGCCAAGTGGCGAGCGCTGAGACACCGTCGGCACCAGCATCGCCGCGCCCAGCAGCCCGGCAACATAGACGATCGGCGCATACCGGAAAACCCACGACGCCTGATCGGACACGACGCTCTCACGCCGTAGCTGTTTGGCCAGATCGCGATAGGGTTGGAGGAGGGGTGGTCCCGTTCGCCCTTGCAGACGGGCCTTGCACAGCTTGATCAGTCCCTGCAGCAACGGGGCGATTCCCACCATGATGCCGATCTGGAGGAGCAGGAGAAGAAGGTCGTACATCGCTACCGGGCCATCACGATGGCGACGACCAGCGTCGCGAAAAAGAAGAGGAGATAGAGACGCAGGGAGCCGCTCTGCAACCGACGCACATGCTTGGCGCTGCCGAGCGTCGCGGCGACGAGGGGTTCATAGATGTAGCGCTCGTAGACCGGTTTCATCTCCTCTTCGTAGTGAATGGCGGAAGTGACGTAGGGGGAATCGGCCCGCTCGACGACGATTTTTCGGTCCGGACGAAGCACCGACTGGAAGATCAGGCGGAGCGGTTTGGCAAACGCGGTGGCGGTGTATTGCATGCGCGGTTGCAGGAGGTTTCCGCACACCCAGGTCAGCGACACCCGTTCGACTGCCTGCCCAGCCCGCCAGCGAACCAGCAACCAGGGCATCACACCAGCCACCAGCAGGAGGAGCATCACCAGCACCGGCAGGTAGTTGCCAGCCGGCCGGCTCGCGTCGAGCGACGCGCTCCAGGCCGGTGTGGCGACGGGCACGCTGCCGGTGAGCTGCCGGGTGACCGGTTCGAGCAAGCGCACGACCACCATCGGCGCAACGCCGACCGCGACGATGCAGACTGAGAGAAATCCCATCCCCCACAACATCGAACGAGGCGTCTCGGTCGCGCTGGTCGCGCCTGCGGATCGTGGCTGGGCCAGAAAGGTCATACCGAAGAGCCGCACAGCGCCGGCCAGGGCGAGCGCGCTGGTCAGGGCCAGAATGGCGGCGGCGATGGCCGCTCCCGTGCCGATATGACCCTCGTTTGTGCTCCAGCCCAGGGAGAAAACGGATTGAAAGAGGAGCCATTCGCTGGCGAACCCATTGAGCGGCGGCAGTGCGGCCATCGCACCGACTCCGGCCAGCGCCACGAGGGCGGTGCGGGGCATCCGTTTGATCAGTCCGCCGAGTCGTTCCAGGTCCCGGCTGCCGGCGGCATGCTGCACGGCGCCCGTGACCATGAAGAGGAGACTCTTGAAAATCGCGTGGTTGAGCGCATGGAAGAGCGCCGCGACAAGCGCCAGCGCAGCAAGCTGCGCCTGTCCTTCCGCCCCGAGCACGGTCGCCACCCCGATCGCCGTGACGATGATGCCCAGGTGTTCGATCGTCGACCAGGCCAATACCCGACCGCTCTGCCGCTCCATGAGGGAGTAGAGGATGCCAAGCAGCGCGGAAACGAGTCCGGCAGCGATCAGCACACCACCCCAGATCATCGGAGGCGACCCGAGAAACTGGAAAAGGGTCATCACCAGACCGAGAACCGCCGTTTTGGCCAGCACACCCGACATCAACCCAGCGCCATGCGCCGGAGCCAGTGGTTCGGCCCGCGGCAACCAGATATGCATGGGAATGAGACCGGCTTTGCTGCCGAATCCGATCAGGGCCAGCACGAAGATGACATGCCGCTCCGTCGATCCCAGCGTTTCGGCAGCCGAGCGCATGTCGTCGAATGAGAGTGACCCGGCATTGCGGGCCAGGAGAAGGAACATCGCCACCAGGAAGGCCGAACCGGTGTGAGTCATGACGGCATAGATCCACGCCGCCCGCCGGTTGGCCAGGGTGTGCCCGTCTTCCATCACGAGGAAGAAGGAGAGCAGCGCCATCGCCTCCCAGAAGAAGAGGAAAGCGATGGCCGTGTCCGCAACGATCAGAAACGCGACCGACGCCAGAAAAAGGGCGATCGTGGCATCGGTCCAGTAGCGAGCGGGCCGGTGAGCGACACCATCGGAGCGGGGCGCGAGATAGTCGAGCGCGTACACGCCTGCGGCGATAGCGGGCAGACCGAGAATGATCAGAAACCAGGCGCGAAGTGGATCCAGCCGGAAGGCGAAGTCGATTGCCGGCGCCGGGCTCCAGCCATTCAACGATTCCGGCGTTTCCCGCAGCAGGGCATTAACGCCAACCAGAACCGAAACCAGCCCGCCTGCCGACGTGATCCAGCACGACAGGGCAGAGAGCTGTGCCCGGCTCCTTCCCACGAGCGCAACCAGACCGGCGGCCAGGAAAACCAGGCCGGGGAGCAGCATCATCCAGGCAGGAAGGTCGACCCCCTCCGTCATGCCAGAGCGACACCCTCCGGCGTGGCTTCGGCCATCTCCTGCATGGCGCTGAGCTGCGATTCGAAGATCGCGCGGGCGACATCGAGAAGCTCGAACACCCGCTCATCGGCCACGCGGTAGTAGACCCGGGTGTTCTCCTTCCGGCCGACCACCAACCCCCGTGCCCGCAACAGCGCCAGCTGCTGACTGACCGACGACGCCTCGATCCCCAGTTGCTCCTGCAGTTCGGAAACCGTCAGCTCGCCGGTCGCGCTCGTCCGCAGCAACTCGAAAATCCGGATGCGAACCGGATGACCGAGCGAGCGAAAGAGATCTGCCTTGAACTGCTGAAGCATCTGTTTGAATCTCGCTATATGCGCATCTATGCGGATAGTAACAGAATAGCAATCGGCAGTCAGGGAGACGTAGTCCGTGGTCCGGAGTCCGGAGTCCGAAGCGTACAGTCAGTCGATTTGCCATCCACTATCCACTGTTTCCATTTCCCAGTTCCTATTTCCCATTTTCCGATCTCTTGCCAGACATTCACGCTGGTGGGACGATTCACCAAAAGGGCCGCGGTTGAGCGGCGATCGGCGCGATGAGGGGGCAGCACGTGGTACGACCAATCAGCGGGGATCTGGTTCTACGCAATGGGCGGGTGATCGACCCGGCCAATGGGCGCGATGGCGTGCTGGATGTTCGCGTCAGCGACGGGAAAATCGTCGCTGTCGATGCGAACCTTCCTGCCCAGCCGGGAGACCGGTCGATCGATCTGGCCGGACTGATCGTCACGCCCGGCATCATCGACATGCATGCCCACGTCGCCGTCAGTCACATCCGGTCGGAGCTCTCGCTCCACCCGCTGGTCAACACGCTCGAATCGGGGGTGACGACCGTCGTCGACGCCGGCACCTGCGGCTGGATCGACTTTCCCCACTTCCGGCATGAGGTGATCGACAACCCGCGCGTGGCCAATCGGATTCGCGTGTTCTCCTATGTCAACATCGTCGGCTCCGGGATGGGTGGCGGCGGGTTTGGGGGCGAATGGGAGCACGAAGCGGCCGAAATGAACTCCGTTCTGGCCGCGAACACCGCCACCGCTCATGCCGACGTTGTGGTCGGCATCAAAACGGCGCATTACTGGGCCAAGCGCCATTTCGACGACGCCCATCCCGCCTGGCTCGCGGTCGATCGTGCCCTGGAAGCGGCCAATCTCTGCGACATGCCGTTGATGATCGACTTCTTCCCCAATCTGCCAACCCAGTCCTATCCCGACCTGATCCTGAAGAAGATGCGCCCCGGCGACATTCACACCCATGTCTTCGCCCAGCAATTCCCGTCGGTCGAGGAAGATGGCAAGGTCTTCCCCTACATGTGGGAAGCCCGCGAACGGGGCGTCATCTTCGATCTCGGCCACGGCGCCGGTTCGTTCTGGTATCGCCACGCCGTACCGGCGATCCGCGACGGCTTCATTCCCGATTCGATCTCGACCGATCTGCACACGGGCAATGTCGCCGGCGTGGTCATCGATATGCAGACCTGCATGAACAAGATCCTCAACATCGGCGTGCCGTTGCCCCAGGTGATCGAAATGTCCACCGTCGCCCCGGCTCGCGAGCTGGGCCGTCCGGACCTCGGCACCCTCACCGTTGGCGGTCCGGCCGACATCGCCATCTTTGCCCTGGATGAAGGAAGCTTCACTTTCGTTGACTGCGAGCGAACAACCCTGACCGGCAACCAGCGCCTTCGCTGCGAGATGACCGTCTACAACGGCAACGTCGTCTACAACCCGCATGGCAATGGCCTCGTCACCTGGGAAGAGGATGCCGCCGAGTATCCCGTCCCCTTCCACGTCCGCGCGCAGGAGTTTTGAGTGGGCAGCGGGCGGCAGGCAGCAGGCAGACCGACGCCAGCGCGGCATGAAAAAGCACCGTCATCCTGAGCGTAGCGAAGGATCTCCTGCCGCAGCAGTCTCCAGGGAGGCGACGGTAGGGGCAGAAGACGACGAAGAGCTCCTTCGCGTTGCTCAGGATGACGACAGCTGTTAGGGCCGGCCCCCACGCCGTATCGGTGCGGCCCGCTGCCTGCCGCCCGCTGCCCACTCCGCATCAGCGACAATTCGGCCCATGTCGAATCGCATCCTCAATCTCCTCGCCTACGTAACCGGCGCTCGCGGACCACTTCGCGCCGCGTTCGACTGGCTACGGGGCAAGGGTGTCGGCGAACGAGTGATCAAGAGCGCGCTGGCGGCCGTGCTGGCCTACTGGCTGGCTCGCTTTCTGCCCGGGAATCCGAATCCGATCCTCGCCCCATTGACCGCCATCTTCTCCATCAACCTGACCATCGCCGGCAGCATGAAAGACGCCTGGCAGCGCATTCTCGGCGTCCTTTTCGGCATTCTCTTCGCCTGGATCGTTTTCGAGCTGATCGGACCAGGTTCGGTGGCCATCGGCATCATCATCGTGGCCTCCTTTTATGCGGGACGCCGTCTCGGACTGGAAGCATCCGGCGTTCAGCAGCTGGCGGTTTCGACATTGCTGGTCGTGCTGGGAGCTGCCGGCACCCAGCTGGACAACGTCGCCATTCTCCATCTGGCCAACACGCTGATCGGCACCGGCGTCGGACTCCTCCTCAACGCCTCAGTGGCGCCGCCCAACCACGTCCCGCGAGCACGGCAGGAACTGGACAAGCTCGGGCATGGCATCGAAGCGATTCTGGACGACTTGCGCCTGGGGTTGCGACGCGGCATCGACCATCCTACCTCCCTCCAGGCGCTCTATGCCGCCCGGGAAGTGGCCGAGACGCTCCATGCCGTCGACACCGCACTCCAGAATGCCGACGAGAGTCTGACCTACAACCTGATGGGGAAGAATCAGCGGGAGGTGTTGAGCGTCTACCGGCGGATCGGCGAGGCTCTGGAGCATTCGGCGCTGCAGACGCGCATCATCGCCCGCGCTCTGACCGACGCCACATCGACCGCGCGGGCCGGATCGGGCCGTCCCAACTGGCTCGAACCGGGTGTCCTGGGCGAACCGCTCGCGGAGCTCCTCGACGAGGTGCACCTCGCCCTGCAGACCTTCCTCCGCCCTCTCGATGAAGGCGACGCCAAACCGGTGCCTATCTCGGTGGCCGGAATGGCGCAGAAACGCCAGGAGCTGAACGCCGTAGCAAAGAACTCCCTCGATCTGATCGCCCCCGACGGCTGGATCCTCCTCGGCGCAATCGTCGCGCTGTCGACTCAGCTCGTCACCGACCTCTCAGCCGTCCCCACCGACGTCGTCGATCCCGAAACAGGACGGCGTTTGCGATGGTGGCAGGACACGATCGATACGTTTACGTGGTGGAGGGAGGATTAGGCAAAGGGCGAAGGGCAAAGGGCAAAGGGCAAAGGGCAAAGGGCAAAGGAACGATAGCATTGCCCTTTGATCTGCAGAGGGAGGACCACGGATTGCGGACTACGGATTGCGGGCCACGGATCGCGGACTACGTCAGTCTTCGGACTTCGGACTTCGGACTTCGGACTTCGGACTTCGGACTTCGGACTTCGGACTTCGGACTTCGGACTTCGGACAATCCTCTACGGCAACACCGCGATCTGCACGTCATCGCCGACGACCCGCACCGGATAGACCTTTGCCGCGACAACCACGGGGAAGGCGGCCGGAAGACCGGTTCTGACTTCGAACGCGCCGCCGTGCAGGGGACATTCGATCTCGTCGCCGATAATCTCGCCGTCGGAGAGGGAGGCCTCCTCATGGGTGCAGGTGTCGGTGAGCGCGTAGAACTCCCCGTCGACGTTCATCAGGACGATCGGTTCGTCCTTCTTGCCCGCCTCGACGTACTTCATCTCGCCGGGCCCGATGTCGGTCGCTTTGGCGACGGTGTGGAAGTACTCCTCGGGAATCTCGTCGATTGGCGGGAGCTGGGGAGCCTGGCTCCGCGCATTGTCATCACCGCCACGGCCGGTCAGTCGCTTGAGGATCATTGCCAGACATCCTCAGCGGCATTGACGCCGTAGATACCCGCCTTGAGCACCTTCAGACTGAGCAACGCACATTTCAACCGGGCCGGGCTGAGCGGGATGCCGAGCTCGTCCAGCAGATCCTCCTTGCTCAGTGCCTTGACCTCGTCGAGCGGCTGCCCCTTGACCATTTCGGTCAGGATCGAAGCCGACGCCTGGCTGATTGCGCAGCCACGGCCACTGAAAGCGATCTCCGAGATCTTGTCGTCGGCGACCCGCACATCGATGCGCACTTCGTCGCCACAGAGTGGATTGGTGTCCTGGTAGGAGTAGTCGGCAGGATCGAGGGTGCCTCGGTTCTGCGGGTTCTTGTTGTGTTCGAGAATCAGTTCGCGGTAGATGCTTTCTGCCATTGCTGTTCCATCTAGACCTGACCGAAGACCTCATTGGCCTTGTGCAGACCAGCGACGAGCCGGTCGACATCGTCGCGTGTGTTGTACATGTAAAAGCTGGCCCGGGTCGTCGCCACAACACCAAGCGCCGCCATCAATGGTTGCGCACAATGGTGGCCAGCCCGCACGGCGATGTTTTCCCCATCGAGAATCGCCGCGACATCGTGGGGATGGATGGAACCCAGGGTGAACGAGATCACGCCGCTTCGCTTGGAGAGATCCTCCGGGCCATACATGGTCAGGTGAGGCACGGAAGGCAGTTGTTCCATCGCGTAGTCGAGCAGCTCGAGCTCGTGCTCGCGAATCGCCTCCAGTCCCACGGCGGTCAGGTAGTCGGCCGCAGCGGCCAGCCCGACCTGATCGGCGACCGCCGGGGTCCCCGCTTCGAAACGGGCTGGAATATCGGCGAAGGTCGTTCCGTCGAGGGTGACCTTGCGGATCATGCTGCCGCCACCCATGTAGGGGGGCATCGCCTCCAGCAGCTCCCGCTTTCCATAGAGAACGCCCGATCCCATCGGGCCAACCATCTTGTGCCCCGAAAGAGCCAGGAAGTCGACATCGAGCGCCTGAACGTCGACCGGCATGTGCGGCACGCTTTGAGCCGCATCGACCAGCACAGCCGCACCGGCATCGTGGGCCATCCGCGTCATGGCGGCTACATCATTGAGCGCGCCGATCGCATTCGAAACATGAGCGAAACCGACCAGTTTCGGTTTCTGTTCCAGAAGCTGGGCATAAACCGTCATGTCGAGCTGGTGGTCGTCGGTCAACGGGATGTAATCGATGGAGAACCCGATTTCCTCCCGCAGCATGTGCCACGGCACGAGATTGGAGTGATGCTCCATCACCGTCAGGACGATCCGGTCGTTCGCGGTCAGATTCGAACGCCCCCACGCGTTGGCGGCGAGGTTGATCGCCTCGGTCGTGTTGCGAACGAAGATGCATTCCCTCGCCTGCCGGGCGTTGAGAAAGGTGGCCATCGTCTGGCGGGCCGCCTCGTAGGCAGCAGTAGCCGCTTCGGAGAGCTCATAGACACCGCGATGGATGTTGGCGTTGATGGTCCGGTAGTAGGTATCGATCGCCTGGATCACCTGCTCCGGCTTCTGGGAGCTGGCGGCGCTGTCGAGAAAGGCGAGCGGTGGTCGTCCTTCAGGCTGCGGCTGGTTGAGGATCGGGAAGTCCCGCCGCAACGCAGCGCCGTCGAGTGTTGTTGCCGACGTTTGTGTTGATAGAACCATGGTTGTTCTCCGTGCCCGGGGTTGAAACCCCGGGCTAACAGTGCAAAGTCCCTCCGGGACTGCGCCCTTGCCTCGGAGAGGGTGCAGACACAGGGGTCTGCAGCTACATCCTGTCGACCATCGGGCCACAGGTGCCCGAACTACCGATCGGCTCCCTCCCCTCTCCCGCGGTCGGGAGAGGGGCCGGGGGTGAGGGATTAAATACCGACCTTGCGCGCGATGGCACTTTCCAGGAAGCCCTGGATTTCTTCGACCGGAATGCGGTCGATGACCGGGCGGAAGAATCCCTCCACGATCAGCTTCTGAGCTTCGGTGTACGGAATACCTCTCGCCTGCAGATAGAAGACGTGCTCCGGTACGACCTGCGAAACGGTGGCGCCGTGCGTACAGCGGACATCGTTGGCCCGGATTTCGAGGTTCGGAATGGTGTCCGCTCTCGCGGTCCGGCTCAGCACCAGGTTGCGGTTCTGCTGGTAGGCGTCTGTCTTCTGCGCGCCTTCCTCGACCTTGATCAGACCGGAGTAGACGCTACGGGCGTTGTCTTTCAGTGCACCCTTGAATTCCAGATCCGAAGTCGCATAGGGCGCTTCGTGCAGCTGCCAGGTGTGATTGTCGAAAAACTGATCGCCATCAGCGAAGAAGATGCCCAGCATCTCCGCCAGCGCGTTCTGCCCCCGCAGGTGCGACCCGATCGAGTTCTTGGTGAACTTCGAGCCGAGCGTCACATGCAGCGAGTTGAGCGTGGCGTCGTTGCCAAGAATGGCTCGCTCGGTCATGAAATTCCAGGCGTGCCGGCCCCAGTCCTGAACCTGGACATAGCGCAGCTGGCTCCCCTTGCCAAGATTGAGCTCGACGATCGTCGAGGCCAGCGCCTGGTTCTCCTGAGTCTCGGAACCGAACGCGTCCACGACGAACGCTTCCGCTCCCTCTTCCAGGACAACCAGCGTGTGGGTGAAGATCGAGGACTCCGGCGCGCTGGCCACGGCAAACGACCGGAACGGCAGCTCGACGCTGACACCTTTCGGCACGTAGAGGAACGAGCCACTCTGCCAAAGCGCCGCATGCAGCGCTTCGAATTTGCCGAAGCTGGCCGGAACGGCCTCAGTCATGAAGTACTTCCGGACCAGGTCGCCATGCTCAGCCATAGCCGTGCCCAGATCGGTAAAGATCACCCCCTGGCCGGCCAAGTCTGCATGCACGTCGGTCAGGATGGCGCTGGCATCAGACTGGATGTTGACGCCGGCCCGGGCGCTCTCGTCCGAGATGCCGCCGTCACGGAAACCGGCCAGCACCGACTCGGGCGAGGGAGCCTCACCGCTCAATCCGGCAAATGGCGTGAGCCGGTCGAGCTTGAGACCACGGATATCGGTCCGCCGCCACTCCTCATCGGTTCGCTGTGGGAATGGCAGTGACTCGTAGGTCGCCCACGCCGCCAGACGAGCATCTCGCACCCAAGTCGGTTCCTGCTTGGCCGCGGAGAGCGCCTCGACGCTCTCCCGGCTGAAGCCAGTGGCGGCTTCTGCTGCTGTCAATGTCGCTTCCATTAACCAACCGACCCTTCCATCTCGAGCTGAATGAGCCGGTTGAGCTCAACCGCATACTCCAGCGGGAGCTCCTTGGCAATCGGCTCGATAAAGCCATTGACGATCATGCTCATGGCCTCCTCCTCGGAGATGCCACGACTCTGCAGATAGAAGATCTGCTCCTCAGCCACCTTCGAGACGGTCGCCTCGTGACCGATCGAGACCTTCTCCTCCTCGATCTCCATGTAGGGGTAGGTGTCGGTGCGGCTCGTTTCGTCGAGCAGGAGCGCGTCGCAGACGACATTGCTGCGCACGTCCTCGGCGCCCTTATGCACCTTCACCAATCCACGATAGGACGACCGGCCGGTGCCCTTGGAGATCGACTTCGAGATGATCTGTGAGGAGGTGTTCGGCGCGACGTGCACCACTTTGCCGCCGGCGTCCTGGTGCTGCCCGTCACCGGCAAAGGCGACGGAGAGGATCTCGCCACGGGCGCCCTCTTCCATCAGCCAGACGGCAGGGTACTTCATCGTCAGCTTCGAGCCGAGGTTGCCGTCGACCCACTCCATTGTGGCGTTCTTGTAGGCAGCGGCTCGCTTGGTGACGAGGTTGTAGACGTTCTTCGACCAGTTCTGAATGGTCGTGTAGCGGCAGCGGGCGCCTTCCTGGACGATGATCTCGACCACCGCCGAGTGAAGGCTGTCGGTGCTGTAGGTCGGAGCGGTACAGCCCTCGACGTAGTGCACGTAGGAGCCGGGTGCGCAGATGATCAGCGTCCGCTCAAACTGCCCCATGTTCTCGGCGTTGATGCGGAAGTAGGCCTGCAACGGCACCTCCACCCTGACGCCCTCGGGTACGTAGATGAACGAACCTCCCGACCAGACCGCACTGTTCAGCGCGGCGAACTTGTTGTCATTGGCCGGAATGATCGTGCCGAAATACTGCTTGACCAGATCGGGATGCTCGCGGACCGCGGCGTCCATATCGAGGAAGACCACGCCCTGCTTGGCCAGATCCTCTCGCAGCGAGTGGTAGATCACTTCCGATTCGTACTGCGCGCCGACACCGGCCAGGAACTTCCGCTCCGCTTCCGGGATGCCCAGCTTTTCGAAGGTGTTCTTGATGTACTCCGGCACCTCGTCCCAGGTCTTGCCCTGTTTCTCGGCCGGTTTGATGTAGTAGTAGATGTTGTCGAAATCGATCTCGCCGAGGTTGCCACCCCAGGTCGGCATCGGCCGCTTCACGAAGTGGTCATATGCCTTGAGACGGAAATCGAGCATCCACTGGGGCTCCTGCTTCATGCGGGAAATGCTCTCGACAACCTCCCGATTGAGCCCGCGTTCACTTTTGAAAAAATAATCCTCTTCGTCGCGGAAACCGTACTGATACTCAGCGATCTCCACCTGAGGCTTTGGTGTTGCGACCATGTCTTGCTCCTTTGTCGCAAGAAGGCAAAGGGCAATGGGCAAAGGGCAAACGTGATTTGGTTGCCCATGGATGTTGCCCTATGCCCGAATGTTCCTCACTTTGAATCCCTTTGCCCTTTGCCCTTTGCCTAACTAGCTCGCCGCAGCGAGCTCCGCTCGAATATTCTCGTAACCCTTCGCCTCCAGCTCGTGGGCGAGCTCGGGGCCACCCTGCCGGACGATGCGGCCGTCCATCACGATGTGCACGTACTGCGGCTTGATGTGATTGAGCAGGCGCTGGTAGTGGGTGATGAGCAGGATGCCCATCTCCGGGTTCATCAGTTCGTTGACGCCTTCTGAAACGGTTTTCAGGGCGTCGATGTCGAGACCCGAGTCGGTTTCGTCGAGAACGGCCAGGCGGGGCTCCAGAAGCGCCATCTGGAGGATCTCGGCCCGCTTCTTCTCACCACCGGAGAAACCTTCATTCAGGTAGCGGGTGGCAAAGGAGTCGTCCATCTTCAGCATGGACATCTTTTCGCGCATCAGCTTGCGGAACTCGCGCGGCGTGAAAGGCTCCGCCGTGCCGCCGTTGGCGACGATCTCTTCCGCACGGGCATCACGGACATTCTTCACCGCCATGCGCAGGAAGTTGGCCATCGAAACCCCGGGGATCACCGTGGGGTACTGGAACGCGAGGAAAAGTCCCTTCTGCGCCCGCTCATCCGGCGAGAGCTCGAGGATATCCTCCCCGAAATAGCGGATCGATCCCTCGGTCACTTCATATGAAGGATGGCCGGCAATGACGTAGGCGAGCGTGCTCTTGCCGGAGCCATTCGGACCCATCAGCGCGTGGATCTCGCCCGGATTGACCACGAGGTTGATTCCTTTGAGAATCTCTTTGTCCTCGATGGAGACATGCAGATTTTCGATTTCGAACATCGGCGTCTGACTCATAACGAACGCGTGTACCTCCCGTTGAGCGCATGCCAACGACCCCCTGTCGCGGCAGAATTCACATCGTGAATCGAGAACGAGTCACATTACTCGCGAGATTGGCAGGCAGGGCACGAGCCTGAAAACACCGTGTGGTGATTGGAGATGGCGAACCCGCTTCGTTCGGATGCCACATGCCGTGCAATGAGCGCTTCGGGGACTTCGACGTCGACCATCGTGCCGCAGACCGTGCAGTAGACATGGTCGTGCCGTTCGACCCGCGCGTCGTAGCGACTGGCGGAGTCGGCGAACGTCAATTCCTGAATCTGACCGTGCTGCGCCAGCAGGTGGAGGGTGCGATAGACGGTGCCATAGGCGATCTTCGGATCCCGGCGTCGCACGCGCTCGAAAATCTCACCCGCAGTGAGATGCTCCTGCGCTTCGACAACGGCATTGAGAACCATCGCCCGCTGGGCTGTCTGCCGGTATCCCTTTGTCCGGACTGGTGTTGCGTGCTCGCTCATCTGACCGTGGTGTTCCCTGCCAAGACTCTAGTTGAGAATGAGTCTCGTTTTCGCTTGCAATGATAGCAGGAGGGCTATTCGTCAGCAAGCGGCAGGCCCGATTCGGGATTGGCAGCTTCGATTGTTGAGGCGAACTCCTCAAGGTCGTCATCAATGAAAAGCCAGATTCGCATGGGCTTGATCACTTCGTATCCATGGGCAATCACATTGCGCAAACCAATGATCTTGTGCCACGAGGCTGGCGCGAGTTCAACGAATGCATCGTCGTCGAGACGCCGAATCCGGATCAGGTTCTCCCCGATTTCCAGAAACCTCATGCAAACGGCGTCCTGCAGCAACAGTGATTCCCTGAACTCCTCGGCTGTTGCAGGGGTATATTCGCGAATCTGCTGAATGGCAATTCGAATGAGCTCGAGATATGGCGCTGCAACCCGGTTCACAATGGAAGCGGAACCAACGTTGGAACAATGTATGGCTCAAAAACGGGGTGGATATTCAGAACGAGATCGACCTTCCGACCGCAGATTTTGGCCAAGTCTTCCGCAATGTCGATCTGCTCGAACAGCGTGATATCGTGATCGAATTGCACATGCAAATCGATGTCGCTGTCAGGACGTTCCTCGCCGCGAGCGACACTGCCAAACAGGAAGGCCTTGGTCACACCGTAACCGCGAAGCGCGTCGAGGAGTTCCGACGTAATGGCCCGAGGAAGATCGACTGTATTCGACTGGTGAGTATCAGCATGCGCGCTCATGCTTCTATTGTATGACCCCAACGCGACGATGACATGCACCTGGGGTGTTCGCGGTCGACTGCGTCATGGAGGATCAAACTCGCATCGAATTGCGTCCCCCGGGTGCAATACCCCGGCTCATCATCCGCCTTTCCGCCTCTTCGCCTCTTCGCCTCGCAGCACAGCGTCTTTGGCAGGGGAGGCATTAGGGGAGGCATTCATGAGATCGGGCTATCTCTCTGACCGTTTTCGGCTATCCTCTGCTGCCGACGACACGATGATTCGGGCGTGTGTCATCACGCTGCTTCAGGGGATCGATAGTGGACCTGCTGACTAGTCCTGATGCGTGGATCGCGCTGCTGACGCTGACCGCGCTCGAAATCGTTCTCGGCATCGACAACGTCATTTTCATCTCGATCCTTTCGGATCGGCTCCCTCCCGAACAGCGCCGCAAAGCGCGGCTGCTGGGCCTGAGCCTGGCAATGTTCATGCGCGTTGGCCTCCTCCTGACGATCAACTGGATCGCCAACCTGACCGAGCCTCTCTTCGAGATCGCCAGCAAGGAATTCTCAGGTCGCGACCTGATTATGCTGGGTGGCGGACTCTTCCTCATCTATAAAGCAGTCACCGAAATCCACGCGAAACTCGAAGGGGACGCAGAGCACATCAACGCATCCGGCAAGTTCGCCAGCTTTTCCGGGGTAATCGTGCAGATCCTCCTCCTGGACATCGTCTTCTCCCTCGACTCCGTGATCACCGCCGTTGGCATGGCCGAGGATATCGAGGTGATGGTTGCGGCGGTGGTCATTGCGGTCGGTGTGATGCTCGTCGCGTCTGGTCCTTTGAGCTCCTTCGTCAGCAGGCACCCGACGGTCAAGATGCTCGCCCTGAGTTTCCTGCTCCTGATTGGCACCACGCTGGTCGCCGAGGGATGGGGCTTCCATATCTCGAAGGCGTACATCTACTCCGCGATGGCCTTCGCGGTGTTGGTGGAAATCCTGAACCTGCGCATGTCGCACACGGCGAAGAAGCCCGTACAGCTCTACGAACCGCGTCTGGCTGCCGCTGAAGCCGCGGTCGAGTCATCCGAAGGGCAATAGCGTCTCGCGCCGGCGCCAACGCTCCGGTATCATGCCGAATCGGTCTATGGACAAGAGCGATCGATTCGGCATCGACGGCAGGAGCTGACTATGGCCAAGGTGGCACTGACTCGAATTCTCCCCGACGCGGGCATGGCGCTTCTGAAAGAAGCCGAAGCGGCCGGCGAGATCGAGCTCGACATCTGGCCAGGCGACCTTCCCCCGGATAGAGAAGCGCTCGTCGCGCTCCTGCATGGGTGCGATGGCGCGATCGTCCTCGTCACCGATCCAATCGGGGCTGAACTGCTCGACGCCGAACCGCAGATCAGGGTCCTCTCACAATTCGCCGTCGGTTATGACAACATCGATCTGACCGCAGCGACGGCCAGGGGCGTTGCCGTCTGCAACACGCCCGGCGTTCTCACCGAAACCACCGCAGACCTGGCCTGGGCACTCCTCATGGCGTCTGCCCGTCGGGTAGTCGAGGGAGCAGACTACGTGAGAGCGGGCAAGTGGCAGACCTGGGGACCGACGCTCCTGATGGGCGCGGACGTCCATCACGCCACGCTGGGGATCGTCGGTTTCGGTCGCATCGGCAAGGAAGTTGCCAAACGCGGCCGGGGTTTCGACATGCGCATTCTCGCCTTCGACACGATGCCAGATGAGCAGGCGGCTGCCGATCTGGGCATCGAGCTGGTCGATCTGGAGACGCTGCTGCGAGAATCAGATTTCGTGTCGCTGCATTGTGCGTTGACAGCGGAAACCCGGCACCTCATCGACGCAGACGCCCTTGCCCTGATGAAACCCACCGCCATTCTGATCAACGCCGCTCGTGGTCCGGTTGTGGACACGGATGCGTTGGTCAACGCGCTGCAAACGGGTGCGATTGCGGGCGCTGGCCTGGACGTCACCGACCCGGAACCGATTCCAGCGGATCATCCACTTGTCGGTCTGCAGAACGTGGTCATCGTGCCCCACATTGCCTCAGCATCGATCGCAACGCGCGGAAAAATGGCGGAGATGGCAGCTCAGAATCTGCTTGCTGTACTGCGAGGGGAGCGTCCAGCACACATCGTCAACCCCGAAGTGCTGTCGTAGCGGCGCCCCACCAGGGAAAACCCAGACCAAGACGAACGGCCGCTGGAGATTCCAGCGGCCGCGTCATGATCCAGTGAATTCGCCGAGCGACTACTTGGTCTTGTCGATCACTTCGTTCGCTTTGGCGCTCGCCTTGTCGACCGCAGCCTTGATCTCGTCGCCAGCCTTCTCCGCGGCGCCCTTGGCTTCTTCCACGACTTTGTCAGCCGCGCCCTTGCCTTCTTCGGCGGCCGATTTGGCGCCATCTACCACCTTGTCGGCGGCATCCTTGGCGCCATCGACAACCTTGTCAACGGTCCCCTTGGCATCTTCAGTCGCCTTTTCAGCCGACGCCTTGGCATCATCGGCAGCTTTCCTGGCATCGGCGGTGCTCTTTTCTGCGGTCGCCTTAGCCTGATCGCCTGCCGATTTCACCGAACCTTCCGCTTTCGAGGCCGTCCCTGTGATTTTGGCCTTCAGATCATTGAAGATATCGCCCAGTCCCATCGAGGTCTCCTTTCGCGCATCGAGTGCGACAGAACCCCTGCCGGCAGACACCTTTGCCACCTGAGTTCAGAGCCGCTCGCTACTCGTCAATAATAGCCTATGTCCTCTTCGGACTGATATTCGGTCATGCTGGCGAATTCGAACTACTCCGCGGCCTTGAAGGGTCGGTATACTTGTGGCGAACACCATGCGCCCTGTTCGATGATCGATCGGCGCATGTCTGGAAAGCCTGGAGGACTGAACTTCGATGTTCCGCTGCACTGTCTGCGCCTGGATTCACGATGGCGTCGTGCCACCGGCAGAATGCCCTTCCTGCGGTTCGCCACCCGACCGCTTCCGGCCGATGGACAAAGCCGAGGTTGGTGTGGCCACTGGCCAGCTGGCCAGCCATGGCATCGTTGGTCAGGGATTTGACATCGAGGTCGAGGACACCCGGCGCATCCGTCTGCTTTCCTTTGTCGACGCATCTTTCTTTTCCGCCTACACGGAGCGAACCGGCAAGCGCTATCAGATCTTCTCCGGCGATGCGCAATGGTTCCAGGACAACATCCCGTGCATGACGGCCTGCCCGTCGCACACCGACATCTCCCGGTACATCGCCCTGATTGCGGACGGCCGGTATGCGGACAGCTTCGAGCTGAACCGGGAACACAACGTCTTTCCCGGTTGTCTCGGTCGGATGTGCGCGCGTCCCTGCGAAGACGCCTGCCGGCGCAAGGAAGTCGACGCGCCGATCGGCATCTGCTATCTCAAGCGGGTCGCGTCCGACTATCGCGGCGAAACCCGTCGCGAGGTTCCTCCCGCCTGGAATGGCCTGACCGCCGGTATCGTCGGCGCCGGCGTCAACGGGCTGACCACGGCCCGGCAACTGGCCCGGCGCGGCTACAAGGTGACGATCTACGAGAAGTACCCCGTTCCGGGCGGCGTGATGTGGACCGGCGTGCCGGAATGGCGTCTGCCGCGTGACGTGATCGCCGATGAAGTCGAGCTGATCACCGATCTGGGAATCGAAATCAAGTACAACACGGAAATCGGCAAAGACATCGCGTTCCAGGATCTGGTCGACGCCTACGATGTGGTCGTTCTGTCGGTCGGCTGTCAGATCGCGCAGTCAATGGGCATCCCGGGCGAAGACCTGAAGGGGGTCGTGACCGGTATTGGCTTCCTCGAAGATGTCAATCTGGGCAAAGACGATGTCTGGGTCGGCAAGCGGGTGGTGACTGTCGGCGGTGGTTTCACCTCGATGGACTGCGTCCGCACGGTGCTTCGCATGGGCGCCGAAACGTCGATCATGACCTATCGCCGGTCGGTTCATGAGATCCCGGTCGAAGAGCTGGAGATCGAGGAAGCCGAAATCGAGGGTGTGGAGATCATGTACATGGTCGCTCCCACCCAGATCATCGGCGACTCGGAAGGGAATGTGATCGGCATCGAGCTGATTCGTAACGAGCTCGGGGCGCCCGATGCTCGCGGCCGGCGGCGGCCAGAGCCGGTGCCCGGTTCCGAGTTCATCATCGAATGCGATATGGTCATCTCGGCAATCGGCCAGAAGCAGGACAGCTCCTTCCTGGGGAGTTCGCTGCCAAACCGCGATCGCCGCGGTGTGCCTCTGCTGGATGAGAGCCTCCGAACCGAATTGCCGAATGTCTGGGCGGCGGGCGACTTTGTGATCAACCCGACGAACTTCATCTCGTCGATCGGCGAAGGCAAGCGCGTTGCGGAGATGGTCGACAAGCAGATGCGCGGCGCCGAAAAACCGGTCAAGGACATGGAGATCACCCGCGTCCCGACCGAGTACATCTCCACGCCGAACTCGTTGTTGAGCGAGGGCATCGCCGAGTGGTCGTTGAGCGCGATGAGCCGCCGCCTCGTCTGGGGTGACGACTATTCGGCCACCGGCCGTCAGATCGTGCCGACGCTCCCGGTCGACGCACGCGGCATCGGATCACTCGATACCACGCTGGAGGTCGAAGTCGGATTGTCGAAGCCGATCGGCTTCGAAGAGGCCAAGCGTTGCCTGCAATGCCAGCTGAACATCTTCATCGACGGTCACCGCTGTATTCTCTGCAACGGGTGCGTCGACGCCTGCCCGCACAAGTGCATCGAGATGATCTCGCCCGACCGCATCTACTCGATCGACAATGACGTCGAGCTGGCCCAGATGGCCCGCGCCGAGCTCGGCCCCTATGCGGCGGCAATGGTCATCGACGAACGATCGTGCATCCGGTGCGGCATCTGCGTCGACTGGTGCCCAACCGAGTGCCTGACCATGGACCACTTCCGCCTCACCCCGGCGGAAACACGCGAAAGCGTCGACCTGGCCATCGTCGCGGACTAACGCGACCGCAGAGCGTCCAGGAAGTCTTCCGGCCGCAAGATCATCGTCGGTCTCAGAGCAGGATGCTCGGACACCGCGATCAGATCCTCGTCACGCGAGACCAATATATCTGCGCGGCCCGTTTGCGCCATCGTCAGTAGGTATTGGTCCTTGGGATCTCGTATTTCGATCTGAGTGCCACTGTCAAGGCTCACGAACTCGGCGTATCTGAGAATCTGCCTCACCAGCGGCGCACTTCCCCGCATCGCTGCCGGGAATTTCTTTGTCAGCCTTGGCCGCGAGACAACGTCGAGCAGTTCGTCGATTTGGTGATCCGATGAGAGGAGAAGAAAGCGACGCTCCCGCCAGCAATCAACAACTGCTGCCGCAGATCCCGCCGATGAAATCAGCGCGCTGACGAGGATGTTCGTGTCCAGAACGACCCTAAGCAGCGCCCTTCTCCGCCGCCCAACGTTCGCTTCTCACTTCCTCGACGACGGCATCGACTTCTCGATCGACTTCGTCGGGATCGATGTGCTCGAGAGCTTTTCGAGACTTCTCGATGAGGGCCCAGTCTCGGCGATCACTCTTGTCGACAAGGTCATGGTAGACCGCAGGATCCAGTAGCACCGCCACCTCGCCACCTGTCGCATCGACAATCGTCAGATCGCCCGTCCGCTCATCGTCCCGGGCAAGCTGATTGACGAGATGCATGACTTCCTGTGTTGCGACAATGGTGCGTGCCATCATTGACCTCCTGAGAGAAGCCATTATACGGCCCACCGAATTCCGAATAGCCTGGCAGGGCCACCTGAGCGGTCGTCACGTCTCCTCGGGACTCACGACTTCGACCTGCACAGCCCGCGCGACGGTCCGTTCATCGTATTCGCTGATCGATGCGTTCCACTCGCCTCCGCAGGTGATCAACGTCAGACTCGGTACGTCGGTCGGCCCGATGACCTCTGCCGCTGGCGGTTCGAGGTTGCTCTCCTGGCGCACCCATTGCACTTCGAAGACATAGATCAAACCGTCGTCGCCGATGATCTCGACGCGATCACCTTCCTTGAGCTGATCGAGATGGAAGAAAACCCCCTGCGGCACGCCCCAATAGTTCAGGTGTCCGGCGATGACAACGTTGTTGTCTTCACCCAGACGGCCGGTTTCCTTGTACCAGGTGACCAACTCCGGTCCGGTCGGCTGCTCCATGACGCCGTCGATGATTTCGAGGATCTCCACCCCGGCATCGACCTGCGCGGCATCGATGATCACTCGCTCGGGGATGGCGCCGCGAATGCACTCGTCTTCGGGGGCAGGCGATCCATCAGGCGGAGGGACGATCTCCTCCTCCTCGACCGGCAGGTCGAACTCCTCGACGCCACCCTCCGGTGTGGGCGTTGGAACAGCCGCCGGCTCGGATGCTTCGGCCGCTTCAGGAGTCGCCGCGGGAGGGGCGTCCAGACAGCTGATCCGGTAGTAGTCATCAACCGATGCGTCGGGCGTGCCTTCCGGCGTCGCCTGCGCCGCTGCCAGCGACCCGCCGGCTGCTGCCGGCCCGACGCCGGTGTTCGGATATTTGTCGGGCACTTTGCCGGGTGGCGTGTCCTGCTTGCAGTTGAACACCTTGACCACCGTGCCCTCGCCGGCATCGACCCAGATGTGGCCGTTGCCGTCGTGCTTGGTCGTTGTGATCTTGCACGGTTTGTGACTGATCTCGTCGAGATCGTAGGCGCCCTCCGGCAAACCGTTCCAGGTGTAGAGACCGCCAACGTTCGTCGTCCCCACACCGTAGGAGTCGTCGCCGGGTACGTCGAAGAGCTCGAATGTCGCGCCGTACTCGTAGATCTCGCAATCGACGAACGATGTGTACGCCGGCGTCCAGCACTGGTATTTGTAGACGGTCACCCACCCCTCTTCCGGTTCGGGCACGTTGTACCAGTTGCAGACGATGCTGTCTCCTCCGGCCACGACGATCGTCAGGATGTGTCCCCATTGCAACGGATACGGATGGACTTTGTCGACGTCGCTGCCGGTGCAGTCGAGCACGAAAACAGCATCGATGTCGGGTGGCACCGTTTCCCAGGCGACATAGGCGCCCGGATCGAGCCCGCCGAAATAGACAGCGCCAGGGAGAGGATTCCCGGTTGTCGCCTGAAGATTGGGACCCGTGGGCTGGTCGAGGGTAAAGGTGACGCCATCGTATGGCTGATTGCAGTCATAGGCAGGATCCGCTCCCCAGGCGTAGATGTCGTAACCCGGTGGGCACAACCACTTGTAGAAAGTGATGTCACCCGGGCCTTTTGGAATGTTGAAAACGTGGCATATCCAGTGGAACTCGCTGTAGCCCAGTTCGCGGCTGATCAGCCCGTTGGTGGAGGGGTAGAGCGTGGGAGCTTCTGCGAACGCCGCGCCATCGATCACTTCGAGTGAGCAGTAGATGACCGGCTCGAAGTAGCCCGGCGGGATCTGCTCATCGAGACTCACGGTTCCCTGGGCCACGCCATACCAGGCGGCCTCTCCTCCAACCGTATTGAGCGGCCAGCTGCCATTCTCATCGGTCAAGGTGAACTTGACGCCGTCCATCGGCATGGTGCAGGTCGTCGACCAGTCTGCGTAGCTTTCGCCCTCATAGCCTTCAGGGCAGAGCCACTTGTGGACTTCAACGGTGCGCTCCGGCTCGGGGAAGTTGAAGACGTAGCAGATGTACTGCGTGCCGACACCCACGATCGTCCCGGTATGGACGGTGTCATTCATCACGATCGACTGGACGCCCTCGGTCGTCGCGAGGGTGATATCGCCGATCTCGTAGCAGAACCAGACGGGCGGATCGTAGCCGGGCGGCAGATGCTCGGTGATCGTGATTGCCCCCAGCGGCACATTCGTCCAGCGGGCGATGCCATCGATCGTCGTCGCGTTCGACTCCCCCAGAGCCGATTCGAGTGTGAAGTCGATACCGCTGACCGGTGTCGTGCACATGCTGCTGTAGACGGCCAGCGGGTTCGGCACGACCCCTTCCAGCGGACCGTCCGGGCAAACGAACTTGTAGACCGTCACCGAGGAGTGTTCGACCGGGATGTTGAACCAGTAGCAGAAGTAGCTGGTTCCTGGATAGCTGATCTCTCCAGCAAAAACGCCGTCGATCGTGGTGACTTGGACGGGAAAAGCGTCGTACACCGCCCCGTTGTAGAACGCGGTCCAACCACACCAGACAACCGGCTCGCCCCACCCCGGTTCCACGGCCTCGCTCAGCGTGAACGCCCCCAAAGGAACGTCGCTCCACGTTGCCGAACCCCCGGCGGTCACGAGCGGGGTCGCGTTGGCTTCGCTGTCGGTCAGCGTGAAGGTGCGACCGTTGCCGGGCGTTTCACATGCGGCTTGCCACTGGGCCAGAGTCTGGAATCCAACCGGCTGGTCGTCGCAGATGAACTTCTGGACGGTGACCGTCGTTTCGACGACCGGAACGTTGAACCAGTAACAGGTGTACTTCGTTCCGGGGTAAGTGATCTCACCGGCAAAAACGCCGTCGGTCGTGGTGACCTGTACGGGAAAAGCGTCGTAGACCGCGCCGTTGTAGAAGGCCGTCCATCCGCACCAGACGACCGGTTCACCCCAACCAGCCTCCGCGGTTTCCGCCAGGGTGAATGTCCCCAGCGGCACATCACTCCAGCTGGCGGAGCCGTTGCCGGTCACCATCGGGCTGGCATTCTCTTCGCTGTCGGTCAGCGTGAAGGTCCGCCCATCCCCGGGCGTCTCGCAGGATTCCATCCAGGCGATAAGCGATTGCCCCCCGGCGAGCCGCATCTCGCAGTTGAACTTGAGTACCGTGACCGTTGTTTCATCGCTGGGGATGTTGAACCAGTAGCAGACGTACTCCGTTCCGGGGTAGCTGATCTCTCCAGCAAAAACGCCGCTGGCGGTGGTGACTTGTGTGGGAAAAGCGTCGTACACCGCGCCTTCATAGGAGGCTGTCCACCCACACCAGACAGCCGGCTCTTCCCAACCTGGTTCGACCGATTCGGCCAGCGTGAATACGCCTACCGGCACCCCGCTCCATGCGGCGGAGCCGCTGGCGGTCGTCATTGGGGTTGCGTTGTCTTCGCTGTCGGTAAGGGTGAACGCCCAATCGTCGCCGGGGGTATCGCACGCTTCCTGCCATTCGAGCAGCGTCTCATATCCGGCGCCTGGCATCTCGCATTCGAACTTGTAGACGGTGACCGTCGATTCGTCGCCGGTTTCGTCGGCGGCGTCGGTCTCATCGAGATCGCCGGTCTCTGCCGCTTCCGGCACATTGAACCAATTGCACTGGTAGGTGAACGGCTCGGAGGCCGGAGTCAGCGTGACCGCGCCGCCAGTGGCCGGAATCGCCGTCTGCGTTTCGTCGTCGAGCGTGCCGCAGAAGACCATCGGTTCGCCGTAGCCATCGGGCACCTGCTCGGCGATCTGGAAGGCGCCTTCGAGGAGCGCCACGCCATCCCATTGCGTGCCATTGGCTTGTGCTGTGGTCGGATGCTGGCCGGCTCCATCGATCAGCGCGATCGGCACGTTGAGGTGCTCGGTTTCGCACGGTCCGGTTTCCTGATCGGGCAGGCCACCCTGGTAGTACTCCAGCTCCCGCCCGTATTCAGTGCCTGTCTCACAATCCCACGTGTAGACCGTGACCGAGCTGCCCGGCTGCAGCTCGTCTGAAACGATGGCCCCCTCTTCCTCTTCTTGCCCCTCTTCCTGGTTCTGGTCCTGGGCGAGGATATTGAAGTAACTGCAGACCAGATACCGACCGTCCTGGGGTGTCCAGCGCACAGTGCCTTCCGCATCGATCTCCCCATAGGATTGACCAGCGGGTCCGCCTCGTTGGAATTCGCCGCAGAAGACCGCCGGTGCGCCATAGCCGGAATCCGCCGGCAGCAGCTCCGCGATCGCGATCTCCTGATTCTGTTCGAGCTGGTGATAGCCAGCGTACGAGGGCGGATTCCCCGACGGCATCACCTGGGCAACCTGCAGATTGGTGGTCAGATTCGTGATGCTCCAGGCGACGGCTGTCCCGGGCTGCTCGCCACATGCCGTTTCGTACTGATCGAACGAGAGACCAGCTGGATCGAAATCTTCTGGACACCAGTATTTGTTGAGCTGAATCTGATCGGACGGGAAGTTGAACGACGCGCATTCGAGCACGAATCCGCTCTCGAGCGTCCATGCAAACGCGTCGGCGCTCTGCATCTGCGCGGGCTGCGCGCCGCTGGCGCCGTTCTGCGCTGCCTCGGCCGGCTGATAGGCACAATGGACGACGGCGAATGCGTAGCCGCTCGGGAGATGCTCGCGGATCACCGCCTGTCCGGGAGGAGCTTCCGACCACTGCGCGTCGCCATTCTGGTCGGTCGTCAGCTGACCGGCGACCTGTCCGTCGATCTGGTAGTCGAACTGGACGTTGGGGAGCCTCTGCCCACAAACCTGGCTGAGCTGGTCCAGCGGCGCGGCATATGGATCCTGCCAATCCCAGCTATCCGGGCAGGCGTACGTGGGCAGAATCAGCGCGGCGAACTGATTGCCGGTTTGGTAGTTGAACATCTGGCAATAGAGCGACTCGCCGGGTTGAATCTGCCAGCTCGAATAGAAGGTGCTGCCGCCATACTGCAGGTTCGGTTGGCTGACGTTCGGGACGTATGGTCCGCACAGCACATGCGGCGGCCCATATCCCTGGCGCTGTTCCTCACTGATCTCGAAGAAGGTCACGTCCTGGTACGGACCCCACGTGGCCGAACCGCTGACGGCCAGCGTTTCACCATTGACTGTGATCGCCACCGGGCTCTGATTCGGTCCGCAGCCCTGGGCCAGCTGGTCGTACGACGCCTGCGACCAGTCGACACCGGTTGGACAGTCGTATTTGTCGATCTGCACGTAGGCAGGATCAGGCTGGAGGGAGACCGAGGCGGTGATCTGGGCGTCCGCTGATTCGATCGTCAGAATCTGAGCAGCGACCGCCAGAACCAACGCGAAAACGCCGAGCGCTACGGCCAGGCGTGAGTGAGACGTGAGGTGACGGCGGGAACCAGTAGGCAAGATATTCACGTCTGCCTCCATGTGAATCTGTTTTCGGCAACAGCCTTCGGTATCGGTTGCCTCGACGACCAGCCCGATTTCTGCATGTATGGCTGTTACCCATCATAGGGAACGCAAGCACCGACCGCAACTATGTCAAGACATCGCCGCTCCGCTCGGTGCAAAACGGATTGGCGGCAAAGCCCAAACGGAGGTGGGCGAAAGCGCCATCAAACCAATGTCATTCCGACCGGAGCGAAGCGGAGCGGAGGAATCTCTCGCTCGCGTCGGCCACGACCGTCGTCTCCCTGGAGACTGCTGCGGCAGGAGATCCTTCGCTACGCTCAGGATGACGGTGCTTTTTCATGCCGCGCCGGGCAGGAACGCGCAAGCCCTTTTGACCTGCGCTGGCGCCGGGGGGCTACACGAGCCAGATCTTTGCCGATGCCAGTGCCGTCGTGAGATCGATGGTCAGAACGGGAGTCTCCCCTTTGACGGCCGCCTCCGACCAGTAGGCGCCTTCCTTGGTCATGAAGCCGTCCCCGACCTTCATCTGGCCGAGCGTGGTTTTGGCCACGATCTTGACGGCCGTTTCCTTGGGAGCGCTGATCTTCAGATCGGCCATACCCGAGTTGATGCGTGCGACCGTGTCGCGCCTGAGCTCTCCACAGAAGTCGATCAACATCGCCGCTGCCGCACCGGTGATCGCAATCTCCGCGGCATTCGCGTTGGCCAGGTTACGCAGCTCGACCGATGCCGCTCCCGATGAAACGGTGAATCGTGTCATTTCCTCTGGATTCGGGGCGGCGAAGTCGAGAACGATCTCTCCTGCTCCCTGCTTGAAGTCGAGCGAGGTCAACGGCAGTCCGCCAAAGTCACAGCGGTTTTTGTCACTCGCCCCTGATTCGACGATCAAACCGTACGGTTTGCTCCGGCCAAGTTCGAGATCGAACACGGGAAGCCCCTTGCGCAGCTTGACCACATTCCAGTCATTGGAAAGCTGGGTCGTATTGCCGGAGGTGGTGAGCTTGTAGCCCGAGCCTCCCTCGACCTCCGTGTAGGTGCCGGTTACCCACCGATCGACCTCGCCCGGCACGATCTGGAGCCGGGCCGGCGCCGCAGTGAGACGCAGGACCGGATCGCTGATGTCCGGAAAGTCGATCAAAATCGCGACTGGATTGCTCTCTTCCATTGGAAACATGCCTTTCGGATCGTCGAGCGCGAGAACTGCGCTCCGCATGTCCGCGCATCGTCAGCTCATATGATAGGGTGCGGTGCAAACGGCTCAGAGTCTCACACCAGAGGGGATGATATGTCTGACAACCGGCCAACGATCTGTCTGTCGTTCGACTTCGATGCCATTTCGATCTGGGTCGGGCCTTATGCGGCCACCTCACCCGGTCTCATCTCCCGCGGCGAGTTCGGAGCGGTCGGCGTCGAGCGCATCCTGGCTCTGCTGGAGAGATACGCTGTTCCGGCAACCTTCTTCATTCCCGGACACACGGTGGAGACCTATCCCGACCACACCCGGGCCATCGTCGCGGCCGGCCACGAAGTCGGGCATCATGGCTATCTGCACGAAAAACCCGGGGAACTCTCGGAAGTGGAGGAACGGCGCGTCATGGAGCGCGGGCTCGAGGCGTTCGAGACGGTTGCAGGGGTCCGCCCGACTGGGTATCGCTCTCCGTCCTGGGACAACAGCACCCATACCGTCGATCTGCTCCTCGAACACGGATTCCGCTATGAAAGCTCGCTCATGGCCGACGACTTCACCCCCTACTGGTGCCGGACCGGGGATCGCCACCAGCCGGACGGACCCTTTCACTTTGGAACGCCGATCGATCTCGTGGAAATGCCCGTCAGCTGGATCCTCGACGATTTCCCCCATTTCGAGTTTCTGAGTGTCGGCGCCAAAGTCATGCCGGGTTTGTCGGCGCCGAGCAAGGTCGAAGAGATCTGGTGGGATGAGTTCACATTCATGACCCGCTACGTGCCGGGCGGCGTGATGACCATCACCATGCACCCGCAGGTCATCGGGCGAGGGCACCGCATGCTGATGCTGGAGAGCCTGATCGAGCGGTTCAGGGAAAACGGCGCGCATTTTTCTCGAATGGATATGGCAGCGGAAGCCTTTCGTTCGCGCGATTCAGCCAACAGCTGACCCGCGTTCAGCCGGATCCTCAGCATCTTCCGACGGCCTTTCCAGACCGGATTTTTCGGCTCGATCCAGTGTGAACGGGACTATACTTTCCCTCAGTAGTCGTGGGAAAGTTTCCGTAAGGAGAAAAGACAATGTCCCGGTTTGTCGACGACACGCTGGCTCAGCTCGTCCATCAGGATCGACTCTCGCGCCGGCGTCTCCTGCAGTCAGCGGCGGTTGGCGGTACAGCGCTTGGCATGACCGGGATGCGGGTGATCAACCCATTTGCACCGGGAGTGGGCGCCCAGGAAGCGTCGCCCGAGGCCGGTCAGGGCGTTGCCGGTGGTTCGCTCCGCGCCGGATTCGAAGCGAATCCCGACGATCTGAATCCCTTCACCATGACCTCGCTCGTTTCCGCGCTGGTGACCGAGCAGGTCTACGACACCCTCTTCATCTTCGATCAGAATCTGGTGTCGCAACCGAACCTCTGCGTCAACTTCGAAGCGCCGGACGAAACGACCTATCGCTTCACCATCGCCGAGAACGCAACCTTCTCCGACGGATCGCGCGTCACCTCCGAGGATGTCAAGTTCACCCTCGAGGGATACAAGAACCCGGAACTGGGCGCCCGCAGCTGGGCGCAGGCGATCGACACGATCGACATCGTCGACGAGACCACCGTACAGGTCAATCTGGCCAACCCCTTTGCCCCGATGCTCGGCTACCTCTCCTGGCACTTCAACCCGATCATCTCCAAGGCGTTCTACGAGGCGAACGAAGGCAACCTTCAGACCGTGACCATGGGTTCGGGTCCCTTCATCCTGGAGGAGTTCGTCCCCGACCAGTCGATCAAGTTCGTCAAGAACCCCAACTACTGGCGCGAGGGTCTCCCATACCTGGACGAGATGGAATATGTCGTGCTTCCGGACGACCAGGCTCGGGTCGCGGCGCTGCGCGGCGGGGAAGTCCAGAATTCCGACTTCCTCGACTATCAGCCGGTCGAGTCGTTTGTCGACAATCCGGATTGGGCCGTCTATCAGGTTTCCACCCTGACGCACGCCACGACCTATATCAATTGTTCGGAAGGACCACTGGCCGACGCCCGGGTGCGCCAGGCGATGAGCTTCGCCATCGACCGGAATGAGTTCCTGCAGACGTCGGCGCTCGGTTTTGGCCAGGTGTCGGGCTACATCCCGGCTCCCGACCAGGCATGGGCGATCCCTGTCGACGAGCTGCCGACCTATCACACCAATCTCGACACCGCTCGGGCATTGATGGAAGAAGCCGGGTATGCGGACGGGTTCGACGTCACGCTGCGGGTATCGCCCCTCTACGTGCTCGACACGGCCAACGCCCAGGTGCTGCAGCAGCAGCTCAAGGAGATCAACATCAACGTCAACATCGAGCAGCTCGAATGGGGAAGTCTGCTCGATGCCTGGGTGAACAAGGACTTCGAGCTCCTGAACATCCTGCTCCTCGGCCAGCCCGATCCGGACGGCTACACCTGGGGACGCTATCACTCGACATCCCCCACCAATCGCAGCCAGATTGTCGACGCGGAACTGGACGCACTGCTCGATCAGGCCCGGGCGACGGTCGATGTCGAACAGCGGAAGGCGCTCTTCGTCGATATCCAGCAGAAGCTCGACACACTGGTCCCCACCCTCTTCTACTACGTCTATGACGTCTGGCTGGTGTGGGATCCCCGCTTCCAGGGCGTCACGCCGATGCCAAACGCCAGCGCTCCGTATATGAAGAGCATCTGGATCGAGCAATAGCGGTGATTTCCGCGAACGGGATGGTGCGCTGCGGCGCACCATCCCGACCGGTTTCTCTCTCGTGAGCACATACATCCTCCGGCGTTTGCTGACGATGATTCCGACCTTGATCGGGGTCTCGCTGATCGTCTTCTTCTCGGTGCGGATGGTGCCGGGTGACATCGTGCTGGTTCTCTCCGGGACCCGGAGCGATATCACCGACGAACAACGCGCCCAGTTGCGGCGCAATCTCGGTCTCGACGATCCGGCGGCAGTCCAATATGTGAAGTGGGCTGGAGATGTGCTGCAGGGCGATTTAGGGAAGTCGCTCAAAACGCAGCGTTCGATCGTCGGCGACATCAAAGCCCGTTTGCCGGTCACCATCGAGCTGGCGATCCTGGCGGCACTGGTTGGACTCCTGATCGGTATTCCAGCAGGCATCGTCGCCGCGTTGCGCCATGGCACCCGGACTGAGCTGGCCGCACAGGGAGTGGCGCTGTTCGGTCTCTCTGTGCCCGATTTCTGGCTCGGGACGATGATGTTGCTGGTTGCCTCCCGCTATTTCGGCTGGTATCCGGGCGCCCAGTATGTGAGCTTCTTCCAGGATCCGGGCAAAAACCTGTCGATCTTCATCCTGCCCGCCATTGCGGTTGGCGTCTCCCTCTCAGCGTCGCTGATGCGCATGACCAGATCGGCGCTGCTCGATGTGATGGGCAGCGGATATATCGTCACCGCCCGGTCGAAAGGTCTGCGGGAAGCAGTTGTTCTCCGGCGGCATGCGTTCAGGAATGCGCTGATCCCCATCATCACGGTGATCGGTCTGCAGCTGGGGTATCTGCTCGGCGGGGTGGTGATCGTGGAAACGGTTTTCAACCTGCCCGGCGTCGGCCGGTACACCGTTCAGGCGATCGCCGACCGGGATTACCCGGTCATCCAGGCGACGATTCTGATGATCACCCTCATCGTGCTGCTGATCAGCCTTGCGGTCGATCTTCTCTACGCCTATGTCGATCCTCGCATCAAATATGGGAGTGCCGGTCACTGATGGCTGAGGAGGCGCTGGAGATCAGCAACGCTGATGAGACCATACGGACCGCGCGGCATCAATCGCTGTGGCTCATGTATGGGCGGCTCTTTCTCCGCAACCGGGCGGGGGTGATCGGTTTGGTCATTCTCGGCACCATCGTGCTCGCTGCCATCCTGGCGCCATGGGTGGCCACTCACGATCCCTTTTACATCAACCGGATCGACCGTTTGCAGGGACCGAGCCGGGAACACTGGCTGGGTACCGATGAATTCGGCCGCGATCTCTTCAGCCGCATCGTCTATGGCGCTCGCTCGTCGATGCAGGTGGCCGGGCTGGCCATCCTCATCTCCACGGCGATCGGCGCTCCCTGCGGCATCATCGCCGGCTATTTCGGCGGCACGGTCGATACGCTGATCATGCGGGTGATGGACATCATCTTCTCCTTTCCGGCGATTCTGCTGGCGTTGGGCATCACCGCGATTCTCGGCCCGTCGCTGCGCAATGCGGCGATCGCACTGGGCATCGTCTACGCGCCCGGATTCTCCCGGATCATTCGCGGACCGGTGCTTGCCGCCAAGGAGCTGGAATATGTGGACGCCAGCCGCGTGATCGGCGCTGGCACGGGCCGGATTCTGGCGCGTCACCTGCTGCCAAACGTGATTTCGCCACTGATCGTCACCGCCACGGTGACCTTCTCCTTCGCCTTGCTGGCGGAAGCGGCTCTTTCCTTTCTCGGACTCGGCGCCCAGCCCCCCACCCCCTCGTGGGGAGTCATGCTCAGCGACGGCCGCCGGTTCATGGAGTCGGCTCCCTATCTGGCGATCTTTCCCGGACTGGCGGTGATGCTCGGCGTGCTGGCCTCGAATCTGCTCGGCGATGCCCTCCGCGATGTGCTCGACCCCCGATTGCGCCGGTAACAGGAGACTCCAATGACGACGACGACATCCCCCCACATCCTCGAACCGGGTCCGCTGAATGCCATCATCGATGTGCCGGGCGTGCTGGTCGGTCACTACACCGACGACCGCGTCTATCGCGGCACAACAGCCCTTTTGTTTCCGGAGGGCGCAATCGCCGGGGTGGAAGTGCGTGGTTCCAATCCGGGCACGTTCAACACCGATGCGCTAGCGTCGACGACCGTTTCCGGTCTCGTCCACGCCATTGGTCTCTCCGGAGGCAGTCTGTTTGGACTCGGAGCGATTGCGGGGATCACGGAGTGGCTCCTCGAACAGCGGATCGGTCTGCCCCGGCGGGGCGCATTGATCCCGATCGTCTCGGGAGCGGTGATCTATGACCTCGATCTGAGCGACCCCTACCGCCACCCGACAGCCGACTGGGGACGGGCTGCGGCCGCGGCGGCAAAACCCGGCGCTTTCGAACGGGGCAACGTGGGTGCCGGCCGGGGCGGCACGGCAGGAAAAGGACCGGGGTGCGTCCGCACCAAGGGAGGGCTTGGCACAGCGTCACTGACGCTCCCGGACGGGATCATGGTCGGCGCGTTGATCGTGGTCAACGCCCTCGGAGGCCTAGTTCACCCGGTGACTGGTCAGCTCTACGCCACCCACGGCGGCTTCGATATCCCCACGCTCTACCGGCAATATGACGAAACCTCCCAGCCCTCCGACGCCATCGCCAATACGACCCTCGCCGTCGTGGCTACGAATGCCGGTCTGACCAAACCGCAGCTGGTCAAGATGGCGCAGCTGGCCCACGACGGACTGGCGCGGGCGATCCGCCCGGTTCATGCGATGCTGGATGGCGATACCGTGTTCTCGGTTTCTACTGGCGACGCTTCAGCAGCGGGCACGACGGACGCAAACCTGACCGATATGGTTGGCCATGCGGCGTCGGATGCGCTCGTCCGCGCTGCCCTCGATGCCGCAACAGCGACCGAGTCGCTGGGTGGCTGGCCCTCCGTTGACGAGGCGGCGCGAGCAGTGCGGGCAGCATACGAGCCTCTTCAGCCGTAGACGGACTCCACGGTCACCCTGCATCCCCCCTCGCGATCCTCCCGTAGACTGACGCAAGGTCCGGTTCGCGGTGGAAATGGAGCATGATGACACGCTATCTCGATGAAACACTCTTCAGAGCGATCCAGCGGGAGCAACTCTCTCGCCGGAGACTGCTCCGCAACGCCGGCGTGGCCGGCGGACTGGCGCTTGGGTCGGCGCCCCTTCTCAGCATGGGGAAGACGGTCGCCCAGGACGGCACACCGTCGCCAGAGGTGTCGCCGACTGCCGGCGGGACTCTTCGTCTGGGTTTCGAAGCCAATCCCGACGATCTCAATCCCTTCACCATGACTTCCCTGGCGTCGATTCTGGTCACCGAGCAGATCTACGACACCCTCTTCGTTTTCGATCAGAATCTGGCGTCGCAACCCAACCTCTGCACCGGATTCGAGGCGCCGGACGACACGACCTACGTGTTCAGGCTGGAGGAGTCCGCGTCCTTTTCCGACGGCACGCCCGTCACCGCAGAGGACGTGAAGTTCACACTGGATGGCTATCGCGATCCCGACATCGGAGCGCGATCGTGGGCGAGCGTGATCGACAGCGTCGAGGCGGTCGATGAGAAAACCGTCCAGCTCAATTTGGCAGCGCCATTTGCGCCGATCATCGGGTACCTGTCGTGGCACTACAACCCCATCCTGTCCAAGGCGTTCTATGAGGCCAACGACGGCAACCTGCAGGCCCTGACTCTGGGGTCGGGGCCGTTCATCCTCGAGGAGTTCATTCCCGACCAGACGCTTCGATTCGTCCGAAACCCCGGCTACTGGCAGGAAGGACTTCCCCTGCTCGACGAGATGGAGTGGGTCATCCTGCCTGACGATCAGGGGAGAGTCGCGGCGCTGCGCGGTGGCGAGATTCAGAGCGCCGATTTCATCGACATCCAGCCGGTCGAGTCGTTTTTCGACAATCCCGACTGGACCGTGCACCAGGTTTCCACCCTGACGCATGCCACGACCTACATCAACTGCGCGGAAGGACCGCTGGCCGATGTCCGGGTCCGCCAGGCGTTGAGCTACGCCATCGACCGGGACGAGATCCTGCAAACGGCGGCACTCGGGTATGGACAGGTCAGCGGATACATCCCGACTCCGGAGAAATTCTGGGCGGTTCCGGTCGATGAGCTGCCGACCTATCACCATGACATCGACAAAGCCCGCTCCCTGATGGCGGAAGCGGGCTATGCGAACGGTTTCGACATCACTCTGCGGGCATCACCCCAATACATCCTGGATATCGCCAACGCCCAGATCCTGCAGCAACAGCTCAGGGCGATCGATGTGAATGTGACGATCGAGCAGATGGAATGGGGAAGTCTGCTCGACGCCTGGGTGAACAAGGAATTCGAGATGCTGAACATCCTGCTCCTCGGGCTGCCCGATCCCGATGGTTACACTCGCGGCCGGTACCATTCGACCTCCACATCGAATCGCAACCAGTTGTTCGACCCGGACCTCGATGCGCTGATGGATCTGGCCAGATCGACCGTCGATGTCGAGCAGCGCCAGGCGCTCTATACCGAAATCCAGCTGAAGCTGGACGACCTGACGCCCAACCTCTTCCACTATGTGATCGACTCGTGGCTGGTCTGGGACTCCCGGTATCAGGGGGTGACGCCTCTGCCAAACGCCAGCGCGCCCTACATGAAGCGGGTATGGATCGAAGGAGAATAGTCTCCGGTGCGGCGCTGGCATGTTGCCTCGGGCATGCCTCCGCCGTTATGATGAATGCAGGCGATTCCGAGGCACGTGAACCTCGAGCAACATGCCTTTACCACTCCGGGAGGAGACTTTTCGATGTCAGTTACCACAGAATCCGTCATCACCATGACCTCCGAAGCTGTCAGCCAGCTCAAGAACTTTCTGGTCGAGCAGGGTACCCCTGACCAGATGCTTCGGGTTTTCGTGGCGCCGGGCGGATGTTCCGGTCTGCAGTACGGCATGACCATCGAAGACACCGCGGAAGAGGACGACACCGTTATCGAAACCGATGGCGTGAAGCTCCTCGTCGACAGCTTCAGCGGCATGTACCTGCAGGGCGCAGAGGTTGATTACGTCAATTCTCTGATGGGGGGCGGATTCACGGTTCGAAACCCGAATGCCGTGGCCTCCTGCTCGTGCGGCCATTCCTTCGACACCGGCGCCAACGAGCCGACCGCACACGGCTGCGGCTGCGGCAAGTAACCCGGCGAGGCTCAGCAAAGGGCGGAGGCCAAAGCCTCCGCCCTTGCTTTTTCGTTGTTCACAAAGAAAACTGTCCGGACCTCTTCCAAATCAGCCACAATCTGCTATAATGCTTAGCTTGTGAAAGGCGGCACAATGTCGCCGATGGCATAACGCCACCGCTGCTTGCCGTGCTGCGGCGCCATAGAGCGCCGGTTGACATGCAATCCAGCCGGCCCGGTTCGTGCGTTATATCCATTGGACCGCCACTCGCGAAGGGCATGGCTGGGTGCAGTCGAAGGCTCCGCGGAAGGCAGTGGTCGTCGTATTTCCTCCGAATTTCGGACCAGGTATAGAGCGCTGAATACGACGACGTATTCGGCGTTATGGAGACATGCGCGCACATGAGTGATTCGATTCAGACCTTTGGCGTGGAGAAACTCGACGATCTCGTCGCTGAGGTCGTGGCATCGCCCGAAGAGAAGCTCGAGCTTCCCGAGGAACTCCAGACACAGCTTGCCGAGGAGATCGAGCCCGAGGTTGACCTCGAGCGCGACCTTGACGTGCTGCAGAGGCTCGATCCGAACTTCATCAACGATCCCGTCCGCCTCTATTTGCGGGAGATCGCCGAGACTCCCCTGCTCACCCACGCTCAGGAGATCGAGCTGGCCAAGCGCGTCGAAGATGGCGACATGGCCGCAACGCAGCTCTTCGTCCGGGCGAATCTTCGTCTGGTCGTCTCGATCGCCAAGCGATACGTCAATCGCGGCCTCACCCTTCTCGACTTGATCCAGGAAGGGAACATCGGTCTGATGCGGGCCGTGCAGAAGTACGACTGGCGGAAGGGTTTCCGCTTCAGCACCTACGCAACGTGGTGGATTCGCCAGGCGATCACCCGGGCCATCGCCGACCAGAGCCGGACGATTCGTCTCCCGGTTCACATGGGCGACTCGATTTCCCGGTATCGCAAAACGCTGAACATGCTGGCCCAGGAACTGGGTCGCCAGCCAACCCCGGAAGAAGTCGCCGAAGCGATGGCAGTCGCGCCGGAGAAAATCCAGCAGATCATCCAGGCCGCCCAGCGAACGATCTCGCTGGAAACGCCGATCGGCAGCGAAGATGAGACGAGCCTTGGCGATCTGATCGCCGATGAGGTGTCGGAGACTCCCTACGAGGCCGCCAGTGAGTCGATGCTGAAGCGCGATGTCGCGGCAGCGCTTGACACCCTGACGCCACGTGAGCGACTCGTTCTGCAGCTGCGGTTCGGGCTCGGCCACAGCCACCAGCACACCCTCGCCGAAGTCGGCGAGAAGCTGGAAATCAGCCGGGAGCGGGTACGCCAGATCGAGAACGAAGCGCTGCAGAAGCTGCGCCGCCTCGACGGAGAGCGACTCTTCGCCTATCACCAGGAACTGTAGGCGGTTCCACGCTGCGATCGCCGGTCACCTCCGTAGTTGCAGCCCCCCGTGTCTGCCGGATCTCAGAGGGGCGGTGGTGCTCACTGCGTGCGTACGCATGAGAACAACGGCGAACCACCGCGTCGGCAGAGACGACCTCCTTCTCCATGGGAAATCAGACACGGGGGTCTGAGGCTACTTGGTGACTGGGGTTCGTGGGCATGGTTGGCCGCACTTCCGCGGAACAGGCGCCCCGGAATCCGAGATCACTTGGCGACTGGGTCCGAGTCGGGAATCATGAGATGCGAAAACGAGGGCGCGAACGCGCCCTCGTTTTTTGCACCTATGGCTGTACAGCGACTATGCGGACGCTGCAACACCGTCGCAGCGGAGCACCATGCCGACCGGTCCCATGCCCGGAGGCGCTACTGTGCCTGCGGTGATGTAGAGGTTGCCGGCGTCATCGAACGCGAGACCGTTCGGGAGCATCAAGCCCTCGACGACCGTCTCGAGCGTGCCATTCTCCAGGACGCGGACGACGCTGCCCGGATCCGGCGTCTCGGCCAGGAAGTTCAGTGAGATCTGAACGGCGTAGAGGTGGCCATCCGGTCCGATCGCCACGTCAGTCGCCATGGTCAGTCCGCCGGCCACGTCGCTGACGGTGCCGCCGGAGATCTTCTGGATCTTCGCCGCTCCAGCCGGGAAGGGACCGCCACTCAGCAGAGAGACGAACACATCACCATTGGCGCCGACGGCCACGCCGGTCGGAACCGGGTCGATCTCCTGTGCGCCACCCCGCGCCGGGTTGCCGCCTTCCTGCTGCATCTCCTCGGGAAGCTCGATGCCCGGAATCACCGCGACGACCGCGATCTCGCCGGTGGCGGGATCGACACTGTAGACAGTGTTGGCTCCGGCGTCGGCGGCATAGATCAGACCATCAGCGCCCAGGGTAATGCCGTACGGGTTGGAGTCGACGGCGTTCGGATCGGGGTTGTTCTCGATTTCGTACGCACTGAGGTCGGCGACGATCGTCACAGCACCGCTGGCCTCGTCCACCGAAACGATGCGGCCATCGGTCTCACCCGGCTCCACAGCACCTGTGGCCGGGCCCAACCCGCCAACGGAGACGTAGATCACGCCATCACCGAGCGCGATGCCGTTCGGGCCATTCGGCTCGAACCCGCCAATCAGATAGGAGGTCAGCCCCGTCGCGACGACGGTCGCGCTGCCGTCGGCTGCGATCTTGATCACCTGACCAGACGGACCGCGGGTGGCGAAGGGGGTCTGAGGAACGGGGCTGGCGTCTGGCGTGGCAGCCGAAGGCTCGAAGAGCTCTTCGTCTCCACCGGTGCCCGCTTCGGTCACATAGATGGACCCGTCGGCTGCGATGGCGATACCGCGAGGATTGTTGAGCCCACCGGCAACAAGCACACAATTCTCAGGAATCGGCGGTCCACCCTGTGCCTCAGGCGTTGCGCCATCCTGGGCCAATGTTCCGGAGACACCCTTGAGAACGGGAACGGCAGCTGCCCCTGCTACAACTGCCCCTTTGAGTACTGATCTGCGTGTTGTCACTGCGTCCTCCACTTATTGCATATCCCACGACTTAACTACCCCCGAACATCGAGGGCCAAGATTCAGTATAGACCTCCCTTCTGCCAAAATGTTCATTCGCCGAGACGCATTTTCGGCATGATTTCAGCGGGGCGCCAGACCCGGACGGAACCATCATTCGTCCGCAGCGACCACGATCACTTCTCCGCTCATTCCCTGCCGAATATGCTGGATACAGATCAATTTGAAGACCCCGGGTTCGTCGAATGTATATGACCAGTCGCCTCCCGACTCGATGCTTCCGGAGTCGATGGCCCCTCCATTTCCCTTCACGCTGTGCCAGTTCCCGCCGGTGTTCTGAAAGGTCACAGTCGTCCCCGCGGTGACGGTGATGCCGCCGGGGACATAGCGATTGTCGGCGAGCGCCACCACGGCCTCACCCGCCGGCACTGGAGCCTCTGCCGACGGCGTCTCGGAGGCGCCAGACGCAGGATCAGCCGCATGATGCAATGCATGACCCATGCCCATCGATGGATCCTTTGAGGGAACGGCGAGACCGCCGGTTTTGGGGTTCCAGTTCTCGGCGATCGGACCGCTGGGCATGACGCCTCTGTACTGAATGACGGTCATCATCCCGTTGTCGGCATGATTTTCGATGTGACAGTGGACCATCCAGACGCCGGGATTGTCGGCTACCAGTAGCAGGTCATATCGCTCGCCCGGCGCGATCATGATGGTGTCTTTGACGATCTGGGCCGCCTCGGGGACAAGATTGCCATCGGTGCCCACGACCCGGAAGGAGTGCCCATGGGTGTGAAACGGATGCGCCATCGTTCCGGCGTTGATCAGGCGAATCAACACCCGGTCCCCTTCCTCGACCAGCATCGGCGCGATACCGTCGTGCATCTTGCCATTGAAGAGGAAGAGATCGGCGCCGAATTCACCGCCGCGCAGCTGCGAATCGCGCGGGCCGCGCGGCTCCAGCCCCATCGCCACCTCGGGCGTCAGCTCCAGATCCCATTCTGAGAGCACATAGGTGTATTCGCGATCGAACGCAACCTGTGGCGACTTCGGTTCGACGATGAACGATCCATAGAGCCCGAGCATCACCTGCGTGGCGACATCGGTGTGCGAGTGGAACCACCGCGTTCCCGACGGCGTGGCCACGAACTCGTAGGTGAACGACTCACCTGGTTCGACAGCCGCCTGATTGAGCCCGGCCGGACCATCCATCTCCTGGGGAACGTTGACCCCATGGAAGTGAATCGTGGAGGCAACCGGCAATCTGTTCTCGAAATGAATGCGAACCAGGTCACCTTCGGTCACCCGGATCTCGGGACCCGGGACCTGCCCGTTGTACGCCCAGGCTTTGACGATTGTGCCGGGCTGAAGTTCCCAGTCGATCTCTTCGGCGGTCAGGGTGAATTCCTTCACCTGCTGCGCGCTGATCGCCTCGCCGCTGTCGAACAGGCTCCAGGCGCCAGCTGCCAGCGAGATCGCGAGCAACCCGGCGAAGAACGCAAGCCGCAGGCGCTTCCGTCGCTCCTTGTTCCCCATCGAATCGATCATGATGTTCATCGTCTTCTCAATGGTGGTGCTTCGAGATGCGGCGAGCCGCGATGGTCGCCCCTTCACAGGATGCGCAGCCCGGGCAGACTGGCCAGAATGTGCCCTGGATCGGTTTTCGCTTTCAGGTTTCGCAGCCGGGCAAACCCGGCGACACCGAACGCTTCGAGCCCCCGGCCGATATCGTCCGCATCGAGATATCCGGAATAGGCGGCATTGGCGGTCATTGGCCGCAGCCGGTTCCAGGTGCTGGCCAGCCAGAGATAGGTCTCGCGACCGAGAACGTCTTTTTTCCAGCCTGCATCGATCACCAGATTGTAGTCGCGATCGCGATGCAGATACGCGGTTGCGTCATTCCCCGCGGCGCGTGCCGCGCCACCATGGTGCTCGATGAGCATCATGCACTCGGGAGTGGGAGCGGTACGAAAAGCGTCCGCGGCCTGGGCGATGAAGTCATCGTCGAACGTCTGGAGAAACCCGGACTTCATCCCCCGGTTGACACCCGGCGGCGTCATCTTGGCCAGTTCTTTCTGCAGGAGTCCATACGGCATGACCCCGATCATGTCGGCTGCCGGCGGACCAAAAGCGCGGAGCGGAGCGAGGACCTTTTCGCCCTCGTCGAGATCTCCCGCCCAGTTGACGCCAATGGCGACGGTCTTGCCACCCTCCGGGCCATACATCAGTGCGGCCATGCTGGTGAGTTCGTCCGGCGCATTTGCCGTGAACTCCCGATAAAAGGCGAGAACCTCAACCGCACGATCGATCGGATGAAAGACGATCCCAGCCAGGACATTGTTCACCGGCGCCAGATCGAACTCGAACGATGTGGCGATACCGAGATATGACCCGGCGCCCCGCATTCCCCAGAAGAGGTCGGGGTTGGTCCGGCCGTCGACATGGATCAACCGTCCGTCGCCGGTGACGACGTCGACCGATCGCAGGGAATCGATGGTCAGACCGTGCGACCGCAGCAGCCAACCGATGCCCCCTGCCAGAATCGACCCACCTGCCCCGATGGAGGCCACTTTACCGCCCGGGATGGCCAGCCCATACTCCTGGGTGGCGGCATCGATCTCTCCCCAGGTCAAACCTGGCTGAAGGCGGGCAGTACGCGCTCCGGCATCGATCTCGATCTCTTTCCAGCGGGAGAAGTCGATGGTGATGCCGCCATCCCGCACCGCGCCTCCGCTGATGCCATGCCCGCCGCTCTTCGCCGAGAGAAGGTAGCCGTTTGCCCGGGCGAATCTGGCCGACTGGACGACATCCTGCACCGTTTTGGGCCGGACGATTGCAGCCGGTTTGCGGTCCCGCAGAGCGTTCCAGATCCGGCGCGACTCATCATAATTGTCGTGCCCCTCGGTAAAGACTCTGCCCTCGATACGTCCCGCCAGCTTTTCGAATCCCGTCGCGCTGGGCGCGGGACGCTCCAGCACCGTTTCCATAACCACCCTACTCCTCCAGTACATTCCCGTGCCTGGTGCACGTTCCATTAGTTGTCTCGTTGTCCGGATTCGAATTCGACCTGAGCTAATCCTATGATCTGTGGCGACGACCGCCATCCGCAGAATTCAGTATTTGCAATCGACATTCCGCCCAAACAGCACTGGAACGACGTACATAGTCATCCGCAGAACTGATGACGCGGTACCCGGTGGTATCATCGACCGCGGTTCAATCGAGGTGATCGAACCGCTCAACCGCGACTGACCGACGCCGGAACGGGAACCTTTTTCGCGTGGAAACCCCTCAATCACTGCTGGTTACCGGGGGCGCTGGTTTTATCGGCGCCAATCTGGCCGACCGGGCGCTCTCCGCTGGCCGGCGGGTCACGATCCTCGACGATCTCTCGCGTCCCGGCGCCGACGAGAACATCCGCTGGCTGCGCGAGCGACATGGCGATTCGTTTGACCTGATCGCCGAATCGGTCACCGACGCGCGTGCCTGCGAGCGCGTCGTCGCCGGTGCGGACGCCGTCTATCACCTCGCGGCACAGGTAGCCGTGACGACGTCCGTGGCGGATCCCCGCCACGATTTCGCGGTCAACGCCCTCGGCACCTTCAATCTGCTCGAAGCGATCAGAACGTCGTCCCATCGTCCCCCGCTGGTCTTTGCGTCGACGAACAAGGTCTATGGCGAGCTCGCTCATTTGCAAACGGTCGAACTCGAAACGCGGCACGCGTTCCAGAATCTGCCCAACGGGGTGAGCGAGAGCGAACCGCTCGACTTCCACTCACCCTATGGCTGCTCCAAGGGAGCTGCCGATCAATATGTGCACGACTATGCCCGGATTTACGGTCTGCAAACCGTCGTCTTTCGGCAGTCCTGCATCTACGGTCCACGCCAGATGGGTGTCGAAGAGCAGGGGTGGGTGGCATGGTTCGCCATTGCCGCCCTGACGGGTCAGCCCATCACCATCTACGGCGATGGCAAGCAGGTGCGCGACCTCCTCTATATCGACGATCTGCTGCACGCCTATGAGCTGGCCATCGAAAAGAGCGACGCGACGAGTGGCAAGGTCTACAACATGGGGGGCGGCGCGGAAAACGCCCTTTCCATCTGGTGGGAGTTTGGTCCGTTGCTGGAAGATCTGCTCGGCAGAGAACTTCCCGCTCCGGCCTTCGCTCCCGAACGGCCCGGCGACCAGCCCGTGTTCATTGCCGATACGGCAGCCTTTCAACGCGACACCGGCTGGCGCGCCACGACGCCGGTCGAACAGGGTGTGGCCAATCTCCTTGCCTGGATCGACGACAATCGCGCGCTCTTCAGCTGACCTTCCCGATGCGCATCCTTTTCTCGCTCACCTACTACACCCCTCATGTCAGTGGTTTGACGATCTATGTTGAGCGGCTGGCCTCAGCATTCGCCGAGCGGGGCCACCAGGTGACGGTGCTGACCTCCCGCCATAGACCTGAGCTGCCGACAGACGAGATCGTGAGGGGTGTGCGGATCGTCCGGATACCGGTTGTGGCTTCCGTGGGCAAGGGACCGCTCATGCCGCAATTCGGGCCGAAAGCCGCGCAGTTGTTGCGGAATCACGACATCGCCAGTCTGCATCTTCCCCAGGTCGAGTCTCCACTGGTGGCGGCCCCTGCCCGAACGCTGGGCAAACCGGTCGTGCTCACCTATCACTGCGATCTCGATCTGCCGCCCGGACGCCTCAATGCCGGTGTCGGCCGGGTTGTCGATGCGGCGAACCTCGTTTCGGGGCGCCTCGCCGATGCGGTGGTCGCCTACACGGACGACTATGCCGAGCATTCCCCGTTTCTCCGGCGGTGGCGGGACAAACGTGTGGTTATCGGTCCGCCGGTCACGATGCCCGCACCGACCGTGGGAGAAGTGGCCACATTCAAGGCGTCGCACGGAATCGGCAACGGTCCGGTTCTCGGATTTGCCTCCCGGTTCGCCACGGAAAAAGGAATCGAATACGCTATCGAAGCAGCGCCATCGCTGATTCGGGACTATCCTGATCTGCGCATTCTTTTCGCCGGTCCGTACCGAGAGGTTATCGGCGAAGATGACTATCGGGAACGGTTGCGGCCGAAGATCGACGCGCTGGGCGATCACTGGCGCTTTATCGGCACATTGGGGTCGCACCAGTTGCCGGCGTTCTATGGTTCGCTGGACGCCCTGCTGATGACAAGCGTCAATTCGACCGAATCGTTCGGACTGGTGCAGGTGGAGTCGATGCTCTGCGGAACGCCCGTGGTGGCCACGAACCTGCCGGGCGTTCGCCAGCCGGTGACCATGACCGGGATGGGAGAGATCGTGCAGATTGCCGACGCCGCATCGCTCGAAGCCGGTATCCGCAAGGTGTTGGCCAACCGGGACGCCTACCAGCGGCCCCGGGCGGACATCGAATCGCTCTTCGACCCATCGGTAACCGTGGCCTCATACGAAGCGTTGTTCGACCGGTTGATCGAAGAGAAACGGCAAGCAGTGTGAAAAGCACCACCGATCGTGATTTCCTGACGCCGCATCTGGAGAGCATGGCTCCTCACCGGGCGCTCCTTCGTTCGGTCGAATGCAAATTCATGAACGCGGTCGAACTGGTCCATCCGGTGCTCGATATCGGATGCGGCGACGGCAACTTCGCCTCGATTGCCTACGACGAACCGATCGATGTCGGCCTCGATCCGATGGATCGCGATCTCCAGGAAGCAGCCGCTATGCGGCCGGGGGTCTATCTCGATGTGGTGCAGGGCAGTGCGACATCGCTCCCGTTTCGGGATGGGTCATTCGCCACCGTTGTCAGCAATTGCGTGATCGAACATATCCCCGACGTCGACGCCACGCTCTCTGAAATCAGCCGGGTGTTGAAACCGGGCGGCACATTCGCCACCACCCTGCCAAGCGAGCACTATCCGGAGTTCCTGCTCGGATCGACGGCTCTGCGCAAGGCGAGACTCGATCGGGCGTCCGCTGCCTACGGCGATTTCTTCAACAAGATCTCCTACCACTACCATGTCGACCCGCCCGGCGTCTGGGACGAGCGGTTGCGTCGGGTCGGGCTGGAGATGCGCCAGCACACCTACTACTTTTCCGAACAGGCGCACCACGCCTTCGACATGGCTCACTATCTGGGACTCCCCAATCTGGCGTCCAAGCGATTGCTGGGCAAATGGGTGCTCCATCCCGCCCAAATGAAGCCATATGCCTGGTGGTATCGCCGTTATTATGACGAGCCACTGCCAGAAACGGGCGCCTATCAGTTTGTGTCGGCCGTTAAACCAGTCTCGCCCGACGGCGATGCGTGCTGAGCCGTGGTAAGCGAGAGCGCTCCGGCCATACCTGCCAAATCAACGGGTGACGCGATTGCGCCGGCGTTGATGCGATACGTCACGCCGCTGACCCTCCTGCTGATCCTCGTGCTGGGTGGTCTGCTCCGTCTGACCAATGCCGATTGGGATGATGGGCAAAACCTGCATCCGGACGAGCGCTTTCTGACCATGGTGGCCACCGAGGTCCAGTGGCCGGACGGCATCGGCGGCTACCTGGACAGCCAGACATCCCCCCTCAATCCCTACAACGTCAGGGATGGGGATGGCAATGCCCGCTATCCCACCTTCATTTATGGAACATTCCCGCTGGTGATTGGCAAGTGGTGGGGTGAGCTGACCGGCAACGACCAGTATGGCAGCTATCACCTGGCCAGCCGGTCGCTGTCGGCCATTGTCGATCTCTTTTCGATATTGCTCCTCTTCCTGATCGGCCGGCGCCTCTTTGGCGATACCGTGGCATTGCTCGGTGCGTTGCTCTACACCCTCAGCGTGCTCCCGATTCAACTCTCCCACTTCGGGACATTCGACAACTGGGTGACTGCGTTCTGCCTGGGAGCGTTCTACTTCGCCTTACGGGCCAACGACCGGGGGCGGTGGTGGGATTTCGCGCTGTCGGGTGTGCTGGCCGGATTGGCGATCGCCAGCAAGCTGAGTGCGTTGCCGATCATCGCGGTCACCGCGCTGCCGCTGATCGAGCAGATGCGGATTCACGGTATCGAGGCCTTTTGGCGAAAACCGTCGAAGCGGGGTTTGCCGGTTCTGCTGGGAGTGGCCGTGGCGGTCGTTGCCGCCATCTGGACATTCCGCTTTGCCCAACCCTACGCATTCGCCAGCGGCAATCCGCTCAACTTCTCGTTCGATCCTCGCTGGACCCGCGATGTCGAATACTGGCGAGCCATCCAGAGCGGCGATGCGGACGCTCCCCCCTCCGTCCAGTGGGCCAACCGGCCGCTCTCCTTCATCACCAGGAACCTGGTGCTCTGGGGTATGGGTCCCGCCCTGGGTATCGCGGCGCTGGCAGGACTGGGGTTCGCTTCGCTGCGCGCGCTGACGGCGAAGCGGCTTCCCCCGACCTGGTTGCTCGTGCTGATCGGCTGGCCAGCGTTTCATCTCGTCTACTACAGCGTCGCCTTCACCCGCACGATGCGCTACGTGATCCCGGCCTACCCATTTCTGGCATTGCTGGCCGCGGCGGGGTTGATGGCGCTCTACGCCTGGGGCCGTGACCGCTGGCCGAAACGGGACTGGCTCTTTGTGCTGCCGGCGGTGGCTGTTGTTGCGCTGACCGCGTTCTACGCGATCGCGTTTTCGTCGATCTACACCAACCCGACCACGCGCGTTGCGGCTTCGGAATGGATCTACAACAACGTCCCGGAGGGGACCGTCGCGCTCGAGCATTGGGACGATCCCCTCCCCCTCAACCTGCCCGGCTATCCCGGGTCGGGCGCGTTTCCCGGGCAACAGATGCCCAACTACGATCCGGACAATGCCGAAAAGCTCTCCCGGATGGTCGATATCCTGGAGCAGAGCGACTGGCTCTTCCTCTCCAGCAACCGGCTCTACGACTCGATCACCCGCATGCCCGAAAAGTACCCGATGACGATCGAGTACTACCGGATGCTCTTTTCCGGAGAGCTCGGTTTCGAGCTGGTGGAGACTTTCGCCTCCCATCCGGAGCTCTTCGGCATCGAGCTCAACGATGACAACGCGGAAGAAGCCTTTTCCGTCTACGACCATCCGAAGGTGCTGGCGTTTCGCAAAACCGCCGAGTTCGATGCCGATCGCGTGGCCACACACCTGGCCACCTTCCTCAATCAGGAGATCGCCAACATCCGTTCGGTGAACGCCGGATACGACCTCCTCCAGTTCGACGAAGAGGAACTGGCCGTCCAGCAGGCAGGCGGCACCTGGAGCGAGCTCTTCGACCCTGACTCCCTCTCCAACCGGTACCCGGTTGTGGCGTGGTATCTGGCGCTTCAGCTGATGGCGCTGGCGGCCGTACCGCTCTGCTGGAAAGTGCTGAAACGGCTCCCCGACCGGGGGTATGCCGTGAGCAAGACCATTGGGCTGCTCGGCGCCGCGACCATCGCCTGGCTGCTGGCCAGTTTCAAGATCATGTCCTTTGGTGGGCTCGCCGTTTTCTACGGCATCCTGGCCATGGCGGCGCTTTCAGTGATCGCCACCGGCGGACACTGGCGACGGCTCTGGGACGATCTGAAACCCCTCTGGCGCAGCATCCTGGTTGCCGAAGTTCTCTTTCTGGCCGCTTTTCTCTTTTTCGTCTGGCTCCGCTGGCAGAACCCCGACCTCTGGCACCCGGCCCGCGGCGGCGAAAAACCGATGGAGTTCGCCTACTTCAACGCGGTGCTCCGGTCGACCCACTTCCCGCCCTACGATCCCTGGTTTGCCGGGGGGTATCTCAACTACTACTACTTCGGCTGGGTGATCCTCGGATCGCTGACCCGCCTGACCGCGATCGTTCCCGAGACGGCATTCCAGCTGGCAGTCGCAACCTGTTTCGCCCTGACTGTCTTGAACGCCTGGAGCGTGGCCTCGACGTCGATCTCCCTCCTGTCGCGGCACCTGAAACTGCGATCGCTCTGGTGGCCGCTCGGACTGGGAGTGATCGGCAGTTTCTTCGTGGCCGTGATCGGCAATCTCGACATGGCCCGCCGGTTCGGCGCCGGTGAATGGGGATTCGAACCGACCAGCGCCTCTGGCCTGCTGAGTCTTGGGCATTTTGGCGACATCGCGCGGGGTGTCGTGCGTGCCGTGGCCAACCCTCGCTCGTTGCCCACCGATGCTTTCTGGACCCCCACCCGCCTGATCGACGGTACGATCAATGAGTTCCCCTACTTCTCTTTTCTTTTCGCCGATCTCCACCCCCACATGATGTCGATTCCGTTCACGATTGCGGCGCTGGTCGTGGCTCTGGGGATGCTCTGTTCCTCGATGTGGCCGGACCAGCGCCCCTCCAGCGTCGAACCAGACGAACCGGCATTTGGGCTCGGACAGAGCGTCCGATCGTGGGTCGCCTCACTGCCGCGGTCCGAACTGGGAGAACGCGCTGCCCTCGTCGTCCTGGCGGCGGTGGTGACGGGAGCGCTCTACCCGATCAACACCTGGGATTACCCCACCTATCTGCTGATCACCGGCGGCACGATCTTCCTGGTCGATGCGCTGGGATCCGCCGTCGCGGCGACGTCATCGGGGACCCTCGGCTGGCGCGTCTCCTTCGCCGTGCTCAGGCGGGCCGCCGTGACCATGGCGGCGGTTGTCGTTCTGGGCCGAGTCATCTATCTCCCCTTCATCAGTCACTATCAGGTACCCAACTCCGGATTCGATCCCTGGCTCGATCGCTCCCCCCCCGACACCTACCTGATCATCCATGGGCTCTTTCTCTTCGTGATCGGCAGCTACATCGTGGCCGACCTGTTGAACGACGACCGGTCTCACCGATTCACTTTGCCGCTGCCGTCGACACTCACGTTCGGCGCGAACGATGCCGGCAACAGCGGCCGAGCCGTCCACCTGGAGACGTCGCCAGTCGAGATTCGCTGGTCGCTGTCGGGGCTTATCGCCATCATGCTGGTGCTGCTCGGCGGTATCAGTCTGTGGGCCGATTCGATATCGGGGATGCTTGTGGCGATGATCGCGCTGGTCACGCTGGAGGTCATCAACCGGGAGCGCGAACCGGCGTTCCTCTTCCTGTGCGGACTCACCCTGGCCGCGCTCTTCATCAGCTTTGGCGTCGAGCACTACACCCTGCGCGGCGATATCGGCCGGATGAACACGGTATTCAAGTTCTATTTGCAGGTGTGGGTGCTGCTCGGGCTGGCCGCCGCCGTCTTCCTCGTGCTCTTTCTCGATCGCCTGCGCCGGCAGATGTCCTGGTTCGTGCGCGGTCCATGGTTGATCGTTTTCGCCGTGCTGGTGGCGGCATCGCTCGTCTATCCGGTCTATGCGACATCAGCCCGGCTCGACGATCGCTTCACCGATCTGCCGGGCACACTCGATGGCATGGCGTACATGGACGAAGCGACCTTTGTCGACGGCCCGGATGGGTTGGAACCCTCGAGCATCCTCCTTCTCCAGGATCGGGTGGCGATCGACTGGCTGCGGGAGAACGTCGAAGGCTCGCCGGTCGTGCTGGAGGCCGTGACGCCCCTCTACCGATGGGGTTCACGGGTCAGCGTCTACACCGGTCTCCCCACCGTCATCGGCTGGGATTGGCACCAGACGCAACAACGCCCCGGCATGCAGAATCTGATCGATCAGCGCAAGGCGGATGTGGCTACGATCTTCGGTGAGACCCGCTCATTCGAGAGCATCCGGCCCCTGCTCGATCGCTATGGCGTCACCTACATCTATGTCGGTCCGCTGGAGCGCGCCTACTACGCCGAGTCTGCGCTGGCCAAGTTCGACGAGGCTGTCGCGGCCGGTTTGCTGGAGCTGGTCTACGACCAGAACGGCGTGAAGATCTTCCGGTACAACCCAGGTTCACCGTAGCCACCCGGCCCTGTGCCGGTGGCCATCCGGCCCTGCGCCGGCATCGATCTGGCACGGACATTGCGCCCGAATCTGTCTGTAGCGACAGAAAGGGGAAAGCAATGACGACCTATCCGAGAAGACTGCAACAAGCGCTGGTTGTCGCTGTCGCGACGATCGCGGCGCTCGCCGCGTACTGGGTCATGACGCTTCTGGATGTCGATTTTCTGCTGAAAGACGGCACCGAGATCGGCGCTGCCGAAGTCGGGGTTGCCGCTCTGGCCGCGGGTCTGCTCGGCTGGTTGGTGTTCGAGCTCCTGGCCCGAACCGGACGCGCCCACTGGTGGCCGTCGGTGGGTAGCGTGGCGCTGGCAATTTCGATACTGGGTCCGTCCTATGAAGCGGACGGCAAAACGGCTGTAGCGTTGATCGTCCTCCACTTCGTAGTCGCCATCATCATGATCGCGGGACTCTCGGCCACCAGCTCGAGGATGATTCGGTCACATTCGTCGGCGCATTGACGGTCATGTTTGTCTGTAGTCGCAGACCCCCCGTGTCTGCTCTCGCAGGGAGGCGCAACGCATCCATTGGCGACGGCTTCTCTTCACGCGCCGATGCGGGGTCGCGATTCTTGCGCATGAGGACGATGGCGAGCGATCGCAGCGTGTCCCATACAAGTGCAGACACGGGGGTCTGCGACTACATGGCGACAAGGTTGCGGTCAAAGGTTGTGTTTGTCGCCTGATAAACAATCCGGGCTGGCGGATGTGGGCGAAAACGCCATAAATGGCGAGGCTACGCATCGCTTGCCTGCACGTGGCGCCGGCTGGCGGGTCGGCGTCCTCGCGCAAGCTCAACTGTACCCCGCGACGCGCTGCCGGGAGACGTCGATCTTCTGGGTTAGGTAGAGGGATGCTAGGCAGAAAACTGTTCCGAAGAGGAAGGGGAACTGGTAGCCGAGTCTGCTCCAGAGCGCCGCACCAATGATGGGCACGACGATGGCGGTCAGATGGGCCAGCGACACACCCATGGCCAGCGACGCGGGAATGTCCTCCCGGTGGGCGATCTTGCGCAGATAGGTCGTCGTTCCCACATAGAAGAGGAAAAGCCACAGGTAGCCCAGATAGAAGAAATAGAGCATCCAGACATTCGTGGAAAATGCGAACCCCAGAAAGACGATGAAGTGGAGGATGTAGGCGATGGTCAGGATGCGCTTTTCGCCGTGAACGTCGACCATGCGTCCCACGAACGAACCGGTTCTCCAGTTGATCACTGCTGAGATGATCAGCAGGGTCGTGATCGACCGGGCATTCACCTTGAACTCTTCGACCAGCACGAACGGGGCAAAGGCGAAGTAAATCTGCTGACGGCTGCCATCGAGAAACGACAATGCGTAGTAGAGCTTGTACTCCTGCCGCCAGACGATCTTGGGAGCCACCCGGGCGGCGGCGATGTCGCTCGCCGAAACCGGGAAACGCGCGATCGCGATCGCGCCGATCACGGCGGCAACGCCAACCGCGATGAAGAGACCGCGCAGAAAGGGCTCCTGATACGCGGTCAGGTCACCGCGAAAATGCTCGATGCCCAGCAACAGCAGTAGGACGCCTCCCAGGCCGAAAAAACTGCCCAGCGAACCGATGCTGTTCAGCCTGCCCAGCACACTCCCCTCGTTTCCCCTGGGGGCGATCGACAGACCGAGAGCGGGTTGGAGCTGCAACCAGGAGTGGAACCCGACGCTGGCGATCAAGGTCGGCAGAATGAGCTGGCCGAACGAGTCGGTCAGCGACATCAGGCTGTATCCGACGCCCATGATGATCAGGGAAAGGGCACTGGCCCGGGCCAGACCCAACCGGAGCAGAATGGCCGCCACGAAGATCAGCAGAAAACCAGGCAGTTCGCGGATCGCGATCATGTAGCCGTTCTGCGCGCCATCCATACCGAGGACGTCGCGCATGAAATTCGGCTGAATCGCCTGGACGGTTTGCATGGCGGTCGAGGTGGCAAATGTGGTGATCGCCAGCAGGAGGAAGCCGGAGGTCAGCTGGGCGTCGGAAAGACCGCCTGATCGTCGGGGACTGGGGGAGCTTGGCGATGCGGTTGGCGTTTCCTCAGTTGATCCAGTCCCCGCAACCACCACCGACCCGCCTCAATCCCGCTGCCCAATCGACGCCACCTGCGCGAGTCTACGTCAAATCGGCGTGATTCGTTGGTCTGGGGAAGTGGTGCATGCGAGTTCGCCGGACGCGTGCGAGTCACGGGCGTACCTGGATCCGCTGATGCGACAACGACCGGCGAGAACTCCCGATCCGGGAGGATGCGTTCCTGCGGCGCAATGAGGAAAAGAGCCCTTGCATCCGGACTCGCAATGACCGCTTCTTGCCTTCATCGAGAAAGTACTCGTATTGCTGTTTGGCCGGAGATTGAGCACGCCGGCGGGCGACTTCGAGAGTCAGTTCGGGAGATTGGAAGGATGACGAATTCATTGCTGCTCCTGTCCGTGCCCGAGTATCTTCAGGGGCACTGCAGCAATCATGTCAGCGGGCGGGAAGGTCGCCATCCGCCAGGTTCGTGAAGTTCCGAAGGAGCCGTGTATCCGCCATTTGGCGGAGGCCAGCGGGCGGTCGGCAGCAGGCAGCGGGCAGTAGGCGACCGTGTGCGGCGCGAAGCTGCATGCACTACGTCGGCTGACACTCGTACGCAGTCCACGTCCGCTGCCCGCTGCCCGCTAGGCTATCCCCTCCCTGACCGCCGCCACCGCCGCTGCGCTCCGGGAGGAGACGCCGAGTTTCTGCAGGATGCGGGCGACGTGCGTCTGGACGGTACGCTCAGAGATGAAGAGCGCATCCGCGATTTCAGGATTGGTTTTGCCCTGAACGAGCTGCCGGAGCACCTCCAGCTCCCTGGAGGTCAGCCCGTGCCGTCTCGATTCGACGCCTGAGTCGTCTGCCACCGGCTCGACTGTCCCGGCAAATGGGTCGAGCTCCATCAGCGCGTCGATCTCGCTCGGCAGCATGGCGCGCCCCCTTGCTTCGGCCAGGGCATAGGCGTCATCCGGCATTCCCTGCTTCACGAGATCGATGAGACCATTGTATTCCTCGCTCACATAGGCCACGATCGACCATCCCCGCGACTGGCGCAGCTCATCGGCGGCGCCGAGGATCGTCGCGGCGTCCTCCATTCGCCCCAGCCTGGCCATCAGCTCCGCTTTGGTGGCCATGGCGGAAACCATCAGCTGGACGTAGCCGATTTGCCGGGCATCGTTCCAACCGGCACGCAGATAGGGCCAAGCCGCTGGCAGGTTCGCCAGCCTTGTCTCGATGTTGGCCAGACCCGCGGCATGGATCGCCCGCACATCGATGCCGGTTGATTCCTGGAGCCCGAGCAGGTGCTGTTTCCTCGCCTCCTCCAGATCGCCGCAGACTGCCGCAATCGCTCCCAGATTGATCCGGATGCTCGGCGTCTGGGCGATGATCCCGCGGTCCTCCGCCAGCTGCCGCGCCCGATCGATGTGCAGACGGGCGTTGTCCACATCCTCCTGCAGGAAGTACCAGGCGCCCTGTAGCGAGCAATAGCGCACCTGTGTTTCGATCGGCTCGTCATTCAGCTCGGCCAGATCGATGCCGTCGATCATCGATTTCGCGTAGTCGAAGTCGCCGACCTGCGTGGCAAACCAGCCCGCGCTGATCTGGGTATCAACCCGTACCGACGGAGCGACGTCTGGGGCATGCGGGGCAACACGCCTGAGCCATTCGTATCCCTCGCGAATGTTGCCGCGGCTCAACCACCAACTGCCCAGCATATTCACTGTCGTGAGAAGTTCTTCCCATTCGTCCTGGGCTTCGAACCAGTCGAGCGCATCACGAATATGCCCGATCTCTCCTTCGACCAGGTCGAGCCAGGGAGCGTGTTGACCGGGACGTACCTCGGAGGTGCGCGCCAGCGCCGCGAAATAGGATGCGTGCCGCCGCGCTGTGTCGCGGCGTTCCTCCTCGGAAGCTGGTACTGATGCCGCGAACTCCCGGATCGTTTCCAGCATGGTGAAGCGACCGGATTGCGGCTGGCCGAGGCGAACCACGAGACTGTGCTCGATCAGCGTCGCGAGATGATCGAGGACATCCTCGCTCGCTCCGGCAACGGCATGGGCAGCGTCCAGCCCGAAAGCGTCCGAGAAGACCGACAACTGCCGAAATACGCGCCGGGTCTCCTCTGGCAGGAGGTCGTAGCTCCATTGCATCGTGTTGCGGAGCGTCTGGTGCCGCTCCGGGGCATCGCGCGGTCCGGTCGTCAGCAAATCGAGACTGCGGGTGAGACGGGGAACGAGCGCACTGGGTGTCAGCAACCGGACTCTGGCCGCCGCCAGCTCGATCGCCAGCGGCAATCCATCCAGACGGCGACAGATCTCCGCGATATCGGCGGCATTCTCCTCGCTCAGTGAAAAGCTGCTGTCCGCGGCTTCGGCACGGCTGACGAAGAGCTGCACACCCGGTGACTCGCGCAGTTCGGCGAACGACCCAGACGGCCGGGGCGCGGTCAACGGGCCAAGCACGTGATCTCGCTCGCCGCGCAGGCGCAACGGAACGCGGCTCGTGGCCAGGATTTTCAGGTCGGGGAGTTCATCGGCAAGTTCTGCGAGCGATGGCGCCAGATCCGGAACCTGCTCGAGATTGTCCAGCACGAGCAGCACACGACGATGACGAAGCGTTCTGATCAGCGACTCCTGGGCGGACTCCGCCCCCGGCGCGATCCCAAGCACCGACACCATCTGCTCGATGGCCCGGCTTCGGTCGCGCGCGGCCGCCAGGGAAATCCATCCGACCTGTCCATCGAACTGCCCGGCCAGGTCTCTGGCAACCGCATGGACCAGTCTCGACTTCCCCACTCCGCCCGGTCCGGTGACAGTGACCAGCCAGACATCCTCCTGTTGGAGAAGCGCTGACAGGTCGGCCCGCTCTTTGTCGCGGCCGATGATCGGCGTCCGCCATTCCGGCAGGCGGAAGACGGGTTCGGTGTCGAGATGGCTTGAGAGTCGTGGTGATTCCATCGGCGCCGATCTGCAGTCGCGCGGTTCCCTGGCGAATGGTAGCTGGCGCAGCGGCGTGGCCCCATTCCCTCCATCGTATACTCGCCCGCAACGTATTGCTGCCCTCGTGCCGTCTGTGAATTCGATGATCGACGTCAACAATCTGGTCAAGCACTACGGCGACGTGAAAGCGGTCGACGGCATCACCTTCTCTGTGGCGCCAGGCGAGGTTTTCGGCCTGCTCGGCCACAATGGCGCCGGCAAAACCACCACGTTGCGCATGCTCACCGGCCGGGCGCTGCCGACGTCAGGCGCCGCCTCCATCGGCGGATTCGATGTCGTCACCCACCTTTCTGACGTCAAACCACTGATCAACCTGGTGTTCGAAGATCAGAATCTGTACGAACGCCTCAGCGGTTATGACAATCTGAAGTTCTTCGCCGAACTCTATGGCGCTCCGGCGGCACGCGTCGACGAACTGCTGGCCCGTTTCAGCCTGACCGAGGCGTCCAGCCGAAAACTCAAGACCTACTCGTCCGGAATGAAACAGCGACTCCTGATCGCCCGATCGCTGATCAATGCGCCGAAGGTCCTGATGCTCGACGAACCGACCCGCGGGCTCGATCCGGCCAGCTCCCGGGAAATGCGAACCATCATCCGCGAGCTGGCCAGCACCGGCGTGAGTGTGCTGCTCTGCACGCACTACATGGAGGAAGCGGACGAGCTGTGCGACCGCGTCGCGTTCATGGCCAACGGCCGGATTGTCGCGCTCGACACTCCCCGGGAGCTGAAACTCCGCTACGGGGAGCCGACGGCGAGAGTGCTGCTGCAAGACCGTTCCGAGCATGATGTCAGCCTCACCAGTGCCGAGGACGCAGCTCGTGTGGCCCAGTGGATCGAGAATGGCGACATCCTGACCATGCATTCCAACGAGGGCACCCTCGAGGACGTTTTCATCGCGCTGGCGGGACGGCCGCTGTGAGGGGTTTCTCCTTCCGTCGAGTCTGGACGATCCTGCGCAAGGATCTGGTCGACGCGATTCGCGACGCCCGGGTGCTGATCGCTCTGCTGGTTCCGTTGGGCATCGGTCTCTTCTACTCCTTCATCTTCGACGACACCGAACCAGCGCCGACGGCCACGGTCGTCTATTCCGAAGGAGCCGGAGCGGAATTCATCGCCACGCTGTCGTCGATCGTTGCACCGGTCGTCGATGTCGACTTCAAGGGTATGAGCGACGACGATGTCCGCCAGCAGGTGGCGCAAACCGATGCCGATCTCGGTCTGCTGCTCCCCGCGGATTTCGATACGGCGGTGCTGGCCGGGTCGTCTCCACCGCTGACGGCGCTCATTCCAGAGGACCGTACCTTCGGCGGCGACTATGTCCTCGCAGCGGTCGACCCGGCGCTCCGGCAGATGGCCGGTCAGCAACTGCCGGCCACATTCGACGTCGAAACGCAGGTCAAAGATCTCGATGCGCTCTCCCTGTTCGACCGGATCGGCATTCGCACCTATCTGGTGCTGGTTTCGCTGATCATGACGATCACGATGATCGGCATCATGGCGGTGCCGATTGTGCTGGCGGAGGAGTCGGAAAAGAAAACGATCGACGCGCTGGCCCTGATCTCCAGCTACGGCGAGATCGTCACCGCGAAAGCGGCGCTGGGTCTCATCTATCTGGGCATTTCGGCAACGATTCTGACCGTCCTCACCCGGCTGCAACCGCACAACTGGCCCCTCTACATCGCGGCGATCCTGTTGATGGCGCTGACGGTCATCGGGTTCGGGTTGCTGTTCGCCGGGTTGATGCCAAATGCGAGTCAGCTGAACAACTGGTCGTCGCTGGTCATCATCCCGTTCATTGCGCCGGCATTCCTGGTGGAAACCGGCATCTCCGACATCGTTGAACGCATCGCGGGATTGCTGCCAACCGGCGCCGGGATGCGGCTGCTGATCGACAGCGCCACCGATGTCGGCGAACTCGACACTCCCCTGTTCGATCTGGCCGTGATCGCGTTTTGGGCGGTCGTGGCATACGCCCTTCTACTGCTGCAATTGCGACGCCGGCGGTCGTAGGGGAAGGCAAAGGTCGTTTCCCACAAAAGGGCGCACGCCGTGCGCCCCTACCCGGTCCGTGGTTGTTCGACCGGCGCCGACGGTTGTAGCGCAAAACAAAGGTCGTTTCCCACAAGAAGGCGCACGCCGTGCGCCCCTACCGGTTCGTGATTGTTCGACCGGCGCCGACGGTCGTAGGGCAAGATAACGGCGTTTCCCACAAGAGGGCGCACGCCGTGCGCCCCTACCCGGTCCGTGGTTGACCCATTTCCCATTTCCCTTTGCCCCTTGCCCTTTGCCCCTTGCCTATTGCCCATTGCCCATTGCCCATTGCCCTTTGCCCTTTGCCCTTTGCCCTTTGCCCACCCTACCCCCACTCCGCCCGCTCATCCAACGGAAAGATCGGCCGCCTGACCGATTCGTAGGCAAAGCGCGACAGATCGACGCTGCCCAGCCCACTGGTGTCGACCAGGATGCCCCGGGCCATGATCGGTTCGAAACCGCCACGCCACCGCACTGACGCTTTCACGACGATGATCCGCTGGCTCGATGGTTCGATACCGACCGATCGCAGTTGGTTGAGATCGCCCGGCATCGACTTCACCGAGGTCAGGATCACATTGACGCCGCCGGCCCGGACGACGGCGGCCGGCCCCATATCCGCCGGGACACCGGCGTTCTCCGGTCCCTCGTGCACCCACTGTCCGTCGGTGATGGTCACCACCCTGCCGGTCAGCTCGACCGGGTCCCCGTGCAAATCGTCGACTTTGCCGCCGACGCGCAGGGAAACCTCATTGCGGACTCCGGCGGCGATCGCCTGCTGCACCGATTCGGGATCGGCGATCACGATGGTGGCATCGACCGCGTTCTGACGCAGCAGTTCGGCCAGGATTTCGGTGGCATCGCCCGGTGTGCCGCCACCGACGTTGTCGCCGACATCGACGAGGATCACAGGCCATTCCTCAGCGGCGATGGCGTCGGCCACCGCATCCGGGACTGATGGATTGCTGGCCAGCAGCATCTCCTGTCGCTCCCAGAGCATTCCCGCCAGTTCGTTGGCCAGTGTCGCCGCGGCGGCGCGATCGCCGTTGGTCGTCACCAGGAAGCTGACTCCCGCATCCGGGACATCGGCATAGGCGAAACCGCCGGCCACCGTCACCGTAAGGGCCTCACCTCGCGTCTCCATGTCGTGCGCTCGTTCGAGAATGGTGCGAAAGGGCTCGATGGCCGTCTGCTGAACCTGAGGCACCGGGATGAGGGGCGGTTTGATCAGCACAGTCGCCGGCTCGATCTCGCCGAGCACCACCTGCTGCAGTAATCCAACCGCTTCGTCCGCGCGTTCGGCGATATCGACATGCGGATAGGTGTCGTAGGTGGTGATGATGGTCGACAGATCGACCATCCGCTGGCCGATGTTGGCATGGAAATCGAGGGTGACGGCGATGGGTATGGTCTCTCCCGCCACATCCCTCACCCGCTCGAGGATCGCTGCTTCGGCATCCGGGGAGCCCTTGGCGACCATCGCCCCATGCAGCGTCAACACGATACCGTCGGCGGGCAGCGACGATGCAACGCGCTCGGCCAGCTCGTCGAGGAGGGTTTCGAATGCCTCAGCAGGAACGAGCCCAGCCGGCGTGGCGATGGCAAAGAAGGCGGGAACCGCCTCGATGCCCCGCCGGGCACAACCGTCGAGAGCGCCGCCCACCGAGTGGTTCGATCCGGCAAAGCGGAGCAGTTCTTCGCCGCGCGAGATGTCGAACTTGTCGATCGAGGTGATCTCCCGGGAAAAGGTGTGCGTCTCGTGCATGATGCCGCCGATGATGAATCGCATTGCTTGCTCCTGTCGTTCGATTGGACGACCTGTTTTCCCTCGTTTGTTTGCCATGTTCGGTGATCCGGCACGCCACATGCTGCCTGCGCAGAACAACGATCACGTTGAACCCAATGCCCAAGGCATGATAGGTTGGTTCCGATCGCGAGACCGGCGGCGCTCTTTCGCCGCGCCGGCTCAGCGGAAAACTGCTCAGATCGGGATCGTCATCCGGCGCTGGTCCAGTCTTCAACGCTCATTGGCCGATCAGCCCTTTTCCCCATCAGAGGAGTCATCTCATGCACTTGATCGTTCAATACCACAGGCAAAGTCCGGATTCAGATTCCCTGGAGGACGGCTGGCTACCCACCTGGCGAATTGATGGCCCGGACGAACCCACGGAACCGGCTCGTGGAACGAGCATCTCCCTCTCCGGAGAAACCCGGCTCCCGATCATCACAGCGGGCGAAGCGCTCGAGTCAGGATCGATCTACCTCGATCTGAAGAATCCGGCGCAGGGACCCTTTCGCGCCCTCGAAGGACAAACAGCCGGCGAAGGCAATGCCTACGTTTCGCAGGGCGAGCTGCCGGTCGACTTCTGGAATCAGCTGGTTCGCGTCTGCGCGCGGGCGGGCGATCTGGTCTTCGATGTCGCCGGCGCGTCGTTCGACATCATTCTGGTGCTCGAACCGATCGCGGCGGCGCCGGCGGCCGGCGCTGCCTGACGGCTTCTTCCACCCGGGTGGACGCGCCCCCGCTCCGGCTCCGGTCCAGCGCTTTGGCACGTTGATTCTGCGGCAGCGTATGATCCTGACGCGCAGCAATCGTTCGATCGCCGCGATGCGAACGTCTGGTGAGTCGTGTTCGTGGAACGGGTTCCGAGCAACCGATGCCCATCTACCACTACAACCTGGAACCCGTTCCACCCAATTCTCGTTCGCAGAAATACCGCAAACAGCGACCATGGAACCGGTTTCGGGGTATCGCCAGGGAGCTGACCGATTCGTTCCTGCGCATCGACGCGATGGGGCTCTCCAAGCAGGTGTCGTACAGCGTCGTTTTCGCGTTGGTGCCGGCCATGTTCGTGCTCGTGGCCATGAGCACGTTGATCGAAAACCTGACCAACGTTCCCGTCAATGAAGAACTGCGCGAGTTTGTGCTGGAACATGTTCCAGACGCCGCCCAGCCGATCCTCCTCAACGCCATCGATCAGGCCATCACCAACACCAGCGTTCTGACGGCGTCGATCAGCGGTCTCATCGCATTGGTCATCGCGATCTGGGCCGGTATGGGGGGCGTAAATACGCTGGTCGAGGCGATCAATCGCGCCTACGGCGTGCGAAACACCCGCTCCTGGCCGCAGAAGCGACTCTTCAGCTTTCTCATGACCTTTGTGCTGGCCGGCATGATCGTGTTGACGGTCCTTGCGGTCTTTTTCAGCGGCAAAACGATCGACCGTCTCACGGCATGGTTCGGTCCATCAGGTTTTCTCGGATTCTCCGGCGAAGCCGTGCAGGGCTTCCTGATCTTCTCGACGACCTTTCTGGTGCTGCTCATTCTCTACCGTTTCTCGCCGTCGGTGGATCAGCACTTGCGATGGTCGGTTCCTGGCGCCTTGCTCATCACCCTCGCCTGGTTCGCGTTGCTGTCGGTGTCAGGCTATATCGCCCGCCGGCTCAGTTTCGACACCGTGTTCGGGGCCGCCGGCGGATTCCTTCTCCTCCTCTACGTGCTCAACCTCGCCGCGCTTCTCCTGATCGTCGGGGCTGTGATCAATGGTGTGCTGGGCAACCGGTACGATATGCGTCGCAAGGCGGATCTGGCCGCTCACCCCCGCAAGATTCGTTATGTCCAGTCTGGGCAGGAGATCCTGCCCGATCCCTTCCAGTTCCCGGTCTCGAAGTCGACGTTCACCCGCTTTCTGCCCCGCTCCCGTTCGTAGTCACCAGAGATGGCAATCGTGGTAGTGTGAGTGACCAGACGCCCCGCCGCTCGAAAGGATGTCTCTTATGTTCAGTCGAAGATTCGCCCTCAAATGCGCGACCGTTGCGTCGCTCTCCACCCTCACCAGCCATCTGCCAGTTGGCGCCCAGGATTCATTCGTCGCGTCGATGCAAATCACCGATGTCGGTGCGCCCGACGGCGCTTCGGATATCCAGCCGATGGCGATGAACGCCAATGGCGACGTCCTGGTCAACGCGCTGGTCGACGACTCCCCCACCACCTTCGTTTTCCGGGGTGGAGCATTCGAGCCGATCGGTGGTGATGACAACGCGACCTGGGGTTCGTCGATCAACGACACGGGCACGGTGGCGGGAGCGGCATCGAGCGACGATGGACCCGAGAAGGGGGCGTTGCTCAATGACGAGAGCGTCGTGATCATGCCTGGCGACTACAGCTCCGGCCGGGCGCGCGCCGTGACCTTGGAAGGTGTCGTGGCCGGCGAAGCGTTCATCGAGGAGGGCGACAGCGAGACTCGTCCCGTTTACTGGACGGAATCGAGCATCGAGCCGCTTCCGGCGATTGGTGGCGACGGAGCGGGTAGCGTGTTCGACCTGAACACGATCCAGCAAATGGTGGGCTGGTCGGATGCCGGTGGTGATTCGCTGGCACGCCACGCCACCCTGTGGGACAACGGCGTAGCTACCGATCTTGGCACCCTGGGCGGCAACTACAGCGAGGCCCGGGCGATCAATGAAACCGGTTTGATCGTCGGTGGTTCGATGACCCGCGAAGACCAGAACGCACTCGAAGAAAGCGGCACATCTCCCTTCAGCTGGCAGGACGGTGTCATCACCGACCTCGGCCTGGGTCCCGATCATGCCTGGGGCATCGCCAATGACGTCAACGATGTGGGGATGATCGTCGGTCTGGTGGGATTGCCCGAACCAGGCGACGCCGGCAACGACACTGTGGCCATCCTCTGGACCAACGGTGAAGTGCTCGATCTGAACACCATCACGTCGGGCGGCGACGGACTGACGCTGGTCGATGCGGTCAGCGTCAACGCATTTGGCCAGATTCTCTGCCGGGCGATCGATGCCGATGGCAACACTCATATCGCGACCCTTAGCGTGATCGGGAACTGAGTCGTTGCGGAGCCGCCTCCCGGCTTGCTGAGGTTCCGCGACATCCGCCCGGCCGTAAACGGGCCGGGCTCACAGTGCCAAGGTCTTTCAGACCTGATGTCCGGCCCCGACAGGGGCATCGCACTGTGAGCGGCGCCGTTTCACGGCGCTGCGGACAGCGCGGACCATGTTCCCGCAATCTACCGAACCATAGCGGCGGCGATCGCGCTCAGTGATTCGTACAATGACGGCATTGACATTGTCGTTCAGCGGGAGTCGTAGTGATGCCGGTTGTCGTTTGTTTCGGAGACTCGAACACGTGGGGATATGACGCGGTCACATCGGGACGGTTCGCCCCCGATATCCGATGGACCGGCGTGCTCAAAGCCGAGCTCGGCGCCGATTACTCCGTCATCGAAGAAGGTCTGAACGGCCGCATCACCAACGTGGACGATCCGGTCGATAACGATCGCAACGGCCGCACCCATCTGCCGAGCCGTCTGGAAACCCACGCGCCATTCGACCTGATCGTGATCATGCTGGGCACCAACGATACCCGGGTCAGGCTGAATCGATCCGCCAGCGACATCGCCCAAAGCGCCGCGTTGCTCGGTCAGATGGCCGCCCGGTCGGTCAGCGGCCCGGGAGGTTCGGCTCCAAGAGTGCTGCTGGTCGCGCCACCACCGATGATCGTTCTCCCCGGTTGGGACGAGCTGCTGGCGGGTGCCGATACCAAATCCGCGCAGTTCGGCGAGCGATACGCCTGGTTTGCCAAACGGTATGGACTCGAGTTCTTCGACGCTGGGACGGTTGTGACGTCGAGCCCGGTCGATGGCATCCACTTTGACGAAGAGAATCACGCCAGACTAGGCAAGGCGATCGCCGCACGAGTTCGGGAGATTCTGGGGTAGCGCCGAGAGTCCACCCGGGTGGACTTCCATTCCCACAATTACTCGATCGTCAGAATCCCCGCGTCCGTACGTTCCACGTGGAACATCCGGGCCACGATCGGGGTGTACGGACTCCTGAACCTGCTATTCTGGCGGCACGAGGTTCGCGGCGCTCTTCCCCTCCTCTGGCGAAGCCACCGAAACGATGCTGTCTGACGATGCGTTTCAGTTGGCGAAGGAGGGCGCCAGACTCGCATGAATCAGGTGCTAACGTGGTCAGGGCGCGCATTGGGTGCGTTTGGACGATCAGAACCCAGTCGAGTTGTTGACGAGAGCGACCTCGTCGCCCGCGCACGAGCGGGCGATCCGGCGGCGTTCGAGCGACTCTACGAGCAGTACCACGCACCCATTCTCAACTACCTCCACCGGATGGTCGGCGATCGCGCTCTGGCCGAGGATTTGGCCCAGGACTCGTTCGAAAAGGCCTACCGTGGACTCGGCGCCACACGTCCCGATCTGGCATTCAAGGCGTGGCTCTACCGAATCGCGACCAACACCGCCATCTCTCACGGCCGGCGCAAACGGATCGTTCAATGGATTCCCTTCAGCCCGACCTTCGAACCCGCCGCGGACGACGAGGTCGAAGGCACGGTCAGCCGGCGTCACGACGTTCAGAAAACGCTGAGCCAGCTTCCGCCTCACTACGCCGCTGTGCTGCTCCTGCGTCACTATCAAGGTCTTTCACTCGCTGAAACAGCCGCCGCTCTCGATATCACCGAAGCCGCCTGCAAACTGCGGCTGTTCCGGGCGCGCAAAGCGTTTGCTGCCGCATTCGACGGCCCCCAACCAATCGATTCGGAGGTCGGAGCATGAGCCGCAGCACCGGAAATTCCCAGTCGCCGCGGTCGCTGACCCATACCGAGGCCGAAGAGCTCCTGTCGGCCAGGTTGGATGCACCGATCGACCCGTGGGACAATCGCGCGCTTCTCGGCCACCTGCAGGGGTGCGCTTCCTGCCGTGCCTTTGCCGTCCAGATGGAAGTCATGGCGCGGGACCTCGAGTCGTTGCCTCGCCTGCCGGCGAGTCCCGCCGTCCGCCGGGAAGTCCACAATCGCATCACCGCGCCGCCATCACTCTGGGCCCGGTTGACCGCCAGCGGATCGGCCGGCAACGGCGGATTCGGCAGAGCACTGCCAGCGGCGCTGGCAGCGATGGTGCTACTGCTTGCCGTCACGACCTATGTCTTGGTCGAGTTGACTGGATCCGGAGAGGGCGGCGTAGGATCGATCACCGCTCCCGGCGAGGTCGCCGTTCAGCTGACGCCGGACGAAAACGGGCAATCCAGCGCTGATGCGACCGGAACAGTCTCCGTTTTGAGCGAACTTCCGTCGCTGTCGCCAACGGCCACAGTGCGAGTCGTTCCGCCGCCGCCGACCTTCGACGCGTCGAGCACCGCCGCGGTTGGCGGTTTGGCCACGGTGACGCCCTCTCCCGAGAGCGGCGCTCCCGCACTGGCCCAATCCCTGCCCTCCGCAACCGCGGGCACCGAGAACGCCACCACAGCCGGCGAACCAGAAATCACGGCCGAGTCTGCACGCACCCCGGCCGACCAGGGAGGTCAGGTCGCTGCGGCAGGTTTCGGGCAACCCTCACCAACCGCGACTGCCGAAGCATCGGGAGGCGAACCGCCAGAGCCGACGGCTACCGAGGACACGACGGGCATCGCCGCCGCTGGGAGCCAGGAGTCGTCGGCTAAAGCTGGCGCGACTCCGGACCTCGAGGGAGATGGAACGGCGATCACCGCCGCCGAACCGACGGCGACCAGCGAAGCGAGCCCGACGCCTTCCGCGACGCTCGAACCAACGGAAACCGCGTCGCCCACGCCTTCGCCAACCGATACACCGGTTCCGCCGACGGCCACGGCGACTCCTCAGCCGACCGAAACCGCGACGCCCGAGCCAACGGAAACGGCAGAACCCACCCAGACCGCGACGCCTGAACCAACATGGACGCCGACCGAAGAGCCCACGGCGACAGCAACGCTCGAACCCACTGCCACGCCGAGTCCGACGTTCGAGCCAACCGAGACGCCGACCAGCGAACCAACGATCACGCCCAGCCCGACCGCGACGCCGACGGAGACACCCTATACGGAGGTTCAGCAAGGGCAACCGCCGATTGTCCCCGTTGCCGGCAACGCGATCGAGACAGGCGAGGAAGAGAGCGGTTCGACGCAGATTCAGTCGCAGGGACCAACCGACCCCGAGCCCACGGAAACGGCGGCAAGTCAGTCCGGCAGCTCACAGATCGTTTCGGTCGGTGGCGGCGCGGACGAGGGGGAGGAATCCGAGGAAACGACCGAAGAGCCAACCCCTGAATCAGAAGAGGGCCTCGGTGGCCAGACCGCGATGATGCTCGATTCTGCCCCGGTTGTGACCGACCTTGGCCCCGGCGTGAGTGCGCCGATTGGACGCATCGAGTTCCGGTCGTCAGTCGACTTCTTCTGTGCCTGGCTAAGTGACGGCTCGCTCGGCGTCATCGGAACGAGTGGATCGATTGTCGCGTCACTCGGCGCGGCGAACTATCCAGTCTGGTCGCCACTCGGTGGTGTGTTGCTCTATGCCGATGTCAGCTCCGGCGCTTCCCGGGTGATGACCTGGGATGCCGAAACCGGCGACATCTATGGCGGAGGGGAACCATCCGATCGGACGGTCAACGATGTGCCGGCGGGGTGGTCTGGGAGTGAGTATTACTACCAGCGGACCTTCCCGGATTCCCCGGGCGAGATCGAGTTCCATGCTGCGTCGTGGGATGGATCGGGCGATAGACTGATCTGGAGCAGTACCGGTGTCTATCCGGTTTCGGCCCGGCCGGTCGCCACTGACTTTGGCTTCATGTTTGCCACCAGTTCGAGCTGGATCGGCGTCGCTCCCGACGGCGGCAGCTGGGAGGTCGGATCGAACCCATATGGCGCTATTGGCGCCGCGATCCTCGGTCCGGGCCGGTCGCTGATCGCGTACACCGTGGGCAACGAGATCGTCGTGGCCGAGACCTCGAACCCCGGAGCCGCGCTCGGATCCAGCATTCCGTTCACCGGCGGTTTCGACTTCTCCAGCGCGGGCGACCAGATCGTGGTGGCCAACGGATCGAGTCTGATGATCTATTCACTCTATGGCGACTATGTTGGCAGCGCCGGCGGCAGCAACCTGATCGGACCTCCGTACTGGCTCGATGACACGATCTACTACCTGGAGCAGGGACCGACCACGACGTTGCGCACCGTCAGCGCCAGCGAAGTCCTCAGCCAGTAGGGCCTCGCGCGATTCAGACCGATGCTTCGATATCGACATAATCGTCATTCGAGACAGCCGAATTCCTGCTCGCTACCCGGCGAATGGTAGAATCCAGGCCGTCGCAGCCCGCTCGAATCCTCCGAGAGGGTCGATGGTGAACGAAACAGAATCACAACCGATTGCCTTCGGCCGGGCCCGGATCGAAACCCGATTGGGGGAGACATTCGATCAACCCGTCCAGGCGATCATCTGTCCGGCCAACACACGCGGGATCATGTCCGCCAGTGGGTCGCATTCGTTGCGGTCGCTGGCCGGAGCGGAGATCGAACGCACAACGATGGCGATGGCGCCCCTGACACTGGGCAGCGCCATTTCCACCGATGCCGGCAAACTCCACGACCGCGGCATCACGCGGCTGATCCATGCGGTCGTTTCCGAGGAGCCAGGCGGCGACCGGCAGTTGCCCGTGGTGCGCAGAGCGATCGAGTCGGCGTTCGAGCTTGCCTACCGGGAAAAGGTTCAATCTCTGGCGGTGCCGATGATGACGGGAACCCATATTTCCTCGCCAGAGCAGTTGCGAGGCTGGATCGAGGCGATTCTGGACAGCGTCGTTGCGCATGTGCGGCGTGACCGCGTCCGTCTCGAATCGGTCGTGGTGGTGTCTCGCTATCCGGACGATCTGGCGATCGTCTCCGACGCACTCGCCACCGCTCGCGCCGCGGCCTGGCCGGCATGATCGAGGGCGGCGAAGCCTGGAACCGCGATTCCGGCCCGGAAGCGTCGGGAGAGCGGCCGCAACGCTGGCGATTCTCCAGCCGGCTTTGGGATCTCTCCGCAAAACTCAATCCATCGTCGGTCAACAAGCTGCTGAAAGTGCGGTCGGCAAAGAGCATGCCCGACACACTCAAATCCCGCTTCAAAGCCATGCTCATCCCCGAGGAAACGATCGACCGGGCCCTTAGTGAGGTGCACCGGCTCGACGACTGGGTCGGGGCATGGAGCAGAGCCGCTCAGCGCTTCATGGCGGAGTCGCGGCGAGAGGAAGCGACCGGGGAGTGGGAAGCATCCTCCGTGGCCCGGCGCAACGCGGCCATGTGCTATCACGCCGCTCACCTGGTCACCGAAGACGATCCACGTATCGTGCGAGCGCTGCGTGCCAGTGCCGTACAGGCGTTCGGACAGGCAATCACCCGGCTGGCGCCCGGAACACGGCGCGTGGGCATCCCCTGGAGGACACGCAGGCTCCCGGCCTACCTCTCCATCCCTATCGATCTGACCGAACCGGCGCCCCTCGTCGTCATGCTCAATGGCGCCACCACGACCAAGGAAGAGACGTTCATCTGGACCGCCTTGCTCCGGGAGCGGGGATTCGCCATTCTGGCGGTCGATTGGCCAGGCACGGGCGAAGCCGCCGACGGCCAACCCCTTTCCAGCTACTGCGATGACATGACGGAAGGCATCTTCGATCTGATCGAAGCCGAATCCGATCTCGATGCAACGAAGGTCGCATTCTTCGGCGCCAGTCTGGGAGGAGTAGTGGCCTTCCGCTCGGCAGCGTCGGACCGGCGCATCGCCGCGGTCGTCGCACTCACTCCGCCGTTCGACCCCCGGCCATGGGTGAATTCGATCAACCCCTTGGTGGCGCGCCAGCTCGTCTCCCTGGCGGGACAAGCGCCTTCGATTCAGGTGCTCATCTCCGATTTCTCGCTGCCCGATGTCGTCTCCCGGGTACGCTGCCCGGCCCTGGTTTTTGGCGCGGCCCGCGATTTGGTGGTTCCGCCGGATGAGTCGGTCAAGCTGACCTCGGCGCTCGGCGCATTGGGCACGCTTGTCTGGTATCCGGATGGGTCACATTGCCTCTTCGACCGGGTCGACGACTGGATGCTGGTGACTGCCGAGTGGCTGACCAATCTCTTCGAGCTTCCGGCAGCAGAAGTGGGCGAGCTGGTGACGCCGGAGCACGACTCCACCCAGGTGGACAGCAGCAACACACCGGTAGATGCAGGTCTCGCTCCGCCAACCGCCGGGGACACCGCGGAGAGCGATCCCGCCGAATCTCGCCCCTCAGATCCAGTCGATTCTCCGGAAAACGACGACGAGACTGGCCCCGATGAGAGCCATCAGGCCTAGCGCCCACCAATACCCGAACGTCCAGCCGAGTTCCGGTATGTGCTTGAAGTTCATGCCATAGACGCTGGCCACCAATGTCATGCCCATGAGAATGATCGACGACGCCGTCAACGTTTTCATCGTCTGATTGAGTCGGTTGGATGTGACGGAGAGGTGCGCGTCCAGCACGCTGCCCAGCAGATCCCGGTAGTTGTCCACACTGTCCAGCACTCGCAAGAGATGATCGTAGACATCCTGGAAGTAGATGACTTCCTGCTGCGCCAGTTGCGGGGAATCCCAGCGCAACAGGGTGTTGAGCACATCCCGTTCGGGCGCCAGCACCCGGCGAAACTCCATGGTTTGCTTCTTGATCTCGAAGAGCCGCTTCAACCCGCTCGGACTGTTCTGCTGGAAGATCTCCGTTTCGAGGGCGTCGATCTGTTCGGCGAGATCGTCGACAAGTGAGAAGTAGCTGTCGACAATCGGGTCGAGCACAGAGTAGACGAGGAGTCCCACGGTAGGCGCACCCGATTCCCTGGTGCTCCGTTCCCAGTTGGCCCGAATCTCCTCGAACATATGCATCGGCTGGTGCTGCACGGTGACGAGATAGTTTCTCCCGATGAAAAAGGAGATCATCCGTAAGTCGATCGATTCCTCTGATGTTCTGTCGACACCGTAGAAGCTGAGATAGGTGAAATCGCTGTAGAAATCGATCTCCGGACGCGCGTGCTCGCGTCGGGTTGCTTCGATCGCCAGATAGTGAAATCCAAAGACTCGCTGGAGGGCGCCAAGATCGTCATCGGAGGGATCGATAACGGCAACCCAGTGAATCGCGTCGTCCTCGCGGAGGAGGGTATCGATGATCTCGATATCCTCGGCCACCTCGGGAGCTGCGCCGTCTCGAAATGTCAGAACAGTGATCATCGATCCGCCAGCCAGCAGAGACTACAGACAGTGCGCTGAAGTGTAGAACGGTCTACGCCCGGCGGAGATGCGCCAATTGGGATCGTAATTCGTAGCGTTGAGCGAGCTCGGTGAGGAAGAGGATCAGTGCCAGGGAGAGGGGCAACCACCAGATGGCCCGATAGCTGGAGATTCCCTCGGCGGGATTCGACGGCAGATCGAAAACCTCGGCCGGGTCGTCGATCGACAACATCCGACCACCGGTGCGAGCCGCGATCGATGCCAGAAGCTCGGCGCTCGCCGCGGACGGCTGCAGCTCCGGTGACTCCGGAATGGCGAAGCCAATCAACGATTGCTGGCCCGCCTGAAGATCGCCCGTATCGAGTGCGAATTGGTACGCGCCCGGTGCGGGGTCGGCGATCCTCAGCTGGTACTCGCCCGGTGCGGACTGATGGAGCGGCAGATCGCCGGTCATCGTGCCGTCAGGAGCGGTGATGTCCACCATCGCTCCTGATAAATCGACATAATCGCCAACAACGCTCTGAGCCCGCACGGTGAGGACGATGTCAGTCCCATCTCGCTCCACCTCGACCGAAACTGGCCCGCTCTCCGGATCGGGGAGGGTCCAGCGAACGACGCTGGCCCAGAACTCCTCATACCTGGACCAGGACCGCCACTCCTCGGCGAAATCGATGCCATCGTCCGCCGTCCAGGCAACGACCCGGCCCAGCCCATACTGCCACTTGGCCAGAATGGGGTCGTTCCGCTGGCTGGTGAGGATCTCCTGGGCACTCTCCTTGATCTCTGAGTAGTCATAACGCTCGATGATCGGCAACGACTCGGGATCGAACCCCGTCAGAATCGGACTCGGCCCAACCTGGATCGGCTGAAATGCGCCGCTGATGATCGACTGACTGCCGGCGCTGACCGCTTCCTGAAGGGTGATCGTCGGAATCTCTTCTGGCCGGCTGGTGGTGTGGTAGTTGCCATTGCCCTGTTCGGCCAGGAACTGGAGCAGATCGGTATCGGCGTCCTCTCCGATGGCGATGGTCGAAAGGGTGGTATTGCTCTGGCCGAACTCCGCGACCAGCTGTTCGTAGCTCGATCGGGTGCCGGTGCCGGATTTGCCGTCGGAGAGCAGAATGACATGACGGACATCCGCATCCGACTGGACGATCTCATCGAATCCCACTTCGAGCGCAGGGAAGATCTCGGTCGAACCGTCGGCATTGATCGTATCGATCGCCGCATTGATCCGGTCGCGGTCATCCTGTCCCTCGATCCGCGTCAATCTGACGATCCACTGCTGATTCCCGTTGAAGACCAGGATGCCGATTTCGTCCCCGGCTGAGAGTGCTCCGGCGGCCAGCCGCGCCGCTTCGCGGGCCATCGCGATTTTCGAGGTGGGTTGCAGTGGGTCGTAGCCCATGGAGCCCGACTTGTCGATGATCAGCATCAGGGCGACCCGTTGCCGCTCCTTTCCTTCCGTGACCTTGACCGAAACCGGCAGCATCTCTTCCAGCGGCGTCGCGGAATAGCCTCCCGGTCCATAGGCCGCCGATCCGCCGATGACCACCAACCCGCGGCCGAATTCGCGCGTCAGTGTTTCGAGCGCGGCCACCTGACCAACGGTCAACTCCGCCGCTGGAACGTTGTTCAGGAGGACGACATCGAACGCGGTGAGGTCGGAAAGCCGTTCCGGAATGTTCTCCGGCGTGGCGGAGGTCACCACCGCCCCGCGGCTCTCCAGCGCTTCCCTCAGGAACGAGCTGTCGCTCCGGCCCGCGGAAACGAGCAGCAGGGATGGGGTGTCACGGACGACAACCGACCGAGAAGTCGCGTTGTTCTGCGGAAAGGCGTCGATTCCTTCGGCGGCGGTGGCCCGGATGTCGATCGCGTGGAAACCCGCTGGCAGATCGTCCAGCGTGAAGAGATGGGAGCTCAACCCTTCGGAGAATCGCACATCGTGCGCGACAGGTTCGCCGCCGTCGACCACGATCTCGACCGTGCCGTCTGTTTCGACGGACGAGACCACACTGAGCAACACGGAGACCTGCTCCCCCGCCCATATGGAGGAGGGGGAGGTGACGCCCTCAATACGGAAGTCGTCGGCGCCGATGCCCACCACCGGGAGAACATCGACGGGCGTTTCATCCGCCGCCAGCTGCGATCCCTGCGCGATGGCCGAACCCGAGTTCTCTGCGCCGTCAGACACCAGCACGATACGCCGCGAGCCGGTCAACGGCAGCGACCGCGCCATGGCCAGAGCCGATTCGATGTTCGTGGCATTCGCCTGCACGATGCCACCGCCGAGAAGATCGGGGCTGATCTGGCCTGCAGGGAGAGATGCGCTCAACAACTCAGGAGCCCCGCCAAAGGCAATGACCGCGGCCCGGTCTGATGACCCACCCGCGGCCAGCGCCTCGTTGACCCAGCTGGTGATGCGGCCGGAGGTACTGTCGTCGATGCTCGACGATTGATCGACAACAAAAATCGTCGACGTTGCGCTATCCGCACTACCGATCAACGGTTCCGCCAGCGCGACGCACAGGAGGGCCACCGCCAGAGCCCGCAACCACGCGGCGCGCCGGACGCCGCTGCGTCGCCGGCCGGTCCGCCACCCGACGATCAGGATCACCGGCAGGAGGAGGAGCAACCAGAGCGCGCCGGGACGGGCAAAACTCAGCGAGAGATCGCTCATATCGGGCTCCCGGTGCGAGTCATGGACCGTCGCCTGGGCAGGAGTGGCCAGAGCCACTCGGCCAGGAGCGCCACGAGAGCCAGCGCGGCCAGTGCCGGCCAGAGATCGTTGAGGGCACGCTGTGTGCCCGAATCGTGGCTGGCACTCGCCAGAGCCAGTATTTCCGGCAAGTCAGGCTCGGCTCTGAGATCCGACTCCTGTGGGTGACCGGCATTGACGACGAACGAAGCAGCGGCGATAGCCCGTTCGGCGCCATTCAGCTCGGTCAGCTGATAGGCGCCCGGAAAGCCTGTGGCGGTGAAGGTGACTTCGCGGGAGAGATCGACCGCTACATCGACGGCTGGGGCGCTGGCCACCGCAAGCTCCACCGTCACACCACGAGGATCGGTGATCTGCACCGACTCGGCGAGCGTGTGCGGCGTGTAGGTGACAGCGTCGCCGAGCCGCACCGTCGAGGGCAGCGGACTTGGGGTCAGCTCGTTCACGATGTTGGCTATGAGAATGGGAAACGCGATCCGGCGAGTGAGATTCGACTGCTGCAGATCGAATGCCAGCACGATCATCTGCTGATTCCGGCCCGGCACATCGGCCCGGTAGATCAATGGTCCGCCCACTGATCCGACGATTTCGACGGCCGAACCGTCGAGCTGGTGCGCCGGCATTTCGAAGAATGTCAGCCCGGTCAGGTCGACATCTTTCAGGACGGGATCGTTGGCCCGGATGCGTTCGACCCCTGGCGTGGTGATCATCCCTCCCATCGGAATCACGCTGTCTCGCGGCGGATCGATCAGCACCATCGGCACATCGGGCACGGCGCCGGCTTCCGGCCCTTCTCCTTCGTAGACGATCAGATCGAACGGCCCAGCCGGAATGGCGCCACGCCGATACTCGGCGCCGTTCACCATCTCGATCGTCGCGCCCGGCAAACTGGAGAGCGCCTGCTGAAGCCTGGCCGGTGTGTCCGACACCAGCAATATCCGCAATGAGAAGTCACTCGACTGCTGCAATGGCAGCCGGGCCTGGTTGTCAGCGAAGAACGGATCATTCGAGCGGACTTCGACGATCACTTCAGTAGCGCCTGCTGGCAGTGTGTTGATGACGATATCGGTCGAGCTGTTGGGATCGAGCGCCAGGTCGCGGCGGAACGCTTCGGCGCCGTCCGCCACGGCAAGGAGGGTCGTCGAGACCCGCTCGTCGCCGAAATTCGCCACCTGGACGTAGACATCCGACCGCGCGGGATTGTCCACTGACGGGCGAAATGTCGCATCGGTGATGGCAATGTTGCCAGTGTCGGGTTGGCCAACCTGCTCGAACGCGATGGCCGCGTTGAGCGTTTCGACGATTGCCGGATCCGCCGAAACAGCGCCATCCGACAGCACGAGAATCTCTTCCCGCACATTCGGCAGATCGAGATCCGACACGAGCTTGAGCGCGGCATTCAACCCCGCGATACCTCCGGGAGGCTCGAGCGACCGCAATTGCCCGATCAGTCCATTGAGCTCCGCACGGTTGTTTGCCTGGAGCGTCGTCACCTGGGTGCCCAGCACCATCAGTGTGGCGATATCTCCTTCATGCAGTCCGGCGAGATGATCGAGCGCGCTGGTTTTGGCCACGTCGAACCGGCTCAGACCCTCCGGGGTGTCTGTGGCGGACATGCTGGTCGACCCGTCCAGAATCACCACCAGGTGGCGCATCGACGCCTGCTGCGAAATCCCGCTCCAGGCGCCGGAGAGCGCCGGGCGAGCCAGCGCCAGCCCGAGCAGCCCGGCGGCGAGGAGTTGCAACACCAGCAGCGCGGTCAGCGGCGGCCGCCTGAACCGGGTGTTCTCGGTGCGGGTCGGTTCCGCTTCCCGCCAGAATCGCAGGGTCGGCACATGCCGTTCATACGGCGTGAAATGCCGCATGTGCAGCAGCAGGATCAGCGGCAACCCGATGAGCGCCACGAGTCCGATGGGCGCAAGGAGACTCATGCCACCAGACCAGTCTCGTAGAGCCGCTGCAAAACGACCTGCTCGAACGGCCAATCGGTCTGCAACAACACATAGTCCGCCTGTTCGCTGGCACAGATCTGTTCGATGCTGCTTTTCCACCGGTCGACGGCGTCTTGATAACGCTCGATGACGGCATCGTCCGCCGCAAGGCGCAATCTGCCGCCATCCTCCAGATCGATGAGATCGATGGTCAGCGTGCCGCGCTCGCTATCCGGGAAGAGCACGCCACCGGGAGCCAGCTCGGCTGCGTCGACGATATGAATGACCGAGACCTGCCATCCGCGGGTGCGGGCATGGCGGATGGCCTCCCGCAGCGATTCCGGCTCGCCGGAAAGGAGGTCTGAGATCACGACCAGCAAACTGGGGTGGCGCCGCGCGCTGACATAGCGCTGCACGGCGTCGAGCAGGTCGGTTTCTCCCGCCGATCGCATCCCCTCCAGGTAGTGCAGCGCGGCCTGAATGTGCGCCCGTCCCTGCACCGGCCCAAACGACGTTCCGAGCCCATTGCTGAATGGCGTGACGACAACCCGGTCGAAATGCCAGAGGGATACATACGCCAGTGACCCGGCCAACCGGCGAGCGTAGGCGAATTTGGATGGGTGTCCGTCCGAGCTGCGCCAGTCCATCGATCGACTGGCATCGATCAGGATGTGGACCGTCAGTTCGGTCGTCACCTCGCTCAACCGAATGAAGAGCGCGTCGAGACGGCTGTAGATATTCCAGTCGATCCGGCGAAAGTCGTCTCCCTGCGCATAGTTCTTGAAATCTGCGAACTCGGGGGATGCTCCCTTGCGGCGCGACCGGTGCTCTCCGGTGATTCCCTGGGAAACGGCGCTGCGCGACAGCAGAATCAGGCGACGCAGCCGTTCGAGCAGCGCTTCGTCGAAGAGCGCGTCACTCTCTGTTGGCACGTCCAGCGATCTGCCGGCCCCGGTTCCGGGCGCTCTGCTTGTGAACTGATCGAAGAAGGCGGGCCAACGCATCACAAGCTACTCATTGCCAGAGGAGAAATAGGCTTCGACGATCGCCCGATACTCGGGCGGCACGTGGTTGCTGTCTGGACCGGGAGCCGCGACATTTCCCTGCGCCGAACTGCCGCTGCCCGAGGCCACACCACCGCCCCCGCCCAGATTCGACTGATTGCCCGATCCCTGCAACGGCACTGCCTGGCCCTGCGGCGACCGGTTGAGCACCACAACGCCCCCGGGAGTGACGGCAGCGCCACCTGCACCCGATGGATCGACCTCGCTCTCGCTCACATTCGGTGCAGCAGGATCGGGAAGCTGCTCGTTGCCGGTGGAACCGGATGTGCCACCATCCGACGCCGAATCGGACGAGGTGCCGTCGCTCGCGTCATCACCGCTGCTCGCTTCCTGGGCCGCCCCGCTCTCGCCCGGTCCGCTGTTCGGCGCCGAATCACCCTCTGGCGCACCACCGCCGGAGGTTGCGTCCTCCGATGACGCCTGGGATGCTCCACCGGATGATCCGTCGCTCTGACTCTGCTCGGCGGCTCCGCCGGATCCCTCCTGATCCGTCCCGGCCCCAGCTTCCGCGCCCGAGCCAGCCTGAGACGAAAACTGCTGATCGGCCGTTTCGGGATTACCCGAATCCTGCTGGTTGCCGTTCTCGCTCGACGCGTTCTCCTGCCCGGTGGTTTGATCGTCGAAGAGCGATTGCGGTTGACCCGTTGCCTGCGATTGCTGGGAAGACGCTTGCCCGCCACCCTGCTCGGATGACTGATCCAGCGATTGGCCGACCGAGTCGTTCGATTGCAGCTGAGCAACTGACTGCTCGACAGCGTCGGCGACATCGAGCATTCCTTCTTCGGCGGCGGAGCCCCCTTCGCGGAGACCACCAGCGGCGCTCTCTGCGGCCGCGGAAAGCCCCTGGCCCTCCTGCGACATCGATGCCGCGGCATCTCCCAGATCGGTCGCCAGACTGTCGCGTTCACCCTGCGACAGCTCGTCGGCCTCCGCCGCCACCTGCCGCAGCTCTTGAACCGCTTCGGCGTATTCCCCCTGGGCGATCGCTTCCGCAGCCGACCGGGTCAGCGCGTGATCCTCGAGAGCGCCGGCCAGGGTCATCAGGTCTTGCCGGATAGCGTTCGATTGCTCGGCCAGCTCCTGAAGCTGCTGCTCCGAAAGACCGTCGTCACTCAATGCGCTCGATGGCAGGTCGGCTTCTGGTCCGCTGACATATCGTTGCGCGGCGGGAATGAACTCGGGAACGATGGCCGGTTGCAGGGGAGGAACCTCACCGCCGCCCCCTCGCAGAAAGTAGAGCGATGCCAGCGCCAGGGCGAAAATGATGGCCAGCACCAGCTCTCTGACCGGGGGCATGATCCGAAAAGCGTGGTGATTGCGAATGGCGGTCAGCGCATTGGCGGCATCGGCCACCTGCAGATAGCGCAAACCAGCGCGGGTGCCCTTGGCGGGAATGTCGTGACCGATGTTGATCAACGACGTGACCATGCGCTCCTGCAGCGCGAACGATCGATCGAGCATCCGGGCCACCTGGGCGTTGGATGGCCGCGATGTGGCAATCAGCATCAGCGCTGGCAAAAGGAGCACGAGCCCCACCCACGGGACCGTGGCGAAGCGGACTTCCGGCCCACCAAAGAGCTCCACGCATTGCCAGAGTGCGGCCACAAGGATGGTCAGCACCAGGGTACGAGCCAGGATGGTCAACGTCCGCTGCAGCCAGGTACGGCGGGCGATGGCCCGGAACCGCGACTTGACATGCTCTCCTGCCGGTCCGCCCATAGGCAGCGGCAGATCCTTCTCCGGCAACAGGGGTTTGGGCAGATCCGACCAGAACCAGTACGGGAAAAAGACCAGCTGCCAGAGCGCGAGCTTCCACTCCCGCCGGCTTGACGGCCGCGCTGCAGCGAGCGCACGCCAATGCCTTCTGGCGCCATGTTCGAGTCTGACTCGGTCGACCGTGGGGAGGGTGGGAAGGGGAAGTCGGGAAGCCATGGCTCAGTCCTGCCCGTCCCATCGCAGTACGGGAGACGGGCGATAGAGGAGCCAGAGGACCAGCCAGACGAGCGTCAGGAGCGCCAGGGTGGCCAGAAGAAGCACGAGCTGCCGCTGGGTCGCATCCATCTGGCTGACCAGCATACGAGCGTCCTGGTGCCCTTCGGCATCCCCCAGCGCCGCGAAGCCGGAAGCGGAATCGATCGCCGCGGCTCGCGCATCGGGGTAATCGCTCCAGGCTCCCGCCTGTATACGAGCGACCTCCAGATCCTCCATCGCCCCGATGCCGGTAATGGCCCTCTCCCGGTATTGCGCGATCAGGTCAGTGGGCCGCAGATCGGCCGGCAGCTGGTTGTACTGGTCGGCGGCCTGTTCGATGGCGGCAAAGGCTCGGTCATAGGCGAAATTCTCGAGGGCCTGTTGCGTTTCCTTCATCTTGGCTTCGGCCAGACTGCCGATTCGCGCCAGATCCTTGAGCTCGGTGACTTCCGCTGCCCATTCCGGATCGTCGATCTCGCTGAGAAGTTGTTCTGACACCAGCAGCGCGTTCGACGCCCCTTCGAAATTACCGCGCGCCAGGAGATCGCGGGCGGGTTGCAGATCGAACCCCGCCACCAGATTCCATTTCCAGTCGCCCTGCGCCCAAAGAGGGATATCGTCGCGCCACTGGCGTTCGAGATCGTCGGAATCGAAGGGCGCATAGGCGAGATTCATCGCGTCGCGCCAGGTGGCCGTCGTTTGCAGCTCTGTCACGAAGGTCTGAAACGCATCCAGCCCGTACGACTGGAGGAGGTAGCCAACGGAGGCGTATGCCTGGGCCTCGACCAGCTCCTGGTCGTCGAGTGGCACAGTGCGATTCATGTTCGACCACGACGCCAGCGAACTGTCCCGGTAGGCGCTCTGCACGATCGATGCGTACCGGGCCAGGGTGGGCTGTCGCGCTCGTTCGACATAACGCGCGAAGCCTTCATCGAAACCGGCTGGGATGTTGAACTCCGAGGCCTGGCCGATCAGGATGTGGGCGATCGCGTGGCGCAGCTGGTTTTCGGCATCCTGCGTCGGCAGCGCGATAAAACGGCTCAGCGGGATCAGCACCGTTGCGTGTTCGGCATCGGCAAACGCCAGCACATCGTTAGATTCGTTCGCCCGCGGCAAAGCGGCGATGGCGTCGTCGTAGAGCTGCTCCCGGGCGAAGACCTGAATGAGGATCGGGCGGCCGGCGCTCTCGATATCGAGCACCAGCGAGATCTCGTCGATCGCCGTTTCCGCAAAATGACCGTAGGCATCGAGAAATGAGCTGACCGCGAGCCGCTCGTTGGGTTCCATCATCACGGTTAGTGCATCGGTCGAAGCCGATTGCCACTGGTCGGCCGCCAGGACGCGCTCCGGCGCCAGCGGCAGGAGCAGCGCCGCCAGCAGGGCAAGCGCGACCAGACATCCGGGCACATGTCCGGTGGATACGAAGCGAGATGGAGTGGTCGTCTGACGCGATGCCGGACCGGCGCTCCATGGGTGCATTGCTGATGTCCGATCTCGGGTGCGGTTTCCTTCAGAATGATCGCGCCCGGAGCATCTGGTGAACCGTTCCTTTATGCATATACGAGACACCGGCTGAATGTGTTACGGATGCGATCCGGATGTGTGCATTCCGGAATCAACAGATGGTGCGTCGTGGAAAGGTGCCTCGACGCTGATTGTAGTCCATTCCATTGGCCACATTTGCCCGTCTGCCTGTAGCCAATGCCCCGTGAACCTGGTCCTCAGCGGTTCATAGAAACGAAATCACCCCGTAGCCGCAGACCCCCGTGTCTGCAATCCCATGGGGTTCGCGGCGATTCATCGCCTACGTCTCCCATGAACCGGCAGACACGGGGGTCTGCATCTACGAGGTAGATGAGTACGTAGCGATCGCACCGGGATTGCTCCTCGATTGCACGGAACTGCATGAGCGCGCTATTGTTCGACATCCGAAGTATCGTCTGGCCGAGGAAGCGACATGCAGGACATCGCCATCATCGAGGAAGCGATCGAGATTCTGCCTCGGATTGGCCGGGCGTTTGCCGCATCGCCTCCGGGCGGTGGATTGTCCCCCCTCAGCCGGGCGCAGAGCAGAGCGGTGACACAGCTCTATCACAGTGGCGACCTGACGATCGGTGAGTTCGCCGCGGGCCTGGGTATCGGTATGCCGGCCGCATCGGAGTTGATCGACCGGCTGGCAGAGCAGGGGCTGGTGAGCAGAACCACTGACCCCGCCGACCGCCGCCGCGCCATCGTCAGCCTCACGCCGGCAGCGCTCGACCACGCCCACCAGATCCACGATCAGCGCCGCGCCCAGGTGCGGGCCGCGCTCGATCAGCTCGAACCGGAAGAACACGCCATTTTCCTCAAAGCGCTGCGAGCCCTGGCCGCGGCCGCCGGTGCTTCCGAGTCAACCTGACACGAACGTCGTAGACTGCACCCTCGTGTCGCCATGACGACTGCGGCAGGGCGCTTCACGCGAAGAGGTAGCTTCACTGTGACTAACTCGTCTTCCCACCCCACGCAAGAGAAGAACCCCTGGGTCATCCTCTCCGTCCTCTGCCTGGCGGTGTTCATGCTTCTTCTGGACACGACCATCGTCAATGTCGCCCAGGTGAAGATCAAGGACGACCTCGGCGCCAGCCTGACCCAGATTCAGTGGATTCTCGATTCCTACATTCTGGCCTATGCCGTGCTGTTGCTCAGTTTTGGCCGCCTTGGCGATGTCTTCGGCCGCAAGCGGCTCTTCATGGTCGGCATGGCGCTGTTCACCTTTGCCTCCCTGCTTTGCGCCGCATCGGCATGGATTGGCGATCAGATCGATGTCTCGGGGGTGAATGTCCTGATCGCGGCGCGGGTTCTGCAGGGGATCGGTGGCGCATTCATGATGCCGCAATCCCTCTCGCTCGTCTCGGTCACCTTCCCGCCGGAAAAGCGGGGCGCCGCCATGGGGATGTGGGGGAGTGTGGTGGCGGCCGGCGCGATTCTCGGCCCGATCGTCGGGGGCTTCATCGTCACTCACTACGCCTGGGAATGGATCTTCCTGATCAATCTCCCGGTCGGGATAGCCTCGCTCTACCTGATCTGGAGAATCGTTCCCGAATCGACCGACCCGCTCGCCTCGGGCAAAATCGACTGGGGCGGTGTGCTCCTCTCCGGACTGGGCATCTTCGCGCTCGTCTACGCCTGTATCGAAGGAAATCAGCTGGGCTGGACCAGCGTCGAGATCCTCGGCGCCTTCGCCATCAGCGCGGTGCTGCTGACCCTCTTCGTCTGGTGGGAAACCCGGGTCGACGATCCGATCGTCAAACTGGAGCTCTTCCGGATTCGCAACTTCACGGTCGGGAACATCATCGCCACGATCATCTCGTTCGGCATGCTGGGCATCTTCTTCCCCATGACCCTCTTCCTGCAGCAGGCGCTCGGCTATTCGCCGATCAAAGCCGGGCTGACCATGGCGCCGATGTCCGCGGTTCTGATGGTGGCGGCGCCGGTATCCGGCAAGCTGGTCGACCGGATTGGTCCGCGCTGGATTTTGTTCTTCGGCACCACCGTGATGACGATCGGCCTGGTCTATCTCCGGTCGCTCATCCACGACGACACCACACCCCGGTCGCTCCTGCCGGCCTTGCTGGTCACCGGCGCCGGCATGGGATTCACCTTCGCCCCGATGACCGCGGCAGCCATGCGCGACGTCCCACCCCGCATCGCGGGGAGCGCTTCGGGGATCCTCAACACCATGCGCAACATCGGTCAGGTGTTGGGCATCGCCATTCTCGGTTCGTGGCTGCAAAACCGGATCGGGTTCTACTCTGAGCAGGAACTGCCCAAGACCGATCTCGATCCCGGTTTGGTCGGGCACGTCTCCCGCCTGGCCCAGCAGAATCTCTTTCTCGAGATTCGCGACGAACTGCCGTCCGATCAAATCGTCCCGGTTTTCGACGCGCTTCGCGAGGCATTCGTCCTCGCCGTCCATTCGACCTTCCTTGCCGCAGCGATTACCTGCGGCGTCGCTGCGCTGGCGGCGCTTCTGATCCGCAATCCAAAGGCCAGGACAATCGAAGTCGGACGCCCCGCTGGCGTGGCGAGTCAGCCCGCGGCCGGCGATCGCTAAACCCAAATCGCACGCCGCGAAGTGCCGGACGTGCCACAATGTGCGGCGAAAGATATGGCGCGTCACGAGGTTGTTGCCCAGCATGGCTGAATCGCAGATCGTCCGGGAGTTTGCCACTCCTGCTCCATTGGAAATCATCCCCGGTGTTCCGGACGGCGCCTCCTCCAGCTCGCCGCTCGCTTCGGCGCCTCCCAGAGTCACCCTCCTGCGAGAGGAATCGGCGAGCCACCCATTTGCGCTGGCGATCGCGGCTGCATGGTCTTGCTACGGCGCGAAACCCGCCAAGGTGGAGAATGTCGTCAAGCTCGTCTATGACGATCCCGACCCGGGACTGAGCGAGGAAAAGCTGGCCGACCGGGCCAAACGGCGCGATCGCGCCCTTCGTCTCTATGCCGATCTCTTTGCCGCCGGTCATCACACCACTTTTCAGCACGCCACATTCGTCTTCGTCCTGGACAACGTCTCCCGGCTGGCGATCTGGTCCTTTTTCCACTCGCATCCGCACTACAACTCGGAACAGGTGTCGCAGCGGTATCGCGAAGTCACCGGTGCATCGATGGCCGTGCCGAAGCTGCCGGATGGCGGTCAGGAACTGTACGAGAAAGCGATCGCCCGGAGTATCGAGGGGTACCGGCGGCTGGTCTCGATCCTGAGTGAGGATTTCAGCGAGGACTACGCCCGTCTTTTCCCGGCGCGGGCCAAAGCGAAGTCTCCTGAGGCGGTCAAGCGTTTCGAAGATGCTGTCCAGAAACGATCGCAGGAAGTGGCCCGGTACGTGCTGCCGCTGGCCACCGGGACTCATCTCTATCACACCGTCAGCGGGTTGACCTTGCTGCGCTACTACGTGCTGGCCAACCAGCCGGACGCGCCCGCCGAGGTTCGCTACATCGTCAACCGGATGGTCGATGAGGTTCTGGCCATCGATCCCTACTTCCTCGGCTCGAAGGAGTACCCGCTCGATCTCCGTGCGGTAGGAGCGGGGGATTCGCTGGAAGCGCGGGCACTCACCACATGGCGAGCGCATCAGGGGGCGTCCGAAGCGGCGCTGGACGAATTCGACGAAACGCTCGGGGAAGGACGCAGCCGCCTCGTTCAGGTCAATCCGCACGCCGAAGAACTCCTGTCCGACGCCGTTCGCACCGTGCTCGGCGTCACCTCGGAGGAGATGTCCGACAGCGACGCCATCAGCCAGGTGCTGGACGGGTCGAAAAACCCCTATCTGGGACACCCGCTCTACCTGGCCATGAACTCCAAACTGATGCAGTCGCTCAATCACGTCACCTTCACCTTCCAGAAGCGGATCAGTGGAGCGGAGGATGCGCAGAATCAGCGACACCGGGGCACCCAGTCGTCGAGCCCGGTGCTGCTCTCCCACCTGCGGCAGGACCCTGACGTCATCGTTCCCTGGGCAATCGCCCGCAACGCCAGAGCGGCGGCGGAGTACGACGCAACCATCCGGGCCATGTGGGACGCCAAGAACCAGCTCCTGTCCATGGGCGCCACCCCTGAATCGGTGCTCTATCTCCTGCCGAACAGCCACCGGGTGCGGTTCTACGAAACCGGTTCGCTGCTGACCTACTTCTGGAAATGGGTGAAGCGCCTCTGCTTCGATGCGCAACGGGAGATCTTCGAAACCGCGCAGGAAGAGGTGGCGCAGGTTCGGGCCGCCCTGCCGGAGATCGGCAAGTATGTCGACGGCCCCCCGTGCGTCATCAGGTCGCGCGCCGGCACGACGCCAGTCTGCCCGGAAGGGGAGCGCTTCTGCGGCGTGCCAGTGTGGCGCAACTACACCTTTGACACAATTGTCGAACGACGGGTGATGTAGGTCAGGCGAGCGCCCGCTCGAGATCGACGAGCAGGTCGTCCGGGTGTTCGAGTCCGACCGACAGGCGGATCAGGTTGGGTTGCACACCGGCGGCAACAGCGCCAGCGTCACCCAGCGTTCCCTCCCACATGGCGGCGGCGTGGACGGCCAGCGATTCGAATCCACCCAGGCTGACCGCTTGTTGCACCAGCTCGAGCCGGGCCATGAACGCCTGGGCGGCCGCATAGCCTCCGGAAACGCCAAAGCTGAGCACACCGCCGAATCCGGTCATCTGCCGCCTGGCCAGCGCATGCTGCGGATGGGAATCCAGCCCCGGATAAAAAACCGATTCGACCGCCGGGTGGCCCTCGAGGAATGCGGCCACCACCTGGGCCGTGTCGTTGTGCTGCCGCACCCGCAGGGGCAAGGTGCGCAGGCCCCGAATCAGGAGCCACGCGTCGAATGGACTGGCGGTGGCGCCGAGCACGATGGCGCTTTCCCATATTTTGCCGATCAACGCCTTGCTGCCGCAAACAACGCCTGCGAGAAGATCGTGATGCCCGCCGAGATACTTGGTGCCGGCGTGAACCGAGAGATCGATCCCCAGCTCGAGTGGTCTTTGGTTGATCGGTGAGGCAAATGTGTTGTCCGCCAGGGTCAGAATGCCGCGTGCCCTGGCGATGGAGGCAATAGCCCCCAGATCGGTGAGTTGCATCGTCGGGTTGGCCGGACTCTCCACCGCGATCAATCGGGTGCGCGGTGTGATTGCCGCTTCGAATGCGCCGACATCCGTTTGGTCGACCAGGGTCGCGTCGACACCCAGGCGGGGAAGAAGCTCACTCAGCAGTTTGCTGGTGCCCATGTAGTGGTTCTGCTGGGCAACGATGTGGTCACCATGTCCGACCAATCCGAGAACCGTCGTCGAAATCGCCCCCATCCCGGTCGACGCCAGCAACGCCGCTTCCGCACCTTCCAGTCTGGCGATCAGCTGCTCGGCGCGGGCCACGGTCGGGTTGCCATACCGGGTGTAGTATGAGTCGTGCCGCGGTTCGGTAGCCATCGACGCAAACTCGGTCGCCGAGTCCGCGGTGAAGGTCGACGTGAGATGGAGGGGAGGAGCGACATCGTGAGTCTGTTCGACCCCGTCGTCGCCATGGATGACCAGAGTCTCGATTTGCCGTTCGTTGCCGGTCACCCTATCCTCATTTCACTTCTCGAAGAGCATCCATACCATCGCCCATGAAGGCAATCGTCATCCCGGGCACCTAGGCCGGCGCGGCACGAAAACGCTGCGTAGCCTCGCCATTTACGGCGCTTTCCGATCGTCATCCCGAGCAGGGTCGAGGGATCTCTCGTTCGCGTCGGGCATCTGCTCTTTTGCAGCGTCGCCAGACCTGGCGGAGAGATCCCTCCACTCCGCTACGCTCCGGTCGGGATGACGGTGAGCGCAGCGCTCCGGACTCCGGACCTCGGGCTACGGACTCCGGCCTCCGGGCTTCGGACTCCGGACGCCGGCCACCTCACACCGGCAGCAACCCCTCGACCTTGAACAACTCGGCATTGAGGATGCTCGCACCGGCGGCGCCGCGGATCGTATTGTGCCCGAGAAGCACATACTTGACTCCCAGAATCGGGCAGGGACGGATGCGGCCAACCACCGACGCCATACCGTTCTCGGTGTTTCGGTCGAGGATCGCCTGCGGGCGGTTCGGCTCATCGCGAACCACGATGGGCCGTTTCGGCGCGCTGGGAAGTCCCAGCTCCTGCGGCCTGCCCGCGAACGACCGCATCGCGTCGGCCACCTCGTCGGGCGACGCATTCTGTCCGAGTCTGATGGAGACGCATTCGGTGTGGCCATCCCGGACCGAGACCCGGTTGCACTGGGCGCTGACCACCACCGGCGCTGGCCGGAACTCGCCGTCCCAGCCGCCGAGGAGCTTTTGCGTTTCCTCGGCCATTTTCTCTTCTTCCGTGCGAATGAATGGCACGACATTGTCGATCGCGTCGAGCGACGCCACCCCTGGATATCCGGCGCCGGAAACGGCCTGCATCGTCGTGACCATCACCGCATCGATGCCGAACGCATCCAGAAGAGGTTTGAGCGTCAGCACCATGTGAATGGCGGAGCAGTTCGGATTCGTGGCAATGAAACCCGACCACCCCCGGCCAGCCTTCTGCACCTCGATGGCCCGGACGTGATCGGCGTTCACCTCCGGAATCAGCAGGGGAATGTCAGGCTCCATGCGATGAGTGGAGGTGTTGGAGAGCACGGCATGACCCTCCCGGGCCAGGCGTTGCTCGATCTCGCTGGCGACTTCGCCGGGCAATGCCGAAAACGCGACCGGGCTGGCAATGGGATCGCCATAGTCTTTGATCGGCAGATCGGCCGCTTCCGCCGGCATGAAGGCATCGAGCCGCCAGTCGGTCGCTTCCCGGTAGGTCTTGCCCACTGATCGCTCCGAGGCGACCAGCTCGGCGACCCGGAACCAGGGGTGGTTTTCCAGAAGCTGGACAAACCGTTGCCCAACACTCCCCGTGGCTCCGAGAACTGCTACCGGGATGCGCTTGTCACTGCTCACGATTCGTCAAACCTTTCCTTGGTCGATGCCGTTCCCGGTTCGACCCGAGAACTGGCGATTGTCTACCCCACACGAACGGATTCACCCATCAGATCAGCGCGCCGGCGCCGGCGCGATCCCCCATTTTCAGAAAGCGGCCGGATGAACTCGGTGTGCACCGCCTCCACCGCTTTGTCGGCATCCTGGGCCGGAATCGCGGCAACCAGCGCGGCATTGGAGGTCTGCTGGCTCGACGCCAGCACCGTCACCCCCGCTCTGCCCAACGCCGCCAGCAGCTGTGCCAGCGCCTTTGGCTGCTCGGCCGCTCCATGCCCGACCGCCGCGACAATCGCCACGTCGGGCGTGCAGTTGATCACGGCATCGAAGTTCTGCAAAGAGTCGGCGAGGCGATCCAGCACCGGTTCGCACCCACCCGAGCTGGCGCCATCGATCAGGTAAGTCATCCGACGCCGGGACGACGCCTGCGACACGAGCACCACCTCGACTCGATCCTCGTAGAGCGTGCCAAAAACCCGGGCCGCCGCTCCGGAGAGATCTTCCAGCTCCGGCACATCGACCGTCAGCAACTGAAGATTGCGCATCGCCGTGACCGCTTTCAGATGCTTGCCGGACCACTCGCGGGTGACGAGGGTGCCCGGTTCGTTTGGCGCGAATGTCGACAGAATACGAACGGGGATGTCGACGGCGACCGCAGGGCGAATCGTGCGCGGATGGAGCACCTTGGCGCCAAAATGGGCCAGCTCCTGCGCTTCATCGAAACTGATCTGCGGCACTACCCGGGCATGCTTGACCTGACGGGGGTCGGCGGAGAGCACACCGGGAACATCGGTCCAGATCTGCACTTCGTCCGCCATCAGCGCGGCGCCAAGGAGGGTGGCGCTGTAGTCGGAACCACCCCGCCCCAGGGTGGTGATCGAACCGTCGGGCGCCCCACCGATGAATCCGGTCATCACAACGGTCGCTCCGGCTTCCAGGTGGGGCCGCACGACAGCGTCCGCCTGTTCCCGGGTGCGATCCCGGTCGGGCCGGGCATTGCCATGCCGATCGTCGGTGGCGATGACCTCGTTGGCAAAGAGATGGACCGCCGGGGTGCCGCGATCGCGCAAGGTCGCAGCCATAATCGCGCTCATCGCGCGTTCGCCGATGGAGACAATGCGGTCGGACAACGCGCCAGGCACCATTCGCGATTCGGAAGCCTGGCCGAGACTGTCGCGCAGCTCGGCATGCAAGCGATCGACGACATCCCGGGCGCCGCGGCGCTCTTCAGGAGAATCGATGCCATCGATGACGGCGAAATGCTTTCCCTCGATCTCGGCGAGAACTGCTTCCATCCCGCTGAAATCAGAAGACGCGGCTTTGCTGGCCGCGTCGAGGAGCAGATTGGTCACGCCGCTGGCCGCGCTGACAACAGCCGCGCGTGGCATGGGCTGACTCTCGATGATCGCCGCGGCATTGCGCACGCGTTCCAAATTGCCGACTGATGTGCCACCGAATTTCAGAACGATCATCGATCGTTGTCTCCGCCTCTTCGCCAGGAGGCAACAAAAGAGGCGGGAGCTTTTCGCTCCCGCCTGTCGTTGCCGCCGTTTGTGCTTCTTCGCTCTCGCTATGCACTCACCCGGGCCCCGACAGGCACGCGCTTGGTAATCATGATGGTAGTCATGATGCCGGTCGAGCCGATTCGGGTGGTCGCTGCACAGGTCGCGTTCATATCGGAGTCACTATAGCGGGGGATGGCGCGGGGTGCAACCGGGAGAAGTCCGAGGTCCGCAGTCCGAAGCCCGGCGTCCGCAGTCGGGAGCGCGAAGTAGAATCATCGTCATTGAGCCGCTCGTCACACTGAGGGCACCGCGTTTGCCAAATCACGAAAACGACAGTTGCGAGGAACTTCTCGATCTCTCCCGGGCGAATGCTCAGGCGCTGGTGATGGCCACCGCCGCATTCCTGCACGAGAGTGGCGTACCGGTGGAAGCGTGGGCCAGCTCCATTGGCAGGGTTTTTGCGAACTCCTGGGATCAGGAGCTTTCTCTTTCGGCCGCGGACTTCCTGGACGCGATGCTGACGAACTACAAATCGTTCGGCGCCGAAGTGCTCAGCGTCAAGATGGGAGAGGATGTGGCGGAGGCGACGATTTCCGGTTTTCCGAAACGGGAGCTGGGGATCGAGCTCCTCGTCGACACCACGCTGGCCATGCCCTACCTGAATGTCCCGGAGGCGCTCGCGTCCGACCACGGGCTGCAGTGGTCCTGGTCAGCGGAGGGACAACGCATCCGGTTGATGGTCACCCGGACGGGATGAGATGAGCGCATCGATCGGCGTCGCGCAAGTCACCCTCTACCTGGAGGGGACGACGTCGCTCAAGCAGAAGCGGGGTGTGGTCAAGTCGCTGACCACGCGAATGCGCAACACATTCAATATTTCGGTTGCCGAAATAGCCGATCTCGATGACATGCGCGCGGCCACGATCGCCATCGTCTGCGTCAGCAACAACCAGGCTCATGTCCAGGAAATGCTGGCCAAGGCGATCGCGTTCGTCGAGCGCAACGTCGAGATGGGGGTGGTCGGCGAGATCGAAACGGAAATCATCCCGTATTAGCGGAGGGGATGAGTTATGACACAACAGACACGGCCATCGGTCGTCATCATCGGCGCCGGATTCGCCGGTATCAATGCCGCGAGAGCGCTCAAGAAAGCGCGCGTCGACATCACCATCATCGACCGGCAAAACCACCACCTCTTTCAACCCTTGCTCTATCAGGTCGCAACCGCGTCTCTTTCTCCCGCCGACATCGCCCAGCCCGTTCGCGCCATCTTCCGCAATCAGGACAACGTCAAACTCGTGCTGATGGCGGACGTCACCGCTATCGACACCGAAACACGGCAGGTTCAGGCCGGCAAGTCAACCATTTCCTATGACTACCTGATCGTGGCGACCGGCTCCCAGGATGCCTATTTTGGTCACGACGAGTGGGCTGCCGTGGCGCCAGGGTTGAAGAGCATCGATGACGCGGTCGGCATCCGGCGCCGGATTCTGGTGGCGTTCGAGATGGCCGAGCAGGAAACCGACGAAGAAGTCCGCCAGAAGCTGCTGACCTTCGTCGTCGTGGGGGGTGGGCCGACCGGCGCCGAGCTGGCCGGTGCGCTGGGGGAGATTTCCCGTCAAACGCTGGCCCGGGAATTCGACCAGATCGATCCCACCTGGGCGCATATCTATCTCTTCGAAGCCGGACAGCGCATTCTGCAGACATTTCCCGAGGACCTTTCCAGAACCGCGACCAGATACCTGAACAGCCTGGGCGTGCAGGTCCGCACCGGGCAACCCGTGGAAGAGGTGACTGCCGACGGTGTGGTCGTCGGTGGCAAGTTCGTCCCCGCAGCCACCGTGCTCTGGGCAGCCGGCGTGAAAGCGTCGCCAGTTGGCGCCATGCTCGGTGTGCCGACCGACCGGGCGGGACGCGTGCTGGTCAATCCCGACCTGACCGTCCCCGGGCTGCCGAATGTCTTCGTTGCGGGAGATCTCGCGTCGCTTCAGGGGCCAGATGGCAAACCACTCCCCGGTGTCGCGCAGGTGGCCATTCAGGGCGGAACGCAGGCGGCCAAAAACATCCGGCACGCGATCGACGGCGAACCGCTGGAGCCCTTCCACTATCACGACAAGGGGAACCTGGCCACAATTGGCCGGAACCGGGCCGTCGCCGACATCCGTGGCCGGCACCTCACCGGTTTCCTGGCGTGGTCGGCCTGGCTCTGGATTCACATCTATTTCCTGATCGGCTTCCGCAATCGCCTCACGGTGATGTTGCAGTGGGCGTGGTCCTATCTGACCTTCAACCGGGGAGCAAGATTGATCACCCGCAGCGACATCTCGGCTCAGTCGGAGCAGAAAACGTAGACGGCGCGGCCACTTTCCGGTAGGCTTGCGCAGGAAAGCAGTTCGGTCGATATCCGGCCGGCCAGGATAGGGGTACTGAAGGAATGATCGCCAGAATTCTGGTTGCGGTAGGCGTCACGGCGGCGGCTGTGGGATTCGCCTTCCTCGGCATCTCGACTTCGACGTATGAGGTCCATCAGGATGCCCGAGACCTCTCCTATCTCCTGATGGCGGGCGGCGTCGTGGCTGCGGTTGTCGGCGGATTCTGGTACCGGTCGAGCGAGGGGCACTAGGCTCCGGCAGGCCAGGAGGTCTGCTGTTCGACGATCGCCCGGGTGGTATACCACCGCTCCCGAATATTCCCAATCAGGTACATCGAACCGGTGACGGCAATTTCGTCGCCGGTTTCTGTTCCCTGCAGCGCCAGGTCGATCGCCCGGTCCGGCGTTTCGGCGACCAGCACGTCTCCAGCGAAACCGGTCGAACGGAGCTCCGCCGCCAGCGCATTTGGATCGGCTCCCTGCTTGCCATAGACCTGGGGAGAGGTCAGCACAAACCGGTTCGCCAGCGGCTGGAGCGAACCAAGCATTTCCCCGTGCGACTTCGCCTCCAACGCGCCGAATACGACGGTTCTTCTGGCTCCCTCGGGGAGGCGGAACTTGGCCAACGTGCTGGCGAATGCGGCCATTTTCTGTGGATTGTGGGCGCCGTCGAGGAGGATGTGGGGTGTCTGCTGCACCGTTTCGAATCGTCCCGGCAAGCGAGCATCCGCGACGCCATCGACGATCGCCGTTTCCGGCAGGGTGAAGCCGAGCCGGTTCAGCTCGTGCAAGGAAGCGGCGGCCACCGCGGCATTCGCCGACTGGTAGAGCGAACCGGGCAGATTCGGCGTGTAGTCCCGCTGATCGTGCCAATCGGGCAGCACCAGACGCGATCCGGTTTGTTGCGCTTCCCGAACGATGATGTCGAGCGATTCGGCATCCCGCACGCCGGTCACGACCGGTACGCCTGGCTTGATGATGCCGGCCTTGTGCCAGGCGATATCGGCCAGCGTCGGTCCGAGTGTTTCGGTGTGATCGAGCCCGATCGTCGTGATAACGCTTAGGACCGGATCGATCACGTTGGAGAGATCGAAACGTCCGCCAGCCCCTGTTTCGACCACCGCCACATCGGCTCCGGCGATCGCGAACCAGTGGAGCGTCAGCGCCATCCAGAGTTCGCCGTAGCTGACCGGCTGGTTCTCGAATGCAGCGTCGTGCTCGGCAGCCCGGTAGACGTCATGGACAGAAGTGGCGAACGCACGACCGCCGATCAACAGATCGTCGAGGCGCAGATTTTCCGTTGCGGATTGCAGGTAGGGAGAGGTGTGCAGTCCCGTGCGATACCCAGCGGCCGAGAGTCCCGCGGCGATCGCCGCGGCGGTCGACCCCTTGCCCGACGTTCCCGCGATGTGGATCAGCGGTATGCGCTGATGTGGATTCACCAGAGCCGCGAGGAGGCTCCGCAGGCGATCCATGCGATGCCGGGCCCGCTCGGCTGCTGCATCCCGGTTCGGTGTACGCAGTGAGCCGGCGTCGATCAGGCGGTGCGTCAACTCGACGGCGTCGAGATACGCCTGCCAATCGGATTCCGCATCATTTCGCTTCTCTGACGCTGAGTCGTGAGCCACCGTTTCCGTCTCCACCGCACCACGCGATACCCGCAAAATCACAGACCGTGCCAACCGCGAATAATGACACGGAGCAGCCCCACGCGGACGATGCGGAAGCAGAGGCTGTCAAGCCACTCACGGTCTTCCCGAGCGAAGTCGAGGGATCTCTCGTTCGCGTTTGGCCGCGCACTCATGTGCAGCGTTGCCGGACCCGAACGAGAGATTCCTCCACTCCGCTTCGCTCCGGTCGGAATGACGACGACTGTTCTGCTCGAACAGAGCCTTTTTCATGGCAGTGGATCAGGAGGAAGCGACACTCAGAACGACCACCGCCACCGCACCACCGAACGCGGCGAGACCGATCATGTTGTCGAGTCTGCCACCGGTGCCAATCCGGAACGGTTTGGGCAGTAACCAGAGCCGCCATTGCGACAAGGGGAGGAGAGGACGAAGACCGCGCGGCGTACAGGCATCCAGAATCAAATGAGAGACGACGCCGATGGCGAATGCGGCGGTCAGCGGCGCGATCAAGCCGGAATCGAGCGCCCAGGCAGGATCGTCCAGACGGCTCAATGCCCCAAGCAGCACCCAGACCAGCGCGATGCTCAACCCCGCGATCAGCACGCTGTGCGACAGCCCCCGATGAGTAAGGACGCCGCGCAGATCGGAACGGAGATCGAGGTAGTCCGGAACGACCGCTCCCGCCATCCCCAGCAAGACGATACCGCTGGCAGCCGGCCACGCATGGTCGACCGCCAGCGGCATGACTCCCAGGGTCGCAACTGCCAGATGGGTCAGGCGTCGCACCAGGAGAAGGCGTTCTGACTACCAGTCCGAGCGGCGGTTACCACCACCGCCCCCGCCACCTGGGCGGCGCTGTCCCTGGTAGTTGGAGGGGCCGCGTGAATCCCGCGAGTAACCACCACCCTGCCGCTCACCGCCCGGTCCGGAGCGCCGATAGCCACCCTGCGGTGGACGACCACCACCCCGATTGCCGGCATCGCGGCGGGGTGGCCGTCCTTCCTCGAACCGGCCGGTGCGGGGCATTTCGCCCTGGGCACGCTCGGCATTGACCGGCCGTCCCTTGATGCCACTCCGGCGCAAAGCCTCGATCACCTGATCGGCAAACTGATTCGGCACATCGACGAAGCTGTAGGTATCGAGAATGTCGATGGCGCCGATGGCCCGGCCGGGGATCCCTGCTTCGTTGGCGATGGCGCCGACGATATCCTGCGGCCGAACACCGAAGTTCCGGCCGATATTCAGGAAGAGCCGCACCATTCCCTGTTCGCCCCGTCCCCCGGATGCGGCGGTCAGGATGGCCAGATCATCATCTTTCTGATCGGTCGAGATGCCGCGTCCGGTTTCATCCGCATACAGCTTCAGAAGCGCCGCGGCGACTTCCGCCAGATCGTGCTCTTCGGCCAGACTGCTGATCGTGTCGAGATAGGCGCCATACCCCTCTTCGGTTTCCAGCACTTCGACGATCTGCATCCGCAAGGCTTCCCGGCGGCGATCGGCGACATCGGCGGCGGTGGGCAAGCGGCGCGCCTCGATGCGTGCCTTGATGATCCGCTCGATCTGTCGCAACCAGCGGACTTCCTTCGGCGTCACGAGCGTGATCGCTTCACCCGCCTTACCGGCGCGGCCGGTCCGGCCGATTCGGTGCACATACGCTTCCGGACTCTCCGGGATGTCGAAGTTGAAGACGTGCGAGACGTTGTCGACATCGATGCCCCGGGCGGCCACATCAGTCGCCACAAGAATGTCAGCCTGGCCGCTGCGGAACCGCTTCATCACCCGGTCACGCTGGGCCTGCGAGAGATCGCCGTGCAGCGTCTCCGCGCCAAAACCACGAGCCATCAACGCTTCGCCCAGCTCGTCCACACCATGCTTGGTGCGACAGAAGATCATGGTCAGGGGCGGCGTTTCGGCATCGAGAATCCGGGTCAGCGCATCGATCTTCCGGCTGCGCGGCACCTCATAGTAGGTCTGGCGCGTCGCCGGCACGGTCATCTGCTTGCCGGGCACAACCAGCCGTTCGGGTTCGTTCAGATAGCGGTGAGAGAGATCGACGATGCGCGGCGGCATCGTCGCGGAGAAGAGGGCGGTTTGCCGCTCTTCCGGCGCGTGCTCGAGCACCCATTCGATATCTTCGATGAAACCCATATCGAGCATCTCATCCGCTTCGTCGAGAACGAAAAAGCGGATGTGGTCGAGATTGAGGGTGCCCCGGCGCATGTGGTCCATCACCCGGCCGGGAGTGCCGACCACGATCTGCGGACCGCGCTGCAACCCCCGGAACTGCCGCTCGTAGGGTTGCCCCCCATAGATCGGCAACGTCTCGATATGCTTGTGCTTCCCATACTTGTGCAGCGCTTCGGCGACCTGAATCGCCAACTCACGTGTTGGGGTGAGAATGAGCGACTGCACGTGCCGGTCCCGGCCATCCATCTTCTCGATGATCGGCAGACCAAATGCGGCCGTCTTTCCGGAACCCGTTTGCGCCTGGGCGATCACATCGACCCCGCGCAGCAATGCCGGAATGGTGATCTCCTGAATAGGGGAGGGGGCTTCGTAGCCGACATCCTTGACGCTTTTCAGGATCGCTTCGCTCAGGCCGAGGCTGGCGAATGTGGGGCCGGCGGCTGGTTCCTCTTCGGCCGGCTCACTGTCAACGGATACGCTCTCTGCCGGTTCGCTGACTGGCTCGGGCTGAACCGCCACCGGTGGTTCGCCGATCGACGCTGCTTCGGCGCGCGGTTTGCGGGTACGGCGAACAGGCGCTTCTTCGGGCGCGGCTTCGATTACCGCTTCCGGCTGCGGCGCTTCCGCCTTCTTGCGGGACTTCCGTGCCGCAGGAGGGGCGACGACCTCGTCTTCCGTTTCCATCGCCTCCAGCGAGACATTCTTGGTGCGCGTTCGCTTGGGAGCAGGCACTGTGGCGGCTTCGCCTTCGGCTGCTGCTTTCTTGGCCCGCGGCTTTTTCGCGGCCGGCGGAGTCTCCACCACCAAGCCCGCTTCAGCCAGGAGCGCTGCTGCCTCTTCTTCGATTTGCATGTCTATTTCCGGGCGCGGTTCGGCCGCGCCAGTTCGTGCTGCCATTCTTTCTGGTCCTTTTGTCGATAGGTTGAGCGCCAAATCGGCCCAAACCCATCCAGGACCGTGAGGGGCGCTCGAACACGTGCATCGTGCCGCGGGAGCGGCACACCCAACTCATGTGGAAACGATCACAATGTCGCTTGTCAGGGAAATCCCGGGATGGAAAACCATCGCAATCGCCGGGGAAGCTTACCACAGCGACTGTGGTTATGTCGTCTTTTAGTCACCTGTGGCAAGAAGTTCAGGGAGTTCCGCCAGCGCTTCGCGAGAGTGCTCGATCGACCATGATTTCAGAGAGCGCTCGATAGGAGTCAGCTCCGGATAGTCGTCCAGATCATCCGCGATGAGCAGCAGGCGGCCAAGAACGGGGTAGACATCGATGGCATGCGCGAGAACGTTGTCGATCTGCAGCCCGCGCACTTCGTCGGACTCTCGATCCACTCGATACATCCATCCATCCGATACATAGACATTTGTCGTCTGGTTGGCCCGCTCGTGAAGATCGATGTAAAGCGTATCGCTCAATCCATCAAAGGAAATTCGCAGCTGCGCTGGCGCCAGGTCCGAAACGATCGCGTCCAGCTCATTGGCATATTCGCTTAGAGGTCGCTTGGCCATGGCTTCACTTCTTCATTGCGGATTGAGGGCCGGAGGATCAGGAACTAGTCAATTCGACCGAGTCGAAGACCTCGCCATCCCGGTCGATTGCGGAAATCGCCATGCGCTCTGGCGTGATGTCGAGCAGCACCAGGTGGTGCCGCTTTTCAGCGACGGCGGTCAATTCGCCAGCCTTGATGTCGTAGAGATCGGCTCCGCCGCCGCCGGTGACGATGTAGGTGACGCCGTCGATTGGAACGGTTCTCTCGTAGTTGTGGGCATGTCCGGCGAGCACGAGATCGACGGCATACTCGGCAAACACCGGCGCCAGATCATCGCGGACAGCCGTGCTCTCCTTGCCACTGGTCGAGGAGTAGGGAGGCTTGTGCAGGACCACGATGGTCCACGGCCGGTCGGTCGCGGCCAGATCCGCTTCGAGCCAGGCTTTTTGGGCGGCGATCTCCGCCTCGCTCCCGCCATCGTAGAGTTCAGTGTTGAGCGCAACAACATGCGCTGGTCCGTAGTCGAACGAGTAGTAGCCTTCCGCCCCATTCTCGGGAATCGCGAAGGTCTCGAACCAGGCCCGGCCGTTGTGCGCCATCACATCATGGTTGCCGAGCACCGGGAAAACCGGTGTCGTGGCGATCAGGTCGGCATAGGGAGCGAAGTAGCGCGGTCCATAGTGACAAAGGGCGCCACGTCGATAGACGACATCACCCGTGTGGAGGACGGCATCCGGATCGTTGGCTACGAGCTGGGCAGCGATTTCGTACTGAGCGAGGCTGCCCGTGCCGCTGTCCCCTATCGCGGCAAACCGCACCACGCCATCTGCTTCGGGAGCGGTGGTGAACGACCCCTCGTGTGTTTCAGTGCCTGATTCGACTTTCCACGTATAGGTGGCTCCCGGCTCGAGGTCCGTCAGTTCAACACGCTGGATTTTGGCGCTCTCGAGCTGAAAACGCTCGGTTTCTCCCGATGGATCGGTGAGCTCCAGGACTCCTTCGCGAGCCGCCGCCGTGCGCCACAGAACCGTCGCCTCGTTGCTGCTGACATTCTGGACATACGCGCCGGTATTGAGTCCAGGCTCGCCCGGCAAGACATCGTTGACGCAATAGCCCAACCGGTCCGCGGCAGTTGTCGCCACCAGGAGACTGACTGGAATGAAGATGAGCGCCAGAACAACGAGGAAGGGGAATCGGCGGAAAATGTTCACGAAGGATCGATCATCCCTTCTCGTAGTGCCTTGTTCAACGCGGCGCCGACCGGCTCCAGTCCCAAACCAGGGGTTTCCAGCAGCAGACAGGAGACGCCTGATTTCTCCCTGAGGAGCGCCGCCAGAAGATGCAGGGTGGAGACTTCGCTTGCCTTCGCATTGCCTGCTTCGATGCTGGCGCGCTCCATCACCCGTTCGACGCGTGGTGATAAACCCGGTACTGCGTGCGAGGGCTCGGCCGGAGCGCGGCCCAGAATGAACGCCAGCTGGTCGGCCAGGCCCTCGCCATTCATCTCCAGCCCAGCCAGAAGTCTGGACACCGCACAATCGGTCGAAACCATCGCAGCAAAGAGGTCGTCAGTCGTCATCAAGGCATTGCCGCGAACTCTGGCCAGCTCGACGGCGTCATTGACCACCGTGCATGCCGCATGAGAACGCGTTTCGACCGGCTCGACTTCCTCAGCATCGGTCGGCCCGGTCGACGCAGCGACACCAGCTTCCTCGATGTCCAGGTTGGTATCGGGTGGGGTCAGCTCAGCCATAGCGACGATTCATTCATCGAACGATTGCGCGCCCGGAATATCCGAGCGCATGTTTCGCTATTGTCGCACGCCGCATGGCGGGTGATGCCCATTTCGCAGGGATCAGGCAAGCGTGCGTTGCCGTTTGCCATTCTCGTCGTACGCCCCTTCGGCGAGATGCCGGAGCGCGCGAAGATCGACTTTCCCCGAACCCAGCATCGGGATCTCCGCGACTTCGAGAAAGCTGTCGGGAGATGGAATGTAGAGCGCGGGCAGTCCGGCTCGACGCAATCCCTGGACGACATCTCCCGGCGTCATCGACAACGGTTGGTGGACGACGACGATCCGTTCGCCACGGCGGGCGTCGGGGACCGCTGTGACTGCGGCATGAGTGTTCTCCGCTCCAGCGGCGCTGAGCACTTCGGCGATCTTCTCCTCGATGAGGAGATGGGGAACGGTTTCGCCGGCGACCTTGGAGAACTGGCTCTCCCGGCCGGTAATCGTGATGAAACCCTCCTCGTCGACGATCACGACATCGCCGGTGTTGTACCAACCGTCCCGAAGCACGCGAGCTGTCAGCTCGGGCCGGTGCAGATAACCCCGCATCACATTCGGCCCGGAGACATGGAGAAGCCCTTCCTTCCCGGCCAGAAGAACCTCGCCACTTTCCCGGTCCACGACCCTGATCTCGACGCCCGGGATCGGTTTACCGACCGTGCCTTCCCGAATGGGAGCAGGACCATGACCATGCCATCGCTGGGGAGGAACGTTGAACGCAATGGCCGGAGAGGTTTCCGTCACCCCATATCCCTCAAATGGCCGCAGCCCGAACGTCTCCTCGAATTGGTCGGCGATCCGGGGCGGCAGGCGCTCGGCGCCAGTCGCCACGGTTGTCAGTGAGGCAAACGCCGGCCGCGGAATTTGATTGGCGTAGAGGCGAAGCAGGGTAGGGGTGGCCAGGAGGATGGTCGCCTCGTATTTGTGCGTAAGGGTGGCGATCGCGTCCGGTTCCAGCGGACTAGTGTGATAAACGGCCGCCGCATCGGAAATCAGCGGCATCCAGAGGGTGACCGTCAGGCCAAAGGCGTGAAAGAAGGGAAGAACGCCGACCAGTACATCCTCACGCTCGATCGCAAAGCGGTTGGTGATTGCCAGGCAATTGGAGCCAACGTTGCGATGCGAGAGAACAACCCCTTTCGGTTCACCGGTTGCGCCGGATGTGAAGAGAATCGCGAATGTGTCGTCCGCTGACACGCTGGAGAGCCCGAGCAATCGTTCGATAACGGGAACTGGCGCCACCTTCCCCAGAAATCCGGCGACCGCTTTGTCGCGGCGCGTCACTTTCGGGGGGATGTCTTCCAGAAGGACGACATTGGCGTCGATTTCCAGACCGAGGCGCTCCATTACCTTGCGACTGGTAATGACGTGGGTGATGCCAGCCAGCTCGATACTCTGTTTCAACCCGCCTGCCGACAGGACGTAGTTGAGATTGACCGGTACGCGCCGATCGAGCGTGAGCGCCAGATTGACGACAGCGCCCGCAACCGTCGGCGGCATCAGTACGCCGACATGCACCTCGTCCCTGGCCAGGATGTCGCGACGGAGCACCTGCCGGAGGGCAAACGCCCGGATCAAGGTCATCTCACCCGTCAACTCGGCGCCGGTGGAGTCGGCGAGCTTGAGATCCTTACTTCTCCGGCGACACGCCTCCAGCGTCAGCCGTACCAGCGAAACCTGCTCGTCGATTGTCCGATCAGACTCTGTCATGCCAGCATCCAGTCGCCGGTGCGCGTGCCGTCTCCAACCGTTGTGTTTGCCGGATTATGCGACGCCGGGCGATCGGTTGTACATGTGGGGACTCGACCCGTCGGGCCGATTCGCGCCGAGCGGTCGTTGGCGACGATAATCTCCCTGTTGGCCGACTGCTCCGAATCGGTCATACGATATCTATTGTCATAAGGAAATCCGCCGTGAAGCAAACTGCAGAAGTCGTCATCGTGGGCGCCGGCATCATGGGGTGCGCCATCGCCTATTCGCTGGCCGAACGTGGCGTGAAGGATATCGTCGTCCTCGAACGCGACGAGATCGGCCGGGGCGCGACCGCCGATGCCGCAGGAGGCATCCGGCAGCAGTTCTCGACCGAAACGAACGTCCGTCTGGCGACCTGGAGTGTGCGGGTCTGGGAGCACTTTGCCGAAACGTTCGGTCAGGACATCTCGCTCCGCCAGCAAGGCTATCTCTTCCTTTTGAATCGAGAGTCCGATCGCGAGGTCTTCGAGCGCAATCTGTCCATGCAGCAGCGGCTCGGCGTGCCATCTCGATGGGTGACGCCCGACGACATCCGGGAACTCAACCCGCACATCCTTCTCGACGACATCTACGGCGGCACATTCTGCCCGGAGGACGGGTGGGTCGACACCTACGCCGCGACGATCGGGTACGCCAAAGCCGCCCGCGCCCGCGGCGTGGCTATTGTGGAAGGTGAACCGGTCACCGGTCTCGATCAGTCTGGCGGCAGGATCACGGGAGTCACGACTGCGTCCGGTTCGATCTCGGCTCCGCTGGTCATTCTTTGCACCGGTCCCCAGACCCGGCAGACCGGTGCTCTGGCCGGCGTCGAGATTCCAGTCGATCCCTACCGGCGAATGAGCTTCGTCACCGAACCGTTCGATGTCCTCCCCACATCCCTCCCGATGACCATCGACTTCACCAGCGGTCTCTACTTCCACCCCGAAAGCGGTGGCTTCCTCTTTGGTATGGGCAACCGGGACGAGCCGAGCACCTTCGAGAAAACGGTCGACGAAGAGTGGATGGGCACAACGGTCGAGGCGCTGGTCGAGCGGTGCCCGGCCTTCGAAGCGGCCAGCATTCTCAACGGCTGGGCCGGGTTCTATGAAGTCACCCCGGACGACAACCCCGTGCTCGGATTCACCGGAGATGTCGAGGGATTGGCCGTCGCGGCCGGATTCAGCGGGCACGGCTTCATGCAGGGTCCGGCAATCGGCGCCTGCATGGCCGAATTGATCGTCGATGGCGAGGCCAAAACCGTCGACATCTCCGAGTTTCGGCCGACGCGGTTTGCTGAAGGCGACCTTGCGCAGGAACACAACGTCATCTAGAGAACCACCGGTTGAAAACCGGTGGCTAACACTCCTCAGTCACGACAAGGAAATCGCTGCCCAATTTCACCATCTCGGATGGATAGCCCGCTGAGCCATCCTGCGCGACGACAGGGTTCAGCAACCCGCTCCCCTGCGTGCAACGAGGCGTCTTAGCCGATGGCTTCAGCCTTCGGATCGAGCCCAGAGTCCTCCGGTTGAAAACCGGTGGCTAACACTCCTCAGTCGCGACAAGGAAATCACTGCCCAATTTCACCATCTCGGGTGGATGGTTCACTGGGCCATCCTGGGCGACGACAGCGTTCAGCAACCGACTCCTCTGCCTCTATGAGGCGTCTTAGCCGGTGGCCTCGGCCTTCGGACCAGCGTCTCGGACTGCTTGCCCGCTGATAGGGCCGAGCCTCTCATACTCAGGAACGAGGTCATTGACGCGATGATGGTGTTCCTGATTCAGCACGTATCCAACAATGGTAGGCAGCAAGTCTTCAGCAAATGTGAAGACTCCAAACTCTGATTGCCACCCGAACCATCCTAGCGCAACCGATTGCTCCGTCCTGTTCAGATACGCCGCCGTGGATCCCTTGGCTTTACGAACGAACTCCGAGACGCTGACCGTCGGCGGGATCGATACTGCGACATGAATGTGATCGGACACCATGCCAACGGCATGAACATATGCCCCATGGTCGCGGGCCACGACGCGCATCCCTTGCTGGAGAAGCTCGTCGCGCGGTGGCACGATGAGCGGATGCCGGTTCTTTGTCGTCCAGACCAAGTGGAAGTAGGTTCTCCAGTATGACATCGCGCTTTCCCTTGGTCGCTGGATGGTTCCCCATGAGGCAGCAGCCTCGGCGAAGAAACCATAGTATCCGCGAAATCGAAACCACCGGTTGAAAATCGGTGGCCAGGACGCCTCGGCCACTAATGCGAGATCGCTGCCACGGACCAGCTTCGCAGCTGGGTCGGTCACTGAGCCATCCTAGGCGACGACAGGGCTCAGCGACCCGTTCCTCAGCTTCAACGAGGCGTCTTAGCCGACGGCTTCAGCCTTCGGATCGAGCCCGAAACCACCGGTTGAAAACCGGTAGCTAACACTCCTCAGTCGCGACAAGGAAATCACTGTCTGATTTCACCATCTCGGGTGGATGGTTTCACTGAGCGATCCTGGGCGATGACAGGGCTCAGCAACCCGTTCCTCTGCCTCAATGAGGCGTCTTAGCCGACGGCTTCAGCCTTCGGATCGGGTTCGGGCCTGCTGTTTTGTCCTGCCCGAAGCCTCCGGTTGAAAACCGGAGGCTAACACCCCTCAGTCGCCATTGCGAGATCGCTGCCAGGGATCAGCTTCGCAGCTGGATAGGTCGCTGAGCTATCCTGGGCGACGACAGGGCTCAGCAACCCGTTCCTCAGCCTCAATGAGGCGTCTTGGCCGACGGCTTCAGCCTTCGGACCGGGTTCGGGCCCCGCGTCCTTGTCCTGCCCGAAACCACCGGTTGAAAACCGGAGGCTAACACCCCTCGGTCGCCATTGCGAGATCACTGCCAGAGATCAGCTTCGCAGCTGGATAGGTCGCTGAACCATCCTGGGCGACGACAGCGTTCAGCAGCCGACTCCTCTGCCTCAACGAGGCGTCTTAGCCGATGGCTTCAGCCTTCGGATCGGGTTCAGCCCAAACCGTCTCCACCGGCACAGAACCGTTCGACCAAACGGATGTAGAACTCGGCGCCAAAGGCGAGATCGTCGATGGCGATCCGCTCATCGTGACCGTGCACAAGGCTGTTGTAGAGCTCCTGCCGCTCGAATGTCCGCAGCGGGAAGATGCCGTACGCCCGCACCGCCGGAATGAGCCCGGCGTCTGTGGCGCCGGTCATCAGCACGGGGATGAGCTGGACATCGGGCAGCATCTCGCTGGCTGTGGCGCCGAGCGCATCGAAAAGTGACGATTGCGGCGACGCTTCCAGCCCGGGATATCCGGAAACAGGCTCTACAAGCACGTCCTCGCCAACCAGCGCCTGAATCTCGGCGCGGAAGCTGGCCGGATCCTCGCCCGGCAGGATGCGCCCATCGACATCGAGAACGACTTCCGATGGGATGACATTGATCTGATGTCCGCCATGGACGATGGTGGGGACCGCAGTGTTGGTGAGAATCGCATTCACTTCCAAACGGAAGTCTCCCTCGGTTGGCAGCGCATCGGCATGCTCCCACGACGGAGCAGCCAGGAAGGTCCGAAATGCCGCCGCGTGTGGTTCGGGCAGCGTGGCGGCGATCGTCGAGAGCATGGTTCGCGCCGTGTCTTTGAGGATGACCGGTCCCCGTCGCTCGGCGAGCTGAACCAGCGCGCGACCGAGCCTGCTCATCGCTGTATCGGGGAGTGGCACGGACGCATGACCCGGCTGGCCCCGAAACGTGAGGCGGAGGCGATCTCCACCCTTTTCGCCGACCGCGCAGGTGAGAAAACGCTGGCCAAGGAGGTCGAACTGGTTGCCGCCTCCTTCGTTGATGGCGTACTCAGCGTCGATCTTGTCGAAGTGATGCTCGGCCAGCCAACCGATGCCGCACTCCCCGGTGCCCACTTCTTCGTCTGCCGTCGCCATCAGGATGAGATCCCGATCGAGGGGAAGATCTCGCCGGTGCGCATCAATGAACGCGACGAGCTCGGCCGCCACCTGCCCCTTCATGTCGAGAGCGCCACGTCCCCAGATGAACCCGTCGTCGATCTCGCCACCGAAAGGATCGTGGGTCCATTGCTCCCGCTCGACTCCAACGACGTCGACATGTCCCATCAGGAGGAGCGGCCGGTGTTTCGGATGCTCTGCGCGCAACCGGGCGACCACATTGCCACGCCCGGGCACCCCTTCCAGCAGTTCCGCATCGATGCCATACGAACGCAGCAGTTCGATGATCCAGGTAGCGGCCAGGTTCTCGTTGCCGGGTGGATTGGTGGTGTCGAACCGGATCAATGCCTGCAGAATTTCGGTGACTTCGGAGGTGACATCGGCAGAAGGAACGAAGTGATGCACGATCGGAGCTCCTGATTGGATGCGAATAGCCGGAGAAGCGTACTCGACCGCGAGGAGACCCGGAGGAGGGCGTCTGCGCTGGATTACACTACTGCCGCCCGCCGGGGTGGCGAAATGGCAGACGCGCCAGATTTAGGATCTGGTGACCGCAAGGTCGTGGGGGTTCGAGTCCCTTCCCCGGCACCCATAAGACGAACACACCCTCACAAATACTGGGCAAACAGCGATCCATCATCCAGCGATCCGGTGTTTCGACACTTGCGCCAAGGAGCCGCAGTGCGGTGATCGCCTCTCGCAAATCGCGGAAGCCCGCGCGGGCCCGGTTGGACTGCTGGCAGGACCTATTGCGGCCGGCGCCAAAGCCCAACGCCACGAAGCGCCGGCGAGGGATTCCGGGGCCTGATCCTTGCCCGTATGTCGCGGAGTCGAGCGTGCGGCGTGGGATTGTGAGACATGTCGGGGGCGGAGAAAGGTGCGCCCGGATGATCGTTAACCTCACTCTGAAACAGCACCCTACGTGACTTGATCTAATCAGCGGCCAAGGACTGCAGAATCTCGGGAGTCATGACCTTTTCAAGCTCTCGTTCGATCCGCGCCTCGTCGGACACCTCAATCAGCGCAAGGCCAAGGTCCGAGAAACGGTGCGCAAGTTGGATCTGGTCTTCGTGGCGCCTCTCGGGATCGTGCTGGGCGTTGCTTACGATGTCGGTCACCCCGATCAGCGGAATATCTGGAAGTGCGGTTTTGAGGTCATACATTCGTGTGAATGCGCGATCTACGTTTGATTGAGCCTCCGCAGCAGGGTGATCTAGAGAAAGCGCTACCGCTCCAAAGTGGAGCCTGCCGTTCCGAACTGCAGCGTCAATTGACCGAGGGGTCTTGTACGTACTCACGAGTTCCCACTCATCTACCACCCTCTCAGCCGATCTCAACTGAAAGCGCCGGTGCAATAACTCTTTGAGCAGCTTTCGTGAGGTGTCGGCCACCTGGGGTTGCGTGCTGCTGGGCCGTCGCCTCCGGCGTGCATCAAGATCGCGAATGAACTGATGCGCGAAATGAGTGACCCAATCCTCGGCCGACCTCTCCACATGCTCCGGCGAGGTCAGACGAATGGCATTGTGATAACTCCCGATCATCTCTTTGAGCTGGTCCAACGTGACAGCGGAGGTGAACAATGCACTCTCATCCCAAAATCGGCTCTCAATCCCCCCGATTACTGTCTTGATGTGTGTCGTGGGGATGTCAGAGAAACTCGAAGCCCGGCTCCAGTCGCCGACAAACCGCGCGGCGGCCGATGAGTCATCGTCATTGACGGCAATCATGCCTATCGTTATGTGGTCGTCCGAGAGGTTGTCGCTGAACAACTGAACGAGAGAGAAGTAGCAGCCCATCACGATTCTCCTTTCGTCAGGTACTGCTCCACCAAGGTTTGGCGACGCTCATGCAGGTATTGCGCCAATCCAATGCGCTCCCGACAGCTGATGTACCAGTCGTCGGGCACAGCCGCCACTACAGATGCGATTTGCTGCGGGGATATCATCTCAAGTCTCGACACGACATCACGGACGTCGTTGTTGCTGAATGGTACATTGCGCTGAATCATCTGATCGAGCGACGCCGGTGGTCGTGCGGAGAGGGAATTGAGGTCCCAGTCCGGCCACCACTTTGAGTCCGGATCATCGCCCACTTTGACCTTGCCGTTTCCCAGAAGCATTCCATTGTCGATCGACCATACGCGTTTCTTATCTGTGCCTTCGAAGTGGAACTGATGGTCGCCGGCACATGACGTCCAGCCGTAAAGAACGGCTAGGGCCGCAAATCTCGGATAGTTCGCGTCTGGGGCGGTGGTTCTCCACTTCTTCGTGTCCGCTGCCTTGTATTCCCGGTCCAGCAGACTCTCCACGTGTTTCGACGCATGATGGAGCCCGGCCCAGATCCTCCCATTGAGTTCCTGACGGACGCGATTTGGAGACACGCGAACGATCAGCACGGAAGGAGTGGGCGCGCCTAGGAGTTCACCGAGGCGTCCGGCAATCTGCTCGTTGACAACCGACCGAGCTTTCAGCTGATCCACCAAGGAGGAAAAAGGCGGCCCCGTTCGACTTGCCTTAATCCAGCAAGTGGTCGCGTCCTGGAGCGCTGCTCGAAGAGGATCCATCCAGGTCTTCGGTTGAGATGGTTTTTTGGCGACGTACTCGATTTCTGGAGGCTCGGGGCGCCGATCCATCGCCTCTACGATAAGACTCTCCCAGTCGTCAGATGTGAGATCGGATTCACCCACTAGCCATCTCCAAGAAAGAGCTCCACTTGCCAGTCGGCATGTTCGAGCTCTTCCCATGAGTAGGTCAGGCCACCTCTGTGCGAAACCTCGATGGTGTAGAACGCCGCCTGTGGCACCTTGCTAACCTCGAACGCAAACTGGCACTGCCATAGCGAAGGAGACTCGCCGGCTCCGAGTGAGCCAACCGCGATGACCACGCCAGCTTCGTTGGTAACACGAACAGACGCGCCCTCGTGAATGTCGGCGTACCCGCCTTCGCCGATGCACGTTTGCTTGCCTGGACCATAAATGAGATCAATGCCATCTGGACCGCCGTAAAGCAGAAAGGTTCCTGTCAGAGTGTGAGCTGCCGCGGCAGCTGCGTCTATGGGATCACTCTCGCTGGCGACCAGAGTCTCCAGGGCTGTAACCCGCGTCTCGAGTTCTGTGAGTCGCTCTGATGTCCGGTCCTGGCCTGTGGTGGGTGAGAAGAAGGTGATGCCCACCACCAGGATGGCTGCGATCGAGATCGCGATGCCGAGTGTTTTCATGGGGATCGGACTCCTAAGTCGCTACCAGCGTCATCGTCATCCCGGCCTCCCTATGGCCAGGAATGTCGCAGATGATGTCGTAGTTGCCTGCCGGAACGTTCACAGCAATGATCCGCGTCTCACCCGGATCGAGTTCCTCGTCGATCCCGAGAGCGGAGTTCACAAAGCTGTGCTCGGCGGCGGCGCCCGAGTTGTCGAGCAGGATCGTGATGTCCAGGTTCGCAGGAATGGTCAACTCGTCGGGATCGAAGAAGATGTCGTGCATTTCGATGGTGAAGTCGGCAGTTGCGGAAGTGGACGCGGTCCCTCCCGAACTCGGCGACGGTGTTCGTGCCGCAATGGAAGCACCGGCCGCATCACCCTGCGCATCGTCCAACCCGTCCAGGGTCGAGGACGACTCGGCGGTCATGGCGTCAGCCACCGTGCTAGTAAACATGCGAAGTAGTTCGGTGCTGTTCTCGATGAGATCAGTGCAACTTGAGACCACGGACGAGTTCATCTGCATGATCGCACCACGGCACCGCTCACCGTTGCTCGCGAGCATACCGACTGACTCCAACAGCACCAAATGTGCAGACATAAGGATTGTCGGTGGTTCAAGGTCCTGAAGCAGAGGGTAGATGACCTCCATTACCGAAAAGAGGGACGCGATCTGGGCAAGGTTCTCCAGGGACAACGAGTCACTCGCGCCCGCTGCGGAATGCATCGACGCCTCGGTCACGATGTCGATGTACACCCCGACGGTCCTGAGGTATGCCGACACGTCGTCAGCGTGAACCATCGGATCGTCCACTGGTTCAAGCACGGTATCGAAGGTGCCGTCGGTGACCGTTGCTGTGGGTGGTGCGACCGGGCTCGCTATTGCGCGCCCCGTTGCGACCACATATGGGGTGTGTACGACCACTGGAAAGTCGCTTCCGGGAGGAATGGCTGGTCTGCTGCTGCCGGAAGCTCCTGTTGACGATCTACTGTCGGAGCATGTGACGCCGTAGCTTCCCGAAGAAGACGTGCGGCACGTGATCGAGTATGTCTCTGTCGTGCCGCCGAAGGTGGATGTGCAGTGAATGGTCGAGGAGGTCGATGTCTGATTCTGGGTGCACGAGACGCTATAGTCATCAGATGAGACAAATTGCGTCGCCGGGAGTGAAGCGAGGCCCAGGACCACGAGCGCTAACCCCAGCCGAATCAATCTGGAATGGCTCACCACACACCCCTTCTGAGCGTCTTCCGCGCAGACTCTCGAGGCTTGTCCCAATTCCCGTTCTCTCTATTGTCCATTTAATCACATCAATGAGCCACTTGAGACGAAAGCGTGGGTCTGGTGCTCAACGTCAACTGACACTGCCCCTCGATGATTGCGTGCGTGACTGACGGCGAAGCCTCAAAGGTGCGTGGCTTGGTGAGGCCGGAAACAGCCCCCGCTAGACGCACGGTCGCGCCGGGTCCCTTTCTCGACACTAGCTAGTTGAACGCCAGCGCCTCGGGCGATTCAGTGCTACTTCAGGTTCGGATCAAGCACGTCTCGCAACCCATCCCCGAGCAGATTCAGGGAAAAGATGATGAGCGCAATGGTCAGGCCCGGAAAGATGGCCATCCAGGGGGCGGTTTCCATGAATCCAAGCGCTTCCTTGAGCAGTCCGCCCAGACTTGGTGTGGGTGGCTGAATTCCCAGGCCGAGAAAACTCAGGCTTGCTTCCACCAAAATGGCCAACGCCAGACTGATGCTCATCATCACGATGATCGGCGCAATGCCGTTCGGCAGGATGTGCCGAAGGATGATCCGCGAATCTCGCATGCCAATAGTCCTCGCGGCCTCGACATACTCATTCTCCCGGACGGAGAGGACTGTCGCGCGGGTGATGCGCGCGAAACCCGGTACCCGGCCGATGGCGATGGCCACGATGAGACCCGTGAGCCCCGTACCGAAGGTGGCGATAAGCGCTAGCGCCAGGAGGAGATCGGGGAAGGCGTAGAGGATATCCATGCCTCGCATGATGATCTCGTCGGTCCTGCCGCCAAAGAAACCGCTGATCAGCCCAAGAACGACGCCGATCAGGGAAGCGACGCCGATCGAGATCACCGCGATCATGATCGACATGCGAATGCCATAGAGCACTCTGCTGAAGAGATCGCGACCGAGGTTGTCGGTGCCCATGAGATTGGTGGAGTTGGGACCGTTCAGCGCGTTCATCACCGAAATCGCCCGGGGATTGAAGGGAGCGATGACCGGCGCGAAGATCGCGACGAACACCGCGGCCAGCAACACGAACAGACCCGCCGTGGCCAGGCGATTGCGGCGCAAACGCCGGAAAGCGGCGCGAGCGCGCGAGAATCGCGGCGCCTCAAGGGACGCCGAGCCAAACGCGCTCGCGCCGGGATTGTTCGTTGTTGCCGCTTCTGTCGAGGACACGCAGGAACCCATCACTGATAGCTGATGCGAGGATCCAGATAGACGTAAATCAAATCGGTGATCAGATTGGCGACGACAAAGATGAGCGCAATAACGATGATGCACCCTTGCAGCAAGGGGAAGTCGCGGTCGAAAACGGCCTGGACCGTCAATCTGCCGATCCCCGGCAACGAGAAAATCTGCTCGATGACTAGCGCGCCGCTCAGCAGAAAACCGGCCTGAACGCCGATGATCGTCACCGCCGGGATCAGCGCATTCCGGAGCGCATGGCGAATGAGGATGCGACGCTCGACCTGGCCTTTCGCCCGGGCGGTGCGGATGTAGTCCTTGCCCAGAACTTCGAGCAGACTCGACCGGATCATGCGCGTCAGCACGGCGGCAAAGGTCGTTCCGAGCGCGATGGCGGGCAGCACGAGATGCCGCAACCCATCGATGGGGTCTTGAAAGACGCTGACATACCCACCTGGCGGAAAGATCCGCCAATGCACCGAGAATCCCAGGATGAGCAGAGCGCCCAGCCAGAAGCCGGGAAGCGAAAGTCCGGCAAACGCGATCATGGAGACCAGTCCGTCGACCCACGTATTGCGCTTGATCGCCGAGAGAATGCCCGCCGGCACCGCAATTGCCAAGGCGATGCTCATCGAAAGCACCGCGAGCGGAATGGTGGTCGGCAACCGCTGGCGAATCAGCTGGGAAACCGATTGGCCCGTCATCACCGATTCCCCCAGATCGCCGCGCAGGACTTCTCCCCACCAGGCGACGTACTGGGTCAGCAAGGGGCGATCGAGTCCCAGGTCATGACGGAGCGCTTCGCGCGCGGCCGGGGTCGATTCGACGCCAAGGATGGCATCGACCGGATCACCTGGAATGAAGTGGAGCAGGGCAAACGCGATCGTCGCCACGCCGGCGACGACGACGATCGAATGCAGGAGGCGCCGTATCAGATACGCGATCACGCGTTGCTCCTCATCGACCGTCGTCCGTCACCAGAGAAAACTCCGAAGCTAGGAAGCCAGCGAGGTGTCTTTCCAGCGCAATTCCGACCACGGAATGACGGTGAAGTTCTCCACCTCATCCCTGAGCGCCCAGGCAATACGCTGCAGGTTCAGAACGACATACCCGGACCGCTCCACGAAGACCTTCTGCGCTTGCGCGTAGATTTCCTTCCGCTCGTCGGCGTCGGTTGCGATCCGGCCCCGGTCGAGCAGATCGTTCATCTCCGGATCGTCGAACCGGGTGTAGTTCTTTGTGCCGAGTTCTCCTGAATGGAGAATGTCGAACATCGACAGGTCGGGGTCGACCTTGCTGGTGTGCGCGACCATCGACATTTCGAATTCGCTGTTGGTGAAGACTTCGCTGAACCAGGTTGTCGACTCGATCTGCTCGATCTCCATCTGGATGCCCAGCTCCGCGAGATAGGCCTGAACGATCTGGGCGGCGGCCAGAGCCCACGGCACACCACTGATGATGCGCATCTTGGTCGAGAATCCATCGGCATAGCCGGCTTCGGCGAGGAGTTCGCGGGCCAGATCCGGATCGTAGCCCCAACCTTCGACTTCGGCGCGGAATGGGTTGCCCTCGGGCAAATGCACGTTGCTGATCATGCCGGTGTTGTAGAACGCCGCCTGCATGATGTCATCGCGATTGAATCCGACGCGAATCGCCTGGCGCACCTGCAGGTTGTCGAATGGCGCGACCTGCGTGTTCATCGAGAGATGCGGCCAGTTCGACGACGTCAGCAGCTCCACGCTGAAGCCCTCTTCGCCGCTCAGACCCTCATAGTCCTTGGCGCCTACTTCGGTGGCATGAATTTCGCCGGTGCGGATATTGGCCACGGCGGTTTCGGGCTGGGGGATGATGCGATGCTCGACCCGGGCCAGAATCGGCAGCCCTTCCTCCCAGTAGTCGTCGTTGCGCACCAGAACGATTGCCTGGTCCTTGACGTTGCTCTCGATCTTGAATGGCCCCGAGCCGGACGGCATGACTTCCCAGTTCTCGGTGTTCTCGACCTCTTCCTTCGGCACAATCGACGTTTCCAGGCGGCAGAGTGCGAGCAGCAGCGGCGCAAAGGGCTGGCTGTAGTTCAGCACCACGGTCGACGCATCAGGGGTTTCAATGGAAGCGAGATCGACGAAATAGCCCTTGGCCACAGCCGGAACGTCGGGATTCAGAATTCGCTCGAAGCTGTACTTCACATCCTCGGATGTGAGCTCGCGGCCATTCTGGAACCTGACGCCCGCTCGGAGTTTGAAGGTGTAGACGAGTCCGTCGTCAGAGACCTCGTACGACTCGGCCAGGGAGGGAGCAGGTTCGCTGGTTTCTTTGTCCAGGCGAAGCAATCGATCGAAGACATTGTCCAGCACATACCAGGAAACCACCGATCCCGTGATATGGGGATCGAGACCGGCCGGGTTGTTCGCATTGTTGAAGATGAGCGTTCCGCCATCTTCCTGGGCATAGACCGTGCTTCCGGTGACCAGGTTGGTCGCGATTGGCAGGGTGGCCCCAGCCGCCATCGCCCCGCGGAAGAGTGTGCGCCGGTCCAGCTCCAACTTACTCAATCTGACGAGGTTCGATTCAGCGCGCCGGGACATTGATGATCCTCCTTCTCTCCGAATCTCCCGAAACAGACATTGCTCGGGCCATGTGTCCAGCCACTTCGTAGGGGCAGCGGCATTGTCGCAGCGATCGTGCGACGGCGCGCGACCGTCAATTGACCCGGCTCACCCCTCCAGGCCAAGCAGCTCCAGACTGTTGCGGTGCAAGATCTTCTCCAGCTCGTCGATGGGCACCTGCGGCAACGCGGTGCCGGCGGTGATGTCGTTCACGTGCCAGAGTGCGTCCATCGTCTCCTGCGGCGTGGCCACCGGAAAATCCGATCCGAAGAGGAGCTTGTGCAGGACTCCCCATTCCGTTGCCAGGCGAAATGCGTTGTAGTACGACCAGGGGCGGTAGAAATTGGCCGAGATATCGGCATAGACATTCGGATGCTTGCGGATGACCACGATGCAGTCGATCTGCCACGGATGGCCAATGTGGGCCATGACGATTCTCAGGTTGGGAAATGCTGTGGCGATGCGGTCCATGTGGCGCGGATGAGCAAAATCGAGATCCGCGAACCGGACGGGAGAGGTCCCCTGGTGAAAGAGCATCGGTAGACCCAGCTCCTCTGCTCGCTGGTAGACGGCAAAGGCTTCCGGTCCGACTGGATCGAAGTTCTGGTAGTTCGGACCGAGCTTGATGCCGACCAGACCCAGATCCTGGGTAGCGCGCTCGATTTCCTCCATGACATCGGAAGCGTGAGGATGCACTGACAGGAAACCGTAGAGTTTTTCCGGCATCGCCCGTACCAGCTCCGCGGTTACGTCGTTGACCCCAGGCGCTGGAAACTGGCCACCGCCGATATCGACAAACTCCTCCCGCGGATCCCAGGCGATGTTGAACACAATCGCCTTGTCTACCGCGGTCATGGCATCGAAGTAGTCCGGCCAGCTGGGTCTGATCGATTTCGCCTTGTCCGGCCGCCAGAGCGCGTTGACGACATCATCCTCGGCGGCAACGGGTTCCTTGAGTCGCGGTGCATGCGTGTGGACGTCGACGATCATGATGCTGAACCCATCTCACTCTCCAGTTGCCGGCTGACGTACGTGCGGCGCGTCTGTCGAAGCGACCCATCAGACTGCCGCTAGAAATCTCATCCCATTGATCGCGCGGAACGTGCGGCCATGGTATGGCGCTTACATGGACCTGTCAATCGGTTACAAACTGCCTTCTTCTGCGGCCGGTTTGACCACATTCTGGAGTGGTTCGCCGTCGCGAACCCGGTGGATGTTGTCGTTGATGAAGCGCCAGCGATAGCCAAAGGTTGCGTCGGTGGCGCCCGCAATGTGAGGCGTCATGATCACATTTGGCAGCTCATGAAACGGCAACTCGGATGGCAGCACAGTTTGCGCGCCATCGGGGTAGCGATACCAGACGTCGATCGCCGCGCCAGCGATCGTTCTGTCGCGAAGCGCGACGAACAGGTCGTGCTCCGCGACCAATTCCCCTCGACCGACATTGATAAGGAACGCTGCGGGTTTCATCTGAGTGAATTCACGCTCGCCGATCAAACCGGCGCTGTCCGGCGTCAGGGGAGCGCAGACGACCACGTAGTCAGCACTGGGCAAAATGCCGTGCAGCGCATCGATCGGCACGATCGACTCGATCCCCAGATCGCGAGCTTTGGCGGGGTCGGGCGTCCGGGTCGCGGCTACCACCCGCATACCCAGAAATTGGCCCCAACGCGCCACCTCCGATCCGATGCGGCCCAGCCCGACGATGGCAAGCGTTTTCCCCTGAAGTTCGGGGAGCGGCGGACCAAGATAGTCGGCCCAGTCGCCGGTTCGGATGCGCTGGTTCATGCCAATGTAGTCGCGGGTCAACATGGCCATGGTAGTGAAGACATACTCGGCAATACCGCGCTCATGGCCATAGACATTGCAGACCGCGGTACGAGCCGGCACCGTCGGGAAATCGATCGCATTCGTGCCGGCGCCCGGTGTCTGGATGAGCACGAGATCGCTCGATGCCGCAGCCATAGCGGGAGAGAACCGTCCCGCGATCAACACATGCGCGCCGTCGAGCAGTGGCACGACGTCTTCGTCACGTTGCGTCGCCGCTATGCGGTAGTTGGCAGGGGTCGTCAATGCCTGATGAAAGGCATCAACCGCTTGCCAGATCGCGATGACGACGTTGAGGCTCGATGCGGTGGACACAGGACGACTCGCTTTGTGAACTCAGGATCACCGGTCAAGGTCGTCAGACTATGCGGGTAGCGTCTTGAAGTCAATGGGCAAAACACGTCGGTGTCTTCGGCCAACGGTGAACAAGATGAGCCAATGCAACCAGACGAACTCTAGTCGGCTGGTCGACACGTACAGAGGCAGCAATCGTCTTGCCCTGTAGTTCCGACCAAATCCGAGCATTGCAGGATGTCGGGAATCATCGGAGCACAGTGTGGAACGCACTGATCAGAGCACTCTTTGTATGTGTTGCAGAGCCCGATCGCGTACGGCCATGTTCCCAAGCAAAGCGTCATGCTCTCAGCAGCGACCGGAGCGGTGATTGACGATACCGAGGGCACAATCAAACCGCCGACGACAGTCGCCAGGAGCGTTCTTAGTACCTGCTTTCTGGTGAGTATTCCGGAATCTGACAATGGAACGCTGACTTCAAGAAGACCTGCCTCATACAACTCCAGAACGCGATACTCAACGGAAGAGGGAGCCGCACGAGGTCCTTCAACGGTCAAGACTGTGCTGATATCGGCAAAACCTGACTTTCCATCGCACTTGAGCCAGATCGCAAACGCTTCATCGGTGAGGGTGTGATACGTAAGTCGAGCGCTATCGAACAGCACAACATCGCCTGACGGCAGAGTAGCGACGTTGAACTCGTCAAGACTTCTCGCTGCGGGAACTGGTCCCTCAAACACATGAACCTCCCAATTCAGGTCACGAAATCCCGACTCGCGGCAGCGCCTGACGGGAACGCCGGCAGCGAGTACTTCAGTGGTGCGATGTCAGGATGATAGGGTGAATCGAGGAGGTGACGCAAGAACGAGAAAACACTAGGCCAAGTCTGCTCAATTGAGTAGCGCAAGCAGACGTTCAGCCGCCTCCGCAGCCTCACCTCGCGTCCCTTCCAGCACGATCGCCTGCTCGACGGCCCGGGCCATGACTGCCATCGAGTCGACCGGACGCTCCCGCGCCGCGACGGTGTTTTTCAGCAGCGCCAGTACCCCTGCGCCCCGGCTGGTCTGCTCCACGCTCCAGCCTTGTTCTCTGTCGAACCGGAGTGCCGCCACGATGCCGACCGGCACCGCGATATCCCCAATCGGCCATCCTTCGCCGGCCGGATCGACCCGGTTCTGGGTCAGGCGGTCGCCCCGGTTTCGCAACCTGAGGTGCCTGGGAAACGGGTGAACCAAACCTGCCTCGTCGATGGGAGCGTAGTCGTCGGAGTAATAGGTGGCGCCAGCCTGCAGGAGCGCTTCGGTGAGGGTCGATTTCCCGGCGAACGACCGACCGGGAATGACGATGGCCTTGCCGCTCCAGACTGCGACACCGGCATGGACGAAGTTCGGACCGCGGGTGTATGTGGCGATATAGTGGTGGAGATCGTTTTCCAGCAGATCGCAGAAGATGCCGAAATCGGCATGGCGCCGGTGTTCGGCGCCATCAACGTCGATCACATATTCGAGCAGTCCGGGAGTGTGGGGCGGTTCCTCGACGCGAAGGTGATAGTGCCGGTCAGGTTCGGTCACGGCATCGTCAGCGAGCCAGCCTTCCGGTAACCAGGGAACCGCCTCCGCGAGGAGATCCATGTCCGTAGAGGAAGCACGGATGGACAACCCGCAACTGCGAGTGACCAACGCGGCCATTGCTTCTCGCTGCATCCTGTTATGCCTCCGGAGGGGAGTATAGGCATTGGGAGAGAGGCGGGAAGGCGGGAAGGCGAAAAGGCGAAACGGCGGAGAGGCGGAGAGGAGAGTCGGCAAGGCCGAGGGGCTGAGCTTACGCTCTGTCCCACTGCCAACGCCGGGCCACGAGTGCCCGAACTACGCCTGCGGTTCCGTCCGGCTGACTGCCGACTGCCGACTGCCGACTGCTGCCTGCCGCCCGCTGCCTGCTACGACACCCCCGGCCACTGGTCATCGCTTGCCGTGACATCCACCACAATACCGTCCGGATCTTCCACTTTGAACGATTTCGATGGCATCACCCCAGGGATCGGCGGGTGACCATGATCGACGCCATCCCAGATGATCGGGTGCCCCAGCGCTTCGAACCGCCGGACGGCCCCGGCCAGGTCGGGCACATAGACGCCGACATGTAAATAGGAAGAGAGTCCGCCAACGTGCGCCGGGCGCGGGCCAAGCTGATGGGGAAAGAGCCGGAAGTTGTGGTGGCCGTCGGTCAGATCGACACACCCCGGAATCTCCTGAACCACCTCGAGACCCAACCCGTCGCGCCAGAAACGGACCGTGGCATCGAGATCGGTGGCGGCTATTCCAACGTGGACAAGACGGGGCATTGAGCACGGTCCTTTCACGGCAGTCGGCAGTCGGCAGTCGGCAGTCGGCAGTCGGCAGTCGGCAGTCGGCAGTCGGCAGTCGGCAGTCGGCAGTCGGACAGAGCATAATCCCTACCTCGTTGCGTTGCAGGCTCCCTTTCCGCCCTTCCGCCTTTTCGCCCCTCCGCCTAGTGCAATCCTTGTCACTGTCAGGGACGCGCTCTATCATCTGCGGACGGCATTTTGGGACAGGATTTCCCGGATCGATGCCTTACCTGAGTTGGCAGGACCACTCTTGGAGATAGGGCGAAGAATGGGATCGGAACAGGAAATCGAGCTGTGCTGGGCCGATACACCAGTCCCCGCTGCTCGCGGTATCGAGCACTTCTCGGCAACCGAGATCGGCGACGGCGAAATCGTCCTGCTCGATCACGAACGTCTCACGTATCACACGCTGAACAAGCCGGCATATGCGGTCTGGCAGCTCTGCGACGGCTCTCGTACACCCCGGTCCATCAGCGAGGAAATGCGCAGATCTGGATCAATTCTGCCCGCGGAGATCGTGGAGCTGGCGATCGCGGAACTGGCGGAAGCCGGGCTCCTTGTATCCTGCGAGAGTTTCGTATCTCAGGCAGTTACGAGAAGGGGCGTACTGAAAACGGCGGTGGCTGGAACTCTCGGCGCGCTGATCGCTCCCATGGTGCAATCAGTTACGTTGCCGACATCCGCATCCGCTCAGACGGGATGCTCGTACAGCGGGCAATGCACGACGAATTGCTGCGCCAACGGTGGACAGATCGTGCCCGAATGCGCGAATCGGCTTCATGCGGCTTTGGGGTATCCAGCCAATCCGAGCTGGAACTCATTGCGGGACCATTGCTCGCAACAAGGACTGCCTGCCGATATCTGCATTGCCAGTGGCCAATCGGTAAACGTCACATACGGCAGCATCACTGTGGTGGTGCCATTCTCGTGCAAGTAGACGGAAGCGTCGCGGCACCGGATCCCACATCCACTCCGGCGATTCCACGCCTTGATCCTCGACCCCAAGGTCTCTTCGGAACTGACTGCCGACTGCTGGCTGCCGACTGCCGGCGTTGAGCACTTACGCCGTCCTCGACTCCCACTTGAAGAACCGAACGGCAATGACCATGGCCACGACGAAGGTGGCTACGAGCACGAGCAGGTCGGTCCAGATGGCGCCGATGCCATTGCTTCGGGTCATGGGTTCGCGGAGGGCATCGACAAGGTAGCTGAGGGGAAGCACTCTGGTAATCGGCTGGAGCCAGGAGGGGGCATTGTCGAGCGAGAAGAAGACGCCGGACAGGAAGAGCATCGGGAAGGTGATCAGATTCGAGTAGCTGGCCGCGGTTTCGACATTCCTCGCGATGCTCGATACGGCAAATCCGACCGCTAGGAACGCCAGCGAGCCCAACACAATCGCCAGCAAGATCACCAGCGGATTGCCGCGCAGATGGAAGTCGAAAAAGAGCCAGGCAATGGCAATCAGGATCAACGCCTGTGGCACTGCGACGATCAGCTGCGACACGACCCTGGCGCCGATGAAGCTCTTCAGGGCGAACGGCGTCACCTTGATGCGGCGCAAAATGCCTCGTTCGCGATAGGTGACGAATGAGGTCGACAATCCGATCACCCCGGAATTCATGATCGCCATGGCCAGAATGCCGGGCAGGAAGAAATCCATGAACGTGATGTCCGCGCCCGTCACCGGCTGGACCGTGACATCGAGCGGATTCTCGCTCTGCGCCACGGAGAGCAGCGTTTGCTGGACGGCGCTGATGCCGATGCTGCTGTTCGGCCCCGCGGTTTCATCGTAGTAGAGGTCCATCGCCGGCGTTCCGGATGCGCCGGGCGCACCGAAGATCAGCACGATGTCGCGGTCGCTCTCCTCCAGAGCGGCGATCTCATCCTCGGCCGTTCCGCCCGCTTCAACGGTGAAGATGTCGTTCGACCGGAGTGACTCGATGACGCCGTCCGAAAATGCCGACTGCTCCCCGGCAACGCCGACCTTCACATCGATCTGGTCGTTGCTGAACACCGCCCCGAAAATCAGAATGAAGATCGCCGGGAAGACCAGATTCCAGAAGAGGGCGGTACGATTGCGGGCCGTCATCTTCAGATTTGCCACGATCATGGCGAGAAATGGTTGCATCGTGTCGTTTTCGCCGATCTAGCGTCGTCGCCGGCGCGAGCGGCCCGGCGCTGGGTCGGCAGCCTCTCCGTTGTCGCCCGTATCTGGTTCGAAACTCCGGCCGGTCAGGGCCAGGAAGACATCTTCGAGCGTGGGCTGGCTCGACCGCAAATCGGTCAGCGTGATCGACTCCCGGCTGGCCAGGTCGAGCAGCGCCACCAGTGACGCCTGAACGTTGGTCGTTCCCAGATCGATGGCATTGTCACGTACCCGGACAGTCACCACATCCTGGAGGGAGGCCAGCACACGTTCGTCCGGAACGCGCCCTTCCATGTTCGCGCTGATCGTCGCTGACGCGCCCAGACTCCGGATTAACGCCCGCGGCGTGTCGAGGGCGATGATCCGGCCACCATCCATGATGGCCACCCGGTCGCAGAGATACTCTGCTTCTTCCATATAATGTGTTGTCAGCACGACGGTCGTTCCCGCATCCCGAATCTCCCGCACCGTTTCCCAGAGGTCGCGCCGGGCGGCGGGGTCGAGCCCGGTGGTCGGTTCGTCGAGAAATGCAACCTTGGGATCGTTGACCAGACCAAGCGCGATCGACAGTCGCTGCTGCTGTCCGCCGGACATCTGATCGACCCGAGAGTTCTTCTTTTCCAGCAGACCAACCCGGCCGAGGAGGCGTTCGACCCGTCCCGCCGGATCGGGCGTTTCGTACAAACTGGCGAAGAGCTGAATGAGCTCTCCCGCGGTGAGATAGTCGAAGAGCGCTGTCGTCTGGAGCTGCACGCCGATCTGCGACCGAATGCTGGCGCTATGAGAAGCGCTGTCCATGCCCGCGACGACGATGGAACCGGCGTCTGGTTGCCGCAACCCTTCGATCATCTCCAGGGTGGTTGTCTTCCCCGCTCCATTCGGACCGAGAATACCGAAGATCTCGCCGGCGTAGACTGTCAGATCGACGCCATTGACCGCCAGATTGCCGCCGTATCGTTTGACCAGTCCTTCGGCTCTGATGATTTCGTTGTCGGTTTGGATTGCAGCGGTCACGGTGGCGGATTCCTCCAGAACATGTCCGCGCGTGAGACTACCACACCGTTCAAATCACTCGCCCCAATGGTGACGCGTAGCCTCGCCATTCATGGCGCTTTCCCCCTCCCGCGTCGTCCGCTTCGCTCGGTGTCTCCCCACCCCCAACTACGTCACTCTAAGTACCTCCAATTCCGCCCTTCTGACAGAAATGTGGCATTCGACCGATGCCCACAGCGTTGACCAGGGCCAGAATAGGGAAGGTTCGGGACGTCCAGGCGTCCTGAAGAGCCTGGAACGGCAATTGATTCGAACCGGAGATGGGAGCCCGGGTGGTTGTCGAATGGATCGGTTTTCAAGTCTGGCGGTTTGCTGAATTGGATACAGCACAGCCAGACGCTAATGGTTCGGGAGTGATAACGCATATGAACCGTTCACTATTGTCCACGGCGGGTGTTTCCCGCCTCAGTGCACTCCACCCGTGGAGAACACTGCTTCTCTGGGTCGTGCTCCTCGTCGGCGCGGCGATGTCGGCGTCGAGTCTCAACGATGCGCTGACAACCGAAGGCGCATTTCTGGCCAACCCGGAATCGCAAAAAGGCGCCGATCTCATCGAAGAGCGGTTGCGAAACGGAGACACCGTCTCCGAGACAATCGTCGTGCGCTCGGAAACGTCGACCGTCGATGATGCCGAGTTCGAAGCCGTAGTCAGCGGCATCGTCGCCGAGCTGACCGGCCAGCCCGACATGATCGAGAGCGTGGCCACCTGGTACGACACGTCGAATGCCGCATTGGTCTCGGCAGACCGGCATGCCACCGTTCTGCTGGTCACGATGCAGGGCGATCTCTCCGAAGCGGAAGAGCGGGTCGCCGACTATCGAGCCGCATTGCAGCACGCGTCAGCATCCGCCGACGGTTTCGAGGTGCTGGCCGTTGGCGACGTCACCCTGGCAGATGAGTTCAACACCATCGCCGAGGAGGATCTTGCCCGGGGCGAAATGATCGGTCTGGCAGTGGCCATCGTGATTCTGATCGCGGTGCTCGGCACCCTCGTGGCGGCCGGATTGCCGATCATCGTCGGCTTCCTCTCGATTTTCGTGGCGCTTGGTCTGGCTTCGATCGTCGGCCGGATGATGGATCTCTCCTTCTTCATCGTGAACATGATCTTCATGATCGGGCTGGCTGTTGGAGTCGACTACGCGCTCTTCATCATCTCCCGCTATCGCGAAGAGCGGCAGCGCGGTCACGCCAAGATTCACGCAATCGAAATCGCCGGCGCCACGGCCAGCAAAGCCGTGCTCTTCTCCGGGGCGACTGTTGTCCTGGCGCTGATGGGCATGCTTCTGGTCCCCGAAACAACCTTCCGCAGCCTCGGTATCGGCGCAACGACGGTGGTGATCGTGGCGGTCTTCGCCAGTGTCACCCTCCTGCCCGCCATGCTCTCGCTGCTCGGTGACAAGATCGAGTTCCCGCGTCGCCGGAAGGTCGATGCCAAACCAGTGAACCATGCTGAAGCCAAGGGTGTCTGGGGACGCCTGTCGAACACCGTCATGTCCCATCCGCTGGCCAGTCTGGTGCTGGCAACCACCCTCCTGGTCGCGCTCGCGCTGCCCTATTTCGATATGAACAAGGGCTCTGCCGGCGTGTCGTCGCTGCCTGAGGGGACAGACACCCGGGCTGCGTTCGACATCCTGAGCAGCGACTTCTCTGCCGGGATGATCTCGCCCGTCGAAGTCGTGGTCGATGGAGATCTCTCCGACCCGGCGATTGCCCAGGGCATCGAGGATCTGCAGAAGGCAATCGCCGCAACGGGCCAGTTTGGTGGCGTGATGGTCGAGTCGAACGAGGCAGGCGATCACTCGCTGCTCAGCTTCCCGACCAACGTCGCGCCCGATGGGCAGGAGGCTTATGCCGACATCGATCTCCTGCGCAACGAGCTGATTCCGCAGGCGTTCGGCTCCCGGGCGAATGATGTCTACGTGACCGGAACGACGGCATTCAACGTCGACTTCAAGGAGATCACCGACACTTACATGCCGTTGGTCTTCGCCTTCGTCCTGGGTTTGAGTTTCGTGGTGCTGACTGTCGCCTTCCGGTCGTTGATCGTGCCGATCAAGGCGATCATCATGAACCTGCTCAGTGTCGGAGCGGCATATGGCGCCATCGTGCTGGTTTTCCAGAAGGGTTATGGCGCCGATCTGCTCGGTTTCCAACAGACTCCGACGATCGAGACCTGGTTGCCGCTCTTCCTGTTCAGCGTTCTCTTCGGTCTGAGCATGGACTACCACGTCTTCTTGCTGAGCCGGATTCGCGAGCACTATGACGTGACGAAGAACAACACCGAATCGGTCGCCTACGGGCTCCAGTCGACGGCCAGGCTGATTACCGGCGCGGCGTTGATCATGGTGGCGGTTTTCTCCGGATTCGCGACCGGACGTCTGGTGATGATGCAGCAGGTCGGTTTCGGTCTCGCCGTGGCGGTCTTCCTGGACGCCACTGTCGTCCGGTCGGTGCTCGTCCCTGCGAGCATGGCGCTGCTGGGCGACCGCAACTGGTATCTGCCGAAGGCGCTTCACTGGTTGCCGAACCTGCAGATCGAGGGCAAGGTCCGCATGCCGGAGCTGCCGGTGCCGGTCTTCCAGGCAACGAGCACCAGCGGCGACGACTAGATCGTTCGCTTGGTTCATTGCTCCGCGGGGCGTGTCGCAAATGGCACGCCCCGAGCGCCATCTGGATGATCGAGCCGGATTCTCATTGACCGCTTGACCGCGCATGCTCTGGCTGTCATTCTTCAGTTGTCCAGACATAAGCCTCATGAAATGGCATCGCCATGATCAGAAGCTCCATCGATGTGGAACAAACACAACCGCGACCGCCACTTCGCTCCGTTCCACATCGCTCCCAAACTCCGGCCCGGCAGCTGCCACGATCACTCAGCTCATTTGTCGGCCGCTCCACTGAGCTTCGAGTCGTCTGCGATCTGCTCGAACGCCCTGACATCCGCCTGGTCACGCTGACCGGGCCGGGTGGAATCGGTAAAACACGCCTGGCGATCGAAGCGGCGGAAGCGGCATCGGACGAGTTCGCGGATGGGGTGGTGCTGGTCCCGCTGGGATCGACGGAGCGCCCTGCCGACTTCGCCAGAACAGTAGCCACCGCTCTGGGTCTGGTCGAAGTGGCCGGTCAGACACCGGATGAGTCTGTCGCCGCTTTTCTCCGCGATCGATCGATGCTTCTCGTGCTCGACAACTTCGAGCACATCCTCGCGGCGGCGGCGCTTGTCGCCGAGTGGCTCGTTTCCTGTCGATGGCTCTGCGTTCTGACTACGAGCCGGGCCGGATTGAACCTCAGCGGCGAGCAGATCGTTGCCGTCCATCCTCTGGACGTGCCGGATCCAGCTCAAACGACGGAAGCCGAAGGGCTGGAGCAGGTCGCTTCGGTGCGACTGTTTGTCGACCGCGCTCGTTCGAAGCAGCACGACTTCTCCCTCACATCGGGCAATGCGCCAGCGATTGCCGCCATCTGTCGCCAATTGGACGGACTGCCCCTGGCGATCGAGCTGGCCGCGGCTCACATGCAACACCTCACGCCTGAAGCGTTGCTCGATCGCCTGGAGCACCGGATGCCCGTTCTGACGAATGGGCACGCCGATCTGCCACCTCGCCTGCGGTCGATGGAGGACGCGATCGGTTGGAGCTACGACCTGCTATCGGATCGCGAGCAGGGTCTTTTCCGGCGACTCTCCCTCCTCGCCGGAGGCTTCACCCTCGACGCCGCCGAAGCGATCGACACCGACACAGCTCACACGTACGACAATCTGACCTCGCTGGTGAACCAGAGCCTGATCCAGCCGCTGCTGGCTTCCGGCCGCGAGGGGCGGTACCGCATGCTCGAACCGGTGCGGGAGTTCGGCATGGCCAGGTTTACGGCACAGGGAGAGCTGAATGCGACCCGTTCGGCGCTCGCCGATTACTACGTGGAGCTGGCGGAGCGGCTGGATGCAACGATCTGGGGAGGGCCGCATCATCGATCCTCGCTCGATCTACTGGAAGCTGAGCTGCCGAATCTGCGAAGCGCCCTCGACTGGCTCGAGAGCGTTCAGGATGGCGCCAGGCTGCTTCGCCTGTCGGCAGCGCTGGGCGGGCTCTGGTTTTTTCGGAGTCACCGACTCGAAGGAAGAGACTGGCTGGCGAAATCGCTGGCCATGCCGGACGCATCCGATCCAGAGGCGCGAGCAACGGGTCTCGTCAAGCTGACGTTGCTCGATCTTGATCTGGGAGCAGCCCCCTCTCCCGCATGGGGAGAAGAAGCGGTCCGCCTCAGGCTGCCGCTCGGCAACGACGTTGCCATTGCTTCTGCCTACTCCTGTCAGGGCTTCGCGCTTCTGGCCGGCGGGGAATTCGATCCCGCCCTGGGAGCGTTCGCCAATGCGAAGGTCCACGCGTTGCGATCCGGCAATCCGGCCTCCCTGGCCCGGGTCTCGTTCCGGGAAGGGCTGGATGCCATCAGCGCAGGCGATCACGAGCTGGCGATTTCCTCTTTCGGCAAAGCCCGCGCTCTGTTCGCCGAGAACGGCTTCTCCTATGGCGTTTTGCAGGCGCTCAACATGCTTGGCGATCTGGAATCGGCGCGCGGGAATGGCGGGGCCGCGTGCCGGCACTATCAGGAGAGTCTCTCCCTCTATCCCGACACCCTCAGCCAGGAGCGGTTCCTCGATACGCTGGCCGGGGCCGGAACACTCGCGGCGCGACTCGAATGCTGGACGGAGAGCGCTCGTTTGCTCGGAGCCGCCGATGCACTCCGGACCGCCATCGGTCAGGTACCGTCCGCAGCGCGCCGCGCGAGCATCGAATCAGCAATTCGTTCGGCGACGGATCATCTCGGCCCGGACGCATTCCGCGACGCCTGGCAATCAGGCCACCGGCTCACCCTCGATCAGGCTCGACTTGCCTGCGTTGAAGTGCTCGTTTCACTCGGCCGCGATGCCCGCCGCTCTACGCTCAACGCTGACGCCGCCCCAGGTGGACTCACTCGCCGCGAAGTCGACGTGGTCGAGCTGCTCGCCTCCGGTAAATCGAACCGGGAAATCGCCGACGCCCTGATGATCAGCCAGAGCACGGCGATCAGCCACGTCCGCAACATCCTGGCCAAACTCGATCTCGACTCGCGCGCTGCCGTCGCGGCATGGGCGGTCCGCAACGGATTGGGGTAGGTCTTCCGGCCCAGGCTCGTCGGATCTCCCCATTTCTGACGATGCGCACACTCGATCGATAAGCGCAGCATTGCGTTCATGAACCAACTGCGGCCGAACCGATCGAATTCGCGATCCATCGAACGAACGCTGCTGATCGCTCTGGCGCTCGTCCTGACCGTCGCCTCGTCTCTCCTCGTGTTGACCTCGGCCACGATCGGCCAGTCTGACGTGAACGTCGTGGATTCCGATCCGCGACTCACGTCACTGGTGCGTCGCTACTACCATGCCGTGAATGCGATGCTGGCAACCGGCGATCCTTCCGCCTTGCGCACTGTCGTGAGTGATGATCTCCTCGATCTCGACACGTCCGCCGGGAACCTTCCGGAGCAGTTCACGCTGGAGCAACACATCGCGTTCGTGCATTCCGTCGCTCCGGACATGCGAATCGAACCAGTCGCCATCTTCACCAGAGGAACGACTGTTCTGGCCCAGGTAGCCGTGCTGCCCAGGTCGAACAGCACCCACTTCGGATTGCAGGTCGACGCCAATGCCGCGCTCTGGCCGCGCCAGGAAGAGTTCCGTGTCGCAGACGGCGCGATTGTCGAGCGAAAAGCAGACTGGAACGGGCTATTCCAGCTGAATCCCTCCCAGCCGATCACGCTCGGTGATCTCCTTTCCAGAGGAAACGAGACGCTCACCGTCACTGTGGAAGAATTCAAGCCTGGCGCCGTTGTCACCTACACGCCGAGCAGTGCTCCCCTGATCGTCTGGACCCTCTCCGGAGAGATTCAGGCGCATCGTTTCGATGTCCAGGAATCGCAGATCGAACTCTCGTCGCTTGGCGTGCCGCAGCGAGGCGCGGTCGGTCCTCCTGGCCGGACATGGTCGCTCGACCACTTCGATTCGGTTCTGGTTCCAGCGGGAAGCACGATCCGTCTGCGGAACAATGGGCCTGATCCAGCTCTCGCCCTCCGCATGTCGATCGCCAGCTCCTCCTCGATATCGTTCGCCAAGGAGACGACCGGCCCACGAATCGCGTCGAGCGTCCTGGCCAGCACGCTATTGCAGGGCATTGCCGGCGATTTGACGACATCCTTCGGCGAAGCACAGCTCCTGCCCGGAGCGCGACTGACCATTGACTCAACGACCGAGTTGCTGGTGGTCTGCACGACGGATGGCACTGCGTCATGCACGATCTTCGACTCTGCAAACCAGACAGCGGACACAACGCAATTCGCGGCGCCAGATCGGCAAATCATGGCGCCTCCCTTGCTGCTCGTTCCGACCGAGTCCGGCGGGACGATGCTCATGAACGCCGGTTCGACCAGTAGGGCCGTCTGGGTTCTGGCCATTGCCTTTGCTGGTGCAGAGGAAGCGACGGAACGCGCTCCTCAGGTTTGAGCGGTGCGCCCGTCGACCGGCCCGGGCCGGTCTTCTCAATGGGCGTACTTCAATCCCACGACACAAACGATGATCCCGAGCAAGAAGATGATCTTGAGTGGGGATGCCGATTCGGTACCAGCGTAGATCGCGTAGGCGACGGTCGTGACGGCGCCGATTCCAACCCAAACGGCATAGGCGGTGCCGATGGGAATGGCGCGCATCGCGGTGGCTAGCCCCACCATGCTGAGCACAACGGCTACGCCAAACACAATCGAGGGATAGGGTCGGGAAAACCCTTCCGATCTGCCAAGCGCGGTCGCCCAGACAGCTTCGAGCAGTCCGGAAACGACCAGGATCACCCAGGCCATCTCACGTCTCCTGTTCACGCCGTCTTGTCGCAGACCGGGTACGGCGCACCTCGTCCGGGTGCCGCGTGGCTACGGCGCTAGTCTGCCATACGCGACAAACCGGAAACCGCCGAAATCGTCCCCGCCCGTCGCGTCGATGCCTGGCGAGTATCCTTGGATGCATTCTGGCCGGAAATCAGGCGTGAATGAGGGATTCCCTGGATGTTTCGAAGCAACCCAATCGGCGTGCTGATCCTGGCGCTCTGTGGCGTGGCGGCGGTGGTGCTCGTCTGGCAGATCATCACCGGCGAACGACTCGAATACACCGGTCCGACCTGGCTCATCTGGGTGCTCGCGGCTGTTCTGGTTGGCGGGTCGCTGTATATGCTCGTGGCCAGCCGCATTCGTCGAGAAGATCAGCAGTGGCCGAATCCGAATGCGGGCCAAAAATCGCTCTGGCGTTCGGCATGGGATCGGATCCGGGGCGTTGATTCGTAGGGGCGCCCCACGTCTCGTTACAAGAATTCAGGATGCCTTGCGCTCCTGGTCGAGACGTTCGCGAATCCACATTCGGACAAGAGTGGACGAGCCAATTCCACGGGATTTGGCGCGTGCCTCGATTTCCCGATTGTCGGAGGCACTGAGCCGCACAGTAAGTCGGTGCTCTTTTCGAAGTTCTGGATCGATAGGATTGTCAACCGCCCAGGAGTCGTCCAGAAAATCCACGAAGGAATGAGTGTCCCAGAATTCAGCCTCTTCTTCGATGTTGTTGAATGCAGGAATCTTGCCGTGTTGCTCCGTGGGATAGCCGAGATCAACCGTCGGCGTCGGGATCGGACTGGTTTCGGGTCGCCTCATAGTATGCCTGCTCCTTTCGGTCCGCGGGGCGTGCGCTAAACACGTAGAACACTCCCGGTAGGTGCGGATTCGGTCCCACGACTACCGAAACCAACTTTCCTTCTTGTGTTGGCCCGATAAATTGAAACCGATTCTTGTATGTTTCCCGAACGACAGGATCGCCAAAAAGCGCTTCTTCTGCCTCGCGACGTGCGAGACCATGCTTTGTGACATGGACGCTGTTCCAGGAATCCCATTCCAGCGCGGTGATTCGAGGTGTCTCGCCCATTGATCAGTCTATCCCCACGAGCGCGGGCAGACAATGTCTGACATGGCCAACGCAGACGCGACCTTTCGCGCAAGGACGAGCTGGCGGCTCTTCCCGCGTCCAGGTTACAGAACATGCGTCACGCACGCGACAGCTGCTCATGTGCCGCCCGCAACGCCTCGACAGGATCGCCGGCAGGGATGAACTCCATCCCAACATAGCCACGGTATCCAGTCGCGGCGATGGCTCGATAGACCGGTGGATAGTTGAGTTCCTGCGAGTCGTCGGGTTCGTTGCGACCGGGGTTGCCGGCGACGTGGTAATGGCCGAAATGCTGGTGCGATTGCCGAATCGTTCGGATCACGTCACCTTCCATGATCTGCATGTGATAGACGTCGTAGAGGAGCTTCACCGCGGGCGAATCAACCCATTCGATCACCTGGACGCCCCAGGGGGTGGAATCGCACTGATACCCGGGATGGTCGATCTTGCTGTTGAGGAGCTCCAGCGCCAGGAGCACGCCGGCGTCTTCCGCCGCTTTCGCCACGCGACGGAGCGCCGTTGCCGTATTGACGGCGCCGGCTTCCTCGCTGATGCCTCGACGCTCGCCGCTGAAGCAGACGAGCACGGGAATCTGCCATTCGCCGGCGCGATCGATACTGGCCAGCAGCTCCGATTCGCAACGCGCGTGCTGTGAGAGATCGTTGAGTCCCCGGCCGATTCCCTGGTGTCCGCGATCGGCAACGATCTCGAGCCCGGCATCGCGGATGGCCCCCCATTGCTCTGGCGGAGCGAACTCGAACCCGGCGTAACCGAGCTCGACGGCCGCGCGGATCAGGTCGTCGGGCGAAAGACCACAGTTCTCGAATCCCCACCAGGCGATGCTAGTCTTCATGCCAATGCCCTCATTGTTCGGCCGGATGCCCATTTCGGTCATTGTATCGGCACAGATGGAGCGAATTGACCGCGAAGGACCGCCCCGATATGATCGCGCTAGCGTTGACTCCAACGTCGTCACCTGACTCGCACGATATTGCACATGAGGGAGGTGTTCCCACAGGCGGCAGAGGACGCTTTCCGCCTGGTTCCGGCGAAGTTCATTCCGGTCGAATTGGAGACTCAGGTCATCGCAATGGAGAAGCCCATGACCACGCGATCCAGTGAACATTCCCTGATTACGCCATTCCCCGACATTCCCCTTTCCCGGCGAACGCTGCTGCAGGCAACCGCGCTTGGCGCTGGGGCCGCCGCTGCGCTCAATATCGACGGCGCGCTGGCCCAGGATGAGCCGGTGGTCGGAGGCTCGCTCAATGTGGCGATCGCCGGCGAACCGCCAACGCTGGACATGCATCAGACCACAGCCGGTATCGTCTCGCTTGTCACCTGGGTGATGTACGAGCCGCTGTTCACCTATGACGACGGCTTCCGCATCATCCCGATGCTGGCTGAATCACACGAAGTCAGCGAAGACGGTCTGACCAACACCCTGAAGATCCGCCAGGGTGTGCTCTTCCACAATGGCGAAGAGATGAAGGCTGCCGATGTCGTGGCTTCGATCGAGCGTTGGGGCGGCATGAGTGGCCACGGCGGCGCGCTGCTCGCGGCGACCGAAGCGATCACCATCGTCGACGACTACACCATTGATTTCACGATGACGCAGCCATTCGGCACGTTCGTCGCCTCGCTGGCCGAGAACTACCAGGGATGCGCCATCTATCCGAAGTCGGTGATCGACGCCGCCGGCGCCGATCCATTGACCGAAGGATTCATTGGCACGGGCCCATACAAACTCGCCGAATGGGTTCCCGACATTCATGTCACCTACGAGCGGTTCGAGGAATACTCAGCGCTCGAGGGTGAACCAATTGGACATGGCGGGCACAAACAGCAGTTCCTCGATGAAATCGTGTTCATTCCAGCTCCCGACGAAGCATCGCGCGTGGCGGGTCTGCAGGCGGGCGACTACCACTATCTGTCGACCGTGGGAACCGACCAGTATGGAGCGCTGAGTGGCGACGCGTCGCTGGTGGTGGAAACACTGCCGCCGTCCGATATCGATGTGATCGTCATCAACTGGCGTTCGCCGCTGACGGGCGATCTCAAAATCCGGGAAGCGATCCAGGCCGCGATTTCCAGCGAACCGATTCTGCAAGCCGCCCATGGTGAGGGGTTCTATCGCCTCGATCCCGGCGTCATGCTGCAGGAAACCGCCTGGCACTCGACGATCGGCGAGGAACGGTACAACCAGGCCAACCCGGAACTGGCGAAGCAATACCTGGAAGAAGCTGGATACGACGGCACGCCGCTGCGATTCATGTCGACGCACGAGTACCAGTATCTCTACAACATCGGTCTCGTGGCCGCGCAGCAACTGGAGCAGGCCGGCTTCACCGTCGAGTTCGAAACGTACGACTGGGCCACGCTGGTGGAGCGCCGCGGCGATGAAACGCTGTGGGATCTCTTCCCCACCAGCTATCCCTTCTCCTCCGACCCGACGCAGCTTTCGTTGCTGCAGCTCTGCTCCTGGCCGGGCTGGTGGTGTTCCGATGAGACGTCGGCCACCTTCGATCAACTGCGGAGCGAGTCCGATTTCGACACCCGCTATGGCTACTGGGAGCAAATCCAGAGCAACTTCTACACCGAGATTCCCATGGTCAAAGTCGGCGACTTCGGATCGATCGCCGCGATGTCCTCCTCGGTCGGCGGCTTCCTGCCACAGGTTCAGCTGGCAGTGCCGTTCTGGAACTGGTGGCTGAAGGACTAACGCCGGGAAGGAGGCGGCCGAAAGCCAAACCGCCTTCATCTCAAAATACTGCATCGATCGGAAAGATCGGAGGCCCGGGAGTGAATCCCGGGCCTTTTCTTGTCGCTCCTGCGCGTCTATTGCGTTGCCGGGTCGCCGGAAATCCACACAAGATCCACGACAACCAGATCACGAAAAGAACGCTCGTGGCGGTACTTGACGTTAGCAACTTCTATGTTATGCTCCTATTTAATGACTCGTTCTTTAGGAAATGTGTCCAGTCTCGCCATCGGTCGAAAACAAGCGTTCATTCCATGGCTATGACACCAAGCAGCTTTCCAACCCGGACACGCTCGAACGGCAACAGTAGAAAAGGAACAGGTTCGTGACGGACGTTCGTTTTCCGGTGGTTCAGGAGTACATCGACGCCCACAGCGAGGAGTTCGCCGGCGAGCTCCAGACGCTGATTCGCCTGCCAAGCGTTTCCACGTCCGGCGAAGGGATTCGCGAGTGCGCCGAATACCTTGTTTCCAAGCTGCAGCGCATTGGTCTGGAATCGCAGCTCCTGGAGACGACAGGCAACCCGCTCGTGCTGGGGAGCCTGGAGTCACGGCCCGGCGCACCGACACTGCTCATAACCACCCACTACGATGTCCAGCCCGCCGGACCGGCGGATGATTGGGATCACCCTCCGTACGAAGCCCACAGGACTGGCGACACGATCTGGGGTCGGGGCGCCAGCGACGCAAAGGGCCCCGTCACCGCCGTCATCTCCGCAGTCGAGTCAGTCATCGGATCGGGCATCCCGCTGGACCTCAATCTGAAGGTTCTCCTGGATGGCGAGGAGGAAATCGGCAGCCCGAGCATGCCGGAAGCACTCGAGCGATATGGACACCTCCTTCAGGCGGACGCCGTCGTCACCTTCGACGGCAACAGCATGGCCGACGGCCGCCCCATCATCAATTTCGGGGGCGGGGGGTTGCTCTATCTCCAGCTCGAAACGCGGACGGCCCGGAGTGACATTCACCCCAACCGGGGAGCGCTCGTGCCAAATGCGGCGTGGCGGTTGATCTGGGCTCTCGCCTCGTTGAAGTCAGTGGACGAGGAGATCACGATCGAGGGTTTCTCCGACAATCTGTCTCCCGTGTCGGACGCTGACCGTGCCCTGCTGAAAAGCCACGTCTGGAATGATGAAGTCGAACGTGAACCCCTGGGCGCTTTCTCATTCCTGCCAGGGCGGGGTGGAAAACGCGGGCCAGAAGCCCTCCACCTCATGCCCATCGTTGGGGTGAGCGGTATTCAGAGCGGCTACGTGGGCGAGGGCGTCGGAGCGGTTCTTCCGGCGTACGCCAGAGCGATGCTCTACATCGGTCTGCGAGACAAACAGACGCCAAACGAGATCGAAGCGAAGATTCGGCATCATTTCGACCGGCAGGGATTCGGCGACGTCAGCATCACTGTGCTCGGATCAACCGAACCGTCGTTCCATCCCTCTGATTCCGCTCTGGCATCGCTGGTGGTCGACACAGTACGGGACGCACTCGAGGTCGCTCCGGTGGTCTATCCTCGGGGTCACTGGTACGGACGCCAGGGCAGCTGGATTGGCGCCCGAATCGGCGCCGTCGCGGCGCAGATTTCGATCGTGGCGCCCGCACAGCCCAACGATCACGGTCCGAACGAGTTCATTCCCCTCGATTACCTCTTCCGCAGCATCCGCTACATCAGCCGGGTCATCGTCGGATCCGAGCAGTTGCCTATGGTGAATCACTAGCTCTTTTCTTATGTGGCAAGTCGCGATCGGCGACCACGGGAGTTCTTCCGGAAGGAATCGAAACTATGACTATCGTGCTCGAGGGGGGTCGCGTCATCACTGCGGCCGAGGGCGCAGACGCGGTACTCGAACGGGGAGTCCTCGTCATTCGCGACGGCCGGATCGCGGCTGTCGGACCGGCGGGCGAAGTGGAGATTCCGGCCGGCGTTCGGGAAGTCATTGACGTCAAGGGCCGCACCATCATGCCAGGCATGATCGACGCCCATACCCACGTCATCCACTGGACGCATCGGGGCAGCAAGCTGGCCGGACGCGGCAACGAGATGGGCGCCGACATCGACACCATCACGATGTCACTGCTTCAGGCGCTCGAGAACATTCGCCGCCTCACCGAGTCGGGTGTGACCGCGGTGCGTGACGTCGGGTCGCCTCATGCCGGCATCTTCTCCCTGCGCCGGGCGATCGACAACGGTGATCTGAGCGGACCGCGAATCTTTGCCTCCGGATCGGCGATCACGATGACCGGCGGTCATGGGTACGGCACGGTGTCCAAAGAAGCCGACGGCGTCGACGAAGTTCGGAAGATCGCGCGAGAGCAGTTGAAGCTGGGCGCCGACGTCATCAAGGTCATGGCCACGGGTGGCGCAGGAACGCCCGGAGAAGAGATCACCGACAGCCAGCTCTCCTCGGCGGAAATGGCTGTTGCCGCCGAAGAAGCGCACAACAAGGGCAAAACCGCCGCCGCCCACGCCACCTACCCGCGTGGTGTGCTGGCGGCGCTCGATGCCGGCATCGACACGATCGAGCACGGAATCATCCTCGACGACGCCTGCATCCAGCGTCTGCTCGAAACGAGGGCCTATCTCGTTCCGACGCTGGAGGTCTACGCCCGTCTGGCCAGTATGGACGCATCCCCCTCGTCCCCCTTCGGCTACATGGCGAGAAAGGGGCAAGGAGCAATCGGACCGCATCGCGAGTCATTTGAGATGGCGGTCAAGGCCGGCGTGCCGATTGTGGCCGCCACAGACGCCGGCGGCTCCTGGTGGCTGCTCGGGGATCTGGCCTATGAGCTGGAGCGCATGGTCAGTTACGGACTCGCCCCTCTGGACGCTATCAAAACCGCGACGTCCAACGCGGCGGCCGCGCTCCGCAAGGACGACCAGTTCGGGACCCTGGAAACCGGCAAGCTGGCGGATGTGGTGGTGGTCGAAGGCGATCCCCTGGCCGACATCATCGCCCTCCGCCATGTCTCATTGGTGATGAAAGGAGGCGATATCCAGGTGAACAACCTGACCTCCCGGTAGGTCAGGCAACTGAGGTATTCCTGCGGCGTTTGGGCAAGCCGCAACACATCGAGTTTGAAGCAAACGCACCGCGTATCGACTGTTCGAAAATGTCTGTCGTACGTTAGAGAAAGAAGGATGCGATGTCCCTTTCCGACTTTACCGAATCTCCGGTGGGCCAGGCGGCAGTGTCACGGCGCCGGCTTCTTTCCTATGGGGCTGCCGCAGTGCCGGCCGCTACCTTGGGATTCGCTGCATCAGAGCATGCGCTCGCCCAGGACGATGGCGAAACACCATCCGTTTCGATCGCCCAGGGAGTCGATATCGCTACGTTCGATCCGCCAGATGATACGAGCGCATCATCCAGATCGATCTTCCAGAATGTCTTCGACCAGCTGGTCGAACTCGATGATGATCTGCAGTTCGTCCCATCGCTGGCCGAATCCTGGACCAACATCGATGACCTCACCTGGGAGTTCAAAATCCGCCAGGGCGTGCTCTTCCATGACGGTTCGGAACTGACGGCCCATGACGTCAAATTCAGCTTCGACGTCATTCTCGATCCGGATGAGGGACGCCGGCAGAAGATCAATCTGGGAGCAGCAGGCATCGAGCGTGTCGAGGCTCCCGATGACTACACCGTGAGGATCATCACCGCCGAGCCCTATGCTCCGCTGGTGCGATCGAACCGTTTCGTCTCCATCCTCCCGGCGAAGACCTATCAGGAAATGGGGCGCGAGGCATTCGCGCTGAATCCGGTGGGAACCGGACCATTCCGGGTCGTCGAATGGGTCAAGGACACGCACATCCAGCTGGAGGCCTTCGAAGAGCACTGGCGCGGCGCACCGGCGATCAAGGCCGCCGAGTTTCGGCCAATCCCCGAAGCTTCGACCCGCGTGGCGGCGCTTCGCGCCGGTGAGATCGATCTGGCAACCCTGGTTCCACCGAGCGAAATCCCCGTCGTCGATGGAGAAGAGGGGACAGAGATCCGGACGGTGCCCAGCGTGCGCACGATCTTCGTCGGCATCAACACATCGCAACCACCCCTTGATGATGTGCGCGTTCGTCAGGCAATGAACTACGCGGTGGACGTCGAGGCCATCGTCCAGTTCATTCTGGACGGCCATGGATTCCCCATGGCGTCGGTATCCGGCCCTGCGGAGTTCGGACACAACCCCGAGCTCGAACCATATCCCTACGATCCTGACCGCGCGCGGGAGCTCCTGGCCGAAGCGGGCGTCGAGAGCCTCGACCTGACCCTGCATACGCCGTCCGGGCGATATCTTCAGGATGTTGAGGTCTGCCAGGCGATTGCCGGGCAACTGGCGGAAGTCGGCATCAGTGTCGAGGTGCGGCCGGCCGAGTTTCAGCAATTCTTCTCGGCGTACCTGGCAAACGAGCTCGACGGGCTCCATTTCCTCGGATATGGCTCGGCCCAGCTCGATGCCGATGGTGTTCTGGGCGCTCACCTGGAAACCGGAAGCGCGGGGGAGATGTACTACAGCACCCCTGAATCGGATGAGATGATTCGGGCCGCCCGGCGAGACCTGGACGAGGAGAGCCGTCTGGCCCGGTACTACGAGCTGATGGCCCATCTGCACGACGACGCGCCCTGGATCTTCATGTACAACCAGGAAGATATCTACGGCGTGAACCGGAGCCTTGCATGGACGCCCAAGTCTGATGAGCGGCTCTGGGTGCCCCAGATGGAATGGCAGCAGGAGTAGGGAAAATCCTGCTGCTCGCAGCGGGTGCGGAGCAGGAGCGGCGTTCCGGCCGGTGTGTTCAACATCGGCGAGCCGCTTTCACGCCACGGCCGATGTGATGTCTGCCATTATTGATCCGGTCGCGAACGGCAGCCGCATTGTCGAAATGCGGCTGTCCGCAACAGCACGATTCGTGCGACCAGGTTGTCGCCTGCGCCCGCCGAAAGGCCGAGTCTCATGAGTAACCACGAGTGGCCCAGGGCCGGAGTGAGTCGATGGCGCCATTTCTGATTCAGCGATTGATCCGCGGCATCCTGGTGCTGCTGGCGGTGTCGCTGATCGTTTTCGTGCTCATGCATCTCACCGGCGATCCGGCCGCCTTGATGGTGCCCGAGGGCGCCACCGCTGACGAAGTCGCGGAGGTCAGGGAGCGCATGGGCTTCGACCGCCCGATCCTGGTGCAGTACGTCATCTTCCTGAAGCGCGCGGTGACCGGTGACTTTGGGTATTCCTACCGAATCCAGCGCCCCGCTTTCGATCTCGTTGTGGAGCGGATACCAGCGACCTTGCGCCTCATGGCGGCCTCGGTGGGGGTTTCCCTGGCCGTGGCGCTGCCGGTTGGCGTCATCGCCGCGACGCACCGGAACTCGTTGTTCGACCGCATCAGCATGGTCATGATCCTGTTCGGGCAGTCGATGCCGACATTCTGGTTCGGCATCATGGCGATCCTGATTTTCCCCGTTCGGTTGGGATGGCTGCCCACCTCGGGGTACAAAGGACCGTCCTATCTCGTGCTGCCGGCCATCACCCTTGGGCTCTATACGTCCGCCGTGATCGCCCGGGTGCTGCGATCGAGCCTCATCGAGGTGTTGAGCAGGGACTACATTCGCACTGCGCGCGCCAAAGGGCTGGCCGGCCGGCAGGTTTTGCTCAGGCACGCGGTGAAGAACGCGGCGATTCCCGTGATCACCGTCGTGGGATTGCAGATCGGCTACTTGATGGGTGGTTCGATCATCACGGAGACGGTTTTCGGTTATCCCGGGATGGGCTTGCTGGCGATTCAGGCGATCAGGGGTCAGGACATCCCCGTGCTGCAATCGTTTGTCATTTTCGTCGCGGCGATCATCGTAGCCATCAACTTCCTGGTGGACATCGCCTATATGTATCTGGACCCGCGCGTGCGGTACCGGTAGGTCGGGAGAGTGATGACTCAGTCCGCTGCCGGGACGCCATCCATTGTGACGCTCGGCCAGATCAATCAGCGGGACCGGCCCCATCCGGCGGTCCAGACGCTGCGATCTCTCCTCCGGAACAAACCGGCGTTTGCCTCGGCAATCGTGTTGATCGTGGTCACATTGTGCGCGGTTGCTTCTGGTGTGATCGCGCCACACGATCCCGACCGGCAGACGCTGGCGCTTCGCCTGGTGCCGCCGGCCTGGTCCGACGGGGGATCGTGGTCTCACCCGCTTGGCACCGATGCCCTGGGGCGCGATCTCCTGAGCCGGCTGATCTATGGCGCCAGGGTCTCACTGATCGTCGGTCTTTCGGCGGTCACCATCCAGGCGCTGATCGGCGTCTCTCTGGGTCTGATCGCCGGTTTCCGGGGCGGCCGGTTGGATAGCATCATCATGGCCGTCACTGACATCCAATATGCGCTGCCGGTTCTGGTCGTGGCGATCGCGATCATGGCGGTTCTGGGGCCGAGCATGCGCAACGTCATCATCGTGCTCGGCATCACCGGCTGGGTCTACTACGCGCGTCTGGTCAGAGCCCAGGTTCTCAGTTTGCGCGAGCAGGATTTCGTCGAAGCGGCGCAGGCGATCGGCGTGAAACCGGGACGCATCATGTTTCGCCACATCCTGCCCAACGCGACCACCCAGATCATCGTGGTCGGCAGTCTGCAGGTCGCAGCCATGATCATCTCGGAGGCATCGTTGAGTTTCTTAGGACTCGGCATCCCGCCGGAGATACCCTCATGGGGCGTCATGGTTGCCGAAGGGCGCACCTACATCTCCACCGGATGGTGGGTGTGCGCATTTCCCGGCGCCGCCATTTTCCTGACGGCGATGTCCGTGAATCTTCTCGGGGACTGGCTTCGCGAGGAGCTGGACCCATCGCTCAAGGCGTCGGGATTCGCCGACCAGTAGCGATCATGCGGACCCACTCTCCCAGGTCATCGTCATTCTGAGCGGAGCGAAGAATCTCTCCGTCGTCTCCTGCCACGACCATCGTCTCCCTGGAGACTGCTGCGGCAGGAGTTCCTTCGCTTCGCTCAGGATGACGGTCCTTTTCATGCCGCGCCGGCGCCCGGCATGGTGACCCAGGATGACGAGCCTTGTTCGAGAGGCCAGTACTTCTGCGCGACGCGCTATCCAACAATATCCCGGAACACCCTCAGGAAATTCACTCCCAGGAGCTTTCTCAGCTCGTCTTCGGAGAATCCCGCTTCGGCAAGCGCGACGGTGACGTTTGGCCAGTCGGTGAAGTCCTGGAAGTCTTCCGTGTTGTAGTCGGCCGTCAGGCGGTGCTCCTCGGTCCGGAATCCCGACCAGGAGAACTGGCCGGGCGCCAGCCAGGGAAGCTCCTCAGGGAATGGGATGATCGTGCCGGTGGTCGGTCCGGGGCCACCCTTGTCGGTACCGACGCCGACGTGATCGATTCCGCACACATCCACGAGGTGCTCGACATGGCGCACGAAGTCCTTCAGTGTGGCGCCAGGTGAATCCTTGACGAATCCCGGTACGACCACGACACCGAAGAAACCACCCTGTTCCGCGATGGCCCGGGCCAGCTCATCCGTCTTGCCCCGGTCGTGATAGACCACCGCCTTGCTGCAGGAATGAGACACGATCACCGGTGCGGAGGAAACCTCCATGGCGTCCCACCCCACCTGTTCGCTGCAATGGCTGACATCGACGATCACGCGGGCATCGTTCAGCTTCTGCACGAACTCCCGGCCGAAGTAGGTCAAACCGCTCTGGTAGGTTTCGGTACAACCGGCTCCGACCAGATTCTGCAAGTTGTAGGTCAGCTGAACCATGCGGAGACCGAGTCCCTGAAAGAGATCGACGCGGCTGAGCACATCGCCAAAAGCGACTGAATTCTGGAAGTCGATGACGATCGCATGTTTGCCCTCGGTGTGGGCGCGTTCGATGTCCGCGGCGTTGCGGGCAACGATCAGATCGTCCGGAAGCGCGTCGACGATCGCCTGGCAATTGGCGATCTCGCGCACAGCGCGCTCGAACGCGGTGTCGTACGACTCCAGGGCCGAGAGCGTGCCGCAGGCCGCCGTAACTCCCGAGTCCTTCCACTTGCTGCGGTAGATCTCCCTGGCTTCGGCTGAGGTCTGGACCTCTCTGGCCAGCACGTCGCCAAGCGCCTGGAAAATCTCCGATTGCGACCGCCCCATTCCGGCGAGCTCGTCCAATGCTTCCTTCATCCCGGGAGTGAACACGACGCCAGAGGTCACAAATGGCTGCTGCGAATCGATAACCAGCGCGTCATGATGGAGCGCAAGCGCTTCCTTTTTCGAGAGCGAAGGGGATGGTCGTTTGGCCATGGTCGAATCGTCTCCTCGTGATCGTCAGGACACCCGCCGGTACGCGCGGAGACCTGTATGGACATAGTCGGGCTGTTCCCGATCGTTCTGTCCGACAAAGCCAACGCGCGACCAGCCCCGGTCCGCGAATTGGCCAACATAGGCGCCGTCTCCAACCGGATGCAGCTCGACGCGTTCACCGGCAGATCCGGTGGTCAAGATCAGACCGTCCTCCGGCGATTCGATCGTCACCGAGTACTCGAGGTGTCGATAGACGCCGGCACACCGATCGCGCGCCTGCTTCGACGCGTCATTGCTGAAGGAGGGCAGGGGAGCTGGCGCAATGCCGAAACGATCGAGTATGAGTTCGCCGGTCAACGCGCCACCCATCCGGACGCCGCCGGAGATATTCGTCAGCACGGCAACGGCGAAGTCCCGGTCGGGGAGCACGCGGAGCATCGCCGACGTACCCCCATTGTGTCCGAGTCCGCGTTCCGGACCAAACTGATGCAACGCCCAACCGATACCCCAGCCGGTGTTGTCCAGCGCGCCACTGGGCAGACTTGATACCTGCGGATGCTGCATCGCGGCGACGGACGCCGAGGAGAGGAGCTGTTGTCCGTTCTGCCCCTGACCATTGCGCAAATGCCACTGGGCGAAGCGCACCACGTCGGCCGCGTTCGCGTATGGGGTGAATCCCGCGGACGCGCCGGCAGCAAACTCGAGCCACATATCGCCACGTTCTGGACGGCCATCAGCCCCGCGGCGGTGCGGTGAAACGACCGGACGGTCGCCAGCCCACTGGGGAAATGCGACCATCGAATGCTGACCGAGAGGTTCGATGATCCGCTCTCGCACGAGATCGGGCCAGGGAGCGCCATAGTGCTGCTCCAGCAGATACCCGGCCAGAATGACTGCGGCATTGCTGTACGAAAACCCATTGCCCGGTTCGTGCAGGACGGGGATATCGCGGAGCGATTCCACATATCGCTTCAGTCCCTCGGAACCGGGACCGGTCTCCACAATGTGATCACCGGCAATACCGCTGGTGTGAGTCAAGAGGTGACGCACGGTAACGCCGGCGGTCTGTCCGTCCGTTGCCAGCTCCAGATCGGGCAGATAGTGCTTCACCGGCCGGTCGAGGTCGATCGTTCCCGCTTCGACCAGCTGCATGATCAGTGACGCAGTAAAGACCTTGGTGATCGATCCGATGGCGAAGACCGTGTCGTCGGTGACCGCTTGGCCGGTTTCCACATTCGCCACGCCCGCACTGGCCAGGGCGACGTCGCCGCCATCAATGACCGCCACTGCCGCGCCGGGCACATCGAACTCCGCGACGAGGGCATCGAGACGAGATTGCAGGTCCATCATGGTTGACTACTCGCCCCAAACCTCGCGAAATACGCGAACCCAGTTGCCGCCCATGATCTTCTTCGTGTCCTCCTCGCTGAAGCCACGCTCGAGCAGCCGCTTCGTCAGATTGAGAAAACCCTGCGGCGTTTCGATCCCTTCCGGGTAGTAGTAGGGCGGGGGAGGATAGTTCTCCGGACTCCAGGTTCCCGACGACACCAGCGACTCGTAATACTTCTCCATGTAACCTGGTTCTGCCACCGGCACCTGACCGTCGAAGTAGTCGATCCCGAGCCCGACATGATCCGTTCCAACCAGATCGGACATGTAGGCAATGTGATCGATGAACTGATCGAGTGTTGGCCGGGGATCAGGACTGACGAATGCCGGGTATCCAACCGCTCCCACCAGCCCCCCTGTCGCGGCGACGGCTTTGATCTGGTCGTCCTGGATGTTGCGCATGCTCTTGTGCACGCCCTTGGCTCCGGCGTGGGAGAAGACCGCCGGCCGGGAGGAGGCTTCGATGGCTTCCATCGTCGTCCGGTACCCGGTGTGAGAGCAGTCGACGATCACCCGTTGCTCGTTCATCCGCTCGATGAGGCGGAGACCGAAACGACTCAACCCGGCATCGGTGCGCTCCTCGCAACCATCGCCAACCCGGTTCTTGACGTTGTACGAGAGCTGGATCATGCCGACGCCCATCTTCTTCCAGGCATTGACCAAGTCGATGTTGTCCTCGACCGGCGTCGTGCCCTGGAAGTGAAAGATGATGCCGAATTTACCCTCAGCTTTGGCCCGCTCGATGTCCGAGACCCGCTCGATCAATGTGTAGCTTGGGTTCCGGGCGATCAACTCCAACCACTTGCCGAGATACTTCAGACTGGCGCCGGCATCGAGATCACCACCCACTGATGGCGCAGCGGCTGTTGTGCCTCCTTCGATCCACCAGTGGATGAAATCGAATCGCCGCATGAGGGGACAGGTGGCATCGATGACGATCGCCTCCTGGTGTACACGTTCGAAATCAGTGGGGGTCATGTGGGGCTCCTGTCACGCCACGGATCAAAGCCAGCGCAGCGTACCAGAAGGATTCGTATGGTGGGTTCGGCCGGAAACTGGGCAGTCAGCCACCGAAAAGAGCGTCAACACCAGGTGGCTCCGGCGAGCGCTGAAGAATCACGGATAGATGGTGATCGCCGTGCCTCCGGCCACCACGCCGAAATGCCGGTGGTCGAGGGTCAGCACATTGCCGCCATGCCGTTCGGCACAGGCCACGACCGCTGCATCTGCGAAGCCGAGCGGCATGTCTGAGTATCGTTCGACGAGCTCTCGAATTCGCCCGAGGTCTCCCGTGCCACAGTCGAGTTGATAGACTGACGTCTCAATGTCTTTCAGAAAGCCTGTGAGTGCTTGCTCACCGAGCCGCTGGTCCACGACATACGCGATTTCCGCCATGATCTGCGCGGGCACGAAAAACGGGCCCAAGTCAGCGTTCAACGAAGACACAAGCGTCTGGTGCTCAGGTGCCCTGCGGTTCAGAAGAGCGACGATCGCGGACGTATCGAGTGTGATCACTCAGGATGCCAGTTTGCCAGGAGCCACTCTTCCGTGTCCTCTCCCGACACGCCTTCCACAGCCACGATACCAATACTCTTCGGCATTGGGCGTTCTACCGTCGTTACGTATGACGCGATGGCCTCGCGAATGACTGAAGCCTCGGATTTGCCCCGTTGTTTGGCCGCCGAAGTCACCTGGATAGCGAGTTCGTCCGGAACATAGATCGTTGTCTTTTTCATCACAACTCACTCTTGCATTCGAACATGCAGACGTTGAGGTTACCACATACCGTATGTGGCACAATCCGAAATCGAAACGTGGAGCGAAACCACTGCAATGCCAGCTGGTTGTTCAAGAATGGATCACAGATAGACATCCTTTGCGAGTCCGCCGAACAGTGTTCAGAACACCTATTGACATTCGTTTTCTCCGGATGTAACCTGACATTGGTTGTTATTCCGAACGATGTTCGGTATTCGAAGGAGGAACCGTGGGACGAGGAGCGACGCAGCGGCGAGCGGCAGCACGGCAGGAGATGCGAGAGGACATTCTGCGTGCGGCCCGCGAGATGATCGAGCAAGAGGGAGTGGCCAATCTCTCATTGCGCGCCATCGCCCGCACTCTCGGCTATTCGCCCGCGGCTCTCTACGAATACTTTACATCGAAGGAAGCAATCGCCAAAGCCTTGTATTTCGAGGGCGCCGATGGTCTGGCCGGGCAGATGCACCGGGATCTGGCCGCTCTTTCTCCAGCGACTCCGCCCATGGACGCCAAGAAAGCGCTTGGTCGCGCCTATCGGCGGTACGCCCTCGACAACCGGGAGCTCTTTCTACTCGTCTTCGGCAGCGGCAATGCGTTCAGCACGCTGTCGGAACAAATGGAGAAGAACAGCGAAGGCTACGACGCGCTCCTGGCCACGGTGCAGAGCGGAATCGATTCTGGCGACATCGTGGAGATGCCCGTCGAGATGCTGGCGCTCACTGCCTGGGCGTCGGTTCATGGATTCGTCATGCTCGAACTCTCGGGGGCGTTCGGCGGATCAGAACCCGACTGTGAGGTACCTGGCCAGATTCCGCCCGATCAGCTTTTCGAGGCGCATATGGAACTGATAGATATCGGCATGCGCCGCCGCTAGGCGCTGACACTCGATCCACAACTCGTTTTCGTATCCAAATCTCCGGCGCAGCCGGGAGGTCAGGGGGACCCTTGCCATGTTGAACCGATGGGGAACATTCATTCAGCACCGACCAAAGCTCGTGCTGACGCTTTCCGGGCTCGGTCTGCTCGTGGCCATGCTGTTGATGGCCACGGCGTCGCCGAATCTCATCTCGGGCGGCTTCGTCGACAAGAACGCCGAGTCGTCGCAGGTCGAGCAGATGCTGCTCGATGAATTCGGGCGGGGCGCCGAATCACTGGTCTTTGTCTTCGATGCCGATGGACCGATCGACACTCCCGCCAACCGGGCTGCGGTCACCGATGCCGTCGCGCCATTGTCATCTGACCCGGATGTCGCACAGGTGATCACCCCCTGGTCCGGAGGCGGAGACGCGCTTCTCTCCTTCGATGGGCAAAGCGCTATGGCGATCGCCGTGCTGAATGTCGATCAGGAAGGGGTCGAAGAGGTGCTGCCCCGCCTTCGGGCGGAGGTCGAGGAAAGCGCGGCGCGCCACAACCTTGCCGTTTCGATTACGGGAAACGGCGCCATTGGCGAGGCCATCAGCCATGAAGTGGAAGCGGGGATCCTGCGCGCCGAATCGGTGGCGGTGCCGCTGACATTGTTGATCATGGTGCTGATCTTCGGCAGTGTGGTGGCCGCAGGTCTGCCACTGATCGTCGGCGGACTGGCCATGGTCAGCTCGATTGCGGCGATTTTGGCGCTTTCCGCATTCACCGATCAGTCGGTTTTCGCCGTCAACATCATCTCCTTGCTGGGACTGGCCCTGGGTATCGACTACTCCCTCTTCCTCGTTGCCCGGTACCGTGAGGAGCTGGCCAAAGGTTCTGGCGACCGGGCGCTTCCCAACACCCTGGCGACAGTCGGTCGAGCGATTCTCTTTTCCGGCGTCACTGTGATCTTCGGATTGGCCGCCACCTGGTTCTTCCCGATGCCGGCGCTGCGATCGATGGGTCTGGCCGGGATGCTGGTGGTCGCCGCGGCGCTCTTCTATGGACTGACCTTCCTGCCGGCCATGCTGGCGCTGCTGGGTTCGAGAGTCAACAGATTCGCTGTTCCGATTCCGTCCCGTTTGCGGGGCGATGGCGAAGGCAGCTTCTGGCATGGCGTGGCCACAGCGGTGATGCGCCGGCCGGTGGCCGTGCTGGCGCCGGTACTGGTGGCTCTCGTGGTGGCGGGGTTGCCATTTCTCAGACTCGATCTCAGCCCCGGAGGGCCGACAGAGCTGCCCGCTGATGTGCCAGCTCGGATCGCGTGGGAACGCGTGCAATCCGACTTTCCCGCGGGAGAAAGCGATCCCATTCCCGTCATTCTGACCGTCGACGCGCCGGAAGTCACCTCCGATGCCGGGTTGGCCGAAGTGGCCGCGTTCGTCGAAAGAGCTCAGGCGCTGCCGGGTGTGGTTCATGTGGAAAGCGTGCTGTCGAATCCCGATCAACAGGACTCGCTGGTTCGCGGCAACAAAACGATCGTGGAAATCGTCGCGGAGTCGGCAGACACAACTGTCCGCCAGGAGCTTGTGCGCGACCTGCGGTCGATCGAGGTGCGTGGCGCGTCGGTGAAGGTGGGCGGCAGTGCGGCAATGAGCGTCGATACGCTGGACGGCATCCGGGATGGCGTTGTGCCCGCGTTTCTCTTCGTCGTCATCGGGTCCTACCTGATCCTGTTGCTCACCTTCGGCTCGGTTTTCCTGCCGATCAAGGCGATTTTCATGACGCTGCTCTCCATCTCGGCGTCGTTGGGCGCGCTGGTGCTGGTGTTCCAGGATGGCCGTCTCGAAACGCTGCTCGGCTTCACCTCCACCGGAGACATCATCTCCACCACGCCAATCCTGATGTTCTGCATCCTCTTCGGGCTGAGCATGGACTACGAGGTGCTGATGCTGAGCCGGATTCAGGAGGAGTACCAGCGAACCGGCGACAACACGGCGTCGGTCGCTTTCGGACTGGAGAAAACGGCGAAGGTCATCACCGGCGCAGCCGCGATCATGATCGTCGCGTTCGGCGCATTCATGCTGGCCGACATCACGATCATCAAGAGCATGGGCTTCGGTCTGGCTCTGGCAGTGCTCATCGATGCCACGATCGTGCGGGCGCTCCTCGTTCCGGCCACCATGCGCCTGATGGGCGACCTGAACTGGTGGGCGCCTCGACCAGTGAAAGCGCTGGTCGACCGATTGGGCTTCGCGCACGTCGAACCCGTTCCGTCTGGTACCGGAGATTGAGACCATCTGCGGTTGCGCGACCCGAGCGCGCCCGAGAATCAGCCCGAGGGATGCGTAGTGCATCCCTCGGGCTTATGATTGTGGCTGTTGGAGGCGGCTGAAGGGTTTGTGAGTGCCGCACCGGCCGAGGAGCGCAGCTTCATGGTTGCCACTTACCTTACAACTGCCCGTGACCTCTGGGAGCTCGGCGAAAAGATCGAGCCATCGGAGCTGATCGAGGGAGAGCTCAAGCGCATGGTTCCTCCAGCCGCCGAGCACGGGAAAGTCCAGATCAGGCTCGGAGGCATTCTCGACGCATACGCAGAAGAGTCCGGCATTGGTCAGGCTTTCGGTGAGATAGGGTACGTTCTCAGTCGCGATCCGGACACAGTCCTGGCCCCGGATCTCTCGCTTGTTGCGGCCCACCGCCTACCCGGCGACCTTTCCAGATTTCTCGACCTCGCGCCCGATCTTGCTGTTGAGATCGTCTCTCCGGGCAACTCGCCCGGAGAGATTGAGCGCAAACTCGCCATTTATCTACAGTCCGGGGTCAGATCGGTGTGGATTCTCTATCCGCCCGAACGCCAAATCGTCATCCACAGCACCGGGCATCCACCTCGCGTGCTTTTCGATCACGACGAACTCGATGATCCCGAGGTACTGCCCGGGTTCTCCGTACCTGTCGCGAGAGTCTTTGGCGGCGGTGGCCGCTAGGAACGACCAGACCGCCAGGAGCGAGTCTTATGCCCAGCCGTCGAGGATTTTCTTCACCTCGTCGCGGTGGGTGGTTTCATCGTTCAGCATGTCTTCGAGCTGGACTTTGAGACCAACCTCGCCGAGCTCGTCGGCCATATCGATCCGCTTCCGGTAGTTCTCCACAGTCTCAGCTTCGGCCTGATAGATGTACTCGAGCATCTGCCGGGTATCGTCGGATGTCTGGACAGGTCGCGGGGTGACGGTCGGCTCACCGCCGAGGGACACGATCTTGTCCGCCAGATACTGGGCGTGCATCTGCTCATCCGGAATCTCCTGCTGGAGAAACTGGACCAGCTGAGGGCGGTACGGCCCGCTCACCTTCGCCGAATACTGCAGATAACTGATGATCGCGTTGTACTCGCCCGACAGATCGTCATTGAGTCCCGCAATCAGCTCCTTCATCGATGTTGTCTTTGCCATGATCTGAGTCCTTTCTCGCCACGTCTGGAAGTGGTGTTCTTCCAGTCAGTACACCGTTCTAAGTCTATGCAATCTGCATGCCATCGTTGATGACGTATGCGCCAGGATGTCTCAAATTCGAGAAAACCTCAGCAACCGATGACTTGCTGGCTGGAGGTAAGGCTGGGACGAGAGCACTCTCTTCAGGCAGCAGGCACCTGGAGAAGCAACGTTACTGCTGCATCATCGCCGTGACGGCCGGGCCGGCGGCAACATCGAGGCTGAGCTTCTCGAAGCCATCGGAATCGGCCGGCGGATCGAGCAGCTGGAACTGGCCTTCGTCGCCCGCGCGTGGAACACCAACACTCAACGCGCCGATGTTGTAGACGCTGAAAACCGTTTCGACGCCGGTCAGCCCCTTCGCCGCGAGGTCGCTGCGCAACGATGCGGCCATCAATGCCGCGTTGACCACCGCCGAGGTTTCGATGAGCCCGGGCAGAAACCCCTCGTGCCGCACTGCGTCGCTTCCCCAGGTGCGAATCATCGATTCGTGACTGAGACGGACTGCAGGAAAGAGCTGGTTGACGATCGAGCGGAGCTCGTGGTCGGCGGAAAGCCCCAGGTACTTGGCCGGGTCGAGAAAAGCACCCGCCGCAGCGGTGACAGCGCCGCACATGGTGTGACCGAGCACCACGACCAGGCGAAGAGAGGAGAGGAACTGGAAGGCATAGTCGATGCTCCCCAGAATCTCCTCGCCAAGGACATTCCCCGCGACGCGCAGCACGAACAGATCGTTGACCCCCTGCCCGAAGATCAGCTCGATCGGCACCCGGGCGTCAGCGCACCCGATGACCAGGGCGAAGGGGTGGTGCTGCAGCACCGATCCCTGGTCGGTCATGCCCAGATCGGCGGCGGTGACGCGGATGATCCGCCGGGAAACGCCGTCTTCACCGAGTGAGGGATCGAGAAGCTGCGAAAAGCCACGATTCCCCTCTTCCAGGAGGTGGCGCGCCTCCTGCGCAGTCCGGGGAGCGCGGCCCACATCACGGTCATTCGGATCGATTCGATAGATGATCTCGATCATGTACATCTCACGGTCGCTCAACAGACACCGGCTCAATCGTACAGGGTGATGACCCCGCGCGGCGGGTACGGTCATTCGATCGGTTGGATGCCGTAGACTCACGCCGTATGAGATTGATTTCCTGGAGTGACCGTGCGCCCGCGTCTCGATTTACCTGCTGCCATCGTGCCCGCATTCTGGGGTCTCTTCTTTCTGGAGGCGACGTATGGCGCCTACACCAGTGTATGGCCGCTCTGGATCGAGCATCTGGGAGCGCCGATCGCGATCGTCGGAATCATGCTCGGGATCGGCGGATTCCTTCGTATCTTCGTGCTGGCGCCGGCGGCGTCGATTGCCGACCGATTCGGCTACCGGCGAGTCATCGTCACCGCCAGAATCGTGGCGCTGCTGGGGTTTCTCGGAGCGGCATTCTCCTCGCACTGGGCCCAACTCCTGCTGGTGATCGTCGCATTCGCCGTTGGAGAGATGGTTTTCCCGCTCATTCAGACGATCGTGACCGCCGAAGCGGGCGATCAGCGCATGCGAGCGTTCGCCCTCGTGTTCAACGTCGGCCCTTCGATCGCGCTGGCCATCTCCCCCTTGATCGGAGCGGGCGCGGTCGCCCTCTTCGGTATGCGGGCGGCCTTTGTGCTGGCAGCAATCGCTTCGGCGATTGCGGTCATCTTCCTGCTCGGGATCACCAACCCCACGACGCTCCCGGTCGAGGCGTCGGTCGCCCCGGCCACCTACCGGGCCGCTGCTCGCGAACCGGGATTTCGGTTGGTGGGTACGCTGCTCCTGATCACCATCTTCTCGCTCTCGTTCGGCGTCGCGTTCATCCCCACATTCCTCAAGGACATCCGCGGATTCTCGCCATCTGAAGTCACGGCACTCGGGGCGCTGCCGGCGGTCGGATCTGCTGTTTTCGGTTTGGTGGTGGCCCGGAACAGGCGATTGCAGGGTATTCCCTTTGTGACAGCCGCAATTCCCGTCGGTTTGATGTCGATCGTCTTTCTGATCATGCGGGAAACGGCATTCCTTCCGTTGCTCTGCTTCGCTTTCTTCCTGAGAGGCGGACTCTTCTCCGTCTGGGCCATGCTGATCTCCGCACTCGGCGAGCTGGCGCCGGAACGCTTGCGAACCCGATCGTTCGCCCTGCTGGAGATGATTGGCGGCGTGGCCTTTGCCATGGGGCCGATCGTTGCCGGGGTGATCTACTCTCGCCGCGCCACGCTGCCGTTCGAGATCGCCATCGTCCTGGCGCTCTGCCTGGTGCCGGTTTTCGTCCTGGCCCAGCGAAAAGCGAACGTGATGCCCAAGCAGGGATCGAGCGGACCATCGGGCGACCGCGATGCGGATCAGGATCGTACGCCCCTCGCCGAACCAGCGGTCTGATCATGTCCGAGCGCACCAGAACCATCGCCGCCAACGGGTCGCACGAAATCGTGATTCGCAAGTCACGGTTCATCTGCTCGCTGGCGCGCATCACCTCAGAGGAGGAGGGCAAGGCGTTTATCGGACAGATGCGCAAGCAGTATTGGGATGCGTCGCACAACTGTTCAGCCTGGGTGATCGGCCCGCGTGGCGAACTGCAGCGCTCCAACGACGACGGCGAACCTTCGGGAACCGCGGGACAGCCCATGCTCTCCGCGCTCAACCATAGGCAGCTGACCGATGTTGTCGCCGTGGTCACTCGCTATTTCGGCGGCACGCTGCTAGGCGCTGGAGGTCTGGTCCGGGCGTACGGTCAGGCGGTGACAGACGCAGTCAACAGTGCCGGCATCGTCGAGCGGAAACCAATGACGATTCTCCTGGTCGAATCTCCCCACGATCTGGCGGGAAAACTCGATTTCGCCCTGCGGGGCTCATCCTTTCATGTCGCCGACATCACATGGGCGGAGAAGGTTGGGTTCGAGCTTCACCTGTCGGAAGAGGAGGTCGATCCATTCCGCGAATGGCTGGCCGAAACCACCGGGGGGCAGCTCAGCGCGGAAACGATCGGGGTCGAGTTCGTCGAGGTGCCGGTCGACAACGTCAACTCCTGAGCGCGAGGGCGGTTGTCCAAAGTTGTGCCCGCGGGCAATGCGCATGGTTATTCCGGCCTTGTGGAGGAATCTCATGCCGCAGCAGTGCCGTATCCTGCCGCGATCACGTTCGTAAGCACAACTCCCGTAGCCGCTCCAGAAACGCAATAAGCCGACTGAGACCGGAATCTGTTCATTCTGAGGTTAAGCGAATCTGGGCAAGAGATCGGTCAGCACCTTATTGCTTCAATCGAAGCGAGATACTGAGCAAAGCTCCCGGTGAACTGACCAGTCCAAGTCTCCGCTTGCCACGATGCCAGTTGATCATCAAGTCGTCTGATCTCCGCAGCCTGCCAAAGAGGGATCATGAGAGCAAGATCAGACCCAATCACCACAAGAATACTGAGGTAAGTCACATTCGTCTGATCATCAGGGTGAGCAGTAGGTGGGACAGGGACGTGCCCAGATCTGCAGATCACTCTTTCCCTAGTCATGACTTGATCAAACGTAAGAAGCTCATATCCTGGAACGCTGAAGAATCCGCCCAACAGCAGGCGCGCAGCATCGACAAGCTGTTGGGCGCTTGGATATCCGCTGTAGTACAGGCCGGCGAGGAGTCGTAACTCGCCATCTGTGATGCGGTTCACGTGGCTTTGGGATATGCCGTTCTCAATTATGAACGCATTTGAAAAAGTGAACTGTTCAAAAAAGATCATCTGAAGCCGCGGATCTCTGGAAACCGGCGCCGGTTCTGGCCCGGTTGGCCAAACCATCGGACGCGCGAGCCACATACAGGTGAAACAGATTGAGTTGAAACCTCGGGCCGCGCCAATCGCCATCCAGGATTCCCAAGTCCATTCTTTGAAGTCTCCTGCAATGCCAAGGTTGGACGCGACTACTTTATTTGCTTCGTCTTCCTTCCTCCTCGAGAACGTAGGATTGATTCGTTCAAGGTCGCTTAAGCATGCCGTGTCTCCGCGGCCAACGAGTCCGGCCACGACTCCACGATATCCTGGATACCCCGGGTAGAGTTCGACAATTTCGCAACCAGTCAGTTCTGACATTGCACTCTGGGGGGTGGTCGAGAAGAATGTGAGTGTGTACGTGATCGTTTTCCCTGAGTTTGGAACAATCTGGATACCAGTTGCGTTGGATTCTGTCCAGAAATACCCGTCTGGAACGGTCGAGACGAAGTATGTCATCGTCGCTTCATTGCCCGAGTAGTGATTCCGCAGTTCAATGATCCCTTCGGCTGGATCCCAGTCTGGAGAGGCGTTCCTAGCCGGAAGATTCCCATCGTCGAGGTTGTCGCACACAGAGAATGTTAAGGCGATCGGTTCACCAAACAGGCAAGCACCGCCTACCGGTCTTCCGTCCTGGTCGACGAACTCAAATACGATAGTCGCGTCGTAGCCCGGAACTTGGCCCGAGATGGTTTGGACGGAGTACAGAAACGTTGGGAGTAGTGTGACCAGGAGCATAAGAGTTCGCGTCACTCTCATTTGCGTTCTCCCCGGGCAATGAAGCGCACGTGTTTGCACCAATGGTTCTTGCGCAATGCTGAATCGGTCATTCGCTTTGGCACCGAATGCACTCCCAATTGCATCGAGTTCTTGGAAGTAGAATAACGTCTTCTACTGAACGACCTACTTGGTTGTGAGCGTCGCTTGAACACAGTCTTTGCCATAGCAATGGGGATTGCGCGTGGTAGTCTGTTGGTGTCGACTCCTGTCTATCTGGCGTCGATTCCAGCGGCGTTGGTGTTGTTCGTTGAGGAATGGGGCGACTGGCGCACCCTTGCTCTTGTCGTGTTGTCGTTGATCTTGGCGTTCTCGCCTCTGAAGGTACTTTTTCTCTTACCTGCGGCGTCGATTCTGGAGAGGTCGTGGGAGAGCAGTACTGGTTCAGAGATGCAGCTCTGGTCATTGATTGGTAGCTTTCTCTTTACACTGGTGTTCGGCGCCAGCGTGTTGTTGTCAATGTGGGTTGTTGCTCAAGCGCTCAAGTCTCTAGGTTGGATCTAGGAGCGAACGTAGGGTTTGTATCGACTCCACTGTCACAACTGGAAGGGGTCCGAGCCGGCCCAACTCAACGGCTCCTTTGCCGCATCACGGGCGGATCGCCACCTCGGCTTCGATTTCGACACAGAAATTCCAGGGCAGACCCGCGACACCGATCGCCGATCGGGCGTGTTGCCCCGCATCCTCTCCCCACAATTCGAGAATCAGGTCGGAGCAACCGTTGATCACCGCGGGAAACTCGTTGAAGTCGGGAGCGGTATTGACCATGCCGAAGATACGGAGCCACCGGTCGACCCGGTTGAGATCACCAAGCTCGCGCTTGAGACTGCCCAGCATCGAAACGGCAGTCAGCCGAGCGGCATCGTAGGCAGCATCGGGCAAAACGTCCTCTCCCACCTTGCCGAACGGTCCGGCCAGAGACCCATCGACTCGTTGCGCGGTATGCCCGGAGAGATACGCTCGATCGCCATGCAACCGGACAAAACTGAAGGGAATCCGCACACCGGGCGGCACCTTGGGTGGTTCAGGCAGGTCGATCCCGAGTTGCGCGAGTTTTGCTTCGATCGTCATGTCCGGCTCCTTGCAGCGGGGGTTCAGGATTCCTCGGTGCTCGCCTCGATGAGCTCGGGTCCGTCGTTCCGGACGTTGTTGACCAACCTGCTGACCGGCGTGACCGTCATCGCTTCTCCGGGGTATGGCACGAGGAGGCGCTCGATCTGGGCGGCATCAATGACGGAGCGATCGAGCCATTCTTCTTCGTCTTCCTGACGAATGATCACCGGCATACGTTCATGAATCGACGCCATCCGGTCGTTCGCCTGGGTCGTGACGATGGTGTAGCTTGCAACAACATCATCATTCTCGCCCTTCCAGGCATCGTAAATCCCGGCAAATGCGAAGAGTGGTTCGTCGGTCACGGTGATGTAATAGGGCTGCTTGCGATCGCCCAGATTCTTCCATTCATAAAAACCGTTGGCAGGCACCAGACAGCGACGGGTCCTGATGAGATCGCGGAACATCGGCTTGTCGCCGATTCCTTCCGATCGGGCATTGATCGGCGCGGGACCCTTGCGAGCGCCCGAGCGTACCCATCGACGGGTCAATCCCCAGGTCATGATTCGCGCTTCCCGCTCGCCGTCCCGGTTTTCGACAATCACGGGTTGCTCAGTGGTCGGAGCGACGTTCCACGAAGAGGGCAGGTTGAGGGTGAGTTGCCGAATCTGGAATCGCTCCGAAAGGTCTTCTGGTGCATTGATCACATATCGTCCGCACATCGTTGCGGTCCTTTCTGACGCCGGTTCGGAGGGACCGCTCTTGAGCATAGCATCCGGATACGGGCCAAACAGAGACCGGGCAGATCGACTGCCCGGCCTCACAGCGTTCTTCGACTGGTTTTGCCCGCTAGTCGGGTTGCTCTCCCCACGCTCAGCTGATCGACATGGAGAGGAGGTATCCGGCAAAGGTCGAGGCCAGGACCACGATCGTGGCCGCCATCGGCAGCACACTGGCCAGCGTTGATGTTTGGCTCAGCCCATGGTCAGTCTGATTCGTTGCAGCCGTCTGGATCATCATCTCGCGCTCCTTTGGGTGATCGACCGCGAACCTCCGTTCAGGTTCTGATCATCACTGTAGGGAACGACCTTGTGAGGTCAATGGCGGAATGCTGAGAGTTTTCCGGGAATCTTGTTCCGGCCGGGCAAGCGCCGATACTGGCCTGTCACAGATGTTCGTTCACTGGTGTTTGGCGATATGAGAGGAGACAATGTGCGGGTGCAAGGGGAAGGGGCTGGGGATTCGTATGGAAAATGGAGAGGGCATGGAGCGCATGTCGCGGCGGCGGCTGCTGGGCGGCATCTCGCTGGCTGGGCTGTCCATCATAGCGCCGGCATCTCCGGCGGGCGCCCAGACCGAGCGCCTGCCGCGCGCTCCGCGATTCGCCCGGCCAACGAGAGGCAGCGGGATCGACCGGCAGATGTCCGCGAGTGATGACCGGCTTCTGGCGCTCGACACGCTCCTCGCGGAGGAAACCGGTGTCTACGGACTGGTCATCGTCGATCAGCGAGGCAACATGCGCTACAGCCGAAACGCCCGGCTCCCTTTCATCTCCGCCAGTCTCTACAAACTGATCCTCGCCGCCGACATCCTGCAGCGCATCGAGGACGGCTCCCTTGCCTGGGACCAGCGAGTCACACTCGAGTCGTGGTATTTCCCCTCTGTCGACAACTGGGACGGCGCGTACAACTACGACATGATCGGCGCCGAGGTGACGATCAACGAAGCGCTCTGGGCGACGATATGCGTGTCGAGCAATGTCGGAGCGATGGCGCTTCTTCAGCTCACCAGCGGCGACCAGATGAACGCGCTCGCTCGCGCCCTGGGCCTAACGTCGACGACCTTCGCCACCGTTCTCGGCCAGCTCGACTTCTGGCCGCCCAGTGCGGCCGCCGCCGAATCTCCCGATCAGCTTGCATTGACGATGGATCTGGTCGAGCGATCGTCCTGGGAGTGGGATGTCAATCTGACGTCGCCAGCCGACATGGCCCGGTTCACCTACGCCATGCTCAACGGCGATCTGGTCAGCGAGTTCGTCAGCGTGCACATGCTGAGGCTACTTCTCGCCCAGGAAGTCAACGACCGTATGCCGGCGCTTCTGCCCGCGGGCACGACCATCGCTCACAAGACCGGAAACTTGACGTCGATCGTCCACGACTCCGGCGCTATCCTGACCGATAGCGGCCCTATTCTGCTTTCCATGCTCTCGCAGGCGGTGCCGGACGAGCTGCACACCACCCGCTTGTTCCAATCGATCGCAGCGATGGTCTACGCTGAACTAGCCGGCGTCTGAGTCACAGGAAACTCCCAGCCTGCCTGAAGCTCGATTGCAGGAGACGCTCCTACAGTTGCAGCATGAGAACGCGTGACCGGGAGCACCCCGGACCGATCGATTGAAGACAGGAAAGACCTCGCTGATGCTGAACTCAAAGGAACCCCGAACTGAACGAATTCTCGTCGTCGAAGACGAAGATGCCATCCGCGAGCTGGTGGCCACGGCTCTCCGCTTCACCGGTTTCGATGTCGAAACCGCAGCCGCGGGAGCGGAGGCGCTGAGCGCCGCCCGCAACGGCACGTTCGATCTGCTGGTCATGGATGTCAATCTTCCTGATATCGACGGATTCACCATTTGCCGCAAGCTGCGGGACGACGGGAATCATGCGTCGGTGATCTTTCTGACTGCCCGCGATGATCCCGCCGATCTGCGCACCGGTTTTCTGGGCGGCGGCGACGACTACGTCACCAAGCCATTCAGTCTCGAGGAGCTGATGCTGCGCATCGACGCGGTGCTCCGGCGGAGCAATCGTTCCGATGCAGGACCGAGCCGGCTCGTTTGCGGAGATGTGTCCCTGGATGAGGACGCTCACCGTGTGTGGGTCGGCGACGAAGAAGCTTTTCTCTCCCCCACCGAGTTCCGGCTCCTACGTTATCTCCTGGTGAACAAGGATCGCGTGGTGTCGAAGAACCAGATTCTCGAACATGTCTGGGACTATGACTTCGCAGGCGATCAATCCGCCGTCGAGACGTATATCTCCTATCTGCGACGCAAACTCGGCGACAGGGATGCGGAGATCATCAGCACGGTGCGTGGATTCGGTTACTCGATGCGTACGCCGGTCGAGCGCCGGCAGGCGTCCTGAAAACACCCGGGAGCTGATCGGGGAGGATCGGCAGAAGGTCGGAGCGTTGGGTGAGTATTCGATCGAGACTGGCACTGGCTATCGCCGCGTTGCTGGTGACGACATTCGTCATTTTCGGATTCCTGCTGATCCGGAGTGTCCACGCGACCCTGATCGACCAGGTCGACGATCAGGTCGCGCAGTTCGCCTCCCGATCGAAGGGAGGAGGGCCTGACTCTCCCCCCAAGGATGACCAGAAAAAGGGGAATGCCGACACCGGCGGCGGGACAGCGCTGTTCGAAGAGGAATCCCCAGGTCTGGGTGGGCCACCCCCTGAAGAATCGGGAAGCGGAAGCGGCTCGTATGACTATGAGCGCCCGATCGCTCATTTTGTCTACACCGAAGAGGGAAAACTGATCGTCGACGAGCCGTGCGGCTATCTGGACGAACCACGGTCGCGCCCCATCGTTCCGGAGATTCCCAGCGACGAGCTCAATGAGGTCATCGGGCAGGTTGTCACCGTCGAGGCGGAAGACAACTCCCTGCGATACCGAATGCTGGTGACTCGTCAGGATTCCGGCAACATCGTGGTCACCGCCGCTCCTCTTGATGACGTCGAATCAGCGGTCGATCGGGTGAGAACCATTCTGCTCTGGTTTGGAGCGGTGACCCTGCTGGGAGCATCCGGCATCAGCTGGTGGATCATTCGTCGCGAGCTGAAACCCGTCGATCTGATGGTCGAGACCGCCACCGCCATTGCCGCCGGCGATCTGACGATGCGCATTCCGCAAGCGGATGACACCACCGAGCTGGGTAAGCTGAGCGCGGCACTGAACGACATGCTGGGCAAGATCGAAGAATCGGTCGGCGCCCGCATTGCCAGCGAAGCGCGTCTGCGCCGCTTCGTGTCTGACGCATCGCATGAGCTGCGCAATCCGTTGACATCGGTTCGGGGCTACGCGGAGCTCTACCGCCAGGGGGCGATCACATCACCTGAAGCTGCCGACAACGCCATGGGGAGGATCGAGTCGGAAGGTGGCCGCATGGCTCGCCTGGTCGACGATCTCCTCATGCTGGCCAGACTGGATGAGGACCAGGGATTGCAGATGGCGCAGGTCGACCTGGCCGCTATTGCCCGGGAAGCCGTCGCCGACTTTGGAGTGATTTCCGGGAATGCGCACCCCATCACCTTTTCGGCCAGTGGCGACGCCACGCTGACGGGGGATGGCGTCCGGTTGCGACAGGTGATCGACAATCTCCTCTCGAACGTCCGCGTGCACACACCGCCCGACACTCCGGTTCACGTCTCCGTCGACCAGCGAGAGGGCGACATCGTCCTGAGTGTCGCCGACGAAGGACCCGGGTTGAGCGCGGAGCAGCAGGAGCACGTATTCGACCGCTTCTGGCGCGCCGACCCGGCCCGGACGCGCAGCAAGGGTGGCAGCGGTCTCGGTCTGGCGATCGTCTCCTCGATCGTGGAAGGCCATCACGGCCGGGTCGAGCTGGAAAGCAGCCCCGGCACAGGGACAACGTTCCGGATCATCCTGCCGAGAGCTCAGGCAGGTTGAACGCGGTTGTCCGATTCGTCTGCCTGAGCTCGATTCGGCAAAAATCTCCTTGACTTCGTCAAATCCCAGGCGGATGCTTGTTGTGAATGCGCGGCTACACACAGGCGTGGACATCAATGACCGTACGCGGCACATTCACGGGCCAACCTGCCCCGATCGCCCCACGTGCTTCCTCGCTGGACGCCGGCCGAAGCGCTCTGCCCCGGCCGCTGACCTCTTTCATCGCCAGAGAGCGCGAGCAACGCGAGATCGTCAAGCTTCTTCATAACCCTGAGGTCCGCCTTCTCTCGCTCACCGGACCGGGCGGCATTGGAAAGACGCGGCTGGCCATACGCGCCGCTGAAGACGTATCTCCAGAGTTCGAGCACGTCTGGTTCATCTCTCTGGCCAGCATCCGCGACCACCGGCTCCTTTTCGCCGCCATCGGCCGCGCGCTGGGAGTGCGGGAATCCGAGCGGGAGGGAATGGCAAACCAGCTGGTCGAGGCAATCGGCTCCACCAGGGCCCTCCTCGTGCTCGACAATTTCGAACAGATCGCCTCCGCTGGTCCCGATCTCTGTTTTCTGCTCGCGTACTGTCCGGAACTGACGGCGCTCGTGACCACCAGGACCGTGCTCCGGGTGAGTGGCGAATTCGAGTACCCTGTTCCGCCTTTGCCAATGCCTCCCCTCGACGCGGGTCTCTCCATCGCGGCTATTGAGTCATGGCCAACGATTCGTCTGTTTGTGGAGCGAGCCAGAGCCGTCGATACGCATTTCACGCTGACGCAATCGAACGTCAACGATGTCGCCGAGATCTGCCTGGCCCTGGAAGGACTGCCGCTCGCCATCGAGCTGGCCACGGTGCAGCTGCGCGTGTTCACGCCCCACGCGATGCGGCGGGAGCTGCAGCACCGCCTCGAGCTCCTCGTCGATGGACCGCTCGATCAGCCGGAACGCCTGCAGACCATGCGCAACGCAATTCGGTGGAGCTATGACCTTCTCCCCATGGAGCAGCGTTCGCTCTTCCTATGTACCGGCGTTTTCGCCGGGAGCTTCTCATTGGAAGCCCTGCAAGCGGTCTGCCTCGCCGCAGGGGGAAGTCCTCAGTCCACGGCTCACGCTCTGACCGGACTGATTGACAGCAGTCTGGTTCATCGTGTCGATGATGGGGACGGTGACCTGCGTTTCGCAATGCTCGAAACGGTGCGGGAGTTCGCCCGTGAGTTGCAGGAGACAGCGTGCGACATTGCCACGCTCCATGAGGCGCACGCGCGGTACTACCTGCAGCTCGCCGCCGAGAGCGAGCCCCGCCTGATCGTCTCTGGGTCAGCCGAGTGGGTGAAGCGACTGGGATATGACCGCGCGAACCTGCGGGAAGCAGTGCATTGGGCGTTCGAGCGCGACGAGCCTGAGCTCGTTCTGAGGCTCTCCGGAACCCTCCTTTCCCTGGCCTATGCCCGGGGAGAACCTGCTGAGAGCTTGCGCTGGCTGCTTCGAGCGCTGGACTCCCCCGGGAACGCCTCAGCGGAGGAGATCGCCGACGCCCTCTTCACGGCCTCAGCTCTCGCGCAAGTGCGGGGCGATCTGTCGCAGGCGATGGGGCTCGGCCAGAAGGCGTTGGATGTCTCACGACACGCTGGCTACCGTTTTGGCGAGGCCAGAGCGTTGATTGGTCTCGGTATCGGCGCCGAATGGGCGGAGCAGACCGATCTGGCAGCGGAGCTCTACCACGAGGCAAACCAGATCATGCGTGAACGGGAACACGCTGCCCGGTTGTCTCACTGGCGTGTGTTGCCACTGGCCAACCTGGCCGATATCGCGCTCATTCAGCACCAGTATGCCAAGGCGAACGAGCTCGGTCAGCAGGCGGTTGGCGAATGGAGAGAGGCGGGATATCTGTGGGGCATCGCCCAGGCGCTGGGTACGGTCGCTGCCGCTCATTGCGAGCGCGGAGCACTCGACGCTTCACGCGTCGCCTACCAGGAGGCGCTCGAACTCTGGCTGGCGTGCGCCGATGGACGAGGCATCTCCGGCACGATCGCCGGCGTCGCGGGACTCACGCTGGCGAGGCGAGAGCCCGAGCTGGCGGCACGACTCCTTGGTGCAGCCGAAAGCGTCAGGCTACGCCTCGGCGTGGAATTCGTCGCTCATCACCTTTATGCTCAGGGTCAGATCGCTCGTGTCAGAGCGTCTCTTCCCGCTCCGGTCTTTGAGGAACATTGGGCCTCCGGAGAGGCATTGGCGATCGGAGATGCGGCCGAACTGGCGCACCAGTCGCTGAATGCGGTGCCGGAACCGTCCCGAGTCCAGCAGAAGGATCTTCTCTCGCGACGTGAGACCGAGATACTCAGGCTCGTCGCCGAGGGATTGCCCGATCGGGAAATCGCGGACGATCTTTCGATCAGCCCCCGCACGGTTCAGTCTCATGTGACCTCCATTCTCACGAAGCTCGACGCGCGATCCAGAGCGGAAGCAGTCGCGTCGGCCATCCGTAGCGGCGCAATCTAGGCCGAGCATTCAAAGGTAGCGACCCGTCGCTCTACTGCCCCCTCGTTTCGACCCCAAAGAAACGGAGACGGCCAGCTGCGGAGCCATGCGCCACGGTGTTGCGGAAATTACCGAGGAACCAGGAACAATCGCAGCACCAAAAATCCGCGGTTTCCACGAGGTCGCTGTCCCTGGACTGGATGCATCATCAATCCGCAGGCGAACCGAAGACTGCCCTTTTCACTCTGTCTTCAAGGGAGGCAATGCATGTCCACGGCCGCAGCACAGCAAGGAAGAGCTCCCGAATTCGATGATTTTGCGTCCACGATCCGTGGGCGGGTTCTGGCTCCCGGCACGCAGGAGTACGAAGAGGCACGCATGGTGCGAAATGGCCTCATCGATCGTCGACCGGCCATGATCGTTCGTTGTCAGGGCACGGCCGATGTGGCAGATGCGATCAACTTTGCGCGGGACCATCAACAGCTCGTCTCGGTACGTGGCGGCGGACACAATGTCGCCGGCAATGCCGTCAACGATGGTGGCATCGTCATCGATCTCAGCGATATGCGTGCGGTGTTCGTCGATCCGGTCGCGAAGAGGGCATACGCTCAAGGGGGCGCGACGTGGGCAGACGTGGACCGCGAAACGCAGCTCTTTGGTCTGGCCGCACCTGGAGGCGTCGTATCGAGCACCGGGATTGGCGGACTAACCCTGCATGGCGGGCTCGGATGGTTGCGGCGAAAACACGGCCTCTGTATAGACAATCTGAGATCCGTGGAAATCGTGACCGCCGACGGAGAGGTCCGCACGGCCAGTGCGAGCTCGAATCCTGACCTGTACTGGGCAGTGCGCGGGGCCGGAAGCAACTTCGGCGTCGTCACCTTGATGGAGTTCGATCTGCATCCAGTCGGACCGGAAGTCCTGTTGACGGCGCCCGCGTATCGCGCCAAGGAGGCTCCGAAAGTTCTGCGCTTCTTCCGCGAGTTCGTGCGGGAGTGCCCTGACGAAGTCTCCTCGGAACTGCTTTTCTGGAGTGTGCCGGCGAACGAGCATTTTCCAGAAGAGCTCCATGGTGAGCAGATCGTCATGTTCCCAGCGGTGTACTCCGGCGATCCCGATGAAGGCGAACGAATCCTCCAACCGACCAGAGAGATTGCCGAACCGCTCCTCGATCTGACCGGTCGCATGCCCTATACCGCGCTGCAGAGCGGGTTCGACTGGGCATTTCCGAAAGGCTGGCTCTACTACTGGAAGTCCCTCTATCTGAACGACCTCAGCGCCGAGGCCATGGAGGAAACCCTGAAGCTTGGCGCGAACCGGCCATCACCTGAAGGATTCGTGGCGCTCTGGCAGCTCGGCGGTGCAATGAGCCGTGTGCCCGCCGATGCTACAGCCTTCGGCTCGCGCGATGCGCCCTTCCTGCTCAGTTTCGATGTGACCTGGACCGATGCCGCCGATTCTGAACGATGCATCGCCTGGACACGGAACGCCTGGAGCTCCATGCAGCGATTTGGACCCGGAGGACTCTACCTCAACTTCGCCGGCTTCGGCGAGGAGAAAGAAGCGTTGGTCAGGGCCGGGTACGGGAAGAACTACGATCGCCTGGTGGAGATCAAGACCACATACGATCCGGCGAATCTCTTCCGTATGAACCAGAACATTGTCCCCATGCCGGTCTCCGCGGTCGCGGACTGAAATCCGGACCGGCGATAGCAGGCGCCTGGAGCACAGAAAGGCCGGTAAACATGTACGGGACGGTTGCACGATTCACCGCCAGGCCGGGGAGTGACGCAGCACTCCAGCAACTCGGTCGCGAAGAAGGCCCTTCGGCTAGCAGCGGCTATCGATTCCATCACATCTACCGACTCGACTCGGGGAAGGATGAATACATCCTCGTCGCCGGATTCGAGAACAAGGAGTCGTACGTGGCGAACGCGAACAGTCCGGAACAAAACGCATTCTACGAGAGATTCCGGGCATTGCTGGTGAGCGATCCGGAGTGGATGGACGGGGAGATCATCGATTCGGGGATGGCCTAGTCTCCGGGCTTAAGCCCACTCCAGGAGACAATCACCGCGGAATGCCATGTCTGTCACTGGAACGATCGCAACGAGCGGCGATGGGCGGAATTTAGCGATCGCGCCCGGCTGTGGCTGCTAGACTACGCTCATGGTCACATCAACGAAAACCACCATCCGATTCGATCCCGACGTTGCCCAGCAGCTGAAGAAGCTGGCTGATGAGCGTGATGTGTCGCTGGATGTGGTTGTGAACGATACGGTACGCAAGGGCCTCGCCACGGACCGAATCGAAAGACCGCCGTTCAAGGTTCGTGCGCAGCCAATGGGACTTCTTCCCGGAATCGATCTGACACACGCTCTTGCGCTGGCCGATGAACTGTACGACGAGGAGTTCGAGCGCAAGTACCGGGAGTTCGAGCGGACGGCGTCGGAAACGGCTAGTGAAGACTCCTGACGTCAACCTACTACTCTATGCATACGATGAGACATCGCCTCATCATGACGGCGCGGCGCGCTGGCTTGAGCAGCGGCTACGAGGCACCGAGCCAACTGGCTTCGCTTGGAGCACTCTGACCTCATTTGTCCGGGTATCGACTCATCGGCGTATTTTCGCCAATCCATTGAGTCCAGCTAAGGCATTCTCGGTTGTTGAAGAGTGGCTCGCGGTTCCCGCCGTCACCATTCTTCATCCAACGAATCGCCACTTTGCTATCTTCAGAGAACTCATCGAGCCCCTGGGAACTGCCGGGAATTTGGTTCCAGATGCTCACCTGGCGGCACTAGCCATCGAACACGGCGGCGAGGTCTGCTCGGCGGACAATGATTTCGCCAGATTTCCCGCCGTGCGATGGTCCAACCCTTTGGCGTAGCGGATGACGTCACCGAATTCCTGACAGCGTTTCGATGCTCCAACCTGCTGGGCTCAAGCGAAAGAGGGACGGCATGTAGCCGTCCCTCTCGCATGTTCGAGGCTAACTGGAGGCGGTGGCGCTTCTATGCCTCCAGGGGCTCGGCGACTTTCGCCTTCTTCGCGATCGTCTTGCCATTCTTGCGAATGAACTCTTCCGTCCGGTCCCGGGCAATGTCGTCCGGATACTGCTCGGGCGGGGATTTCATGAAGTAGGAGGAGGGGGCCAGCAGCGATCCGCCGATTCCGTTGTCCAACGCCAGCTTGGCGCAGCGAATCGCATCGATCACGACGCCGGCGGAGTTCGGGGAGTCCCAGACTTCCAGTTTCAGATCGATGTTGAGCGGCACATCGCCGAAGGTTGTGCCCTCCATTCTGATGTGCGCCCATTTGCGGTCCTGCAGCCAGGGAACATAGTCGGAAGGACCGACATGGACGTTGTCCGCCTTGATTTCGTAGGGAATCTGCGAGGTGACGGCGTTGGTTTTCGACACCTTCTTGGAGTCGAGACGCTCCCGCTCCAGCATGTTCAGGAAGTCCGTGTTGCCGCCGAAGTTGAGCTGGTAGGTGCGGTCGATGCGGACGCCCCGATCGCGGAAGAGGTTGGTCAGCACGCGATGGGTGATGGTGGCGCCGACCTGACTCTTGATGTCGTCGCCAATGATCGGCATACCCCGCTCCTCGAACCGTTTGCGCCAATAGGGTTCTTTGGCGATGAACACCGGAATGCAGTTGATGAACCCGCAACCCGCTTCCAGCACCTGCTCGACATACCACTTGGTGGCCATCTCGGATCCGACCGGCAGATAGGAGACGACGACGTCGGTCTTCGTCTCTTTCAGGATACGAACGATGTCCGCAGTCTCCCCGGGCGCCTTGGTGATGACCTCGGAGAGGTACTTGCCCAGACCGTCATGGGTCATCCCCCGGTGGACTGGTATCCCCAGATTGGGCACGTCCGCGAACTTGTAGGTGTTGTTCGGCCCCGAGAAAATCGCCTCGGACAGATCCTTGCCCACCTTGGTGATGTCGATGTCGAACGCGGCGCTGAACTCGATATCCCGGATGTGATAGCCACCGAGATTCACATGCATCAGCCCGGGAACGAACTCATTCTCCGGGGCATTCTTGTAATACTCAACCCCCTGAACCAGTGACGACGCGCAGTTGCCGACGCCGATGATGGCAACGCGCACCTTGCCGCTGCCGTGGGTGGAGTGTCCGTTGGTTGAGTCGCCGTTGGCCGATGTTCCGTTCGTTTCGCTTTTCGCCATTGTGACCTCGCAGTGTAAGAACCTTTCTGGCTCTGCCTGGTGCGAAGTGTAGCAATTGGCGGGCAATGGGCAATGGGGGCGATCAGAGCGCGGCCGCCGCGGTTTTGGGGTGCCGGGCGGCTTGAGCATCTGGGCTCGAGGGATTGCGAACTGCGGACGACGGACCACATTTGTCGTTTCATGGGGCTTTCGGCCCTGCGAACACGGCGGGATCGACCGCCTTCCCTCACCCCGGCCCTCTCCCGCACGGGAGAGGGAGGAACAAGAGGAAGGAGTATTAAGGGATCCTGGCGAGCGCCGAGTTTGGATGACCGGTGACCAGCCGGGTAGGGTCAATGGCTGCGCCGGCCGCCGACCTTACCGCGGGGCTCGTGTGGGTGTAGAATAGAACGGATGTTCTTTGTTGTCAAGGGGTGTTGAGAGATTTTCCCTCACCCCCGACCCCTCTCCCGACCGCGGGAGAGGGGAGAGAGTCGAGGGGTGCATGGCGAGGCGGTTTCGGATGTGCGTGGTGGAGGGGTGTGAGCGACGGTCGCAGCTGGGACAGTTGGTGTGCAAGGACCATGAGGGGACGGAGCTGGGAGTGGCGACATCGCGGCAGGTGGTGAAGCTGGAGCGGGAGATCCGATCCCTGGCGGTGGCTAAGTCGGACGAGGAGCGGCGTCTGGCAGCGAAACGCTTTCAGCAGCGAGTGGAGCGGGGCGACTTTGCCGCGATCTTTTCAGGGAGCTTCCGGGAGTTGCTGGAGCAGGGGGCGGAGCATGGTTTGCGGAACGTGGCCGGGGCGCTCCAGGTGGCGATCGTGCGTTTGCTGATGGAGGAGCGGGATCCGACGAAGATGGCGACGGCTCTGGCCAAGGTGGCGCATGCGACATCGAGCGTAATGCGGACGAAAGATGCGCTGGAGCGGCGAAACGAACCGGTGGACAGCGAAGCACTGGCCTGGGAGGCGTTCGAAAGATCGTACCAGGAGGCGCTGGACGAGGAGAATGCCCAGCGGCGCAACACGACCGAAGAGGGATAGGCGGCGGCGATGGCCGCGCGGAGGGGGCAGGGCAGGGCGTATTGGGGAGGGTGGCAGCTGAGCTATGGGGTGGAGCGGAAGGTGGCGGAGAAGATGGCTTCGGTGAGTTTCTGGCGGAAGCCGGGGTTGTCCTGGAACTGTTTGAAGAGCTCCATGTCGTCTGAGGCGAGGGCGAGGATCGCGTCGCCGAGGGCTTTGTCGTGCTCGATTCGGGCGTTGACGCGATCACCCTGGCGGATGGCGTTCTGGTAGGCCTGATTCGCCGCGACCTTGGCCGGGAGCTCATCAGTAATGAGGCGCTTGATGCGGTCCTCATCCTTCCATTCGATATTGCCCATGATCTCGTTGAAGGTCTGGACGATCACGCTGAGAGCGGCCATTTCCGGATCGGGGAGGCTGCCGCCGACGCCTTCCTGGGGTGGGTCGATCTCGGCGTCGTCGGGATCGAGCAGGATGCGGAGCGTCCCCTTCTTCTCGGCGCGATAGCTGTCCATATCGACGGTCTGCAGCACGCCTTTGGCCAGATCGTCGATCTCGGGCGAGGGGAGCGAGGGCGTCAGGAAGGTGAGATAGATCGATAGCTGTTCCCACTCCGCATTGCCGTAGGGCAGGACGGCGGCGAGGAAGTTGTAGGCGCGGACGAAGGTTTTCGCCTGGTGTTTGAAGAGGATTTTCGATTCCAGATCGTCGAGGGTGTTGTAGCGGGCGATTGCGGCGTCGAGGATCGGTTGCCAGACTTCGCGTTCCTCGCCGTTCAGGAAGCAGGCCGCGACCTGCTCGACCTCGTTCCATGTGTAGACCTCGGCAGCATCGAGCTTGTCCTTCAGGTCGTGCAGCTTGTTGGGGTCGGCATCGCGGCTGAGGACCGTCGTCTGGTAGAAGTCCTGGAAAGCCGACTGGATATCGTCGACATCGTTGAAGAAGTCGAGAACGAAGGTATCGGGCTTGCCCGGCATCGAGCGATTGAGGCGCGAGAGGGTCTGGACGGCCTTGATGCCAGTGAGCGGTTTGTCGACATACATGGTGTGCAGAAGGGGTTCGTCGAAACCGGTTTGGAATTTGTCGGCGCAAATGAGGAAGCGATATGGCTCCTCCTTGAATGCATCGGGAATCTTGCTGCTGGGAAGATGGTTGAGGGTGGCCTCAGTGACGCCCGTTTCCCCTTGCCATTCCTGCTCACCGGAGAACGCGACCAGCGCCTTGAAGGGACTCTTGCGCTCCCGCAGGACGGTCGAGATCGCCGCCCAGTACTTGATCGCTCGCTCGATGCCGTTGCAGACGACCATCGCCCGGGCTCTGCCACCAATCTTGTACTGGGCGACGTCGTGGAAATGCTCGATGATGATCCCGGCTTTCTGGCGGATGGCTTCGTCGTGACCCTCGACGTGGGCCTTCAACTTGCGATGGGCACGCTTTCGGTCAAATTCGGGGTCGCCTTCGATTGCCTTGGTCAGATGGTAGTAGCTCCGATAGGTGGTGTAGCTCTGAAGGACGTCGAGGATGAATCCCTCCTCGATCGCCTGCTTCATGGTGTAGGTGTGGAAGGGGCGGCGCCGGATGTCGCCGCCGTCCAGGAAGGGCGTGCCGAAGAGCTGCAGCGTCTTGTTCTTCGGGGTGGCGGTGAAGGCGAAGTAGCTGGCGTTGGTCAGGAGCTTGCGTGACTCGATGGCTGCGTTGATCTTGTCCTGATTGGTGAATTCGTCCTCGTCCGTTTCTTCCTTGCCAAGAACCTTTGACAGGTTGGTGGTCGCGCTGCCGCCCTGACCGGAGTGGGCTTCGTCGATGATGATGGCAAATGACTTGTTAGCCAGCGAACCCTGAATCTCGTCGAGGACGAAGGGAAACTTCTGGATGGTGGTCGAGACGATCTTCTTGCCATCTTCGAGAAATTTCCTCAGATCGCTGGAATGGTCGGCGTGGCCGAAAACGGCATTGACCTGGGTGAACTGCTTGATGGTGTTCCTGAGCTGGTTGTCGAGCACAATCCGGTCGGTGACGACGATGATCGAGTCGAACACGGGCTGACCATCGCGCTTCAATTCGACCAGCTGGTGGGCGAGCCAGGCGATGCTGTTGCTTTTGCCGCTGCCGGCGGAGTGCTGGATCAGGTAGCGCTGGCCCGTACCGTTCGATTCCGCATCGGCCAACAGTGTTCGCACGACATCGAGCTGGTGATAGCGGGGGAAGATCTGGCGGCGGGTCTTCTTTTTGTTCGGTCCGTCTTCCTCGACCAGTTGGGCGTATTTCTCGATGATGTTGGTGAGGCTTTGCCGTTCCAGGACCTCTTCCCACAGGTAGGCGGTTTGGAGACCGTGGGGGTTGGGCGGATTGCCCTTGCCCTGCTGGAAACCTTTGTTGAAGGGGAGGAACCATGACTTCTTGCCGGCGAGCTGGGTGCAGAACTGGACCTCATGCTCGTCGACCGCGAAATGGGCGAGACAGCGGCCGAGCTGAAAGAGGGGTTCCTGGGGACTGCGGTCTTCCCGGTACTGGCGGATCGCATCGTGAACGGTCTGCTTGGTTAGGTTGTTCTTGAGCTCGAACGTGGCGACCGGCAGACCATTGATGAAGATGACCAGATCGAGGGCGAGGGCCAGCTCGTCGGGGCTGTAGCGGACCTGGCGGGTGACGGAAAAGATGTTTTGGGCGTGCCTGATTTGGGCTTCGACATTGCCCGGGGTGGGTGTGCCATAGAAGAGGGTGACCTGCGCCCACTGGTGCTTGATGCCCTTGCGGAGAACGTCGACGATACCGCGCGAGGCGATCTGCCCCTGCAAGCGGGCGAGAAACTGCTCCCGCGACGGACCCTCGTTCTCCAGGGCGAACGACTCGACGACCTTGGGTTGAGTCGTTTTCAGGAAGTCGAGGAGCTTGGCCCAGTCGAGAACGTGGAGGCGGTCGTAGTCTTCTGGTCTGCCTTCGACATAGCCGCCGATGCGGTAGGCATCTTGGGGGTCGAGGGTTTCCTGGATGCCTCCGCTGGCGCCGGAACTTCCCTCACCCCCGGCCCCTCTCCCGACCGCGGGAGAGGGGGGATTGGCGCTGGTCAGGGTGGCGATGATGAGGGATTCGAGTCCCTTTTCGGAGGTGTCAGTCGGCGGCATAGGCAATTAATGGTGTGTGCTTGTCCCTGTGGAGCGGTCTTCGGTCATTGGCGAAGTCATCGAATGTCTGAAGAAGGTCACTCATGTCTTTCAAGGTCGCAGTTCCACGCCAGAACGGCGAACCGCAATTCTCGAGGGTAATACCGACGATCTCGCCATCTCTATTCTCGAACTCAATGTTGTCATGCGCAAATGCATTGCGAACGAATCTGAACATTTCGCGATAGTTCCGGGGTTCATCTGAAGCCGTAAGGTCCGTCTGGAAGACTGGCAAGCCCAGACCTTTCGCTTCCGCGATAGTTACATCACTCAATCTTGCAAACTGCGCGAAGCGCATGCGTTCCCACGGATGCACCATTGCGCCGAGAAACGAATTCACGAGCTGTGTGACTTCGTATGGTCCATCGGGTCCGCGATGCTCGTGGATGAATGCGAGGTTTTCCAGAGTCCGGCGCATGAATTCGCGGTGCTTCTCCTCAGGTCGAATTTCTGTCATTCACATCCTCCTCTGCGTCTTCCTCATCCGAGACTGGGTCGATTTCGTCGTCCGAACTACCGAATTCGGCTTCGATCTCCGGCAACGGCGCTGCGGCTTCCCGCACATCGAGCTTGCCGGTGACCACGTCGCTAACCAACCTCGTCCGGTACTCGCGGAGTAGGTCGATTTCCTTTTGCGATTTCTCGACCCCGTTTGCGATTGCTTCTAGCTTGCCGTCGACCTCTGAGGCAATCTCAGCCTGCTCAGCGAAATCAGGGACTGCAACAAGTTCAGTGTGGACGATGTTCCGATTGATGGTTGGATTGGACGACCCAGTGTCGAAACGCTTCAAGTCGAGATTTAGTAGAAGGTAGTAGATAAACCGCGGGTGATTCTGTCCAAACTCTCGCACCCACAACGTCGTGTCGTGCGCCCAATAGGGACCTGGTGAGTAGTGAACGGTCCCAACAGAGCCCTTCCGACCTAAAAGGACACCTGGACCCTTCGACGTTCCCGAATTGTGAAATGAAGAGACACCTCCTGACGAGATGACCGGAAAATCGCCTTCAACTTGCTGGTCCTTAGTAATGTCGATTCCTCTTTGAAGCACAATGAACCTTCCAAGCGGCCTTAGATTCCAGTGCGCTGGAATCTCGCCCAGCCGCTCGACGCCGGAGTCCTTCATCGGCACATTCGGGTCGAGACCTTTGGTGACCGCCTGGTGGATCAGGGCCTGCTTTTGCTCGTTCAGGAGCTCGATGAGGCGTCGCTTGGCGCGGATGAATCGGTTGATCTTGTCGTCGACGTGGGCGAGGTATTTGACGATGGCGGCTTGCTCGTCGAGGGGCGGGACTGCGAGTCTGGTATCTCCCAGCTGCGTTGCTGACAATTCAACAAACGTCGAACCGGAAGAGACGCTGTTGAGGCTGTTCTTCAGTAATGGCAATAGGACAAGAAGGAACTCAGAATCGACTTGGCTTTTGTTCGGAACGATTGCCTTGCAACCCTGATTCGTCGCGAGCGGCACTTCCGCGATGCTAACGTTGCCAACTGGAGCTCTTGAACTGAGCACCAGACTCCCTGCAGGTACGACCATGGCCGAAATAGACTCCAGACCTTCCTGTGTGATGGTCCGACGTGACCGGCGCAACCGCAGAGAACGACTGATGTCTTGCGGGGTTACCCAGACTATCTCGCCGTCCCAATATTTCCGCTCGTTACTGCTTGGAGTCGATCCTCCGATGATCGCGTCCGCGAGCGATTTGATTCGTTGAACTTGCCAATGGGAAGGAATCTCGCCCAGCCATGAGATGGTCGAGTCCTTGTACTCTGAATGCCGCTGAATCGGGCCTATCATCGAAGGCTAGCGGGCGTGCACGACAAGCTCGAATGGATCGGCGATGGGCAATTCTTCGCTAGGCACGACCTTGATCCATTGCTGCGCGGCAAGACTGCGAATCGTCTCCGCCACCACCGCAGGATCAAGTGGAATGCGTCTGCGCTTCTTCCAATCCTGCACCGACTCCAGCACGTCGAGCTCGGATACCGAGTCCTGAGCCGCGCTCAATTCATCGGTCACGAACATCACTGTAGCCACGATCTCAGCGTCGTCCGCTGTGCGAACCCGCATGAAGAGGTCTACGATTCGGTCGATCGTCCGGTCCCACTCCGCGATCTTTTCAGCGGCTCGCTGCTTGCCGGACTCGTAGCCAGCTCCAATCGTGATGCGTAAGCGGACGCCATCGGGCTGCTCGGCCATCAGCTGGCTGTTCACCAGCCGGGAAAGCATGTTTTTCGAATCCTCGGAAAAGGGCCCGTAGCTGTTTCGTCTGAATCGCAGTTGCGTTGGAATGCCCATCGCCGTCGCCACGTACGCTATCTTTTGAAATACGGTTCGGCCGATTGGCCAGTGATAAGGCTGATCGCTGAGTCGCTTGACGATCTCGACAAGCGCGAACCACCCCGGCTGCGTCGCCGCAAGATCAGCCGCTGAATGACCAACGGAGAATGGAATCATCGAGCCGTTGAGAAACGCCGGGTCAAGTTCATATTCCGGCGTTCCCAACGGTGCAAACAGTTGCGCCGGGATTTCCATGCGTTTCAGGCTACGATAGATGAGCGGTCCAACCTCCCGCCATTCGAGCTTGCCATTGCCGCAGCCAAGCGGCGGCACTGCAATCGAGGCAATGCCCCACTCCTGGTAGTGACGCTCGAGAAACTCCAGTCCTGCTTCGATATCTTCAATGCGCGAAACCGAGCGCCAGTGATCCTTAGTCGGGAAGTTGAGCACCCACGGTCCCATCAGCTGCCGGACCAAATACGGTTCGCCCAGTCTGACTTCGCCCCGCGCGCACCGGTCGGCGTAATCCTTGTACATCTCAGGGAACTGCTCGCGAAAACTGAGTGCTATCCCCTTTCCCATGACGCCCACGCAATTGACAGTGTTCACGAGCGTTTGCGCTTGGGATTCGAGCAAATCCCCAATCTTGACCTCGATCATTGCCCTGCTCCTGATCAAGCTCAACGAAAGAACAAACGTTCTAGTACAGTCGCCAGTATGCCACATTCGGTCGCTTCAAGTGAAGCATACGACGATTGGCACGATACGTGAGCGCCCTTGATGTACGCAGGGGGAACGCAATCGGGCACCAGCACTTCCGCGCACCGCACCCGTTTTCTTTCATCCTGAATCTGCAGATCGGAATGCGTCCAGTATGCAGCAAAGACAACACCCTCGTCGATCAAGGCAAACCCATCGTCTGTCGGCGGGGAAAACCTTGTCAGGCCACGTGCTGCATTTCCATCCGTGATCATCACCCCGGGCAGTTCCAAGACGGATGGATCGATTCGTAGTACAGCGAGTGATTCATGATCTTCCTTCATGGTGTACATCATTGGATTCCTGGCATCGAAATAGAGGTTGACGTAGCTCAGCAAATTCCGGCCGCCAGGTAAGGCAACGCGTGCCCGTTGCGCTTGAACACTCGGATTCGCGACCGACTGGTGCTCGTAATTCCTTGCTCTGGAATGGGAGAGGACTCCATGCTCAAGAATTGACTGAATGTTGGAAATCGGCGTGATGTAGTGGAGTTCTCGTACGCGCGATCTGTTCACGCAGTCACCTTGATTCCTCAGTGTATGACCCGACTACCCCACGATCTCCATCAACAACCCCTCGGTCTCCTGCTCCAGCGCCAGTATATCGGCGCGGATTTCCTCAAGAGTGCGGAGGGGGGCTGGTTTGTAGAAGTAGCGGGTGAAGGAGATTTCGTAGCCGATCTGGGTTTTGGCAGGGTCGACCCAGGCGTCGGGGACGTGGGGCCAGACTTCGCGCTCGATGAATCCGGCGATGCCGGCCGGTTCGAGGAGCGGAATTTGCTCGGTGTCGCGGAGGTCGGTGTCGGGTTCATATTCGACGATGCAGGGTTTGCCGTCGATGTCGTGGGCGAAGAGTCCGTGGAGTGGGTCAGGGGCGATGGTTCCGGGTTTGTGGATTTTGCGGATGACGGGGTGGGCCGCTGCGGCGGTTGCTGCGGCAAGAGATTCCTCGACAGGCTCGGAATGACGGTGTGGGGGATCGGAATGACGAAGGTGGGTGAGTTCGGGGTCACCGTTGTTGTCTCGGGAAGTGGCCATAAATGGCGACGCTACGGATTCGCGATGCGAGTCTTTTAGGGATTTGATCTCTTTGGCTGAGTACGCGCGGGTGGGGTCGATGCCGGGGAGGGTGAGGGGGCGGTCGACGGTGACCTTCCAGTAGCCGAATTGCTCGTTGGGGAAGATCTTGCTCTCACCGGTTTCCTCGAAGGCGAGGTAGGTCTGGACGATGCGGTCGATGTCGTCCGGACCGAGCTCGCAGTTTTTCTTGCCGAGGTTCTTGCGCAGCGGGCGGAACCATTTGGTGGCGTCGATCAGCTGCACTTTCCCCTGGCGGTGCTCCGGTTTGCGGTTGGTGAGCACCCAAATATAGGTGGCGATGCCGGTGTTGTAGAACATGTTCATCGGCAGCGCGACGATTGCCTCCAGCCAGTCGTTTTCGATGATCCAGCGGCGGATATTGCTCTCGCCCTGACCGGCATCGCCGGTGAAGAGGGCGGAACCGTTGTGCACCTCGGCGATGCGGCTGCCCAGCGGGGTGTTCTGCTTCATCTTGTGCAGCTTGTTGACCAGAAACATCATCTGGCCGTCGCTGGTGCGGGTGATCAGGCTCATTTCCGGAATGTCGCCATGACTGACGATGAAGCGGGGATCCTTGATGCCTTTCTTGCCGCCGAGCTTGTCGAGATCGCCTGACCAGCTCTTGCCGTAAGGCGGATTGGAAAGCATGAAGTCGAAGTCGCGGACGGGGAAGGCGTCGGCGGAGATAGTGGAGCCGTACTTGATGTTGTCGGCTTCCTCTCCTTCGCCCTTGAGCAAGAGGTCGGCGGTGGTGATGGCGTAGGTTTCGGAGTTGACCTCCTGCCCGTAGAGATGGGTGGAGACCTGCTTGCCCTGCTGCGCGGCGAGCTCCTGAAGGGCTTCCTCGGCAACAGTGAGCATGCCGCCGGTGCCGCAAGCGCCGTCGTAGAGGAGATAGGTGCCCGATTCGATCCGGTCGGCGATCGGCATGAAGATGAGACGGGCGATCAGCTGGACGACGTCGCGCGGCGTGAAGTGTTCGCCGGCTTCCTCGTTGTTTTCCTCGTTGAAGCGGCGGATCAGCTCCTCGAAGATCGTGCCCATGGCGTGATTGTCGAGTGCGACGAGCTTGACACTGCCGTCGGCATTGAGAACCGGTTTGGGACCGAGATTGATCCGCGAGTCGAGGAACTTCTCCAACAAGTTGCCGAGCACATCATGCTGGGTGAGGCGGGGAATCTGATTGCGGAACTCGAACTTGTCAAGGATTTCCTGCACGTTTGGAGAGAAACCGTCGAGATAGGCGCGGAAGTTCGGTTCGAGCTGGCTTGGGGTGTCGAGCAACGATTTCAGGGTGAAGACGGAGGTATTGTAGAAGGATTGTCCGACCGCCTGGCGGAGCGCGGCGTCCTTGTTGACGAGGCCGGCCGCATCGAGCCGGGTGTTTGTCTCCTGAACGGCGAGTTTCGTCGGTTCGAGAACGGTGTCGAGACGGCGGATGACGACCATCGGCAGGATGACGTCCCGGTACTTGCCCTTGACATAGACATCGCGGAGGACATCGTCGGCGATGCCCCAGATGAAATTGACCAGCTGCGAATGCTGCGCGTGATCCAAGTCCCCCCCCACCTTCCTGAATCTGAGATCGCGTCAGTTTAGCCCAGGGAGGTGGGGGTTCGGAATTCTGCACTGGCGACTCAGGACCCGCTGACCACGTGCTCGGCGACGGCGTCGACAAACGGAGCCGGGTCGCCAGTGAGCGATGATCCGCCGAACCGAATCATGAAATTGCCGTCGAGCACGTAGAGGGCGTAGAGGTTGGCGCCGTTCTGCGATCCTTCCATCGCCACGGAGGCGTCGCCGATCTGGACCACGGCTGCGTCCTGATAGAGACCACTGGCCGCGAGCACGTCGGAGAAGTAGGTCAGTCCTTGACTTGCACCATCGGACGAGTCGAAGCGATGCACGCTGACGGAGATGAAGAAGGTCTCGGCATCGCCCGCTTCGCGTCCGAAATCGCGATAGGCGTTTTCCTGCCAGCCGAACTGGAGGAGCGCATCCTCGCCACCTTCACCGAGCGCTTCGCCAACCTCTGCTTGCGTGCGAAACCCTTCCGCCTGGACCTCCCACGTGCCGTCGAGGTCGGTCGCGGCTGGGAGAAAGTCTTCCGCCGTGACATCGCCAGACGACTCGCCGGCCGAACCGGCACTCTCCTCGGTCGGTGCTGGCACAGCGGCTTCTTCGGTCGGCTCCGGCGTCTCCGCTTGCTGGGCGGTCGGAGAAGGTTCGGGAGGAGCCGCGCTCGTGGCTGTTGGTTCGGCAAGGGTCTCGGGCGTTTGCGTGGCGCCGGAATCCGCCTCAGCGGTCGCCGTGGCGGTGGCCTGCGCCACCACTTGCCCGCCATCCGGATCGTCATCGTCATCCAGGAACCAGGTGATGGCGAACGCCGTTCCGCCCACAGCCAGCGCCAGGAGCACCGCGCCAAGGAGGTAGCGCAGCCAGCGATTGCCCCGCTCACCGCGAGGTTTGATGGGCATGGGAGGCTTGGTGGCTCGGTACTCGGGTGGTTCCGGTCCGAGACTGCCGCGCGGCCCATACCATGGACCACCGCTTGGGCCGCTGCTGGCGGGGGCGGTCGATCCGTAGATCTCAGCGGTGCGGGGCGCCGTCAGGTCATCGGCGCCTTCCGGCGGAACCCAGGGCGTTCGGGCGCTGCGCGACGCGGAGGATGGTGTTCGGTTCGGACGAGATGGTCGTGGTTCCATGCGGCTGGCAGATCCTAACTGGAGCTCAGCGAAGCGGGGATTCTGTCATCGTGCGGGATGGGAGATCGGGCATTGCCGGATTCCCGCGCAAAGTATAGCGGTGACGACCCTTTGCCTGACGCTCGATATGTCTGGTGAGAACGGACGTCTCCCCTTTCTAGACGCATGGATGGGAATACCGGTTCCGTTTTCCTGCCGAGAACAAGGTTCCTAGGCGGCTGCTTGACACACGCGGGGTGCTACGAAATTACCCCAATTTCGTAGCATTTGCCGGTATTTTGACTCCAGTCACATAAACGTATGCGGTAACAGTGGTGTACGTACAATTTACAGTTGTCTCGTTGGCAAGTACGCTTTCACTATGCAGTTGCAGAGTACGCGTATCGCGAGCGGATGCGCCGTGCCAAATGCGTCTGGCATTTCCTTGATACCCGTAGCAGGGGGACGCACCAGACATGGCCGAGCACCCGCAGCGTCGTGCCGAGTATCGAACAGAATGGGTCCCGCCGTCCGCGGACGAGCGGCCGGTTGAGGCATCGCCGTCTTCCGCACCCGTTCGGCTCTATATGACCAGCGACGTGCGAGCCGCGACCGGGCTGTCGCGCACGCATCTCGATTTCTATATCCGCGAATCACTGGTCCGGCCCGTAGCCCGGACCGAAAGCGGCTATCTCCTCTTCGACCAGCAGGAGGTCTCCCTTCTGCGAGAGATCGTCGATGCCCGGCGCAATGGCGTCGCGCTTCGAGACATCAGGGAGAAAATCGGCCGGTGAGTCAACCTCGCATCATCCAACCGCACGATCTCTCCACCGCGCTCGACGCGTTCGGTCCGGACGCGCCAACCAGCGCGTTTTATCCGTCGCTCGGGCACCAGGATGCCCTGAACCGTTTGTCGCTGCTGGCCACACCCGGTGTGCTGATTCTGATCGCCGGCGAGACAGGCATGGGCAAATCGATGCTGGTTGCCGTCGCCGCCGAAACGCTTCCGCCAACCATCGCGCCGGTCATCGCCGGACCGGTCGACGAAACCACGACCGACGTCCGTTTCCTGAAATCACTGATCACGGCGACCGGGCAGCGCCCGCAGGGTCGCACCGGTCTCGAGCTGACTACCGAGCTGTTGAGCTGGGCCGGGTCGCTGGCCGGAAGCGGGAGATCGGCAACGATTATCGTGGACGATGCCCATCGCCGCACCGGAACGCAGCTGGAGGTGATTCGCACTCTGGTGACCACTGCGTCACCGACGGCGCCCTTGAGCGTGCTCCTGCTGGGAGAACCCGATCTGCTCGACCGGGTGAACCGCAAGCGCAATCTCGCTCGCCGGGTGACGCTGCACTACGCCCTCAATCCATTGAGCGACACCGATGGCGCCGCCCTGGCGGCGCACCGGTTGCGGTCTTTCGGTTGCCTTCCCGACACGGTTCTTTCGCAGGACGCCGGTTTCGAGCTGGCACGGCTGGCCGGAGGGAATCCCGGCGCCATTGTCCGCCTGGCCCGCCTGGCCATCGAAGAGAACGGGCTGGCATCGGGTCCGATAACAGAACGTCACATTCTCGCGCTGGCCGGGGATCCGGCAGCGACTTCCGCCTTCCGGCCGGCGCCTGGTAGTGGCGCCCTGCCGGTTCGACCAGGGATCAGGAAAGGAGGTGATGCCATGAATGAGAACCGGAATCCCGACGGATCGCGACGCGCCAATGTCGCGCAGTCCGCACATGAAAAGACCGGCGCGCCAACGCCGGACTTCTCTTCGGATTCCAACCGCCTGAGCGGCTGACTTTTCGTTGTGTTGTACCGGATGTGAGCGGACCGTCGCCAAACAGATCGAACACATTCGGGTTTTGAGATTCGCCATGATCCCTGAAACGGGGAGGGTTTTGTGTACCCAGGCGCTGGAATGATTCTAGACACGCTGTCACAGGTGTGTCAAGAGATGCACGGTGTCGTGCCGGCTGGAGTCGCTCGCTGATGAGTCCGAACTCCCGCCAGCCGCTGCCCCGCACCCCAGGCGACAGCCTCGCGCTCGAACGAGCAGAGGAGACTGTCCCCTCGGTTGTGGAAGGTCTGGCGCTGGCCGGAGATGGAGCCCGAACCGGGGAGGACACCCGCAAGCGGGGTTGGTTCTGGCACTGGAACGCGATGGTCACGCAGTTCGCGCCGCTGGTTGGCCTGAAGGGTGTGGGGCTGCTCAACTCCTACACCGTCTGGACCGATCGCCGCGAAGAATCCCCGCACCGGGGTTACGCATTTCCATCGCAGCAAAGCGAAGCCGATTTCTATGGCGAGGATCGCGCCGAGCTGATCACCATCAACAAGATCCTGGTGGCGCTCGACCTGATCGAGATCCGCAAGGAGATGGTGCTCCGCGTTGACGAGAGCGGACGGCGCTGGCGGGTTCCCCACAATCTCTACCGGGTCAAGGATCGAGATGACGGATTCCAGCTGACCTCGGAAGCGGTCGACCGGGTCGTGCAGCTCGCCGCCAGCGACCGGACGGTCTACCGGTACATCCGGCACATCTTCTCTCCGAAGTTCAAACCGATCGACGCCAACAACGTCTGGTCCGGGATTCTGGAAAAGCTGAGCGAGACGCCGACCTGGCAATTGCTGGCTGCGCGCACAGCGCAGGAAGAAGCCAAAGCCTCGGCCAGAACCAAAGCTGGGCACCGGTCCCGCAAGTCGGCCAGTGGACCGGCTGCCGTTGACCCGAAGGCACCAACTGTCACCGCAAACGACAGCGAATCTGTCGATTCAGAACCGGTCGAGACAACCATTGTTGCAAAGACCAACAATGGTTTGGGGGTCGATGTTGTACCCACCAACAGAGGTTCGAAGCGGAAATCCCCAACCACTGTTGCAGCGACCAACGGAGATGAGGCAACCGATGTTGCTCCATCCAACACTACGTATCACCAAGAAGAAACAACTACGACAACTGAAAAAATGGAGATGAAGCAATCGTACGAACGCGCCATCTCATCACAGCCTCATCAGGTGAGCTTTGGACCGGGCGGATCGGAAGCGCCAGCTGACCGGGCGGGACAGGAGGCGGCGTTCCGCACATTCCATGATGCGAATCACCGCGACCCGACCATCGCCGAACGGAAACTTCTGAAAAATCTTGCCGAGCGATTCGATCCGGCAGCTCGGGCGTGCGGAATGCCGGAACTGATGTCTGGATGGCAATGGGTCGCCGCGGCAATCGTCGATGCAGTCGATGCGGGAAGCACCTACGTGGCGCCGCGGCGAGTTCGTGAAATCCTGGCCCGGTGGGAGCGAGAAGGGGTTCCCGGCAGCGAAAACCTCGCTCCACCGGTGTTGCCTGAGGCGATTTTGCTCGGAGCAAATATGGGAATCATGCTCCCTCATGGCCGGGATAGCGGCAGCACCTGGGACTACACGGTCAAGCTGCTGGGACTGGTGCTCGAGCCGCAGCGACTGGCCACGTTGGTGGGCGGAACGGCGATCGCCGGTTTCGCGGATGATGCGGTCATCATCGAAGCCACGACCATCCATCAGGCGCGGAGTCTCGATGGCGAGTATCGGGATCTGGTGGTCCGGAAACTGAGCGAAGCGATCCGGCGCCCGGTCGGGCTGACCGTGCGAGTTGCGGGAGCGCAGACAAGCAGGGCCTTGCCGGCACCGGTGGTGCGGGTAGCGCGCAGCACCTTCATGATCGACGAGTGCGGGTTGACCAGCGCGCAGGTCTGGGACGCGCTGATCGACGACGTCGTGCGGTCGGGATCGGTGCGACCCGCGGACGCCAGCGCCTGGTTGAGGCCGGCGTCGCTCATCGACCGCCTGGCGGACGGGACCTTCGTCATCGGGGCTCCGAACTCGATCACCGCCAAACGCATTCATGAGCGGTTCGCGGCGGCGCTGGCCGATGCCCTCGCCGACCTCACTGGCGGCGACGTCGAGATGCGCGTGGTGATCGCCAGCGAATGGACCGCCGAGACGGGCGGCGGTGATGCGGCGGTCAGTGCGTGAGGGCCGGGCGAAGTCCGAAGTCCGAAGCGTGGGGTTGAAAACCTCTATCCCGGTGTGCCAATCGGCACATACTTCCCGACGGACTACGGACTACGGACTACGGACTTCGGACCCCGCCGCCGTTCAGTCCCCATGCGTCTTCGAAAGGACGGCTTCTCCAGCCGGTTCGGGCATCCTCGAGAACTCCCAGATGACGAAGGCGGCCAGTCCGAGCAGCATCACGCCAGTGAACAGGAAGGTGGCCGGGAAGCCGACGAAGGTGGCGATGGCAGCGCCGGCCAGTGGACCGAGGAACGAGCCAAGCGACCCGATCGACGCGGTGACGCCAAAGATCGCCCCACGCCGTTCGGGGGGTGTGCGATTGGCGATGATGGCGTTGGCGGCGGGAATGAGCCCACCGGCTCCGATACCGAACAAGGCCTGCAGAACCACCATCTGCCATGGCGCCGTGATCAGCGCCATGGGCAGGAAGACGAGACCGGAGATCACCGTGCTGACGATCAGCACCCGTTCGTGCCCGATCCGGTCGCTGCGCTGCCCGAGCAGAATCGACGATATCGCGCTGGTCACGCCCAGTAGTCCATAGGCCAGACCGGTCACCGACGCGGCGCGCGAGTCGGTCAGATCGCCCAGCTCGGCAATGAAGAGTGGGGTGATGGGCCGGGAGGCTTGCTGGGCAAAACGACTGACGAAGAGGACGACCATCATCAGCACCATGGTCGACGCCAGGAGCCAGTCGCGCGAGGCACGCAACGCGGCAAAGCCACGCAGCTCTCCTTTCGGCGCCGGGGTGAATCGTTCCTGGACGGTGAAGAGCACAATCAGTCCGCCGACCCCCAGAAACACGGACGCGATGAAGAAGGTCGGTCGAAATCCCAGCTGTGCCGCCAGGATGCCACCGAGAAAAGGGCCGAATGACGACCCGGCGAAGACGGCGGTCTGAATCATCCCCAGGGCATAGCCGAGCTTCTCCCGGGGCGCCGATGTGGCGACCAGGGCGGTACAGGCGGCGACCGTGCCGGTGAACGCACCTTCGATCATGCGCAGTCCCAGGATCTGCCATGGCGCCTGGGCCAGTCCGGTCAGGAAAACGGTGATCATGGCCGCGAACATCGCCCGCATGACCATGGGCCGGCGACCCTTCCGATCGGCGAGGATGCCCCAGATTGGCTGGGCGAAGATCATCACTCCAGCGCCGCCGGAGAGGACGAGACCCGACCAGAGCGTTGTCTTGTTCAGGTCGTCGCCGGTGAGATCTTTCAGAAAGAAGGGAAGAAACGAGTCACGCAGGTTGAAACCGATGATCGCCAGCAATTGCGCGATCCAGAGGGCATAGAGATTTCGCTTCCACGAAATCGGAGGGAGAGAGTCGTCGCTGTCGCTGGTAGTGGAACTCGGCTTCGAAGCCATAGCGGTGCAGTCTACGGCAAGTGCCCGCATTCTGCCCCAAATCGGAGATTTGCCTCGAGACTCACTAAGACAAGTGGCGCGATCCGCTGATCGGTCACGACCTCAGCGAAGCGGCGAGTGCTTCGATGCCCGCCACGAACTGCGGCTTTCCTCCCTGCGACGGGTGACGGATCTTCAGCGCATCGATCCCGGCCACGGCAAGACTGGCGTGCGCCACGTTGCCGATGGCCACATACGTGTCGATCTGCATGATCTCCCCCAGCTCCAGCCAGAGGGGCCGGCCCATCTCGATTTCTGGCCGGGTTGGAGGGCGATTCGACCGGTCGATGCCTGGTTTGTGAGGATGGAACGGATAGGCTGGCCAGAGAAGAGGAAGGAAATCATTCGCGGCCAGCGTGCTCCAGACGATCGTGCCCGACGGTTCCTTGCTGATTCGCTCCTCAGATGGCGCCCGCTGGTATCCGCGCGACTCACCGAGGATGTTCAGCGCATCGACTCCATTGAGCAGAAGGTACTCGCTGGTGAAGGGAATGCCGGTTCGCCGGCAACCCTGATAGCCGGGCGCTTCGCCGAGCAACATGATGCCCGTGCGCCGCGTGGCGAGATCGGTTAGGTAGAGGCGGAGATTGTGGCGGCAGGCGGCGCCCGCTTCGGTGGCGGCGTCCCAGGGATTGAAGGCATTAGGCGCCGGCGGGATATGGCCGAGGCGCTGAACAAATTCGTCGATTCGGGATGACTGCGATCGTTCCATAGTTCGTCATTGTGTACGAACGACTTCTCGCCGGCCACCCCACCGTTCAGGATTGACAGGATTCTTTCAGAACGTCAACAATGGCAGCGTTGATGTGTTCAGCATTCTTCCGTGAGCGATGGGTTCCCCGACCTCATGCTCCGGAACCAGTGGCTCACCGTCGCCCCGCAGGCGAACACGGTGCGACCTCGAAGGGAAGGAGGTCGTGGAATGATCCATCGATCTATGCGCGTTGTTCTGGCGATCCTGCTGACAACGGGATTTGCGCTGAGCGCCATGCCCGGGCGAACCATCGCCCAGTCCGATGATGACGTCAACGCCGCGGCAGTGATTGTCGACTCCGACGGCGACACCGGGTACGTCTATCTCTTTGATTCTCCCGAAGCACCAGGCGCCGTTTGCTCGATCCAGCCGATCACTGGCCGGCTCCTCATCAATGTATCGCCGATCAACGTGCACCGAAGCGCCAATGGTCCGGACGCGCAGCTAGTGGTGATGTGGATCGACGCCTTCGAGGTCAACGGCGATCAGTACACGTTGCTCAACACCATCGACGACGCTGTCCGCACCGATGCCACGACCGGGATCGCCCAGTTCGGGGGTTCGGGCGGATATACGATCGACGCCGGCTATGCGGGAAATGTCGTCATCAGAGTCGAGGTCTCCTGGAGCGACGACGAGGATGAGGAATCGGGTTGGTCGATCATCAGGATCGAGCATCATGACAACCGGCCGATCGGCGGCGATATCTCCAGCTCATGCCAGAACGCTACGCTGAATCCTTCGCCCACCGCGATCAGCGGCGCGTTCGCGATCGGCGACATGGTGCGAACCACCGCCGGACTCAATCTGCGAACCGGCCCCGGCACGACCTATCCATCACTTGGCGTGATACCAAGCAACACCACCGGTGTTGTGGAAGGATTCCCGGTCATTGCTGGCGGGTTCACCTGGTATCCGGTCCAGTTCCCCAGCCGGCCGCTGGGCTTTGTGGCCGGCACCTGGTTGACCAGATTGCCCAATACGCCGACGCCAACGGCCACCGCGACCCAGACGCATACACCGACGGCAACGGCGACCGCCACGCTCACGTCAACAGCGACGAACACACCCACTGAAACGGCGACGGCGACATCCACCGCCACCCATACACCGACGCCGCAAATGTCGCCGGCGGTGACGGCGACGCACACATTCACCGCCACCGCAACCTTCACATCGACCCCGTCATTGACTCCGACGGTGACGCTGACGCCGAGCAGAACGCCGACGCGCACGCCAACGACGATTCCGGGCGGATTTGCGCCAGGCGATCACGTGCGGACAACGGTGAATGCCAATATTCGCAGTGGGCCCGGCACCAACTTCAGCATCATTGGCACCGCGCCGAATGGGCGGGCTGGCGTGGTGACCGGATTCCCGACAGCGGCGAATGGATTCACCTGGTATCCGGTCCAGATGAATGGTTTCGCCGCCGGATATGTGGCCGGGTCGCTGTTGACGAAATACACGCCGACTGCGACGGCAACCCCGCCTGCCAGCGCGACCGCGACGCGTACGCCAACCCAATCGCCCACGCCGGGGCCAAGCGCAACGCCGACGATCACCCGAACCAGCACGCCCACAGTGATCCCCGGTGGATTCCAACCTGGCGATCAGGTGCGGACGACGGGTAATGTCAACCTGCGGTCGCAGCCGGGAACGAATCAGGCCGTTCTGGCCACCGTGCCGGCGAACACCACCGGGACGATCACGGGATTCCCGATTCCGGCAAATGGCTTCAACTGGTACCAGGTGCAGATGAATGGCTATCCGGCCGGTTTCATGGCTGGTGACTTCCTGGTTCGAACGGGCGCGGCGCCCACTGCCACCACTGTTCCCGGGGGATTCCGGCCAGGCGATCCGGTCCATGTGGCGGTCAATGTGCTCAATCTCCGCTCGGCGGCCGGTACGAGTGCATCGGTGATCGGCCAGATGCCACGCGGCACGAGCGGATCGGTGACGGGTGCGCCAGTCACGGCCAATGGCTTTGTCTGGTACCCGGTGGCTATGTTCGGATTCGGCGCCGGCTGGACCGTCGGCGAGTATCTGGCAGCGGGAACGACGGCCGGAGCCGAGCCAGGTGAAGATCCGGTCGATCTGGGACCGCCGCCGGCAGCGACTGAGGTCCCCGCTCCTGCAGGCGGGACGACCGGCGATCCGCCAACGGGCCAGGATCCGCCGCCTGAGTCGTCCGAACCACCTGCCGGTTCATAAACTGGCTGGCGGGAGAATCGACGATAGCGCAGCGAAGCCCCGGTGCCGTGGGAGAGACGGTACGTCGGCAATGATACGATCGAGGGTGTTGCCGCGCTCGTCGGTATTACGCTTGGGGTGGTGCCCATCGTCCGGTTGGCGCTCGGTGGGCAGCTCGGGTTCTTCTACAGTTGGCTACCCGAGAGCCTTGATGGTGCTGCGCTCTCTATCGCACCCGCGCTCCTGCTCGCTGCGTGCGTTTTCCTGATTGTTCTGCTGGAGCAGTCCAAGCGGCATGTGTCGTAGCCGTTCCGGCAGATCATCAGCGTGACATCGGTCGTTGTTGCACGCTACAACATCTTCTGCACGAGCGATGAATGAATCGCTTCGAAATTGATATGAATTTGCAACAAAAGTGCGACGGAATGTCACGATTTTGACAGGTCGTTGTGCTAAGCTTCCGGCCGGTCAGGGCAAAGGCCCATTTTCCACATAGCAAGAATTTAATAGAGATGGGAGAGTCGACAATGTCGAACGCCGGTGATGCCGCGCGATCGTGGTCGCGTAGTCAGAGCGCGCAGTTCCAGGAAGAGCTCTTCGAGATGCTCCGCATTCCCAGCCTGAGTGGCGATCCCGCCTTTGCGGGTGACGTTCGCCGGATGGCGGAGTGGCTGGCCAATCACATGGCGGGGTTGGGACTGGAGAAGGTCGCGGTCATGGAGACGGCGGGTCACCCTGTCGTCTATGGCGAGTGGATGGGCGCCGGCGAGGACGCTCCGACGCTGCTCGTCTACGGTCACTACGATGTCGTTCCCGCGGTGATGGAAGATGGATGGGAAACGGACCCGTTCGAACCGGTCGTCAAGGACGGCAAGGTCTTCGCCCGGGGTTCCACCGATGACAAGGGTCAGCTCTTCATCCATATCAAGGCGCTGCAGGCGTGGCTGGAGACGGCGGGAGCCGCGCCGATCAACGTGAAAATTCTGCTGGAGGGCGAAGAGGAAGTCTCTTCGCCGAATCTGGCTCCCTTTATCAAAGAGCATCTCGATCTGCTGAGGGCCGATGTCTGCGTGATCAGCGATTCGTCGATGACCCGCATCGAGGAACCGGCGATTACTCACAGCCTGCGGGGTATGACGTATATCGAAGTCCACGTCGAAGGACCGCGCGAAGATCTGCACAGCGGCTTCTTCGGAGGCGCCACCCACAACCCGGCGCTGGCCCTGGCCGAGATCATCACCAAGCTGTTCAACGAGGACAATTCGATTGCGGTGCCCGGTTTCTATGATGATGTGGCGCCGCTTTCCGATGCCGATCGCGCCATGATCGCCAAAACGGATATCTCCGCCGATGAGTTCAAGCAGGCGACCGGTGTTCCGGGAGTCTGGGGTGTAGAGGCATTCACCATCAAGGAGCGGGTTTCCGCCCGGCCGACCCTCGAAATCAACGGTATGTGGAGCGGCTACACCGGACCAGGCCCGAAGACGATCATTCCGCACTCGGCCGGGGCCAAGATCAGTTGCCGGCTGGTCGGCAACCAGGATCCGGAACGAATCTGGGAATGCCTGCGCGACTACATCGAGTCGATTGCGCCGCCGACGGTCAAGGTGAGTGTTTCGCTCCTCTCCACGGGCCGGCCCGCGCTGTTCCCGGCCGAGCTGCCGGCCATGCGGGCCGCTGTTCGCGCGTACGAAAAGGGTTGGGGTCACACACCGGTCTTTACCCGGGGTGGCGGCAGTATCCCCATCGTTGCGGATATCGCGGATATGATGAGCATTCCTGTCGTGATGATGGGCTATGGCCTCGACAGTGACGGTCTCCATTCGCCAAACGAGCACTACAGCCTGGAGATGTTCGCGAGAGGTATCGAAACCGCAATCGTCTATCTGGAAGAACTCGCCAGTCTGTAGGCTCACCATCCGGCGCCGGCCGGAAGCAAAGGAATGGAAACGATGGCTTTCAGCGGTTCCGGGGACCAGTTCAACGCCGAACTCGAAGACCGGTTGATCCGGTATGCCCAGATCGATACGACCAGCGACGAGCATTCCCCGACGGCGCCAAGCACCGAGCGGCAATTCGATCTGCTGAATCTGCTGGTGCAGGAACTGCAGGCTGCCGGAGTGCAGGACGTGGAGCTGACCAGCTATGGCGCGGTGCTGGGCACGGTGCCGGCGACGGTCAAGGAGAGGCGGGCCACGGTTGCCTTCCTGGCGCACGTCGACACCACCGCGGCATTCCCGGGCAACGGCGTCAAGCCGGTTGTCCATCGGAACTACGACGGGGGCGAGATTCGCTTTCCCGACAACCCTGATCTCGTGCTGTCACCGGAACATGACGCCTACCTGGCGACCAAAGTCGGCGAGGATGTCATCACCGCCAGCGGATCGACATTGCTCGGTGCAGACGACAAAGCCGGTGTGGCCATCTGTATGGCTCTGGCCGGATATCTCGTCCAGCATCCGGAAATCGAGCATGGCCCGATCCGGATTTGCTTCACACCGGATGAGGAGATCGGGCGCGGCGTCCACAAGGACCTGCCGAAGGATCTCAAAGCGGACTTCGCGTACACGCTCGATGGCGCTGGTCGGGGCGAGATCGTCTACGAGACCTTTTCGGCGGACCTGGCGATCGTGCAAATCGAGGGCGTCTCGATCCATCCGGGGCAGGCCAAGGACACGATGGTCAACGCCCTTCATCTGGCGGCCAAGATCATCGACAGTCTTCCTCACGTGACCCGGACGCCGGAGACGACGGACGGCCGCGAGGGATTCCTCCACATCTACCAGATGACCGGCACATCCGCTTCCGCCGATCTCCGTTTCATCGTCCGCGACTTCGAGCGAGAGAGTCTGGCCGACCTGGGCGAGCTGCTGCAAAAGGTCTGCGCAGCAATTCAGGCTGGCGAACCCAGAGCGAAGATCACCTGCACGATCACGCCGCAGTACCGCAACATGCGCTACTGGCTCGAGGACGACATGCGCCCGGTCGATCTGGCGCGGCAGGCGGCCGATGATCTGGGCATCCCTCATTTCTCTACCCCCACACGAGGCGGCACCGATGGCTCCCGTTTGACGGAGATGGGCGTGCCGACTCCGAATCTCTTCACCGGAATGCAGGAAATCCACGGACCACTCGAATATCAGACCGTTCAGGACATGGCACGGGCCACCGACCTGTGCATCCGGCTTGCCGAGCTCTGGGGAGGTGAGTGACTGGGCTGATCTGCCTCGCAGTACATCGGAACGTGTCACGGAAGGTTGGAGAGAAAGGGCAATCGTATGGCAAGCAATGCCGCAGCGCCCGCTGGTGGGGCGGTAGATCCCGAGAGTGGCTCATTTATGCAACGGATGCTCGACGGGGTCGAGCGGATTGGCAACAAGGTACCGCACCCGGTACTGATGTTCCTCTACCTGATCATCGGCGTCATCATTCTGTCCACCGTTCTGGACTTCTTCGATGTAAGCGTCACCGACACGGTAGCCGTGCCGGAGCCCGTTGTCTCGGTGCCTGAGTACTACGAAGACACCGTAGGGAGTGTCGACGCAGCAGTGTCGGCATATGAAGACCCTCACTTCGAGATCAAAGAGGTCACCATCCCGATTCGGGGTCTCCTCACGGTGGACGGCATCCGGTTCCTCTTCGCCTCATTCGTGGCCAACTTCCAGGGATTCGGTGTGGTCGCGGTCACCTTCATCGCCATGCTTGGCGCCGGAGCGGCCGAAGGCGCCGGTCTGATGGATGCGCTGATCCGCAAGCTGGTGAAATCGGCGCCGGCCGGACTGATCACCTTCCTGATCGTGCTGGTCGGGGCACTCTCCAGCGTCGCCTCCGATGCCGGCTATCTCATTCTGATTCCTTTAGCGGCGGTGGCTTTCCATTCGTTGGGGAGGCATCCGCTGGCCGGAATGGCAGCCGGTTTCGCCGGTGTCGCCGCCACGTTCGCCGTCAATGTCATCCCCCAGCCAACCGATGCCATGCTCACAGAGATCGCCAATGAGTCGATCCAGCTGGTCGGCGGCGAGCCGATGAGCATCCTGAATGGCTACTACTTCGGCGTCGCGTCGATGCTGCTGATGTGTGTCGTGGCAACGATCATCACCGAGAAAGTGATCGAACCGCGGCTCGGTCCATGGAACGATTCGATGATGCCGGCAGGTGATGATTCGGCTCCGGCGGCTCCCAGAGTCGACGAAGCGGCCGACTCTCGCGGTCTGCGCTACGCACTCTTCGGTTTCCTGGGCGTCATCGCCCTGATCGTGCTCCTGACGGCTCCATCCGGCGCTCCGCTGCGAGACCCGGTCAATGGCGACATCCTGGGCACGACTCCCTTCATGGACAGTCTCCTCTTCCTGATCACGCTGACCCTGCTCGTGGCTGGCGTGGCCTACGGTATCGGCGCAGGCACGGTGAAGAAAGCCGACGACGTCATCGCGGCGATCACCAAGACGTTCAATGGACTGGGCGGACTCATCTTCATGTTGTTGATGATTTCCCAGTTCATCGCGCACTTCAACTACTCGAACCTGCCTGACTACATCGGCGTGAAGCTGGCCGGATTCCTCGAGCGCGCCAATGTTTCCGCCCTTGTGCTGCTGGTCGGATTCATCCTGGTGATCTTCCTGCTCGACTTCATCATTCCGGGAGCAATCCCGGCCTGGGCGATTTTCGCTCCTGTTTTCATCCCGGTCTTTTTCCGGCTGGATGTGGCGCCGCAGACACTGCTGGCCGCCTATCGGATCGGCGACTCACCGGTGAACACACTGACGCCGCTGATGGTCTATTTCCCATTCATTGTCACGATTGCCCAGCGATACAAGAGCGATTCGGGAATCGGTTCCATCATCGCCCTGATGATTCCCTACGCGGTGATCATGGGGATCATCTGGATCATCTTCTTCATCCTCTGGTTTGTGCTCGGCATCCCGCTGGGACCTGGCTATCCGATAGAGCTGGGGTAGAGAGACTGCGACAGAGGCTACGGAGCGGTCAGCGCGGGTGATTCTCCCGCGTTGACTCCACACATCGCTGAGAGTGGGTGAATGTCAGAAACAGCCGGCAGCGCAATCCAACCCAGTTCGGGCAAGACCGCGGACATGGCTCAGTCGGCATGGATTCCACTGCTGATCATCGTCCTCGCGCAGCTGCAAATGGGCATCAATGTCAATGCCCTGCCTGTGTCGATCGGTCCGATCGCCGAGGACCTTCTCACGCCGACGACTGCCATCGCCACGGCGCTGGTCATCTATTCGCTGGTCGTTGCCGCTTGCGTGATGCTCGGCGCCAAACTGGGAAAGATGATCGGCGAGCGTCGCGTCTTCCAGGTCGCGGTGCTGGCGCACGGCGGCTCGATGGTGCTTATGGCGCTGGCGACCGACCAACGCGCGATGAATGTGGCCCAGGTGATCGCGGGTATCGCCGCGGCGGCCCTGGTGCCGACGCTGGTGGTGCTGATCGCCGCCAACTATCGTGGCAGGCAGCAGGAAACCGCGCTTGGTGTGCTGGCCGCCGTGCCGGCCCTGGCCAGCGCCCTGACATTCGTCGTCGCGGGAGCGCTGGCCACAGCATTCACCTGGCGATATTCATTCGGATTGACCGGGCTGCTCGCCGCAGCCGTCTTCATTCTGAGTTTCCGGCTCAAACCGGTCGACCGTCAGAAGGGGATGCAGATCGACGTCGTCGGCTGGTTGCTTTCCGCCGCCTCCCTGGCCCTGATTCTGTTCGGATTCAACAGTATCGGTGACTGGGGGTTGTTCAGCGCCGAACCGGATGCGCCGTTCAGCATTGTGGGTATCTCGCCGTCGCCATTGCTGATCCTGATCGGCCTGATTCTTGGGCAGACGTTCTTCAAATGGTCGCGCAAGCGCGCTGAAGCGGGACGCCAGCCACTGATCGCGATGGAGGTGCTGGACAGCAGCGAGGAACGAAACGCGGTCATCTGCTTTCTCGTGGCCGGCAGTCTCGGCCCGGCGGCCAGTTTTCTGATCCCGCTCTACATCCAGATCGTGCAGGATCGATCCCCATTGTTCACGTCAGTCGCGATCGTGCCATACGCCATCGCGATCGCGGCGGCGGCGGTTCTCTCAGTGCGACTCTATGACCGAATTCCGCCGCGTCAGATTGGCATCGTCTCCTTTCTCATGGTGGCGGCAGGTCTGGCGCTGGTGGGAATGACGGTAGCCAACAACTGGGGAAATCCGTCGGTCATTCTGGGACTGCTGATCGTCGGGCTTGGCGAGGGGGCGCTGCTGACCCTGCTCTTCAATGTGCTCGTTTCGGCATCGCCGAAAGAGCTGGCGGGTGACGTTGGAGCGCTCCGCGGCGTGGCGAACAATGTCTCTTCGGCGCTGGGTGGCGCGTTCGCCGGCGTTTTCGCGGTCGGACTGCTCGGTATCGCTCTGGCCAGCGGTTTCAATGCATCGACACTGCCGCTCGAGCTCCGCGACGAGATGACGTACAAGCGGATCGACTTCGTCACGAACAATCAGCTAGAGGAGTATCTGTCGGAGACCTCGGCGACGGCCAGGCAGGTCACCGAAGCGGTAAAACTGAACGAGGATGCCCGCCTGCGGGCACTGCGGGCATCGTTCATCGTGCTGGCCGGGATCGCGCTCCTCGCCGTCATTCCGGCCAGTGGACTACCGAAGTACGTTCCGGACGAGCTCTCCGCGGAGGAAATCGTCGGGCAGGGATAGTCCCGGCAAATGCGGGACAATGCTCTGATCCCGGTACGACGGCATCGGGATTGATTCGGTCACGACCATTGGTCTCTTGCGATGCGCGGTCCACTCGACGATATCCGCATTCTGGCGGTCTCCCAGTTTGGGGCAGGGCCGTTCGGAATGATGCAGCTTGCCGATCTCGGCGCCGACGTGATCAAGATCGAAGATCCGGTCAGTCGCGGCGACATCGGCCGCTGGGTGCAACCCGGCGCGCAGGATGGCGATAGCCTTTACTATCAATCCTTCAACCGGAACACCCGCAGCGTCACGCTCAACCTGCGCGAACCGGAGGGCAGGGAGCTCTTCCGGGCGCTGGCCGCCAAATCGGACGCCGTGTTCAACAATCTGCGGGGCGATCAGCCGGAAGCACTCGGTCTGACCTATGACGCGCTCAAGGAGTGCAATCCGGCCCTGGTCTGTGTCTCTCTCAGCGGATTTGGCAGAACCGGCGCCCGGGCGGCTGAACCGGGGTATGACTATCTCATCCAGGCGTGCTCCGGATTCATGAGTATGACTGGCCATCCGGACGGTCCTCCCGAGCGAGCCGGCGTCTCGATCGTCGACTATGCGGGTGGGCTGGCCGCTGCTCTGGGGCTGGTCACGGGCATTCATCAGGCCAGGCGGACCGGTGTTGGTTGCGATCTCGATATCGCGCTCCTCGACACCGCGATCGCACTGCTCAACTATCTGGCGGCCTGGACGCTGAACAGCGACTTCCGGCCGGTCCGGATGCCGAGCTCATCGCACCCGACACTCTATCCATCCCAGGTCTTTCCGACCAACGATGGCCATCTGGTCGTGATGTGCGCCAAGGAGAAGTTCTGGGTCAACCTGGTGACCGCCATGGACCTGCCACACTTGGCCGAGGACCCTCGTTTCCGAACCTTCGCCGACCGTTTTCAGCACCGGGATGAGATGGAGCGGGTCTTGACCGAACGATTCCGGCAGGAATCGACCGATGTCTGGCTCGAGAGATTGCGTGGCAGCGTGCCGGTGGCCCGGGTCAATTCTGTCGAGGAAGCGCTCAGTGACGAGCAGGTCATCGATCGGGGAATGATCGTCGACGTACCGCATCCGCTGTTTGGCATGTTGCGGGAAACAGCGTCTGCTGTGCGGTTTCCGGATGTCGCCGGATCGCATCGGCCGGGTTCGGCGCTGGGAGCAGATACTGACGACGTCCTGCGGTCGATTCTCGGACTCGACAAGGCCCGGATCGACAGTCTGCGGGCATCGGGAGCTATTTGACGAGAGACCGCTGGACCGGCAGGAGAAGCGCAGCGTAGATGCTGTTCATCACCTGTGAGCTGCGTGAGCCAATCTGCTTCGGTGGCTCGTAGCCGGCATTCGACGCCATACGCTTGAGCGCGCGGGCTGAAATCGGATGGGGAACCCACCGGTTTCCCTCCTCGGCATCGTACTCGACGATGATGACGCGGCCCTCCGGTTTGAGGAGCGATCGCCATTCCCGCAGCACGCTGGTTTGTTTGCGCGGTTCGACAAAATGGAGAGAGTTTGCGGCGATGATGCCATCAAGGGGTGGGAGATCGAGGGAACCGGTCATATCCGCTGCCTGGACGATCAGGTTCGTGTCGGGAAAGATGCGCTCGACCTGGTCGATCAATCCCCTGAGCACGCCCTGGTTCGAGTCGACAGCGTAGATCCGCGATCCCGGACCGACGATGTCCCGAAGCGCCAGAGTGAAGGCGCCGTTCCCCGATCCCATATCGGCCCAGACCCCGCCTGGATGCGGAATACCACCGGCGATCAGCCGGACATGATCGGCGTGGTTCATACTGACAGGGTTGGCCTTCGGGCTGGCAATGCGACAGCGGACGGAGAATTCGGCACGTGGACTGGCAGACGATTGTCGTTATCGCAACCATCGGAGCGCTCGCGCTGGGGCCAGGGTACTGGCTCTATCGGGATGTCGTTCGTCATGGTGGCAACCCGATGATCTGGGTGACGCTCTATGCGATCGCGATCGTACCGCCGACGCGATTGCGCTTCATTCTGGGTCCAGCTGTCTTTTTCGCGTGGTTCATGGTGCGAGGGAGATCGTTCCCCATGCTCTCCAGAGCCAAACGCGCCGCCATGTATCTGGCTGGCAAGCGAAACTGAGATCACAGCACCATCAGGAGAATATCTCGGCCACCGGCACGGAGAAACCGGGCAGAACGCCGTCCCCAGGAAGGATGTCGGAGATTCCGAAAATCCGTGGCGCCTCGCCAGGCGAGTGGACGACGACCTGACGTTGACTTGGGTAAATCACCCAGACCAGCTGAACCCCAGCTCGCAGATAGATCGCGATCTTGCGCTCGATCTCGCCCGGGGAATTGCCCGGAGAGATGATCTCAACCGCGATCTCTGGGGCGAGCTTCAGGTACTTTGTTTGATCGGCCGGCAGGCGCGAAGCGCTGACATAGGCGATATCGGGGGCCAGCACCGTATGCTCGCCATGGTCGAGAACGAATCCTGTCTCACCGAAAACCGTGCCGCTCCTCGTTGCCTTCACATACTCGTGGAGCATCGCACCGATCGATATCTGAAGCCTACCGTGCGTGCCTCCTGGCGGAACCATCGGAATCAGCTCTCCTTCGATGAGCTCAAAGTCCTGGAGGTCTTCCGTTTGCATGCTCCAGAGATCTGCAGCGGTCATTTGGCGTGTCGCGACCATGGCAACTACTCCCACAGGCAATGTCGCCTCCCGGCTGGTGGAGCCGGGGCCACTCCAGCGTAGCAGATTCAGCAAGCTGTCAAGGCGACCCGAGGGCGCGCTTCCCAGCCAACTCACGGAAAACTCCCAGTCCGGCGCAAGCGCACGATCTTACTGTTCATCCAGAGGCATTTGCCCCCTTCGCAATAGTCGATTGCGGAACAATGGAGACAAGGGAGATCAGGTGATGAGCAAGTCACAAAGTCGATCGATCGCCGAGGCCAGCGAGCTTCTGATGGGTTCCGAGACCCTCAACCGTCGAGTCGTGCTGGCGACATCCGCGACCGTGGCCGCGGCGGGGTTTGGGGCCAACCGGTTGGCTGGATTGGCACAGGAGTCGGGGGATCCACTCGACGATGTGGAGATCGCGCCGGTCTGCATGCTGGCGGCGGAGATGACCGAGGGACCCTACTACCTGGAAGGGGACCTTGTTCGCCGCGACATCACAGAAGGCAAACCGGGTGTTCCGCTCCTGCTCAAGATCAACGTCCAGGACGCCACTGCCTGCACGCCCCTGGCGAACGAGGCGGTCGATATCTGGCATTGTGATGCGCAGGGGTACTACTCGGGTGTGGCGTCGAACAATCCGGGGCCGGATACGGATCAGAGTGTCGCGAACGAGGTGGCCACCCAGGTCTTCCTGCGTGGAGTCCAGATGACCGACGAAGAAGGCAACGCCGAGTTCGTCACGATCTATCCAGGCTGGTACACGGGGCGTACGGTCCACATTCATATGAAGGTCTATGTCGGTGGCGATGCCCAGGAGGAGTACATCGGCGGCAACACCGCTCACGTCGGCCAGCTCTTTTTCGACGACGCCATCTCCGATCAGGTCTACTCGACCGCGGAGGCGTATGGCGGGCGGGACAACAGCCAGCGAACCCGCAACGATTCGGACAATATTCTCGGCGACCATGCCGATGAGCCCGGTTTCATGCTGGCTCTCACGCCGATCACCGAAGGATCACTCGACGACGGATTCATCGGCACGATTTCCCTGGGGGTCGATCCCGGCGCCATCTCCAACGAGGCGGGTGGCGGCGGAGGTGGAGGTCAGGGCGGCGGGCGCCCCGGGGATGGCCAGGGACAACCGCCATCCAACTGAGTTGGGAACGACTGCGGCGCGGCTGAGCAGGCGGACCACGCTCACACACCAACGGAAGCCAGCAGGAGCGTCGCCACGACCAGCACGATCGCGGCGGCGAGCCATGCTGGCACCGTCGCCGTCACCGAATCACTATTGCTGGGTAGAACCGGCTTCTGACACCGGGAGGCCAGGCGGTCGAGATCGGCTCGATGGTGCTCCGTCTGATGCGTCTGGTCAGCCCATTCGCTTGCTGCCGTAACCTGGTACATATCCACGATCATCGCTCCTTGGTGAGACCACGGTGGGTGCTCAATTGGGTTGATATGAGGATGCCGCTCCCGGGCGGACGCAAACAGGAAGGGACCTCACCGAAACATCACCGTTTCCGGCAAGTTCCCTCGTGCGCTACGATTCCGGTCGCTACAGGTAGCCTTCACGAAGAACCAAAAGGTCCGGAAATGGCCGATCCGCAGCCAGTTCAACTTGGCCAGGTGATTCGCCGGTTTCGTCTTGCCAGCGGGATGAGCCAGGAGCAGCTGGCTGAGCGAAGTGGGTTGAGCGCGCGTTCCGTCAGCGACCTCGAACGAGGGCTCCGGTCTGGCACGCGGCCGGAAACGCTACGGATGCTGGCGGAAGCACTCTCCCTGAGTGAGGAGGAGCGTGGCGCGCTTTTGCTGGCGGCCCGTCCCGAACTCAGGGACCGTCATTCGACTGACAAGGCGACTTCTTCCCCCCGGACGTCGTGGCCAGAACTGCGCACGCAACTGATCGGGCGAGAGCGGGAGGTGGACGAGGTCGTCCAGAACCTAACCGACCGCGCCCGGATAGTGACGCTGACCGGACCGGGTGGGGTGGGGAAGACGAGCGTGGCGCTGGAAGCTGGCAGGCGTTTCTCCCAGGCATCGGGGAGCGACTCCTGCTTCGTCGATCTCTCCCCGATCACCAATCCAGACTTCGTGGTTCCCACGATTGCGCTCGCGCTGGGCATTGCCGAGCCGCGTGAGCGATCGATCGTCGACGCACTCGTGCTGGCGTTGCAACAGCGGCGCGTTTTGCTGCTGCTGGACAACTTCGAGCAGGTCATCGCGGCGGCACCGATCGTTGGCGAGCTCGTGGAACGCGCTGCCGAACTCCATGTTCTGGTGACCAGCAGAGAAGCGCTGCGCATTCATCGCGAATGCGAAATCGTCATCGATCCACTCAGTTTGCCCCACAGCTCGGATGACATCGACCGTCTGAAAGCAACTGCCTCGATCGGGTTGTTTGTTGCTGCTGCAACGCGAGCGGACCCGGCATTTGTACTCGACGGTGAGAATGTGTCTGCGGTGGCTGGCATCTGCCAACGACTGGACGGTCTGCCTTTGGCGATCGAGCTGGCGGCCAGCCGGGTTCGGTATTTTCCTCCGGCGTTGCTGCTCGAACGGATGGAACGCCGGTTGCCGGTGCTAACCGGTGGCCGGCGGGACCTCCCAGCGCGGCAGCAAACGCTGAGGAATGCCATTGCCTGGAGCTACGAGCTGCTGACGCCGGATGAACAGGCGCTGTTTCGGCGCATCGGCGCCTTCCCTGGAGGGGCGACACTCGACGCGCTCGATGCGTTTTCAGGGGTCGCGGGTTCCGCCAATCTGGATCTGATCAGCGGTCTGGCCTCGTTGGTCGACAAGCATCTGGTGCGAGAGAAAATCAGCACAACGGGTACGCCGCGATTCTCCATGCTGGAGACGATCCGCGAGTTCTCTGGGGATATGGCTGTTCTCGAAGGAGAGGAGGAGATCAATCGCAGCGCCCTGCTGGCGTGGTCAAACGCGCTCGCGAGCAGCGGCAGAGCCGCGAATGCCGCCTGGCTGTTGGGCGGTGACAATCTGCGAGAGCTCGACGAGGAAATCGACAACCTGCGCGTTGGACTACGGGTCGCGGGGGAAAGAGACGATGCTGAATCGTTTGCACACATCTTCGTGGAGACGATGGACTACTTCTACTTGCGCGGACTGTTTCATGAAGACACCGAGATTGGCAACCGGGCGCTGGCGCTGGCAAGGGATCATCCCATCCCCGATCATGTGAAGAGTGGTGTCCTGTCCACGCTCTCGGTTCTGTGGAACACGCTCTACGATGCGGAGTCGGCGGAGGAGTTCGCTCGGGAAGCATTGCTGCTGGCGCATCGCGCATCGGGCCACCCTACCGCCGCAATCTGGTCGTTGAACGCGATCGCAATGGCAATTCGCGACCAGGGTCGCTACGCCGAGGCCCTGGAAGTCGCTGAAGAGGCTCGTGCGCTTGCGTCAGAAACGGAAGACGCGTTTTTCGATACGTTCACCATTCTTGAGGTCGGAAAGCTGGCCTACCTGGTTGACGACCAGGATCGGGCAGTCGAATACTTGACGAACGCGCTGAATCGTTTTCTGGAACACGGCGGCAATGCACTGGCGTTCCACTCGGCGAGCCTCCTGGCCGGGGCGCATACCCGACGCCGCGATCTGCCCACCGCGGCATCGACGCTTCGCTTGTCTGTGGAACTGTGGCGATCAGCGGGTAACATCGGCGCCGATGGTTTTCTCGACGAGGCAGCGGTGCTGGCAGCAACGGCGGGAGAAGCAGCTATCTCGGCATCATTGTTTGGTGCGCACGCGGCGCAGAACGCCTATTTTGGGGCACGGGGCGAAGATGACTACTGGACGCTCGAGGCGAAGGATGCCGCCCGCCAGGAACTTGGCGACGATGGATATATGGCAGCTGAGATCGAAGGTCGGAAGATGAGCATGGATGAGGCGATCGCGCTGGTGTTGCAGCTGGTGGATTGGATCGAAGGGCCGAGGCATTGAGACTGGGGCCTCCAGTCCAGTCTTGGCCAATGTCAAGGATGCTGCCGCATTGAGCGGCTATGGAGTGGTTTAGTAGGAACGGGCCAAGCCATGTCTTCGAAAACTCAACCGCCAGCTCTACCTCGTGCCGAACAACTCGATCGCGAGCGTGCGGAGCGTTTTGCCATTGTCGGTGAACTACGAGCCGCGTTCGCCGACGTGCCGGAGGATGAAATCGAGCGGGAGACGGATCGCATTCTGGGGACAGATCGGGCCCCGACTTCGCCGCACGGATAGGCTCGACCACATTCTCCAAGCCGATTCGAGTTCAGCTCGGGGACTCCGCAAAACGGATTGGCTGACCCGTCCGCGACGACTCGTAGATCGCCTCGATAATGGCCAGCGATTTGCGGGCCTCTGCGCCGGTGACGGCAGGTTCACGGCCCTCGATGATCGATTGGAGGAAGTCCTCGATCTGCAGGATGTGGAAAGCGGGAAAGCCTGGCTGGTCCCGTTCTTCCTGCTCCCATCGCGCGCGTTGTTCGCCGGTGGGGTCGAGGGTCCAGATGTCGTTGAATCCCTGCGTTCCCTCCGGGTTCTCCCAGACGCTGAGCGACGCGCCGTTCGATCCGTGCACCGATACCCGGTAGCCGAGCTGGGGATCGATGGTGGTGATGGCCTGGACGAGCCCGAGGGCTCCGCTGGCGAAGGTCAGGGTGGCGGCGACGGTGTCCTCGACATCGATGTAGTTGCCGTGAACGAGGGTGTCGTACTTGCCATAGACCTCCGCGACCGACCCCATGAACCATTGCAGCATGTCGATGACGTGCACGGCCTGGTTCATCAGCACGCCGCCGCCCTCGCCTGCCCAGGTGCCGCGCCATTCGGCCTGGGCGAAATAGGACTCTGGTCGCCAGAGAAGGGCCTGGCACATACCGAAGGTTGGGAGACCGATGGCTCCCGAGACGATCGCCTGATGGATGCGCTGGGCGGCCGGCCAGAAGCGACGCATGAAGACGACGCCGAAGGTGATGCCAGCAGCATCGGCGGCGGCGATCATCCGGTCGGCTTCGGCGAGCTCGACGGAGATCGGTTTTTCGCAGAGAACGTGCACGCCGGCCTCAGCGGCCCGAGTGACGATCGCTTCATGCGATTTGTGTGGGGTGCAGACCATCAGCGCTTCGATACCCGAGGCGAGCAGCTCGTCGAGGGTGGCGCAGCAATGCCGGACGCTGTATTCGGAGGCGAGGGAGGCGGCTTTGGCGCTGTCGACGTCGGCGCAGGCCCAGAACTCGGACTGCGGCAGCACCGCCAGCGCCTGCGCGTGGGCTGGCGCGATGTTGCCGCAGCCGATGATGCCGGTCTTCAGACGGCGAGGAACTGATCCCATGAATGCTGATCCTGACTGCAACACAGACGAAAAGCTGCGACAGGATAGCAGCGGATGACCTTTCCAACTTCGAGCCGGCAGGCCCGACGGTCGAAGGCTAGCTCGTGGGCGTGCCGTCGCTGGCCAGCGGCTCCGGGAATGCCAGGTTTTCGAAGGTGAGCTTTCGGCCCCGGACTGGTCTGCCTACGCCGCCGGGAAAGGAATCGATGATGGCGCCAGACGGATCCCAGATCGTGATCTGCACCATCGAGCCATCGTCTTCGAACGAGAGACCATCTTCGCTGACCAGCGGAAACCCATCGACCGTTACACCGCCAGTGACATGTCCCTCCAGATCGGAGACCGTCTGCGACACCCTGAACTGGCCACGGCGCTCGTCGTATGGCTTCCAGATACCGACATACGGCGTCTGCAGAAAGGGGCCATCTGGTCCGAAGTCGGAGAGGGGAGCGAAGAGGGTGCACGTCCCGTCGATGGCGAACACGCTGATGTGGGGAACCATGGGGGTCTCGGGCAACATGGGTCCGGCGAGTGTCTGCCAGGTGCCCGCCAGTGGGTGGCTGGCCAGATCGTCGTCCTGCGCCATCGCCGGCCGGGCGACAGTCGCGGCGGCGACGGCCCAACCGAATCCGTCGGCGCCAATGCCGGCCAATGCGGTGCGGCGAGAAAGACCGGATGTCGAAGATCGATGTTCCATGCTCGATGCCTCCACGCATAGTGCAGTCCGGATCGCGCGATTGCGACCCAGGTCCGTTACCGGGAATGCGCTTCCGGCCGGAAGCGGGTTGTGCATTCGTCTTTGTCAACGGAAGTTCACGGGAAATGACTACATGCGTGCCCAGGACGACCCAACGACGGTCGTGTTTGGCGACCAGTCCCGTAGGTCATCACGTCGTCATCCCGAGCCGGGTCGAGGGACCTCTCGTTGGGGTAAGCCAGGTTGGCGATTTGCAGTGTGGCCAGGCCCGAACGAGAGATTCCTCCGCTTCGGTCGGAATGACAGGAGGGGGCGGTCGGAACGACAGGAAGGTGGCAGTTGGAGTGATGGGAGGGGGCGTGTGGAGATTCAACTCCGCGCGTTATCCAGACTGCGCAAATACTCGCCGGCCAGCTGCAACCCCTCATATCCCGGCAGGACCGGGTCTTCCTGTTCGATGGTGATGGGGCCGTGGTAGCCGGTTTCGCGCAGGGCGGTGAGGACGGCGGGCCATTCGACCGCGCCGTAACCAGGCAGACGGTAGCGCCACCAGCCCGATCCCAGGATTCCCTGGCGGGCGAGGCGGTCGGGAAGGATCTCGCAGTCCTTGCCATCGAAGTGGTAGTTGCGATCGCCATACTGCCGGATAAGTCCGGGGATGTCGGGAATCCGCAGCCAGATCAGGTGAGACGGGTCGAAGCTGAGTCCAATGGCTGTGGACGGCACCGCGTCGAACATAGCATCCCAGAGTTCGGGGCTGTGGGCGATGTTTCCCTCACCACCGCCACGACCCGCCGTTTCGAAGGCGATTCGCACCCCGAGGCTTTCAGCGAGCTCGGCCAGCGGACCATAGATCGCCTCGAAGCGATCGAGATTGTCGCGAACCCGGTTGGACGGGTGATCGTCGCCGACACCGGGCAACCCGTAGAAGGTCATGCCGTCGGCCGACCCGGCAAAGGTCACGACCGCCGGGCAACCGAGCGCGGCGGCGGCCTCGATGGTGAGTCGCATTTCGGTGATGCGCTGCCGCTGCAGGGGGTTGTCGCGCGTCAGGAGGTTGAGCATCGGCGCCAGGGCAAAGAGCTCGACCCCCGACCGTTCGAAGGGAGCCAGCGTGGAGTCCGGGCCGTCGGCCAGAATCGACTGGAGATCGAGGTGACCCGGGTACGAGTTGCCAGCGACAACCGGATAGCCCGGCCCCGTGTTGACCTCGAGGCCATCGAATCCTGCGCTCGCCGCCCAGGCCACAACCTCATCGATCGGCAGCGGATCGAGACCGACCAGGGTGGCGAAAGAGAGTTTCATGGGTCGTTCCTGTGACATCAGTCGTGTCGATCGCAGTTCATCTGCGGAAGGGAGTGTATCCGTCCTTGCGCCGGCGTTAGAGTAAGGAGGAGTAAACATTTTCCGATTGCTCCGTTTACCTCCATAGCTATGGATTCCGGGGCTGGAGCGCGGGGTGCTGACACTGCTGCCACCTATCCAACCAACCGATGCACTCGAACCGCCAGGCGCCGAGACGTCCGATTCGGTTCTGGTTGCGCGGGCTCAGGCCGATCCGCGGGCATTTGGTGCGTTGTATGGGCGGTATGTCGACAGGGTGTATCAGTACTGCTTCCGGCGACTGGGGACCAGAGAATCGGCGGAGGATGCCACCAGCCAGGTCTTCCTCCAGGCTCTGGCGGCATTGCCGCGCTACCGCGGTGATCGAGGATCGTTTCGAAGCTGGCTCTTTACCATCGCTCACAACATTGTCGTCGACCACTATCGAGCGGCTCGTCCGGGTCACGATCAGGACGAGCTGGAGTTGCTCCCCGACCACCGGCCTTCGCCGGAGGATCTGGCCGAGATGGCGGATCGCGGTCGAGCGTTGCGAGAGGCGCTGGTCGTTTTGCCGGCCAGACAGCGGCAGGTCATCGAACTGCGGCTGGCCGGTCTGACCAGCATGGAGATCGGCGTGGTCATGGGTTGCAAGGCGCGGTCGGTCGACGTGGCGCAGTACCGGGCGGTGGAGAAGCTGCGGCTCCTTATGGGCGTTCAGGAGCAGAGGGACGCCGATGATTAGACGCTTTTCTCACTCGACTGAGGCGTCGATCGGGGCGCTGCGCGACTACTGGGACGCCCGGGTGCTGGGCGACCGGGATGCGCAGGTGAATGCTGGGCTCGACTCGCAGCTCGTGGAGTCGGTCGAGCGCATCCATGCCGGGGATCAAGCTCCGCTGCCAGCACCGGAGTTCAGCGTAGCGTTGTTCGGCAGGTTGATGGAAGCCGCCGATGCCAACCCGGTGGCAGTCGAGGCCGAATGCGCCGGCATCCAGACGCCGCCGGAACGATGCGCTCCGGTGGCAACCCCGGCATTGCCGTATGAGCCCGAGCCACAAGGTGGCAGGTCCGGGTGGCTCAGACATCTGACGCCAGTCGGGCCGGTCCTGGCCATGCTGTTGACCCTCGTGGCCGGCGTCTGGATCTGGCAGTCGAGGGCGCCTGAGGTGCACCAGATCGTGCCATTGCGGACAGAGATAACCGCAGAGGGGGTGGTGATCCGGACGCTGCTCGAAGAGCAGGTCCCGGGCGGCACGCTTCCGGGCAGCCCAACCCACTGGATCGCGATGTTCAAGTTCAGTCTCGAACCAGGCGAGCACTGGCGCGACAACCCGATCCCATGCGACATGGCGCCCCAGTATGTGGTCGGCCTGGTCGAGTCGGGCACGCTGGCCATGATCAACGCGGGTCCGTTCGAGATCCGGCGAGCGGATGGATCGACCGAGATCATCGAAGCAGGGAAACGTGGCGAAGTTCGCCCAGGCGACAGCTGGATCTACATTTCGGGCAGCTCCGAAACCAATCTATACAAGTGGAATCCCGGTCGTGAGCCCATGGTCGCCTACCAAACCGACTGGGCGCTCGCAGGGAGCTGCGAGGGGGTCCCTGGCAATCCGGAGTGGATCTGGCATGGATCCCAAACGGGAATCACCTTTGATGATTCCCGTCCGGTGGTCGCCAGTCTGGAGCAGGTAGTTGTCGAATCGGGAGGAACGCTCAGCCTGGACGACGCCAGGCGGATCGGGTTGGTCGCCGGCGATGACGATCTGCTGAATGTCATGGGGGTCGAATCGGGTTCGCTGCGGGTTGTGGCTGGTTCGCCGGATGCGCTCGCGACGGAGTCCGTGCAACAGCCGCTGGTGAGCGACCACACGCTCGCCGCGGGAGAGACATGGATCTCGCAGCTTGCGGAACCGCTGGAGGACGGGGATCTGCGCGAGTTCAGGAATGGGGGAGAGGAAACCTTGATCCTCACCGCCTTCCGCTGGTCGTACAGCGACGAAACCCTTTCTGATGCCGCAGCGGACAAAACGCGCACGTCGCTGGTGAAGCTCGCCGTTCCGGCCGGAACGGTGCCCCGCGACGTCCCGGGGCAATTGGTCATCAATAGGACAACCGTGCCGGCTGGAGAATCGATTGCGTATCCGGCGGCCTGCGGCGAACCGGTGATGACTGTGGCGCTGGTCGAGTCGGGATCGTATCTGATTCTGGCAGACGGGAATCTGGAGATCACCAGAGCGGACGGCCCGGTCGAGGTTCCTGATTCGGGTGTGTCTGTTGTCGTTCATGAGGGGGATAGCTTCGTTCACATCAATCAGGGGGGAGAGATGTCTGGCGTTGCCGGAAATGCCCACGAGCCGGCGACAACGATCGTGCGGGCCGTCTGGTTCGCGGACGTCAGCTGTACGTATGGAAGCCCGGAAGCGGCGGACCAGGCGAGCATCGAATGGGGCACAACAGACCGGCTGCCGGCGCTCCCCAACTCGGCCGCGTTCGAGATCAGCATCGATCGCGTGGCGCTGACGCCGTACGAGGCGCATTCGAGAGACGACTTGCTGGGATTTGTTCTGCCCGCAAATCCCAACGACAACCTGGCGCTTCTGGTGGTCGAATCGGGAACGGTTCAGGAGATGATCACCATGGAGTCGGGGAACTCCTTCGAGGTGACTCATTCAGCCAGGCATAGCCCGGGCGAGATGCTCAATCTCGACGATTCGCTGGGACTGAGTTCCGGTACGGAACGGGAGATCTTCGCGGCGGGCACCTCACCGGCCGAGGTGCTGATCATCTCGATCCGCTACCACGATGCGAATGAATAGTGCCGTGCCTCGAACAGCTGCAATCGTCCTCCTCTGCCTGACACTGGCCACGGGTATTGTGCTCGGAAGACTGTCGTCGTTCTCCGGACGGGCCGCACCCTCTCTGATGACTGACAGCCGCGACGATGTGGAGGTTGCCAGAACGTTCTACGACGGCATCAATGAGTATCTGGCCGGCGGTGATGCCGGGAGAATCATGCGGATGTTGTCGCCTGACTATCGGGAGCACCGGAGCAGGGGCCCGGTCGGTCTGCCCGGGGAAGATCTGGTTCTGCATCTGACGTCGCTGAGAGAGACATACCCGGAGATACGGCTGGATGTCGGGCAGCTGGCGGCGCAGCCAGGATCGGTGGTCGCAGACTACACCTTCGTGCCCGTCGCGTCGGGACCAACCGCCGGTCTCCATCTCGAACTGGGGCGGGGAAGCAGCGGATACGACATGCTGCGCATCGAAAACCGGTTGATCGTCGAGCGCTGGTCGACCTGGGAGTCGCCGCAGCTCTACCGGTCAGTCGTGTCCTCCGAGATTCTGGTACCGCGAGGCGGATCGCTCGACGTGCGAATGGAACGATTGCTCTTCGGACCTGGCGGCCACCACGAAGTGCAGGACGCCAACGGATTCGTCTTCATCGCCGAAGCGGGACGCTTCACGTATGAATTCGTCAGCGGAGTACCTGGAGAAGGGGCAGGAGAACGCATCCAGCTGGAAGCAGGGGAATCGATCGTTGCGCCAGCGGGAGCCACGTCACGCATTGCTTCAGAAGGATCGGCGTCGGCGATTCTGCTGAGCTTCGCCTCGGTCCAGGGGCCTCTTGGATCCGTATGGGGGACGGCAACGGTCATTCGGTCCGCACAGGTCAGCCGGACTGTGATCCTCGGCGGTGTGTTGCCTCATCCCTCCTCAGACGACCATCGCTTCGCCATCCATGTCGGCCGGGTCGACCTGCCACCTGGAACCATCTTGCCCCGCCGTGTGATCGAAACCACCGAGATGCTGCTGGTGACGCAGGGAGCCGTCGACGTGCGAGTCGACGGAAATCGTGCGGTGCTGCGACAGCGAGATGGGGTGTTTGCCACCATCGCCGACCAACAGGTCATCGACGACGGAACAGGGCTGCAGGTGAGGGCCGGAACCATTGTGGAGTACCAGGTCGCCGGCCACGATCCGGTGACCCTCTGGCGTCTCGCGATCGAGCCTATCGGCGGCGCCTAGCCGACGGAGGAGTCAACGGTCAGCTTTCGCCGGACCATGACTCGATGCGGTTGACGAAAACTTCCCGTGTGCTACCCTGACGCCATCGGTCAGCCAGAACAAATATCGTTCTTTACAATCGAACTCCACTGCCTTACGGGAACAAGCGATGCTGGACCTGCCAGGGGACACGGAGACTCACCGGGGCGCCCATCTCTTCGTGAGCTACGCGTCGTCCGACCGGGAGCGAGCGCTGGCGATTGCCGATGCCCTGGAGGCGACCGGCGTGCCGGTCTGGATCGATCGGCGGGGCATCGGGGGCGGTGAGCTGTGGGCGGCGGAAATCACGGCGGCGATTCGGTCGTGCGCAACTGTGCTCCTGGTGTGCACTGCGGCCTCGGTCCAGTCGCGCAATGTCCGGCAGGAGGTGCAGCTGGCCTGGGATCACGACCGGCCGATCGTGCCGTTGCTCCTGGAGCGAGTGCGGTTCCCCGATGAGATCGCCTATTTCCTGCAAGGTCGGCAGTGGATCGAGGTCGACGCATCCGGCGATGCCGAGTGGATCGATCGGGTCGTCAAGGCCCTGGACCACACCGAGTTCCGGCCGATTCCTTCGTCCGCAAGCGTGCCGACGCCGGTGGCAACCACTCCGCCTGCGCCCCCTTCGCCCGTGCCGATGGCAACGAACCTGCCGGTGCCCCCATCAGCGATCATCGGGCGCGACGAGGAGATCGCTGCCGTCTGCGCATTGCTCGGCGAGCGGGAGACGCGGCTGGTGACCCTGACCGGACCGGGCGGTGTGGGCAAGACGCGGCTGGCGCTGGCGGTAGGCTGGCGATTGCGGGAGACGTTTGAGGGGGCGATCACGTTTGTGAATCTGGCGCCGGTGCGCGACCCGGCGCTGGTGCTGCCGGAGATCGCGGCGTCGGCCGGTCTGAACAACGCGGGGCAGGAGACGCTGGTGGCGAAACTGCACACCGCCCTGCGGAGTCAGCCGGTGCTGCTGGTGCTCGACAACTGCGAACAGGTGCTGGAGGCGTCTGGCGAGATCGGCGAGCTGCTGGCCGGTCTGCCCGACCTGAAGGTGCTGGCGACGAGTCGCGAACCCTTGCGGCTGCGAGCGGAACAGACGATCGATATTCCACCGCTGACCGTCGATGAGTCCGCGGGAAAGTCGTCGACCGGACAGATGACGGAGATACCCGCGGTGGCGCTCTTTGTGGCGCGTGCCTCGGCAGCCAAGCGCGGATTTGCGCTGACCAATGCGAACAGGGCGGCAGTACACGAAATCTGCCGGCGTCTGGATGGGTTGCCAATGGCTATCGAGCTGGCGGCGGCGCGATCATCGCTGCTGGCTCCGGAAGCGATGTTGAGCCGATTGGAGCAGCGACTGCCACTGCTGACCGGAGGCGCCCGTGATCTGCCTGAGCGGCAGCGGACGCTGCGCGATGCCATCGGCTGGAGCGAAGACCTGCTGACCGAAGACGAGCGGGCGGTTCTGCGCAGGCTGTCGGTTTTCGTGGGGGGATTCACGCTGGAAGCGGCGCTGGCGGTCACCGACACGCCGGGCGAGCTGCGCAACGACGTCGATGTGTTTGGCGCCATGGAGCGGTTGGCGGCGCACAGTCTGCTGCGGCAGGTGGTGAGTGAAGAGGGAGAAGCGCGCTTCACGATGTTGGAGGTGATCCGGGAATTCGGACTGGAGCGACTGGAGGCGAGCGGCGAGTCGGCGGAAGCGCATCAGCGGCATGCGGTGTGGTTTCGCGATCTGGCGGAGCGGGCGGCGCCTGAGTTCACCGGTCCGAATCAACGTGAATGGCTGCAGCGTTTCAGCCTGGAGCAGGACAATGTGCGGGCGGCGCTTGGCTGGGCAGTAGCAGAAGAACCCGAAACCGCGCTGCGGCTGTGCGCGGCTCTGCTGGAGTTCTGGATCCTTACGAGCACGATGAGGGAGGGAACGCTGTGGTGCCGGCGCGCGCTGGAGGCTGGTGAGGAGGCCAACCCGGCATTTGTGGCCGAAACCACTGTCGTCGCGGCGCGGCTGGGTTACCGGCAGGGGGATGACGCGGTGGCCAAGCAGCGAGGCGAGGAGGCGCTGCAGCTCTTCCAGCAGCTTGGGGATGAGCGTGGCGTTGCTTTGGCGATGATGGCCCTGGCCATGGCATCGACTGTGGTCAATGAGGACCTGACCGCTGTGGAGGCGTTGCTTTCCGGTGCACTGGACCGCATGCGGATGCTCAACGATCGCAAATACATCGCGATGATCGCCAGCAACCTTTCCCTGACGAAAATGTATCTCGGCGACTTCGACGCCGCAATCGACCTTGCGAGGGAGAGCGCGGCCATGTGCCGGGAGATTGGCGACAGGCTGTCGTTCATTGTACCGGTCACGAATATGGTCGAGGCGCTGGTGATACTGGGCAGGGTGGAGGAAGCGTTACCGCTCCTGCAAGAACTCGTCGAGGACCAGCGACGTTTGGGACACCGGGCCAATCTCGGTTTCCTGCTGAACTGCGTCGGCTTCGCGCTTGGCGCGAGAGGCGAAGGCCGGCAGGCGGTGCGACTCTACGCCGCAGCGGATGCGGAATTCCAGCTAACCGGAACGCCATCTGCGTCAGAGATCGCAACGTTCGCCGCGGACACCGAACGACTGCGCCAGGAGCTTGGCGCGGCGGAGTTCGAGGCCGAATGGACGGCAGGTCACTCCCTTGCGATCGAGGCGGCAATGGAAGCGGCCAGGGCCGCGCTCGATGCCTGGGAAGCAGAGACGAAAACCGGTGGGCCATAGGCGAGAGCGGAAGGGCTACGCCAGCCGGTGCAGCTCGTTGATGAACATTTCCCATCGCCGGACTGAGGTTAGCGTGAGGATGCCGTTCAGGTACCACGGATCGCCCGCCAGCGCGGCCCGCACGGAATCCTCACTGTCGCTCCGGACCACGATCATGGCGCCGCCGTCCTCGAATGGTCCACCGAGGATGATGGAGCCGTTCTCGACCAGAGCATCGACGAAGGTGGCGTGGTCGTCCCAATAGGCTTGTTCGCGAGCGCCTTTGCTCAGATCGCGATTGGGACCAGCATCGGAGACGACGACATAGGTAGCCATGATTTGTCCTGTCGCTCCTCACTGGAGCGGTTGCGCAAAGTTATGCACCGCATGGTTGAGGGCACCGCTGCGGCGGGAGATTCTTCGCTTGCGCTCAGAATGACGGATCAATTGGGCCAGGGAGCGCGGTGGTCGAGCACAAGTTTTCGCAACCGCTCTAAGCCGCGATCCGCGTGAATTCCATCTCCCAGTTCCGTTCCCAGGTTTGGCCGTCGTCGATCGAGAATGATTGCGACCAGGCTGCGGTGGTCGGCGTGATGTCCGACCAAGTGAAGAGAATCCGCACATCCATGCCATTGGCCCGGTAGGTGCCATGAAACTGGCCGCTGCCATTCTCGAACCTGCCGACGACTGGTGGAATGAGCGAATAGACGCGCGTATCGGACCAGTGCATCGACCAGAGCCCCGTTTCCGGATTGAAGATGCGCAACGTCAAGCCGTCCAGGGCGTAGCCGTCCGGCATGACAGCTTCGAATTTCTCGATGTGTCCGACGCCACCGAGCACTGGCTCGACTTCGACTGTCGCGTCGAACTCCTGCCACTCCGGGTTGCGCTGAAAGACACTTCTGAGTCGCCGGTTCCGAATCTGCCAGGCGCCATAGAGGAAATCGAAGTCGGCGCGGCCATCTACTTTGGGTGACATATCTGCTCCTCTTTCCCGGTTCATCCCCGCTGCTTGTTCCCGGGCTTACCCCTATCCTATCGTGAAATCCCGACAGAACATGTCGTAATTTTTGGCTATCATGGGTGACATGCATGACCCATCGATGCGTATCCTCACCGTTCTGGAGTTTTTGCAGTCCCGAGACGCGATTTCGGGGCAGGAGCTTGCCGACCACCTGGAGGTGAGTCTGCGCACCGTGCAGCGCTACATCGTGCGGCTCCAGGATCTTGGCGTGCCGGTCGATTCGACGCGAGGGCCGGGAGGGTCCTACCGCTTGCGCACCGGATACCGGATGCCGCCGGTGATGTTCGGTCTGGAAGAGGCCTACGCGGTGGCGCTTGGACTCGATGCGCTGTCGTATGTGGGGATGGCCGATATGGCGCCCCAGGCGGAAAGCGCTAGGGCAAAGCTGGGACGCGTTCTGCCCAGTGCGGCCAGCGAGCGGGTGGCGGCGATTCGCGCCGCGATGGTGCTGGAACGACCCCGGCGTGTTGTCGATGCCAATGCCGTGCAGCTGATGGAGCTGGCGGTTGCGACCACGACCTGTCACCGGGTGCGAATGGATTACCGGGCTCGAGACGGCAAACGGACGAAGCGAACGGTCGAACCGCTGGGCGTCATGCAGTACGAGGGCCGCTGGTTTCTGGGCGCGAAGTGTCTGTTGCGCAAGGGGTTGCGGTCGTTCCGTGTCGACCGGATCGAGAATCTGGAAACGACGGACGAACGTTTCGAACCTCCGCCGGCGTTCGATCTGCGCGCATACATTCACCGCTCGCTCGCTCATGCCGGGGATCGCTGGCGAGTGGAGGTATGGGTCGATCTCGATAGCGAAGAAGTTGCCTGGCGGCTTCCGCCGGCGTTTGCCCAGCTGCACGAGGAAGATGGCGGAACGGTGATTCGTTGTGGTTCTTCCTGGTTGCCGGGAACGGCGTTGCATCTGCTTTCGTTGGGCGCTGAGGTGCGGATCCGGCGTCCGTGGGAGCTGCGGGAGGCGTTTGCGGAAGTGGCGTTGCGGTCGGGGCGGATCGCGGCTGGTGGGCAGGAGAGGAGTTGACGGTCCGGCCGCAGATATCGAAGGTGGGGGTTGAGGGGGATTGTGGCTTCGCGCCACTCCGCTTCGCTGCGTTCTGCTGCGCCACTGGTGGGCACAAGGCGCCACCGCTACGGTGTGATGGTTGCTGGGGCGCCATAAATGGCGGGGCTACGCAGAATATCGATAACACTAGCGACTACGGGGCGAATTGGCCCTGGTTTGGCTGGCGCTGGCGTGCTTGTTCGAGTTGTTCGGCGCTTGGCGTCGAACCGAAGGGTGCGCCGATACCACCACACTCGAAGTGCGCGCCGAGTACATGGTCAGCGGCAAACGCTTCCGCGGCGTCGATCTGGTCCGCGTAGCGATCCATCCCGTCGATCGGGGTGGAGACCGCCCAGCCATTTCGGACGATAACCTCGTTGATCAGGTAGGGATCACCGGCGTAGTCGTACCAGACGTCGGCCACCAGCCGGTTTTGTTCGTCTCGAACCGCGTTCTGATAATCGACATACAGCGTGAGACTCGGCGCCAGATTGAGCACGAACGCGAGGAAGGAGCCTGCCGATCCGTAGCCGCACTGGTCGCCCAGAGGAGCCGTGGTGCCGTTCAGATGGAGCACATCGAGCTGGCCGTTGGCCAGAATCTGCATGGTGTCGCCATTGTAGAAACCGGTGACCCTGACCGCGGTCAGTCCTTCGGGCATCGAATCAGTCCATAACGCCGGGGCGAATCCCTGCATTGGCAGTTCCTCGCACGCAATGCCGTTGCCATCCGGGTCGAGCGAGGGGGCGAGCCGGTCAACGTCTTCCTGGAACACTGTCTGAGCCCAAACCCAGGCGTCGAACTGCTGGCAGGTTGGCAGGGCCGGATCGACGGTCGCGGTCGCTGTGGGAGCCGGTGTTGGAGTCGTGGCGGTTGTCGGCTCGGGAGCGGGAGTCGAGGTTGCGGTTGCCGTTGGCCGGCTGGGCTGGGATGTTGGCGCACTGCTGCCCTGGGAGGGCATACCGCCGACCTCGACCGTCCCGCAGGCGATCGTTGGCGCGGCAGAAGCGGTGGAGCGGCGAATCATGACTGCCCACGGACCGTCGTTGAGAAAGGCCCCGAGCGCGGCGTCGATGTCGGAAACGCTCGTTCCGTCCGACGCGATCGGATCGAGGGTGTAGACGACCGTTCTCGGATTGGCGCAGGTGCCGGAGCGAATCGTTGTCGGGTGATCGCCCGTCACCCCGCTGACCAGGATGTCGACAGTCGTGGTGCCGTCCCCGTTGTCGATGAGGGTCGCGTCGCCGAAGACCCCCGAACCGCCGACTTCGGAGATCGGCACGATGATCAGGTTCTGGCCCGATACGTCGGCGCGGACGAGTGGCGCGATGAGCACCGCCGCCAGGAGCGCCGCCAGCGCGACGCGCACGATTCCGCTCATGTGGATGGCTGGTGCTCTGTTCAAACACCCAGCTCCTTTGCTGCCCGCTCGATTGCCGCCAGATGATCGGCGGGGGATGCGTACCCGTTCCCCATGGTGCCGAGGCAGAGATGGGTGGCGCCAAGCTCTTGCCAGTTTCTGACAAAGGACTCTCGTTCGGCGGACGTTCCCTTGCCGATATCCAGGCGGGGTTCCAGACCGATATCGCTAAAGTCGCGACCGGCTTCCTCCGTATAGCGTCTGAGCGATTCGAGCATGCGTTGCATGGCATCGTCCGGCTGGCGCCAGGGAAACCATCCGTCGCCCAGTCGAGCGCACCGGCGCAGCGTTTCGTCGGCATATCCGCCGATCCAGATGGGAATGGGCCGCTGGATGGGGAGTGGCGTGATGCCGGCCCGGTCGATCTGTTCCCACTGACCGTCGAAGGTGATCGACTCGTTCGTCCAGAGTGCTCGCAGGAGAGCAATCTGCTCTTCGCTTCGTTTGCCGCGATTCGAGAACGGCTTGTCCAGTCCGTGGTATTCGACGTCGTTCCACCCCACGCCGATACCGAGCCTCATCCGCCCGCCCGAGAGAATGTCGACCTCGGCAGCCTGTTTAGCCACGAGCGCGGTTTGGCGTTGCGGCAGGATCACAACTCCTGTGACCAGTTCGACTCGTTTGGTGACGGCCGCCATGAAACCAAAGAGGACGAAGACTTCATGGAAGGGATCCGCAAGCGAATAGGAGCCTTTCCAATCGGGCCGGGAGGTGAGGTCCGCACTGAGCACGTGATCGTACGCCAGGATGTGGTTGAAACCCAGTTCCTCGACGGTCTGGGCATATTCGCGAATGGCAACAGGGTCATTGCCAAACTCGGTTTGTGGGAAAACGACGCCGATTTTCATCGCTCAGGGACTCCTGCGCATCCAGGATGTGACGCATGGGCACTACGACCAATGAACTCTATAACGCATGAGAGGAGTTTGTCGCTACTCTCACGCGGATCCGGGGATCTCGGGGGCAAATGCCCGGCTTCGTAGCTCGCGATCGACGAATGATGCCAGAAGCACGGCCATCACCAGTGTCGGAATGATGATGCCCAGACCGGTTTTCATGCCGACGGCGTCACTCAGGACGCCGACCAGAAGCGGCATGAGCAGGAGCGCGCTGCCGGCGCTGATCTGGAGGCGCATCAGCGCGCGATCGACACCCGAGGTGAGCACGGACATCGCGGTTCCGACGGTCAGCGGATAGAAGTTGGCCACACCCAGGCCGGTAACAAAGAGTCCGAGGACATTCATCCAGACGGATGTGCCCAGCCAGAAGAGGGGGAAGCCCAGCAGCGCGATCGCGTAGGAAGCGATCAACATCTTGCTGCTGGCGACCTTTCTGGCCAGCCGGGAGGCGATCATTCGTCCCGTAATCATGGCAATGAAGAAGACGGCCATCGTTGTCGAGGCTGTCGAGTTTCGCAGCCCCACCTCTTCATGGAGGAAATCCGCTCCCCAGTAGGCCATGCACCATTCGACCGACAGCGAAAGGAAGAGAACGCACCAGAGAATCCAGAAGAGCCTTGGCAGCGGTTCGTCCCCCGAACCGGTTGTCGTCCTTGGTTGTGCTGGTGCGATGGGGGCCGAACCGTATCGCCAGTAGAGAAGGAGAAGCACGGGAGCGCCGATCACCAACGCCAGTTCCCAGCTCGGACCGAACCGGGCGAATCCGCCAACGGCCAGCGGGGCGAGAATCGCGGCGGCGCTGGCCACGACGTTCGACTCGGAGAGGGCGACGGTGCGGGCATTCGGGTGCAGATCGGCGAGAACGGCCTGATTCGACACCAGCGCCCAGGTGCCGATGAATCCCATGATGGCCACACCGAGCAGTGTGCCGGCCACGACCGGACTCAATCCGACCAGCAATGCGCCGCCAGCCATGCCGGCCATCCCGAACCAGAAACCCCGGCGACGGCCGATGCGCGAGAGGATGCGATCGGCAGTTATGCCCGCCAGGATGACTCCCGCCGCAAAGAGGGAGAAATGCACGCTGGCCATGGTGAATGCCAGTCCGAGTTTCTCCCGCAGAAACGGCATGGACGGGCCGACGACCGTCTCGAGATAGGCGAAAAGACCGAGCATGAAATAGGCCGCCCACGTCGTACGCGTGCGGCGAAAAGCGCTCGACGGGGCAGGGCTGGCGAGCTCGGTCATAGCAACCGCGATTCAGATGGCTTGCCGAGTCGTGCGGACAGAATAACGATCACTATCTTGTACACCATGATGAGCAAGCAATGGGTTATCATTCTGGTTCAAGCTGAATCTGCCGCACGAAAGGAGACACCCGATGGCTGTAGTCGTCAGCGCCAGTGATGCAAAGAAAAACCTGGGTTCACTACTGAGTCGCGTGCGAACGAGCGACGAAGCGATTATCGTCGAAAACCGTGGAGCTCCCACCGCGGCAATTATCTCCATCGCCGAATTCGACATGCTGAAGGAACTGAAAGAGCGCGCCAGGCGGGAAGAAGCGCTGCAGGAACTCCGGGAACTGCGTGCCGAGCTCGACGAGCGTCAGAAGGACCTGACGCAGGAAGAAGCGGATGCGATTGTTGAGGAGATCAGGAGTGACACCATTCAATCCCTCATCAAAAAAGGTGTCATCAGGTATGAGGACTAGTATTCGGTCGTGCGCGTAATCTGTGACACGAACATCTTCATCACCTACCTGATCTCTCCGCTCAATCGCGAGCGGGCAGTGGTGCGCCTGATTGAAGCCGCGATTTCGGGGGTGTTCACGCTGGTCATTCCGGCTGAGCTCGTTGAAGAGCTCATCGAGACTGTGGCAAGAAAGCCCCATCTCGCTCGCCAGGTCGGCCCAGAGCAGATCGAGCACTTCCTTTCGGTGCTGTTTGATCGAGCCGAACTCTTGCCGGCGGGCTCCCTGACCGTCACCAGGGTCACTCGTGATCCTGAAGATGACTATCTCCTGGCAGCAAGCGCATTTGCTGATGTCGACGTCCTGGTCACCGGCGATCTGGATTTGCTCGTGCTTCGCGATCGCCTGAAGCGGCCCGCCATCATGCGCGCGGCTGAGTTCCTCGAGATGATCGAGTCAGGCGCACCTTACTAACCCTGGTCGAGCAGCTCCAGCACCGGCGCGAATGCTTCGATACCGCGGGGCGTCGCCGGTTCGAGCCACACTTGCACGTGGGAGATCCCGGCGGCTGCGTATGCGCGCAGCTCATCGGCGAGTGCTTCTGGCTCTCCCGAGATCAAGGGCACGCCCATCGTCGATGGCGTGTGGTCGGCAACCTCGATCGCCATCGCGGTAGAGCGCGCCAGCGTGGCCGGATTGCGGTCTCCCGCCTCGCATGCCTCATCGACCAATCTCAGCAGCGTTCGCAACCCATCGAGACTGTTGTTCGATTGACTGAACCAGGTGTTCCAGATGTCGGCGTATTCGACGGTGTAGCGCAACATGCGCGGGCTGGTGGTGCCGATCAGGATGGGAGGACCCGCTGGTCGTGGACCGCGAGGCCGAAGCACGGCGTCTTCCGTCGTGTAGTAGGCGCCGGAGAAATCGGATTGACCAGTGCGGAGAAGACTCGTGATGATCCGAATCGATTCGGCGAATCGATCGACCCGGAAGTCGTAGGGAATGCCGAATGCCCGGTACTCCGCTTCGTTCCAGCCGGCGCCGATGCCCAGGATGAGACGGCCGCCCGACATGTCTTCCACGGTATCGGCCATCTTGGCCAGGATCGCCGGGTTGCGAAAGCTGTTGCAGATGACCAGGGTGCCGAGTTCGGCATGCTCGGTGATGGCGGCCAACCCGGCGAGAAGAGACCAGCATTCCCATGGACCCTCGTTGTACCGAAGATCGCCTCCGATGACGACGTCGCCGCCATCTGGTTTGGTCCGGTGCAGAAGATGATCGGTCACCCAGATCGAATCGAAGCCCACCTGCTCGGCCAGGCGCGCCATCCCTGCCAGTTCGGGCCAGTGGGCCGTTTCGCCATCGAACTGATTCTCCGTGTCCGGGAGCAGGAGTCCGACTTTCAGGGGCCGGTTGGTGCGGTCGGGCATGTTCGGTACCTCACAGGAGCATGGATGACGTCGGTGGAAAGCGTACCGGAGAATGCTTCCTGGCGAAACAAGCGAGATTGAAAACATGTCGTGTTCAAGCGTCGCAATCCGCTATAATATGCGCTGAATTGTTAGCTAACTCATCAGCCAAACTATTGGGTGCCATGACGGAGCCTTCTCGATGACCAGAACTGTGACCGCAACTGAGGCGAAGAACCGGCTGGGCGCGCTCATTCGAACGGTGAGTGAGGGGGACAGTGCTGTTGTCATCGAGAGTCGCAGGGAACCAGTCGCGATTCTGATTTCTCCCGGCGACTTCGAGGAACTCCTTCGATGGCGAAAGGAAAAGCAGCGCCGGGCGGCGCTCGAGTTGTTGCGCGACTATCGGGAAAAACATGCTTCGGCGAACGACGATCTGAGCGAGGCGGAGGTCGCATCGATCGCTCAGCGAGCAACTCAAGAGATTGTTGAAGGTCTGCGAGAGGCCGGTGCGATCCAGTTCGAGCGAGACTAGGCCGTGGGACCGCGAGTCGTCCTGGACACGAACCTGTATCTCAGCTACCTCCTTCGCCCTGCGGCTGATACCGCGGTCACGCGCACCCTGGAAGCGGCGCTTGGCGGAGGTTTTCAACCGTTGCTTCCCATGGGAGTCGTCGAGGAGATTCTGAGAAAGACGGCGACGAGCCCATATCTGAAAGAGCGGATCGATCTGGCCGATGCATCGGCTCTGCTGCAGGCGGTTGGCGAACTGGCTGAGCTCATCGACCTGACGTCGGTGGCAATTCCTTCAATAGTGCGTGACGCGAATGATGACTTTCTCATTGCCGCTGCCCTGGAAGGAAACGCAGATTTCCTGGTCACTGGCGATGCCGATCTGCTGGCGCTCAGCGGCGTCATTCAGAAGTTGCATATCGTTCGCCCGGGCGAGTTCTTGCTTCAACTGGCCGAATGGTGAGGTCACCCAATCGACCTGCTGGCGGGACCCGGAGTGATGACGAGAAGCCGGCAGGGACCAGGTCCGGTGTTCTCCGCTTCGTGAGGGAAGGTGCCATCCCACACCAGGTAGTCACCGGCATAGAGGGTTGTTTCGAAGTCGCCCTGCCGTACCCGGAGCTCTCCTTCCAGGATGATGTGGTGCTCTTCTCCTGAGTCGATCAGGTCAGGGGAGAAGACGCCGGGCGGGATGATTCCCTCGACGATCCGCACGGTGCGGGCGAACCCGCCGTCGACGATCTCGATCGCTTTGCCGTAGGCAGTCCATTCGATCTCGCGATCTGCTTTCCGAACAACCCGGGGTGGAGGTGCGGCGCTGGTGAGGAACCAGTGAAGCGGCACGTCGAGCGCTTCTGAGAGCGCGAAGAGGGTTTCGAGCGACGGCGAGGCTTTGTCCGTTTCGATCTGCGAGAGATAGCCGATGTTGAGTCCGCAGGTGGCGCTGACCTGAGCGAGGGTTAGTCCCTGCGCTGTGCGGAGCTTGCGAACCTGCGCTCCGATCAATGGCCGTTTGCGGTTTGTCTTTCGCGCGATTGCCATGATCATCCCGCCGATTGCATGGGTGGCGTACAGCTCGTATGCTTTCAGCAATATACATGGCGGTCCACAAACAGACAACGTGCGCCGCCATCGTCAGCACCCCAACAGGAGCCTTTCACTGTGACATCGTCACCCATTTCTCCCGAGCATCAGACAAGCTCTTCCATACCTGCCGGCACGCACATCGGGCACGTGCATCTGAAGGTGGCGAATCTCGATCGAGCCATCACCTTCTACCGCGACTTTCTCGGTTTCGATCTTCTCTTCACCTTTCCGTCGGCGGCGTTTCTGTCGGCGGGCGGCTACCACCACCATATCGCGTTGAACACGTGGGAAAGCCTGAACGGCGACCGTCCCCAGGCAGGCTCGACCGGGCTTTATCACTTTGCCATCAACTATCCGACACGGCGTGACCTGGCGGTGGCGTTCAAGCGGCTCCGCGACCATGGCTGGGATATCGATGGATACAACGATCATGGTACGCATATCGCCCTGTACCTCCACGATCCCGACTTCAACGGCATTGAGCTGGCCTGGGATCGCGACCCGAGCGAATGGCCCCAGTTTCAGGGTGTGTCGAACGACGAAGCCCTGCGGAACATGCAGGAGGGGCACCGGCGGTTGGATGTGCGGGCGCTCCTGGCCGAAGCAGACGAGCCGGTTACGACACCGGCGGGGTAGGGTTAGCGGGCAGCGGGCAGCGGGCAGCGGGCAGCGGGCAGCGGGCAGCGGGCAGCGAGCAGCGGGCAGCGGGCAGCAGGGGCCGGGCGATCGTATGGCGATCGTATATTGACGGCAGGTCGAGTTCAGGCGGGCTGCTGTTCGGTAGCGTCGTCGCGTTGGAGTGGTTGCACGGTCGCGCGAATTTCGTCCCCGTTCTCGTTGTCCGCGACGCGCAAATCGTACTGCCGCTGCAGGTTGAGCCAGAGTTCGGGTCCAGTGCCCAGCCAGTGCCCAAGCCTCAGGGCGGTGTCGGCACTAATCGACCGCTTGCCGTTCAGAATCTGAGACACCCGGTTAGGTGGAACGCTTAGCGTTCGAGCAAGCTCCGCAGGGGTGAGGCTCAGGAATTCGATTTCTTCGCGGAGGACTTCTCCTGGATGAATAAGCGGCCGTGCCGTCATCGAGTTCTCCTTTCTTGCTTCGATTGCCGCCTAGTCTAGAAGGTAGATGCAGACCCCCGTGTCTGCCGAATCTCGCGGGTGCGGCGCCATCCAAGACGAACGCGCGAATGAGACAAGAGGCCAATGCCTCTCGGTGGCCATCGTTGACAGCGCTTCCCATGAGAAAGCAGACACGGGGGGTCTGCATCTACGTCGCTAGTGGTGCTCCGTGAACGGTCCGCGCTCTAGTCCAGTGGCAAAAGGCCGAAGTCGGCAGCGCGGGGCCAGGTTTGGAGAGCGCGGAAGCCTTCGGCGTAGCGGTAGCCGGCCTGGAAACCCCGGAAGCGGGATTGTGTCTCCATCATGCCGCCGATGCTCGATCCCTCGAAGATGTCCTCGATCCAGGCGCTCTGGCTGACGTGGGCGGCCAGCATTGCCTGCTTGGTGGCGAAGGTCCCGGAAATGTCCACATAGACTTCGGGTTGAAAGTTGATGCCGGCCAGCGTGTCGTAGAAAAAGAGTTTGGGGATTGTCTTCAGCGGAGGGTGAGCGGTGACGATGTTGGGGACGGCGGTCATGATGCGGGCGTCGCGGACGGCCTGACCGCTGAGGGAGTGGTCGGGATGGTAATCGTCGGTCCAGTGGGCGAGAACGACATCCGGCTCTGCTTGCCGCATGACGTCGATCAACCGGCGGCGGCTCTCCTCGTTGTAAAAGAAGAATTCGTCGTCGTAGTCGAGCCAGAGAAGTTCCGCGCCGATCATCGCGGCGGCAGTTGTGGCTTCCTGGAACCGAATCGCGGCGATCTCGTCGGACGGCAACGTCGACGAGCCGACATTGCCATTTGTGACGACTGCCATGACGACGGTGTGTCCGCGTTCGGCGTACTTGGCCAGCGTTCCCCCAACCTGAAACTCCAGATCGTCGGGATGCGCCCCAACGGCGAGAACTCGTAGCTTTTTCGCTGTCATCTCGATCGTCTCCCTTCCGCGTTGAGTGTGTTGCCAGACTGAGACCGTCAGAAAAGCGTGTCCAAAACCATCGAACAGGCGCCGAGTACACCGGTGTGGGGATGACCGGAAGCGGGAACGATGTGCACGCTGTCACGCACCTTTCCCACCGTTTGCTGCCGGGCCACCTGCATCGCCGCTTCCCGGTAGACGGTCGACGCGCTGGAGGCTCCACCAAGAACAATCTGCCGGGGCGAAAGAAGATTGAAGAGAATGGCCAGACCGCGACCCATGATGCCGCCGCCAGCCTCGAGAATCGAGCGATGCGGTTCGCAGCCGCTATCTCCGGCCACGATCAGGTCCTCCAGCTCCATCGCCGTGTTGCCGGTTTCCTGACGGGAGCGTAAGAGCAGCGCACTGGAGGACGCATACGCTTCGATGCAGCCTCGTTTGCCGCATCCGCACATCGGACCATTCGGGTCGATCGTGACATGCCCGATTTCGCCGGCAAGATGACCAGGTCCGATGTAGGGCTTGCCGTTGATCATCAGGGCGGCGCCGATACCGGTATCGGCCAGCACGAAAACGAAGTCGTCGATGCCGAGCGCGCTACCCATGCGCCGCTCGGCGACGGCGCTGGCGCGGACCGTGTCGTCGACGACGATGGCTTTCCAGGGGAAGAGTGCCGAGAGTTCGTCGCGGATGGCGAAGTTCGTCCAGGAGGGTGACCAGCTCGGTGCTTCCGGACCGGCCGACACGATGCCGGTGACCGGGTCGACGATGGCGCGAAGTCCGACGCCAAGCCCGAGGACTCCCGCCGCATCGACGCCGGTATCGTCGAGCACTAAATCCACGAGCTCTTTCAGAAAGTCGAGAATGTCCGAACGAGGTCCGTCCAGCGCTTTCCGGCTCGACCTGACCTGCAGGAGCTCGCCGCGCAAATCGGTGATCGCCACCTGCTGGACCAGACCACCGACGTCGAGCCCGATAACGAAATGGCGGCGTGGCGCAAGGGCCAGGACCTCCTGAGGCCGGCCCTCGCCGCTCGGCAGGCGTTCTTCGATGACGATCACGCCGGAGCTCAGCAGCTCGCCTGTCAGCCGGCTGACGCGGCTGGCGCTGAGGCCGGTGGCAGCCTGGATCTCCGCCCGCGTGGCGGTGCCCCGCTCGCGAATCAACGCGAGCACGTCCCGCTGCCTTCCCGACGGATTGAGTTCGATCACACGTTTCCAGACTTTCGGGCGTTCGCCACTGATTGGCTGCCGCGGGGCATGCCGGAATCAGCGGCCCTGCGACGACGCTACTATGCTTGTACCGAGTTTTTTGCTAACATGCAACTAAGTCGCAGCCGTCGTAGCTTACTTCCCTGACGTTTGGCACATTCTCTCTCCTGAAGCATGTGTTGTCGGGCAAGTGCATATATGGACGGCGCGGTACATCTGATGGGTGGTTTCGTTCGAAAGGAGTGTGACCAGTGGATACGGTACATGACTCGAAGCTGAACGAGCTTCGAGCGGCCCTCTCGGCGGGACAGCTGGGGCGGCGGGATTTCCTCAAGCAGGCGACTGCACTCGGACTGTCGCTTTCGGGCGCCATCGGACTCCTGGCCCGTTGGGGCGCTTCGCCGGTCGCTGCGCAGGATGCCCCCTCGGGCACGCTGGTTATTGCCAACGCCGAGCCGCCAACATCCGCACAGTGGGACTCCTATACGGTTTTCGGCCTCGTCGATGCGCAGGTTGCGTCGCTCGTCCACGACTCGCTGCTCGGCTATGACTCGGTCGACGGCACAATCGTCGGACACCTGGCCACCGCATGGGAGATGACATCGCCAACCACGATGCAGCTGACGCTGCGCGAAGGCGTGACGTTCCACGACGGCGCACCGGTGACCGCCGAGGATGTCAAAGCGACCCTCGACCGGGCCGGCGATCCGGAAGGCGGCATGGCCTGGCATGGACTGATCTTCCCGGCCATGTCAGTGAACATCATCGATGCGACCACGATCGAAGTCGTGACCGAGGCGGTCTTCGGTCCGCTCGAGAAGTCGCTGGCTGTGGCCCCGATCTTCCCGGCGGCGGACATCGCCAACCCGGAGATCTTCAAGGAGCGCGCGATCGGGGCTGGCCCATACAAATGGGTCAGCTACACCGAGAACAAAGTCACCATGGAGGCGAACACCGAGTACTGGGGCGGAGCGCCCGGCATCCAGACCGTGGTGTTCGACTACATCCAGGACGCCAACGCCCGCATCAGCGCGTTGCTGGCCGGTCAGGCGGACATCATCACCCGCTGTTCGTCCGAGCAGCTCGATCGGGTGTCCGGTGACGACAACTACTACGTGGTCGACGCCCCGCCGCTGACGCAGATCGTCTGCATCTACCAGAACCGGGATAACCTGGCCTCCAAGGAAGTCCGGCAGGCGCTGGCGTTCGCCATCGACCGGCAGGCGATTGTCGACGGCATCCTGATGGGTGTCGGCAAGGTGCCATATTCGGCGATTGCCACGAATGCGCCGGGCTATCAGGAACAGCCGGAGCGGTTTGACTACAACCCGGACAAAGCTCGCGAGCTTCTCGCCGCGGCTGGTTTCGAAGACAACCTGACCCTGACGATGGCCACCACCACGCTGGTGCCGCATCAGAAGGAGATCGATCAGGCGATCGCCCAGTTCCTGGAGGATGTGGGCATCTCGGTCGATATCACGACACTGGAGGTTGGCGCGTTCCGCACCAGCTACAACCAGTACGACCTGACCCTCAACACGCTGGCCAGCTTCAACTACGATCCCGACTTCACACTCGGTTTCTATGCCGGCGCAACGGCAGAGGCTGTCTGGAGTCTCAACGATCCGGCCATTCAGCCGCTGATCGACGCTCAGCGGCAGGCTTCCGGCGACGATCGCCTGGCCAAGATCAACGAAATGGCCGCCTATCTCTGGGATCAGCAGCCGACGCTCTATCTCTCGGATGAGCTCTGGCCATTTATCGTTTCTTCCAAGGTCCAGAACTACGAGCGAGTGCCCGTGGTCGGTGAGCCGCTGCTCCGCTTCGCCACCAAGAGCGAATAGCGCACAGCAAGAGAAGAACGTGCGGCGGCAGACCGGGCGACCGGTCTGCCGCTCGTATCCGGTCGTCATTCCAGCAAACGGTAGTAAGCTTCGATGGTGATGAACGCCCACATTCCGCACGGTCGTTAGGCGATGGCACGAATCATTCTGCGTCGAATGTTGCAGAACCTCGTTCTGATCGTGGTGATCGTGCTGGCCGTGTTCATCCTGATGCGCCTCACGGCCGGCGATCCGGCTCGCATGTCCACCCCCGTTTTTGCCAGCGACGAGATTCTGCAGACCTATCGCGAGCAGTTTGGCACCGACAAACCACTCACGGCGCAGCTCTGGGACTTCGTCTCCGGTTTGCCGAAGGGCGATTTCGGCACGTCATTCCGTTATCAGGAACCGGTGTTCTCGCTCATCTGGCAGCGGGTGCCGGAAACGTTGCTGCTCGCGTTCACCGCGCTCGTTCTGGCCCTTGTCTTCGCGTTGATCGTTGGCATCGCCGGTGCGCGCTGGCCGGGGAGCTGGATCGACCGGTTCGGCATTGCGGCGAGCACATTTGGGCAGTCGGCTCCGACATTCTGGATCGGGCTGATGCTGGTCCTCATCTTTTCCGTCAATCTCGGCTGGTTTCCTGCCGTCGGGTTCACCGGCTGGAAGAGTCTGGTCTTGCCGGCAATCGCCGTGGCGCTCGCTGTCATGCCTGCCGACCTGCGCGTGATCCGGGCATCGATGATGGATGCGCTCAACCAGGACTACATTCGTACCGCTCGCGCCTTCGGCGTTTCCGAAGCGCGGATCACGTTGTTCTATGCGCTGCGAAATGCGGCGCTGCCGCTCGTCACCGTGGTCGGCATCGATCTCGGCTATCTCCTGGGCGGGACGATCGTCACCGAGGTCGTATTCAACTACCCGGGGGTCGGCCAACTGGCGATCGACTCCGTCAACGCCCGCGACTATCCCGTCATCCAGGCCATCACCATTCTGACGGCCATGGTGTTCGTCTTCGTCAATCTCGTGATCGATCTGCTCTATATGGCGCTCGACCCTCGCATTCGGATCGAGGCGTAGCAGATGGCGTCGACTGCTCTACCTCTGACTGGAGATCCCGGCGCCAGCCCGGCAATGGAAGATGCGCCTCAGGAGCTCTCCTGGTGGCGTGATTTCCTGGGACGGAACGGAGCCCGAACCTTTCTGATCGGACTCTTCCTCTTCACGCTGATCGCCGGAGCCGCGCTTGCGGCGCCCTTGATCACCGAGCATGATCCATCGCGCAACAACATCACGGCCCGGCTGCGCCCCCCATTCTGGAACAAGGATGGCGGAGGCTCGACCGAGTTCGTTCTGGGCACGGATGGACTCGGCCGCGACATGCTGTCCCGGATGCTCTTCGGCATGCGAGTGTCGCTGGTGCTGGCGGTGGCCGGTTTGCTGCTGTCGATGGCGCTTGGCGTGACGATCGGGCTGATCAGCGGTCTCGTCGGCGGCCGCATCGACATGATCCTGATGCGCCTGGTCGACCTGCAGCTGGCCTTTCCCTACATCGTGCTGGCGATGGCCATTGTGGCGGCGACGAAAACATCGATCGGCATTCTGATCATCCTGCTGGGACTGGCCGGCTGGGTCTATTTCGCCCGGGTGGTGCGTGGCGTGGTGCTGCAGGAGATGCAGAAAGACTACGTCAAGGCAGCGCAGGTGCTGGGAGCGAGCCGGTGGCGGATCGGATTGCGCTATGTGCTGCCGAACGTGATGCCGGCTATCGCGATCATCGCCACCCTGCAGCTGCCGGGATTGATCATCTTCGAAGCCACACTGAGTTTTCTCGGTTTAGGCATTCAGCCGCCGACGCCATCGCTCGGCGGCATGATGCTGGACGGGAGCCAGTACATCGCCAGCGCCTGGTGGGTCATCACGTTGCCCGGTTTGGCGATCCTGCTGGTGACAATGAGTCTGAACATCATGAGCGATGGGTTGCGCCAGCTTCTCGATCCGCGATTGCAGACGGTGTAGCCCGATGGTTTCTTCGCTTCCTACCGATCGAGCCCCGGCGCTCTCCGTCCGCAATCTGACCACCGTGTTCCAGACGCGGGAAGGCGTGGTTCGGGCTGTCGACAACCTTTCCTTCGATGTCTACCCGGGCGAATGCGTCGGCATCGTGGGGGAGAGCGGCAGCGGCAAGAGCGTGGCCAGTCTCTCGATCATGGGATTGATCGGCTATCCCGGCAGGGTCGACCAGGGGCAGGTCGAGTTTGGCGGGCGCGATCTCCTGCTCCTCAATGACAAGCAGATGCGCTCGATCCGCGGCACGCAGATCGGCATCATTTTTCAGGATCCGTTGACGGCGTTGAACCCCCTCTTCACCGTTGGCCGGCAGATGACCGATGTCGTGCGCGCTCACCGGAAGGTCTCGAAAAGCGACGCAGCGGCGCTTGCCGTCGAAAAACTGCGATTGGTCGGTGTTTCAGCGCCGGAATCTCGTCTTTCCGCCTATCCCTGGGAGCTGAGTGGCGGGCTGCGTCAACGGGTGGCCATCGCCATGGCCCTGCTCCTCGATCCGCAGTTGATCATCGCCGACGAACCGACGACCGCGCTCGACGTTTCGATTCAGGCGCAGATCATCGAGCTGTTGCGGTCGCTCAAAGACCAGCTGAACTTCTCGCTCATCTTCGTCAGCCACGATCTTGGCGTCATTCGATCGATCGCCGACCGGGTGATCGTGATGTATGCCGGACACACGCTCGAAACGAGTCAGGTCGATGCGCTCTTTCAGCAACCGAATCACCCCTACACGGCGGCTCTGCTGGGTTCGGCGCCCACGCTGGCCAGCGATCCGAATCAACCCCTGCCGGCGATCGAAGGGCGCTTGCCGTCCCTGAACAATGTCCCCAAGGGGTGCGTCTTCGCCCCGCGCTGCCACTTCTCCACCGAGCGGTGTGTCTCCGAACGGCCATTGCTGCAAACGGCGGGCCAGGATGGTCGACAGGTCGCCTGCTTCTACCCGCTGGGTGCACCGGTAAACGAAGGGGTGGGCCGATGACCGCCGTGGCGCCCGTGGTGGCGATGGAGAATGTGGTCAAGGAGTACGCGGTGCGCGGTCAGGGCGGCAAGGGAACCTTGCGCGCCCTTGACGGCATCGATCTGCAGGTGGCCCGGGGAGAGATCGTCGGCGTGGTCGGCGAAAGCGGCTGCGGCAAGAGCACACTGGCCAAGCTGGTGGTGCGGATGGAGTCTCCCAGCTCGGGGCGAGTGCTGATCGAAGGGCAGGATGCGGCCGCCCTGTCGAAAGATGAGATACGGACGTTTCCGCGCAAAGTGCAGCTTGTTTTCCAGGACCCCTACGGCGCGTTGGCGCCGCGCATGACCGTCGGTGGGGCGATCGAGGATCCGCTTCGCATTCACGGTATCGGCGACAGCGCGTCGCGCAAAGCGAAAGTGTCGGAACTCCTGACGCTGGTCGGTCTGGGTGACCGGTTGGCGAGTCGCTATCCGCATCAGCTGAGTGGCGGACAGCGTCAGCGGGTCAATATCGCCCGGGCGCTGGCGCTCGAACCGGAGATTCTGGTGCTCGATGAACCGGTTTCGTCATTGGACGTCTCCGTGCAGGCGCAGGTGCTCAACCTGTTGCGTTCGTTGCAGCAACAGCTGGGATTGACCTATCTGTTCATCTCCCACGATCTGCGGGTGGTTCGCTATCTCTGCCAGAAGATCGCGGTGATGTATTTGGGCAATGTCGTCGAGTACGGGACCGCTGAGACTGTTTTCTCCCGGCCCAGACATCCCTACACGCTGGCATTGCTGAATTCGATTCCCGATCATCAGGTTTCCATGCGCGACCAGCGATCGGTGCTGCTGCGCGGCGAGGTGCCGAGTCCGATCGAGCGGCCGTCCGGTTGTCCTTTCCATACGCGGTGCCCCATGGCCCGGGAGATCTGCTCCGAATCGCGCCCGATGTTGCGGGAGATCGCGCCCGGTCAATGGGCCGCGTGTCACTTTTCGGAAGATGTTCCCGCGCTTGGGGATCAGGAACGCATGAGTGCGAAAGCGCCATAAATGGCGAGGCTACGCGTCGTTTCATACCAGGCTGGGCGTGGGTGCTACCGCGAGACGGTCTCCAACATGCCCTTGCCATCGTCATCCCGACCGGAGCGAAGCGGAGTGGAGGGATCTCTCGGTCGGGTCCGGAAACGCTACAGATGAACAGGTCGCCCAACGCGACCGAGAGATCCCTCCACTTCGGTCGGGACGACGGTGTAGTGGTCTAGAAATGCACGATCTTCATGCCGCACCGGCATCGGCGTGGTGGATATTCGGGGGTAGCGGGTAGGTCATGAGCCAACGATTGTTTGCGGATGCGGGGAGCGTTTCGGTTCTTCGGTCGACGCTCGAACAGATCGGGTTCGATGTCGCGCAGGAAGCGCTGCGGCCAGACTACCTGGCGTCCCCTTTTCCGCATTTCGAGACATTTGCCGGGGCGATCAGTGGTCTCGAGCCGCCATTGCGGATCGCGCTGCAGTTGCTTTCCCTGGGTCAGCCGGCGCCTGTTGAGGTCGTCGAAGGCGCGCTGGGCCGGGACTTTCTGGAGGCGGCGCTGGCGAGCGGGCTTCTGGTGCTGGATGACGCCGGCGAATCGGTTTCGACCGATGGGTTGGCGGTGGCCAGCCGTCTCGGGCTGTATTTCGTTGTCTCCACCAATCCCTACTACCCCGGTTTCAATCCCGAGCTGGCCGATGTCTATCTGGGCCCCGAGTCGCTGACGCTGGTCAATCATCTGCAGCGGCAGGCGACCGCGCTGGCTGCGAGTGGTCGCGCGCTCGACTTGTGCACAGGTTCGGGTATTGCCGGGCAATCGATTGGCGCCATCAGACGAGGACTGGAGTGGACCGCGGTCGATCTCAGCGAGCAGGCGGTCGACGCGGCGACATTCAATGCGATGCTGAATGGCATGCAAGCGCGATTCTCTGTGCGCCAGGGTGATCTCTACGAACCGATCGCCGGCCAACGCTTCGCGCTGATCGTGGCCAATCCGCCATTCATTCCGGTGCCGGACGGTGTGAGCTTTCCCCTCTACGGCGGGGGAGGCGAGGATGGCTTGACTGTCGTTCGGCCGCTTTTCAAGGGTATCGCTGAGCACCTGACCGAGCAGGGCCGGGCGATCGTCTACCTGGAGGGGATTGGCAACAGCCGCGGGCCTCTGGTGCTCGATGTGCTGGAAGAGCTGGCGGCGCTGGGATTCTCGGTCGGGGTCACGCTCTTGTCGACGATGACCGCCGAACAAGCGCTCTTTTCCATGGGCCGCCTGCTGGCCGCCCAGAAACCGTCGCGACTCGATGAGCTCGACCGCTGGCGGGTCAGTTTTGCCGACCAGCAGGTGACCCGGTACAACAAGATGATCGTCGAGGCCCGGCCCGGGGCGGCTGGCGTCGTGATCCGTTCGGTGGCCGGATAGCCAGGTTCTGGCTTGCTCCGCAGTGGTCGCCCGAGACTCGCCGCGGAATGTGATGATCTTGACACAGTCGGATGCCGCGTAAGGGGATGATTGTTGCGGGTTGTGGCGAGAATTGAACTCGTAGCAGGCGAATGCCTGGGGAGTTGCACACCATGACAACCGAGCGATCAAATCCCATCAAGGTTCTCGTGCCATTGGACGGTTCCGCCCTGGCACTGCAGGCGATTCCGTATGCATCGGCATTGGCCGGGAGCTCCGGCAGTCTCATTTTCACCTCGATTGTGCCAGTGGCGGAGCCGAAGCGTGATGAGCGCGGCTGGACGATGCCGCTGACCGAGCAAGACCAGGACCGCGTGGCCAGCCGGGCTGCCGAGTACCTCGAGCAGATCGCCGAACGGTGGGTGAACGGGCATGGACCGGCCCATGTCGTCGTTTCGGCGGGCGACGCTGCCGAGGAAATTCTGCGGATTGCCCGCGAGGAAGCGGTCGATGTCATCGCCATTGCCAGCCATGGTCGGGGCGCGATCGGGCGATGGCGATTCGGTTCAGTTGCGGACCGGATTTCTCGCTCGGCCGATGTTCCCGTGCTGGTCGTCAGACCGGTCGACGGCGAAGCCGAACTGGACAACGGCAGAATCGGTCGCTTCGTGGTGGCCCTGGATGGATCCGAGCGGGCGACGAGAGCGCTCACGGTGGTCCGCAGAATCGCCAGGGAGACGGGTGATGCCGTTCACCTGATTTCGGTGGTTGTGGCGCCGGACGCGGTTGCGGTGCCGCTGCCCTGGATGGGTCCGCCGGTCGTCGGATACGACACTGGCGAAACGCTGATCTCGCTCGAACGAAAAGCGGTCGACGACCTCACGCTGCTGGCCAACGAGCTGAACGACGAAGGGATTGCCACGACCTTCAGTGTGGCTGTCGGCGAGCCGTTCCAGATGATCGACGACGCTGCCCACCCGCACGACGTCATCGCGCTGACGACACACGGGCGGAGCGGTATCGAGCGGTGGGCGTTGGGCAGCCTGGCGGAGAAGCTGGTGCGCAACGCCAGGGCGCCGGTGCTGATCGTGAACGCGCGGAGTGAGTAGTCTGGAGTCCGAGGTCCGGAGTCCGTAGTCCGATCGATGCTCCGGACTTCGGACTTCGGACCCTGTGCCTACTAGAACGACATCCCCAACAGGCCGCGTTCGTGATTGAGGAGTCGTTCCTTCATGTGCAATCCGGCGGCGTAGCCGCGGAGTGAACCGTCGGAAGCGACAACGCGATGGCACGGCACGGCGATGAGCCATGGGTTGGAAGCGCACGCCTGCCCGACTCGCTGTGCTTCGCCCGGATGGCCGATGGCGTCGGCGACTTCGCCGTAGGACATCGTCCCGCCAAACGGAATGAATCTGAGCTCTTTCCAGACCGCTCGCTCGAACGCCGACCCTTGCTCCGCCAGTGGCAGGGTGAAGGATTGCCGTGAGCCAGCGAAGTAGGCATCGAACTGATCGGCAATGGTCGCTGGGATCTCGGGAGCGGGTTGCGCTTCGAATCCATGGCGTGTCAGCCAGGTGTCGAACGCTTTGGCGTCCGAGTCATCGTCGAGCCAGATCCCGGCGACTTCGTCACGCTCGGTCATCGCAACAGCGATCGTTCCAATAGGTGTTTTGAGTTTGCTTGTCGATACGTTCATGTCGGTTCCTTGCATACGAATATCCTGCGGTTCTGCATATATGACGCCTGAACGGCACTCTTGTGATATGGCAAAAACGGTGTTCAATGCTGTGCGCGATGCCCTTGTAGTCGCAGACCCCGGCTGTGCTTTTCTGTGGGGATGTAGGCAATGCATGGCATCGATTCCCATGGGATAGCAGACACGGGGGTCTGCAACTACGGATGATGGAGGGCTGCGTCTGCGGGATGCGCGGGGTTCGGTGGAGAGCAAGGGTCGGCGCTGTGATATCGTCGGCGCCGGTATGGATGAGGGATTGAGGAGGAGCGGGTGATGGTGCATCCAGTTGTGGAGATCGCGACAGACGCGGGAACGATCGTCGTCGAGCTGCATGAAACCGCGGCGCCGGGAACGGTGGCGAATTTCCTCGGTTTCGTGGAGAGCGGCGCTTATGATGGCGGCCGGTTCTACCGAACGGTGACCCCGGACAATCAGCCGAACGACGCCGTGCGTATTGCGGTGATCCAGGGAGGCGTGCCGGAAACGTTCGACATCGAGGCGCAACCGGCCCTCCTCCTCGAACGAACGAATGCGACCGGACTCCGGCATCTGGATGGCACGATCTCGATGGCTCGTCGCGATCCCGATAGCGCGAAAACCGAGTTCTTCATCTGCGTTGGAGATCAACCGGAGCTTGATTTCGGTGGAGGGCGCAACCCGGACGGGCAGGGATTCGCCGCGTTCGGGCAGGTGATCGAGGGTATGGCGGTGGTTCGGGCCATCAACGGCGCGCCGCGCGACGAGCAGCATCTGACGCCGCCCATTCGCATCGCATCGATCAAGCGCCGGGCGTGAATCCAACAGGGATCGTTTGCCCCGGCTCTGACGGCGCCGATGGCGGGACCCAGAAGGCGATGAAGTTCCGGTTCGGGTCGGGTACGGCGATCTCGGTGACGATGCCATTCGGAAAGCGTTGCCGAAGGTCGGCCAGGCGTTCTGTATCACTCCGGTTCAAAATGAACAGCGCCGATTCCCAGGGCGGGATTGCTGGTAGCTCATTGTCTGCAAGGAGGTTGTGAGTGGCCGCCCACTCCGGGTATCCCGCGGTGAAACCGATGTTCCGGATGTCCAGCCAGAAGGGGTAGTCAGCCAGCCAGACATTGTCGATGTCGACGCCGATGTCCTCATAGGCCTTGATGGTCTGGGCGATGCGCGTGGTTGGCGCGAGGGTGATCTCCTGCTGCGCCTGGAATTCCTCGAAATAGCTCCGGTAGTTCTGACCTCCAATTGACAGCAGAATGGCGACAACTGTCGCGACGCCAAGACCGGCCCAGAGGCGGCCGGGCCGGAGCTTGCTGGCCAGTGCGGGAAGGAGGATGCCGGCCGGAAGCGCGCAGATGAGAAACACGACCGGGATGACTGGTCCTCCCCGGTTGACGCTGGGATTCTCATATGCCGTCTCTCCGAGCACAAGCGTCGACGAGAGCATCAGCACCGGCAGCGAGAGGAGGAGCAGGATCAGGCGAACGTCCCGCACCCGTACCAGCGAATAGACGGCCATCAGCGCTCCAGCGAGAAGCAAACCACCGGTGATCACATCGAGAAAGGGCTGATAGCTGACCATGTTGACCATGGTCGAATCGCCTTGCCAGTTGAACGCCAGCAGGAAATGCCAGATGTTGTGGAGGAAGGTGACGACTTGCTCGCTGACCGGCGTGCCCGCTTCCGCTTTCATCGACTCTGTTGTGCGGGAAAAGAACATGTCCGGGTCGTCCCAGGCGTACCGGCCCAGTGGGATGAAGATCACCAAAGCGGTGCCAAGCGCCAGAAGACCCTGCTCGATGATCTGGCGCCGGCGCCCTTTCCAGCGAGGGTCGAGCAGTTCGATGGCGAACCCCATGCCGACCACAATGGCGACGACTCGAAAGGGGGTATAGCCGTAGAGTCCGCAACCCATCGCGGCGCCACAGAGGAGCGCGTCCCGCCGATCGCCGGTTCTCATCCAACGCATCAGGAACCAGAGCGTCACCGCGCCCCACAAAACGGCGTAGGGGAAGCGCAAACCGGCCCGGCTGATGGCGACGGGCCATTTGGCAACTGAGACAAGCAGTGCCGCGGTAAGCCCAGCGTACCGACCGGCGATCTCAGCGACGAAGAGGTAGATGAAGGGGATGGTCAGGACGCCGATCGCCGCTGTGCCGATCTTGAGCGTGACCCAGTCGGTCGGCAAATGGAAGAGCTCGATCATGGCGGCCGTGAGATAGAACTGCGCTGGTTCGCGACCGGTGTTCATCTCGAAGAAGACGTAGTGCTGGCCGTGCAGGAGCCGGTAGACATCGCCGACCTTCTCGGCGTGGTCGCTGGTGGGGTCGCCGGGGGTGAGGCGAATGCGGAAGAATCGATAGAAGAGGCCAATAGCGGTGATCGCCATCAGTCCGGCGGCGAGCGCCCAACCCTGTTCCGGTCGCAGAGAGTGACTCCGGCTGAGTCTGAACAACGCCGGTTTTTGTCGCACTGGCCACCATGCACCGAGCCAGGCGGCGATGGCGACGCACCAGGCCACGACTCCATTGACGCGAAAGTGGTTGTCGCTGGCCAGACGCCAGGCGAACAACCCAGCGATGGCCGCCACGGCCAGCAGCGCCAGCTGCGGAGTGATTCGGAGCCGGTCGATGGCGGGGCGAGCAGTTGTGACGATCTCCCAACCCCGATTGGCCCACAGGTAGATGACCCAGAGCGAAACACCGGCCAGCAGCGCCACTCCGGCGAAGAGGGAGAGATTCTGGTGGTAGAGTCGTGCATTCGCCGCGACGAGCAGGCTCAATCCGAGCATCGCCAAAGGGAGACCGGTCGTTGCCAGCACTGCCGGGGATGGGCGGGGGGTGGCATCGTGGCGGGGTGGCGTCACGATCGAGATGTCCTCAGTGTCGCCAGATCCGGTCTCGGACGATGAGCGGCCGTTCCCTGCGGTCCGGTTCATGCGGGACGTCAGGGGCGTGATGAAAGCACCAGGTTCGGGAGTATGGCTGTTGGACGAAGACTGGATGGGTCGCCGGAAGTGATGGAGCAGAAGGGCCGCAGCGACGATCACCGTGAACACGATCGGCAGATATGCCATCGAAGAGAAACCCTGGAATCTGAGTTCGGCGCCACCAGCTGGCGGTCTAGTTTACTTCCGGCGGGATCGCTTGGCTCCAGTGCCCGGCGATGCCGCCGGTCTTACCACAGAGCGCGGGCAGTTCGGAGGAGATGCACATGTGCCGCAATATTCGACCACTGTTCAATTTCGCGCCGCCGGCCACCGACGAGGAGATTCGGGCGGCGTCGCTTCAGTTCGTGCGCAAAGTGAGTGGAATGCAGAAACCGTCGGCAGCCAACCAGCAGGCGTTCGATGCGGCTGTCGACGATGTGAGCGGTGTCATCGCCCGGCTTTTCGACGGATTGCAGACCAGCGCTCCGGCGCGCGACCGGGAGATCGAAGCGGCCAAAGCCAAGGCTCGATCGCAGCAACGATTTGCTCGCTAGCCATCGAGGAGCATGCCAGGGTATTGACGGCGCTATAGAACACTTGTACGATGATTTCCGGACTAGTACCGGATTGGATGACCGTCATGCGCACGATCGATGCGTTGAGACTGGTGTCGTCTGAAGAGCCAAGAGCCGGCACGATGAATTCGATTCGAGGGGGGCTGGTGACGGAGCCTCCGGACATGATGAGGGGATCGCGTCCGTGACCGCAACCACGATCGACCAGATGCAGCTGATCGTCGAGGAGGTGTATCGCACCGAGTCGAGGCGGGTTCTGGCGACCCTGATCCGGCTGCTCGGCGATTTCGATCTGGCCGAAGACGCGATGCAGGATGCGTTTGCCGCGGCGCTTCGTCAATGGTCGGCGGAGGGCGTTCCGGACAATCCACGGGCTTGGCTCGTTTCCACTGGCCGGTTCAAGGCGATCGACAATCTGAGGCGGCGAGCCAGATTCGACAAATCGTTGCCGGTTCTGGCGGAGCAGCTCGATGAGGCAGCGGATGAATTCGACGAAGTGCTGGACGAGGAAGGAATCGGCGACGACCGGTTGCGGCTTATCTTCACTTGCTGCCACCCCGCGCTGGCGCCGGAAGCGCGTATCGCGCTGACGCTGCGCGAAATGTGCGGGCTGACGACCGAAGAGATTGCCCGCGCCTTTCTGACCAAACCAGCGACGCTGGCCCAGCGCATCGTGCGGGCCAAGAGCAAGATTCGCGACGCCGGCATTCCCTACCAGGTTCCCGGTCCTGAGGAGCTGCCGGAGCGGCTCGAGACGGTGTTGCACGTCATCTATCTCGTTTTCAACGAAGGGTATTCCGCCTCTTCTGGCGAGAGCCTGACCAGAGCTGATCTCTCTTCGGAAGCGATCAGGCTGAACCGGCTCCTGCTGCAGATGCTGCCCGAGACCGAAGTTATGGGACTGCTGGCCCTGATGTTGCTCCACGAGTCGCGCCGGGTCGCCAGAACGACACCGGGCGGCGATCTCGTTCTGCTGGAAGACCAGGACCGCAGTCTGTGGGACCGGGAGTTGATCGCTGAAGGGCAGGCGCTGGTCGGGCAGGCGTTGTCCCGGGGTCCGGTGGGACCGTATACGGTGCAGGCTGCCATCTCGGCGGTTCATGCCTCGGCTCCGTCCGCGGCGGAGACGAGCTGGCAGGAGATCGTGGCGCTCTACGATCTCCTCATGGTGGCCACCCCGACACCCATCATCGAGCTCAACCGGGCCGTCGCCGTGGCGATGCTGGAGGGACCCGAGGCGGGCCTGGCCATCATCGAAGCGATTCTGGCGCGGGGCGATCTCACCGAATACCATCTTGCGCATTCGGCGCGGGCCGATATGTACCGCCGGCTCGGCAAGGCAGATGAAGCGAGAGCGGCCTACACGCGGGCGCTGGCACTGACGCAACTCGAACCTGAGCGCCGCTTTCTCGAGGGTCGGCTACAGGAGCTGGCGGTTTAGGCGCGGGTCCGATGGTTGAAGCCAACGGCTAACACGCCTGATTGCGGGTGATGATCGCAGTGTCTATCGAGATACCCGTATCGGGACAAATCCCCGGTGCATCCCGAGACGATCCTCAGGAACCAGCGAGGTGTATCAGCCACCGATTTGAACCGGAGGGCCGGGCTCATGTCGAACGAGGCGAACGCCATTCGACAAGGTGATGCTGGAATCACTGGGCATCGAATGGAGCGCGCATGCAATACATGATGATCATCAAGAGCAACCCCACACTCGAAGCGGGGACGCCGGTGAACGATCCCGGTTTCGAGGCGATCGAGCGATACAACCAGCGGATGTACGAGGCCGGAATCTGGGTGAGCGCGGAAGGGTTCAAACCGAGCGACATGGGCGCGGTTGTCACGCTGGAGAAGGGAGAGTTTCGGGTCGAAAAGGGGCCGTTTCCCAATCCGGAGAAGATCGACGCCGGTTTCTGGATCATTCAGGTTGATTCGAAGGAAGAAGCGATCGACTGGGCCAAACAAGTTCCCATGCTGGTCGAGGGATCCGGGTACGCCAAAGGTGACGGCGAGATCGTCCTGATGCCGTGCATGGAGTTTCCGGATGAGGAACCGGCGCCGGACGCTGCTGAAGAAGACGCTGAGGCGTCTGTTGGTGGAACGGAACTGAAGCGCTACTTCGGTGGCTTCACCGCAAGTCCGGAAACGGAAGCCGCCGTTATGCCCGGTCCATCGATATTCGATGCGATGGGAGAGGTCGTTGGCAGACTGGTTGCGGAGGGGCGGTTTGAAGGCGGGGGCGGACTCTTGCCATCTTCGGCGGCGACGCGCGTCGTCTTTTCGAATGGCGCACCGGTTGTCACCGACGGTCCATTTGCCGAAACCAGGGAAGTCATTGCCGGATACGCCATTTTCCGGGCGGCGAACCTGGACGAGATGATCGAGATGAGCAAAGCAGGTATGGAGATCGAAGCCCGCTGGCGGAACGAGCCGATCGTCGGGGTGATCAGAGAGATTCATGGGTGAGGGACACGCCGAATCGATTGCTCCGGTGTAGATTAGGGGTCTCCGCAATCGACAAGGAAGTGTCGCCTTCTGGCCCTGGAAGGTCGATTCGCGAGAGCAGGCGGTGGAGTGGGCGAGGTCGGAAGCACCGCATGTAGAATTCGGCCCGGCCTGAACGACAAAAGAGCGGTGACTCAATGGTGCTTTGAAGCGAGGAGCGAGCAATGAGCGGAGTTCGACTGCTGGTGGGAACCAAAAAGGGGGCATTCATCCTGACGTCGGATGAACGACGGCAGCAATGGGATGTGAGCGAACCTCATTTTCCGGGATTCGAGATGTATCACCTGAAGGGATCGCCCGTCGATCCCAACCGGATCTATGCCTCGCAGACGAGCAGCTGGTTCGGTCAGGTGATGCAGCGGTCGGACGATGGAGGCAAGACCTGGGAGGTGATCGGCAACGAATTCAACTACGTTGGCGATCCCGGCACGCATCAGTGGTACGACGGCACGCAGCATCCGTGGCAGTTCTCGCGGGTCTGGCATCTGGAGCCGTCGTATCAGGATCGCGACACCGTTTACGCCGGAGTTGAGGATGCCGCGCTTTTCAAATCGACCGACGGTGGCCAGACATGGACCGAGTTGCCCGGGTTGCGGGAGGTTTCCGGACCGATGTGGCAACCGGGCGCCGGCGGGATGTGTCTGCACACGATCCTCCTCGATCCCGCCAATCCGGACCGGATCATCGTGGCCATTTCAGCGGCGGGGGCGTTCCGTTCCGACGACGGCGGGGAAACCTGGCGAGCGATCTGCCACGGTTTGAAGTCGGAGTGGGAGCTTCCCGATCCCGTCGCGGAAGTGGGACATTGCGTTCACAATCTGGCGATGCACCCGTCGAAACCGGACACGATCTTCATGCAGAAGCATTGGGACGTGATGCGCACGGACAACGGCGGCGAGTTGTGGACGGAGATCAGCGGCAACCTGCCGAGCGATTTCGGCTTTCCCATTGTGGTCAACTCGAACGATCCCGAAACGGTGTATGTGGTGCCGATCCTGAGCGATCACTACCACTATCCGCCGGAGGGCAAGCTCCGGGTCTATCGCAGCCGCACCGGGGGCAATGAGTGGGAAGCACTGACCGAAGGGCTGCCGCAGGAGAATTGCTACGTCAACATCCTGCGCGACGCGATGGCGGTCGACGCGCTCGATTCGTGCGGCGTCTACTTCGGCACAACCGGAGGACAGGTCTACGCCTCGAGCGATTCCGGTGATACCTGGAACGCAATCGTTCGCGATCTGCCGGGCGTTCTCTCTGTGGAAGTGCAGACGTTATGACGGTTCGGGTTGTGCTGCCAGGGCATTTGCGAACGCTGGCCAAAACGGGCAAGGAGGTCGAGCTGGATGTCGCCGCTCCGGTGACGCAGCGCAATGTGCTCGATGCGCTGGAAGCGTCCTATCCGATGCTGAAGGGCACCATTCGGGACCATGCGACGAAGCAACGCCGTCCCCTGGTGCGCTTTTTCGCCTGCCAGAAGGATTTGTCGCACGAGTCGCCGGATGCGCTCCTTCCCGATGAGGTTGCGTCTGGTAAAGAGGCCTATTTCGTCGTCGGGGCGATGGCCGGCGGCTGACCGAATAGCGACGTGAACCATCGTCCAATGAATGACTTGCCGGGAACGGTGTGGCGCACGAAACAGGAACGAGGAGTTCGATGAAGTATCTGTTGTTGATCTATGGAGACGAGCAAGTCTGGGATGCCGCTGGCCGGGCCGCTTGCTACGAGGAATCAGCCGAGCTGGCCCGGGAGCTGCACGAGCAGGGAAAACTCCTGGGGACCAACGCGTTGATGCCGGTGGCGACCGCGACGAGCGTGGTGGCTGGCGGCGGCAAGCGAGTGATCACCGACGGGCCGTTCGCGGAAACCCGCGAACAACTGGGAGGGTACTTCCTGGTCGATGCCAAGGACCTGGATGAAGCGATCGAGATCGCCAAGAAGATCCCGGGCGGACGCCTGGGAACTGTCGAGATTCGTCCAGTCTACGAGGTCGAAGGGCTACCGGTGTGAGATTCCTGTGCATCGTCTACGGATGTGACGGACCGGGTGGAGATCCGCAGCCAACTCCGGCGGGGATCTACCAGAAGGTGCTGGAGAATCACCGCGATCTGGCCAGAAGCGGTCATCTGATCGCCTCGTCGCCGCTGCAACCTGCGACGACGGCGATCACCGTCCAGGTGCGGGAAGAGGGCCACACCGTCACCGACGGGCCGTTTGCCGAGACCAAGGAGCAAGTGGGCGGTTTCTACCTGATCGAAGCCGAGGATATGGACCAGGCGGTTCAACTGACGCTGACCATGCCGCCGGCCACGATCGGCGCAATCGAAATTCGTCCGCTTGCAGAGTTGCCGTCGCTCGAATAGCCGGGACTCGGCCACCGTCGTTCCTCAAAGAAGGCGGTGCGTGCGTTTCTCTGACAACCGAACCAGCGCCGCGATGTCGAATTGCCGGGACGCTGGTCGACAACGAAGAGAACCATCGTTCATGCGCTGTTCCGCGAGAGAGTGAGAAATCTGTGAAGTATCTTTGCCTGGTCTATCACGATGCGGACGCGCGAGTCAGTGAACGACCAGCCGCCGAGCTGGAGCAGATCCAGCACTCAGTGCGCGAGTTCATCGGGGAACTGCGATTGGCCGGCCGGCATGTCTTCTCGTCTCCGTTGCAACCGCCTGAAACGGCAGCGACGATGCGCCTGGATGGCGGTATGGTCACCGTTTCGGATGGACCATTCATCGAAACCAAGGAGCATCTCGCCGGGTTCTACATCTTCGATGCACGGGACCTGAACGACGCGATTCGCCTGGCCGCCAGAACCCCCTCCGCGCAGTTCGGCAGTATCGAAGTGCGTCCGCTCGATGAAGCGATGACGATGGATCACTAGCCCGGATTGTTCATTGGGCGATCAACACGACTTCTGGCAGCGATTTCATCGCCTTGTAGTTGCAGACCCCCGTGTCTGCACTTGTATGGGAGACACTGCGATCGCTCGCCACAATCCTCATGCGCAACCATCGGGAACCCGTATCGGCAGGTGACGAGACGCCGCCGTCAATGGATGCGTTGTGCCCCCTGAGATAGCAGACACGGGGGTCTGCGACTACAGACAAACACAGAGGGGGCCTCTGCAGAATAATCCGAGCGAGAGGCGTTGCGACGCAGCCAACCCCGTCATTCCGACCGAAGCGTAGCGGAGCGGAGGAATCCCTCGTTCGTTTCTTCAGGGCGCCCTCCATGAACAGCGGTCCGAGCCATCAACGAGAGATTTCTCCACTTCGGTCGAAATGACGAGGTTCTCAGGGTTCTTTAAGGTTTCTTTCGGCACTTCTTGAGCCACGGAGGCGAAAGTAGTCTCGGGAGAACCGAATCGCAGGGAATTCCGCGAATCGCCGCCGACACGAAGAGGTGATTCGCAACCGGGAAGAGGGGACCACAATGTCGAAATTCGACACACTGAACATGGCTGCTCTGGAAGACGCGCGGTTTGTCCGGCGTCTGACCCGACTCGATGTTGCCGCGTTCGAGCAGTTGTACGACGAGACGTCGCCTGCCGTGTATGGGCACCTTATTCACGTGGCACAAAACGTTGAAATCGCCGAATCGCTGCTGGTCGAGACCTTCTACCGGGCGTGGGCCAGAATACACAGCTTCCACGGCGAGCGCGGAGCCTTGCCGGGCTGGCTCATCAGCATTGCCAACGACCTGTTGCAGCAGGAGTTGCCGGTGCTGCGACATTCAGGAAGCCGCGCCGCCTGATCGAATGCCGGCTCGTGGCTGGCGAGCCTTTGGCATATGAGGTGCGGCTCCGCGGGGGTCAGAAGAGAGGTTCCACCAGTGGGACCTCTCTTGCTGTTTAGAGCGGTTGCGCAAAGTTATGCACCGCGTGGTTGAGGGCACCGCTGCGGCGGGAGATTCTTCGCTTGCGCTCAGAATGACGGATCAATTGGTCCAGGGAGCGCGGTGGTTGAGCACAAGTTTTCGCAACCGCTCTAGACCAGACCGTTGTTCAACGCCACCGCGACTGCCGCGGCTCGGGAGTGGACGCCGAGTTTGCCCAGAATATTGGCCACATGGGTGCCCGCGGTGCGGTGGCTGATGAAGAGCTCATCGCCGATTTCCTGATTGGTCTTTCCCTGTGCTAGCAGATGAAGGATTTCGAGCTCTCGCGGCGAGAGATTGAATCCGCCTGATGCGGCGACCGGCCGGGCGGGACGGAGATCGGCGCTGCCGGCCGAAAGCGCAAGTTCCACCCCATCCTTCAGGGTCATCGACGCGGAGTCTCGCTGGATTGCCGCGACGCGCTCGCTGCCCAGTGCCGCAACAACCTCGGCCCGAACATCTTCTTCCTTCACCGTCCGCCAGGTGAGGCGTTCCCCGACCGACTTGCGTACCCGCGCCACGACGCCAAGGATGCGCGCGGCGTTTTCCGGGTCGCCAAGCGCCGCCCGATGCAGCGCCATGGTCAACATGCCGTCCAGCATGGCGTAGACGTCGCCCGTTTCCACGAAGAGCGCCAGGCTGGTACGCATCAGGTCCATGGATTCCGGCCGGTTGCCCTGAATCAGCGCGGCATCGGCCATCAATCCGATGGTCCAGGCCTCGGGCCAGTGAAACCCACGCTCATTGTGATACTCGACGGCCATCTTCAGATAGGTAGTTGCGGCAACACCATCTCCCTTTGCCAGCTCGATCAGCGACTGGATGGCGACCGGCACGATGTGCCAGATCGAATCGGGAATGCGGGGCCGCTCCGCCTGTGCCTGGGAGAGCAGCGCTTCGAGGCGTTCGATGTCGCCCTGCTTCGCCGCCACGAGCGCGAGAAACCAGATCGAGCGAACAACGCCGGCCGGTTGATCGAGCTGTCGCCAGACATCGAGCGCCTGTTCCTGCCACGTTTCGGATTCCGGAAGCAGATTGGAGTACCAGTAGTTGACACCCATGCCGGTGAGCGCCGTCGCTCGCTCCGGTGTGGGGTCGTCCGGCACGGTGGAGAGGGCGTGGATGAGCCACTCCCGTTCTTCCGTGATGTAGCCGCGAATATCCCAGAACCGGACCATGGCGCCCGCCAGGCGGAGCCCCATGTGCACGTAGGGCGAATCGAATTCTCGGTCGATCAGCAACCAGCCGAGCGCCAACCGCACGTTGCCGAGATCCGGTTCGAGGGCGATGATGCGGGTGGCTTCGTCCGGGCCATACTCATTGCTCGCAGCATGCTCCGCCAGTCTGAGGAAGTACGCGGCGTGCGCGTTGCGAATGCTCTCGACATCCTCTTCCTTGCCCAGCTCCTCCAGGGCGAACTCGCGGATGGTTTCCAGCATCCGGAATCGCACTTCCGCACCGGGAGCTTCGTCCCGGACGAGGAGGGAGTGTTCGACGAGTGTGGCCACGACGTCGAGGATGTCCAGTTCGTTGACCGGCACTCCATGACCGGCGATCGCGCCGATCGCTTCCAGGGTGGCGCCACCTCCCAGAACCGACATACGCCGGAAGATGAGCTGCTCGAACGGCGTGAGCAAGTCGTAGCTCCAGCGGACCGTTTCCCGGACCGTTTCCCGGAGCGTTTGCTGGCGGAGCGGGGCGTCTCTCGGTCCGGAGGTGAGCAGCTGCAGCCGGCCGGTGAGGCGGGAAGCCAGTGCCTGCGCGGAGAGCATCTTGATTCGCGCCGCGGCCAGCTCGATAGCCAATGGCAGACCGTCGAGCCGGTAACAGATCTCGACAACGGACGAGGCCGTTTCCGGGGTCAGGGCGAACGCGGGATTTGCCGCTGCGGCTCTGTCGACAAAGAGCTGGACAGCTGGCGACGCATTCATCTCATCAAGCAGATCGCTGCCAATCGCCGGCAATGGAAGTGACGAGAGTGAGAATTCCTGTTCTCCCGTCACGCGCATCGCACGCCGGCTCGTCACGACAAGTGTCACGTTCGGGCAGGCATCGACAATCCGTTTGAGGTCGACTGACGCGCCAATGACATGCTCCAGGTTGTCGATGATGAGGAGGATGCGTTGTTGATCGATCGCGCCGGTCAGCCGCTCCACTGCCGACGCGCTTTCGTCGGCCAGAACGCCAAGCGCCCGGGCGACCGACGGAATGACCATTGCCACCTCGGTCACCGGGGCCAGTGGAACGAGATGAATGCTGTGTGGATAGACCGTCTGGCACTCGGGCATCGATGCGACGGCGTGGGCGAGTCTGGTTTTCCCCACCCCGCCCGGGCCGGTGATCGTGACGATGCGGTGCCCCTCCAGCAGCCGTTCGCGCATCCAGGCGAGCTCCTGCTGCCGTCCGATGAAGGAGGTCAGACTCATCAGATGGCCGGCGTCAGCATCGGCCGATCGTGACGGGGGAGTTGTGATTATCCCGGAAGGCGAGTCATCCATACCAGAGCCCGTAGAACCAACAGCGAGCGAGAGGTTCGCGGGCGTAGTGTAAGGGCAGGACGGGCTTAGGCGGAGAGGCGAAAAGGCGGAGAGGCGGAAAGGGAGACGGCGAGTCGGCGAGACGGGTGAACGTAGTTCGGGCAGCTGTGGCCTGACGAGGCGGAGAGGCGAAAGGGCGGAGAGGCGGAGAGGAAAGACGGCGAGTCGGCGAGACGGGCGAGCGTAGTTCGGGCACCTGTGGCCTGACGAGGCGGAGAGGCGAAAGGGCGGAGAGGCGGAGAGGGAGACGGTGAGTCGGCGAGACGGCAAGACGGCATGATGGGCAAACGTAGTTCGGGCACCTGTGGCCTGACGAGACTGGACGGCGGCATGCGTGGGCCTCTGCGGTCGCGAACGTAGACCCGGCCCTGTGCCGGCGGTTCTCAATTGCCGGGACGACGTGGAGTGGATGAACGCAAAACTGCCGGAAAAAGCGATACGGCGCGGTAGTGCTGGCACCGCGCCGTATCTTCACCACTCGAGGGAAGGGGGACAACTACACCGTGGCTGGCGGTGTAGCCGGAATGGCGTGTATTCATAGTACCGAAACACATAGGTCACCAGATGGTCCGAATGGATACGGCCTTTGGTACATTCGTTCAACATCTGATCATGCTGCTGTGAAAGAGCCTCTTAGGGCGCGTCTGGGCGAAAGCGCTAAAAATGGCGAGGCTACGCATCGATTGGGGGGTGGCGCGATGACACGGCACTTGGCTGGATGCGCGCTGATTTTCCCGAGTGCAGAGCATCCCGCGAAGTGAGGCGCTAGAAGGCTCGCTTCAGTCCCTCGATGACCACCATCATCAGAAAGACGATCACCCACATCGCTGTGACCAGAAAGAGCGGAACCCGGATCGCTTCGATGATGCTGCGTGAGGTCATCCCGTCATGCTTTCGAGGAAGTCAGGATCGACTGCGAATGCCTCGACGATGCCCAGCCGTTCCATAACCGACAGGCTGATGGCGTCGGAGTAGCGAAGTGGCCGGTCGGGACCAGCGGCAAGAATGCGTTCACGCGCCCGGGTTTCGTCCTGGTTGTCGGTCACGTAGACGGCAAGACCCACATCGCTCAGCCATTGCGCGGCAACGGTGTGCCCAAGCGTCGAGGCCAGCAGATCGTAGGTTTCGCGGATCACATGGTTGGTTGTGAAAAGGCGGTATCCGTCGTCGACTAGGGAGTGATAGGCATTGACCGCATCGCCATGGGTGTGATCTTCGCGATCGACGAGCGCGACAATGGCCGACGTGTCGACGAATGCGATCGGCAGGTATTCAGGAACTGATGCCGCCATTTACCGCCTCCAGCGAAAGGTCCTGCGGTACGCTTCCATGCCTTCGGCGAGATTGCTCCCCCCACCGGCGCCAATACCGATGATTCGGTCCAGCGGAGCGCATTCGCGAGCCGGTGGAATCCGGTCGAGAAAGCCTCGCTCCTCGCGCATCTCGTGACCGAACGCTGCCAAGACGTCGCGATGAATGAACCACTGACCACCGATACGGGTGCCGGTGAGTCGTCCTTCCCTCAGGTACCGGCGGACTTGTTCCGCGCTGCGACTGAGGTGAACGGCTGCGTCGGCCACGGTTACCAGATCGCCGCCTTCCACGTTGTCCTCCCAATCGATTTTCTCGTGTTGCAGCGATGCGGGTCATGCTGCGCGACGAGCCACCATCCCTTCCCAAGGCTGCCATTATAGAGTCATGGACGGTGGCAACCGCAACGTTCCGGACCGCCGCACAGTGGCGCTATGATGAACCCTGCGAACGAACGAGGGGAGTGAAGAAATGACCTGGGAGTGGCGACTGGACGATGCGGTGATCGATCGCGGAAACGGTCTCTGGCAGATCGATTTGGGATTTCAGGATCGCCGGGAGATCATCTCCGCATGGCTCTATCGCGGCAGCGATTCGTGGGCACTGATCGAAACGGGTCCTTCGTCCACGCTCGATCACCTGAATGCCGCTCTTGGCTCGCTGGGTATCTCGATCACGGATATCGGGCATATCCTGCTGACGCACATCCATCTCGATCACGCCGGCGCCGCTGGGTTGCTGGCGCAGGCGAATCCGGATGCGACGGTGTATGTCCATCCCTTTGGCGCTCCGCACCTGATCGATCCGTCCAAGCTGATCGCCAGCGCCACACGCATCTATACGGACCAGATGGACAGTCTGTGGGGCACGATCCTGCCGATTCCGGAACAGCAGGTAGTGCAGTACGAGGATGGGCAGGTTGTCGATGTCGCCGATCGTCGCCTGCAGATTCTCTTCACGCCGGGTCACGCCTGGCACCACGTCGCCTTGTTCGACCTGGACTCCCGGGATCTATTCACCGGGGACGTGGCTGGAATCCGCATGCCCGGACGGGACTACATCTGCCCGCCGACGCCGCCGCCCGATCTCGACCCTGATTCATGGCGAGCGAGTATCGCGGCGATGCAGGCGCTCCGGCCGAAGAGGCTCGGATTGGCCCATTTCGGCATGTTCGATGATGCGGAAGGGCACCTCGCACGCATCGAACCGGCGCTGGACGTTTTTCTGAAGCGGGGTGAGGAGAGCTTCGCCGCAGGGGAAGCGCAGGACATCCTGACTGTATCGCTCCACGATCTCATGGCCCGGGATGTCGACGCAGCCGACCCGGAGGTTCTCCAGAGCTACGAGCTGGCGACCCCCTCCTATATGGCCGCGATGGGGCTGACGCGGCTCTACCGGAAACAAGCGGAAAAGGCAGCATCGGTGAGTTAGAGTCTTTCTGTGCTGCTAACATTGCTTCACATTGCAGGATGCTTGGAGTTTCGGTATGGTGACCGCTCTACGACTTGATCGCCCACTGACCATCGATGACCTTGAGGAACTGCCTGATGACGGCAGTCGATACGAACTGATATGGGGAGAGGTGTATGTGAGCCCAGCTCCCAGCATCCGCCACCAACGAGTCTCCCGCGAGCTTGTCAAGCAACTCGATGCGCATCTCACCCGGGAGCAGACTGGCGAAGTCCTCGCCGCACCACTTGATGTCCGGTTCGATCGCTTCAACGTCGTTCAGCCGGACATCGTGGTCGTTGGATCCGTGATTGCCGACATCATCACCGACGAAAGAGTCGCCGGCGCCCCTTCGATTTGCATCGAGATTCTCTCACCCGGCAGTCGTGGGCAGGACAATGTCAAGAAGCGCATGCTCTATGCGAACTTCGGGGTGCCCGAATACTGGATTGTTGACCCGGAGGGGCCGTCAATCACCGTCCTGTCGCTTGAAGGTGGCGTCTACATCGAGCGATTGCCGGGGGCTGGCGTCGCAACTTCGGCGGTCATTCCCGGCTTGACCATCGATCCATCCACCCTGGCAGTCTCCGGTTCATGAGATGACTGCACCCGGGGTTTTGAGGCCCCGGGTGCACCATGCTACGCAATCTCTTCATCGTTGCCGGCCGCCTGGTCGTCGAGCTGGCCCGGTTCGGTCCATGGAACCAGGTGCATGCAAGCGACGTGATAGTCGTCGGCAGCGACGCGGCAGTTGCGTGTTTTGCCGCATCCCAGGCATTGGTGAACGATGACCTGTTCACCGTTGCGCCGAAACCAGGTGCCAACGGGTTCCATCAGACTGCGGCAATCGCTCAGCCGGTCGCCCGGCGTTTGGCGATCGACATGCCGTGAGTAGAGACAGAGCGGACAGTGATTGCGATGCCGCCCCCCACTGATGGGTGGGCCGACAAAGGTTCGGCAATGACCGCATTTGAATTCTTCCGCGCTGGTGCGGTGATCCGGCGGCGAAAACCTGCGCTTTTGTCTGGTTTGTTTGCGCCGCGATCGGAAGCGGCTGTTTTCAGATTCAACATCGTCGACGTCCTGCATTGCGTCGAATGCGATTCTTGGCACGGGAGTGTTCTCCAGCTACTAGGAACGAACGAAGAGTTCGTGCGCTCACGCGCTGGTTGATGACACTTTGCATGCGGCCCTCCTCGAGCTACGGCAACGTACGCCGTACTGCGATCAGTACGATCTGGGGCGCAAACCATGCGCCGGTTCAAAAATTGGATTCGGGAACGGTGAAAGACGCGCGATGAGGAGGACGGGATGCATCCCGTGCGCGATGGAGGGAGTCGATGGGTGGCCCCGATCGAATCTACCGGATGGACCGGTGAAGATTCAGATCATTCGGGCTGATTGAAAACTCGCTGAATCGCTACCCCGCCATCATCGCGTTGCCGACAAGGATCAATGAGTTGATGGACATAGAACCCTCCATTCTTTGAAATGCGACAGGGCTTACTGGAAGCCGCATCGATCGTATCGGTGAAAAGACGCAAAATCAAGTATCTCGGACACGGAATTCGGAAACCAGACTGGTAGAATCCCGGCATTCGCGCCATGGCGCATGAAGTGAGGAATGCTGAGAGGGTCATGACAGGGAAACTCGCCGGGAAAACAGCACTGGTGACTGGCAGCACGCGAGGACTCGGACGGACGACGGCGGAATGGCTGGCCCGCGAAGGGGCGAACGTGGTGGTGTCTGGCCGCGATCCTGAGGCTGTGGCCAGCTCGGTGGCGGCCGTCGAGTCGTATGGCGTTCAGGGTTGGGGAATCGCTGCTGATCTGGCGATTGTCAGCGAAGCGCACCGGCTGGGTGAGGAGACGCTGGCTACCGTTCCTCAGCTCGACATTCTGGTCAACAACGCCGGGATGAGTATTCAGAACGACTTCTGGAAGGTGTCGGACGAAGAGTGGGATATCCAGGTGAACGCCAATTGGCGCTCATCCTTCATTCTCGCGCAGCATGCGGCACGGCACATGATCGGACGAAAGATCGAAGGGCGAATCGTCAATACGAGCACTATCGGTGCGCGTGCCTGCCATACCGATCGTCTCGTTTACGACGCGTCCAAGGGCGCCATCGAGACGATGACCAGAAATATGGCGTATGAACTGGCGCCATACGGAATCAGTGTCAACTGCGTCGCGCCAGGCAATATGGCCGAGCGTCCCGGCGCGGAAGAGGCCGACTGGTGGCCGGCAGCCACGGCGCGCATCCCGTTCGGCCGCCTGGGCCGCGCGGAGGACATCTCTGCCGCGGTACTCTTCTTTTGCCTGCCCGAGACGGCGTTTACCACTGGCCAGACACTCCTGGTCGATGGTGCGCACAATACCTATCTGCCCGAGTTCTAGCCCGAGGACCAACCGATGACCGCAATTGTTGATCTGGACGCCGGTACGGCGGCGGCGCTGTACGCCGCGACCCCTGAGGGAGACCCGAAACGCTTTCTCGACTATCTGATCGATCACCCGGGAGTGCAACTCTGGAGCGAAGCCATGCAGGAAGAACTGGGCTTTGCGGAGCACAAGCAGATCGCGCTGGCGGCCTGGACGATTGGACAGGAGGCGACGAGGCTCGGCATTGCCCGTCCCTGGAACGAGGCCCAGCGGGGCTACAGCATGTCCGAGTCAGCCGCGGCACTGCTGGCGGCGGCGCGCTCGTAGCTGTCAGCAGTCGGCATTCAGCAGTCAGGGGGAGTCGACAAGGTCGTCAGGAGATGGTCTACGCTCTGTCCGACTGCCGACTGCCGACTGCCGACTGCCGACTGCCGACTGCCGACTGCCGACTGCCGACTGCCGACTGCCGACTGCCGACTGCCGACTGCCGACTGCCGACTTCGGGCCACAGGTGCCCGAACTACGCTAGCTACCCCTCGTCCCGCAGTTTCTGAAGCAATCCTGCTTCGATGATCTCGTCGAAAATCACCTTCTGGTCGGCATTCCGTGGCCACGGCAGGCGGAAGTCGGTGAAACCAGCATCGCGGTAGGTGCGGTAGTGGCGTTCGAAGGCGGCGGCTGATTCGAGGAAGTTGACTGGTGGGCTGATCGACCGGGCGATCGTCGCGGGGTCGCGGCCGATCTCATGGCAGAAGTCGTCGAGCTGACGGTTCGAGGCGAATGCGTCGTCGACGAGTCCGCCGGCGTTCCAAATGTCGGCATACCGGGCGCAAAGCCGCATCATGCGAGGCTTCGAGCCGCCGATGATGGTGGGGAGGCGTCCCTGCGTCGACTTTGGTTCGAACGGTGCGTCGTACAGCTGGTAGTACTGGCCTTCATAGTTCAGTCGCTCTGACGTTTGCAGGAGTTCCCAGATCTCCAGCGCTTCGGCGAACATGTCGACCCGTACCCTGGCCGAGGGAAAATCCCAGCTATAGGCTTCGTGTTCTCGGCGAGTCCAACCCGCGCCGACGCCGAAATCGACCCGTCCCCCGGAGATGGCGTCGACTGTGAGGGCCTGTTTCAGGAGAAAGACCGGGTTGCGATAGGTGTTCCCCGCCACCATCAGTCCCAGGCGCACGCGATTCGTGTGCGGCGCCAGAGCGGCAAGCGCGGTGTACCCCTCGAAGCAGGGGTCCATGACATCGAAGAGTCCGAAGAAGTGATCGACCAGATTGAAGTCGTCCCACCCGGTCGCTTCGACGGTCTGGGCGATGCGAACCAGGTCGTCCCATGGGAGGCGCTGGCCGAGAACGATACCGAAGCGGATGGGATGCGTCACGTCAGAGCGTCCTTTCGGTCAACGATTGATTGCATCGAGAGCAGCCTCGGGTGTCCAGACGGTGATGCGTTCGGATGCCCGCAAGAGGTGGTCGCTGTCAAGCGTGACCAGCGGGACACGCAGAGACCAGGCCAGCGCCACGTAGACGGCATCGTACCCGCGAAGCCGGAGTTCGGCTGCGAACGCGGCCGATGAGGATGCGAGGGATTGGTCGACATCGAACAACAGGATGTCCCTCCTCGACAACAGGTTGTTCGTAACCTCTATCGCGAATCTGGAGTCATTGAGGCGACGAGTCAGTGCCCCGCCTATTTCGGGGAGCAGCGTCGCCGGCACCGCAACGATGTTCTCAGACTGGCCGGCAGCTTGAAGGAGTCGTCGGCTGTGATGGTGATCCCGCTCATTGGCGATGTACGAGCTGATCCAAACGCTCGCGTCGACGACGATCACCTAACGACGGTCTTCGGAGATGGCCTCGGCAGCGCTCACCCCTTTGGGCCAACGCTTGCCGATTTCGCGCGCGAGCCGATCGTGCTCGGCCCAGGTTTCTTCGAACGACTTCTTGGGAAGCGCGGGCACGGGGGCGATGCGGGCGAAGACCGTGCCTCGATCGGTCAGGTCGATCGTTTCGCCCTCTTCCCGGACACGTCGGGCGATTTCTGAGGTGTGCTTGCTGAGTTCGTCGATGCTCACTTGGGTCATGATCGTTCTCGGTGGTGGAACTCTTTTCCTGCTTGCCGGACATCCTATCACGTCGGTGACGCGACGCTGGTGCGCGGCTGCTTCGTCAATCCGTCTGCTGAGAGGCAAGGGCTTCGGCCGGGGTCGTCACGTCGACTATCCGGCCTGCACGGGAAAGTTGCTCGGTATCCCAGGTGATCAATGGGACGCCGAGCATGGCTGCGAGCGCCACATAAACGGCATCTGCTGCCCTCAGACCAAGTCCAGAGGCAACTTCAACAGACCGGTCGATGAGGACGCTGTCCATCTCATAGATTTCGAACAGATTGTCCCGGTCAATCTGCGTCACAGCCGCGGCGGCTGTTTCAGCTGATCCAGTTCGGCGTCGGAAGGCGGCTGCGATTTCGACCAGAAAGATCGATGGCGCATAGAAGAGTGATCCGGAAGCGATATCCAGTTCGAACCATTGGCGCGTCACCTGGTGATTCGCGTCACGGACAAGCGACAAGCTGACCCAGGCGCTTGCATCCACAACTCTCAAAGATCGCGCCTGATTTCTCTCATTGTCTCTTCTGCGGAAACGCTATCCGTTCGCTCTTTGTCGATCTCGTCTGCGAAGTCCAACCAGCGGCGGAAACTCGCCTCGCGCTTCGCCTGCGAACCTCTTGCCTCAGCTGGGAGAATCCGCCCAACGGTCTCCCCGCGATAGGTGATTTCGAACGATTCGCCCTCTTCTCGCATTCTGCGGACGATTTCGCTCGCATGAATCTTCAGGTCGCGGACTCCTACCTTTTGCATGGACGCGCTCCAATGTAGTCACACAGATAGTCACATGAGTCTAGCATGTGACCAGAGTCGGCATGGCCGTCAGCTTGTCTGGAGCGGGAATCGTTCCAGTGCCTGGACTGGAGTCATGACGTCGACAACCGAACTGGCGCGAGAGAGGTGTTCCTTGTCCCACGAAACCAGTGGCAGGTGCAGTCTGAGCGCCAGGGCTGCGTAGATGGCATCGGCGCCTTTGAGCCGTGTGGACTTGATGATCGCCACCGAATCGACTATCAGCGACGAGTCAACTGGATAGACCTCGATGAACCCGCTTTGCGCGATTTCAGCAACGACCAAATCCAACACATCGTCCGGCGTACCCGACCTGGCAACCGCACCGGCAATCTCGGCCAGGAATATCGCCGGAACCGCGAAGGATCGGCCAGCAAATCCCACCTTCTCGATCCACGCCGATGTGGCGGAATGATGCTCTTCTCCCGAATTCAGGAATCGCAGCCAAACACTGGCATCGATCACCATCAGGAGTTGTCGTCCCGCTGCTCCCTCAACAGTTCCATCGATGTCTTCTCGCTGGTCCAGTACCTGTCGATGAGATCGACAATGTTCCGATGCCTTTTCATGAATGCTCGGTGGATATCTGGATCGACACGTTGTCCTTGCGGTTCCAGCACCGCGACGGCGCCGCCATCAAGGGTCACGTTGTAGACCGCTGATTCCTCTTCGACCGCTCGCACGATTGCCGGGGTGTTCTCTTTCAACTCGCGCAGCGTGACCTTACTCATGACGATGATCCTCCGGCATTTCCGGGTCCTGGTTTTCCGCTGCAGCCCGGCGCTCCTCCTGGATCCGGCGAAGCTTTTCCTCGAAGGCGATCCGGTCGGCGTCGCTGTAGGCAAGCCCATCAGCGGCCGCCTTCTCCCAGGGGTGAATCGGGCGGAGACGCGCCACGACCTTGCCCCGTCTGGTGATCTCGAAGATCTCGCCGTCGTCGCGCACCCGCCGCATGATTGCGCTGATATGCGTTCTGAATTCGCGGATTCCGACCTGAGGCATTGATTCAACCCTTCGGCACCACATAGGTGGTCACCTGATGCTCCCAAGGATAGCACCGCCCGGTGCAGGGAGAGTGTCTGCCGATCGGCTCCGCTTGCGGCAACTGCCGGTGGACGGTATTGTGGGGAGAGAACCCTCGCAAGCGAAGGAGTGCGTGCACGTGGCGAACGGAATTCCACGACGTCCATTCGGAAAGACCGGCGAAGAGGTAAGCCTGCTCGGTGTGGGCGGAGCTCACATTGGATTCCCGGAAGATCCTTCTGTCGGAATCCGAATAATTCAGGAAGCAATCGATGCCGGCGCCAATTTCATGGACAATGCCTGGGAATACAACAGCGGCGATTCTGAGATCCGCATGGGGCAAGCATTGGCGCAGGATGGCTACCGGCAAAAAGCCTTCCTGATGACGAAGGACTGCGCGCACGATCGCAAGGCCAAACACTCGATGCTCAAACTCGAGCAGAGTCTGAAGCGGCTGAAGACCGACTATCTCGACCTTTGGCAGCTGCACGAAGTGGTCTGGGAGGATGACCCCGATTGGATTTTCGCTCCGGGTGGATCGGCGGAGGCGCTGATCAAAGCGAAGGAAGAGGGCAAAGTCCGGTACATCGGGTTCACCGGGCACAAGCATCCCGATATCTTCAAGCGGATGCTCTCGCATGATTTTCCGTTCGACTCAGTGATGATGCCGCTGAATGTGCTCGATGCCCACTATCGGAGCTTCGAAAAAGAGATTCTGCCGATCTGTCAGGAGCGGGGAATCGCGGTGATCGGGATGAAATCCTTTGCCAGTGGCGACATCGTCACCGGTGGCCTGGGCATCTCGCCTGCCGACGCGCTGCGGTACGCCATGAGTCTGCCGGTCGCGACCGTTGTCTCCGGAATGGACTCGCTCGAAGTGCTCCGGGAAAACATCGCCACGGCAACCGACTTCAAGCCATTGACGGCAGAGGAACGCACTGCGTTGCTGGCCAAGAGCGCGCCCGCCGCCAAAGATGGCGCGATGGAGCGATTCAAGACCACCCGGGTGTTCGAAGCCAACGAAGGACGCCTGGCGCACGACTATCCCTTCCTGCCGGCGCCCTAGCCGGCAGGAGGGCGATCTGAGTAACTAGGACTCGGGTGTCGCTTCCGGGACGAATGGAATTGCGGCGGGAAGATCCGGGTCGAAGAGCACCGCCGACCAGAGGATGACGTCCTCGGTGCCCAGGTTTGCGCCGAAGTGAACGACACCTTCGATCTCCACAACGGCGTCCCCGGGGTGGAGATCGGTCGTTTCGCCGGGACCGAGCATCTCGGCTGGCTCAGGACTTCCCTCGGACCCTTTTCGTGTCACCGGTACCGAACCACCTTCGACAACGGTATAGGTCAGCACGCCCGACTCTACCCAGGCAGCTTGCATGCCGGGATGCGTGTGCTGCGGCAACACCACGCCAGCGGGCACGACCGTTCGCAGAAGCTGCAACGCTTGACCATTCGCGTTTTCGGGGAAACCGGACACCATCACCTCGCGCACGGCTGCTGCGACCGGTGTGGCCTCCTGTGCGGTGGCAGTTCGAGGCGCTGGCTGGGTTGCGAATGCTCCGGCGGCGAGGATGAGAAGCAGGGTGCTGATGAACGCCAGCATCCGGCGGCGGCTGACAGAGACGGTCATTGGCTGAGTTTCCTTTCCTGTCCATTGAACGCGAATTCCTGGTGCAGGATATCCAAATTACTGCCGCGGCTTATTCGGGTGATTCCGATGCCTCATTTCCGGGTTCAGGGGAGAGGAACTCGAGCCGGTTGCCGAAGGGATCGTCGACGTAGAATCGATCGAATCCTGGAAGGAGATCATCGTCGGTGATAGCCAAACCTGCGCTGGTTATCTCGTGGCGAAGTGTGGCGAGATCGTCGCCGCGGAACGCGACATGCGCTTTGCGGGCGGGTCGAAAGTCGGAGTCGATTCCCAGATGGAGCTGCACTCCGCCGATCTGAAACCACAGTCCGCCACGCTGCCTGAGCTGCTCGGGTTTCTCGATTTCCCTCAAGCCGAGCAGCCCGGCGTAGAACGCGCGAGCAGCTGACTCACCCTCCGGTGGAATGGCAAGCATCACGTGATCGACCGCTTTCACTGCCATCTGTGCCCATTGCTCCATGTGTCACCGAACCGTTAACTCGAGCCTTACGATGAGTTTATCGTTTGTTCATCTGCCGTTAATCCGCCTGCTCCAGAATGGGTCTCAGTGGTCGACTGGCTCTCAGTTGATGGAGTGGACAGATATGGACAACACCGGCGGCGAGATCGAAGGGATCGAATCGTTCGGTCAGCTCTGGATCGGTGCGGATGGATGTCTGCGGGGTCTTCTTTCATCGGACAACGGCTACCCGCGACCCGAAGTGCATCCAGCCGGCTGGACGGTGGCCCGCGTTCAAACCGTCTCGTCCCCAGACCACGCCAATGGTGGCTCGTCGGTTCAACGAGTCGCCAGACGATTACAGATGACAACTTCCCAAATTTCGTCGGTGGACCTGGCGGACTGACCCCCAACAGCGCCAGAACACCGAAAAATCCTCCCCCCTTTTTCCGAATCCCGGGTCCAGCCACCCGGGATTCGCTTGTCCGGGAGAACCCGTGCAGGTGCCCTCTCTCGATGTGCTGATTTGCACAAGTTCCCTCTGATGTGTGATGTTCTTTAGGCGAAGCGCAGGCGGCGCTTTCGGACTGAGCGAACAGGAACCCCAGTGACGATCTTCGGCGCAACATCCCAGGACAACAGGCGTTTCGACGACGAGGCGAGGACGTACGACGCCTTGCTTGTTCTGTCGTTCGGCGGGCCCGAAGGTCCGGGTGATGTCATGCCGTTTCTCGAGAACGTCACTCGCGGCCGGAATATCCCGAGAACCCGGCTGGAAGAGGTTGCCGAGCACTATCTCCATTTCGGTGGGGTGAGTCCGATCAATGCCCAGAATCGAGCGCTGATTGCAGCGATCGAGCGGGAATTCGCCGTTGCCGGGATCGACCTCCCCGTCTACTTCGGCAACCGCAACTGGGAACCGTTCGTCACCGACACCGTTCGGCAGATGCGCGACGACGGTGTTCGGCGCGGCCTTGTGTTCGTCACGTCGGCGTTGAGCTCCTATTCAGGGTGCCGCCAGTATCGCGAAGACATGGCGCGCGCGCTGGCTGAGGTTGGGGATGGCGCGCCGGAATTTGACAAGGTTCGGACGTTCTACAACCATCCGGGTTTCATCGAGCCAATGACCGAACTGACGCGTCAGGCGTTTGCCGGCATTCCCGCCGATCGGTTGCCGACGACCCGACTGATCTTCACCGCGCACAGCATTCCAGAGAGCATGGCCCGGCATTGTGCGTATGAGCTGCAACTGGCCGAAGCCTCGCGTCTCATTGCCGAAGGTGCGGGATTTCCCATTCACCAGCTGGCATACCAGAGTCGCAGCGGGCCGCCCCAGGTTCCCTGGCTCGAGCCAGATATTCTGGACGTGCTCGCCGACGTCGTGAAAGACGGCGTCACGGATGCCGTTGTCGTTCCAGTCGGATTCATCAGCGACCACATGGAGATCCTGTTCGATCTCGATACCGAAGCACTCGAAACTGCCGAGTCGCTCGGTCTTCACTTTCACCGTGTGCCGACTGTTGGTGTGCACCGCCGCTTCGTGCGGATGATTCGGGAGCTGGTACAGGAGCGGATGACTGCCAATCCGGTTCGCCCATCGGTGGGCAAACGGGGGCCGACGCACGATATCTGCCCGGTCAACTGCTGTCTCCTGGGAGCCGGAGCGCGCAACGCGGGCGCGCAGATTCCAGTGCCAGCAACCGCCTGACGAAGTTCGTGCCTAGATTTCCTCAGAATCGGTGATGTTTGGGGAGATTGTCGCCTCCCTATTGTCGCTCATCGTCGATACCCTTTGCCAGCAGTTGGTTGGCAGGGGTGGGAATGTCCTCGCGGAACTCGTTTGTCATCGGTGCTCGAAGCTCCAGACTCTCTTTGATTCAGGCAAATACGGTGCTCGCGACTTTGACAGCGGCACACCCGGAAGCGCGATTCGTCCTCCGGGAATTCACGACGACCGGAGATCGGTTGCTCGATACGCCATTGCCCCTTCTGGGCGGCAAGGGTGTCTTCACCGATGAGATCGAATCGGCCTTGCTTTCGCATGAGATCGACTTTGCCGTTCATAGCCTGAAGGATCTACCGGTCGAGCAGCGCCCTGGTTTGACCGTCGGCGCGGTACCGGCTCGGGAATCGGTTGCCGACGTTCTGATCGGACGGACCGCCCCGACGCTCGATGCGCTGCCGGTGGGCGCCCGCGTGGGGACGAGCAGTCTGCGCCGGGCGGCGCAGCTTCGCCGTTCCCGGCCAGATCTCGATCCGATTTCGATTCGGGGCAATGTCGAAACGCGTTTGCGCAAACTCGACGACCCCACTCATGGCTTCGATGCCATCGTGCTGGCCCGTGCCGGACTCGAGCGGCTGGGGTTGCTCGACCGGGCAACGCAGGAGCTTCCGGTCGTGGAGTTTCTGCCTGCGCCGGGACAGGGCGCATTGGCTGTCCAGTGCAGGGAGGATGCGACATCGCTCGCTCTGGCCGCATCGATCGGCGATATGGCCACGACCATGGCTGTCGCCGCGGAACGGTCGTTTCTCTCGTCGTTGGGCGGCGGCTGTTCGACCCCTGTTGGCGCGCTGGGAGAAGTCGAGCAGGGAAGGATTCGGCTGATGGGCCGGGTGGTGGCGCTCGACGGATCGCGATCGGTCGATGTTTCGCTCGAAGACGACTGTGCCAGTGTGGAAGCAGCCCTCGCAGCCGGAGGTGATCTGGCGCGTCAGGCGATGGCGCTTGGAGCGGACGAACTTTTGGGGGTGCCGTCGTGACTGGCGCACTGACTGGGCGCCATGTTGTCAACACCCGCCCGCTGGCCAGAGCCGCGACGCTCGATCGTCTCTTGATCGAGCAAGGCGCCGTGCCAGTTTCCTATCCCTGCATTGCTATTCTCCCCCCTTTTGAAACCAGGCCCCTCGAAGCGGCGCTTCGCGATCTGTCGATGGGTGCGTTCGACTGGATCGTGTTCACCAGCGCCAACGCTGTGGAGGCGCTGCGCGACGCTGGACTCACGGGCATGCTCGACGAGGTCAGCATCGCGGCAATCGGGCTGTCGACCGGCCAGGCGGTACAGGAGCTCCTCGGCAGAGACCCAGACTTCATACCGGAACGGCACGACTCGGCAACGCTGTCGTCGACAATGCCGGCCGGGCCGCAGAACCGGGTGCTTGCTCCGTCTTCGGCGATCGCGCGACCCGATCTGCGACTCGGGCTCGAAGCGCGGGGCATCGACGTTCATGTCGTCGATGCCTATCGAACGGTGACTGGTTCGGGCGGCGATGATCTGCCCGCGCTGTTGGAGCGGGGAACAATCGACGCATTCACCTTTTCCAGCCCATCCGCAGTCGACGGTTTGCTGCAGCGGCTGGGCCAGGCAGGCATGACAGCGGGGGATATCTCGAACATTCCGGCGGCATGTCTTGGCGACACAACCGCTCGCGCTGCCGATGGCTCGGGGCTGCGGACCATCCGGGCCGGCACGCAGGAGATGAGCGGGCTGGTGGATGCATTGATCGAACATTTTTCACCGATAGGAGTGGGAGGAAGAACGTGATCCTGGAACTCGAGCGCCAACCTGTGGCCGGCACAGCAGCATTTCCCGCTGTTCGGCCGCGCCGATTGCGGACATCGCCGGCACTGCGCCGTTTGGTGCGGGAGACGCAGTTGTCGACGGCGGATATCGTGGCGCCCCTGTTCGTCCGGCCAGGCCAGGACCTACAGATTCCGATTCAGTCGATGCCGGGTCAGTATCAGTGGTCGGTCGACCGGCTGGTCGATGAAGTAGCCGACCTGGCCAGAATCGGGATCGGCGCGGTCATGCTGTTCGGCATTCCGCATTCAAAGGATGCGATCGGCAGCGAGAACTGGGACCCGCACGGGATCATCCCCGTCGCGATCCGGGCGATCAAGGAAGCTGTGCCGGAGATGATCGTCATTTCCGACATGTGCCTCTGTGAGTACACCGACCATGGTCACTGTGGTGTGATCAATACACCGATGACCAGTGACTACCGGCCGCAGCTGCCAGATGGCTATCTCCTCAACGACCCAACCCTGGAACTGCTGGTGCGATCGTCGGTGGCGCATGCCGAAGCCGGAGCCGACATCATCGCCCCATCCGGGATGATCGATGGCATGGTGCGCGCCATCAGAAGCGGTCTGGATGGCGCCGGACATGACCATGTCATCGTGATGAGCTACGCGGTCAAGTTCGCCAGCGGGTTTTACGGTCCGTTTCGGGACGCGGCTGAAAGCCCGCCCCAGTTCGGCGACCGGAGCCAGTACCAGATGGATCCGGCCAATCGGCGGGAAGCGTTGAAAGAAGTCGAGATCGATCTGGCCGAAGGCGCCGATATGATCATGGTCAAACCGGCCATGCCCTATCTGGACGTTCTTTCCGATGTGAAGGCCGCCTGCAATGTGCCCGTAGCGGCGTACCAGGTAAGCGGCGAATACGCGATGCTGCACGCGGCGGCGGCGAATGGCTGGATCGATCTCGACCGATGTGCCCAGGAGGCGCTTACCGGCATCAAGCGAGCCGGCGCCGACATCATCCTAACCTACTTCGCCCGCGACGTAGCGCGCTGGACGGGCGCCGCATGACCTCAGTTCAGGAGAGCCGGTTGCTCCGGGCGTGCCGGAGAGAAGAGGTCGACGCCACGCCGGTCTGGTTGATGCGGCAGGCCGGCCGGTACATGCCGGAGTACCGCAAGCTGCGGGAAAAATGGGGCATTCTCGATCTGATTCGCAACCCCGAGCTGGCGGTCGAGGTGACAATGCAGCCGATCGAGGCGTTCGATCTCGATGCGGCGATCATCTTTTCCGACATTCTGCCGATCCTGGAGCCGATGGGGCTTGCCCTTTCGTTCGTCCGTGGCGAGGGTCCCCATATCGCCAACCCGGTGCGAACGGCCGCCGATGTGGACTCGCTCCGCACCGTTCCACCCGAGGACGGCCTGCACTTCACGCTGGAGGCAATCCGGTTGGCGAAGCGAGAGCTGGCCAACCGGGGGGTGCCGCTGATCGGATTCAGCGGAGCGCCCTATACACTGGCCAGCTATGCCATCGAAGGAGGGGGCAGCCGGCACCATATCAACGCCAAGCGGCTGATGATGTCCCAGCCCACCGTTTGGGGAAATCTGATGTCGAAGCTGGCCAACGCCGCCGGCGCCTATCTCCAGGCGCAGGCCGCCGCCGGCGCCGATGTGCTGCAGGTCTTCGACAGCTGGGCCGGCGAGCTCAGTCCCGACGACTATCGCCATTACGTCCTGCCCCATACACGGACAACGGTGGAGATGGCCCGTCAGTCGGGAGTGCCGGTGATTCTCTTCGGTGTCGGTACGGCCAGTCTTTTAGAGCTGATGGCGTCGACCGGCGCCGATGTCATTGGGATCGATTGGCGAGTCGAGCTGGACGAGGGATGGCGACGGATCGGCCACGACCGGGCGATTCAGGGCAATCTCGATCCGGTGGCCCTCTTTGCAGACTGGGATGCGGTGCGATCCAGAACTGACCGCATTCTTCAACAGGCCAACCGCCGTTCTGGCCACATCTTCAATCTGGGGCACGGCATTCTGCCCAACACGCCGGTCGAGACCGTCAAGCGGCTGGTCGACTACGTCCACGAAGTATCGGTTCGCTGAGATGAATGGACTGCCCGATCAGGTGGATGTGGCGATCGTGGGAGCCGGATTGGCTGGACTCACAGTCGCCTGGCGGCTCCAGCAGGACCGCCCCGACCTGTCGATTGTCGTGCTGGAGCGGTCGAGCCGTCCGGGAGGCAAGATTCGTTCTGAGCGGGTGGAGCATGCGGGGGGCGCGTTCGTCGTCGAAGCCGGGCCCGATGCCTTCCTGGCCCAGAAACCCTGGGCAAAGCAACTGATCGACGACCTTGGTCTGGGCGATCAGCTCCTCCCCGTGGCGAAAATGGATCAGGCCGTCAGTATTCTGCGGAATGGCCGAATCATCGCCTGGCCGTCGGGCATCTCCCTGGTTGCGCCGACCGAGCTGAAGCCATTTCTGAGAACGCCACTGATCTCATGGCCTGGCAAGGTCCGGATGGCTCGCGATCTGCTGCTGCCGGCCGGGTCCGTCGATGGCGACGAATCGATCGCGTCATTCGCCCGCCGCAGATTGGGGCAGGAAGCGGTCGACTGGATCGCGGAACCCTTGCTGGCCGGCATTTACAGTGCCGATCCGGAAGAGGTGAGCCTGCAGGCGACATTCCCTCACCTGAAAGCGTTGGAGGAGGAGCATGGCAGTCTGATCCGGGGGTTGCGGGCAACCAAACGACGCCGGTCACTCGACGGACCGCCGCCGCCTACGTTCGTGTCGCTCAAAAACGGTATGGAAAGCTTGCCGCAGGCGCTGGCGGCTCGCCTTGGGGAGGACCTGAAGACTGGCGTCACGGTTTCATCGGTCACCGATGAAGGGGAGGGGTTCCGTCTCTTCACGGCCAGAGGCAGAAGCATCGCCTGCCGGCAGATCGTGTATGCGATACCGGCGACGGTGACTGCCACGCTCCTGCCCGAGTCGGCGCGCACGCTCGGTGACGCCATCGGCGCCATGCAGTCGTCGAGTTCGGGCACTCTTTCCCTGGCGTACCGTGACGAGCAGATCACCAGACCGATTTCCGGCTATGGGTTGGTCCTGCCCGGCAAGGAGGGGCGTGCGTTCAACGCCATCACGGTCACCTCCCGAAAATTCGCCGAACGAGCGCCTGCTGGCTGGACGCTGCTCCGGCTCTTTTTCGGGGGTGCTCGCAGTCCGGCCACGATGTCGGCGGACGATCAGCATGTGCTGGATCTGGCGCGGGGCGAAGTGCGCGAGCTTCTGGGCGTCACCGGCGAGCCCGCGTTCTGGCGCATCGCTCGATATCCCGTGGGCAATCCAGTCTACGAAGTCGGCCATCTGGCCCGCATGGCAGCCATCGAACGAGACCTGCCGGAAGGCATTCACCTCGCTGGCGCCGCCTGGTATGGCGTCGGAATCCCCGACATCGTCAGGCAATCGAATGAAATCGCGAATCGTATTGGCGCCTCGCTCCCGGCCAGCAAGGTCCGGGACGTGGCAATGGTCTAGGGGCACGAGGAATCGATGACAGAACAACAGGCGACTCCCAAGGATATGTTCACCACCTTCTGGATTTTTCGATCGACGGGCGCCAGCCGCGCATGGAGCGCCCAGGAGCGGCAGTCGGCGATCGACGAGGCCAGCGCCGTCCTGGCCCAGCACAGCGATGGTGTGGTCCTGCGTGCCGCCTATTCCACCGTCGGACTGACGGCCGGTGTCGACCTCATTCTCTGGCTGGTGGCCGACGACGTGGCGCGTTTTCAGGCGCTCGGCGCCGATCTGAACAGCACTGCCGCGGGCGCCGCGATCGACGCGAAATTCGCCTATCTGGGGATGGCGTCTTCGTCGCAGTACAACCCGGAGCACGGTCCTGCATTTCTGCGGGGTAAGGATCCGAAGCAGTATCTGAGCGTCTACCCATTCACCAAGACCCCGGCCTGGTATCTCCTTCCCTTCGAGAAACGAAGAGAACTGATGATGGTTCACGGTCAGCTGGGCGACGAGTTTCCGACGATTCTGACCAACACCGTCAGCTCTTTCGGTATCGCCGATCAGGAATTCGTCGTGGCGTTGGAAGACGACAATCCCGCCACGCTGATCCGGATGGTGCAGCGATTGCGGGGCGCTGAGGTTCGCGAGTACACGCAGGTTGATACCCCCATCTTCCTGGGGTTGCGCATGTCCGTCCAGGATGCGCTGCAGAGTGCGCTCTAGTGTCAAAACCATCGGTGTCGAACGATCTCGAGGGGAAGGTGGCCATAGTCACGGGCGGAGCCAACGGCCTCGGGCGTGGCGCCGCCGAGAGGCTTGCGCAGTCGGGAGCGCGCGTCTGGATATCGGATATCGATCCCCGGGTCGAGGAGATCGCGGCTGAGATCGGCGCTGTCGGCCGGCTTTCGGACGCCAGCAACGCGGCGCATGTCGATGATCTTTTCGCCGAATGCCTGGCCGAAGCGGGAACGATCGATATTGTGGTGGCCAACGCCGGGATGGGCGGAGGAGCGCCGGTCGTCGATTTGTCCGACGAGCTCTACCGGCGGATCATGGCCGTCAATCTGGACAGCGTGTTCTTTACCTGCCGTGCGGCGGCCCGAACGATGCTGGCGCAGGGATCGGGATCGATCGTCACCGTCAGTTCGGTGTTCGGGCGTGATGCTCCGGCGGGTTCGAGCGCGTATGGCGCCTCCAAAGCGGGCGTGATCGCGATCACCCAATCACTGGCCAAGGAACTTGCCCCGTCCGGTATCCGGGTCAATTGCATCAGCCCCGGTCATATGGCCACCGAGCTCTACTGGTCGGCGCTGCGTCGTCGAGCGGCAGCGAGTGGGCGCTCGTTCGAGGAAACCACCGAGGACGAGCGCACCCAGGTGAAGCTCGGCCGATTCGGCACCCCCGAGGACTTCGGGGAGCTGGTCGCGTTTCTGGCGTCGGACGCCGCGTCCTACATCACAGGGCAAACGGTCAATCTGGATGGTGGGTTGCAGATGGGGTGATGGGCGCCGGACGGGGTCCGGAGTCCGGAGTCCGTGGTCCGGAGCCCCGCGCGATGTTGGCCCAATCCCGCGGCGTGGTTCTGTCAGACGCCGAAATGGCGCTTGAATCCCCAGGCATGTGAGAAGACGCCACCGGCATAGGCGCACAGGAAGACACCCAGTGGCAGGTGAGCGACTGCGGCATTGGACGAGTCCTTCGCCTCGTAACCGAGCCACATCTGGACGAGCGCCAGCACCAGGATCAAGCCGTTCTGGGTCAGGAGATGACGCCGGTAGTAGCTGCCTGGTTTGGTCAGCGGCACGGTCGCGGCGATCTGCACGATGAGGAGCACCAGAAAGAGACTGCCGACGATCTCGTGGTGATCCATCGAGCTCGTTCTTCCTTTGAAGAGCCACTGTCCCGCCAGAAACGCCTGGAGCACGATCAACCCGGACGTCACGGCGGCGAGAATCTGGTACGGAACGATCAGCCCATGGTTCGCGATATCCCGAGCGTCATCGTGATCGCTTGCGTGCCGTTGCATCTGCTGGTCCTCCGCCTCTGCGCCGGTCGTTCATATGTCAACGCTCACCTGATTCTAGCGTCTCATCGATGATTGGTGTCGATTGTGCGTCATGCTGTTCGACAAGGAGTCGAAAGGAGAAACGCAATGGAAGAACTGCAGTACAAGATCGAGATCGACGCGCCCCGAGAGAAGGTCTGGGATTTCATGCTGGGGAAGGAAACCTATCCACAATGGACTGAGGTTGCCTGGCCCGGCGGAGCGGTCGAAGGTGATTGGAAAGCCGGGACTGAGATGCGATTCGGTGGCGAGGGGGGCGGCACCGTAGCCAAAATCCTCACAGCCGATCGGCCGAGCACTATTCGAGCCGAGCATACCGCCGCTATCAGCGAGGATGGCAGTCTGGACAGAGAGAGCGAGATGGCCAGGAGCTGGATTGGCTCGCGCGAAGAGTATGACTTTGTCGAGAAGAACGGCAAGACCGAGCTGACTGTCCGGCTGGCCGTGCCGGCGGAGTGGCGGGAAGAGTTCGACGGCGGCTGGCCCAAGGCGCTCGATTCGCTGAAAGACCTGGTCGAGGCGTCGTAGTGCGGGGTCCGGAGTCCGGAGTTCGTAGTCCGTAGTCCGGAGGCGAGAAGGCTACGGGACTTCGGGCCTTGGAATTGTCACGGTGCGCTTCTGGGTCGCTGATTCGTAAGCGGCAAAGCAGGTCCGCAATGTCCCCAGGTTGTCCCTGGCAGCGGTAATGGGTTCGCCGCCGGTCTGGATGGCCTCCATCAGCGAGGCCATCGGACCGACGAACGCGTCTGGTATCCACCAGGTGCTGAGTTCCGCTTTGTGCCACGCTCGTGGCTCATGGTTCGGTTGGTATTCGAGCGTGTCGACGCGTCCGGTGGGGTAGTCGTAGAGCACGCCGAGGGTGCCGGTGATGATGCCGCCGTCGCCCAGGAAGCGGAAGCGGGCGTAGAAGTCGTCGCTCCAGTTGTGATGGTTGCAGTCGATGATCGTTTGCAGATCGCGCTGGTCGTATTCGAAGACAGTCAGTGTGCGTGTTTCACCGACTTCGGGTTGGTTCGGCCATTTGTGATGGAATGCTGTCACGCTGGATGGGTCGCCGAAGAGATAGCGCAGGGCGTCGTGATAGTGGATCGAGTGGAACATCACTTCCAGATGGTCCTGCGCGGCGATCCAGGGCCACATATGCCACGGAGTTTTCACGCTGACTTCGATGCGCGCGTCGGCCGGCGTGCCGATGGCGCCCTGCTCGACGAGTTGCTTCGCCACGCGGATACCGGCATCCCAGCGCATCTGCTGGTTGACGGCGATCTTGATCCCGGCCTCCGCGGCCAGCTCCACCACACGCTCGGCTGACTCGATCGAATCGGAAAATGGTTTTTGGCAGAGAAGATGCTTCCCGGCGGCAATCGCTCGCTCGGCGATCTCCATCTGGGCCCAGGGCGTGACGGCCACGTCGAGAATCGCGATGTCGTCCCGGTTCAGCAACTCGTCGACGCTGGTTGCCACATGCGGAATCCCGTGCTCGTCGGCGGTCCGTCGGGCAGCATCCGGGTCTTGGTCGTAGCACGCAACAACATTCAGGCCGCGTGACCGGTAAGCCGGCAAGTGGGCGTAGTTGACGATGCCGCCGCAGCCGATGATGCCAATGCCGTAGTCATGCTTTTCCGGCAGCTCGATTGTGTCCGAAACCTCATATCCGGCCAGATTCATCGTGGTTCGGTCTCGCTATCTACAGGCGAATTCCGTCTGCTTCGGCCTGGGCGTACCGCAGGATCGTTTCGGTTGGATCGCCGGTCGCGATCGCACGGTGCACTGCCCGGTCGATGATGTGAATCAATGCTGGAAGTTGCTGGGAGCGAGGCAGCTCACGGGCGCTCTGGTGGAGGACGTCGAGTTGACCATAGAAGGGGATCAGATCGTTGATCTCCGGATCGTGCCAGGTGCTCTTCCGGCAGCCGATGCCGCCTTCCAGTGACGTGATGCGATCCATCGCCGGGGTGCAACAGTGCCGGATGAAGTCGCAGGCGGCAGTTGCGTGCCGGCTCCCTGACCCAACGCCCAGCACCCAATAGACGTTGAGCGAGGCGCTCTCGGCCCCTCCCGCTGCAGGTACCGGCGCCACCCCGACCTTGCCCCTGACTGGACTGTCAGGTTGTTCGCAGAGCGCGGCAAACCCAAACCAGTTGACCATCATCGCGATCTTGCCGGAGGTGAACAACTCGCCGCTCTTCACGGAATCGACCTCTTCCAGCCCTGGTGGAGTCACCGACCGGTCGTTGAGCAGGCGACGATAAAAATCGAGACCCTCGATGGCTGGCTGTGTGGCGATGGTTGGTCGGCCTTCGGCGTCGTGGAGTTCGCCGCCGCGGCTCCAGAGCTGAATGCAGAAGTCGTAGACGGTGTTGTGGCCGTCGGGAAAGGCGGCGAAAAGCGTGCCGTATTCGTCGTTCTCCGGATGGGTGAAGAATCGGGCGATCGATTCGAACGCGTCCCAGGTCGTCGGCGGTTCCAGCGGTTCGCCGGTTCGCTCCCGGTATTTCTGCTTGTGGTGCGGGTCGTCGAAGATGTCCTTGCGGTAGATGAGGCACTCCGGTCCATCGTGATAGGGCAGACCGTAGATGGCGCCGTCGATCTCCTGAAATCGGGTAAGCGAGGCGGGCCACGCTTCGGGATAGCCGTCGACCGGCCGCTCCCTCATGAATGGCGCCAGGTCGAGCAGCGCACCGGAGGCGACCGCATCGGCAATCCAGTCGGTGACGATGAATGCGATGTCGAAATCGCCGTTCCGGAGTCCCTGACGGGTGAAAAGCGCGTTGACCAGTGGGTTGAGATCGAGCGATTCGAACTCGAGCTCGAGGGAGCAGCCGGTCGTTTGGGCGAAATCCGCCCACTGCTGCTGGATCGCTCGCTCGAAGCCCTCGAATTTGCGAATCGCGATGCGGAGCGCTTCAGGCATGCGAATCTCCTTTCCACAGTGACCATGCGGGCATTGTCGCGCATTGGTGCCGGTCGGGGCTTGTGCAACGCCTTTCCCGTTGCTGTGAAAGGTCGAACGGATGTGGGGGAAAGCGCCATGAATGGCGAGGCTACGGGTTGCTTTCACGCAGCGCTGGCGCCGGGGTCGGCACGCGCACTCGGAGTGCAATGCCCTTCGACGCACTACGATATACTGTGGCGTAGTACCTCACAACCATCTGGGAGACTGATGATGGGTTCGAACAGCAGCGTGGTTACACGCAAAGGACAGATCACCATTCCGGCCGATATTCGGAAAGAGCTGAATATCAAGGAAGGGGACCGGATGATCTTTGTGCGGCAGAACGGCTCGGTGCAGATGCTCACTCCGGAGGAGATTGTGCGGCGAACCTCGGGCAGCCTTCGGCTGCCGGAAGGTCGTCAGCTGCTTTCGATCGAGGAGGAAAAGGAGGCTGTTGCACAAGCCATCGCAGATGAGGTTGCCGAGGGCATGACGGGCCGACGTCCGTGAAAGAAGCGTTCCTGGACACGAATGTTCTTGTTCGGCATCTTGTCGTCGACGATGCCGAACGAGCGTTGCGAGCGAGGGGCCTCATCGAGCAGGTCGCCCGGGGCGAGATCACCGTGCACATCAGCGAAACGGTGCTCTTCGAAACGGTCTATCTTTTGGAGAAGACGTACCACTTCGGGCGCCCAAACATCGCGGAATCGCTCCTGGCGCTTTTGCAGCTTCCAAACATCGTCATGGAGCACAAGGTACTGGTTGGTGAGACCTTCGGCCGCTATGTGCGAGAGCGATCGCTTTCGTTTGCGGATTGTCATCACGTTACGGTCATGCACCGGCTCGGATTGACTGAAATCATTTCCTTCGACCGTGACTTCGACCGGTTGCCCGACATCGAGCGGATCGAGCCGTAGGCCGTTCAGCGATTCGTGAGGACCAGCTCGGAGTCGATCTCCGCGGTGTTTTCGCCAATCTGCGGAGAACCGCGATCGGCTGAGAGAAGAGCGCCGTCGATGCGGATCGGGCAGCGAGTGGTTGTCAGTGTGGCGCCATTCGACCGGGAGACGTCCTGGGTCATCTGCAGTGATGTGAAGCCTTCGCTGGCCATCAGCCGCGGCCAGGTGAGGACATCCGCACACCAGAAATCGGCAGGTTCGAGCACCGAGAGCCAGTGGTCTGTCGTCTGGGTCTTGAGATGACTGGCCAGCACCCTCTTGATCAGATCGCGATCGTCGAACCAGCCTTGCGGGTCGGTAAATGTTTCCAGCTCGGGACAGCCAAGCACCTTGCCCAGCGGCGGGATCGGTTGCATCGACAGCGCGAGGTAACCGTCGGCAGTCTCATAGATGCCGTAGGGGGCGGAGAGATAGGCGTGGGCGTTGTTGACTTCACTCCGCTGGGGGAGTCTGCCGCCATCGTTGAGGTGGGTTGTCAGCACTTCGAACTGAAAATCGAGCACCGATTCCAGGAGGCTGGCTTCCACGAGTCCTCCCTGCCCAGTGATGCCGCGCCGCACGAGACAGGCCAGGATTCCCTGGGTGAGGTGTGCGCCGGCCATCAGATCGGCCACGGCGATGCCGACCGGCACCGGACCCTGGTGCGCGTCGCCGTTCAGCCAGGTCAGTCCTGAAATCGACTGGGCCAGAAGATCCTGTCCCGGCTTGTTCCGCCAGGGTCCCACCGCGCCATAGCCGGTGATCGTGCCGTAGACGATCGTCGGATTGATCGTCCTGATGTCGTCGTATGCCAATCCCAGCCGCTCAATGACGCCAGGGCGGAAGTTCTGGATCATGACGTCGGCACGGGCAACAAGCGCTTTGACTCGCTCCACATCTGCCGGGTTCTTGAGATCGGCGGCGTAGCTTTCCTTGTTTCTGTTGATCGAATGGAAAAGCGTCGAGTCACCGTCGAGTTCGAGGTTCGAGATGTAGAGCCGCCGGCAGAGATCGCCTCCGTCCGGCCGTTCGATCTTGATGACGCGAGCGCCCAGATCGGCGAGACGAAGTCCACAGGATGGACCGGCCAGGAACTGACTGAAATCGACAATGACCAGGCCATGCAGCGGCCGTTGGTCGAGCGGCAGGGATGGCAGATTACTCACCTACGCGACTCTCCCGGTAGCGTGCGTCCAGCCGGTCCATGAGTTCGTCCGCCTGGCCGCCATCGGCGATGAAATGCCAGATCATTTCGCCGGCGTCCTCCTGGAACCGGTTGTAGGCGGGGTAGCGCGGACGGAGATAGGCATCGTCGAGTGTTCCCAACGTGTCGGCGAAAAAGCCATTGGTCAGAAGGTTGTTTTCGTCGTCGAGCCAGGCTTGCCGGTGACCTGGCTGGCCACCGGTGATGGTGTACATGCCGCGCTGGCATTCGGGACTGGCGACATACCGGGCGTAGTCGAGTGCGGTGTCCAGGTGCTGGCAGATCGTCGAGATCGCCAAACCGGTGCCTCCTAGCGTCGAGCGAAGACGCGTGCCATTCAAGCTGACCAAACCGCCGAACCGGAGTGGTTTGTCGGTGTAGTCCCGTCTTCCGTAGTTGGCGTAGCCATAGGCGAACGGGCAGTAGACAAGTTCCTCGCCATGGGAAAGCGCTTCCCAGGTGCGGATTGGATTGCGCTGGAGATTCTCTCGCCCGGCGGTCAGCACCAGTTCCCGGTACATCTCAAGCGCCACCGTTCCAGCTCGACGCTCCACGATTCGTTCGTTCGATTCGAAAAGGGGCTCGCCCATGGCCAGGCAGAGCATGTAGAGGTTCATGATGATGTCGACTGGCGCTGCCGGGAGGGCGAGCCGCCCCTTGCGGGCCAGGATGAGTAAGTCCTCCCACGTTCTGGGAAGCTCCAGGTCGTACTTTGCCAGCAGGTCTGGCCGGTAACCACTGACCGGTGTGGCCGCATCGACCGCCAACGCCCAGAGATGATCGCCGTAGACATAACTCTCGTGCGACCTGCCGACGCTGTTGGCCGCCTGGTCGGCGAGGAACGATTCATCGAGATGCTCATCCAGAGGAACCAGCACCGGGTGAGTGGCGGCATATCCGGCAAATGGATGGTCGATGATCAGCAGGTCGAATCGCTCCGCCAGCTTTTCGATGGGATAGTCGCCGAAGTCCTTCAATGACCGTGTTTGCCAGGAGATCGTCACTTCGGGGTGTTCGTCGTGGTACCGCTGGGCGGTCGCGGCCAGCGGAACATAGCCGCGGGAGTGATCCCAGGTGATACCGCGCAGTTCGATGGTTCCCACAGAGCCAGCACCTTTCGACAAAGCAGCACGCGGTCGTTGCGTTGGGGAATCTTCCGTTCGCTGTGCTGGAGTGTCAACCTGAAGAGCGCGGGCATGCCACCCGTTACCTTTCCCTCTGGCCAGCGTCTCCCAAGCAGGCATGCCTTTCGGGGTTACGAGCATCCGCAGACGAGGGAGACAAACGTGTGGCGACAGGAACTGGGCTGAGCGTGAGCCCGCCGGGAGAGATTGGCTGGGATTCGGCCAGCGTGAAACGACGGAAACACCAGCCGCCCGGACAGCGGGCGGCGACGCAGGACTTCACACAGGCGTATGAGGCGTATGCCGGACTGATCCTGCGCTACTGCAACGCTCGAATGGGCAACCTGGCAGAAGCCGAAGACGCCACTGCGACCGTTTTTTCCCAGGCGTTGTCGGCGTGGCCGCCGAATGACCCGGCGGCAGTGCGGTCGTGGCTCTTCGCCATCGCGCACAACGTCGTGGCCAGCCATTACCGATCGGGATACGGGGCTCACCCGCCGCGACCGCTCGATGCCGCTCACGAGGTGACCGACCACGCCGTGTCGCCGGAGGATCGGGCGATTCAACGGGACGAACGAGCCCGGTTGCTGGCGGCAGTCGACGCGCTCGGTACGGAGCAACGTCAGGTCGTGAATCTTCGATTGGCCGGACTGACCGGCCCGGAGATCGCTGATGCGATGGGCAAGAGTCACGCCGCTGTGAAGATGTTGCAGCACCGTGCCGTGCAAAACCTGAAAAGCATTCTGATTCTGGCGGAAGAGGACCCGCGCGCCCTGCGCGGAATTCCGGGAAAGGACGCCACCCATGAGATTTGAACGAAACGATGAACTTTCCGCCGATCAGATCGATGCCTTCTGGGACGACCTGGTGCTCGGATATGCGGGTGGTACGGCGGCCGAGGAACGCGAGGAGCTCGCGATGATGCGGCAGCTGCAGACCGTTGCCGGAATGAATGTCAGTCCTGAGTCGATCGACCGCGTGCGAGCTCATATCATCGCGAGTCCAGAAAACCAGAGAACACCGGTCAGGGCGGCCGTGCCCAGACCATCGCCGGTCAAAACACCGCCAACACCGCGATTCTGGACCGGATTCGGACGGGTGCTGTCGTTTGGCGTGACGGCCGCGCTGGTGCTGGTTGTGGTCGGTGGAATTTGGCTCGCTGGCCGCGATCGCGGCCTCCCAGGGTCGAACGACGAGCCGTCGGTGGTCGTGCCGGGTCAGGCGGTCGGTTCACCGATTTCCTCTCCGAGTTTGGAGGATGTCCCGCTCGCAGAAACTGGATCGTCGCGAGGCATTGCCTGGCGCCTGGCTCCGATAGGCGGCAACGCACACAACGCACTCGTGGCTGTGGGCGGAGAGACGATCTATCGCGCGTCCAGCACGGATGGCTTCACGGGGGTCGAAGCGATCGATGCGGCAACCGGCGTCGCCCTGTGGCAGACACCGCTGGATTGGACTGGATCGAGCATCGCTGCCGACGACACCGGAGTTTACGTGCTGTTCGGAGAGTCGATCGTGGCGATCGAGGGGAGCAACGTCGCGAACACATGGACGATCGATGTTGGTGGGCAAGCCCAGCATGTGATCGTCGACCAGCAAACGCTCTTCGCCTGGGACGGCGTGGTCATGCGGGCGTTCGATGCTGGTACCGGCGAGAGTCTGTGGACAGCGCAACCCGTCGATGCGGGGGACGCAGCGGTTGCAAGCGACGGGATCGTCAACGCGCCGGTCGTGATTGGCGACATCGTGGTTGCAGTCGACGCCGCCGGTGTTCTGGCCGGGTTCGATCGGCAGAGTGGCACGCCCCTTTGGAGCATCAGCGGGTACACGCCGGGTGAAACCAGAGTGGCCGCGGGCGATGGTGAAACGGTGCTGGCGTTCGGGCCGAGAGCCGGCGAGGACGGGTCTCCTCCGGCAGAGCACCAATATCTCCTGTCGGCGATCGACGCGGCGGCAGGGACTCCTCGATGGGAGACGGGCGTGATCTCCGCGACACCTGAATTCCAGCCGACCGGCCGCGGTGTGGCCGTACTGGCCGAACTGGTGGTACCGATGTCTGTGGAGGGGCAGGTCACCGAGGAGTACGCACCTGAAACGGCGCTCGATGACTATCCGGTCCGGGGCGAGTCGAGCGTGTACATTCTCGATCCGTCCACTGGCAACATCGTGCGAAACGAAGAAGGTCTGGCGTTGATCAGCAATGCGGGCGTGCCGGCATTCACCGGACTCATGGCCGGCGTCGATGGATCGTCGGTGGTCGCCACGTCCGATTCGGGCCGGATCACTGTGGTTTCTACGGATGACTCATCGGTCACATCGATTGTCGATGCGGGGAGCGGGATTGACGCCATCCTGGAGTCGCCAGCTGGCCAGAGTGCTCTCCTGGGTAGCGGCACGCTGGTTGGTCTCGACACGGCAGTGCTTTCGGGCGAGGGCGGATTGATCGCTGAGCAACGGGCCGCACCGGATGCGCTGGTGGATTGGATCCTGCCACATTCACTTGAGGGAGAGTTCGTCCGCCAGGCGGACACGGCTCTAGCCGACGGTGTGCTCTATCGGGCGATCGAAACGAGTGGCGGTCGCTGGATCGAAGCGGTCTATGCCGTGACGGGCCAGGTTGCCTGGCAGGTTGCCGCGGACTGGACCGAGCAGGGAATCGTCGCGAGCCCTGCCGGTGCGTTCTTTGTCGATTCGACGAACCAGATGGTCGCTCTCGACGCCGCGACTGGTCAGCAGCAGTGGGTCATCCCCTTTGGCGAACCGGTGACGAGCCTTGTCGTCGATGGCAGGCTCTACGTGATGGATGCGTCGAATGGCATGACGACGCTCGATCCGGCGACCGGTGAGCTCGACTGGACCGTCCAGATCGGGAACGAGCCAACCGCGACGCCGGGCGCGCCTGGTCCTGCCCCCGTTTTCGCCGGCGCCGACTATCTGTTGGTGCTGGACGCCGATGGTGTGCTGCATGCGATCAGCCGTGAGTCGGGCGGGGTGGCCTGGTCGGTGGGATTCGATCCGGTCAACACCAGAGTTGCCTGGCAGGATGGCGTCGTGCTGGTTCTCTGGAGCCCCGGCGACGATCAGCTGCTCGCCACTGGACTCGACATGGAGTCGGGCAACGCGAAATGGGCTGTCGAGCTGAGCGGTCCCCTCTTCCAGCCTGTGGCGACAAACGAGACATTCTTCTATCTCATTGCCGACAAGGTCATGGTCCCGTCCGAGCTGGACACCACCTACGATCCGATGGAGGACAACGATGAGGGATCGACAGCCGATTGGGTCGGATCGGTCGAGGTGAGCAACCAGGATGCGGGTGGAGATCATGTTTTCGCACTCGATGCGCAGACTGGTGACGTCATCTGGGCACGCTCGACCCGGGCGGGAGGATTCGTCGAGCTCGGTACGATCCTGCCCAATTCGGGCGGCCTCTGGACGATGACGACCGATGGTCAGCAGGTCTGGCTTGGCCGGGACGCGGGGACCATTCAGGGAGTGAACGATCTTCGGTCGGAGTTCGGTGCCGTGCCGCTCGAGATCGTCGATTCGGGAAGCACCGAGCTGGGCCGTTTCGCCACCTTGCCGGATGGCTCGCTCGTCAACTTTGGCACTCAGGCGTTCAATAGGATGGGCTAGCTCGCTCCACTCCTCAGCCTCCCCGGATTTCCGGGGAGGCTGATTCTCTTGTGGGCGTCAGGGTGCGGACTCCGCAACAGCGCATCTCCAGCGCTACACTCCCGCCACGGCAGCGACCGGCAGCGAAGGTGGGTGTGATGTTTCAAGAAAGACATTTCGAGGACTACGAACTCGGCGCCATGCGCACCACCCTGGGCCGGACGATCACGGAAACCGACATCGTTGTCCACGCTGGGCAGACCGGCGACTTCTATCCGCATCACGTGGATGCCGAATGGTGCAAGACACAGGAGTTCGGGCAGCGGGTGGCGCACGGCACGTTGATTTTCAGTGTGGCGGTGGGCATGACTGCCGGCGCCGTGAATCCTGTTGCCTTTTCCTACGGCTACGACAAACTCCGGTTCATCAAACCCGTTTTCATCGGCGACACGATCACCTGCACCGTCACCATCTCAGATAAGCGTGACCACAAGCGTCCGGATTTCGGTATCGTCGTGGAGCATCTGGACGTGAAAAACCAGCACGACGAGGTCGTGCTGGTTGCGGATCATCTCTTGCTGGTGGAGCGGTGCAAGAGATGAGCCCCCTCTAGTCCAGTTGTGGCCAGGCGGATTGCCGATGGACGATTCTCACGATGAGAATGATCTCGCCCTGGATTTGATAGATCGCAAGATGCTGCTCGATGGGAAAGAGACGGAACTCTATGCCCCTCTCCAATCGGATCGTCCCAATCTGAGGAAAGTGCCGAAGGCGATCGAGTCCCTCGTCGATGATGCCGGCGTATCTTATTGCCTGCTCATCGTCCCAACGTTCCATCGTGTACTGCAGAATGTCATCCAGATCCTGGAGTGCAGCCACGGTGTATTCCAGCCTATGGCTTGACAAGATCGCTTACCTGATGACCAGCAGCGAGATTGGCTCGCGCTCGGGCAAGGGCGTCCTGCATAGTGGAACTGGTGTACTCGATTGTTTCGCCTCTTTCGATCTGATCGACACCTTCCTGCAGCGCATCCATGAGTATCCGGCGTTTTTCCTCGCGTTCCATGATCCGGAGCGCTTCGCGAACGACTTCGCTGGCGTTGTTGTACATACCGCTGTCGACTTTGGCCCGGATCATGGCTTCGAGTTGTGGAGTAAGACTGACGTTCATGCGCGGTTCCTCCATGCGACACGGAGAAATATAACAATCTTCTGACATGCCCTGACATTCATTCAGCCTCGGAAGGGCGGCATGTCTCCCCCGGCACGTACGCTACGGTCCTCCCGGTGATGCTTGTCGATGATCGGAGTCGCACAACTCATGCAGCTCACGCTCGACGGCCGGATCGCCCATTACCATCAGCATGTCGCCGGCCTTGAGCTGAGTGGATGCCTGAGGGAAGATCGCCTGACCGTCGCGGGTCATGCCGACCACGAGAGCCCGACCGGGCAGCGATGCATCGCTCAGTGTATGCCCAGCGACTGCGGCGTATGGCCCAATCTGCAATTCGATCAGTGTCGTGTCGGGTGAGAGAGCCTGGCTTCGGCGGACGCTTCGGGCCAATGTGGCCCGATAGGTGGTCAGAATGTCGCGGATCGAGACTGTGCCAACAGGGGTGTTGGCTTCGACGACGACCGCATGGGAGCGTTCTGCCTCGCTGATCTGCTCGATCGCTTCGTCGAGGGGCAGGTTGGGACTGAGGCGAAGTGTGTCGTCGATCTCCTGTCCCGGTGTTCGAAGAGCGCGCATGGCGTCGCGAACGTGGAGGGATGAGAGAAGCGGAAAGCTAAGCCGAACCCGATATGCAGGTGAGTCTGCCCGGGTTGGCAATTGGCTTCTGTAGATGGAGTTGTCCCCAACGAGTGCGGTCGAGATTGCAACCGCGACCATTGCGGGCGCCAGCAGGGTGAGATTCCCCGTCATCTCGGCCACCATGAGCATGACGGCCAGCGGCGCATGGGCGATCCCTCCAAAGAGGGCCATCATGCCAACGATGGCAAATGGCGCGGCGGTTTCCGGCAGTCCGGGCAGTACGCCGTCACCAAGGCGCCAGAACGCAATTCCCAGCATGCCGCCGATCACCATGCCTGGCCCGAAGATGCCGCCGGAGCCTCCCGAACCGATCGAGAGTGACGTCGAGAGGATCTTGGCAAATGGCAGCAGCATGATCGTCCAGAGTGGAAGCGACATCACCTCGGCGCTCATGCCGATCTGAATCCATCCATATCCCGATCCGAGCGCGCCCGGAATGATCAACCCGATGCACCCGACCATCAGTCCGCCGATCGCAGGCTTGAGCCACATCGGCAGCCTCATTCGGTGGAACGCACTTGAAACACCGTAGAAGGAGCGCGCATAGAGGAGCCCAACGAGTCCGCAAATCGCGCCGAGGATCGCGTAGTAGGCGATTGTTCCTGGGTGTTCGAAACCAAGGTTCGGCTGAGCGCCAAAGATCGGGTCGAACCCCTCCATCGTGCCGAAGACAGAGAAACTGACAATCGATGCGATCAGGCAGGGAATGATGGCCTCGACTTCGAGATCATGGATATAGAGAATCTCGGCCCCCATGAGTGCCCCGCCCAAAGGCGCCCGGAAAATCGCCCCAATCCCAGCAGCCATTCCGGCAGAAACCGCGATTCGCCGGTTCTGCGGGTCGAGTCCGATGCGGTCCGAGAGCGTGGATGCAAAACTGGCTGAAATCTGGGCGGTCGGCCCCTCGCGTCCAGCTGACCCGCCACTGCCAATCGTGATTGCCGATGCCGCCAGCTTCACGGGAGCCACTCGAAACCGCAGGCGTCCGGACCGGTAGTGCAGCGCTTCGATTGCGGCGTCTGTTCCATGTCCTTCGGCCTCAGGGGCCAAGCGACTGACGATGATTCCAGAAACAAGACCCCCCAGACCGGTTACCAGCGGCAACGCCCACGCTCGTTCGAAGGCGCGGCGAATGGACTCTCCCTCACCAACGGGCGCGGGCGGCATATACCCGACGAGTTCTCCCAGGAAGAATTGCGTTGACCAGACGATGGCGCGGTCGAACGCCACCGCCCCCAATCCCGCCACAAGTCCTATGACTGATCCGAGGATCAGCCAGCGAGCGAGATAGCGGGTCGACTCGAAGCCTGAGCCACCTGGGAGGGATGCGATCGAAGGGGCCAAGCGTTCCTTCCGGTCGACGAATCCTCGCATCAGTTTGCCGAATCCCAACATGCCGCGTTCCCCTCACCCACATCCTGACCCACCATGGTCTGGGCGAGTCGGAGGTATCGTATCGTGCAGTCGCCCGCTTCCGTTTCTCCGGAGAGGAAGAGTAGAAGTGGCCGAATCGACTGGTACACTCACCGGGGACCGGGCCAATGCCCGGAATTGGACGCGCAAACGAAAGTCCGCATGCACCTATGAATTCCGCAAGACCCCTGACATTTGGAGTGGTCACCGGCCAGCATCAACTGACGTGGGATCAGCTTGTCGAACAGTGGCAAACCGCGGAATCGCTCGGGTTCGATTCCGCCTGGCTCTTTGACCATTTCATGGCGCTCTATGCCGATCCGGACGGACCATGTCTGGAGACGTCGACCCTCCTTTCGGCGCTGTCGCTGAAGACCTCCAAACTGAAGGTCGGCGTTCTGGTCTATGGCAACACGCACCGGCCTCCGGCGCTGCTGGCCAAGGAAATCGTGACCGTCGATCACATCAGCGGTGGACGGGCGATTCTGGGTATCGGCGCCGGGTGGAACGAGCGGGAGCATCGGGCCTACGGGTTGCATTTCCCATCAGCAGGTGACCGGGTGGAGATGCTCGACGAGTCACTGCAGATCATGAATCTGCTCTTCAATGAAAAGCGGACGACATTTGAGGGCGAGCACTACCGCCTCGTCGATGCGCCATTCAATCCGAAACCGGTGCAGGACCACCTGCCGGTGCTGATCGGGGGACGGCGGCCAAGGATGCTGCGAGTCATTGCCCGGCATGCTGACTATTGGGATACATCGAGCACCCCGGAACAGCTCCGGGAGGGGCTGGCCGAAATCGCCGGGCACTGCCGGGAGTTCGGCCGGGATCCGGAGAGCATATTGGTCTCTTCATCCTTTGGCGCCGACCGGCTGGAGGATGTCGACGGTTTCGAAGCGCTGGTGCGAAGCTATCGCGCCGCAGGGACGAGCCAGTTTCTCTTCGACTTTCCCATTTCCGCGGAAGGGGTCAAAGCGGCGACTGAAGTGGCGACCACGATCATTCCCCGGTTGCGCGAAGAACTGGCGTAGGAATCGACGGTAATTCAGGAAGGAAGAGACGTGCCGCAGCACGCCGCTCAGAGCACAAATGGCCCGATCGAGCTGGTGACGTTCGATCTCTACGACACACTGGTCGAGATCGTTCCTCGTCGCTGGGACCGGCTGCACGCCGCTCTCAGAACGCTCGACGTCAAGGCTGACGTCGAAGCGCTCAGACAGGCGGACGTGATCGCGGAGGACTATTTCACGATCGAGAATGGCCGCCTGCCGATTCGCGACCGCCCGCCGGCCGAGCGCGAGGCGTTTCGGTTGCACTACATGCAGGTTTGGCTCGATGCGGCGGGTATCGAGCACGATGAGCTGCTCGTTCGCGGAGCGCGCCGGCGATATCTCGCCGAGTTCGAGACTCCCGCGGTCGATGCCGGTCCATGGGGCGGGTATCAGGTGTTCGATGATGTCGTTCCGGCACTGCAGCGGCTACGCGAAGCGGGGGTGAAACGGGCGGTCATCTCCAACGCGGACGACGATGTGACGGAATTCTGCACACACCTGGCGTTCGCCCACGAGATGAATCTCATCGTCACTTCGGCAATCGTGGGGTACGAAAAACCGGATCCGCGCACATTCCAGGCCGCGTACGAGCCCCTCGGCGTCGACCCGGCGAAAGTTCTCCATATCGGCGACCAACCGAAATCCGACGTCGTGGGATCACTCGCGCTGGGTATGCAGGCGGCGCTGATCGATCGGTACTCTCGCCATGACCCCGCCAGTTTCGAGGTGCCGGTGTTTGTTGGCCTGCACGATCTTGTCGACTATGTGCTGACGGTCAACGAAACGGCGGGTGTTGCGGCTTCGTGAGTGAAGCCGTGGCATTGCCTCAGTGCTCTTGACCGTTTTCCGAGAACCGGCGCAGGAGACGGTCGCGGCGACAGACCAGCGCTACGCGGAGCCCGAAGCCGACCGAACGACCTCGCACCCTTTCTCCGCCAGGACGCGATCGACCCAGTCCGGAATGAGCTGTCCTGACTCGATCATCGCTTGCATGGCCGCTTCCTTGGCGGAAACGGCGTCGAGGCGTTTGGAGACGGCGTCGATGTCCACAAAGGGGACCACGACAACGCCATCCTCGTCGCCGACGATGATGTCCCCCGCGTCAACCGGGAGACCGCCGCAGGTGATCGAGCCGCCGATTTCACCCGGACCATCCTTCGATGGGCTGGACGGCACGAGTCCAGCGCAGAAAACGGGCACTCCCGTCGCCCGGATGCCGGTCGCGTCGCGGCAGGCGCCATCGGTCACGATACCGGCCAGGCCTTTCGCCGCCGCCACCTTGACCACATTCTCACCGAGCGTGCTCGTCGTGAGAAATCCATAGGTGGCGATCACCAGCACATCGCCCGGTTTGGCGACGTCGAGCGCTTTCCAGACCATCAGGTTGTCGCCGGGCCGAGTGCGAACGGTGAGCGCCGGTCCGAGCAGGGTCGAGGCCGGGTCGATCGGTTTGATGCTATGGTCCATCGCGCCGAGGCGATCCATGGCATCGGAGACGTTGCCGGCTGGAACCCCGGTGAACGGCAGAATCTGCGCCGTCGTGGGTCTTCTGGTGTCGAGCAGGATGCGAAATCCGGGTGTGGAGGTCATTGGAATGCTCCTCAGGCAATGCGGTTGGCAGGCTCGCGCCCGCTGCTGATAGCGACGATATTGGCGAAACAGGCGTCCATCTTGGTGCGCAGCGCGTCGGCGGTTCCGGCGGCGATGTGCGGGGTGAGAACGGCATTCGGCAGAGCGCGGATGGGACTGTCAGGAGGGAGCGGCTCGGTTGCGAAAACATCGAGACCGGCGGCTGCAATCACGCCGTTTCGCAACGCGTCGATCAATGCGGTTTGGTCGACTAGACCGCCTCGCGCCGTGTTGATGAGGATCGCCGACTGCTTCATCCCGGCTAGAAACTCAGCGTCGACCAATCCTCGGGTTTCGGCGGAGAGCGGAAGATGAAGACTGACGATGTCCGATTCGGCGAGCAGCGCATCGAGTGAGACGAAACGGACACCAAATGCCTCTTCAACACTCACATCAGCGCGGAAGGGATCGTAGTAGAGAACATCCACGTCGAACCCGCGCAGGCGTTGGGCAACTTCCCGGCCGATCCTCCCAAACCCAACGAGTCCCACAGTCTTCCCGGCGAGCTCCAATGAGGTTGGCCGCAACTCCCACTGCAGCCATTCGCCACGGCGGATCGAGGCGTCGGCTTCGAGGAGACGACGGTAGATCGACAGGATCAGAAGAATGACGTGCTCGGCGACCCCCACGCTGGTCCCTTCCGGGCAGATGGCCACCGGGACACCACGGGAACGGGCGGCTTCGAGGTCGATATTGTCGTACCCGACCCCCTGGTGCTGGACGAGCCGGAGCTGCGTGGCTGCCTGCAGCAGCGAATCGTCGATTCTCGTCGTGGCCACCATGACGAAGTCGGCGTCCCTGGCGAAAGCGACGGGCGCTGCGTCACTTGGCCGGAAGTCGATTTCGTAGCCGTCGGGAAGTCTGGAGCGAATGATCTCCTGGACGTCGGGTGGCACCGGTTCCATATACGCGATCCGTTGGGTCATCAGGCAACTCCAAGAAGGGTGGCGGGATTGTCGGCTCCCATGCGTCGGACGTCTTTCGATGTGAATCCCGCGGCGAGCAGTTGGTCGACATACGAGGCGAACCCCTCAACCGGCGGTGCATTGACGGTCTGACCGAGATCGGTCGAGATGATGGTCGACTCCGGTCCGACGTCGCGGATGATCTGGGCGAGGCGGTCGAACGGCAGCTCGCCGTCGACACAACTCGGCGTCGAAATGAAGCACCGTTCGAAGAGCACGTCGTGTTTGCGAGCGAGTTCTTTCTGCCGGTCGGGCGGCATCTCCACGGGCGGGTGCTCCGGGTGGGTGACGAGGATCTTCTTGACGCCCGCCTGACGGGCAGCGGGCAGGAGAAGCTCGATTTCGGCGACGGAGAGGTGTCCGGTACCGAGAATCGCGTCGTAGGAGGCGATCAACTCGAGCACTTCATGCGCGGCGGGGATGATCGCGCCGTCCGGGGCCAGGGCGATGCCCGGCAGCATCGGCGTGTGCCGTTGTACGGAGGATGAGAGGGTTGGCATCCAGATTTGAGCCGCTCCCATCTTCAGGGCCATCTCCACCGCGACTGGATTGATGCCACCGACGGGGTGATTCAGCGCCAGTCCTCCGAAGACCATCACCCCCGACACCATCGCCTCGACGAGCGTGGCCCGATCCGCAGTGAGGGTGACATGCGACTTGAGCACGATCGCCTTCATACCGGCGGATGCCGCTTGCCGGGCGATCTCGATGTCGTTCAGCTTGCGGGGGCGAACGTCGGGAGCGCCGTGGATATGGAGATCGATCATACCGGTCAGATCGATGTGGTCGAACGTCACGGTGCGTGCCGTTTCTTACCCTGTGCGACGGCCAGCGTTTCGATGACGTCGGCCGACAACGCGCTGACCGCGAGAAAGCTCTCGATCTGGGTGATCGTGCGGTGAGTGTTGGCGAACGAATCGATTTCGGACGGCAGCTCGGATCCGAGCGTGCAGTCGCGAACGAGAATCGACTGAAACCCGCGAAAGGTGGCGTCGGCGATCGTGAACAAAACACAGCAGTCGGTGGCGAAACCGGCGACGATCAGTGTGCGGACATCGAGATTGCGCAGGAGCGTTTCGAGGCGCGTGGCCGCGAAGCCGCTGTAGGTGTGTTTGCGGACGTAGTAGTCGCCCGGCTCCGGTTTCAGGGTGTCGGGGATGGTGAGCTGAACGAGTTCGCCCCGTTTGAATTCGAGCGGATCGACCTCCGGCTCGGCGAAATCCTGCTCCGGGTCGAATCCGAGACTCTCGCGAAAGCTCCAGCCGTAGGGTGATTGACCGAGCGCCACAAGAGGGGCGGCATTCATGGCGTAGATGACCGGCAAACCGGCGCCTCGAGCCGCTGCAAGCAATGGCGTCAGGCCACGTTCGATGATCTGGGCGAACTCCACATCCCAGGCGCCGTGGACGAGCTCGCGTGCTGTCGGATCGGCGGCGGCGTGGTAGACGTCGACGAGCAGGAGCGCTGTCCGGTCGAGATCGATCGTCTGCGCCTGCTCTCGTTCGCCGAGCGGCGCGTCCGCCGGAAAGAGACGGAAGTTCCTCACACGGAGGTCAGCTGGATTCATTGGGAATTGGGAACCCCTTCTAGTCGGATGACCTCGTTCGATTCGGCCGATCGATAGGCCGCGAACATCACCTCCATCGTTCGGAGGTTGTCGTCGATGTGCGTTTCCGGCAATTGGTTCGACAGCCAGGAATGCACATAATGACGATGTGCTGCAGTGAACGACGCTTGATAGGCGGCGGCGATGTTGCCGTCATGGGCGGGCGTCGAGGTGACCGCGACCGGACTCCAGGGCCGTTCGCGATCGATTGGCAAAGCCTCCAGAGGAAGCGCTTCGACCAGCCGGATCAGATCGCCATCGCCGCGATTGGGGATGAGACTGATCGTCCCGACGTCCCCTTCGATCGTTGTCTCTTCCAGGAGAGTCGGAGGCGATGGCGAAGCGTGTGTGGCCCAGCTGATGTCGATCGACGCAATGATCCCGCTGAATCCGAGCGAGATCACGGCCCGGTCCTCCCCCTGGAAGTAGGGGCTGGCCTGGCTCATCGCAGCGTGCACCCACTGCGGTTCGCCGAGGAGCATCCGTAATGTGTCGATCAGGTGCACGCCCCACTCCATCACCAGAAAATGGGACATCGACGCCGTGTATGACTGGCGCTGCAGAATAGGCGGCGGTGCGCCCGGATGCCCAAGCGCGACATTGTGGTGAGCGGCGATTCTGGCGTAACGCGGCTCGCCGAGACGCTTGCTGTCGAGCACATCTTTCAACTGGCGATACCAGGAACGCCACCGCCAGTTCTCGTTGGTAGTCAGCGTGGCGCCATGGAATCTGACCGCATCACGCATCGCCAGTGCATCGTCCATCGTCGGAGCGAGTGGTTTCTGGCAGAGGATATGCGCCACTCCCGCGGCCGCGGACTGCTCGACATCGGCTCGATGAAGATCGGGAGCGGTGACGATATCGACGAAATCGAGTTGTTGCTCCGCGGCCAGCAGCGCTGCCGTGGACGGGTGAACGTGGTCGGTTCCGATACCGAATCGGAGCGCAAGTTCGCCTGCCCTGGCGGTGGTGCGATTGCTGATCGCGACGATCTCGACGTCGGGGATCTGCTGCCAGGCGGCCAGGTGATACTGGGCAATGCTCCCCGAACCGATGAGTGCGCCGCGGAGTCGTCGGTTAGGCATCGGTGCGCTCGCCTTCCAGGTGTTCGCAAAGGAACGCGGCGACATTCACGACTCTTGCCCTCGCGCCCAGCTGATCGGCCAGTGCACGTTTGGAGAAGGGATCGACCGTGAGGACGACGAGGTTCTCACCGTCGTGGAGCTCCAGAAGCTCATCTGCGCATGTTTCGGCGAATCTCCTGCTCAGCTGCTCTGTGGATGGCAGGATCGGTCGTTCGATCGCGGCGGGCGAGGTTGCTTCCGGCGCCAGGGTGACGATTTCACGCCCACTGCAATGGGCCAGGTGCTCCAGCAGAATGATCGCGCTCTCCCTTTCCACAGCCATTTCTTCGGTCGGCTGGAGTGCAAAAGAAATTCGCGAATCGGGAGGCCGGAGATGGGTTCTCATCGATGTCATCCAGGGCTGGACCGAGTCGAGGAGCGACGATACGACTGCAGCTTGGTCCGCGAGCGCTGTCGCGAGTCCTATCGCCTCTCTGGGCGTGGTGGTGACAACCGCCTGATATCCGCCTCGGGCTACCAACTCGCGAACCCGGTCCCGTTCCGCCTCCCATTCGGTTTGCAGCCCGAGTTGGCGAAGCACATAACCGGCATCGAGCAGCTCGGGATCGATCGTCACTGACCCGAAGGCTCGCCGGAGCAGTTGCACGTTCGCCGCTGCGGCGGCGGGATCGAGGAAGAGCGAAGCGGTCCCCGGCACGTAGAGCACCGCGCTGGAAGGCGAGTCGCGATCGAGCCACGACTCGTCGAGCTCGATTCTGCCGTAGACGTTGCCATACTCGCGCCAGTTGGTCGCCCATTGCTCTGCTGCGGATACGAATCCGCCGGAAACAAGCGCCGCACGGGCGTCATGGATCAGATTCGTATAGGCGGTGGGGTCAGGTTGCCCTGGCAGCGGCTGGCATCGACACAACCCATCGCAGCGGTACATCAAGTCGACCACATCGCTCGTCGGAGTCAGCGTGCCATTGAGGATCGCGATGGCGATCTGCGCTTTCCGGGATGGATAGTCGGCGGTCGACCGCGTCGCCTGCACCCACGGGCAGAGCGAGGCAGTCGGATCATGACCAAGTGCCACCGGCAGGACGCTGGTGACCTGCGAACTCAAAATCGTCATCGAACCATCTCCCCCAAGCCGAGCACGCCGGGATTCATGATGTTGTGGGGATCGAACGCCTGCTTCAGTGCGGTGAGCGCCTCCATGCCGGCCGGACCATGTTGTGCGGCCAGCGATCGTGCTTTGCCCCGGCCAACGCCGTGGTGATGACTGACCGCCCCATTGTTCGCCAGGCAGCTCGCTAGGAGGCCGTCGACCACCGCCTGATAGGCGTCGATGGCGTCACGATCGGTTTTCGCCTCCCCAGCGAAGATGACGTAGAGGCAGGCGCCGGACTGATAGACGTGCGAAACGTGAGCGAAGGCTCGCGCCCCATGGTCTGTGGCGACTTGCAGCATCGACGCATACACCGCCGGTAGATCACCCCAGAGCGCCGAGACCTCGATAGCGTCGGCGTACCCTCCTTCACCACAGTTTCCGGCGGCCAGGGATGACGTGTCGAAGCGGGTCTGCCACCAGTGATCGACCGGTCCCGCACCAGCGGAATGACCGCCCGCGCCTCTGCAAATCTCCTCGACCACCTCGGACTCACGCTCGATGATGGTCCCGGTTCCCTCGAAGATGAGCAGCAGCATGGCTCCTTCCGCAGGAATGCTGAAATTGGCGAACTTGTGCGCCGTCTCACCCGAATCGTACAGACGCACGACAGCCGGCCGGGCGCCCGCCTGGATGAAGTGCTGAACCGCGTCCAGACCCTGCTGGAACGTCGGGAAAACACATGCCTGGTGCAGTCTTGGCCGTCCGGTTGGCACGAGCTCCAGCGTCGCGGCGGTGATGACGCCAAATGCTCCTTCGGAACCGATGAAACAGCTTTTGAGGTCCGGCCCGGTGGCTGATCGCGGCGAAGGGGCGAGCGACAGCAGCTTGCCGCCGGGCAGCACCACATCGAGCCCGATCACCCGATCCTCGATGTTGCCGTGCAGGGTGGAAAAGGTTCCCGAGGCGCGGGTGGCGATCCAGCCGCCCACCGTGCTGACGTACAGCGATTGCGGGTAGTGCCCGAATGTAAAGCCCTGACTATTCAGCGCCGTCTCCAGCTCGATGCCGAAACAGCCCGCACCGACCCTGGCAATCATCGAAACAGGATCGACGTCGATATGATTGAGCGCTTTGGTGTCGAGCGAGATCGATCCCGGCGGCGGAACCGTGCCGCCCACGATGCCCGATCCGCCGCCGTAGGGAATCACCGGCACGCGAAGCTCGTCCGCGATGCGCAGGACTGTGCAGACATCGTCGGTCGACCCAGGGCGCACCACACACGCTGGAATGTCGAACTCGATCTCCCCCAGCATCGCGCGCCGCGCCTGTTTGAGCTCGACCGGCCAGACCGCACGCCCGTTGGCGATGAGATCGACCGGTGCGGTCGAGACCTTTTCCTCCCCGAGCGCCCGGCGAAGCTCGGTAATGGCAGTTGTAGCAGCGGTCGATGTCATATGGCGGTTCGTTTCAGGTTCGAAGCGAAGGTAAGAAGATTCTGCCGGAGTGTCAGCCCGACCGGATCAGCGAGGTCGTCACCGAAAATGCGGTACTGGCAGAAGATGATTTGCCCGTCGCCATGCGGCACAACTTCGACATCGGCATGCCAGGTCATGGCGGGCGCGGTCACTCGGGTTTGTGTGTTGCTGATGCTTCCGGCCAGCAGGTGACCACCATGCTCGGGGAGCACGTAGCGCGGAACGATGCCGGCATAGACCTCTCCCGCCAGTCCGCCCGCCGGCAACCCGGCAAAGAGCGGGGAATCGGTCGTCCAGTGGTAGCAACCCAGCCAGCTGCCGATCCCCATGGTCAGGCGGGCGTCGATACCTGCCTCCGCCAGCATGGCGAGCGCCAGCTCGTCGCCGGGGGCAAGGTCTCCCACGATCCCGGTGCCACCACCCTTGATTCCCTCGAAAAAGCGTTGCCACGCGTCGCGCGTCAGCTGCGATGGCCGGGTGGCGTCGAGAATCGTCGAGTTCAGATCGACCTCCGCCTGAACCGGGGCCAGCAGGATCAGCTCCTCTTCACAGACGACCCCTGGATCGCTGGCCAGCCGCGCTGCAATTCGCCACCAGCCCGGTGTGTCGCCGGTTTCGATCGTGAACCGGGGCAGGGGCTTGATGCCCGGACCGGCGGGGATCTGCAGCGCGTGCTCCGCGCGCACTCGTCCTTCCGAGTCAGTGACAGTGATCTGGAGTGTGTCTCGTTCCGAGGCATGGAACTGGTCGATCACCCAGGGTTCGACCTGAGTGGCAGTTCCCGGCTGAACGGCGCGGCTCTCGAGATCGAGCACGATGGTGCGAGGCTGCTGGAGGCGGCGAATCTCGTCGTAGACCGGCTTCGGTTTGCGCCAGAGGTCGAGAATCCCCGCATGGAACTCGGAACCAACGTCGGCGAGCTGGGTGATCGAGTAGCCGGAAACCCGCCGGTTGATCAACATCGCTTCGATCTGTCGGCGATTGCCCATCCGCTGTTGATGCTGCGCCTGGCGAACCAGCTCGTCGATCGATCCGAACAGCTTGTCGAGCTGCCGCTCGGCAAAGCCTTCGTGCAGGCTGTCGCGAAACGCCCGGTATTCGCGAGCGTCGACGAGGTCGGTTTGGCCTTCGAAACCGGCAAGCATCTCGTCCAGGTCGCCCATGCCACCGCAACCGAGCTCGGAAACGAAAATCTGTCCCGGATCGTCGCGGACTTCGCGGCTCCATTCGTCGAAAACGCGATCGGAACCGATGCCGAGGGCATCGACGTCGAACGACTGAAAAGGCGACCCGATCGAGGCGAGCCAATCGAACGCCCGCTTGGCGATCGGCGCGCCGGCGTAGATATGGATGTCCTGAATCGACTCCCGGGTCGTCGAGCGATCGGGCACGACCGTCGCCCGGTCGATCCACCCGAAGTCCTGGTCGATGGCGAAGGCGCCGCCCGAGTTGTCGACCACGACGCGGGTGCTATCGAGCGCCCGGACAGTGCGAATCAACGTGTCGGCGTAGCGCCCGGCTGGATGGCGGTGCTCGTTGAAGACGCCCCAGAAAACGACGGACGGGTGATTGCGATCCCGCTCGATCATCGCGGTGATCTCGCGGCGCGCATGGTCGAGCAGGCGGGGCGACTCCCTGATCCAGGCCAGACTCGATTCCTCGTAGACGAGCATGCCGAGGCGGTCGGTCAGATCGAGAAAGCCGGGAACCGGCGGGCGGATATGAACGCGCATCATATTGAAACCGGCCTCTTTCATGAGGCGGACTTCCGTTTCGAGCATGCTCAGATCGAGCGGCGCCAGCAGACCAGCCGGGTAGTTCGGCTGCATGAGCACACCGCGAATGAAGATCGCGTCGCCGTTCAGGTAGAACTGTCCATCTTTGACGGTGAAGTCGCGCATCCCGAATGTTGTTGTCTGGCTATCGAGCTCATGCCCATCCTCGGTGATCGTGATCCGGGACGCGTAGAGATGGGGCTCGGTGGGAGACCAGGCCAGCGCCCGCGCGATCGTCAGCTTGACGAAGTAGCGGGAGGAACCGGGCTGAATGACGACTGGGTCCGAATGCGCGATTGTCGTCACGCCATTCGGATCGGTGATGTCGATCTGCAGAACCTGATGCGCGGATTCCGGAGTGGCGTTAGTGAAACTGACCTCGAACGAGGCGACAGATCGACGCAGATCGGGTTCGATGGCGACCGACTCGATGCTCACTGCCGGCAGCGCTTCGAGCCAGACCGAACCCCACACGCCGCCCTCGACGTGGTACCACGACTGTTTGGAGACCGGCATCTCATAGAGATTCATGCCGTCGACGGTGCGGTCCCTGCGCAGGGCGGTGACCCGGAAAACGACCTCGTTCGATTGCCCGGGCCGGACCGCGGCGCTGACGTCGAACCAGAAACCGGTGTAGGCGCCCTGATGGCTCCCCGCATATGCGCCATTGACCCAGGCCTCGAGTCGATAGCAGGCGCCGTCGACATGCAGGCGCATCCGCTGACTCGACCATGTCACGGGAACGTCGAACGCGCGCCGGTAGTAGCCGATGGCTGGCGCGTCGGGATGGGTCAGATTCCAGATCGCCGGGACGGTGACCGAATCGGACGACTCAGCCGGCCAGCCGTCACCGATCCAGTCGAGACGTGTGGGTCCCTCCGTTTCGTCGAAGGCGAGATCCCAGGCGCCGTCGAGATCGATGCGGCCGCGTGATGACGTTTCCATCAGCCCTTGAGCGCTCCTGCGGTGAGACCCCTGATCACGAACCGCTGTAGAAAGAGAAATGCCAGCACCGCCGGAATGATCGTGATCATCATCCCCGCCGCGACACCCGGCTCGTTCGATGTGAAATGTCCTTCCAGCAGACTGATCCCCACCGGCAATGTGCGCGATGCCGTGGTGCCGGTGAGCACGAGCGCCAGGATGTACTCACTCCAGGCCGAGAGGATGTGGAATGTGGCCATTGTGGCCAGCGCCGGTGTCGACAGGGGCAGGATGATGTCCTTGAAGACGCCGACCATTCCCGCGCCGTCGAGCACGGCTGCTTCTTCGAGCTCTTTCGGGATCGTTTCCATGAACGCCCGCAGGAAGAAGATGTTCCAGGGAATGCCGACCGCCGCATAGACGAGCGCCAGCCCGAATACGCTGTTGTAGATACCGATTTCGCGGGTGAAGATCGCCAAAGGAATCAACAGAATCGAATAGGGAATGAGAAAACCGAAGAGCACATAAGCCCAAAGCAACCCTTTGAAACGAAAATCAAATCTGGCAAGCACATATGCGGAGGTCGATGAAAAGAAGAGGACCATCACCGTCGAGAGCGCGGTGACGACCACGCTATTCACAAAGTAGGTGCCCATTTGGGCGTGCACCCAGGCGTCGGTGTAGTTCGACCAGTGCCACCCGCTGGGGAGACCGAAGGGATTCTCGTAGAGCTCCCGCGTCCGCTTCAGCGAGGTCAGGAAGATCCAGATCAGCGGATAGATCGCATGGATGGCCCACAGGAGGAGTCCGAGGTGCAACACGAGCTGGAGCACCCGTTGGGGCCGGTTTCCCGGCCGGGTCGTCGGTCTGTCGGCTCCGTTCGCGCCGGTCGGTGGGGTGGCTGGTGTGGAGGTTTGAGCGCTCATCGGGCCAGCACCTGATCTTCACGGCGACCGAGCTTCCAGATCAGCGTGGCCACGATCACGCTGAGAATGAAACTGAGCACAGCCACGGCGCTGCCATATCCCCAGACCCGCTTCGTCCAGAGGAGGTACAGGGAGTAGGAGATGAGCGTTTCGCTCCGGTGCAGGGGGCCACCCTGTGTCATCAGGAGCGGATAGATGTAGGCGCCCAGCGCGCCGTTGAGCGAGAGGATCATCGCCGAGATGTAGACCGGTTTGATGCCGGGCAGCGTGATGTCTTTGAGCTGGCGTAGCGCGTTCGCCCCATCGATCGACGCCGCTTCGTAGTACTCCTCCGGGATGCCGGCGATCGCGGCCAGGAAGATGACCATGAAAAAGGCGATGAACTGCCAGACCTGCGGAAAGGATGTCGTCCACTGGACGATGCCATCGGCGCTCAGCCAGGGACGAATCCACTCTTCGCGGCCGATATCGGTCAATGCGTTGTTGAGCAGACCGTATTGATTCCCGGAGAAGATGAACCGCCACATCAGCGCCAGGGTGGCGATTGGCAGGATGACCGGGATGAAAAAGAGAAAACGATAAACCTGCGATCCGCGGCTGAGGCGGCTGAGCGTGAACGCCAGCAGGAGCGCCATCGGCAGCTGGAATGCCCAGCCGAGAAAGAGCACCCGGGCGTTGTTCCACAGCGCCATCGGCAGATAGCGATCATGGAAGAGTTCGCGGAAGTTGTCCGTGCCGACGAACGGAGCGTCGCGGACCGGACCGCCTTGCCAGTCGAGCACGCTGTAGTAGAGCGACAGCAGGGTCGGGTAGAGCATCAGCAGCGTGTATGCGCCGATACCAGGCAGCAGAAAGAGCAGAATGCCCAACCTGCTGCCATATGGTGAGTAGGGACGTGACCGCGTAAGCATTGCCTGTACTACCTGACCCGCTGATCGCCGGTTCCTGGCTTGCCGCGGGACCAGCCCCCGCGGCGTGCCAGGTATGAAATGGTCGAACTACTCGACCGCGTAATTCGACATCTCGAGCACGTATGTCTCGACTGCTTCCTCGACGCCGCCTCCGGCCAGGAGGGTATCGAGTCCCGACTGCGGGTGATCCCACCCACGCTCCTGCATCGACCTGGTGCCGGGCAGAGAGTAGGGGTGATCCGCCTGGTTGACGGTGGAGAGGAAGGAGATCAACATCGGATCGACTCCCTCGATCGACTCGAAGTCGACCGTCACACCCATCGGTGATCGAGTCAGAAGGATCCACTCCGTCGCACTCTCGGTGTTGAACCAGTGCTTGAAGAAGGTGATGGCGGCGTCGAGCTTCGCCTCGTCTCCGGCCAGCGACGCAGCGAGACCAATACCGGTCGTCTGCTTCGTCTCGACCGTGGTGCCGTTTTCGCCCACTGCCACATATGGGGTGAACGCAACGTTGTCGGCCAGGTCGGGCGCGGCGCCTTCACCGGTGATCTCGTTGCCGATCGTCCACGCTCCATTCAGATAGAAGGCGGTCTCCTCAGCCACGAAGAGCGCGACCGATTGCTGCCAGGTGAGCTCGAGCTCGTTGGCCGGCACCCAGCCGTTGTCGACGAAGACCTTGAGGCGCGTGAACGCCTCGACCACCTGCGGCGCATCGAACTGACCGGCGGCGATGGCGTCGAGTCCACCAGGCTGGCTGGCGAGGATGTTGTTGAACTGGTGGACGCCGCCGACTTCCCATGATGTCGGCAGCTTGCCGATCGCCACGATCTGTTCGGAGGCGGCCAGGAGCTCGTCCCAGGTCGTGGGGATGGCCGAGACGCCCGCTTCTTCGAGAATGCGGGTGTTCCAGATGGTCGACATCGGCGAAACCTCGCCTGAGAGCGCCCAGATCTGCCCGTCGGTCGCGGTGGTGCCGAGGACATTGGGATCGAGCTGCGCTTTCCAGTCTGGATCGGCATCGAGGTGAGGGGTGAGATCGAGCAGATAACCGCCTTCCCACATGTCGGCCCCGGCCTCGTGGATGATGTCCGGGCAATCGCCGGCGGCGCAGTCAGCCAGAATCTTCTGTCGCGATTCCTGACTATCCGGGTTCAGAATGTTCTCGATGGTGATGCCGGGATTGGCGGCATGGAACGACTCGTAGAGCCAGTTCATCCCCTCGTAATGGGCGTCGGTCTCTTTCGACCAGTGGTTCTGATAGCGAAGGGTGATCTGGTCCTGGGCTCGGACCTGCCCGCCGATCCGGGGCAGACCCAATCCAGCCACACCCAGACCCGCGGCCCCCAGGCCAGCGGCTTTCAGGGCGCTACGACGACTCAATTGTTTTGCGTTGCTGATCCGGTTGATGCGTGAACTCATTCGGGAGCTCCTCTCCTGATCAATTCGCGACGAGCCTGATCGCGCGCGTCGCGACCGGCGTTTGGAGTCCGACCGGCTCACTGGCCGGGCTCATTCTCAGTTCGCAGAACGTCGACCCATAGGCCCTCCTCACTCACTACCCGTTGACACAACAATTGGCAGTGACGTCAATCCGCGAAACGCGACGTTGGGGTGATAGGCAACTGGCCCGGGATGCAGCTCGATGCGCGGAAAGCGCTGGAAAAGCGTGGTGAACGCAATCCTGGCTTCCAGCCGGGCCAACACCGACCCGAGGCAGAAGTGAATGCCATGACCAAAGGTCAGGTGCCGGTTCGGATTCCGGGTGACATCCAGCTGGCCGGGTTCGCTGAATTGCTGGTCGTCCCGGTTTGCGGCGCCAGTCATTAGAAAGACCGCATCACCGGTGCGGAGCGTTTGGTCCTCGATGACCGTGTCTTCGGCGACGATGCGCCAGATTCTCTGGACCGGGGAGTCGAATCGCAGCAGCTCATCGATGGCTCCCGGGATCAACTCCGGCTCCGCCCGCAACCGTTCCAGTTGCTCCGGGTTGCGCAGCAGCGCGAGGAGGCCGTTGCCCAGGAGATTGGTGGTGGTTTCGTGCCCGCCCAGAAGCAGGGTGACGCAGGAGCCGATCATCTCGTTTTCGGTCAGGCGGTCGCCTTCGGCGTCGGCCGACGCGAATCTGCCCAGCAGATCATCGGTGGGCTGGTGCTTGCGCTCGGCGATCTTCGCGCCCAGATAGGCGCGAAGCGCGGCCATGGCGTCCTGCCCGAGCTGAGCGCTGGCAGCATCCGCGGCGCCTGTGCCCAGAAAAGCGGTGATGGTGTTCGACCAGCGCTGAAAGATCGGCCGGTCTTCCTGAGGCAGGCCAAGGAGCTCTGCGATCACCGTGGCGGGTAGAGGATTCGCGAACCGGGAGATGAAATCGACAGGAGTGTCGACGTCCAGGCCGCCGGCCAATGACTCGACGATCTCCTGGATGCGAGGCTCCATCTCGGCGATGACTCTGGGAGTGAACGCCAGATTGACCAGACCGCGCAGGCGCGTGTGATCGGGAGGATCCTGATTGCTCATGCCTCCCTTGTCATAGTGAGATGACAGATTCCGCAGGTTTTCCCGTCGCTCCTCGGGGAGGCGCGATATGAATGAGGTCTGGCGGCCCTTGTTCGAATAGGTGCGGTGATTGCGAAGCGCATCGAGAATGGTCCCGTACCTGGTGACGAGCCAACACTGCCAGGCATCGCTCCAGTAGACGGGCTGCTCCTCGCGCAACCGTCCGTAGACCGGATACGGGTCGGCGAAGAACGCCGGACCGGCCAGAAGATGGTCGTACGACGCTGCGCGCTCAGCCAGCATTCGCAACCTCCCGGACCGTGATCCAGGTGCGAAATGCCGGCACCAGAATCGGATGACTGCGGCCAATGCCATTGGGATTGCCGCCAGTGGCGGTCAATGGCGTCAGGACGAGCGAGGTTGGCGTGCCGTCCGCGTTTTCACCGGAGACCACGACCCGATCGCGTGCCACCTCCTCGCAGATCGGGTTGCCGTCCGCATCGGCGTGAATGCGCGCCGTGTTGATGTCGATTGCCGGATTGGATGAGTCGGAAAGCGTGAAAACGCGAGGTCCGACGAACAGAGCCGCCTCGCCGGGATAGATGACCTGACGACCGATCGTGTACCCGTGGGTGAGAGCCGGTCGATAGGAGAGACGGATTTCCAGAACGTCGCCCGGACTCCAGATGCGCTGTTCACCGGCGCAGGACGCTTCACGTCCGACCGCCAGTGCGTTGTCATTCAGCGATGCGCTGCACGAATTCGCCCATTCTGGAATACGGATCCGAAAATCGATCGCGTCGCCAGGCGCTTCCTCGATCGCGTAGCGCCAGACGAGCATTCCGTCCTCATATTCCTTCTCGGCACGGAAAACGAACGGCTGCTCATGTGGCTTCGCCGTGAACGTGCCTTCCAGATGAAGGTTGACATCGACTCGACCGCTGGTGCTGGTGACGGCGTAGCGCAGCGCTTCCCACACGGCGCGAGGGGCGTGATGCGAGCAGCAGACATCGAAGGAGTTGCCCGAGCGCCCTTGCACGCCGCGCAGATAGCAATAGGCGCCGTTGGCCGCCTGGCTGAACGGAATCTGGTTGAGCAGTGTGTTCTCGGCCAGAGCGAGGTATTGCGGTTCGCCGGTCATCCGCCAGAGCTGCAGATTGAGCCGCAGCCAGTCGGCGTCGGCGCACGCCTCGTTCTCTTCGGGCCGGTTGAAATAGATGCCGACCCCGCCGGCCACTGAGAGAACTTTGTCGCAAATGTGCTGGTGAAGCGCAAGCACCGGCGCGATGTACTTCGTTGCACCGCTCAGCTCGGCCAAGTCGAGCAAACCGCGGGCGGCCATCAGCTGGCAATGCACCTGACCGCCGCATGGCGAGCGGCGACCGTTCTCGCCCAGCTCTGTCGAGAACCAGACTTGCTGGTAGATCATCGACGTTTCGGCCATTTCGTGGGCGAAGTCGAGAAACCGCTGTTCGCCGGTCAGGTTTGCCAGCAGGACGATCCCTTCGAGAGCGTTCGGGTAGCACTCATACATGTAGGGGGTCAGGCGTGGATAGTGGGTGAGGTAGTACTCGCCGAGGCGCTTTGCCGACTCCAGTGCCTGAACGTCGTCAGTCGCCTGGTAGTACTCGAGGAGTCCCACCAGACCGCGACCCATCCCAAACCATTCCTTGTACTCGTGCGGACTCGTGAAGTCGCCGTAGCTCCCGTCGGGACGCTGGTAGCCGATCAAGCGGCGAGCGACGCCATGCGCGCCATAGTCGACCCCGGTGTGATTGGTGAGAAGGGCCATGGTGGCGATCCACCGACCCGGATAGTCGGCGCTCCAGTGCCAGATCGTGTCGGGATTTTCCAGTTCGCGCCACATCTCCTCAGCGTTCAACCGCTGCAGATGCTCGATGGCCAGCGAAAGGCGGGTGGCCTCCTCACCAGCCAGCGTGCAATGGGTGGGATCGGCCAGTTTCATGTGAGCTCCTTCATCGGGCCGAACTTCTCCAGCGCGGCTTGTGGGTCAGCGACAAATGCGTAGCGTTCCGGGTTCTCGAGGAACGACGTCCAGAGCTGTTCGGCTCCCTCCGGCGCCAGAAAGGCTGGGTCGGAACCGGGCGCTGGTCGTCTGAGTCTCGGCACCCGCTCGTATCTCGGATTCGGAATGAGCGATTCGCCCGCGTCGTCGACCATGAAGTAGGCGGCGCCGCCCAGATCGACGAACGGGTGATAGTCGGGTTTGAACGAGGTTGCGTAGATGCCGGCGATCGCCGCCGGGGCATCAGAAGCATTGATCAGCACATGGGCATAGCCAGGCGGGATCGTCACCGCTCCCCACGCTTTCATATCGAGGATCACGAAATCCTCGATTACTTCCGGTCTCTGCCCAGCCCGGCGTTGTAAGAGGAGGTAGATGTCGCCGAAGAGGTGACTGTAGACCTCCGGATACTCGATCGTCGTGCCGGGCATCGGAGGGTGATAGTGCCCCTGTGTCTTGACATACTCCCGTCCGACCTTGCGCGACGGCAGCAGAACGCAGGCATAGGTGGTTTCGGTGGCCTCGAAGCGCTGCTGATCCGCACCGGCGTCCGCCAACTGGAAAATCCAGTAGAGATGGGTGTCGTCGGGTATGCCGCCGCCGTCGACCAGCACTTTGGCGATGTCGGCTTTGGTCCGGACCACGCGGTTGAACACCAGTGGAGCGGAGGTGACGAGCGCGCCCTCCTCACCATCGAACTCGACAGGAAATCCGGCCCTCTGTACCAGTGTGTCGACAGCGGTCATTTCAGTTCCCCGATTCGATATTGATGCGGATGTCGTTGAAGACCATCGCCGCCGCTCCATAGACGCCGGAAAGATCGCCAAGCGCTGCCGGCACGATCTCCACCTTGCGGTGATCGGGAGGAAATGCCCGTTGCCGGACGACCTCGCGAGCAGGCTCCAGCAGGAGATCACCCGCCAGCGCCACCCCGCCTCCGATGACGATGCGCTGCACCGATGTGATGTCGACGAGATTGGTCAATCCCAGGCCGAGATAGCGTCCAGCGGTTTCGAACACACAACGAGCGGCGACGTCCCCCCGCAGAGCGGCATCGCCGATGGCTCTCGGTGTCAGCTCCGCCGGAGCGATCCGGACCATGAGGCTTTCCGGATGACGCTCGATCGACTCCCGGGCCAGCGCCAGGATTCCCTGGGTGGCTGCGTAGGTTTCAAGGCAGCCTCGATTGCCGCAGCCGGCGCAGACCCGCTCGCCTTCCGGATCGACGATCACGTGACCGACCCCGCCGGCCCAACCGAGCCCGCCGGTGTAGATGGCGCCGTTGAGAAAGAGTCCGGCTCCGACGCCCGTCGAAACCGTGACATAGGCGAAGTCGCGGCAACCTTGTCCAGCCCCGAAATAGGCTTCGCCGAGGGTCGGCGCCGGCGCGTCGAGAGCGAAGTAGTAGTTGGCTGGCAGACTCGCCGAGAGCCGGTCGCCGAGCTCGTAAGCCACCCATGCCTCGCCAAGGTGGGCGGTGGCGACGATTCGGCCGCGGTCGGTGACGAACGCCGCAATCGAGCAGCCAATTCCGGCCACCGAGGCTGGATCGAGGTCGACCTCGTTGGCGAGGCCGTGAATCTCGTCGAGAGCGGCGGCGATGGTCGGTTCGGGCGAGGATGGTGTCGCGATGCGCCGTACCGCCAGGAGTTCTCCTTGCCGGGAGATGGCGGCGATCTTGATCGCCGTCGCACCGATGTCCAGGGCTATGGCTGGAGCTGTCTCGATCGCTCGTGCGCTCATCGGGCTTGCCCTGCCACTGCGACGCTGATCGGGGTGATCTCGACGGCGGCCAGATGCCTCTCCACCGTCGACCGGTCGATGAAACCGGCGCCGATCACCTGCGTCGCTGCCGCTCCGGATGCCGCGGCGAGCCGGGCGGCTTCCCGCAACTCCCGTCCCTCGGCGATCGCATACAGCAACCCGGCCAGGAACGCGTCGCCGGCTCCAACCGTCGAAACGGCATGTTCGACACCAGCGCTGACGCGGAAGGCGCCGTCGCCGCGGAAGAAGACGGCTCCGTTTTCTCCGTCGGTGACGCAGAGTACCGAGACGTTGTCAGTCTGGAGGCGCGCGAAGAGAGTCGCGACAGCGTCGAGGTCGCGAGCATCGATGCCGAATGTGGCCCCAAGCTCATCGGCATTGACCTTGATGAGATCGACTCCCGCCGCGATGGCGTGTTCGAGCGATGGACCCGCGGTGTCGACAGCGATCGTGACACCAGCGTGCCTACGCGCCGCGCGGACGAGCTCCGAGAGATAGCCAGTGGGCGCTGTGGGCGGCAGCGATCCGGCGATGGCCGCCAGGCGATGCCCGGCCACCAGCGACGAAACACGCTCGATGAGCTCGTCATACGCCGCCGACGGGAAATCTCCACCCGGTTCGAGAAAGACCGTCGTCTCCCCGGGGGTGACGACAGTCACGGTGCGCCGGCTTTCGATGTCGCTGCGGACCAAATCGAAGGGGATGCCCTCACTCGCCAATGAGGACTCGATGACCGAGCCGCTTTCTCCGCCAACGATGCCGCTGACAACCGGTTCGCCGCCCAACCGGGCAAAAGCGCGGGCGAGATTGATCCCCTTGCCGCCGGGCGCCGCCCGTACCAGCTCGACGCGATTGACGCCTCCCAAGGCAACGCTCGGAGCCCGGTAGTAGACATCGGTCGCGGCATTCACCCCGATGGAAAGCATGGTGAGGCTACTCATCGGAGCTCCCTGCCGGGGGAGGGGGAGGCGTGCCGTCGAGGAGTCGTCCGAGAATCAGCGCCGCGGCGTTGAACTCCATTCGCTCGAGAAGATCGTAGGCATCATCGAGGGTGGGGCCGGCCACGAGCACCCCGTGCCCCGGATATAGCACGCCAAATCCCGTGCGGGTGGCGGTATCCCGATGCTCCCCGAAAACCGACACGACCTCTTCGACAAATGGAGCGGAGTCGATCTTGTTGTGCCCCGACAGACAGGGGATCGTGCCGTATTTGCGCATACCGTCGAGCAGAACCGGCATGTCCCGCTGGTGGGCGGCGAAGATCGTGGCGTAGAAGGGGTGGGCGTGAATGACCGCGCCGATCTGTGGAAATGCCTGATACAGCCCCCGATGCGTCGACCAGGAGGAGGAGAGCTCGCCGCTTCCTTCGAGAATCGTGCCGTCGAGTTTCACGTGCAGCAGGTCGTCGGCCGACATCCGCAGCCGGGTGCGCTTGGCGTTGCCCGTTGCGGTGAGCAGCACCGAATCCGCGGTCAGCCGGCCACTGAAATTGCTCCCGCCCGCATTGGTCAACCAGCGGTCGTAGACAAGCCGGCAGACTTCGAGCAATTCAGCGCGCGTGACGAAGGTCATTTCGATTCCTTTTGAGATTGTGCGAGTGGCATCGTCGATTCGCGCACCACCAGCTCGATACCAAGTGACTCATGCCTGGGGGGGCCGTTGTATCCCTCCTCGATACGTTGATAGAGAAGCCCGAAGGCGCGATGGCCGGCGTCATACCGGGGTTGGACGATCGTTGTCAGAGCGGGAATCGTCACCTCGCCGAGGGCGATGCCGTCGAAACCGGCAACCGATACGTCGCGCGGCACATCGATGCCCTGATCGCGGAATTCCCGGATGGCGCCGACGGCCATGACGTCGTTTCCGGCGAAAAGCGCGGTGAATCGGCGTGTGCCGGCGAGGAGATGTCGGGCGCCATCACGCCCTCCGGAGAAGCGGTTGTCGCCGCGGAAGAGAAGCTCATCTTCGACGGCCAGTCCGGCGTCCTCCATCGCCTGGCGATAGCCGCTGACGCGGAGCGAGCTGGGAGAGTTGGTCGACGCCGGCGCCACGCAGGCGATGTGCCGGTGTCCGAGCTCGATCAGGTGCTGCGTGGCCAGATATCCCCCGCCGAAGTTGTCGACGACCAGTGAGTCGGTCATCAGGCGATCGGACTGCCGGTAGAACACGACCATGGGCAGGCGGGGATCGATCAGTCTGGTCAGGTGGTCGATTTCCGGTGTGGTGGCGATGAAGATGATGCCGTCGACCTGCTTGTCGGACAGGAGCTGCAGGTAGCTGCACTCGCGATCGAAGCTGGAGTCGGAATTGCAGAGGATGACGCTGACACCCGCCCGGAAACCGGCATCTTCCACTCCCTTGGCCACTTCCGCGAAGAAGGGGTTGCTGTTGTCGGGAGCGATGAGTCCGATGGTTGACGTTCGCTTTTTGCGCAGACTCTTGGCCACGGCGTTCGGCCGGTACTCGAGCTCGGAAACGGCGGCCATCACCCGGTCGCGCAACTCCGGGCTGACATAGCGCGTCTCGTTGATTACATTCGACACGGTGGCGGCGGAAACGCCGGCGTGACGGGCGATGTCCTTGATCGTGCTCATGCGTGCATGACCTCGGCAGCGAGTGAACTGACGGAATCGCGAGGAAAATCGTCGTCCAAGCCGAAGAAGATCGAGAACTCCCAGGAAAGCGCGCCATGTGGCGGCAGAGTCCTGCAGGTTCCTTGCCGATGGGCGATATCGAGACGATCGGGGAACCCGTTGCAGGGCTCCAGACCGAGATTGAAGTAGCCCGGTCCATCGACCGGCCAGCCACCTTGATTGATCGACAGTCCGACGTATGGGATCTCGGTTGTGGAGAAGACCATCGCCACCCAATATCCGTCGGAAGGATGGTGGACGCCGCACCAGCCCGCTTGGAGCGGTGATGTGTAGAGCTTTTCTACGAAGCCGTCAGCGAGGTCGCCGATCAGACTCATGTCGACCGCGCCGCCGCGTTTGTCGGTGGTGCGTGGCCACTGGTGGCGGGCGAACTGCGGACCGAGGCGTTCGTCCAGCGACCAGTCGACGATCACCTCCACGGGCTCCGGCACGTGTATCTGGGACCCATCTTCGATGGCGAGCAGCGGGTGTGCTGACCAGAGGAAGGGGAAGTCGTGGGACGACCGACTCCTGAGCTCGTACCGCAGCTGGATCTGCGGTCCCGGCAGGAGTTCGATCGACCGGGAGAAGGTGTACGGAAGGCGGATGCCGTCGACGGATTGATGAACGGCGTTCGCTTCGATCCGCGTGCGCCAGGGAATCGACCACAGCTCGCCATGGTCGGGAACGTCAGCATCCTTCCACGGCCCATCGGGATACCGGCAGGCTCCGATCGACGGCAGGCACTCATCGAACCCGCTGGCATCGAAGTCGGCGTAAGACGCACCATACTCGGCGCGACGCAGGGGACGGCTCTGGTTCTGAAAGAGGAACTCACGGCCATCCCAGACCATCGACACGATCTTCCCGCCCAGCTCCGGCGCCACACCGATCGACATCCCATGCGCGGCCAGCGCCAGAACTTCGACCTCGGCTTGTGATGTCGCGAAAGCGCGGGAATCCGTGGCAGGGGACAACGATTGACTCCAGTAAAACGATTCATTAATCGATTTACTGATGGTATGAGACGGCAGTCGCACTGTCAAGAGCGGGCACGAAGCAAGTCAGGCGGCAGAGGCGAGTACAATCGGAACAAGCGTTTTGATGAGGTAGTACCGTGAGCACGTATCGTCTTCTTGTAGGACCAGACGGACAGGTGGCAATCCCCGACAGCCTACCTGGGCAGATCGTCACCGTGACTGTGGAAGATGTGAAGCGAGTCGATGAACGGCAGGAGCTGACTCTCGCGACGGCGGAGACCGAAGAGGAGAAGAACGCGGTCAAGCAAGAAATCCTCGAAATGGCAGGGAGACTTCGAGAACTGTTAAAGGATGAGCTTCCAATTGACCACGGTCGCGAGCTCTATGGCGACGACGGTCTTCCCAGGTGATTGTCGACACGTCGGCGGTTCTCTCCGTCGCATTCAACGAACACCATGCTCAGCGAATACTCGACTTGCTGGGAAACGCGGAGAGGAGTCGGATTTCGGCGGCGAACCTCTTTGAGTCGTTCGTTGTCGTGGACCGACGGGGAAACGCTCAAGCGATCCAACTGGTGGAATCAATTGTTCAGCGCTTTGGCCTGGTGGTGGAGCCGATCACGCCCGATCATGTCGATCTGGCCCGGATCGCCTGGCAACGTTTTGGCCGAGGCAGTGGTCATAGTGCCAACCTGAATTTCGGAGACTGCTTCGCCTACGCTCTGGCGGCTCAGACGCAAGAGCCGTTGCTGTTTGTCGGCAATGACTTCTCTCAAACTGACCTGATTGCTGCTTTTCAGGAGACATAGCTTCTGAAGAACGCTGTCCTTCGTGCCGTGCGCCCGAGTTCCCCTGAGAACGATCACGTAGTCTGGATCGAGGACGCCGAGCTGGATACCGCTCTCGATGAGACGCTGGGCAAAGTTCCAAAGCACGGGAAACGGCTCGAGGTGGGGGCGTTTGCGATCGCGAACCATGGAGGCTCTCAATAGTGGCGTCGCGGCGACGGCGTGTCCCGGCGCATAGGAGAGCACCATTGGATGCAAGACGTCGAGTGCCCGCACATAGCGAGACTCGAGTGTTTCCAGCGCCAGGAATTCCTCGATCAGCGTGCGGAACCGTTCGCGACCAACCTCCGGGAGCAATGCCAGCAGCGTTTGGGCTGCGGCCGCCTCGCTGACCGCCGCCTCGCCGTTGTCATCTGCGTAGAACCAGGTATCCCCAGCGTAAACCTCGACCAGATCGTGGATCGTGATGAGATCCCGGACATGAACGAGATCGATACCATGCGGCGCATGCGACTCCAGGACCAGGGCAAGGAGCGAGAGGTGCCAGCAGTGCTCCGCCACGCTTTCTTGTCGCGATCCATCGGCCAGCAGCGTGGTTCGCTGCTCCCGTTTCAGACCATCCGTGGCGAGAAAGAAGGGGAGCGTATCGAATGGATTCACGAGAGAGCTCCTGCCTCCATGTCATTTTCGATGGTTCCGTCCGGAACGTGACCCCTGTCGCGTGAGTCGCTGCCAGCATTTGCGCTACGCATGGGACAGTGGAAGTCCATCGCCTCGCTCAGGATCATACCGTGAGCAGCATGTGAGGAACATATGCCGAAGCCGCAGAAACTGCCGGAAAAAGCAACGTGCAAAAAATGCACATTAGTCGGGCGTCGAACACACGACCTCCTGTTCGGAGGTCGACGCCTATCACCGGTGATCGATCCCCGGTGCACCCGCAATATACCGGACCGATCGAGCGACGGCGTCGTGCTCGACGCCTACCGGCTCGTCGTGAAATCGGTAGTCATGCTTGCGAATGACCTCGGCGAGTTGGGCCTCGAGCATCGCGTTTCTCTCGCAGGCGGCGTCGCGCAGCACGGAGAATGTCATGTCCTTCTCGGCCAGGCATAGTGCCTGACGGAGGTGAGGCAGACACAAGAGCGACGACCCCTGATAGGCTGCTCCAAACGGTGGATCTTCGAGACCCTGGAGCAGCACCGTCAAGAACATCGATTCCAGCTCCGCCCGGCGGAGGCACGCCGGGCAGGCTCTCGCGGGAGGGACGATGCCGCAGTCGGTGACGCCCGCCCGGGTAGCAGTCACCGCCGAGATGAAACGAGCCCATATCCCTCCACTGCGCCGTCCAACGGGAAGACGTTCCAGATCGTGGGAGACTCGCTTCAGCACGGCCTGGTAGATCAAGGCTGTGCCCAGGACGTGTGCGATGTGTAGCCACTCGTCAGCGTGGCTGGGACAGAATCCATTCGCGGATTCGATTTCTGCCCGGAATCCGGGATCGTTCACATATTCGTAGTTGAGGCTTTCAAGGTACGCCTGGACACCCTGCAGCGTTAGGTGGCAGATGGGGCATCCTGACGCCTCTTTGAACACGTCGAGCAAGTCGTAGTAGGTCTGCGAGTGTTCCACGGTTCTGCATTCCTCGACGGTTGCGCCCCATGGTGGGGCGGCGCTGACGTTCCTAGTGTGGCTTGGCGTGTGGTTGATAGCGGCGAATCGTCACAGCGTCAGTCGTGATCAAACCGCCTTGCAGCATGTCCTCAATTGCCGGGAGCAGTCTGTCCACGAGCGGTTCCTGATCGATCCATTCCAGCACGAGTGGCAAATCTGTCGATAGGTCCACAATCCTTGCGGCACGAATCACGCTGTGCGCGCCAAAACCGGCGATCCCTCGAACAACCGTCCCGCCGGCCGCGCCCTCGCGCCGAAGCAGCTCGAGAAGCGCCGCCCAAAGCGGCTGTCCCTGATAGTGATCCCGTTCTCCAAAGTAGACGCACACGCGGATGGCACGCTCATCACGATTGAGCCCCTCCATATCGCTCTGCCTCCTATCGTGCCCCGACGATACGCGCCAGAGCGATGCCGCCCAGACAGGCGCCTAACCCAATCGCATTGCTGCCGACGACATAGACAGCCGACCGCACGGCATCGCCACGTTCGACCAGAGCGATGGCCTCAAAGGCATAAGTTCTGAACGTGGTGTACGCGCCCAGAAAACCGACGATCAGGAGCAATCGCCACCGAGGATCGGCGATCACGATCTTCGTCAGCAGCGTGAGGAGAAAGCCGATGACCAAGGCGCCGGTGATGTTGATGGCAAATGTGCCGTACGGAAAAGCAACGCCGAAGCGGTTGCTAGCCCACATCCCAATGATGTATCGCAGATTGGCGCCCGCGACAGCGCCGGTAGCAATCCACAGATAGTCCATACACGCTCCTGACCGTTTGTGCGCATTGCGCAACCGTCGGTAGGAGTCATCAGTGCAGAGAATCTGACAGTTTGGATCGCTGATCCGGGCGGACGCCATCACCCATACAAAGTATACGAGTGAACGACGGGGTTGGTGGTGTTGCCGCCGGAAGGGTTCTGACCTATAGTCCATCGTGGCGATGGAGACCGCCAGAGCATTTCCCGGTGCGCCGGGCGGTGCTCGAACCTCGGAACTGATAGACCGATGATGGCTCCTGATCCTGCATTGATGTGCGGGGATCAGGGGCCATTTGTGTCACGAACCTTGGGAAGGATCACACCGATCTCCTATCCCTCCCCACGCTGTTGAGAAGTAGAGGAGGAGAGTGGTGTTGCCAATCGAGAAATGGCGACGAACTGAGCACCGGGCCTCGTATTCACCGTGATGATAGACGAGCGGCGTGATTCGGACGCCGCGCGAACTCGTATACGACGGCCCCGCTCCGAAAGCGACTCGCTTGTGAGTGCCCTCGAGCTATGAGAGGGTAAACTCTTGACTTAGCTGGAAGGATGAAAGGCAACGTGATGCAGACCTATCGACTCGTCATCGACACAGACGGTCAGATTCGTATCCCCAACGCCAAGCCGGGGCAGGTCGCCATAGTGCAAATAGCAGATGCTCTGGATGATCGTTCGACTGTTCCGCTGACGCTTGCTACTGCGAAAACGCCCGAGGAGCGGCAGTTGGTGATGGAAAATATACAGTCGCTTGCTTCTAGGCTGCGAGAGAGGCTGAAGGACCAACTGCCACTTTCCGCCGACGAGCTCTATGATGAGCACGGACTACCCGGATGATCGTTGACTCCTCCGCGCTTATCGCCATAGCGTTGAACGAGACTCCCTCGTCACGCATGATGATGAGCATCTTCGAGGCTCGGAGTGTCAGCGTGTCCGCCGCGAATTGGCTTGAAACGTGGATGGTTCTTGACCGCCGAAACGACGAAGCTGACCGGGAGATCATGGAGGAGATCCTGGCGGGTATCGGCCTGGCCATCGCACCGGTGACGTTGGCTCAAGTGGAGATCGCTCGATTGGCATGGCGACGCTACGGGAAGGGCACCGGCCATCCGGCTCGGCTCAATTTCGGCGATTGCTTCGCCTACGCGCTCGCGACGGAACTCGACGAGCCTCTGCTCTTCATCGGAGATGATTTCATACATACGGACGTGCGGGTGGCGACCTGAAACGTCGACCGCACGCTTCGCCAGGCGTCGAAGTGCCGGATCGATCATCAACCGAAGAGGGTGAGCTGATGGACGGGCTTGGTTTCCCGCGCTTCGCCTAAGTGTGTCATTGGCGTGATCCTCGGGAAAAAGGCGTCGAATTCGGCTTTGGTCTCGAACGCCTCCCGAAAGCGCGCTGCGGTATCGGATAGCCGGCGAAGCAGCTCGCGCGTATTCTCATCGTTCGCGTAGTCCTCCAGAAAACCCAGCGAACCATCTTCGCGTTCGTAGATCTCGACGCGCTCACCGAATCGCCAGCGACCTGGATGTGCGTCGAGGAGCGCCTTGAGGCGGGGCTGTTTTTCCAGGGTGCCGCGATTCACCATCGTCCACTGACCGATCTCGCGGGGATCGACGGTCTTCTGCTGGATTGCCTCCGCCAGCTCGAAGTAGCGATCGCGGACGTCGTTGCGCCGATCGCGCATGAAATCGTGCGCAGCGTCCTTGATGAAGCGGAGAAAGCAGCGCTCCATGCGGCGGCTTCGCAACGCGCTCCCTTTGAGGGTAAGCGAACCGGTGTGGTCGAGGAGTGCGTACGTCTTGAGCTTCAGCGAAAGCATCTTCTCGTAGCGCCCGTCGTGAGCCAGTCGCACACCTTCGGGTAAGGCCAACGCGCCCACCCTGGCGATGAAGGCCTCTTCTTCGTCTTCCGTCGCAATGCCATCGGGTGGGGTGAAATAGACGCCGTCGGTGTCGACCTCGATCGGCCGGGCTCCGTGCCGGTCCAGCTCAGCCACCACATTTCGGATCAATCGCTGCCCTTCGAGCGTCACCCGCTCGGCGGCATCGAAATCGTTGAACAATCCCTGGCCAAATCCCAGATAGCCGTAGAACGAGTTGATCAGGACTTTGAAGCTGCCCTGGAGCCCATCCCACAATGCGTGTTCTTCCCCGGTCGTTTGGCGCGCTCGCTGCTTGGCGTCAATGCGCCGCTTCGTCAGTTCCCGCAGCAATACCGGGAAGGCGCCCAGGGTGTCGGCGGACGCGGTGACGTTGTCGTGAAGCATGATCGACGGATAGAGACTCTCGACATCCGCCTTGACGACCGGGCCAAAGACGCCGCTCCGCACGAGCTCGGTGAAACCGCCGGGATATGGGCGGGGGCCGCCGGGCTCCGGAAGCGCATGCCCCGCCGCCAGATAAGCGCGCACCATCAGATCGTCGATTTTGCGACCCGTGCCGGTGACCGTGGTCCGTTGAAAGGGCATCGGCAGAATCTGCGTTTGATAGAACTCGGTGGGAACGGTGATCCTGGCCAGGAGATCGACATCTCGCACGTCATCCAGCGCATAGCGGCCGAGGCGCTCGCGATCGCGCTCGCCATTGCGCCAGAGCGTGGCGATCTCCTCGCCCGCAACGAACTCCCGCTCTTCCCGTTCGAGACCGAGCGTGCGAATCGCCGATTTCAGCGCGTAACTCGACAGCCGTCCGGCGGTGTCGAAGCGCTGCAGCTGCTGAAATGTGTCGACGATGTGGCGACCGTGCACGTGCGCCTGTGTATAGGGTAGCGACACCGGACCGGCGCGAAACCGTTGCTGCTCTCTGAGCAGCGGCGGTGATCCATCCCGGCCCAGGCGCAGCGGAACCTGCCACCGACGCGCCCGTTCGACCAGATAGGGAAGATCGAAGTTGAAAACGTTGTGGCCCTCGATCACGTCGGGATCGAGTCGCTGAACCATCTCCGTGAATCGGAGCAGGAGGTCTCGCTCGTCCGTATCGAGAAAGAGCAACTCCTCGTGATCACCCTGTTTGAGGGCGATCATCACGATCGCACCATCCTCGTCCCGCGGATTCAGGCTCAGGGTTTCGATGTCGACCTGCAGGCGACGGAGATCCTCAAAACGCATCTCCTTGAAGAGGGTGATGCCTGTTCGCATCAAGAACTGACTGACTGGTGAGTTGACCAGATAGGTGTCGTTCGATTGCGGCGGCAGGAGATCGTGGGCGCGACGGAACTGCTCCCACGAATCGAACTCGAACAGCGTCGCCAGCGGGTGCATCCCGGCGCCGCTCAAGGTGCTGACATCCGGCGCCGGCTGAAGATTGCGCAGCGCGTCCGGGTCGCGCGCGATCAACCACGGCCGGAAGGTCTGTTCGATGACGACGGTCTGGCCGTCATCATGTCGCTGATAGAGGAGGATCGTGTTCGGAGAGCGAAACTCAGCGGCGACCAGCCGGGGCGTGCGGTCGAGCCCAAAGAGGAGGACCTCGACGTCCTCGGCGGTGAAGCGATCGCGCCCGGCGAAGGCAGAGTGCTGTTGGACGGGGGGTGATGCAGCGGTCATCGCGAAACAGATCTCATCGGTAATCAGCGGAAAAGTGGTCCACGTCCGAATCGCCAGCTGTGCGCCAGACGTTGTGTTGCAGCCAGTCGCGCGCACGGAAATGTCTTTCAGGCCGGGGGAAGCGAATCTGGTACAACTATGCCGCCAGCTGCAGGAGTACGCGCGCGCGGATAATAGTAGTAAGTGAAGACGAGAATGACAGCTACGCTACGGCGAATGATTGAGCAGATAGAACCGTTCGACGATATCGAGAGCGAACACGTTGCGAATGTCCTGGCGTGGATCGATAGTGGTGCAGAACTCTATCGCATAAGCAAGCCAGATAATCCGCCGAAGCATCTTGTAGCGTACTTTGTGTTACTTGATGAAGCGAACAATGCTGTGCTGCTCATCGACCATGTTGAATCTGGGCTATGGCTACCCAGCGGCGGGCACGTTGAACCCAATGAACACCCGCGAACGACTGTCTTGCGTGAAGCTGAAGAGGAACTGAGCCTGAGAGCAGACTTCTCAACGGTTTTCAAAGATAGTCCCCTATTCGTTACGATTGCATGCACTGTTGGACAAAGACAACACACAGACGTAAGTCTGTGGTTCGTCGTTTCGGGCAATCGGGAAGAGCAACTGCACGTTGATAGGCGGGAGATGAATGGCTATCAGTGGCTAGAGCTTGACGAGGTGCTCGCAATTGATAGTTGTCGACTTGACCCTTCCATGCACCGCTTCGTCAGAAAAATGCAGCGCGGCGTTTAAGCATCTCCATCTGCGTGGTAAGGCATCGTTAAGCCTGAACAGCCACCGAGATCAATCGAAGAAGCCGGCGTCTTCGGGGCGGAGGTGGGCCTTCGCAGCCTCGGGGATGAAGTTCACCCCGAGACCGGGTCGATCCGGCACGTCGATCTGCCCATCCACCACCGGGTTCCCATCGAACCCATCCACGATGTCGTACCAGAATCCGTCCGCCTCGAACCGCGCCGGATACTCGAACGCGATGTAGTTGTCGGGCAAACAGGCTGACACCTGAATGAGACTCGCCAATCCGAAGACGCCATTCGCCGTTCCGTGCGGCGCGATTGCGATCCCATGCAAATCGGCGTATTCGGCAATCCACTTCAGCTCAGCGATGCCGCCGACATCGCAGGGATCCGGACCGATCACATTGACGGCGTGCTTCTCGATCAAATCCTTGTAGTTCTGCCGGAGGTAAATCTGCTCGCCAGTGTGAATTGGCGTCGTCGTGGCCTGGGTCACATCGCGGTAGACATCCGCATTCACAAACGGGGAGTAGTCGCCGGTGATCATGTCCTCCACCCAGAGCAGATGCAACGGCTCGAGCGCCTTCGCGAAGCGGAGCGCATCGTAGGCGAGATAGCCTGGTCCGGCATCCACCGCCAGCCCATATCCCGGGCCAAGCGCTTCTTTGGCAGCCGTGATCGCCGCTACTGCATGGTCGAATCCCGCTTCCGTAACCAGCCCACGGTTCGGGTAGGGGAACGGCGCTTCCTTATGAGTCTCCCCGTAGAAATAGTCCTGAACGTCCACCGCCATCGCTGAATGAAAGCTCGACGGCAACTTGAACATCTTGTAGCCGCCGGACAGTGCCTTCGCTTCGGCCGCCCAGCGGGTGTAATCTGCGACGGTGTGCTGCGCAGAGATCTCATGATGATAGAAGGTGCGATACGTCCGAACCTTGTCCCGCACTTTCCCGCCGAGCAGTTTGTAGACCGGCGCCCCGAGCGCCTTTCCCGCCAGATCCCAGAGTGCGATCTCGATCGCGCTGACCGCGGAACCCCACGGCTTGAAACCGCCGCGGCTACGAATACGCTTCATCACTCGTTCGACGTTCGTGGGGTCCTCGCCGATCAACCACGGCTTCAGTTGCAGCACAGGCGGTTGCACATACGGTTTCGGCGTCTCGATCTGGCTCCAGCCGTCGACTCCCTCGTCCGCGACGATGCGCACGACGGGACTGTTGGCGATGACCGCGCACTTGATGTCCGTGATTATCACGAGGTCCACCCCTTCGGCGTGACAATGGATTGTCGAAAGCGGCGTGATTGTGCCTAAAAGCAGGTGGTCTGAGTGCCCTGGCCATGCGGTCCGACGCCCCGGTGCCAGTTCCGTGACCGCGAGCGGCGATTCGCCTTCCGAGGGGTCGAAAGTGACACTCGGCTCATCCGAACAGGGCGCAGGCGCCGGGTACAATCCGTCGAATGGTCGCGATGCGGCGCGATTGCCGCCTGTGGCGATCTTGCGATGGTGAGTGAGACTTCGGAGATTGCGATTTCATGAGTGTCGTGACGGCATTGGCGCTCGTCTCAGTGAATGTCGCGCTGCCGGCCGAGATCGGCATCCGGCGACGCCAGCCGGTCATCAGCGGTATCTACAAGCTCCCGGTACGCAATGGCACGGTTTCGGTGACCGAGACGGGGATCGTTGGCGATGGTCAGGGCGATCTTGTCGCTCATGGCGGTCCGGAAAAGGCCGTCTATGCCTATCCGATGGAGCATCTGCCGGTGTGGTCCGCTGAACACCGGGTGAGCGAGCCATATGGCCCCGGGGTGTTCGGCGAGAATCTGACGCTGGCCGGTCTCGATGAGTCTGCCGTTCATATCGGCGACCGCTGGCGGTGGGGCGACGTCGTGCTGGAGGTCTGCCAACCGCGTTACCCGTGCTACAAGCTGGGAATGAAGCTTGGACGTCCGAAGGTGGTGCGGGAGATGGTCGAGAATGGCCGAACCGGATGGTACCTGCGGGTCATCGAACCGGGTCACGCGCCATCAACGGGTGAACTCGAGCTGATCGGCAGAAGCGATTCCGGTGTCAGCGTCGCCGACGCGCACCTAGCTCGATTGCCGAACGCCGAACCTGCGCTGATCGAGCGTGTGCTGGCGGAAGACCGGCTCGCTTCGCGGCTGAGAGAGAGTCTCCGCCAGTCCGCTGCCGAATCCTGAGAACGTTGAGCCAGACACCAGATAGAATCCACCTCCAGTGAGATTGTTCCGCTCACGAATGATGAGGAATATGCATGCCTGCTGTCGTTCCGTCGAAAGCGGTTGCACCGGCCGCTGAGGATAAACCGAGTTTCAAGACGGCGCTCAAATTGCCCAGCGTCTCGATTCTGGCCGCCTCGCGAGCTGCATCGAAGCTGGCCACGGCCATCGTCTCGTACGGGGCCATGGTCTATCTGGCAATTCAGGGTGCGACGCAGCTGCAGATTTCGCTTGTGTCGGCGTCGTCATACGCGGCCGCTCTGGCATTCGGCATCCAGGGCGGGTCGCTCTCTGACTCGATGTCCAAACGGATCGCGCTGGTAGCGGGGTATGTCGCCCAGGCGTTGCTCTGCTTTCTGGTGCCGGTCTTCTGGGGGACGGATGTCGGCGCGCTGATGTTCATCATGTTCGCCGCCAGTGCGCTGAACCAGGTGATCTCGCCATCGATCAAATCGGCGGTGGCGTTGGTTTCCACACCGGGGCAGCTGGCGACGGTATCCGCGACGGTCACCATGGCTGGCTCGATCGCTTCGGCGATTGGCTCGTCGTTCATGGCGCCGCTGCTGATCAAGTACTCCGGGATGAAAACGATCCTGATCGTTGCCGGATTCGTCTACCTGATCGGTGCGTTGCGCACGCTGAAGCTTCCTGCTTCCGAAAAGACCATGGCTATGACCGATGCGCTGCGATCGGTAGAGTGGAAGCCGCAGGCGCTCTCGTTGCGATGGACAGCGGGGTGGATCGTCGATCACCGCCCCGTGGCAACCATGATTCTCTCCGGCGCGATTGTGGTGGCGCTGTTCGAGGCGTTCAATACGCTGATTCCTATCTACATCCGTGATGTGCTCAAGGCCAATCCGGCCAACGCCGTTTACATCTTCGCGCCGGCGGGCGTTGGCTTTGCCATCGCCACGTTCGCAACGCCGAGATTGATTTCCTGGATCGGAGAGCGGAAGCTGGCGGTTCTCTCCCTCCTGATGCTGACGACGTCGACCTTCCTCTTCGGAACGATCGAAGCCGTGGCGCCCTATCTGGCTCCCTTCAGCCCGCTGCGTGCAGCCGAATGGCTCGGCGGTATCGAGCTGAATGACAGAGTGCTGGCGGCCAGTCTGATTGCGGTTCCTGCGAATTTTGGCTCGACCGCCGCCGGTGCGACGGTTCAGGTCTACATCAACCGCCGGGTGCCGATCGTGCAGCAGGGAGCGACCTTCGGACTGCAGGAAGTGGTCGAAAATGGCCTGACGCTTGTTGCCGTCGTGGTGCTGGGCGTTGTGGCCAATGTGGTTGGCGCTCAGTATGTCTTCCTCTTCGCCCCCATTGTGTTGTTTGCCGTCGTCACGTGGTTGATCCGATATGGCTACAAGCGGAGCGGTCAGGAGGATGTCTCCGCGCTGGACGCCTTGGGTATGCTGGGGGATGAGTCGGGGGACGCCTACGATCCGCAGCCGGCAAAGCCAGCTACGAAGAAATCCGCGAAGACCAGTGCCCCGAAGACGCCACCGGCAAAGAAGAACGCCGGCAAGAAAGAGTGATTGGAGCCCCACGATGCCCCACCCCGATGTCCCGCCGATTGGCGCCGAGGAGATTCGAGACCGGCAGGTGCGCGCCAGATCGCTGGCGGGTGAGGCCGGATTCGATGCGCTCCTGGTGGTCGGACGGTCCTTCTACGATCGCCCCGGCGATCTTGCCTATCTGACGAACCACTTCCCACCCTTTCCGACCACGGTTTTCTCCGAGGGCAACCGGGGAATGGGGCATGCCGCGTTTCTGCTTCCGGTCGAAGGGGAGCCCACGCTCCTGACCGACGCCCGGCGGCACCGGCCCGACCTGGTGGTGGTCGACGATGTGCGAGCGACGAACGATCTGGGCGAGGGAATCATCGATCTGCTGCGCGAAAAGGAGCTGACCAGATCGAGGGTCGGTCTGGCCGGCGCCGACATCCTGCCCGCGGTGATCGACTGGCAGCTGGCGGCGGCGCTGCCTGATTTGCAGCTCGAAGAAGAGCTCTCGATTCTTCCCAGTATGCGAAGCATCAAGAGTCCGGCCGAGCTCGCGCTGATGCGGCGGGCAGCGCTCTGCGCCGACGCGGCGTTGACGACCGCTGTCGCGATGATCCGGGCCGGCAATGTGACCGAGCGAGAGGTGTGCGCGGACGCGATCGCCGCGGCGATGCGTGAAGGCGCCGATTTTGTCCGGTATTTTCGGGTGCACTCCGGCACCTGGTCGGCCATGGGTTCGCGCTGGCCGCAGGCGATGAACAAAGCCATCGAACCGGGAGAAGTGGTGGCGCTCGATGCCATTGGCGCATACCAGGGCTACGGTTTCGACGTCAACCGAACGACGGCCGGTGGCCGGCTCGACGAGCGGCATCTTGCATTGCTGGAAACGACACTGGCGGCGACACAAGCCGCGGTCGATGCCACGCGAGCTGGCGTCACCGTTGATTCGGTTGCCCAGGCAGCCCAGCGCGTCATGGACGACAGCCCGTTTGGCGACTACTTCCGCGGCATGCTCGGGCATGCGATCGGCCTGGAAACGGTCGAGCTTCCCTATCTGCGTCTTGGTGAGATGACCGAACTGCAGGCGGGGATGGTGCTGTGCATCGAACCGGGTCTCTTCATTCCGGAGGTCGCCGGGGCCGCGATCGAACAGGAAGTCATCGTGACGGAAACGGGCTGCGAGGTGATCACACCGACGCCCATGAGACTCTGGGAAACAGCATGACCATCCGCATCAATACCGCTCGTCTCCTCGAAAGCGTTGCGGAGCTGGCGAGAATTGGCGCGTCCGAGGGTGGAGGCGTGACCCGGCTGACCTTGTCTGATGAAGACAAGGCAGCTCGCGATCTGCTGACTACCTGGATGACCGAAGCGGGACTCGATGTCCGCATCGACGATCTGGGGAATATGACCGGGGTGCGACGGGGTTCCACCGACGCCCCACCGGTGATCCTGGCCTCCCATATCGACTCGGTGGTGAAGGGTGGCCGGTACGACGGCGCGCTTGGCGTTCTCGCCGCACTTGAAGTGGTGCGCACGTTGAACGACAACGGCATCGAAACGGCAAAGCCTCTGGCGGTTGTCAACTGGACGAATGAAGAAGGGGTGAGGTTCGAACCGGCGTTGCTCTGTTCCGGAGCGGTGGCTGGGGCATTCGATGTGGGGTATGTGAACGACAGGGTCGACCGGGACGGCAAACGCTTCGGCGACGAGCTCGACCGGATTGGCTATCGCGGCGAGATCGAGAACCGCCCTGGTTCGGCGTCGGCCTATCTCGAGTTGCATATCGAGCAGGGGCCTGTGCTCGAGGCAGACGATCTGCCCGTCGGCATCGTGGGCGGGATTTTCGGTCTGGCCTGGAGTGAGGTGACGATCACCGGCAAGTCCGACCACGCGGGACCGTCGCCGATGCACCTGCGTCGCGACCCGCTCATCGCCGCTGCGGAGATCATCCAGGGGGTGGAGCGGATCGCGACGATGGAAGATGACATCGCGGTTGCGACGGTTGGAAGAGTCGCTGTCGAACCGAATGTGATCAACACGATACCGGGCAAGGTTGTCTTCAGTGTCGACTTCCGGCATCCGGATGAGTCCGTGCTCGATACGCAGGTGTCGCGGCTGGAAGCGCTGGTCGAGCATGTCTGCTCAGAGAGGAAGGTCGAGGGCAAGGTCGATACCTTCTGGCGCTCCCGACCCACGCCATTCGATCCGGCCATCGTGGCGGCAATCCGGGATGCCGTGCGCGTGTTGGGATTGGGAGAGCGCGATCTCTGGTCGGGCGCTGCTCACGACGCGAAGTACATGGCCGACATCGTTCCCAGCGGCATGATCTTCGTTCGCAGCCAGGGTGGACTCAGTCACGCGGAAGGGGAGTACAGCACCCCGGAGGACATCGAAGCGGGAGCGAATGTCTTGTTGCTGGCGGCGTTGCAGCTGTCGGCGTAATCAGGTGGCGTCCAGCCTGGCGACGAAACCAGCTGGTGACACGATCTCGAGCATCCCGATATCCGGGTGCGAGACGAGTGGTTCGAAATCCTTGTCAACAGTCACGAGGAAATTTGCTGCGCCGGTGAGCGCAGTTTCCAGGACAATCTGATCCTTGGGATCACGCACCTTGACGTTGCTCTCGACGAGGTGCGGCAATCGGAGAGCGTTCCGAAAGAGCTCGTCGATGAACTCTGGCGGTTCAACGCCGAGCGCGGCCAGTCGATTCGCCGCAAACGGACGTGCAAGCACCTCTCGGTATTCAGTTAGCAGAGGATGGGAAACCAGGGCGCGGCAGCGAGCACTGCCGACCATCCTCAATACCTCGCTAGGAGAGCCCCGACCTGAAAGCACGCCGCTGATGAGAACACTCGTGTCAAGGACGACCAGAGGTTGGGGTTCGCTTGGCATAGAGATCGGTCTTGACCTCCTCGACGACTTCAACGACCTCGCGGAGGATATCGTCAGGCTCGCGGTCAGCGTTGAGGGACCCGAGCTGGTCAACGACGCTCCACGCCCAATTCCGGCGCAGAGTGTCATATTCATCCGCCGGAACCAGGATGGCAGTCCGCTCGCCGTTCCGTTCGATGACGACGGACTCTCGATCCTCTGCAAGCTCGCGCAGAATTGAATCGATGTTCTCTTTCAATTCCATTGGAGATACGACGCGTGACATCATGTCACTCCTTGTCCTGGAAGACAGGGAGCAATACTACCAGTACCGGATGAACGCGCGATCATTACGACCCGGATAGCGCTGCCACGAACCTATACCGTCATCGAGCGGTGTAGCCGCCATCGACGACGAGGGTATGTCCGGTGATGAAACTGGCGGCCGGGCTGGCCAGGTAGAGGACGGCGGAGGCGATGTCTTCCGGTGAACCGAGGCGGCGGAGGGGAATGTCGGCGATCTTGGCGTTCCGCACCGATTCATCTTCGTAGAGTTTGGCGGTTTCGCCGGTCAGGGTTGTGGTGGGGGCGACCGCGTTGACTCTGATCTGAAACGGCGCCCAGTCGACCGCCAGCGCTTTGGTCAGGGCAATCACGCCACCTTTCGACGCGATGTAGGCAGCGCGCTCATCCAGTCCGACAATGCCCAGCGTCGAGGCGACATTGATGATGCTGCCCGATCGCTGCGATTGCATGATCGCCCCGGCTCGCTGGCAGCAGAAGAAAACCCCCGACAGATTCGTATCGATCATCGCCCGCCAGTCGTTTTCGTTCATGGAAAGCGTGGGCACGCGCTGCACCCGGCCGGCGCAGTTCACCAGCACGTCCAGGCTCCCGGCGATGGTCGTCAGCTCGCCGAACATCGCTTCCACGGATTGTGCGGAGGCGACATCGACGGCCAGCGGGTGGGCGTTGCCACCGGCAGCGGAGATCGCGGCCACGACAGCGTCGAGATCGGCGGGCGTTCGGCCCGCGACGAGAACCGTCGCTCCCGCACGTCCAAAGTGGAAAGCGATTTCCCTGCCGATTCCCTTGCCGGCGCCGGTGACCAGAACGTTCGCGCCGGAGAAGTCGAACGCAGGGGAGCCGGTCATCCAATAGTGCCGATCTGATACTTGGCGAGAAAAGACGAATCGAACGCGAGACCGAGTCCCGGAGCCTCGCTGAGCTGGATCATGCCGTCGACGATGTCGAACGATTCATAGATCTTGTGCCAGATGGCCGGCGGGAAGTGCCGGGTAGTGGCCGGCACCATGGCCCCGTTTGGCACGGCAGCCACGAGATGCGCGCTCAATTCAGGGAATGTGGCGCCGTGCGGAGCCAGGCGGGCATGGAATCCTTCAGCGATCCCGGCCGCTTTGCGCAAGGGTGTGTAGCCGCCGATGGTCAGCGTGTCGCATTGCAGATACGCGAGCCCTGCCTGCTCGAGAATGGCGCGCGCTCCGAAAATGGTCGACTCTCCCTCACCGCCAGCCACGGGGATCGTCGTGTTCTGCGCGACGAGTGCCAGGCCGCGTGGGTTGTCGTGCCAGCGAACCGGTTCTTCCAGCCAGTGAATGTCGAGGTGCTCGATGCGGCGCGCCACATCGATGGCCGTCCACGGGTCGAGCGCCCGGAAGATGTCGACCATCAACCGGGGCTCGGGCCCCATGGCGGCGCGGGCCGCTTCGGTGCAGGCGACGATGTGATCGGGGTCGTAGTCGACGATATGGAATTTGACAGACCGGTACCCGTCGTCGACGCAATCGACCAGCTCCTGGGCCAGACCGGCAGGGGTTCGGTCGCGAATCGGAATATCGGCATACGCCTCCACGGAGTCGCGGTAACCACCCAGCAGGCGCCAGCAGGGTTGTCCGGTTGCCTTGCCCAGGAGATCCCAGAGCGCGATATCGACGACGCCAATGGCCGAAATGAGCAGCGGTTCCTGTCCGAGCCGGGAAACAGTTGTCTGCTCCAGTTTTGTCCAGAGGCGTTCGACCGCGCGTGGATCTCCGCCGACAAGGAGTGGGGTAAAGATGTCGTGAATGACCCGAATCTGGTCGGCGGTGCCGCGACTGATGCCGGTCAGCCCCTCGTCGGTGCTGATCGTCAGCGTGGCGAGCGTGCGCCGCAGTTTCGCCGCGTAGGGATCGTCCCAGGTTGGTTCGAAGATGACAGATTGCAGACCCGTGATCTTCATCGATGTCAGCCCTGGCCCGGCATTTCGGGATCGACGCCGATCAGATTGGTTCGCTCACCGAATGGGAAGTCCTTGAAGTCCTGGGCCAGCTCGATCATGCCGCGCACCGCCGATTCGAGGATGACATTCCCTTTTTCCGCAGTGGCGATGGTCGGGTCGCCGCCGACTCCCGATTTGGTCTGCGCGCTTCGCCAGCCGGTGAACCGGACGGGTGAACCGCCAAGCAGGTCTTCATAGAAATACTTGCTGTGGTGGCGCATGTCCTTCACCGCTTTGTCCATCTGCACCAGATCCGGATCGACGGCGAGATAGATCGAGGTCTCGTATTCGCAGGCGTGATTGGCGCCGCCGGGATAGGGGGACTCGCGGACGGTGTCATAATCGGCTTTGGTCAGATCCCAGTACGAGATTGCGGCGCACTTGGCGTCCGATTTGATGTTGACCGTTCGTGCCGCGGCATCGAGCAAGTGGGCGTTGCTGCCATGTCCGTTGACCAATAGGATGCGCTCGAATCCCTGGCGAGCGAAGCTCCGGGCCACATCGACGCAGTAATGAAGGAAGTGTTCGAGCTCCGCGCTGATGGTGCCCGGGAAATCCATGTTGTGCTCGTTGTACCCGTAGTGGATCGGCGGAGCGCAGACGATCAGGTCGGGTCGCTCGTATGCGGCTCGCAGGCAGACCGTTTCGACCGCGACATTGTCCATATCGATTGGCAGATGGTAACCATGCTGCTCGATTGCGCCGACCGGGATCAATACAACGCGACCCTGACGAACGGCTTCATTGACTTCTGGCCAGGTCAATTTGCGATACTCAGCCTGCAGCGACATTCGTGGCTCCCGTCTTTGACTGGATTGTTCTGACGTCACGCGAATCGGGGTTCTTGACGAATGGAGGTCATTGCCCCGACAATGTGTAATTGTACACAAAATAGCATATCAAATTATGCTTGACGGAAGCAGATCGTGGTGAACGCTCGATCCCTTCCCGCCCGATTCGATCTCGATGACGCAGGGGTGCCCGGTTTCCACCATATACTTCCGCTACGAAAGGACTGATCGTCGCCATGTCTTTCCAACAGACCGTATTTCGTACGAAGCGGGACGTCGCTGTCGAAGCGATTCGGAACGAGATCATCGCCGGCCGGCTGGCGCCGGAAACTCGGTTGATTCTGGAGGAGCTCTCACAACAGCTCGGTCTCAGCCTGACCCCGATCCGCGAGGCGCTGCCGGTGCTGGAGGGGGAGGGACTGATCGTGCAGCTGCCCCATCGGGGCGCGATCGTGGCGCCGATGGATCGGGAAGAGATTCTCGAACTCTATGCGATTCGTGGCGGTCTCGAGTCCATGGTCACCAGACAGGCGGTATCGAGAATCACCGAGGAGGACCTCGACGCCATGGCTGCCCTGATCGATGACATGACCCGGCTCGAGGGAGACTGGGCGCATTTCCTCGAACGGGATATGGCGTTTCATCTGGTGCTCTATGGAGCGGCCGGCAGCCGGCGCTGGCTGGAGACGATCGAAACGCTTTGGAAGCGAAGCAAACGCTACATGATCTCCAGCACTGCCATGATCGGCGAAGTCACCAGAATTCACGCCGATCACCGTGCACTGCTCGATGCCTGCCGCGCGGGAGACGCAGACGCCGCGGCGAGCGTGACCCACAACCACCTGGTGCAATCGGAAGAGCGGCTTCTCCATGAATGGGAAACGGCGGGGCTGACGGCCACGTAGACCAGTTGTCGCGTCCGCCTATCGGGTGTTTCTGATCGTCGGATCGGTGACATCGCGCAACCAGTCGCCGATCAGATTCATGCTGAGCACAACCGCCAGAATCGCCAGGCCAGGCAATGTGCCGAGCCACCAGGCGATGGTCAGAAAGTTTCTGCCGTCCGCCAGCATGCCGCCCCACGACGCCTGATCGGGCGGGATGCCGAGTCCCAAGAAGCTCAGCGCTGATTCCTGCACAATCATCGCCGCCACCGAAAAGGTGGCCAGCACGATCATCGACGACATGACGTTGGGAAAGATGTGCCTGGCGAGCAGGCGGGCATCGCGCACACCCGCCGAACGGGCCGCTTCCACATAGAGCTGCTCGCGGGTGGAAATGACTTCCGAGCGAAGCACCCGGGCATAGACGGCCCATCCGGCGATGCTCAGCACGATCACGATGTTTCGCAGACCGCCACCGAAGACGGCCAGCACAAGCAGCGCCAGCAGCATGAAGGGAAAAGTCAGCTGCAGTTCGACGAACCGCATGACGATCGCGTCGAGCCACCTGCCGTAGTAGCCGGAAATCAGCCCGAGCAGGATGCCGACCGTGCCCGAAATGGCAACCGCGGAGAACCCGACGATCAGCGAGATGCGCGCCCCATAGATCAAGCGGGAAAGGATGTCTCTCCCCAGCTGGTCGGTGCCGAGCCAGTGCTCGCTGGTGCCGCCGAAACCTATCGGCGCCGCGAACTGGTTGCGAAGGTTCTGCTGTTCGGGAGCATAGGGAGCAATCCAGGGGGCGCAGATGGCAGCGGCGGCGCAAAGGAGGACGATGAGCAGACCAATGATGACCGGCCAGTTGGCGCGGAACCGGGTCAGCGCATTCCGCCGGGGTTTCGAGGAAAGGTTCGACGCCAGAGTCTGGGTCTGAGCAGGCATGCCATCCATGGTCATCATCTCGCCTTGATGCGTGGATCGATGAGCGGATAGAGGAGATCGAGCAGGAAGTTGACGAGAATCACCAGCGAGGCGAAGACAAAAACGATCGCCTGAACCAGCGGGTAGTCGCGCGCGCCAATCGCCTGGATCGCCAGCCGGCCGATGCCGGGCCAGGAAAAAACGGTTTCAGTGATGACAGCGCCGCCCAGCAGGAGGGCGAACTCCAGCCCGATCACCGTGACCAGCGTGATGAGGGTGTTCGGCGCTGCGTGACGCAGCAGCACCACCCGCTCGCGGAGCCCCTTCGCCCGGGCGGTGCGCAGAAAATCGCTCCGGAGCACTTCGAGAAACGCCGACCGGGTGAGCCGGCTGATCTTGGCGGTCGAGAAAATGCCAAGCGTCACCGCCGGCAAGATGAGCGAGGAGGGCCCCTGATCGCCGATCGAGGGGAGCAGCTGCCAGCGCACCGAGAAGAGGAGAATCAGCAGGATTCCCACCCAGAATGTCGGCGCCGATGTGCCCAGCAACGCCACGATCAGCGCGAAGCGGTCGATGATCGAATTGCGGTGCAGCGCCGCCAGAATGCCGAGCGGGACGCCGGTCAGAATCGTGAAGGCGATAGCCGCCACCGCCAGTTTGAGCGTCGACGGAAATCGGTCGAAAACAACATCGAGCGCTGGCTGGTTGTAGCTCAGTGATTGCCCGAAATCGAGCTGCACGAGTCTGCCGAGGAATCGTCCGTACTGTTCGAGGAGGGGGGCGTTGAATCCCAGCTCTTCGCGGATCGAGTCCACGACTTCCGGGGGTGTTTCCTGGGGAACCAGCAGAAGCACGGGATCGCCGGAGAGTCGCAGCACGACAAAGACAATTGTGGAGATACCCCACAACAGGAAGATGGCCTGCGCCAGCCGCGCGAGGAGATATCGGGCGCTCATGCGTTCACTATGCTGTCGATCGAAACAGGATGCAACAGGAGCAGCTACGCCCCGGTCGTGCGACCGGGGCGAGCTTCAGCCTGATGCGTGATCTAGGACGCGACTTCCACGTCGACGAGATAGACGCGAGCATCGGTCCGCGCCCGGAAGTTCTGCACCCGATCGCTCAGGGCGAAGATATCCGGGGGTTGGAAGAGAAAGATCACCGGCGGGTCTTCCCGGAAGATCTCCCCAGCCTGATGGAGCAGCTCCAGCCGGGCATCGGGATCGAGTTCGGCCAGCGATGCCTGCAGCACCTCGTCGAATTCCGGGTTGTTGTAGATCGAGTTGTAGCTGCGAGTTGGTCCATAGTTGGCCAGCACGAAGTAAGCATCCTTCATCGGGAAGTAGTTCATGCCCTGCATGTTCAGACCATCGAGCGTGTCGGCGCTCAACCGCTCGGCGAAGTTGGCGAACTCGATCGTCTCCAGATTGGTCTTGACGCCGATGTCGCTGAGGAATCCGGCGATCGCCTGGTTCGTGTCCTTGTCGCCGATGTATGAGCCTTCGGTCGTCCAGACGGTGATCTCGATTTCGCCGACACCTGCTTCCTCGAGGAGCTGCCGGGCCTTGTCCGGGTCGTAGGGATAGGCCTCCAGGTTGGGGTTGAAGCCCAGACCATCCGGTCCAACCATCTGTCCCTGCGATGGCGCGGCGTGACCCTGCATCACACTCTCGATGAGGAGATCGTTGTCCACCGCGTAGTTGAATGCCTGCCGCACCCGTTTGTCGGCGAGCTGCTCGTTCAGACCCGGCATCATGTGCACGACATGCATGCGGCTCATCACCGATTCTTCGATTGTGTAGCCCTCGCCGCGCAGCTGTTCGATGTTGAACAGGGGCACGTTCTGAATCATGTCGACCTGTCCGGACTGAAGGGCCGCCAGGCGGGCTCCCGCTTCTGGAATCGCCAGATAGCGCACGGCGCTGAGCTTCGGAGCGCCGCCCCAGTAACTCTCATTGGCGGCGAACTGAATGAAATCGCCCGGCGCCCCCTCGGCGTAGGAGAACGGACCGGTTCCGACCGGCGCGGTGACGAATCCCTCGGTGCCACCTACCTCTTCGAAGTAGAGATGAGGAATCATGAAGACGACGGAAAGGGCCCGCTCCATCACGGCAGAGGGGGCCGTGAGAATCAGCCGAACCGTGAGTGGATCGACCACCTCGACGCTTTCGACGGTGGCCAGCCGCGACCGGATTGCCGATCGCTGTTCCGGATCGATGATTCGCTCGACATTCCACTTGACCGTGTCGGCGTTGAACGCCTCGCCATTGTGGAAGGTCACTCCGTCGCGAAGCTTGATCTCGAAGGTCAGATCGTCGACGTATCCCCACTCGGTGGCGAGGCCCGGTCCGAGCTCGCCGTCGCCGTTGATGTTAGTGAGTCCATCCCAGAGCTGATAGAAGGTGGCGAATGAGATACCGGATGCGTTCAGGTGTGGATCGAGCGTGGGGGGCAGCGCGCCCATACCGACGCGAAGCTCACCGGCTTCCTGAGCGTGAGCGGCAGCGCCTGGCAGCGTCAGGGCCAGACCGGCAGCTCCCGCTCCCTTGAGAATCTGCCTCCGGTTCAGCGACGTTTCCGTGGTGGACTGTTCGATGACCATGATGAACTCCTTTCACTCTGATTGACTCTAACCCGGTTTCGCAGGAAATGAACGCCCGCTTGATGTACAGGGGCTTTGTCTTCTCAGCGCGTCGTTGCACTGTCTTCGATCAATCGTCTCCGAATATGACACAATGTAACATATCAAATAGAGCTGTCAAGCGTGTGTTTCCACGCCCGGGCGGCTGCTTCAGGGAGCAGTGAGGAGGACAAATCGATGTTGCTCAACATCACGCGGGCGCGGAAATTCATGGACGAGCATGGTCTCGATGCGCTGGTGGCCGCGTCGCCCGAAAACGTCACGTATGTCAGTGGATTTGCCAACTGGACGTTGTACACCTTCCAGGATCTGGTCATGTTTGCCGTCCTGCCGCGAGAAGGCGACCTCCGGTTGGTGGCGGCCATCGATGCGGCCGACTATCTGGCGCAGGTGCCGGTCGCGACAACGCATACCTATTTCTACGGGACATTTCATACCGAGCGCGATCCGGACGCCGTGCTGACCGGTGCAGAGCAGGGGATCGCGGATGTGCGCGCCAATGCGATTCCCGTCGCCTCTGCGTTCGACGGTCTGAAGCGAGCGCTGGCCGATGCCGGCGTAAACAGCGGCAGGATTGGCGTCGACGAGCGCCGGTTCAATGTCACCCGATGGAATCAGCTCACCGAACAGCTCTCGCGCTATGACGTCTCCCTGGCGGGCGATCTTTTCCGTTCGATCAGATTGATCAAGACGGAGGAGGAGATCGAACGGCTGCGCACTGTCGTCTCGATCGTGGAATCGGGTATGCAGGCGGCATTCGAGGCCGCGGCGCCCGGGGTCAGCGAATGGGATCTGGAATCGGTTTTCCGATCGACGATCGCCGCAACCGGCGGGACCCCCGGTCATTTCGAGACATCGGCCGGGACTCGCTCATCCGGTTGTTTCCCTTCGTCGAAGGACTATCAGTTGAAGATGGGGGATGTCGTCCGCTCCGACGCAGGAGGGCGCAATCTCGCCTACTGGGCCGACAGCGGCCGCACCCGCGTGCTCGGGCAGGCGCCCGATCGGTTGGTGGCCGCTTTCACGGCGTTGTCGGCCGGTATCGACGCGATTCTGGCTGAAGTGAAGCCAGGTGTTCCCGTGAGCACCCTCTTCACCGCCGGGGTCGAAGCGGTTCGTGGCGGCGGCATTCCCGGCTACAAACGGCACCATGTCGGTCATGGCATCGGACTGGAGATGTACGAAGCGCCGATTTTGGCTCCCGCTGACCCGAATGCCATTCATTCATTCGGCGGAGGGGATCCGCTGCTGGAACCGGGCATGGTGGTGAATGTGGAGCTTCCCTATTACGAGCTCGGTTTGGGAGGTCTGCAGATCGAGGAAACGCTCGTCATCCGGGATGACGGCTACGATCTGCTGTCGGCTGCTCCCCGGCAATTGCTGTCACTGCAGGACTGAAATCGATGCATATGGATGCCTATTCACTGGTCGAGGGGTTGCGCTGCACGAACTGCGGCGCCACCTACGGATTCGAGTTGATGCTGGGGGGATGCCCGGCCTGCGTCGAAAAGGGCGAGCTGGCGATGCTCGACCCGTTCTACCAAACGCCCGCCGCCCAGGACTTCCCCGCCGCGCCCACCACCCTCTGGGACGGTCACAAAACGCTGCCGCTGCCCGATTCGATGTGCAGAACGACGCTGGGGGAAGGAGGCTCGCCGCTCCTGCCCGTCGCCGGCGTGGATGCCAACTGGTGGATCAAGTATGAGGCGGTCAACCCCACCCACTCCTACAAGGACCGGACGAATGCAGTGGCTGTCTCCGTTGCCAGATATTTTGGCCGGGACAAGGTGATCTGCACGTCGACGGGCAATCACGGTGTGGCATTGACCGCGTATGCGGCCAGCGCCGGACTTCGCTGCCTGGTGTTGATGCCAGCCGACGCACCCGCGCTCAGTTTGCAGGAGATGCGTTTTTTCGGCGCCGAAGTGGCGATCGTCGAGGACGGTCAGATCGTGCCGCTCCTCGAATCGCTGGTGCTCGATCATGGCTGGTATGTCTCTCAGCGCAACGCTCCTGGTGTCGGTGGACGGAAAATCGGCAATCCCTATGGGATGGAGGGCTACAAAACGATCTCGTACGAGATCTTCCATCAGCTCGGCCGTCAAGCTCCGGACAAGGTTGTGCTGCCGGTCGGTGGTGGCGACGCAGCCTGGGGGGTGTACAAGGGATTTCGCGAACTGCGCGATGCCGGATTGGCCGATCGCGTTCCCCAGGTTATCGCTGCGCAATCGGCAAAGGGTGCGCCTCTCGTCAATGCGATCGAGCATGATCTGGCGCAGGTCGCGCCCGTCGACACCTCCGCCACCATCGCCTTCTCCATCGTCGAGCGGCAGACCGGTGATCTGGCGTTGCAGGGAATCCGCGCATCGCAGGGAACCGCGGTGGCTGTCACCGACCAGGAGATTCACCAGGCGGCCCGGCTCTACGCCGGCATGGGCGTCTGCGTGGAAGCATCGTCGTCGGCCGCGCTGGCGGGCGCCCTGAAACTGCTTGGAGAGAGCCGGATCGAGCGTGACGAAACGGTGGTCATGATCGGAACCGGCGCTGGACTTCGTTGGCCGGCGACCTTTGACGCCGACCTGCCGCCCATTCCCCGCGTCGCCGGAACCGTCGCTTCATTGCAGCGGGTCATGCGGATCGACTAGCCGGCTCGCCCGGAACGAGTCTGGAATGGGTGCGAAGCGGACATGGGGCGTTGTTCGATGCCGGCCGCTGGTTCCTGAACGGGTCATGGGTAGAGTACAGTTGCGGCGTTCTTCGAGTGCTTTCTCTGCAGGTCGGCCGCATTCACTGGATTCGCCATGCCGGCTCCGTCCGCCAGGTTCTCTCCTTTTCCACACGAGCTTCCCCGCCCGCTGAGCTCGTTGTTAGGGCGCGAGCGGGAAATCGACGAGCTCGCGACGCTCCTGCTGCGGGATGACGTCCGATTGGTGACGCTCACGGGAACGGGTGGCGTCGGCAAAACGCGAATGGCGATCGCGGCGGCCGCGGCGATCTCGCATCGATTCCCGGATGGTGTTCGCTTCGTCGCTCTGGCGCCGCTCGCCGGAGCGGAGGCGGTGCTGCCGGCGATGGCCCGCGCACTCGGCGTTCAGGAACGCAGCGATGTTCCCCTCCTGGAACACATCGCCAGAGCGGTGCACGATCGACACCTGCTCCTCGTCGTGGATAACTTCGAACACTTGCTGGAGGCTGCTCCGGTGGTCCCATCGCTTCTGGGCGCCTTGGAGAACAATGGTTGTTGCAGTTTTCGCTCTGGACCGCCGCGTCACGGGCAAATGAGATTGGTCGTCATGCGCAGGCGGCGCGGCTCTTCGGGGCGATGGAGCAGCTGGGCCGCCAAACCGGCGCCGCCGTTCCCTTTGGCTATCAACAGGAGCATGACGAAGAGGTGGGTCGCGTCAGGAGCCACATGGAAGAAGACGATTTCGAAACCGCCTGGTTGGCAGGGAAATCGATGGACCTCGATACCGCTGTTGCCGAGGCGGACGATGCTTTTTCGGCATGGGAAGCGGCTTCGACCGTTGCGCGCATCTCGGTTCCGGACACGCATGGGCTGAGCCGCCGGGAGATCGATGTGCTGCGACTCGTGGCGGCAGGCAAGTCCAATCGGACGATTGGCGAGGATCTCTTCATCAGTGAAGCGACGGTGAAGGTGCATATTCGCTCGATCATGAGAAAACTCGATCTCGGTTCCCGGACGGCTCTGGCCTCCTTCGCGATTCGCCATCAGCTGGACTGAGCCCCCTCACCCCTCCCTCCACCAAAAGAGGTATCGGTTCATCAAAAGAGCTCCGCAAGAAACACCTCTTTCAGGTGATGTCCGCTTCGGCCGCCGAAAGCACGATGTCACTGCGTCCATCGAGCGGCGCATCGGACTATCGGTCACGGCCAGGAGAGCACCAGAATGAACTTCCGAAACGTCCCGCGCTATTCCTATCTCAGGCAAGCCGTTGTTCTGGGGATCGGGATCGGCCTGGCAGTTCTGACGCCGTTGTCCGCGCCAGGCGCGCTGGCCGGCCCTCCCGGCATCGATATCTCTGAGACTGGCGTCACGATCGGGCAACCGGCTGAATCAGCGATGTCATGTGCCGGCGCGGCTGCCAGTCCGCTGTCCGTGAGGGGATTCCTGGTTTTCGAAGGAGACGCGGAATCGCCGGACAATGTGACCCAGCTATCGCGGGGCGACATCGATGAGCGAGTGCACGGCAAGACTGGGTGTGGTGCGCAGACCAGATACCACCCATTCGGTGTCGGGCCGGTTGCCAACTGACCCGAGCGGTCCGCTGCGTTCATTGCCCGTGGCCGGCGAACGCAGATCAGGCGGTGAATGCAGTGGATATAGGCGGTCCCACTCAGGGACTTCTCAACCGCAGTTCCCGGTCGTATGGTAAGGAGAGCGCTTCGAGCGTCTCTCCTTTCTTACCTCCCGGCGCGGTGCCTGCCCATGTCGACCCATGTCTCTGCCGTTCCCATCGCTGGTGCTCTTCCTCCGCTCCTGACGTCATTGGTCGGCCGGGAACAGGAGATCGCCCAGGTCGAGGCGTTGCTGCGGAGCAGAGAGGCGCGGCTGGTGACGATCACGGGTCCCGGCGGCATTGGCAAAACGCGTCTGGCCGTTGCCGTCGGCGAACGGATGGCCAGCGCATTTCCAGACGGCGTCTGGTTCGTGGATTTGGCGCATATCGGTGATTCGTCGGATGTCACAGCGGCCATCGCCCGTGCTGTGGGCGTTCACGGGCGGGGTGGGGCATCGCCGGTCGAGCAACTCATCGCGCTGTTTGCCGGTCGTCAGGTTCTCCTGATCCTCGACAACTTCGAGCACCTCCGGGCTGCGGCGACGCAGCTGATCGACCTCCTCGCCGCCTGCGCCGGTGTATCGATCCTGATCACGAGCCGGATCAGACTTCGGGTGTCCGGGGAGTGGGATGTCGAGGTGGGGCCGCTCGTCATTGCCGAGCCGGACTCCCAACATCCCGGCCCCAGCCACGACAGCGCCCCGGCCGTCGAGCTTTTCCTGCAGCGCGCGGCTGCCGCTGGTGTGCCTTTGGGCCGGGACCGCGCCACCCGAACCATCGTCGAAGCGATCTGCCGAAGACTCGACGGCATCCCGCTGGCAATCGAGCTGGCGGCGGCCCGGGCGAAGTTTCTGCCCCCCGTCGCGATGCTGGAACATCTGGAACAAAGCCTGCCGGTGCTCACGGGAGGAGGACCGGACCGCCCGGAGCGTCACAAGACGATGGCGAACGCGATTCGGTGGTCTTACGACCTGCTCTCGCCGCCTGAGCAGCGGCTTTTCGCCGAGCTCTCGGTGTTCGCTGGCGGTTTTACGGCGCAGGCCGCCCGGGAGGTCTGCAGCGCGACTGGCGACCTGGACCGCGGGGCCGCGGCGGAGGGAATCGAGTCGCTGGTCGAGCAGAGTCTGGTCCGTTCGTTGGGCACAAGTGGCTCTGAAGCGCGATACGGCATGCTCGAACCGATTCGCGAATTTGCCAGCGATCTCAACGCGTCAACTCCCGAACTCGAGGCGCTGAAGAACAGGCACGCCCGGTACTTCATGGCATTGATCGATCACCCCATGCCGCCGTTTGACGCCGAGGTGGGGAGTTGGGTTGAGAGCGCCATGCGCGACGAGCGCAATCTGCTCGCGGCGCTCGACTGGAGCATCCGTAGCGGAAACGCCGAGCTGGCCATGCGTCTCGGTGGTGCGCTCGTCTTCCAGATATGGAGCCCGATGGTGCGCTACCGGGAGCAACGGCAGTGGATGCAGGCGATCCTGGACATGCCTGCGCACAACCTGGACGCCCGGCGTGCCGATGTCTTCTCCTGCCTCGCGTGGGCTGAGTTCTGTCTCGGTGATACGATCGCTGCCCAGGCGGCGGCGGAGCAATCGCTCGATCTGGCGACTGCTTCGGGATCCGAAACGATCGCCGGCTGGGCGTACGTCATCTTCGGCCTCATCGCGATGGACCGGCAGGACTACCCGGCCGCGAAAAGGCAGTTCGAGGAGGCGCTCGTTCTTGCAGATGGCAACGCCGATCTCATGCTGCGCACCGCGGTGCGCAACCGGCTGTGCGTTCTGCTCACATTGCAGGAGCGGTATGACCGGGCCGCCGTCATGATTGAGGAAAGCGTCGCGATCACTGAGGCCGCCGGCGACCTATGGGGTCTGGTCGATGCGCACGACAGCCACGTCTTCCTGTTGCGCCGGTCTGGAAAGAGACGAGAAGCCGCCGCACGTGGCAGAGAGTTCCTGAGGCAATCAGCGGAACTCCGGTCGGATGAGTACCTGGCCTATGCGCTGGAAAGCGTGGTGCATTACGCGGTCGCGCTCAGGCGATATGAGGAAGCGGCTCGTTTGCTCGGCGCCGCCGGCCGCTTCGAACGGCATGCAGGGGTGGCTGCGCCGCGCATGGATGAAGCGGAATATGAGCGAGATCTCCTGGCGATCCAGGCGTCGCTCTCGCCCGAGGCATTTCACGACGCCGTCAGGGCCGGTGAGCTGCTTCCGGTCGAAGAGGCCGTGGCGGAAGCCGATCTCCTGATCGCCGGCTGGGGCGATCAGACGGACGATGCAAGCGCGCGCTTTGGTCTCACCGGCCGGGAACGAGAGGTGCTCGGACTGCTGGCCGGCGGTTCTTCCAACCGGGATATTGCGGCCGCACTCTTCATCAGTGTGCCAACGGTGAAAGTCCACGTTCGTTCGATTCTGACCAAGCTCGGCGTGGAGAGCCGGACGGCCGCGGCCTCCTTCGCGATTCGTTCCGGACTCGTCTGATCCATCTGTCGAGGCTACGCCTTAAGGCGTACGTGACGCCTTTCCCTAATCACGTCCTTTGGTCGAAGCCCGATCCCCGCGAGTTGGGCACTCTCAGGTCAGCCCGGCGATGGAAGCACCGTTGCGGCGAGGAATGTCGATGTCGATCTGGGAGCACGAACGATGGACGAATCAGTTTTCGGAAAACGTACTGGCAGAATGGTGAGCGTGGCATTGCTGGCGATCCTGCTTGGATCCGGCGCCGGATTTGTGGCTTCCGGGGTGACGGTGACCGTCAGTCGAACTGACACGGCGGCCATGGAGGACTCGAGCACGGGCGGTGTCCGGCCAGGAGGTTTTCAGAGAGTGTCGCCGGTCTGTATCGCCAGTGCTGAAGATGGCGCGGAAAGCACGGCGGCTTCCTCATAGGCAACGGCGACTGGTCTGGAAATGCTAAATACAGGGCGGCGGGGAATCCCCCGTCGCCCTGTATCGATCTTCGGGGCCGGCGCGAAGGGTTGATCGACCGGATTGATGAGCGATTCGGGGGAGCTTGCGGCGGCCCTTCAGATGCGGCAATGAATTGCCGCTCTCACTCCCAGAAGTCCACTCAAGTGGACTGGAACGCAGGAGGCAGTCCATTTCAATGGACTTTGCTGATGCAGCCCGGCCACTTTCAGTGCCGGGCGGATGTGATCAGGTC
>JAHBVL010000033.1 GCA_019637585.1 Thermomicrobiales bacterium | reverse complement strand
GACCCATCGCGGATTCCCCGCCGTCTTCCACTCCCCTGATCCTCGAAGAACTGTCCTGATCCGCGAACAAAGGAACCTTCATGTCTGCCGAGAACCGCGCCGAATCTGAGCCGAATCCGTCTGTTCTCCCACCCACTCCCCTGAGCTGGCGGGTGGGAATTTTTGGTATGGTGTTATTCCTTGGTGGACTGACTTACGTTCTCGATCCCTACATTGGTCCGCGGGGCCGGGCGATTCTTGGCGTCATCTGCTTCATTCTGACGACAGCGATCTTTTCGACGAATCTGCGCGCCATCAACCCACGCACCATCCTGACGGGCATCTTCTTGCAAGTGCTGCTGATCCTGGGCATCCTGCAACTCGGGTTCACGCGACCGACGACACCGGAGATGCAGGAGAGTTTCCAGCGCGGGGCGGCCGTCGCGCTGGTGGGACTCGCGCCGGCGGGACCGCTTCCCGTTCTGCCGGTCGCCGCCTTGGAGACACCTCAGACCTATGTGCATCGCCCCGGCTATCTGGTCTTTGCCTCGGTCGGCTCGGGCGTCAAGAAGTTCCTCGAATTCACCAATGCCGGGTCGCAATTTGTCTTCGGCGCGCTGGCCGATCCGGAAGCACTGGGAGAGGCGATCCCCAAACGCGGCTTCGTCTTCGCCTTCTCCGCGCTGCCAACCATCATCTTCGTGTCATCGTTCTTCACGGTATTGTATTACTTTGGATTCCTTCAGTGGGTCGTGCGCGTCTTCGCGCGGACCATGATGTATGTCATGCACACATCCGGGGCTGAGACGCTTTCCGCAGTGGCGAATGTCTTCATGGGGCAGACCGAGGCCCCGCTGATCGTCAAGCCGTATGTGCCGAAGATGACGCAGTCGGAGTTGCTTGCGCTGATGGTTGCGGGCATGGCGACGATCTCGGGAGGCGTGATGGCGGTCTACATCGGCATGGGGGCCGACCCGGTGGCGATCCTGGCAACCAGCGTGATGGCGGCTCCCTGTGGGCTTTATCTGTCGAAGATCCTGGTTCCCGAGCAGGAGACGCCCCAGACGCGTGGCACGGTGCAGACCACAGTGGATCATGCCCATCGCAACGTCATCGATGCTGCCTCTGCGGGGGCTTCGGACGGCCTGCACCTGGCGCTGAACATCGCCGCGATGCTGATCGCCTTCCTGGCCCTGCTGGCGATGATCGATTTCCTGTTAAAGCTAATTCATCCCGCGCTGGGGTTGCAGAACCTCTTCGGCGTCCTGTTCGCGCCGCTGGCGTTTCTCATGGGCGTCGATCACGCCGACCTCGGGCCCGTGGGAGATCTCCTGGGGACGAAGTTGGTAGCCAATGAGTTCGTCGCGTATGTCAAACTCACCACTGACTATCGCGGCACGATCAGCCCGCGCAGCTACATTCTGGCCACCTTCGCGCTCACGGGTTTTGCCAATTTCTCGTCGATTGGCATTCAACTGGGCGGCATCGGCGCGATGGCTCCGTCCCGGCGTCCTGACCTGGCCCGGCTCGGAATGCGCG
>JAHBVL010000032.1 GCA_019637585.1 Thermomicrobiales bacterium | reverse complement strand
CGAGATCGTCGCCAGTGATTTCAATCTGTACAACGCTGTCGAAGATGTCATGGATGTCATGGCACAGCGGGCGTCCAAGAAAGGGCTGGAGATGGCATGCCATATCCACCCGAGCGTGCCGACCATGGTTCGTGGCGATGGCGATCGGCTCCGGCAGATCCTGATCAACCTGGTCAACAACGCCACCAAGTTCACGGAGCGTGGAGCCGTTGTTGTTCGGGTATCGCTTGATTCTGGGCAGACCGACCGCGTCACCATCCGTTTCACTGTGACCGACACCGGAGTCGGGATTCCGAGGGATCGCATCGACCGGCTGTTCAGATCCTTCTCTCAGGCCGATGCCTCGACGACTCGCGTCTACGGTGGAACGGGGCTCGGCCTGGTCATCTCCAAGCGGTTGTCGGAGCTCATGGGGGGAACGATCGGCGTGGAGAGCAATCCGGGGAGGGGTTCTACGTTCTGGTTCACCGCGGTCTTTGAACGGATCGGACCGGCCAGCGCTGCCGAGTCGCGCGTGCGGCTGGATCCGAGGACGCTGCGAGTCCTGGCGGTCGATGACAACGATGTTCAGCGGGAGATCCTTCGCGATCAGATCTCAAGCTGGGGTTTGGAAGCCGCTACCGCACCCGATGGGGAGCAGGCCCTAAGGATGCTCGGCGAAGCCGCGGCGGCCTCGTTGCCGTTCCGTGTTGCGATCGTCGACAGCGACATGCCGGGAATGGACGGATTCGAGCTCGCCACCGCCGTCAGGGCCCGCAACGATATCAAAGAAACCGTTCTCATGATCCTGCTCTCGGCCGAAGCAAGCATCGAACCCGAGAAGCTTCGGTCTATGGGCTTTTCCGGCCACATGTCCAAACCCGTCCGGCAGTCGCAGCTGTTCAACTCGATCATGGACGCTATCGCCGCGGCCAAGCAGGATCCGGCGCCGGCGATGCCAATACCAAGCGGCACCACGGACGACCTCGTGGTACGACCGGCCAACGCGCCAGCGAAGGCCCGCATCTTGGTGGCAGAGGATAACGAGGTCAACCAGGTCGTCGTTGCTGAACTCCTGTCTAAGTCGGGCTACGCCCGCGACATCGTTCCCGACGGCAAAAAAGCGGTAGAAGCGGCGAAGAGCGGGCAGTACCACTTGGTGTTGATGGACTGTCAGATGCCGGTGATGGACGGTTTCGAGGCCTCCCGCGAGATTCGTCGTCACGAACGATCGGCGCCGCTGTGTGCATCGGGCGGCCGCCTGCCAATTATCGCGCTGACCGCCAACGCGATGAAGGGTGACCGAGAGCAGTGCCTGGATGCGGGAATGGACGACTACGCGAGCAAACCGATCAATCCGGTCGAGTTGCTACGAACGATTGAACGGGCCCTCGCCGCTCAAACGGTTCGGGACGTTGCCATTGATGCTGGCTAACAAGCACGGTGGGTCTCGCACATCGATACGTTGGCGAGGCCCGCCGCGAGAGCCGCAAGGCGTGGCTTCACCGATGCGTATCGGCAGCACGCTTATGGACCCATG
>JAHBVL010000031.1 GCA_019637585.1 Thermomicrobiales bacterium | reverse complement strand
GGGCAACGCAGGCGTTGCCGCTGATATGGAATGACTTTGTCAAGGGTCTTTTCTTCTCTGTCGTTTCGTCGTGCTCGTGTGGTGTCGCGATGGTTCCTCCTGGCAGCAGGGTGGCAGGGACAGCGGTGGGTGGGCGATCCTCGACGGCTGATCACGCTGATATCCGCGGGCCTGAAGGAGCAGACTGCTCCTCACCGCACGACCATCATTCGTCGGGAGGTGCCTCGTTCTACGTGCGCGGGCTGAGGAGCGATCCGTACCGCAAGCGGCAACGCGAGGGTCCTCCGACCAGCGCCCACCTCATCCGCTGTCCATGCCACCCTCCTGCATCATGTGGCTGCTGATCCGCGTGGTGGTCAGTTGGCGAGTTGGGTCAGGCGGACGGTCTGGGCGATCTCCCAGATCGGACCCATGAGCTCGCGGGCAATGGCCACGGCCGCCTGGGGACGGGATTTGCCGCGACGGACGAGGCGATGGAAGCGGGGATTGAGCCGTTTCTGGGCGGTCCAGGCGATGGCCGTGATCGTCTCGGGCTGACCTGCCTGACGACGGCGCAGGGGCGCGCCGACTTTGGGGGGAAGCGCGTAGTGCCAGGCGGCTTCGATCATGACCCGCCGGATCGCGGTATTGCCATGTTTGGTGATGGCGCCACGCCGGGTCCGGGCACCACTGGAGTATTCCCCAGGCGTGACGCCTCCATAGGCCATCAGCTGGCGAGGATGCTCGAAGCGGGAACAATCGCCCAGTTCGGCGATCAGGGTGGAGGCGGTCACGGTGCCGACCCCTTTCAGCACCTGCCAGGCCCGCCAGAGGGGAGCGAGCGGACTGCTCTGCATCTGCTGGACAATCTCCGCATCGAGTCGTCGGTGCCGGCGGACCGCCAGCGCCTCCTGCTCGATCAACTCGGCCAGGACCAGTTGCTGGGGTGGATGCTCCCGCTGCAGGGTGGCCAGCCATCGGTAGTATCCCGTGCTCCAGGCTCGCGTCGCGGTGGGAGGTCGCAGATCGAGACGGAGCAGCCATTTGCTCAACCGTCCCCGTGCCCGCTGCAGATCCTGTCGCGATTGCTCCCGCATCCGGACCAGGTCGCGCAATGCTTCGTGGGCGGCATCCGGCACCCACACCGGGTGCAGATCCCCACTCCGATAGAGGCGCGCCAGCTTCTCGGCATCCCGCCGATCCGTTTTGACCCGCTCTCCCGGAGCCCGCGGAATCATGGATGGGGCCACCACCTGGCAGGCAATCTTCATCGTCGTCAGTTGGTGATAGATCGCGTAGCCACACGGACCGGCTTCATAGCAGACCGCGATCTCCTCGGCTGCACCCAGTTTGCGCATCAACCGGGCAATCGCCTGCGGGCTGTTCACGATCGTCCCCAGTGATTCGGGCGGTCCGCCGTGCCGACTCGCCCGCGCCACGGCGATCGTGTCTTTGTGCACATCGAGTCCGATGATGATGGTACGCTCGCGCATGACCGGCTCCTTCGTATGTAGCTCTGCGTCTCACTCAGCAGACTGAGTCGTAGCCTACGACTGTTGCGACTGCTGAGCCGGTCATTCCATTCTGTCTAC
>JAHBVL010000030.1 GCA_019637585.1 Thermomicrobiales bacterium | reverse complement strand
CCGCCGCCGACGAGCCCCGCTTCGCTGATGGTGTGGTGCGGCGAGCGAAACGGACGGGTCAGCACGAGCGATTGCCGCGCCGGCAGTCGCCCCACCGCGCTGTAGATGCGTGTGGTCTCCAGGCTCTCTTCTGGAGAAAGCGGCGGCATGATGCTGCCCAGTCGCTGAGCGAGCAACGTCTTGCCGGTTCCGGGCGAGCCGATCATCAACAAGTGATGTGCGCCGGCCGCTGCAACCGTGACCGCACGTTTGGCCGACTCCTGCCCTTTGACGTCGGAGTAGTCCACCGAATAGGCGCCGAACTCATCGAACGCCTGATCCCAGCTGAACATGGCCGGTTCGATGCCCAACTGGCCACTGTAAAACCCTACGGCTTCGGCGAGCGACCCGATGGGAATGATCTCGATGCCGTCGACGACGGACGCCTCCCGGACATTGGCCGCCGGGACGAGCAACCCGTGACGGCGGTCGGCTTTCGCCTGCAGCGCCATCGACAACGCGCCCTTGACGGGCCGCACGCTGCCGTCCAGCGCCAATTCTCCCACCGACGCATACTGGCGAAATCGGTCGGACTCCAATTGCCCGCTGGCTGCCAGCAAACCCAATCCAATCGGCAGATCGAAAGACGGTCCTTCCTTGGGAAAATCAGCCGGTGACAGATTGATGACGATACGGTCGATGGGCCGCGAGTAGCCGCTGTTGACCAGGGCACGCTCGATGCGGTGCGTACTCTCCTTGACCGCAGCTTCCGCCAGACCAACCAAGATGGTCTTGGGCATCGCGCCCGGCGAGATGTCGACCTCCACCTCAACCGGCCGGGCCTCGATGCCGAACAGCGAGTAGGTGGCGAGTCGGGCAAGCATCAGGAAACGGGGGCTGCTGCGCCTGTGGCAGGAAGTGGTCGAATCCAGGGGCCGCGCGACGGTTGCTTGATAATGAACCGCAGTTCACGTCCAGTATACCCGGAAAGCGTCGCCAAGACACGCAACGTGGCGAACGACTGGCGCCGCTGCATGTGCGTCAGAAAAGTTGGTGAAGATCTTCACGCCATGGCGTAGACCCAGCGTCTGCCAAGCGCTCTGTCGTGCGGTGCTCGATCGCCGTATAATGGAAGCTCAGCAACGTCCCCGAATCGTCATCGTCCCGAATGCGGATCGAGAGTCCGGAGAGAGCGCAGCATGTCAGCTGGAGAGAATGGCAACAGAAGCGATGCAGCCAAACGCAAGCTGGCGGCGGACTGCTATCGCAAGGGGACCGAAGCGCTGGAGAAGAAAAACTGGGACTACGCGCTGCAGATGTTCCTGACCTGTGTCTCGATGGCGATGGATAACCTGATGTATCGCCAGTTGACTCGCAACACGGCGTACCAGAAATACGACAACAACAAAACCGGGGCCGGCGCACTGGCAAAGAGCAAACTGATCACGCTCCGCAGCAAAATCAAAAAGGCCAGATCCAAGTCCGAATGGGACGAAGCCGACAAGCTGGCGGAAGAGGGTCTCAAGATCAACCCCTGGGATGCCCAGTTGAATGCCGATCTCGGAGAGGCCGCGCGGGCGCGCGAGTATCTCGACGTCGC
>JAHBVL010000003.1 GCA_019637585.1 Thermomicrobiales bacterium | reverse complement strand
GACGGGGAGACGGGGAGATGGGGAGACGGGGAGACGGGGAAACGGCGAGACGGGGAGACGGGGAGACGGCGAGTCGGCCAGCACTCTCTCGCCGACTCGCCGTCTGGCCAACTTACAAAACTATCCAGCCGGGCCCTCGTCGAGTGACCAGACCGACCAGTCGCTGAAGAGCGTTTTTTCGCCGGGCTGGACATTTTCGGGGAAGGTGCCGCTGGCGATCCAGATATCGCCTGGCTGCGGCGCGCCGGGAGCGGCGAATGCCGCGACGAATTCACCGTTGATCGCCAGGTAACCGGTTCCGTCGACCACCGCCAGTTCGATCACGTTGCCGCGGGCCGGGCCCAGGTCGATGCTCGTCGCTTCGCCGGAGACGGTTGGCCGCGCGGTGCCCTGAGCGGCTGACCATGTGCCGTCGGAGGCAACGACGACCCTCACCTGCTCGTCCCCTCCTTCGTGCCAGAAGCCGATCAGCACATCCCACGGATGGTCGGGATCGGTTGCCGAAGCGGGGTTGGTGAACCGGACCGAGGTGTAGAAGTCTTCGACCGATACGCCGGAGCTCTCGATGTCGATGGAGCCGACGCCCTGGACCACATCACCGGATTCCGGTCCGAAAACGGGATCCTGATCGGCGACCTGGACTCGTAACTCCTCGAGCACTGCCTCGCCATCGATTTCCGCCACTGGGCTGACCTCTGGCGAGCTGATGGCCGTTGCCTCGGGAATGGGAGTCGTGCCTTCTGATTCAGAGGTCGATGCAGCTTCTTCCGATTCGCTGGTCGATTGAGCGGCCGGATCCTGAGGGGCGGCAGCGGTTGGCGTGGTTTCGGCCTGTGCTGCCTGACCGGCGCCGATCTGCGGTTGCGAGGTCGCCCCACCGATGCCCCAGATCGTGAATCCGGTATAGGGCGTGACGGCGTCCTGGGTGGCGAAATCGAGGAAGAATCCCGATCCGGCCCAGATGTCCCCCGTGTCCTGGAGAGCCGTGAGGTCGAGCATGGCCACGAACTCATCATTGATGAGGAGATAGCCGGCCGCGCCATCGGCGATCAGCTCGATCGTGTTCGCACCACCTGCGGAGCGGTCGAGATTGCTGATGGCGCCGGTTGCCCGCGGGAACTCGGCCGCGATCGCCAGACTCCAGGTGCCATCGGAACGAATGATGATGCGCCAGTGCTGGCCATTTGCGGTTTGCCGGAACCCGAGGCCCAGATCCCAGCGGTCCGCGGCGGTGCCCGTCGGATTTTCGAAGGTGATGACGGTGCGGAAGTTGGCCACGGCCACCCGGCTGTACTGGGCGTCGAGCGATCCACCGACGACCTGGGTGATCGCGCCGTCGCTGGGGCCGAAAATGGGATCGTTCGCTGTCGCTTCGTTACGCAATTCATCGATCGGCGCCATGATCGCGGAGCGGTCGATGGTGGGGGTTGGTTCGATCGTTGGCTCCATCGTCGGTGAGGGCTCGGCAGTCGATGAAGGTTCGGCAGTCGGCGACGGGGACGGAGTCGACGTCGGTTCCGGCGCCGGGGAAGGAGCGAAGGTCGGTGAAGGCTGAGGAGTCGGTGTCGGAGCGAGAGCGTTCGGAACCGACACCGCCAGGTTATCGAAGTTCACGGAGACCCGGCCATTGCTGATCGCGTAGACGCCGCCACCCAGGTCGAGGTGCCCTTCGGTGAAATCACTGTCCTGGACGGAGACCAGCTCGATGCCATTGATGCGACCGGCGATGGTCGAGCCCTGGCACGTGAGCTCCATTCTGGCCACGCCGGTGTATGGCTCGTCACTGTTGAACGATCCGGCAGCGATTTGCTCTCCCGCGCCACCCGACAGTTTGCGGATGATCACGGATGACGTGAGCGGACGGAACTCCAGGCGGTAACCACCGACGGCATTGTCGGTTCGGCAGGTCAAGAATGCGTAACGTCCGGGTTGATCGCCGGTGCCAGCGGTGAAGGTGACGTCGATCGCCACGGTCAGATCGGTGAAGATATCTCCGAAGGGAATGGCCAGGGCGCCCTGGAAGTCCGCGGCCAGGGCATCGATGTCGAACTCGCCACCGTCATACTCCACGCTGATATCGTCCGAGTCGGACTCGAAGGGTGGGACGACTCCGGTTTCCTGGCTGTCGAATGTGTCGGTGAGGATGGTGGTTTCGGACGACCGAGTCGTCGACGGTGCGGCCGCGTCCTGGTCGTCGGGTTGCGCAAGGGAGACGCCGGGCAGCGACAGCAGAGCGATCGCGAGCGCCATCATGATCAGCGCAGAGCGGGGAATCCGCGAGGTCATATCATTCTCCTCGAATCGTTGAGTGGACGGCGTCCTGTTCGGCCCCGCTGCAACAGGGCCGAATCGCCGTCTCATTGACCATACACAGAACCGTCGAGCCGGACAAGGTCTTTTCTCAGGCAGCTCCAAGTGACAACCGCCGAACCAACAGATGATCTGAGCGGAAATGCCGCATTGATTGGGTGCATTTCCCGGGAAATCGCCGCCAGCGGCGACGCGATCACCTTCGCCCGCTTTATGGAACTGGCGCTCTATCACCCGCAGTTCGGCTACTACATGTCGAGCGCGCGGCGGCCCGGAAGGGGTGGTGATTTCATCACCGCGCCGGAAGCGTCGCCTCACTTTGGGCACACGCTGGCGCGGCAGTTTGCCGAGTTCTGGGAGCGGCTGAGCACACCTGGCCAGTGGGCGATCCGGGAATATGGCTCGGGTATTGGCGGGTTGGCGTACGACATCATGGCCGGGCTGGACAGCGTGTCGCCGGCGGCGTTCGATGCGCTGACCTACCACCTCGTGGAAATCAATCCGTCGATGCGAGAGGAAGCGCACCGGGCGATGTCCGAAGCAGGACTGGCGGAGAAGATCGTTCTCGAGGACCCCAACGACGATCTGCCGCCAATCGAGGGAGCCTTTTTCGGCAATGAGGTTGCCGATGCGTTTCCCGTGCACCGGCTGATTCGAACGGAGCGTCGTGAATCGGCCGACGGATGGCGGGAAGTGGGTGTGACGGGCGATGCGTCCGGGTTCGCCTGGAGGGAGATGGCGGTCAGTGAGGGAGCCCAACATGGACTCGACGCGCTGATCGCCAGCGGAATCGATGTGCCAGCCGGTAGCGTGGTGGACATCATTCCGGCGGCGTCCGCCTGGTTTGCCGGAGCGGCGGCGGCGTTGACCCGGGGATATGCCATGGTGATCGACTATGGGTATCCGGCGGATGTGCTCTATCGATCGCACCGGCTCGAGGGGACAGTGCGCGGATATTACGGCCATACCGTAACAGATGACCCATTCATTCGGATCGGTGAGCAGGATCTCACGGCGCACGTCGATTTCACCGCGTTGCAGCGGGCAGGCGAGCTGGCCGGGATGCGGATGGAAGGCTTCACCACCCAGGGGGCCCTGTTGAGCAGTCTCGACCTGGGAGACGCCATTCTTCGCCTGCAGCAGGATCCGGCCACGACCACTGAGGAGTATCTGGCGACGCAAGCCGTCGTGCTTCGGTTGATCGATCCGGGTGGTCTCGGCCGGTTTGGGGTTCTCATCATGAGCGCTGGAATGGATGATGACCGGCCGCTGCGAGCATTTCGAGACCGCCCTCCTTCCCTTTGACGAGCCAGGCGAGCGCTGAACCGGGATGACTGGACTCTCCGGGAAACGGGCTACACTCCATCAGTCGACGTTCTCTTGCTGTGAATCGAACTGAGTCGCCATGAACCGAACCAGGCTGTTTCTCGCTTCCGATCAGATGTGGCCAAGCGCCATCAACGCCACCTATCCCGGGGCGAGCTTCGTCGCCCGGGCGCGGATTTCGGCGACTGGACGTGAGCTTGCCCCGGCATTCGCCGGTTCGGTGGCAGACGATCTGTGGGGAGTGCTCGTCGAAACAGATCGTGTTCCGGCAGGCGCGATGCCCATTTCCGTTTGGACCGACGCTGGTCACGAGTTCGACGCGCATGTGCTGGGTGGCGCGCTGCTCAACGGGGATCCTCAATCGGTCTATATGGCCTCACGCTACTGGGAACTTGCTCCGGCCTACATTCAGCAGCTGCGCGAAGCAGTTCTGAAGCTGGGTCTCGATTCCGCCGATGAAGAGCCTCGAGATGATGGAGCGCTCGGCCAGGCGACGGCGCCGCAGGGATAGTCCTGATTGCAGGCACGGGTATCATTGGTGCGGTTGCGGCCCGGAAGCCGCTCGATCCAGGGGTCTTGCTTGTGGTTTCTCGATTTCCCCGGCTGGCATTTGCCTTCATAGCCCTGTCGTTGCTGGCCATCGCCATCCCGGCCGGCATGACGGTGCGAGCTCAGGACGACGATACGCCGGCGGATTCGACCGCTGCCTCGTCTGAATCGGCGGTCGGTTGGCTGCAGGTTGTCGCGATTTCGTGCGAGGTTTCGGCCGGCAATCCCGGAGTCTCGATCGCGTTGTCCTCCGAGTGGTCGTCCGGTGCTGGCTGCTATGACGGATGGGCGGCGGTCTGGCTCGATGGCGTCGACTATGGAGCCGCTGCTCCCGTTCTCGAGGTGCAGCTCGACGCTGGCTCGCACACGCTGATGGAACCGAACAGCGGGGCTAGCCGCGCTTTCGATGTCTATGCGGAGAGCTGGACCGTTGCGTACATCGTGACCACAACAGTTGCGGCGGCGCAGGAAGCGCCAGTCGAGGCGGCCGGCGAAACGCCAGCCGAAACGACGACCCTTTCGATCCAGACCCACATCTGCGACCCGGCCATTCAGGATACCGACGCGCTGCTGGCTTTGGGTGGCCGCATCGCGCGTCTGGCCGAGTGTCCAGTGGTCACGTTGCCCGATTTCTATGCGCCTGATAACTCGGTGACCGCGGGCCAGGCATGGTTCGATCTGGCGATTTCCGATGATGGCGATTTTCATGCGGCGCTTTCCGGCGGGGCATTTGAACCGAGCTCCATCTGCGAAAGCGAACTTGGCGTTCAACTCAGCACCGATCCCTATGACAACGCCTGTTTCAGCACGTCGAGCTTTGCCATCGAAGCGCCGAAAGGTTCGCTGACACTGAGCATGACGGCGCTGCCCGATTTGCACCGGTTTGGCTATGTGGAAACCGGGGACGACATTGCCGCCGCCTGGGTCGTCGATCAGACCGCAGGAATCGCCGGCGCCGATCTGAGCGCCAGCGCTGAATCCGCGATCGTGCATGTCTATCTCTTTGCTCCGCCCCAGGTGATGATCGTGCAGCATCTCTGTGGAGGGGACGTGCCATCCGCGGACGCTCTGCAGCAGATGAGCGGATTCCTGGAGAAGGTCAACGCCTGTCCAGCCACGACCCGCGACGCGTTCGGGTTCGATGCGACCGTTGCCGACGGCTGGGGCATCACGCACTACCTGTCGAACGTCGCACCACGCACACAACGCTTCTGTGAAGCGGATCTCGGGTTCGATTTCAATGGCGTGAATGACAACGCCTGTCTCGAGATGCCCGCATACACGTTGGTGGATGTGGCGCGCGGTGCCGTCGAGGTCTATCCGCAGTTGCCAGAAGGCTATGCACTGGGTGGCGTCGAGTTCACGCCGGGCACGAACGATGCGAACACGTTGCTCTCGGCAGACCTGGCCAATGCGTCGATTGCGCTCGACACGACCTGGGATGGCAATGTCATCCTGCATCTGTTTGCCGTTCCAGCCGGCCAGGCGCCCGCACCATCGGCCACTGCAACTGCTACCGCCACGGCGACTCCGGTGAAGCCGACCGCGACACCCTCGTCAATACCGACGGCAACGCCGACGCAGCCTGTGACCAACACTGGCGGCACGGGTACGGTTCAGCTGGTGGCCCTCTACTGTCTCGGCAACCAGAACAGCACCACCCTTGCCGCACTGTCGCCGGGGCAGCAGGCCGGAGCTACGTTGTTGGGAGGCACCTGCTTCGCCGGGGACGCCCGGTTGCAGATCACTTTTGCCGGGCGGAGTCCGGGAGCGGTCACGCAGCTCGGTCGCAGTGGGGTGGCGTGGGTCGAGAATGCGCCGGTCACCAGCGCCACGGGTTTGCATTCCGTCACCGACGCCGTCTCCGGCCGCACGGCGACCTTTGCCATCCAGCAAGGCACGGTGACGCGGGTGATTCTGCGTGTCGAAGCGGCGCTTGGATCGACATCCACCGGCGCTGCGGCCGAATCGGGCCAACCGGGAAGTGGGACAACCGGGGTCAACCCGAACGACCTGATCGGCATGCTGGTGACTGATGTGCTGGTCACCGACCAGATGAATGTTCTCGATGCCGGCGAATCGATGGCCGGCAGCTACGATTCCAACTCTTACGCCGTCGATCTGCTGGGCGGGTTGGCGGTCGACGAGCTGTTGAGCGTGACGACCGTGCCCGGAGTGGGCAATGGTGAGCTGGCGAGTGAGTCTGGGCGTTCGCCCTGGCCATTGGCCGGTCTGGCGGCGTTTGCGGCAGCGTTCGCCGGAGTAGCCGTTCGCCGGAATGCCGTCCGGCTCCAACGATAGCGATCCACAGCGCCGATCCGATTCCCTTTTGCTACACTCGGCCTCCGCAATGTTTGTCGATGCAGACTTCCGAGGTAGAGCGTGACGACTCCCCAACCTGACGCAACCGCGACCAGCCCATTGCCGCTTTCCGGCGTGCGCGTGGTCGATCTGACCCGCGTGATGACCGGTCCCTACTCGACCATGATGCTGGCCGACATGGGCGCGGATGTGATCAAGATCGAGATGCCGGGGAAGGGTGACGACACCCGCGCCTGGGGTCCTCCCTTTCAGGAGGGGGAGTCGACCTATTACCTCTCGGTCAATCGCAACAAGCGGTCGGTCGCGCTCGATCTCAAATCGGAAGCCGGACGCGCCGCACTCTGGAAATTGATCGAATCTGCCGACATTCTGGTCGAGAATTTTTCGCCCGGCACGATCGCCCGGCTGGGATTTGGCTATGACGATGTCAAAGCGCGCAACCCCACGATCATCTTTGCCTCGATTTCCGGTTTCGGGCAGACTGGCCCGGCCGCCAATCGCACCGCCTACGATCTGATCGTGCAGGGGATGAGCGGCATGATGAGCATCACCGGCGCACCAGACGCGATTCCCACCAAGTTCGGTATCCCGATCGCCGATATCGCCGCGGGGATGTTCGCCGCCTATGCCGTGGTCACCGCGCTCTATGAGCGGGAAAAGACTGGCGAAGGGCGGCATATCGATGTGTCGATGCTCGGTGGACAGGCTGCGCTGCTCACCTATCAGGCCGGCATCTACTTCGCCACCCGGGAAACGCCGGTCAAACTTGGCAATGCGCATCCGATCGTGGCGCCGTACGACGCCTTTGCCGCCGCCGATGGATACGTCAACATCGCTGCAGGAAATGACAATCTCTGGCAGCGGCTCTGCGCTGCACTCGGTATGACCGATGCCGCCGCGGACGAGCGCTTTTCCTCGAATGCGGGCAGGATCACCAACAAGGAAGCCCTTTACGCGGCCATCGAAGGTGCGCTGAGCGAGCGGACCATTGCAGAGGTCGTGGAGCTTCTCGACGGGGCCGGAGTGCCGTGCGGGGCGATCTACAGTGTGCGCCAGTTGTTCGAGGATCCCGATCTGGAGAGCGCCGGGTTGATGCAGGAGGTCGCGCACCCGACGATCGGGCAGCTCACATTGCCCGGATTGCCCTACCAGATGTCCGGGCACGATTTATCGGTACGCAGTGCTCCGCCATTGCTTGGCCAGCATACGGAAGAGGTGTTGCGGGAGATCGGGTTGTCGGACGAGGAGATTCTGGCGGTCAAGCGCTGAAACGGGCGATGGAGAATGGCGACAGGTCGACTTCCGGGGTTTCGCCGCAGATGGTTTGGACGACTGCGGCCGCCGATGCCGGGGCGAGGGTGAGACCGGATGGTCCATGTCCAGTGCAAACGGAGAGATTGCTGAACTCTGGTACCGGACCGAGCATGGGGATGAGGTCTGGCGAGAAGGGGCGCAGACCGATGCGCAGCTCGGCGATCGTTCCGCTGGCCAGTCCGGGCGCAATCCGCAATGCCTCGCCGATGACTTCCTGGACGCCTCCGGCGGTGAGCCGCAGCTCGTAACCGGAATCGTGTTCGCGGGTCGCGCCGCAGACGACCCGGTTCGGACCGAATGTCAGGATGTAATGCGTATGCCATCCCTCGACGATCGGCCAGTGGAGTGTTTCCTGGTCCGGCATGTCGAGGTGCATGATCTGTCCCCGCTGGGGATAGACGGGAATGGAGACGCCGATTTCGGCGCCCAGCGCGTTGGACCAGGCGCCGGCCGCGATCAGGACGTGATCGGAGCCGATTGATCTTCCATCGACAGCAACGCTCACACAGTCGCCGTTACGAGACAGTGAAGCCGACCCTTCCACAGCGGTGACGCCGCGCTGCAATGCCGCGTGCCGAAGTGACGCGCGCAGCAGGCGGCCATCGAGGCGCGCCGCATCGGAGATATGGACAGCGCCCGGCAGATCGGCCAGCGGCGGAAAGAGCGCTTTCGCTTCGGCGCCGGTGAGGAGCGAGATGTCGCCGATGTTGCCCATGCCGTCGGCTTTGCGCTGTTCGAGGATCGACTGGGCTTCGGGCAACCGCGCCGCTTCGTCGTCATTGGTCGCCACATGGAGTGCGCCGACTGTTCGGTATCCGGTTGGGCCCGCGTTGTCGGCGGCAAGCCGGTCCAGCAGCACCGGATAGTGACGCATGGCGAAGAGGGCGAGAGGATAGGAGGGCGGCGCCATCATGAACCCGAGTCCGGGAGCGATGATGCCTGCTCCCGCCTGGGTGGCGAATCCCGGATCCGCCCGGTCGGCAACGATGGCGCTGCGACCTCGCAGCGCCAGGTCGTAGGCAGCCGACCACCCGGCCAGACCACCTCCGACAATGACGACATCTGCTCCCGCGGCAGTCATTTCCCGAATCCTTGTCGAATCAGCGCGGTCGCAGACCCCGCATGTTGAGCCGCCAGTAGTCGAGGAGGAAGGGCGTTTCGTCTTGCGCCGACTGGCGGGTCAACTCGTCGATGAACGCCGTTCGCATCGCTTCATCCGGGATCTGCAGAACGTGTTCCCGGAAGACGATGTTCGTCAGGAATGTGGCGAACTCGTCGGCGCTGCCTAGCACTGCCGGCGCCTCGATGACGGCCGTTTCCACGTCGATAAAGCCGGCATCCCGCGTGGCATTCGCGGTGACTTCTTCGATCGCGTAGAAGCGAGGCGCATCCCATCCACTGAACCAGTCGCGATAGGCGGCGCTGGCCATCAGGGCTTCGGCTCTGTCGACATGGCGCTGCAGATTCGGACCACCGCCGCACTGCGCGATCAATCGTCCACCAGGGTTCAGGATGGCGAAGAGGCGCTGGAAAAGGGTGGTGTGGTCGCGAATCCAGTGAAAGGTAGCGGTACTGAAAACGACATCCACCGGGTGGCCGATATCGTCCGGCAGGAGCTCGAGGAGATCGCGCTGCAGAAAAGCCACCCGGCCGGGATAGCGCGGCGCGATCTGGCGGCGCGCTTCTTCGACCATATTGGCGGAGCGATCGATACCGATCACGAAACCATCAGGCAGGAGTTCCAGCAGTTGCTCGGTGACCCGCCCGGTGCCGCATCCGACATCGGCAACCCGTTCATTGCCGGCAAGTTCGGCCGCGGCAACGACTCCCGCTCCCCAGGAAACATGAGGATTGGCGGCTTTGTGATAGACCGTGGCGTTCCACTCTTCAGTCGAGACGGTCATGCGGTTCCTTCGGGTTTCACCGAATCGACGGCTTCTTCGAGGGTATCGGCGGCGGCGTCCACTGCGCCGGCGGCATCACTGCCCACGGACTCCGCCGCGACGATCGCCTCTTCTCCTGCTGCGGGATCCAGGGGTGCGGGCGGGACGAACGGAGCGCCGGGATAGGCGGCCGGCACCGGTTCCGGAGCGTTCATCTGCGCGTTGCGCAAGTACCAGGCGTAGAAAGCGAGACAGAGCCCGCCGATGATTGCCGCGATACCCAGATACTCCACCGCCGAGGAATCGGTCACGCCTTGTCGCCGGTTGTAGATGAGCACGCCGCCGAGCAAGAGGAAGAGGAGATTGGCCAAAGCCTGGGCCCAGTAGATCTGCCCGGAAAGCGCTGACATCGTGAAGGCGATAAACCCGATCAAGGCGAAGGCGATCATACCGAATCCGAGCACATAGCGAGCGTCGGATTCGCTGACGAAGTTGTAGCGGGTTGCGGCAAAGTAACAGATGCCCATGGTGATGCCGGCGCCGCCCCGCACCAGCAGGAATGGGGTACCCGGATGACCGCCGCCGGCGGCAAATGCGTTGAGACCAGTTTTGATATCCAGCACGCTACCGACGATCAGCAGCGCCGCCAGCAGGAAACGGATCGTCGAGTTGGCCGAATCGGGCGCAATCAAGAAGTAGGCGCCGATGGCGATGGCCAGCGCGGCCTGAATGGCAACCGCAAACCAGGAGATGTCGCGTCTCCACGGTTTGTACTCGTCGGCAACCGTTTTTACATAGTCCATTTCAGCCTCCCATCCTCAACGAACCAGCCCACATTTCCGGAGTATCCCACGCCAGCGGGTGAATGTCTGAACCTGCCGGTCAGGTCTCGATCCACGGGGCGTCCCAACTGCTCCACTGGGGACCCAGGTTCGGCCATTGACCATCGGACGCGATCGGCAGTGGTATCAGCGCGTCGTTCTCCTGGCCGACATGGAGAATCGACGAGGGGTGGTTTGGCGACGCTGCCACAGCCAGCAGATGCGTACCGGCCGGCGACCAGGTGATGCGGCCAGCCAATGGCCATTCGGCTTCGGCCCGAATCAACTCGGTCCCGGTGAGGGTTCTGAGAACGATCGTGAATCCACCTGCGACGACGGCATACGATTGCCCGTCCGGAGACCACGACGGCCAACCGGTCGTGTCGGCGCGGGAGGTCAGTCGCTGTCTCTGTCCGGTTGACGCGTTGAGGAGCCAGATGGCGGTTTCGGCGGAATCGGCCCACGCGACGCCCACTCGCGATTCCCACACCAGGAGGTCGTCACTGGCTGGCGACCAGGTGACATACGCAGCGTGGGGTATGGCGTGGTCGGTGAGATTTCGGGCGGTTCCGGTCGTGAGGTCGGTCACGTAGACATCGGCGAACCCGTTGGTATTGTGTGGTTCCGGCGGGTCCGCCCGCCAGATGGCGACATACGCCAGCTGGTCGCCTTCAGGCGACCAGGTTGGGCTGGTGATTCCGTCCAGCTCCGACGCGCTTTTGGCATCAGCGGAAGGCAACGGCAGGAGATCGAGTTTGAGAGCGGCCGGATCGAAAAGCGCGAGCCGGGTTCGGTCGCTTGGTTTCATATCCGATGTGGCGGCATTGACCACGAACGCCAATTTGGAACTGTCCGCTCTCCAGGCGATGAATGGGTCGGGGGCCGCCCAATCAGAGATGATCTCCAGATTGCCGGTGCGGTACTCGAAGAGGTAGAGGGTTGTCACCGCCGAACGGCCAGCGCTTCCGTCGAAAAAGGTGATGTACCGCCGGTCGGGACTCCATTGGGGAGCGGCGACGGGAAAGTCGTCGAAGAGGAGGGACTCATCCTGGCCATCGGGGCCGATCTGATAGAGCATGCCTTCCCGAACGAAGATCAGGGGAGCATGGTTCTCCCGGAGCCGCTGAAGACGTTGCGGATACGACGGTTCGTCCGGGTAGAGCTCGATCAGCTGGCTCAGTGCGTCGTCGGCGGCCATCCAGTCCCGGTGGACTGTGGCCAGATCGACGTCGCGCTCGAGCGCGCGGCGCTGCCCGGCTCTGGCTTCTTCGAGGCGAACGCCAACGTCTTCGAAGCCGGGCATGCTCTCGGCGATCGGCTCGAGGAGCGCGATGGCGATGTCGAACTCCTCCCGTTCGAGCGCGGTCATCGCGTCCAGATAGGCAGTCCGAATGGGCGCCAGGAGTTGTTGCGTCGCGATACGGCGTTCCGCGGCATCGCGGTAGGACCCGGCCTGGGCGAAGGCTTCGACCGCTCCACCATAGTCGCCGATGACGAGCGCCGATTCGGCTCGCCTATAGGCTGCCGTTTCGTCCCGGTGGACCGAGAGAACTGACCAGGCGAACCAGCCGCCGACGAGGAGCGCCATCGCAAAGGGCAGGAGCATCGTTGTCAACCGGCCGGCGTCGCGCCAGGGGGACGTCGTTCGGGGTGGCGTTGCCGGAGTGAGGTCAGCCGCGACGGGGAGTCGTGAACCACACTGCGAACAGTGCGGGGCACAGACGATGATGGGGGCGGCACAGTGCATACAGAACATCGGCATGCCTCGCCGGAGGACGTGATTCCGTATGCTACCACGCAGTTCGGGGCGGTTTGGGGAGTGTGGCATGCAGGGGCGGTATCGGGACGGCATCCCGGAGGACGAGAAGAAGCGCATTCTCGGATGCGCGTTCAGCGGGGCGATCCTGATCGCGCCCTTTGTGGCGCTTCTGTACAGCAAGACCATCGCCCTGGTTGTGCTGATCTTCGCGTTGGGATCGGCGGCCTGGTTCGCCTTCGAGGGTTCCCGGGGCGCCGACGCGGTGACGCAAGCGAGATTGCGGGTCCTGGCTGGGGTGAACGTTGTGCTGCTCGTGCTGGCAGTGGCGGCGTTGCTCTGGATCGAATTTGGCTAGATCGGGGTCGTTTCTGATTGGATATCAACCGGAGAGCAGACTCCGCAACCCCACGCCGAGATGATCCCGCCACCAGATCGAGTCATGTCCGCCGGGAAACTCGCTGTACGCCACGTCGTAGCCCTTCGCCATGAGCACGTCGCGGAAATGGCGGTTGCTCTCGAGGAGGGTTGGTTCGTTCCCTGGGTCCATGCGGGTCTCGAATCGTCCTGCTTCGATCCAGAATCGCACGTTCGCCGGGGGGAGGGTCGCGGCGTGGGAGCAAAGCCACGAGTACTCCGGCACGATCCCCGGTACTGATGCATGGATTCGCTCGAACGGGTTCGGTTTCCACCAGAAGGACCCGGATTGGGAGAGGACTTTGCCGAACTGGTCCGGATAGGACAGGGCGGCGAAAGCGGAGGCCAGTCCGCCGTAGCTCTGACCAGCCAGAACCCAATCGCCCGGATCGGCGCTCACCTCGGCATTCGATCTGATCCAGGGCGCGAGTTCATCAGCGAGAAATCTGGCGAAATCGGGGTTGCAGGGAAGTTCGTTGTGTCGATCGACGTTTTCGACCATCACCGCGATCATCGGATGACCCCCGGAGGCCAGCTCGTCGATCACCTCGGGGAGGTCGAGAACGTATCGGGCCCGGTCGGCATCGAAGTGGATGACCACGCCTGGGGGAGGAGCGTCTTTCTCCAGGGCGGGTGTGTAGATAGTGATCGGGCGGGTGTTGGCCAGGATTGCGCTGGTGATTGCTGTTTCGCGCATTGTCCCGCGCAATGTGCGCCGCTCGAATGACCGGTTCAGTGGTGGGGCGTCCGGACCTTCGAGTACCGTGGCATCGACCCACGCCCGTTCCGATTCGCTGAACCCTTCCGCGGCGAAAAACCGGTTCTGGTTGAGTGGGTCGAGCGCCCAGTTCTGTCGCCGGGTTTCCCAGTCGGGTTCCTGGTGGCGGGGCACCAGCGAATCGTTGGGACTGAATCGATAGACCGTGCGCACATCGGATGCGACCCGCGCCGACCGGTACCAGATACCGGCGCCCGGAATCTCGGTCATTGTCTTGAGCGGAAAGTCACCCGGTGTGATCCACTCGATCGTCACGACATTGTCGAGTGGCTCCAGAGCGCGATAGAGAAAGGTGACGATAGCGACCTCCTCGTCGAGCGGGTCGCGCTCGACGAGGGGTGCGCCAGTCGCTTCGATTTCTGCCCAGAACGCCTCGACGGCGGCAAACGACCACGAATCTCCGGAGCGCAGCGATTGAAGCCGCGGACTGATCAGCGAGCATCCCGGCTGGAGAGGTGACATGGTCGCAGCTCTTCCCATCAGTGAGGTTATGCCGTTGGTGTCGCGGCGGAGCCGCCGAAGATGATCGACTCGATCTCGTCGAGCATCGCGTGCGACGCCAGGATGCCGGTCGCTCCGCTCCACAGGTCGCCGCTCACTTCCACCACCTGGCCATTCTGGGCTGCCGGGAGGAACTGGAAGAGGGGATTCTCTTCGTAGATCTGCAGCAACGCGTCTCGCTGCTCCTGGTCGCGGGCGGCGGCGAAGAGCCAGTCGGCATCGAGCAACTGGAGTTCTTCCAGGCTGATGGAGTCGCCGCTGTGAGGCGGAGCCAGTTCGGCGGTGAGATCGTTGCCCGTAAAGCCAGCCCAGGTCAAAACGACGCCGGTGATCCAGTGATGCGACATGATGACGGGGAAATTGGGTTGTGGGCGAAAAACGACGACGGACTGACCATTGAACTCCGGATGGTCCGCGGCCAGGGTCGCTGCCCGCTCACGGACGGCTTCGATCGCAGTCAACGCTTCCGCGTCCTTCCCCAGTGCGTGCGCCCAGACCAGCGCTTCGTATTCCCATTGCTGAAGTGCTTCTGGTCCGTCGACGTCGATTTCCAGCGGGGCAATCACGGGCGCGATATCGACAAGCGCACTGTAGATATCCTCGGCGATCCAGCGATCGGTGAGGATCACGTCGGGGTCGAGCGTCACGATGGCCTCGAGATCGAGTTCGCCCCAGCCACCGACATAGGTGATGCCATCGGGAACCTGATCGACGATGTATGCCGCCGGTGTTTCGAAGTTCGAGCTCGTTGTCGCGCCCACCGGCGTCGAGCCCAGTGCGATGACGGTATCCAGCGCGCCATCGGTGAGCGTGACAATCCGCTCCGCGCTGCCGGGAATGGGGATCTCCCCGAATGCCGTTGGCACCAGATCAGGCGGCAGCCGTGCCGCGCCGGCCAACGTCGCCGGGGTTGCTTCCTGAGCCTGGACTGATACGGCCGCGAGCATCGACGCACCGAGCAGGATGCTCAGCGCCAACGCAGCGGAGAGGATGTGACGACCAGTTGCACGATTCACTCGATACTCCTTGCCACAAATCAGCATCTAATTCCGACTATTAAAGTCGGAATTCGGAGCGTACTCCCGCCTGGATCGAGTTGTCAATCGGGTGAGGTCGTATACGGGATCAGCAACCGGGTGTGGTGGGGATTGCATCCGGATGTGAAAAGTGATAAATTGATAAAGAACTGGAGATTCGATTCTCCAGGGTGCGATGCAGCAAGGTGTATGGCACAGCAACTTCGCTCAATGATGTTGCATTGACTGGGCAGCGCCCTCTCCCCAGTCTCGACGAAACGCCGCTTCGTGCGGCGTTTCGTCGTTCTTGCCGCCGGCGATCACGACGGTTTCGTTGCCCGCCGAAGGTCCTTCAATAGCAGGAAGAGATGGAGCGGATCGGTGGGAGAGGGCATGAAATCGAAGTGCCGGTAAAAAGAAACAGCTGATTCATCCTTGGCGTGCACTACCAATGCACGAATTCCCACGATGCCGGCAACGTTCAGGGTGCGCAGCATGGCGTCCTTGAGGAGTCCGGCTCCAACCCCTTTCCCTTGCCAGTGGATGTCGACGGCCAGACGGGCGAGCACCATCAGCGGAACTGGATGTCTGGCCAGACCGCGAGCCAATCGTTCTGGAACTCCATCGAACTCGACCTCACCCACCACCAACGAGTAGAACCCGATCACGTCATCGCCGGAGAGACCGGCATAGGTTGTCGAAGCGCCTGCCAGTTGATTGGTGAGTGCGAAACGGGTGAGAAAACGGTTGAGGTCGGGCTGGCCGCAGTCGAAGGCGTCGAGAGCGTGGCTGCGTTCCAGTTTGACGATGCGCAAGCGGCTCAATGCGCCGTCTCGTCCTCGAAAATGCTCGGTTCGTGAAGCAGCCGTGTGACTCTCGGCAGATCTCTGGCGGGTCCGTTCAGCGCTGCCTGGAAGGCGGACCATCCTGCTTCGTCGAGTCCGAAGCGCTTTCGATCGGCCAGGGCTTCATTGGCTCGATCGAGCGCGCTGGACAGAACAAATTCGCTGACCGATCGTTGCTCAGCGGCTGCGGCAGCAACCAGCCGGCGCTTGGCTTCTACGGTGACGCGCATGTCCAGCTTTTCGGTTCGTGCTGACGTTTTCAACGGCTCTATCCTCATCATCATCGGCATTCCTGTGTGAATGCCATGACATTGTCGTGACAGGATTTGTAGTTTACCACGAGGCAATTGCGATGAGCGATCAGGATGCCCGCATGCTTGCGCCGGTGACGGCCGACCAGATGGCTGCGGTCGATCCGCCGCAGTTCCGGTGGAGAAGTGATTTCGTCCTACTGGCGTAGCTGGTTGGCCCGCGAAGAGGGGCTAGAGCGGTTGCGCAAAGTTATGCACCGCGTGGTTGAGGGCACCGCTGCGGCGGGAGATTCTTCGCTTGCGCTCAGAATGACGGATCAATTGGTCCAGGGAGCGCGGTGGTCGAGCACAAGTTTTCGCAACCGCTCTAGAGGGGTCAGCGGAGGGGAGCGCGGTATCCGGCGGCCAGGGCGTCTTCGTCCGATGCGAAGCAGACGTCGGGGATCGTCTGGTCGTAATGCCTGCTATCGCGATTGTGATAGATCTCGGAATGCGCATTGCCTTTGACCGGAAAGTCCGGCGGGCAATCGAGCGAGCCATCGCCCCGGATCCAGTTCGGCTGGAAGGCGGCCGGCGCTTCTTCGGCTGCTTCGTCGAGCGCCATGCTGGCGCTGACGATGACGTCGATCATTTCATCGCCGGCGATCTCAGCGACCGGTTCGACGCCGGCCGCGCCGTCCCCTGCAAAGGAAGAGGCTATCCCCACTGCTCCAGGCGCCTGAAGCTCGTCGGTGACCGATGTCGAGGTCGATCCGGCGGGAGCGGAAAGATCCGTTGCGGCGGATCGGATCGGGGGAGCGGTCCAGGCCGAGGGCTCTCGCGGCGCGACACTCTGGACGGGCGCCGAGAGCATTTCTGGTTTGAACTTGCGAACCAGCGCGTATCCCAGACCGCCCCAGACGGCCAGGCGCAGCATCCAGCGGGTGACGAACCTGAAAGGCAGCCAGCGCAGCAGAAGAAGCCCAAATCCGAACTTCATCAATCGCATCGCGTGTCACCTCCCGGCTGAAATCCGAGGCAGACCAGATCTGGTCTTGATGCTAGCACACGCAACTTCCGCACCGGGGTTGCGGCGCTACATCACCTCGGGAGCTTCGATCCCCAGCAGCGCCAGGGCATTGCGCAAGGTGACCCGGGTGGCGTCGACCAATGCCAGCCGGGCCGTTCGAACCGGTTCTTCGGACTGAATCACCGGGCAGGCATGGTAGAAGTCGTTGAAGCGGCGGGCCAGCTCGAAGGCGTAGTTGGCAATGAGAAGCGGCCGGTACTGGTCGGCGGCGCGCTGCACTTCCTCGGGAAACCGGCCGAGCTCCTGGAGCAGACTCAGCTCGGACGGCTCGATTGCCCCGAAATCGAGATGGAATCCCTCCGGGCCGGCCACGGTGTCCCGATTCCACTTGGCATTTTCCAGAATGCGGCAAGCCCGGGCGTGCGCGTACTGGATGTATGGAGCGGCGTGACCGTCGAATGAGAGCGCTTCGTCGATATCGAAAACAACGATCTTGTTGTTGTCCCTGGCCAGCATGGCGTACTTGAGCGATCCGATGCCGACCTGCCAGGCGGTCTGCTCCCGATCTGCCGCGCTGAGCGACGGATTCTTCTCCGCAATGATCTCGCGGGCTCGCTGCAGAACCTGATCGCGGATGTCGTCGTAGAGCGGGGCCCGGCCCTTGCGGGAGGAGATGACCCCGTCGGGCAGAACGACGATCTCATAGGGAAGGTGATAGCTCGCCTTGGCCTGCTCGAATCCCCAGAGTTCCAGAATCTTGAAGATCTGCTTGAAATAGAGGGACTGCCGGACGTCGACGACCCAGATCGCGCGGTCGATGTGATAGTCCTCGAATTTGCGGCGCGTCAGGGCGAGGTCTTTGGTGGAGTAGAGGGAGGTGCCGTCTGATCGCAGGATCGGCAGGGTGCGATAGACCTCGTCGGTCAGCCCGAGTTTTTCGTCGATCCGCACCACCGCCGCGCCATCGCTGATTTCGGCGATGCCGGCGTCGAGGAGGACCTTGACGATCTCCTTGCCCTCTTCCTCGACTTCGCTCTCGAAGAACCAGACGTCGAAATGGGCGCCCAGCTCGTCGAAGATGCGACGAAAATCGGCCAGGCTCCATTCCCGGGTGGTCTGCCACTGCGCGATGAGGTCGGCGTCGCCTGCTTCCCATGCCTGGAAGGTCGCCTTGATGGCCTCTTTCCAGGCGGGCACCTGCGCCCACCAGTCCCGGTGTTCGTCGAGCTCGAGCCAGCTGTCGTACCGCTCCTGCGGCGTGGTGGAGGGTTCGACGTGGCCGTTGGCGCCTTCGATCTCCAGGTGAACGGGTTCTCGCTCTGCTTCCGCCTGGAGATAGGCGCCCAGAATCGGCCAGAATGCCTCGATCGTGCCGTCGTCGATGAGCTCATCTTCCTTGACTTCACCCGGCGTGGTGAAGCGGCCCATCAGATAGGCGATGTCCTCGGTGTCGGCATGTTCGCGCCAAAGCAGTTTGAGGAGCCGGTCGATCGCCGTCGCGATATGGGGATCGTCCTTGCTGACGGTGTTGAGCAGATCGAGAACGTCGTTGCGGTATTCGAGGCGAGCATCCGATTCGGCGTAGATCTGTCCCAGCCAGCGACCCCGTTCGTCCGGATTCGCCGGTTCCTCGCCGAGATGAAAACTCCGGTAGCACCAGAGCGCTTTGATCACGTGCATGCCGATGTCGCCGGGATAGGTGGCTTCCGTCACCGGATATCCGGCGTGAGCCAGAATCTTGCTGATCGACACGCCGAGCGCGGTGTTTCGGAAGTGACCGATATGGAAGACCTTGTGGGTGTTCGGCTGGGAGTGCTCCACCATGACGCGTTCGGTTCTGGCCGCACCAGCGCCGTACGCGTCGCCATTGGAGAGAATGGTGGAGATGAGCGAGGAGGCCACCACGTTGGCATCGAACGTGATGTTGACGTAGCCATTCGCCGCTTCGACGGTGGCGAATGCGTCACTCTGCCGCAGTGAGGCGACGATCGATTCCGCAATCTCCTGCGAAAGCACCCGTGCCCGGTCGCTCGTCAGTTTCTTGATCTCTTTCTTCGATTTGTCCGCCAGCTGCCCGGAAGCAGTCAGCTCCTGTTGGGCGCGTTCGCCGGCCAGGGCGTGGCTGACCGATGTGGCGACACCCCAGGTTCCTTCGAATGGCAGTGGTCTGAGGTCGATGGTCACCCCATCGCCGGCGCCGAGCTGGTGGATGGCGGCGGCGATCGCCGAGCGAACCCCGTCCTCGCCGGATACAGGGTTTTCGTTGACAGTCTCGGCCGGTTGTTTGCTCATATGCTCCAGTCCATCAGAACCCGGGCGCTCGGCACGCCAGTAGCTGCAGAGGACTGCAGACTGCGAACGGGAAGAATTCGGTCAACGGGGTGAATGTTCCGATCGGTCGCTGGTCAATCCGATTCCGTAAAGCCACGAGGACGCAGGAGCAGGGCAACGCCGGCCAGCGCAATCACGATTCCGGCGATAGCGCCAATCAACTGCTTCCATCCGATGCCTTCGCCACCGCCGCTCACGCCAATCTCGTCGGCCAGAAGCGATGTGGCCGCCAGCAGAACCCCGAGGATGATTGCCGCCACCGAGAGGTACCGGGAGGTTTGAGTGGCGTCCGAATCTGCTGCCACACGGAACTCCGGAAAGGAAACTGCGCTGCATCTGGGGAGCGAAATCAAGAGCCGAACTCCGCGTTCGCTCGCGGCGCAACGCACGTCACAATCGCCTTCAAGTGTATCATGCGCCATATGCCGATCCGCGTGGAAAACCGGCGGCGAGGGTGGGGTTAGCGGACAACCGGCGAGCAAGCGCCGGCGCGCGAGAAACAGCCAGGGCGGGCTGCGTTTCCGCATGAGCGCGCATCGAGTACGGAAGCGTCTCCGATGCGAAGCACGTATAATGCGGGCAATTCTCCCAGCGGCGTGGACTTGGGATTCAGAGTCGAAATTTTCGAAGTGTTCGACAACGTGCGAAATATCCGGAACAGCAACGACAGTGATCGGGAAAACCGGCACGGCAATCGACGTGCCGGGAATGTGAATTTCTGGCCGGTACGGAACCATGGGAGGCGAAATGCAGCGAAGTAGTGATCGATGGGTGCGGCGAACCTCAGCCCGCCTGGTCCTGCTGGTTGCGGCGTTGTTCGCCGTCGGTGGCGCGATTCTGCCGGGTGTGGTCAGCGCTCAGAGTCCGTACAGCACCATTTCGCCGGTCACCGATCAGGCGAACGACATCAACGATATCTACAAGCTGACCTTCTGGTTGTCGCTGATCGTCTTTGTCGGTGTGCAGATCGGCATCGTCTACACCGTGCTCAGTTACCGGCGGCGAGCTGAAGGAGAGCGGCCGGAGCAGATTCACGGAAACAAGACGCTCGAGATCATCTGGACCATCATCCCCGCCATCATCCTGTTGATCATTTTCATTCCGACCGTGCGCACGATCTACGCGCATGACGATCAGGTGAACAATCCCGATCTGGTCGTCGAGGTCTATGGCAAGCAGTGGTGGTGGGAGGTTCATTACCCATCGGAGGATGGCGAATCGAAGATCGTCACCGCCAACGAGATTCATGTGCCTCAGGGCAAGCGGGTGGTCTTCCATCTCTATACCAACAATGTCATTCACTCGTTCTGGGTGCCGCAGCTGAGCGGCAAGATGGACCTGATTCCGGGTCACGAGAACAAGCTGGCCATCGACACGGACACGCCCGGGTACTTTTTCGGTCAATGCGCCGAGTATTGCGGGGATTCGCATGCGTTGATGCGGTTCAAGGTGATCGTCGAGCCTGAGGAGCAGTTCCTGGCCTGGCAGGATGCCTGGCTGGCGGGACCGCAACAGGCCTCCGGCGATCTGGCCGGCGGAGACATCGCCGCTGTGCCCCAAAGCATGGCCCTTTGCATGACATGTCACGAGATCAACGGCGTCGAATCGGTCGCCGGCGGCAATGCCGTGCCCGATTTGCCGGAAGAACTCGATGCCGCGCGGACCTTTGGGCCAAATCTCTCATTGCTGGGCTGCCGGACCACGCTCGCCGCGGGGACGTTGCGAAACACGCCGGAGAACCTGGCTTCCTGGTTGCACGATCCGGAGGGGATCAAGCCGGGCAATTACATGGGTACGGTAATCACGCCGGGAAGTTTGACCGACGAGCAGATTCAGGAGATCGTGACCTATCTGGAGAGTCTGCAACCCGAAGAAGGATGTGGAGAGATACCGGTACAACCGGGAGTCACCGAGCAGGTTCAGGTCCAGGACCCTGATTAGTCGAACACCATCGGACGCGGAATCACAGGAACGCGAACACTCGCAGGCAGGAGCGGAACAATGGCATCGATTGCCCAGCCACAGGTCATGGCACAACCCATCACCAAACCGGCCACGGGCCTTTGGAGCTGGCTGACCACTGTCGATCACAAGCGGATCGGCATCATGTACGGGGTGACCGCGTTCCTGTTTCTTCTGCTTGGCGGAGTGGAAGCGTTGATCATCCGCACGCAGCTGGCGCGTCCGAACCTCGATGTGGTCAGCGCAGCGCGATACAACGAACTCTTCACCATGCACGGCACGACGATGATCTTCCTCGCGTTGATGCCGATGAGCGTGGCGTTTTTCAACTACGTCATGCCGCTGCAAATCGGCGCCAGGGACGTGGCGTTTCCGCGATTGAATGCCTACAGCTACTGGATCTTCCTCGGCGGCGGCATCATCCTCAACCTCTCCTGGTTTTTCCATGCGGCGCCCAACGCCGGCTGGTACGGCTACGCGCCGTTGACGTCGACCTCGTGGAATCCGGGCCGGAATGTCGATTTCTGGCTGATCGGTCTGCAGGTTCTCGGCGTCGCGTCGATGCTCGCGGCGTTCAACATGATCGTCACGGTCATCAATATGCGCGCTCCGGGCATGACCATGATGCGCATGCCGATCTTCAGCTGGACGACGCTGATCGTGTCGATTCTGCTGGTCATGGCCTTCCCGGCCATCACCGCCGCGCTCATTCTGCTGGCATTCGACCGCTACGCCGGCACCGGCTTCTATGAGTACGCGGCAGGCGGCGACCCGTTGCTCTGGCAGCACCTCTTCTGGGTCTTCGGCCATCCGGAGGTCTACATCCTCGTGCTGCCGGCTTTCGGCATCGTGTCGGAGATCATTCCGGTCTTCTCCCGGAAACCGCTCTTCGGCTACTCGGTGATGGTTTACGCCACCTGCGCGATCGCTTTCCTCGGCTTCGGCGTCTGGGCGCACCACATGTTCACGGTGGGCATGGGGCCGACGGCAAATGCCGTCTTCGCGGGTTCGACGATGCTGATCGCGATACCCACCGGCGTCAAGATCTTCAACTGGCTGGGAACGATGGTGAAAGGATCGCTGCGGTTCACCACCGCGATGCTCTTTGCCGTCGGACTGGTCTCCCAGTTCGTGATCGGAGGATTGTCGGGTGTCATGCACGCCTCGCCGCCCGTCGACTCGCAGCAGAACGACACCTATTTCATCATCGCGCACTTCCACTATGTGCTCTTCGGCGGCACGGTGTTCGGGTTGATGGCCGGAACATACTTCTGGTTCCCCAAGATCACCGGACGCCTGCTCGATGAGCGGTTGGGCAAGTGGAATTTCTGGATGGCGTTCGTCGGGTTCAACGCCACCTTCTTCCCCATGCACTTTGTCGGTCTGGCCGGAATGCCTCGCCGGTACTTCACCTATTCGGAAGACAGTGGCTGGGGTCCCTGGAACCTCTTCATCACGATCGGCGCGTTTGTGCTGGCCACGTCGTTCCTCGTGTTCATCATCAATGTCGTGAAGACGCTCCGGAATGGTGAAGTCGCTTCCGACGATCCGTGGGATGCCGCCACAATCGAATGGGCGACATCATCGCCACCGCCCGTCTACAACTTCGCCTCCATTCCGGAGATCACCCATCGCGATCAGCTGTGGTGGGACAAATATGGCGACCATGGCGCTGGTTCGGGAGTGGAGCGCAAGGCGCCCGCGCCCAAGGAGCAAGTGGACCCATCATCGATCCACCTGCCGAACCCGTCCTATTTCCCGCTTGTCAGTGCGTTTGGCTTTTTCATCCTGGCACTGGGAATGCTCATCGACAATCCGGTGTTGACCATCGGTCTGCTCCATTTGCCGATTCTGGTTCCGATCGGTGGGTTGATCATGGTGGTCGCTATTTACGCCTGGGCCTTCGAGCCGGCGGGTTAGAGAAGCGCGGCGAAAGGCGTTCAGAGGAGGAATCACATTGGCTCAGGCAGTTGCCACACTCGAAACCGCGCACGGGGGCGGTGAATCGCATATTGGCGGAGCCGATCATTCCGGGCATCCGCCCACCAGCACCGGGCTGGACAGCCGCAAGATCGCCATGTGGGCCTTCCTGGCCTCCGACTGCATGTTCTTTGGCTCGCTGATCGCGATGTATATGATCTATCGCGGCGAAGCCGAACGGCTCTACCAGGCGGGGCAGGGCATTGGTCCGCTGCCGCACGAGATTCTGGATATTCCCTACACGTCGATCAGCGCGTTCGTGCTGCTGATGAGCTCGCTGACGATGGTGCTGGCGCTGGCCTCGATCCAGAAGGGGAATGTGCGAGGGCTGCGCATCTGGCTGGGCGCCACCGCGCTTCTGGGAGCCGTCTTTCTGGGTGGTCAGTTCTTCGAATTCACCGAGTTCAAGCACGAAGGTCTTGGTCTGACGACGAACATCTTCGGCAGCTCGTTCTTCACCCTAACCGGTTTCCATGGCGCGCACGTGACGATCGGCGTCATCTGGTTGATGTCGTTGCTGATCATGTCTTTGCGCGGCGGTGTCCGAAAGGATCAGGCGCTCAATGTGGAGATCGCCGGACTCTACTGGCACTTCGTGGATATCGTCTGGATCGTGATCTTCACGCTCGTCTACCTGATTCCGTACGACGAAATCTCGACCATCACCCACGAAGCCGAAGGGGCGCTTCGGCAAATCGGGCTCGGCTAAGGGCAGGGGGAACTGAGCGATGACACATGGTGCATTGGCAGCAGCCGATCATGGCGAGCACGAGCATCCGAGCGAGCAGAAGTACATCAAGATCGCCATCATTCTGACGATCATCACGGCCATCGAGGTCGCGATCTACTACATCGACTGGATGCACGATTCCGGGGCGCTGGTCCCGGCCCTGTTCATCCTGTCGATCGGCAAGTTCCTGACGGTCATCGGGTACTACATGCATCTCAAGTTCGATTCGCCGCTTTTCCGGTATATGTTCATCGCCGCGCTGGTTGGCTCATTGGCGGTGATCGGTGCGCTCATTGCGTTGTTGCGGGTGCACACGATCGACTTCGGTCCGGGTGGATTCATTTCGTAGCCGGGACGCGTTGCGGGCCTGGAGCTTACTCTCCGATTGCGGCGGGAAATCGAGTTCATTCCTTTGGCGAACTGGCCCATCCTCCATAGTGGCGTAGGGTTTCCTACGGGTTGGCTGCACAGCAACTGGCGGATCGATCCGACCGTCGTGCTGGCAGCCTTTGCCATTGCCGCCGCTTATGTGCTGGCAACCGGGCATTTCAACAACTCCCGTCCCGATGCCGCGGAGCGGATCGTCACCCGCAAACAGCGCGTTCTCTTTCTGCTTGGCTGCGCGCTCTTCATCGTCGCATTGGGACCGCCGCTCGACGATTGGTCGGACAACTACCTGCTCAGCGCGCATATGACGCAGCACATGCTGCTCCTCTTCGCCGTGGCGCCCCTCTGGCTGGCGGGAACGCCGTCATGGCTGCTCGAGCCCCTGACCCGCCAACCAGCGATCAACAGTATTGGGTACGCAGTCACCAGATTCGTGCCGGCGCTCTTCATCTCCAACGCCATCATCATCGTCTGGCACGTTCCGGGTGTTTACGATCGCGCCCTGCAGTCTGAACCGATCCATGTGTTGCAGCATGGATCGTTCATGATCGCGGCGTTGATCGGCTGGTGGCCAGTGCTCGGTCCGCTTCCCGCATGGCCCCGTCTCACCGAACCGCTGCAATGCCTCTATCTCTTTCTGACCAGTCTGCCCTCCGGGGTGGTGGGGGCGTTCATCACCTTTGGCGCGGTGCCGATGTACCACTTCTACGAGAACTCCCCGCGTATTTTCGGGATCGCGCTCGACGTCGATCAGCAGCTTGCCGGACTAATGATGTGGGTGGGAGGCAGCTCGATCTATTTCCTGTGGATCACGTCGATCTTTCTGCGATGGGGGCGCCGGGCGGATGATGATGAGCGGACGGGGCTCTCCATCCCGGCCAGTCCGGAACCCAATCACGCTCCGACGCGCTGACGCGATGGTTGTTGCTCATGCGCCTGCTCGACCCCAACGCCGATGCCGACATCTCCGGAGAGAGCGAAGACGCCCGGGCGACGGTGCGTGCTTTTCTCTGGGTGTTGTTCGTGTTCAAGATCGTGACGGTGATAGCCACGGTCTGGGCGGCTGGATGGACGTCGGAAGCGAAATACATCCTCTCCATAACTACATGGCCATGGCTTATCATTCCTGCATTGGCGCTCCCTGGTCCGCTCCTCTACGAAATCCGGGTGCGGAGGATTCGGCGGCGGCGAGCGGAGCTGCAGTTATCTGAATGGATGATTGGTGAAGAACCCGCGTCCGGCGTGATGCTGGACATGGGAATTGGTAGATTCGGGGAGAGGAACGATGGCAATTGAGTACGTGAGCGTCAGATGGATCCGGCCAGTGCTGGTATGCCTGCTGGCGTTCCTGGTTACCGGCGGGCTCATTGTGCTCATTGGTGAGTCTCTCCTGAATGCATACGATGGTGACGTCACCTCCGAGCTCAAGCGTCGCGAGCTGTGGCTCGGCGTCGGGCTGACCGTCGGCATCCTGGCAGTTGCCGCATTGCTGAATTCTCGCCCGGCCGGTGCGCTCGGGCCCCTGGACAAGGAAGTCGCCATCGGTGGCAAACCGATGCGGGGCGAACTCGTTGGCGTCGCGGCCAATCTCACAGAGCGGCATGGTCCGGCTGGTACGGTGGCCGATCTGGTCCCTGGCTACACCCTCTATGCCCGGAACGGCGCGCTTGCCGAAGTCGGCGACATTCTGAAGAGTGTCGAGGATGTCGGTTCGGTCCAGAGAACACTGATCTATGGCCGGGGGCTGCATGGTGCGGCGGCTGACCTGTGGATTCCGGTCGAGGCGATCACGGCCGTCTACCCGAAGACGCGGAGTGCCTTCCTTGCCGTCGCCGGCGACGAAACCGAGTCGCTGGGCTGGAATCGCCCGCCGGCGAGTTTCAGCCGGATCGAGCGTCCGAAGGAGACGCCCCTCTATTAGGCGGGTCGCCTTTCGATCGATCACAGATTCCGTGCACAACGCCCGGCCGTTCAACGGCCGGGCATTCCCATTGATGCGCCATCTTGTAGCCCACGTGTCTCTGCCCGTGATCGAATCTCTGGTAGCTGCAGACCCCCGTGTCTGCTTTTTCATGGGAAACAGGCGTCACGCGTCGCATGGTGCGTCGTTACATCTGCACCTGAAATGTCTGGTCTTCGTACGACCATCGCTGGGGTTGTGGGGCAGACACGGGGGTCTGCGGCTACAGGGTTATTTGGAATGTAGGCAGGGTTTCAGCTACAGGCCGATTTGGAATGTAGGCAGGGTTTCAGCTACAGGCCGATTTGGAACATCGGCGGGTTCTCTGCTGCAGGGTGATCACCGCGGAGAACCTGCGATACTTCCAGCATGACGAGACGATTCGATGTTGTGATCATTGGCGGCGGGTCGGCGGGATGTGTGCTGGCCAGCCGGTTGTCCGAAAATCCCGGGCGAACGGTTGCGCTGGTCGAAGCGGGGCCTGACACGCCGCCGAATCACACCGATCAGGTGATCTGGGACAGCTACCCGATCGTTGCCTACTTCGATCCCCGGCATCACTGGCGCGAGCTTCGCGTCTACCATCAGCCGCCGCCGGACTCGGGTCCGGATACCCGCACCAGACGTCGCTACGAGCAGGCCAGGGTAATGGGTGGGGGATCGTCGATCAATGGGATGATGGCCAATCGCGGCTCTCCGGATGACTACGACGGTTGGGCAGCGGAGGGCGCCACGGGATGGAACTGGGAGGAGGTTCTCCCGTTCTTCCGAAAACTGGAGAGGGACGCCGACTGCAAGGGTGCCATGCATGGCAGCGACGGGCCACTCCCGCTGCGGCGGGTCGGGCTCGATGAATGGCCCGGGTTCTCGCGGGCCGCGGCCCAAGCGCTCGAAGCGTCGGGACTGCCCTACACGGCGTGCCAGCACGAGGATTTCGATCCGGCCTGGTTTCCCATCGTCATCAACAACGACGGAGAGCGACGTGCGTCGACCGCCGCGGCGTATTTGACGGCGCCAGTACGATCGCGCCCGAATCTCGTCCTCTTCCCTGATACACAGGCGCTGCGGATCACCTTCGATGGGAAACGGGCCACGGGCGTCGATGTCCGCATTCTCGGCGGGATCGGGGAGCATCTACAGGCGGGCGAAGTCGTCGTCGCGGCGGGCGCTCTGCACACGCCGGCGCTCCTGCAGCGTTCAGGGATCGGCCCTGGCTCACTCCTGCAACGCGTGGGCGTCGATGTCGTTGCCGACCGGCCGGGGGTGGGTCGCAATCTGCAGGAGCATCCGCAGATCGCGGTGTCGTCGTTGCTCGATCCGGCCGCGCGGCAGCCCTGGAGTCTGCGACGTCATATCTTCGGGGGCTTCCGGTATAGCTCGGACCTCGACGGTTGCGATCCGGTCGACATGTATGGCGTCATCGTCAACCGGAGCGGATGGCATCCGCTCGGACAGAAACTCGGCGGCTTCCTGGTTTGGGTGAATCGCGCTTACTCGCAGGGATGGGTCGAAATCGAATCCGCCAACCCGCTGGCCGAACCGCGGGTCGAGCTCAATCTGCTGAGCGACGATCGCGACCGGCTTCGTCTGCAGGATGCGCTCGTCCGCCTGGCGGCGTTGTACCGGCATCCGGAAATGCAGAAAGCCGCACACTATCCATTCCCCACCAGCTACACAGAGAAGTCGCGCGATCTCGCAGTCGTCACGCGCGGCAATCGCGTTCGCACCGAACCGTGGGCGCGTCTGGCGGACGCCCCCGCCTCGGTTCGACGCCGGGTTGTCGAACGGAAGATCTCGGGAGGGCTCTCCCTCTTCGACCTGATTCGCGATGAGCGGGCGCTGGAGGCGTTCATCAGGGAACGAAGTCACGGCACGTGGCACTGCTGCGGAACAGCCCGCATGGGTCGCGAAAACGATCCTGGAGCAGTGACCGATCCGACCGGCAAAGTCTATGGCGTCGAGGGATTGAGGATCGGGGATGCGTCGCTGATGCCGTTCGTGCCGCGAGCCAACACCAATTTGCCGGCGATCATGATCGGTGAGAAGATCGCGGCGGCCATCGCTGGACAACAGGCAAGCTGATGCGCGTCAACCGGGTCATCACTGCTGTCGATGCACATGCGGGGGGCGAGCCGGGCCGGGTCATCACCGGCGGCGTGCTCGACGTGCCCGGCGAGACGATGTTCGCCAAGATGCAGTATCTGCAACGGCATCAGGACGGGTTGCGCAAGCTGATGTTGCGCGAACCGCGGGGCTATCCGGCGCTCTGCTGCAATCTGATCCTGCCGCCCACCCATCCGGACGCGGACGCCGGTTTCGTCATCATGGAGCAGGTGGAGTACCCGCCCATGTCCGGCTCCAATACGATCTGCTCGGTGACGGTCCTTCTCGAAACCGGCATGCTGCCGATGACCGAACCAGTGACGGAGCTTGTGCTGGAGGCGCCGGCGGGGCTGGTGCGCGTGTGTGCGCAGTGCGAGCAGGGCAAGGTCACCGGCGTGACCTTCCGCAATGTGCCGGCATTTGCCGCGCACCTCGACGCCACGATCGATGTCCCGACGATCGGGTCGTTGCGGGTCGACGTGGCATATGGTGGGATGTGGTACGTCCTCTGTGATGCCGCCGACCTGGGTCTGGAGATCGTGCCCGAGCAGGGGGCTGAAATCGTCCGGTTGGGCGAAATGGTCAAAGCCGCGGCTCGCGAACAACTGCCGGTGGCTCATCCCGACAATCCGGATATCGCAGGGGTGAGCATCATCGTGCTTTCCGGACCGCCGACCTTGCCGGGCGCGTCGTCGAAAAACACGGTGGTCGTTTCCACCGGTCAGTTCGACTGGGCTGATTCATCGACCTGGACCGGCGTGCTCGATCGCTCGGCGTGCGGTACCGGCACCTGCGCCCGGATGGCGGTGTTGCACGCCAAGGGTCAGTTGCCGTTAGAGACTGATTTCGTGCACGAGAGCATCATGGGCACGACCTTCACGGGTCGGCTGATCGAGGAAACGACGATCGGGGACTATCCGGCGGTGATTCCGGAGATCACGGGACAGGGGTGGATCACCGGCATGGCGCAGTATGTTGTGGACCCCTCCGATCCATTCCAGGAAGGGTTCATCGTGGGCGATCTCTGGGGCGGGATTACTCCGTGATCCGATCGGACAGCAAGGTGCGGGCGATCTCCTCGGTCCAGGCGTCGATGGCGTCGAAATCCCGGAAATCCCCTTCCGGGGCATGGACGATGCGCGTGAGCAGTCGCTCCGACCGGCTGAGCTGAGAGGGATCGAGTTTGCCGAGAAAGGTCTGATGACCCAGAGCGCCCGAATGGGTGACGAGCTCGGTCAGCATCACCTCATCGATCGTCTGATTCGTGGCGTTGACGCCGACGGGGCCGCTGGAGAAGAGCCAGACGGGTCGTTGTCTCAGCTCCTCCTGATGCTCGTCGACGAAGGTCCGGGCTTCTTTTAGCCATCTGCCCATGTAGACGGCACTGCCGATGATGACTCCGGTCCGGCCGCGCAGGTTGACTGGCTCGCCAGCTTCATACAGGGTCGAACCGATGCCGTGATGGCGGAGACACCGGGCCATCTCCTCGGCGATTTCCCGAGTGCTGCCATGCCGGCTGGCAACGATGATCGCGACCGACATGTTGCTGACCTCCTTTCTGGCATGCAGAGCTACGCCGTGCGTATGCCCAGTATGGCCCGTCTGGCCATGCGTGTGGCATGGCGTCCGCCGCTGAGGAGTGTCAACTCCGCATCGAAACGGGAGTTACGAGGAGGAAATGTGGCGTGGCGCGACGGTGCGGGGAGGGGGCGCCCGGAACGCGAGCAGGATCGTCACCACGGCAACGAAGGGAATTAGCTGGAGGGCCAGATCGAACGATCCGGTCAGGTCTTCGATCGCTCCGGCGATGACCGGGCCAATTCCCGACGCAACATAGCCGATCGCCAGCACCATTCCCGCGGTCTGGCCCGTTTTTCCTTCTTTCGCCGTGTCGGCGGGCATGAGGAGTCCCATGCCGAAGAGACCAGCCAGTCCAAATCCGGCGCCGATGGGCCAGATCCACTGCATGGGGGAACCGGTGGGATTAAGCGCCAGTCCCGTTGTCGCAATCAGGAAGATGATCGATGCCGCCAGGGTGGGGATGCGTCTCGATTTGATCCGGTCGGACAGAATGGGCAGTCCCACCATGGCCGGAAAGGTGGCCATGTTGAATATGGCAAGAAGAATCGCGATCTGGTTGTCGTTGAGGCCATGTTCTTCGTAAATCGACGGGAGCCATGCCACCAGGATGTAGTAAGCGAGTCCCTGTGCACCGAAGATCGCCGCGACGATCCAGGTTGGACGGTCGCGCCAGGGACTCCAGCTGCCGGCGGGCTGAGTGGAGGATGTCTCGGTGTTCCTCACGACGGTGGGAGATGCCGGTACCGACCAGAAGCGGAGTGAAATGAGCCAGGCCGCCAGGGTGAGAGCGGAGAGCGCCCCCCAGAACCCCAAGGGCAATCGCCAGTCGTCGACACGGTCGCCAGACAGGAAGAGGGGTCCGGTGACCGATGCCGCGACGACCGCTCCCGTGAAGAAACCCGCCGCGAAAATCCCGGTGGCGATACCCATGCGGGTGGGCATCAGATTGCGCCCGAGACGGGGCATTGCTGGTTGACAGATACCGATTCCGGCGCCGAAGAGGATGGTGAGCAGCACCAGCACCAGAAAACCGGGTGCGACGGCGCGCAATCCCCCGCCGAGGACGACGACGATCATGCCCAGCGTGATGGTCAGACGGGCGCCTCGCATGTCGGCCAGACGTCCGCCCGGTACGGCGAAGATCCCCATCAGGATCGGCGGGAGGGCGACCAGGAGGGAGGCGTTGGTGTTGGAGAGGCTGAGGTCGTCGGTGATGTCGGGAAGCAGCGGTCCGACGCCGATCAATCCCGTCCGCAGACTGACTGCGACGAAATAGACCATCGCCATCGCCAGTCCGAGCCCCTCGGGCGATGCGCCAATTCCTCCGGTCGGCCGGGCGATTGTCGATCGTTTCATAGATGGACGGACGAGGGCTGACTCCACATCGTAGGAGGCATAGTACCGCGACCCAACGCCCGCAACCTCCTCCCGTTGTGGCCGTCGCCTCCCACGTCGCCACCCAGTAGTTGCAGACCCCCGTGTCTGCCCCTTTCGTGGGAAGCGTGGACAAGCGCATGACATCGTTTCTCATGGGAAAGCAGACACGGGGGTCTGCAGCTACAAGGGGAGAACGGTGTTGGTCAAGGACTCAGGTCATTCCGGGAGAGAGCCAAACGCGGGCAGGGTGATGGATGATGCCGGGGACAGCTCTAATCGGCGCCCGGGCTACCGGAAGGGTGGGGGACGAGAACAGATTGGGGGTGGTCGGGGGCATGGCGGGTTTTGAGGACCTGGCGGCAGGTGTCGGTGACGAAGACGAAGAACCAGGCCATCAATGCGGCATGGGCCAGTGTGGCCCAGATGTCGAGTCGAGTCAGGACCACAGCGCCTCCCGCCAGGGCCTGCATGGTGATGGTGATCGACGCGCCAGCGAGAATGACCAGGATGGAGCGGTAGTGCGGCTGCATCTTCCAGATGGCCCAGGTGAGGAGATAGACCAGGATCATCAACGCCAGGGCCAGGAAGCGGTGGGTGAAGGCGATGCCGGCTGGACTGTCCATCTCCGGCACAAAGCCGGTGTCGCAACGCGGCCACTCATAACATGCCATTTCGTTGCCGGAATGCCGCATGTAGGCTCCCACGTACGCCACCACGATCGACCCAACCAGCATGGCCCAGGCTCCCCGGTGGAACCAGGAGGGGAGCGGGTGGGCTCGCGATTCGGCAACGAGCGGATCCTCCCGTGCAGGGTCCTCATAGAGAAGCCGGGTCAGGAGAAAAACCGCCGCGAAACATGTCATCGAAATGCCGAAATGGGCGGCCATGATTTGCGGACTCTGTGGCCACATGACCGCGGCAGCGCCCAGACCTGACTGCAGCAGCAATGTGCCGACCATCACCGCGACGTAGATCCTGACCTCGCGGCTTCCTCGACGGATCAGCACGGCGCCGATCGCGGTTGCGGCGATGAGCAGTCCTTCAATGGCGGTGACGAGGCGGTGACTGAATTCAATTGCCGTTTCCACCGCATAGGAGGGGATGAACTTCCCCTGACAGAGTGGCCACGACCGTCCACAGCCTTCGCCCGATCCGGTGCTGGTCACCGTGGACCCCATCATCAGCACGATGAACATGCCGATCGTCGCCGCGACCGCCAGGCGCTTGACCCAGCGCTCGCGCCGTTCCTTCTTTTCGGATTCGTTCTGTTGTGGAGTGCTCATGGTGGTGTTGCGCAAGTCCGGCGACTAGCCCCGTTTGTCCCGCGCAAGCGTACTACCGTCCGCGACTCGCGTGCAGGTTCGACGGACTCCTGGTGGGATGCCAATTGCACCGCGCGGGTAAGATGGAACGAAGCAATCGCGATCGGGAGGATCTGCCTGTGAATCGTCTGAAAAGTGTGCTGCGGTTGGCGTTCGCATTCGCTCTCGTCTGGGGTGGCGTGGGCGTTGAAGACGCGCAGGATGCATCGCCTGTGCTCAGTCAGCAGTCGATCTTGTTCGACAACCTGATGCCGTTGGGGCTCTCTCCAGACGGCAATCTCATCGCTGCCGCCAACCGTATCGAGTTGTGCACCTATCAGGTGCCGTCGATGGCGCAGCAGATGTGCGTCGATCTGGAGCCACTGGACGCAGGACTGCGTGTCGGCGACGTCTCCTGGTCTCCCGATAGCACACGTCTGGTTCTCACGGAAGATTCGTTTCGGATCCTGAGAGACGGCGATCTCTGGGTGGTCGATGCGCTGACCGGCGAGTTGACGAATCTGACTGATGATGGATTCAACGACAACCTCTCCATTGGCAATCCCGAGAAGATGGCAGGCACGACGTTCTATTTCGATGTTGCTCCCGCCTGGAGCCCGGATAGCGAGTCCATCACCTTCTCGCGAACCACATTCGCCAATGGTGAACGAGCCGGCAACGACATCGTCACCATTCCATCCGCCGGTGGGGAACCAGAGGTGCTGCTGAACGTATCTCCGGAAGCGATCGGTGTCGCTTTCTTCCCGATGCGATGGTCGACGGACGGAAGCGTGCTCTACTACGTTCTGACGCCGGTCCAGCGCAGCGATCCCTCGACCGGCATCTATCGCTTCGACGCCGCGACAGGCACGTCCGAGCAACTTCTCGGGTTCTCGCCCGATTTTGGCGCGCCGGCGATCACCGAGATCAGTCCCGCTGGGGACAAGATGCTCGTCTTCTATCCAACCGCCGCTGTGACGCTGGGCGCGTTCGATCCGATCTTCTGGTTGTTCGATCTCGAAACGCTGGAGCTCGAACCGCTCAATCCGCCGGGAGAAGCCGAAGATGAACTTGGTTTCGTGGCTGCGGCGGCAATCTCACCCGACGGCGAATCGCTCCTGATTGGCACCAGGCGAACAACGCCCAACTTCCAGCTGTGGGAAGTCGCCATCGAGTCTGGCGACGCGACACAGCTTGTCGAGAGTCTCTCCGCTGTGGTCTCTGTCGAACCGACCATTGGTCCCAGCTGGACCGCTTCCGGCCGCATCTTTGTTGCATCCGATATTCACTCGGGAACGCTGCTGGAGGTGCCGCCACGCGAATCGCCGATCGTTGCGGAAGGTCCTGAACCGTCCGCCAGCCCGCCGGCAGTCGCCAGCGCGGAGTTCGAGGCTGGGGACCGGGCGATTGTGGCGTCGAACGGCGTTCCGCTGCACGCGGCGCCGACGGGACTTTCGCCGGCGGTCGGTCTTCTCGATGCGGGGGTGCTGCTGACGGTGCTTGGCCCTGCCGAAGAGGCGGAAGGCGCTTTCTGGTTGCCGGTGCAGGAAATGGAAACCCGGACGATTGGGTTCGTCCGGGTCGAGCTTGTGATCAAGGGCTAGCGAGGTCTGCCTCGCCTGACCTAGGTGTAGTTGAGCAATTCGCCCGGCTGTGTCAGCCACGCCTCGACGATGTCCTGATGGGTGCCATCGTCCTTCAGCGAAGCCAGCGCTTCATTGAAGAAGGGAACCAGCTCGCTTCCCTTTTCGAAAACCGCGCCCATGCCCTCGCCCGGGTTGTTGGGCAGCACGCCCGCGATGACCAGACCCTCGAACTGAATACCGGTCATGAACTGGGCTGATTCGAGATCGGCCACCGAGGCATCGACCACGCCGTTCACCAGCTGCTGCATGGCGTCGGCTGTGGTGTCCAGAACGAGGACATCGCTGGTCGGCTGGATGTCGTCGACGATCGCCTGATAGTAGAGAGTGCCGACCTGCGCGGAAAAGGAGAACTGGCTCAAATCCGCGAGCGTTTTGGCTTCGAGAACGGGAGAGCCCTCTTTGGCGATCACCGTCAGGGGCGACTTGTAGTAGGGGTCGCTGAAATCGACCGCTTCCCTGCGTGCTTCGGTGATGCTGACTTCGGTCATGTAGAAGTCGAACGGTTTCGGACCGGGAGCATAGGAGGCATTGAACGAGGTGTATCCCCATTCGATCTGGTCGGGAGCGAATCCCATGCGGGCGGCCAGGGCATTGGCCAATGCGCCTTCGAACCCCTCCCCGTTGGTCGGGTCGTTGTCGATGAACCATGGCGGGTAGAGAGGCTGATCGGTGTGAATCGTGAGCTTGCCCTCGCTGCGCAGCGGCAGCTCGGCGATATCGAACAAGGGCGCGGTCGGCGAAGCCTCAGGCGTTGCCTGGGCCAGAGCGGTGAGCCGTGGCGTGGCGGCCAGCGCCGCCGCGATGGCTGCAGACCGGCCCATGAACTGACGACGGTTGACCATGGTCCTCTCCTCGTGATAACGGCAATTGACCAGAATCCTGCAAATGATTCTGACAGGTCGCAGCCGGGGCTGCAATTGGTTCCTGGCGGAAGGGTACGCTTAAAGGGAGTTGTGGATCAAGAAGTGGCAATTGACAGAGGCGGAGAGGCGGAGAGGAGAGGCGGCCAGACGGGAAGACGGCCAGGGGGCAACCGTAGTTCGGGCACCTGTGGCCCGGGGACGCTTCGGACCTCGGACCTCGGACCTCGGACTCCGCTCTTCCGATGCACTATGAACCATGCACTATGCACTATCCCCCAATTCGCTACCATTCCACCGGTTCTTCCGGACCTCGGAATGCGAACAACAACGAACGAGAGGCAACCTGGATGTCGGCACTTCCTCCGCCTGCTCAGGCGCTGAATGATGCGCAGATCGCTGAGATGCTCACGCCGCAGGCAATGTGGCGCGACCCCGCGCTGGTTCGCTCGGCGCTGATTGCGCTGTTGAGCAGCATCGTCGTTTTTGGTGGATTGGCCTGGCTGATCAGCGGCACCGAAGGATGGGAATCGGTGCAACGGTCGTTTTTCAATTGGGAGCACTTCCGGGCCTCGTTTCCGAAGATCTGGGACGGATTCAAGCTCAACATCAAAATCTTCATGATCGCCGAGCCGATCATTCTCGGGATCGGACTCCTGCTGGCGGTGATCCGGGCGTCGCGTGGTCCGGCGCTCTTTCCGCTGCGGGCTTTCGCCGTGGTCTACACCGACCTCTTCCGGGGCGCTCCGGTGCTCCTGGTCATCCTGACGCTCGGGTTCGGGGTGCCCGCGTTGCGGATCGACGGAATTCCGAATACGCCGCTGGTCTGGGGAACGGTGGCCATTATTCTGAGCTCGTCGGCCTATCAGGCAGAGACCTTTCGGGCGGGTATCGGTACCGTGCATGGCAGCCAGCGGGCCGCAGCTCGCGCTCTGGGGCTTTCCAGTACCCAGGCGATGCGCTATGTCGTGCTGCCGCAAGCGATTCGGCGGGTGATTCCCCCGACTTTGAGTGGATTTGTGGGATTGCAGAAAGAGACCGCGCTCATTTCAGTGCTCGGACCCCTGGAAGCGACCCGGCAGGCGCAGATCTATGGCAGCCTCCATTTCAACTACACCAGCTATGTGGTTGCCGGACTGTTGTTCATCTCGATCACGATTCCGCTGGCCAGATTCACCGACTATCTGCTCAATCGGAGCGAGGAGCGGCGGTCGATGGGAGGAGCGGTGTGAGCGATCCTATTCTGAGCATTCGGGGTCTCTACAAGGCGTACGACCAGAATCTGGTGCTCCGCAATATCAATCTCGACGTCGCCGAGCACGAGGTGATCTGTCTGATCGGCGCTTCCGGGTGCGGCAAATCGACATTGTTGCGGTGCATCAATCTGCTGGAAGAGGTCAACGCCGGAGCGATCGTGCTCGACGGCATGCCGATCTCGAGCGACGCGCCCAACCTGAACCGGATCAGGCAACGTGTGGGGATGGTCTTTCAGTCGTTCAATCTCTTCCCGCACATGACCGTGATCGACAATGTCACGCTGGCGCCGCGCAAGGTGCTGGGCGTGAAGCGGTCGGAGGCCGAATCAGCCGGACTGGCGCTGCTCGACCGGTTTGGGTTGGTGGACAAGGCCCGTGAGTATCCGGACCGCCTCTCGGGAGGTCAGCAGCAGCGGGTGGCCATCATCCGGGCGCTGGCTCTGCAGCCGCAGGTCTTGCTGCTCGATGAAGTGACGTCGGCGCTCGACCCGGAAATGGTCGGCGAGGTGCTGGAAATCATCGCGGAATTGAAACACCTGGGCATGACCATGCTCCTGGCAACCCACCAGATGGCCTTCGCCCGGCAGATCGCCGATCGGGTCGCGTTTCTCGATGCCGGCGTGATTCTGGAGATTGGTTCCCCGGAGGAGATCTTCACCAATCCTCGCGAACCCCGGACCCGGCAGTTTCTGGAGCGAATCATCGGTGCCGAGCCGGGAGGAGCGCTCCCAGTGACGGCCACCCACTAGCCCGACTGTCTGGAAACGCAATCAACGGCGGTAGTTGCAGACCCCCGTGTCTGCCAAATCTTGACTGACACACCGATGACCAGCGGACACGGGGGTCCGCAGCTACGAGGAAAGGCAGCGTGTGCAATCCAGGATGGCATGCGCGATCGAAGCAGGGGAAGCACAACGCGGCCCGTCAGAGGGAACCAGGGGCACTACCGCCGCAACTTCGGATCCAATGCATCCCGCAACCCATCCCCGAGGAGCTGGAAGCCCAGGACGGTGAGGGCGATGGCGATGCCGGGGATGACGGCGCCCCACCAGGCGAGCTGGAGGTAGCCGTACGATCCGCTGACCATGGTGCCCCAGGATGGATCGGGGGCTTTGTTGCCGAGTCCGAGGAAGGAGAGTCCGGCTTCGGAGAGGATGGCGAAGCCGAAGCTGATCGATGCCTGCACGATCAACGGCGCGGTGATGTTGGGGAAGATGTGGCGTCCCATGATGCGAGGCGCCGACGCGCCGATCGATTGAGCCGCTTCGACGAATGCCGTGTTCCGGACCGTCAGTGTCGCGCCACGGACGATGCGAATGAAGGGCGGGATGTAGACGAGCGAGATCGCCAGAATGGCGTTGGTCAGGTTGTTGCCGAGCATGGTGATCACGGCGATGGCCAGCAGCACAGCCGGGAAAGCGAAGATCACATCCGAGAGCAGGACGATGATGTTGTCGGTCCAGCCGCCCCGGTAACCGGCCATGATGCCCAGCAGCACGCCGACCGTGCCGGCGATGCCAACCACGATCATGCCGACCTGAAACGAGATTCTGGCGCCGTAGAGAATCCGGCTGAAGATGTCGCGGCCAAATTCATCGGTGCCGAATGGGTAGTCCCGGCTTGGCGATTGAAGCCGGACCTGGGGGAATTGCTCCGTCGCGCCATGCGGAGCAAGCGACGGACCGATGAACGCCAGCAAGGCGAAAAAGAGCACGATGACCAGACCAATCATGGCCAGCCGCTGTTTGCGGATCGTGCCCCAGACGCCGGGCCGTTTCGATTCGCGAGCTTCGCCCCCGCTCATCGACGCCAAGGTCGGAGCGTTCTGTGGAGTCGTATTCGACGTGGCTTCAGACTGCGCCATAGCTCACCGGTGCCGCAGCCGCGGATCCATGAATGCGTACAGGATGTCGACCACCAGGCTGATCAGAACGAAGATGGTGGCCATCACCAGCGTCACACCCTGAACAACCGGGTAGTCGCGCGTCGATATCGATTCGTAGATATACCGGCCGATACCAGGCAGTCCGAAGATCGTCTCGATGATCACGGTGCCACCCAGCAGGGTGGCGAATTGAATGCCGACCACGGTGATGATGGGAATCGACGCATTTCTCAGCACATGGCGGGACATGACCGTGCGGCCGGCCAGTCCCTTGGCTCGCGCCACCCGGACGTGGTCGTGCGAGAGCGCTTCCAGGACCGCCGAGCGGGTGTATCGCATTAGCACGGCAGTCAGCGGCAATGCCAGACTGACCGATGGCATGAGCATCACTTTGAGATTGCCGACCGGATCTTCCCGGAAAGGGACATAGCCGATGGGAGGCAGCCATTTCAGGTGATAGGAAAAGATGAGCACCAGAATGGTCGCCAGGAGGAAGTTCGGCAGCGAAATGCCGATCAGTGTGCCTATAGTGGCGGCGTAGTCGATTCGTGAGTTCCGTTTGATGGCCGCCAGCACGCCGATGGGAATTGCCAGCAAGATGGCGAATGCCGCGGCCATGACGGCCAGCTGGGCGGTGACGGGCAATCGCAGCGAGAGCTCATCCCAGATATCGCGCCGGGTGCGGAATGAGGTGCCCAGGTCTCCCTGCAGCACGTGCCCCATCCACTTGGCGTACTGGACCGGAAGTGGTTGGTCGAGTCCGTACGACTTCTTGACCAGCTCGCGCTGCTCTTCGGAGATGCGCGTGTCGGTGCCGATGACAAAGTTGGTGATATCGCCGGGAATGGCGTGAATCAGGGCGAAAACGAGCAAGGACACGCCGAAAAGGACGGGGATGAGCAGCAGCATTCGCCGTATGAGATACCGTCCCATGAAGAACTCGCTCGGTGATCCTGATCCGTGATGGCGCAGCGTGCAAACGTGCGAATGGACAACCGGGTTCGATCGTCCATTCGCGAAATCAGGCGACGGTCATCGACCGCCGCCTGAAATCCTCGATCTACTGATTGTTCAGCCAGACTTCGCGAACCATCCGGTTCGAACCGGTCGGGATGTGCTGGTAGCCCATGACGAAGGTCTTCATCGCTTCGTACTGCTGACCGATGTAGAGATTGACCCACGGGAGGTCCTCGAGGAGGATCTCCTGGACCCGCCGGTAGGCGGCGGCCCGCTCTTCCTGGTCGGTCGACGCGGCGCCCTGGGCCAGAAGCTCATCCACTTCAGGATTGCTGTATCCCACGAAGTTGCCGCCTTCGCCGGTGCGGAAGTTCTCGACGAAGACCGCGCCCGGATCGACATAACCACTGGTGCCAGTCACTGCGAGGTCGAAGTCCTTGTCGACGTAGACGACCTGACCCATGGAGCCGCTGTCGAGCAGGTTCATTTCGGCTTCGATGCCAATCTGCTTCAGCTGCTCCTGAACGACGATGGCCGTGTTGGAGAGGAAGCCATACTCTGCCCAGCCGGTGATCGTGGTTTCGAACCCATCGGGGAATCCGGCTTCGGCCAGCAGCGCCTTGGCGCCTTCGATGTCCGGTCCTGGCGGCTCGGGCCGCTCCAGCGCCGCCCAGTGGCCCTGAGCCAGGACAACGTCGGTCGGGGTGCCGAAGCCAAAGAGGGCTGCTTCGATGATCGGGCCGCGATCGACGGCCATGCTGATCGCCTGGCGGACCCGGACGTCGGTGAACGGCTCGCGCGTCACGTTGATGCCGATCATGCGGATCTGCGAGATGGCGTTGCCGGTCAGGACGATGTCCTCGTTGGTCTGCAGTGTCTCGATATCCTGCGCGGGCACATACTCGATGAAGTCGACGGTGCCCTGGACGAGCGCCGCGGTGCGGGCTGTGTCGTTGGCCGCGATCAACAACTCCACTTCGTCGAGATAGGGGAGTGGCTGAACGAAGTAATCGGCGTTGCGCTCCAGCTTGATGTGGGTGTTCGGGATGTACTCGACGAACTTGAATGGCCCCGAACCGATGGCCACCTGCGACAGATCGCCATGCTCTTCGATGACTTCAGGCGGGAAGATAAGGCAGCTGGAATTGGCCAGGCTGGAGAGCAGGGCCGCGTCGGCGGCGCTCAGGGTGATGACCACGGTGTAGTCGTCCGCCGCTTCGATGCTGGCCACCGAAGCCAGGTCGGAGGCGCTTGGCGACGCCGTGGCCGGGTCGATCAACCGCTCCAGGCTGACCTTCACATCGTTCGCCGTCACCTCGCGGCCGTTGTGGAAGAGAACGCCCTGATGGAGGTGAAAGGTGTAGGTGATGCCGTCCTCGGAGATCTCCCACGACTCGGCAAGATCGGGCGCCACCGACATGTCCGGCATGATGGTGGTCAGGTTGCTATAGATGTGCTCGACGACGTGCCAGGCCGCAGTCAACGACTGAAGCTGGGTGTCGAGTGCGCCGGGATCGGACTGCATGCCCATGCGGAAGGTGCCGCCGGCAACGGGCGTGGCATCCTGAGCCGATGTTCTCCAAGCCGAGCTGATCGCCGGTGCGGCGGCCATCGTGCCGATCACGGCGGCGCCGGCGACTGCCGTGCGCTTCATCGCGTCGCGCCGGGTGAGCTTTCCGGCCAGAATCTGCCGGAAATAGAACTCGAACGCGTCCTGTCCACGTGCGGGTTTCGTCCCCGCGGGATCGAATGAACTCATCGACCATCTCCTGATAGCGACCGGTCAGCGTCAGGTGGGTGACACGCATCCATCCAGCCGCTGCATCGGATCGAGTGTTGTGGGCCCGATGCCCCCTGTCGATATATTCGGCCATTGCCGAGATAGATTGAGTATAGGCGAGGGGAAGGGGTTTTGGGCATTTTGAGGGCAAAGGGCAAAGGGCAAAGGGCGATGGGCAAAGGGCGAAGGGCAAAGGGAAATGGGAAATGGGAAATGGGCGAGGAGTGAGGATGGTGGATACTTGATGGCCGAGGTTATGGGGTTCCTGGAGAATGATGAACGCCACACTTTCACATCCGACGATCAGATCGGTGGTCGCGACCCGGTATGTGACCCCGTTGCGGGAGGGTGGGTCGCTGCCAGCGATCATGGAGGCGGATGATGACGGTCTGTATGTCGTCAAATTCCGTGGCGCCGGGCAGGGTCCGAAGTCACTGATCGCCGAAGTGATCGCCGGGGAGATTGGCAGAGCGCTCGGTCTGCGCGTGCCGGAGCTGGTGGTCATCGACGTCGATGAAGCCCTCTCCAAAGCCGAACCCGACCAGGAGATTCAGGAGCTGCTGCGCAAGAGTGCTGGTCTCAACATCGGTGTCGACTTTCTGCCGGGTTCGCTCGCCTACAACCCCCGCCCGGACGCCAGCGTCGATCCCGATTTTGCCGCGGATGTGGTCTGGTTCGACGCCCTCACCATGAATGTGGACCGAACGCCGCGCAATCCGAACATGCTGATCTGGCACGGCAATCCCTGGTTGATCGATCATGGCGCCTCGATCTACGTGCAGCACATTTCCGATGCCTTTGCCGAACGAGCGGGGGCTCCCTTCCCGCAATCCGCCGATCATGTGCTGCTGCCATGGGCGTCGTCGATCGAGGCTACGGGAGAGCGGCTTGCCGGTCTGGTGACGCCGGATCTGCTGCAACAGATCATCGCGCTGCTCCCGGCCGATCTGATTGGGGATGGCTCTCCTGAGGATGTGGAGCGAATCAGCAAGGCGTATCTGACCTTGTTCACCGACCGGCTCGCGCTGCGCAGCCAGTTCGAACAGGAGGCCGAGCGTGCCCGAACGCGCGCCCTATGAGTATGTGGTCATCCGGGTGATTCCCCGGGTCGACCGGGGGGAGTTCATCAACGCCGGCGTGGTGATGATCTGCCGGCCGAAGCGCTTCCTGCGGGGCAGGGTGATGCTCGATTCGCAGCGTCTCCTGGCCATCGATCCCAGTCTCACGGAAACCAATCTCCTGGAGATCGAACGGCAGCTCAAAACGGTCTGCCTGGTTGCCGACGGAGACCCGGCCGGAGGACCGCTGGCCGGTCTTTCCCTGGGCGAGCGGTGGCATCTGCTCAGCGCACCCGCCAGCACGGTGGTCCAGCCATCTCCTGTCCACACCGGGTTGTGTATCGATCCGGCCCGGGAGCTCGATGAGCTGTTTGCCGGGCTGGTCGACATCGCCCGGCCCGAGAGCGAATAGGAGAGCCACGAGTGTCGCCGCCGGCAGAGGTGAGAGAAAACACCCCGTCCGGACAAACCGCGGCCCTGGCGGTGGTCCGGGCCCTCGAAGTGCACTCCGCTGTGGGGCGGGGCCGGTCCCGGCCGCTCATCGTCCGGGCGGAGGATGAGCATGACTATGTGATCAAACTGCGGGCCACTCCCAAAACCGCTCGCCGGTTGATTGCCGAAGTGATTGCCTGGCAGATCGCCGCCGCCCTGGAGATCCCCCAACCGCCGATGGCGCTGGTGACGATCGATCCCGATCTGCCAGCTATCGACCTCCTCGCTGAGAAAGAGGAGGAGCTCCGAGGGTCGGCCGGCTCGGTTTTCGGGTCGCGCGTCATTCCGAAGGTGACGACGCTGCGTCGCGCGGCGGATTGTCCGATCGCGCCGGATGACGCCGCGCGAATCGTCTGGTTTGACTCGCTGGTGATGAACATCGACCGCAAATGGCGCAATCCAAACATCCTCGTCCAGGGCACAGACTATTGGATGATCGACAATGATTCGGCGTTCAATCTCCACCACAAATGGGCGGAGCGGTGGCGATGGCCGGAGTATTGCTACACGCCAGTGAGCGGCCGGACATGGTGGTCCCGGGTCGACCATGTCCTGTTGCCGTGGGCATCGTCGATCGCAGATGCCGGCGACCGTTTGGCGCCCCGCGTCAGCGAGTCATTGATCGAGCGGGCGCTTCAGCAGGTGCCGCCAGAATGGTATGAACAGGCGTTTCCGGATGGAAGTCTGATCGAACCCCAGCTGATGTACGAAACGACGCTGACTGGCCGGTTGCGCGCCAGAAGGGACTTCGAAACGCTGGCGGATGCCGCCAGAATGGACGGAACCTGCCTCGAGCGGTCGTGATCGCTAGAGCGGTTGCGCAAAGTTATGCACCGAGTGGTTGAGGGCACCGCTGCGGCGGGAGATTCTTCGCTTGCGCTCAGAATGACGGATCAATTGGTCCAGGGAGCGCGGTGGTCGAGCACAAGTTTTCGCAACCGCTCTAGGCTGCAGCGGCTCAGCAGTTGGTGGTCATGGTTGTGGGATCTCGAAGGTGGCGATCATGCCCAGGCTGGCCAGCGACGCTCCATCCTGTTGAGGATCGGGAAGCCAGCAGACGATTCCCCATGCGCCCGGCGCAAAGTCCGAGACCATCCATTGGGTCACATCGGGAGACTGCATGGCCGAGTAGAAGGGGGTCACGCTGGCTGTGAAGCCGTCTGGCAGTCCCAGCGCCGGATCTGGCGCCGCTCCATCGGGAATGAGCAGAAACTCGCGCAGCTGGTCGGAGTCCACGAGGGCCGAGAGTTCCAGAAACTCGATGTAGACCGGTTGTCTGGACGAATTGACGATCTTGAGGATTTGCTGGCCAGCCAGGATATCCCCGTCGATCTGAAACTCGAACGCATCGTCATCGTTGACGCCCGTGATCGTGGCGCTGTAGTTGGGGATCGGTTGCACCGCGGGAGGATCGCCACTGACGAGCAATGCTCTGGCCGGCGGTATGAACTCATCGGCCCAGATGGCCCAATTGCCCGCCGGCAGATCGACGATGGCCTGTTCCGTGGCGCCCGATGTGGGCGAAACACCACCAGCGAAGGTGAAATCGTAAATCCAGGTGATGTCTGGTTCGGTTGCGTCACCGCCGGATGCCACATCGAGCAACGCGTTGTTCGTCTCGGCAAGACGCTGGTTGAAGTCCTGGATCAACCAGTCGTCGGGCAACTGGACGAATGCGGTTGTTCCGAACTGCCGGGTCCCTTCGTACGTCACCGTGATCAGGTAGCGGCCGGCGGCGATCTCATCGGGAGCCTCCCACCCACTGTCGGTAGCCGCGATCCGCAACTCCGGAAGACCGAGATCCTCGGCAATGAGGAGTGATTGACTCGATGACTGGGCCGCTGCGCTCGCGGCGGCCAGCAGTGCGGTCAGCAGCAACAGGGGAACGAGCATGCGCCGGAGCCATGCCATGCCTGGAATCTGTTGCTGCCGATCCGCTGTCGCCATTCTCCCTATCCTTCGAGAAGCAGGTTGGTCGGATCTTCGAGCAGTTCCTTGATGCGCACCAGGAACCGGACCGCGTCGCTGCCGTCGACGATGCGGTGGTCGTAGGAAAGCGCGGTGTACATCATCGGGCGGATGGCGATCTCGTCGTTGACCACAACCGGCCGTTTCTGGATGGCGTGCATTCCCAGAATGCCGACCTGCGGCGTGTTCAGGATCGGCGTGGACATCAGCGATCCGTAAATGCCGCCGTTGGTGATCGTGAATGTACCGCCGGTCAGCTCGGGCAGGGTCAGCGACCCCTCGCGGGCTTTGGTGGCCAGCTCCACGATTTCCTTTTCGATCTGGGCGAAGTTCTTCTTGTCGGCATCCCGGACCACCGGAACGACCAGACCGTCTTCGACGCCAACCGCGATGCCGATGTCGTAGTACTTCTTCAGAACGATCTCATTGCCCTGAATTTCCGCATTGACGTAGGGGAAGGCTTTGAGCGCGCCGACAACTGCTTTGGTGAAGAAGGACATGAAGCCCAGGTTGACCCCGTGCCGCTCCTTGAAGGCTTCCTTGCGGGCGGCGCGAAGGTCCATGACCGCAGTCATGTCGATCTCGTTGAAGGTCGTCAGCATGGCCGCGGTGTGCTGGGCTTCGACCAGCCGGGTGGCGATGGTTTGCCGGCGGCGAGACATGCGAACCCGCTCTTCGGGACGGCCGGATGGCTCAGACGGCGCGGTGGCCGCTGGCGCCGGTGCGGGCGCCGCGGGTTGGACCGGAGCCGGAGCAGCTGGAGGCGCTGCGGGCGCGGCACTCTGTTGCACCGCAGCCATCACATCCTCGCGCGTGACCCGCCCACCAGGACCGGAGCCGGCGATAGCAGCCAGATTGATGTTGTGCTCTTCGGCCAGCCGCTTGACGGCAGGAGCGGCTCTGCCAGTCCCTTCGCCCGTGCTCTCCTCCACTGGAGCGCTCGCCGCAGCCACCGGAGCCGGTTCTGGCGCGGATGGCGCCGCTGCTTCCTGCGCCGGTTCGGGAGCCGCGCCATTTGTCGAAGCCGCAGCGCCTTCGCCGATCACGCCGAGAATTTCCCCGACGACGACGACATCCCCCTCGTTTTTGTGAATCGCGCTCAGCACGCCGTCCTCGGTCGCCGCGACGTCGAGATTGACCTTGTCGGTTTCGAGCTCGAGCAAGGTGTCGCCGCGGCTCACGGCATCGCCTTCAGACTTCAGCCACTGGCCGACAACCGCGTCGACAAGTGATTCTCCCAGTGGGGGCACCCGGATCTCTACCGGCATAGAAACTAACTCCTGCTTCTGGTCGTGCTTCTGGTTGATGTGCTCTTCGATTTGCCGTTCGACTCGTGTGCGCCGTTGGTGGCCTTGCCCGACCCTCGGGTGCGAGCCACCGGAGCGTCAGCAAATGCCTCGGAAATGATGCGCGCCTGTTCGCGGCTGTGCAGGTCGGCAGCGCCTTCGGCGGGACTGGCCCGCTCCGGACGGCCGATGTAGCGCACCGGCAGATCGCCAGCCAGTTCGCGGAGCCGCGAGTCGATATAGGTCCAGGCGCCCATGTTGCGTGGTTCTTCCTGAAGCCAGACGATCTCTTTCAGATTCGGATACCCGTCCAGCACTTTGGTGATTGCCGTTCGCTGGAACGGAGCCAGTTGCTCGATTCGGGCGATCGCCACACCCTCCGCGCCGGCCCGATCGCCGCTCGCTTCCAGATCGATCGCGACTTTGCCGGAGCAGAAGACGAGACGGGTGACTTTGCCGCGTCGATCCGCGGCCAGTGCATCGTCGAGGACCGGCTGGAACGTTCCCGACACGAAATCGGCGAGCGGGCTGGCCGCCGCCGGATTGCGCAGCAGGCTCTTTGGCGTCATGACGATGAGAGGTCGCGGATCGGAATCGAGCCGGGCGGCCTGGCGGCGGAGCAGGTGGAAGTACTGTGCCGACGAGGTGCAGTTGGCTACGCGGATGTTGTCCTGGGCGGCAAGCTGCAGGAAGCGCTCGAGCCGGCCGCTGGAGTGTTCCGGTCCCTGACCTTCGTATCCATGAGGCAGGAGCATGACCAGCGATGGGTGAACCTGCCACTTCGATCGTGCTGCCGAGATGAACTGGTCGATCATCACCTGGGCGCCATTGGCGAAGTCGCCAAACTGCGCTTCCCAGATCACCAGGCGGTTGGGAGCCTGCACGCTGTAGCCGTACTCGAATCCGACGGCTGCTTCTTCGGACAATGGACTGTTGTAGACCGCGAACGACGCCTTCGCTTCCGGAATCGAGGCGACTGGCGTGATCCGTTCATCCGATTGCGGATCGTGCAGGACCAGGTGACGCTGGCTGAAGGTGCCGCGTTCGGCATCCTGCCCGGTCAACCTGATCGGAATACCGTCGGCGATGATGCCGGCGAAGGCGAAGGTTTCGCCATGCGCCCAGTCGATCATCGGCTCGGGTTGGTCGAGCACGGCGGCGCGGCGCTCCCATTGGCGGGCGAGTTTGCCGCTTATCGAGAATCCGGCCGGCATCTGGTGAATGGATTTGTGGAAGGAGCGGAGGGTTTCTTCCGGAATACTCGTTTCCACCTCGTCGCGCGGGCCGGGTTTGACCGGTTCCTCGTCGTGATGGATCGATCCGTCGGTCACCGACCGGCGGATACCGGCAAGATGTTCGAGCGACGCCTGAACCATGGCATCCGGCTCGTCGCCGGTGACGATGCCCTCTTCGACCAGCTGTTTTGCATAGATTTCGCGAACAGTCGGGTGGGCGTCGATCAACTTGTACATTTTCGGCTGGGTGAACGAGGGTTCGTCGCCCTCGTTGTGTCCCCAGCGCCGGTAGCCGATGAGATCGATCAGGAAGTCCTTGCCGAACTCCTCGCGGTAGGCGATGGCCATGCGCACCGCCAGCAGACAGGCTTCGACCTCGTCCGCGTTGACGTGCACGACGGGGATCTCGAATCCCTTGGCCAGGTCGCCGGCATAAAGGGTCGACCGGGAGTCACCCGGCAGGGTGGTGAAGCCGATCTGGTTGTTGACGATGATGTGGATGGTGCCGCCGGTCGAATAGCCGGGAAGAGACGACAGGTTGAGCGTTTCCGCAACCACGCCCTGTCCGGGGAAGGCCGCGTCGCCATGGATCAGGATAGCCATGCTGGCTTTGTTGTCCCGTTCCGGCATCCCCGGTTTGTCACAGATGTCCTGCGTGGCCCGGACCATCCCCTCCACGACCGGATTGACCGCTTCCAGATGGCTCGGGTTTGGCGCCAAAACCATCGGCACCTCGACCATCATGCCGTGCTGGCCGAGCAGCAGGCGGGCTCCCAGGTGGTACTTGACGTCGCCGGAGAACTCCTGGGCCGGGTCGGCGTCTGTGCCGACCGGCGCTTTCCGCCAGCGATTCCCCTCGAAGGCGGCGATGACCTCGGCATAGGGTTTGCCCAGCACGTGGGTCATCACATTCAGGCGGCCCCGGTGGGCCATGCCGGTGAAGATCTCGCGCACGCCGTGCGATGCGGCGGTATGAACGATTTCGTCGAGCATGGGAACGAGCATGTCGGTCCCTTCGAGCGAAAAGCGTTTCTGGCCGAGATAGGTCTGGTGCAGGAATCGTTCGAAGGCTTCGACGTCGGTGAGGCGGCGGAGCAGGGCTCGCCGGGCGGAGCGTTCGATCGGCGCCGCGAAACGTTGTGTTTCAACAGCGTCGTAGAGCCAGCGCCGTTCGTCGATCTGATGAACGTGATCGAAATCGAACCCGATCGAGCCGCAATAGATGGAACGGAGCTCGGCGATCGCTTCGGCCGCGTTGGCGGCGTCATTGGCCAGCGGGCCGCTGACGATTGCCGGCGACATGGCGGCGAGATCCGCATCGCTCAACCCGTAGTTGGCTGGGTCGAGATCGGGCGAACCCGGCGGCTCCGAGCCAAGCGGATCGAGGCGGGCGGCCAGGTGTCCATAGTCCCGGATCGCCCCGACCAGCTCCGATCCGCCGACGATCTTCTCGACCGCCAGCGCCGGCGCGGCGGATTGCGTCTGGGGAGGAGCGACCGCGCCGTTGGAGGCGGGCAGCGTGGGGGTGAACGCCTGAAAATACGTTCTCCACTCGGGACCGACGGAATCGGCGTTTTCCAGATATCGATCATAAAGATCGAGGACATAGCCTGCATTCGGACCGTGAAAAACGTTGAGATCACTCATATTGCATCGACCCTGACCGGGGTAGTGCGCCAATCCATCGGTCTCCCCGTTCCTGCGAATTGCACGACCAGCGTCACGTCTGAATCTGCGCTTCGGTACGTCGCGACAAAGATGCGAAACCCTCGCGTCGCGCGTGTTCGAAATAGTACAACCTTGGTCAAAACGTCGCTTGTCCGGCCACTCTCCTGTGCGGAAATGACAATCGACACGCTTCTGTAACGCGGTTCGTGCCAGTTGTGGCATGGTTGTCACCAGTGGTGCTGCACTATTCAGGTGTTGCGATGCACCGATCGCAACCTTTGTCGCAACGTGGTGGCATTGGCGGAGATGGGCGCGGTGCGCGAACTCGCGAGTCACAACATATCGAACAGATCCGGGAACACGGCGGTACGGCGCTTCGCCAAGCTCGCCATCGTTTCTCTGATGCTGAGTGTGATAGCGGTGCCCGTGACCTGTGTGGACGCGCATGGACCGCACTCCTTGTACGCACCCCCTGACGCACAAGCTTCCTCCCGTGCTGCCACGTTGGCGACTCACCATCACGGACATGGTTCCGGGCATCATCATGCCGGCCAGGTCGACGCCGTCGAAGCGACGGAGGTCCAGGGGCAAGCATCCGCCGGCAGGGCTGATGGGCCGGTGCTGACCACCGTCAATCCGGGATATCTCCTGCTCACGCAGCAGGCGACCGAACCGGGCGTTTCCGATCTTCCGGCCGCCCCGCAACTCCGATCTCCCATCAACCAGGTGATCGTTGCCACACCCTCGAGCCAGATTCACACGCCAGAGGCTCCCCCGCCTCGCTGATCGCGCTCTCCGGCGATCGTGTGCATCGTCTGAACGGGCTTCGTTGTTCCCGGACGGTGTCACAGACCCAATTCAATGAAAGAAGGCATCAATGAGGCGCGTTTCACGCGTGACCGCGATGTTCGCCCTGCTCCTCGTGGTGGCAGGCTGCATTCGCGATGAGAGCTACACATTCAAGGGAGGGGAGTTAAGTCCGGCGCAGCCGGCGGCGTCGATCAATCTGATCGATCACCATGGTGATCCCTTCTCGCTGGACGACGTCGCCGGGCAGGTGACGCTCATCTACTTCGGCTACACCACCTGCCCCGATCTTTGCCCGACCACGCTTTCCGATTTTTCCGCGGTGAAGCGAATGCTGGGCGACGATGCTGAGAAGGTCAATTTCGTTCTGGTGACGGTCGATCCCGAGCGGGACAACCCGGCGCGTCTCGAAGAGTACCTGGCATTTTTCGATAGCGACTTCATCGGCCTGACCGGTGATGAAGTGAGTATCGAAGCGGCCAAGGGCGGCTACGGTGTGGTGGCCACCAGAGTCGACTATCCGGACTCCGCGACCGGATATCTCGTCGATCACACATCACTGATCTACGTCATCGACCGTGATGGCAATCTGCGGTTGACCTATCCATATGGTTTCGATCCGGAGTCGATTGCCGAAGACATTCGCCATCTGCTCTGAGCTCGACGCCAGGACCAACAGTGAAGATAAGGAAGAATCCATGAACATGCGCACGATACCGGCCGGGCTGTTGATTGCCCTGGTGGTCGGTCTTTCCAGTGTCATTGGCATTGCCGCCCACGACTCGACTCCCGAGGCTTCGCCGGCGGCAAGCCCGGCGGCATCTCCGGTGGCGATGTCGACCGGCGCCGCCTTCATGACCATCGCCAACAACGGCGATACCGCTGATCGACTGATCGCTGTCGAAACGGAAGCGGCCGGCGTGGCCGAGATCCATGAGGTCGCCGACGTTTCAGGTGTCATGACCATGCGGCCGCTCGATGACGGGTTGGAGATTCCCGCAGGGGAGAGCGTCGAGCTGATGCCCGGCGGGTATCACGTGATGATGATCGGACTGAAGGGTGACCTGATGCCCGGTGAGACCTTCGACCTGACGCTGACCTTCGAACATGCCGGCGACGTCACCGTGACAGCCCGGATCGTGATGGGCAACGAGAAACCGGCCGAGGGTATGGCCGAGCCGGTGAACGCCGGCGACATCACAGTTTCGGATGTCTGGTCGCGCGGCGCGCCGGCCATGAGTCACTAGCAAGGGAGCCGGAGAGGCAGCGGTTCGCACCTGCAACCGCTGCCGCCGGAGCGATCGATGGAAACCGAATTCGAAACACATGCTGCCGGGAAGTCGGGTTGGACGGTGACGCGGACGGTTGTGGTCAGCTTGGCGGCGTCGGCATTGCTGCTGGTGGCGGTCGTTGGCGTTATCAGTCTGACTCGCGACGATGATGGTCCGGTGGGGTTGGTGTTCACCATCCCGGCCGGGAGCAAGGAACGGGTGTTGCCGGAAATGGAGTCGGCGATCGACATCCCCACCAATATCGTCTTTGCCGCAGGAGATCAGGCCGCGATCACGATCATCAACGAGGATGATGTAACGCATCGGGCCGGTCCGTTCCTGGTGGGGCCAAACCAGACCTACGTGCAGCGGTTCGACAATCCCGGCACCTATCCGATCGCCTGCACGGTCGATCCGGCGGAGTCGATCGTCGTGACGGTCGAGGCTTGACATGACGCTGCAGATCGTTATCCCACGTGTTGGATTGATGGGGACGCTGGCGTTGCTGGTGGCGCTTCTGGCCGCGTGTGGCGGCGGAGGCGGGAGCGATCCGGCGTTTGGACTGATCGACTATCCGGACGCTCCTGGCGAGGTCAGCGCGCAACCGGGCGATTTTGCGCCGAATTTCCGTCTCGAACTCTCCGACGGTGGAGAAATCGTGTTGGCAGAAGAACTCGGAACGCCGATTCTCCTCAACTTCTTCGCTTCCTGGTGCACGAACTGTAAAGAGGAAATGACGGCGCTCGACGCTATCGATGGCCAGGGCGTGAAGGTGATCGGCATCGATTTCCAGGAGGGAGCGGACAAGGTCCTGGCGCTGGCCGAGGAGACGGGCGCGACCTTCCCCATGGCGCTCGACTTGAATGGCAAGGTCAGCCGTGAGTACCGGGCGACGAGCTTGCCGGTCACGCTGGTGATCGGGGCAGACGGGCGCGTGCTCGACTACATCAGAGGGCCGGTGGACGAGGCTATGCTGGCGGAAATCCTCGAGAGCCTGGGTGTGGTGTCCTGATGGGAACGTTGGTCGATCGATCGGGAAGCCTTTCGGATCGGGGCAGCGGGCAGGGCCGGCGAGAGTGGCTGAGCGCGCTTTCCTGGCTGGTGGCGACACTCCTCCTCCTGGTCGCGGTGGTGATCGTTGTCGCGGCGATGGGTGCGGTGCTCGATGAACCGGAGTTGGCATCGGATGTGATCGCCCTGGCGATTCCAGCGTTCGCGGCCGGGGTCTTCTCCATTCTCTCCCCCTGTTCGCTGCCGATCGTGGTCGGTTATTTCACGCTGGCTCTGCAGGAAGATCGCGCCCGCACCGGCCGGATGACGGTGGCGTTCCTGCTTGGGGTGGGAACCACGATGGCGATCATCGGCGCGGGATTCACCGCGCTCGGCTCGTTCGCCATCGACTATCAGGAAACTCTGGTTCGTGTTGGCGGAGTGCTGATCATCCTCTTTGGCCTGATGAGTATCGCGGGCAAGGGATTTGGCGGATTCAGGATGGTGCGGCGCAGTGGCATCAGCATCAGCGGCGCGTATCTGTACGGGCTGGTTTTCGCGCTTGGCTGGACGACCTGCGTTGGTCCGATTCTCGGTTCCATTCTGACGCTTCTGCTGGCCGAGGGGTCGAGCGCGGCGGGCGCGCTCTCCCTGGTGGCGGGAGGCACCCTTTCGCTGATCTATGTGCTTGGTCTTGGGTTGCCCATTCTGGTGCTGGTCAGCGCGTTGCAGTCGGCCGGGCCGAACAACCCCGTTGCGCGGGCGCTGCGAGGCAGGGGCTGGGAGGTGGCGGTTGGTGGTCGCACCCTCTATCTGCACAGCACCCAGGTCATCAGCGGGGTGTTGCTGATCGTGCTTGGGGTGCTGCTCTTCTCGGGCCAGATGACGGCGTTTTCCGAGCAGCTGGCAACCAGCCCGCTGACGGAACTGGGTCTGTCGATCGAGCGATGGGTGGACGGGCTCTGGTAGGAGGGGAGTGGAGAGCCCCAGTTGCTTCGACCGCATGCGAATTGACACGGGTTTGTGATGCTGGACAATCGGGCCGCCACGCCGCTGCTATTGCTGCAGGCCGACAATCGATGACGTCGGTCGGTGATCGTTGCCGGGATGGGCGTGTGATCGGAATACTCTCGACAGCTGAAATCGAAGCGCTGCTGACCCGCAACCGGATCGGACGGCTCGCCATGTGTGCTGATGCTCTGCCCTATGTGCTGCCGGTCTCCTACCGGTATGACGGCGCCGTGGTGTTCGGATTCAGCGGGTCGGGCAAAAAGATTGAAACGATGCGCGCTCAACCGAATGTGGCGCTGCTCGTCGATGAGATTCTTTCTCCCACGAGCTGGAAATCGGTGGTTCTGGAGGGAGTCTTCGAGGAGCTGACCGAACCGGACGAGCGACGGAAGGCCTACACCGCGCTCTCGACCAATGGCTCGTCGATCCTGCCGCGCGGCATCATGGCCGACTCCGGTCTGGTCTTCTACCGGATTCGTCCTGTGGCGAAGTCGGGGCGGTTCGAAACCAGCGAATCGTAGATCCCTCCCTCACCGAGATCTCCCCTCCGTGAAACCTCTCCAAACCTTTCAGTCTGACGTTGAGTTTGTATGCGGTGTGCGCGTATTGACACGCTTTTGTTACGTCCCACCCGGCATGCTTGTCGTCACAGCATGAGCAACCGTAGCGTCATGCGGAGCGCAATGACGCGCAGTGACAAAAAGGGGGCATGTTTATGACAGGCGATCGTCCCACCACCGTTTCCGGAGCACTGGAAGCGCTCGATCAGTTGACCATCGGTCGACGGGGATTTCTGCAGAAGGCAACCGCTGCCGGGCTGATGTTCCCGGCGATGGCGGTAGGTTCCACCAGGGTTGCGTTCGCGCAGGACGATGAGGAAGGCGACGACGGCTATGTCGGATCGGACGCCAGCACTGCCGGAAGCACTGGCGACGCCAGCCCGATTGCGGAAGGCGAAGTTGCCGAATTTCAGCTTTACGACCCCTTCCTGCCGACGGTGGAACCGGGCGACAAGGATATCGAGATCGTCGCTATCGACAAGAACCTGGCGGTCTCGAGGAAGGTGAATTACGCAGGCTGGACATTTGATGGCAGCATTCCCGGCCGCACTTTCCGGGTGGTCGAGGGCGACACGGTCAACTTCACTTTTTCCATCGATCCGAACGCGTCGACGGCGCACTCGGTCGACTTCCACTCGGCCAAGACGCCGCCAGAAGTGAACTACCGCACGATCACGCCGGGTGAGTCCTTTTCCTGGAGCTACACCGCGACGACGCCCGGCGCGTTCATGTATCACTGTGGAACGCCGCCGGTGCTGATGCACATCGGCTCCGGGATGTATGGCGCGATGATCGTCGACCCCAAGGAGGGGTGGTCCCCAGCGCAGGAGCTCATCTTCGTGCAGAGTGAGTTCTATCTGAAGGACAGCGGCACCGGTCTGATGGTTCCCGACTACACCCTGATGACGGGACATGGATCACCGACCTTCGTCACATTCAACGGCTATGCGAACCAGTACGTGGAGAATCCGATCTCGATCAAAGTCGGGGAGCCGGTGCGCATTTTCGTCGTCAACTGCGGCCCGAATATCTGGTCGAGTTTCCACGTGGTCGGTGCGATCTTCGACAAGGGCTACATCAACGCCAATCCATACAACGAGCTGCGCGGGCTGCAGTCGATCACCGTTGGACCTGGCGATGGTGCATGCGTGGAGTTCACGGTCGACGAGCCAGGCGATTATGTGGCCGTGAACCATGCGTTCGGTCACGCGTCTCAGGGCGCGATCGCCATTCTCCAGGCACGGTAGACGGAGGAACAGCATGCATGCATCGCTTCCATTCTCCGCGGTGCAGGGCATCGACCCGATGGGACGGACGCTTGCCCGTTTCAAGGGACTTCTGGTTGTGGCACTCCTCCTCACCGGAGGAGTGCTGATCCAGCACCAGATCGCCGGTCCATCCCTGTTCGACAAAGCAACGGAGTCTGCCCAGCCGGTCGCGTTCGTGCCGACGACCTTTCCCAGCGGCGCAGTGAATGGCGTGTTGCGCTTCGACATCGGCGAGGGCGCGTACGACGCGTTCGCCAGAGGAGAGGCGGGGTATGTCGTGCCGTCGCTGATCGAACTGTCGGCGGGCGATATGGTGGAAATCGTCAATAATGACTCAGGTGCGCACATGATCTTCTACGCGTTTGTGCCGCCGGGATCCACCTCCACGATGACCTTCGACGAACCGGGAATCTTCACCTACTCAAGCGGATGTGCCGTCAATCCGGCCATGAATAGTTTCACTACCGTGATCGTGACTGCCTGACAGGCGTCACGAAAGGAGTCATGTACGCGATGTCGCAGCATCGACAAACAGAGGCGTTGGGAAAAGAAGAGCTGGGCGATCTGCTCGTTCGCGATCTGGTCGACGCCTATCCGTCAACAATGGCCCTGCTCTCGCCGTGGGGACTCGATCTCTGCTGTGGTGGGGGCCGCAAGGTTGGCGAAGCGCTGACCCTGCATGGCGCCCCGGTCGACGAGGTACTCGACACGATCGCCGGTCTGGTGAATGACCAGTCTGGATCTGCGGCATCGTGAAACCCTGGTGGATTGCGCCGATTGGCATCGTCGGCGGACTTGCGTCGCTGTCAGTGGCGTCGCTGGCGGCGGGATTGACGCTCCGGGATGGCCGATGGTGGGAGGCGGCGGTTCACCTTGCGGTGCTGAGTGGTCTCCTGCCGATGATTTTCGCGGTCAATCACCGGATCGTGCCCGTGTTCTCCCGTCGCAAGTGGCGGAGCGATTCGCTCTGGTTTCTGCTGATCGTGGCAGCGCTCGCGTCCGGCGTGATTTCGGCTATCGGCATCAAGGAGCGCGAGCTCTGGTTCGAGCGAGGGGGCGCCGCGCTGGCACTGGTGGCCGGTGTGCTCTTTCTCCAGCAGCTGGGACAGCTGTTTCGGCAGCCGGTGAGCGGTCCGCCGCCGCCGATGCCTTATGACGGGCAGCGCGATGCCGACCGGGTGGCGATCATGTTCTCCCGGATGGCCGGTCTCTATCTCATCGCCGGATTGGTGATCGGACTGGTGACCACATTCTCGACGCCCGATCGCGGTCGTTGGGAGCTGGTCTGGGCGCATACGCTGCTGCTGGGATTCGTTGTCTCCATGGCTTCAAGCGTGACCTATCACGTGCTGACGCGGTGGACGCCGGGCCGGTGGCGTACGCCGCGGTTGATCCCGGTTCACTTCGTGCTGGCGGCTATCGCGACGCTGGCCATGGTGGTGGCGCTGGCGACCGATCAGTCCTGGCTGTTCAAAATCGGCGGGCCGACACAAGCGATCGCCCTCCTGATCTGGGGGATCAACTGCGCGCCGCTGCTCCTTCAATTGCCCAGCGTGACCCGGGAAGGGATGATGCTGGCGTTTGGTTTCCTGGCGATCGGCGTGTCGCTGGGCGCGGCGTTTGCCATCGATGCCCATTTCGGTCCGATCTACCGTCAGGTGCATGCCGAGTTCAACGTCTTCGGCTGGGCGGGTTTTCTCATCCTGGGTGCGGCGTCCTATCTCGTGCCCCGGTTCGCGGGGAGCCAGATGGTCTGGACGAATCTCTATCGTCTTCAGTTTCCGGCGATTGCGCTGTCCCTTTTTGTGGGAGGCGCGTTCCGGCGGATGCAGAATGACGGGCGGGGCGACTACCAGACCTGGATCGAGCTGACCCACGCGATCATCGCTGTGGCGCTGGCCAGTTTCGCGCTGCAGGTCGCCCTGACGTTCCGGGCCAGACCGTCGGCGCCGGTGCTGTTGACCCCGACGCCACGTCGCCAACCCGGCCAGGCGCCGCCGAAGCCGCAATCGCAGCTTCAGCGGGCCGTTTGACCGGAGCGGACGTTAACTGACGACGACGGTACCCGCCATGTTGGCGTGCAACTCACAGAAGTAGTCATAGGCGCCGGGGGTATCGAAGGTGTGACTGAACGATGCTCCCGGCGCAAGTGAACCTGACTGGAACCCCGAACCGGACGGCGACTGCGTCGCGGTGTGCGAGGTCGAGTCGTTGTTCGTCCAGGTCACGGTGTCGCCGGCGGCGATTTCAATGGTTTGCGGAGAAAACGCGAAGTTCTCGATCGAAACGCTGACCTGATTGCCCATCGCGGCAGCGCCGCCGCCGCTCGCGGCCAGTCCAGGGCTCCCGCCGGTCAGAAAGATGGTGACCATGGTGGCGCCGTCGCCATTGTCGTGGAGCCAGGCGACGCCGCCGAAGCCGGAGTCATTGAGCGGGGCGAGTCCGAACGCCAGATCGGATTGGCCCATCATCGTGCCGCCCACATCGCCACAGGCGATGTAGTTCTGAATGGCGTCGGCGCTTTCGTGAACGACCAGCGCATGTCCGCCGGCGGCTATATCAGCCAGAGACGCCTGCACTGTGGTCTGACTACTCTCGACCGGTAGCGCGGATGCTGCTCCGATGGCGGATCCGGCCATCGGTGTGCCGTCGACGGCATAGTCGAATCCGACACTGGTCAGCGGGTAGACGACATCGCCCGGCGCATCGCATGTTCCGAGATGGAGATGGGCGGGATGTGCGGCGGGCAGGGTTTGTGCGGTCGCAGCGCGGGAGGCCAGACCAGCCCCCAGGGCGGCGACCAGGATCAGGAGAAATGCCGGGACCACCATGGACCGGACCGAAAAGCGCAACTTTGCCATTGCTCGACCCTTTCTCTCGCATGAAGGCGGAACGATCGCGCTCGACGGCGCCTCGCACAGTCCGCGCGATTACCATTGCCAGAGTAGACCCATCTTTCGTCCGAATCTATCCGTCAGATGACAGGTATTGCCATGGCCAGAAGCAAGAAGAAATCGATCGTCGCGCGAGCAGGAGCGAGCCGCACGCCGGCATTGAGCTGGACGATCGGCGGTCCTGAGTACGACGCCCGCATCGGGCGAGTTCGCCAGGTGCTGGAACAGCGGGGGCTCGACGGGCTGGTGCTCTTTCATCCGATCCGGATGGCCTATGTGTCCGGGTTCTTTCATCTTTCGACCGAACGGCCGATGGCGATCGTCATCTCGCGGGAGGGCGGCATCGGCGGACTGATTCCGCACCTCGAATTAGGGCACTTCGCCAAAGCGCGCGGCATCACGAATGTGCAGGTCTATCCCGAGTACCCGACCGGCGGCGGCAAGCACCCGATGTTTCATCTGGCCGATCTGCTGAAGGAGATGAAGCTCAACAAGCGGGGCACCCGGCTGGGTTTCGACAGCAATGGCTATCTCGATATCAACGGATACGACGGTCCGTCGCTCTCCGAGGTGGTCGCCGGTTGGGTGGAGTGCGTGCCGGCTCGCGATCTGGTCGATCGCCTGAGAGCCGTCAAGAGCCAGCAGGAGTTGCGCCTGATCGAGGAGAGTTGCGTGTGGGGGAACCTGGCGCACCGGCTGATGCATGACGCCGTTGAGCCGGGCCGCAGTGCGATGGAGATTTGGCTCGATGCGTCGAACGACGCGTCGAAGATGATGGTGGCCTCGCTCGGTCCCGACTATCAACCGATGACGGCGGCGTTCGGCTTTCCGGCTATCGCCAATTTCACGGCCGGATCGAGCACCTCGGATCCGCATGCGCTGAACAGCGCCATGAATCTGCGGCCGGGGGATGTGCTGGTGACCTATGGTGGAGCGGATGTCGGCGGGTATGTGTCCGAGCTGGAGCGAACCATGTTTCTCGGCGCGCCGGCCAAGGATGCCGCAAAGGCATTCGAGCAGATGCTGACCTTGCAGCAGGTGGCATTCGACGCTATCCGGCCCGGCCGCAGATTCGCCGATGTCGAAACCGATGTCCGCTCCGCATTCGCAGAACTGGGTTTGCAGGAGCATCAGCGCCATCACACCGGGCATGGGATTGGGCTCGAAGGGCACGAATGGCCATTCATCGATCTCGGTTCGGACGACCTGATCGAGGAGAACATGGTTCTCTCGGTCGAACCGGGCTTCTATCTGCCTGGCGTGGCGGGATTCAGGCATTCAGACACGGTGGTGGTCCGTGCGGATGGCGTCGAGCGGATGACCTGGTATCCGCGCGATCTCCAGAGTCTGGTCGTCGACGTCTAGGGTTCACGACCCGGCAACGACTTGTGGCACTCTTGCCACATCACCGGCGGCCCGCGAAATCCTCATGCAATGGCGATGTGAGGATACTTGGGTCAGCGGATACGAACGCGTATTGGCCGCGGGCGGCGACCGCGTTCATCATCGCCGCCGAAACCGCTTCGATCGATCAATGCTGATTGGCATCGGGGCGGAAGGAGAAACTGCTGTGGCACTCAACACTGAATACCGGATGCGAGGGGTCACCCTGACGCGCCTGGAGGAAGAGCGCATCGACCGGCAGGTGAAATCTCTGGAAAAGCGCGTTGCCAATTTTCCTGATCCGCGCCTGGAGATCGCGTTCGACGAACAAGTGAACCCACGCGTCGTCAAGGTCGACCTGCGTCTGGCCCTGGGGCCGCTGGGCGGGCACCTGGTCAGCCATCAGGAGGGACCGTCGCCCGATGTGGCGAGCAAAGCGGCGATCGGCGACGTGAAGCGTCAGCTGGAGCGGCGGCTGGCGAACCAGCGTGGGGAAGCGACCTACGGTGTGCCGAGCCGGCGGCTGCCCGCCGAGCAACGTCCAGCCGGGCAGGTCGAAGATGACGGCGAGCTCGATGAATTCGAGGAAACGCCGGACGAGGACGCGTAGGGGACGCTGGGCCGCGGCGGCGGGTTGTTCCTGACGATCCGTCGAGAAAGCCCTGTACGGACGCGATCATAGTCGCCCGTCATTCTGAACGAAGTGAAGAATTTCTCCGTCGTGGTCGGCCACGACCGTCGTCTCCCTGGAGACTGCTGCGGCAGGAGATCCTTCGCTACGCTCAGGATGACGGTGCTTCTCCATGCTGCGCTGGTGCGGCGCCCGGGGTCGCAGGTGGCGGTGAGTCATCCATGGCGAGGGTCCCGTCATGGATGACTGCACTGGCGTCTATTCGCTGGACACGGACTCGAGGTATTCCCGCGTCACGACGACGACGGGGGCCGAGCCGTTCTGGATGAGGCGGAGGGCAGTGCTGCCGAGAACCCAGCGCGGCAGTCCTTTGCGGCCATGGCTGGCCAGGACGAGGACATCCCCGGCGTGCAGGATATCGGCCAGGGTCTCTGCGGGGCGGCCGGTGTAGAGGTCGCCAACGGCGTCGGCGCCGAGCATCTTCAAGCGGTCGGCGGCCTGGTCGACGACCTGCCGGCCTTCGTCTTCGCGCGCTTTCAGGATGTCATCGGAATATGATGCCGGCAGAGGCTGCATGCCGCTGAGTGGCACGATCATGTCATCGACAGCTGGGGGCAGCACGTGGACGGCATGGGCTTCGACACCATTGGCGACCGCAATCGCCGCTGCCACCGGCAGCGCACCGAGCGACAGGGGTGCGCTATCGACAGGGGCCAGCACGCGCTTGACCGCTACCTCAGTATCGATCTCTCCTTCCGGGCCGATGACGCAGACCGGGAGGGGAGCATGGCGAACGACCCGATCAGCCACCGAACCGCTGGCAAACCGGCCAATGGCTCCTCTGCCGCGGCTCGACATCACGATCATGTCGGCATTGTGCTGAGCGGCCGCGGCAAGGATCTGCTCGGTCGGATCGCCTTCGGCAATGACCAGCGTCACATTCTCCCGGTTGGGAAACCAGCGGTTTCGCACGTCGCCGAGCTGCTTGGTCGCCAGATCCTGATACCCCTTGGCGATCTGTTCCGCGGTGGCGACGACTTTGCCCGTGAAGTCGCGCACACCGGTATTGGAGGGGACGACTTCGAGGAGAATCAAGTCGGCGGACTCTCCGCCGATGGCGCCTGCCCAGGGAAGGGCGCGCTCGCCATACTCAGATCCATCCAGTGGTACGAGAATTCGGCGAACCGCGTAGTTGTCGGACATTTGCCACTCCCTCTCTTGCCCGGCGTTGGGCAGCGAGAACATATGAAGGCGAGTGTTCAGGGGAGTTGACGCCACCTCCGGCGCAATTCCCCACGTATCCTACTCAATCCGCCCCATTCTCTGCTGGAATCGGTCCGTATCCGGTCGTGGATGCCCCCGATTTCCGCCCTCCCCGGGAGGGGTTCCGACGGCGTTTGCCACCCTCGCCGACCCCCTCATTTGCCCGCGTCACTCTCGAAAATCGCGGTATTCCACGGCGCATCATTCTTGACAGGCATATGACGCCTCCCTACAATGCCGGACGCCCAGACAAAGGCGTCGCGCAGTGTGCGCGGCACGTACCACAGGTCATCGATCCTGGAGGAACAGGTTATGTCGGAGAAACAACAGCAGATCAAGCAGCTGTGGCAGGATGCCCTGACAGGGAAGATCAGCCGCCGCGACGTCCTCGTCCGCGGTTCGGCGCTTGGACTCAGTGGAATGGCGCTGGCAGCGCTGTCGCAGGAGACGATTCGCGGAACCCTCGCGCAGGATCGCGATCCAATCCTCAACTGCTACGACTGGCAGCTGCGACTGCACCCGATGTTCTCGATTCTCGGCGAAGAGATGGGCATCATCATCGAGGAGGCCCCTTCGGTCGACTTCAGCTTCGACCGGTTCATCACCGAGAAGAATGAGGGCATCAGCACCTGGGATGCGTACACAGGCGTGACGCCGTTCCTGGAAATGAAGCCGCTGGCCGATACCGAGACGATCGAGCCATGGGATCCCTATCTCCCCGAGGGCGTCAAGGAGGACATCTTCCCGTCCGCCGTCGAAGAAGGCACCTACAACGGCAGCATGTATGTCTGGCCGCTGCTTCTCGACATCATCGTGCAGGGCTGGCATGCGGGCTTCGTCGAAGCCGCTGGTCTCGACCCGAATGTCGCGCCGGCAACCTGGGATGAGTACATCGCCAATGTGAAGACGGTTCACGAGGCCGGCGTCACGACCTATGGCGTGATCTTCGACAATCGCGACTGGCGGTCGCTGATTCCGATCACCCACTCGTTCGACACCGATGTCTACAACCCGGACGGTCTCTTCATCTACAACAGCGATGCCGCGGTCAACGCGCTCGAAGTGATGAAGGAGCTCATGCAGTACACCGCGCCGGACGTTCTCGCCGCATCGAGCGTCGACGCCGCAGTGCTCGTCGACCAGGCCGTCTGGTCGTCGGAGCAGGCCGGGTACTACTTCAAGTACCAGAATGCGCCGCTGACCTATTCCTCCACCTGGCAGGATCCCTCGCAGCTGCGGATGGACAAGCTGCCGTCGCAGCCGGACACCGCTGGCGGCACCGTCTTCTGGAACACCGGCGCTGTGCTCCTCACCCATGGCTCCAACAAGGAGAAAATGGCTGAGTACATGCTGAACTTCTCCAAGGACATCCGTGTCTGGGAGAACTCGGTGGTCGGTAACGAGGATGAAGGCACCACGCCGGTCGGACAGCTGCCGATCATCCAGTCGGTCTGGACGGAATGGGATGCCAATCCGCCAGCATTCCTCGAAGGCGCCGACTGGGCATTCGCGGTTCGCGATTCAATGGCCAACGCCCGCGCGATTCAGCCGACGGCGCTGGCCATCAGCCAGTTCGACGTCGCCCGGCCCGAGTGGCACAAGTATCTCTCCGGCGAAGAGGCCGACGCACGAACTGCGTTGACCAAGGCATATGATGCCGTCCGCGCCGAGTTCGAGCGCCAGACCGGTTCACCGGCCAAGTAAGTTCGACTTGCATCGATCTGGGATGCGCGCTGCCTGTTCGCAGGCGGCGCGCATTGCCAGCACCCTGGCTGACAGGCAAGGTTGATTGGCCCGAAGAGCTCCACGGGATGTGCACCGACGCTCATCTGACTGCTGGGACCAAGGCACACACGGAGAGCGTTGATCAATGGCACAGGCCCTCTCACCCGAACCTCACTCATCCGCCCGGCAATCCCGACCAGGATGGTGGCGAACAGCCCGGGATTTCATCACCAGTTATCCCTACCTCATCCCGGTTCTCTTTTTCTTCGTCGGCTGGCAGCTTCTGCCCATCGTGCAGTCGCTCAGGCTGAGCTTCACCGACGACCGATTCCTGGACAATCAGGCACCCAACTGGATCGGCCTGGACAACTACCGCACCGCGATTCAGCAGGGGTTGTTCTGGCAGGGCATCAAACGCGCGCTCATCTTCACCGCTATTTTCATTCCTGGGATGATTTTCATTCCGATGATCGCGGCGATCCTGGTCGACAGGGTGACAAACAACAAAGTCGCCACGGTCTACCGCATCATTCTGCTGATTCCGTCGATGATTCCCGCCCCCCTGATCTTTGTGCTCTGGGTGTGGATGTATGACAACTACATTGGTCCGATCAATTACTTCCTCGTGGACCGGCTTGGCTGGTTCGATCTGGCGAACGCGCCCCTCTGGCTCGAAAACAACATCCTGATCTACTTCTCGATCGCTTTCATGGAATGGTGGTGGGGGCTCGGCTACCACACGATGTTCTTCCTGGCCGGTCTGGCTTCGATCCCCCGGGATCTTCCCGATGCCGCCCGCGTCGATGGCGCTGGTGAGTGGCGGATGTTCTGGGGCATCACGATCTGGCGGCTCCTCCCGATCATTCTGGTGTTGACGGTTGTCCGGTTCGGCAGCGCCATGGCCGTGATCACCGAGTACATCATCATGCAGGGGTTCGATCGCAACTCCAGTACCTATACATGGACGATGTACATGTACGACGAGGCGTTCAGGACGGGGCAGCAGTTCCGCGGCTATGCCGCGGCAATTGGCTGGCTTGGCGCGCTCTTCATGCTCGTCGTCGTGGCGTTCCTCTTCTATATCTTCCGCTCGCGCGACTAGGAGGACCGCAATGACGACCCTGGTTCAGGATGTTCAGGCAGAAGGATTCGTCCGATGATCGCTTCTCACGTTACCACCCAGATGACGACCGGCAAGCCGGCCGAGACGCATCACCGCAAGCGCCGGATCAAGTGGGGGACGGTTGCCCGCCATGCGGTGTTGATTCTCCTCTGCCTCTGGGTCCTGCTGCCCCTCGCCTGGGTGGTGTTGCTGTCGTTCAAGTCGAAATATGACGGGGCGCGGCGCTACATCTGGCCGGAGAACTTCATCGATCCAATTTTCGCCAACTACCAGTACATCCTCTCGCAGCCGCGGGCTGTGGGACCGGTGGGCGCGGTCACGACCAACAGCATTACGGTGACATTGCTGACCGTCTTCTTTGGGACCATCGCCGCCGTGCTTGGTGGCTACGCGCTGGTCCACTTGCGGACCCCTGGAAAGGTGATCCTGACCAGTTTCCTCGTTGCGTCGATGTTCTTTCCGACCCAGGTGACCGCGCTGACCGGCATTTTCCAGATTCAGCAGCGGCTCGGATTCATCAACACCACCTGGGCGTTGATGTTCCCCTACGTCGCGCTGCAGATCGCGATTTGCGTGTTCATCATGCGTGGCGTGTTCCAGACCGTGCCGCAGGATCTTGTCGATTCGGCAAAAGTGGATGGCGCGAGCTCGCTGCGCACGCTGGCGGGAATCATCTTCCCGCTGGTCAAGAATGGCATCGTGGTGGTGGTGATCGTGCTCTTCGTTTTCGCCTGGGGCGAGTATCTCCTGGCGCTGACCCTGATGAACGACGCCAGCAAGCGAACCCTGGCCGTGTTCGTAGCCAACTCGACGGGAGGCGTCGGCGCTCTCGACTGGCCCCGCACCGCCGCTCTCTACATCCTGGCCATCCTGCCGGCTCTCGTCACCTTCGCCATCGCCCAGCGGTGGTACATGAAGGGGCTCCAGGAGGGGGCGCTGAAGGGATAGGCGGCCAGACGGGGAGACGGGGAGACGGGGAGACGGGGAGACGGGGAGACGGCCAGACGGGGAGACGGGGAGACGGGGAGACGGCCAGACGGGGAGACGGGCAGACGAGGAGACGGGCAGACCAGGAGACGGGCAGGTGACCTTCAAGCGGGGGTATCGTGATCTTGTCGCTTGGCAGAAGGCGATGGACCTCGTTCGGACGGTGTATTTCCTGAGTGATACTTGGCCCCAGCGAGAGCAGTTCGGACTCACCCAGCAAGTTCGTCGTGCCGTGGTTTCGGTTCCGGCCAATATTGCTGAAGGCAATGGGAGAACAGGCTCCAGAGAGTTCAGGCATCATCTCTCAGTTGCGCACGGTTCGCTTTGTGAAGTCGAGACACTTCTGTTCGTGGCGCACGATCAGGGATATCTTGATCTTGAGAAGCGCGAACACGTACTCGAGCAATCTGAGGAAGTCGGACGTCTCGTGCGCGGATTGATGAGAAGTCTTTCGGAGTAACGCCCCGGACACGAGAGCCGGGTTTTGATGACCTCGCTTCTTGTTGGTCCATCTGGTTCACAGGAAACACAGCACGCGATGGCCTCTCCACGTCTCCCCGTCCTCCCGTCTCTCCGTCTCGTCGCGAAGCACTCTGTGCTGATCCTCCTCTGCTCCTGGGTGCTGGCGCCGCTGGTCTGGGTGGTGCTGCATTCGGTGAAGGCGGGGCCGTTCAAGTATTTCGAGCGGGCCTGGCCGAAGGAGTTTCAGGATCCGCTGTGGGCGAACTACCGGTGGCTCTGGCAGGATGCGACGCTGGAGAATCCGTTCTACCGGAGTCTTTCGCATAGCGCGGTCATCACGCTGCTGACGGTCTTCTCGACGGCTGTGGCGGCAGTGCTGGCCGGATATGCCCTTTCCCACCTGAGCACCCCTGGGAGCCGGGTCATCCTGGGGATACTGGTGGCGTCGATGTTTTTCCCGACGCAGGTGACAGCGCTCACCGGCCTCTTCAAGATCCAGTACCGGTTGGGTCTGATCGACCGGCCCTGGAGCCTCTTTTTCCCCTATACGGCGATGATGGTGGCCGTCAGCGTTTTCGTCATGCGCGGGGTCTTCCAGGCGGTGCCAAAGGAGATCGTCGACGCGGCGAGGATCGACGGCGCTGGTTCGCTGCGGACGCTGGTGGGCATTCTCCTGCCGATGGTCCGGAACGGCATCGTGGTCGTATTGATTCTGAGCTTCAATCTGGCCTGGGGGGAGTATCTGCTGGCGTCGACGCTGGTCAACCGGCGGGACAACTGGACGCTGGCTGTGCTGCTTGGCCAGGGAATCGGTGTTGCGCCCGGTTCGGCGGCGTTGTTGGTGGTCGCCATGGTGCCGGCGCTGATCGCATTCGGCATCGCCCAGCACTGGTTCCTGCGGGGACTGCAGGACGGTGCGCTGAGAGGGTAGTGACGACGCCAAGGTTCCCGCAACGGAGAGTCCCTGTACATGGCGGGGCGGCTCTTTGTAGGGCAGAATGCCTGACACATGCTTGAGATCTGAGAACGTTGGACGAGTGCATTTGGTTGCTGGAGGAGCTTTAGATGGGAAAGCGGTTCGAAGGCCGGGTGACGTTCGTCACTGGGGGTGGATCCGGGATCGGCAAGGGGATCGCTGAGGCGATGGCCGCCGAAGGGGCGAAGGTCGTCGCAGCGGGTTTGACGTTGGTCAAAACCGAAGAGGTCGCCGCGACGATCATGGCGGCTGGTGGAGAGGCGCTGGGCGTGAGCGTCGATGTCGCCGACAGCGAATCAGTGAAAGCCGCGATCGGCCAGGCGATCGACCGCTTTGGCCGGATCGATATTCTTGTGAACAATGCCGGTCTTTCCGTCGGCGACACCATTCTCGATTTCGACGAAGCTGCCTGGGACCGCAACCTCGACGTAGTGCTCAAGGGCATCTATCTCTGCTCGCGCGAAGCGCTGCCCGGCATGATCGAGCGAGGATCCGGGGTGATCCTCAATGTCGGTTCGGTGAATGGCATCACCGGGCTCGGCGAGTCGGCCTACAGTGCGGCCAAGGCGGGTATGGTGAATCTGACGCAGAATCTGGCGATTCACTATGGCCCGAAAGGGGTGCGGGCCAACTGCATAGCACCCGGCACCATCCGCACGCCGATCTGGGGAGCGCGGGTGGAGAAGGAGCCGCAGGTGTTCGACAACCTGGCCAAGGTCTATCCGCTTGGCCGGGTCGGCGAGGTGTCGGACGTCGTCCCGGCGGCGCTCTTCCTCTGCTCCGATGACGCGTCCTGGATCACGGGAGTGACCCTGCCGATCGATGGGGGGCTCACTGCTGGGTCGTTCTTCATCAATCAGCTCCTGCAGGGAGGGTGATGGGTCTGGAGTCCGGAGTCCGAAGTCCGGAGTCCGAAGTCCGGGGGGGCACAGTGAAGGGAAACGGGTATGGATGATTGGGCAGATGGATTTGTACAGGACCTGGCGCTGAACGGTGGAAAGCTTGTCGCTGAAGATGCCTCGAAATACGATGTGGAGTCGCCGGCAGGAGAACTTGTCGCGTGGCGGAAGGCGATCGATCTGAGCGTGCTTGTCTACACAGAGACGCGTCCGTGGCCCCGTGAAGAAACATACGGCATGACCAGCCAGATTCGCCGTGCGGCAGTGTCAATCGCAGCGAACATCGCTGAGGGCAAGGGGAGAAATGGTGACAGGGAGTTCCTCCACCACCTGTCAATTGCCCATGGGTCTCTCAGAGAAGTGGAAACGCTTTGCGTCATCGCCTATCGAGTCGGCTTTTTCGACAAAAGTGGATACGATCGCGTGCTGAGTGCCTGCAACGACGCTGGCCGTCCGCTGCGGGGCCTCATCAAGCACCTGAAGGGACGTCTCTCTTGAGTACAGCCGCCAATTCGGTCACAACAGGAAGCCGGGCCTCGGACTTCGGACTCCGGACTTCGGACCAACTTCCCACATCGGCGGACGCGGTCGTGATCGGCGCCGGGGCATTTGGTTTCAGCGTCGCCTATCAGTTGGTCAGGCTTGGCGCCGGATCGGTTGTGCTGCTCGATCAGTACGAACCGGGCACGCAGGTTTCGCCGAAAGCGGCCGGGTTGTTCAAGATGATCCAGGCGTCGGCAACGAAAACGCGGCTGGCTCTGCTTTCCCGGCAGATCGTCACCACATTTGCCCAGGAAACCGGTGTGCCGATACCGCATGAGGCGGTTGGCAGTCTCTTCATCGCCCGCACGCCGGCGCACGCTGGAATGGTCGATGCCGAGGTCGAGGACTCGGTTGGTTGGGGCGTCGAAATCGAGCGGGTCGATGCCCGGGAGGCATCGCGATTGTGCGGCTATCTCGATCCGGAAGGCATCGTTTCGGTCCATCACGTACCCGGCGATCTCTACATCGAAGAACCGCGGTCGATGCTGATCGCCTACTGGCAGGCGGGTGAAGCGCTGGGATTGCGGGTGATCGGCCACACGCCGGTAACGGGCATCAGCGTTGAAGCGGGCGAGGTGTGGGCTGTTCAGACCGCGGCCGGGACGATCGAGACGCCGGTCGTTGTCGATGCGGCGGGAGTCTGGTCCCGCATGATCGGGGCGATGGCTGGTGTCGAGGTGCCGGTGGTGCCGATGCGGCATCAGCTGCGCATCACCAGTCCGATCGAGGGCGTGACTGCCGATATGCCGATCGTGCGCATCACCGATGCCTCCGGCTACGCCAGACCAGCGCGCAATGGTTTGATGTTTGGCGGGTTCGAATCGAACCCGCTGGCCTATCCGTCCCAGCTGCCGGCGGGCTTCACCACCGACATGATCTCGTTCGACCCGACCCTGAATGACCAGTTCGCCGAGGTGCTCAAGCCGTCGATTCCAGCGCTGCGGGAGCATACGTCGCAGGAGGAGCGTGGTGGTCTCTTCACCATGACCGCGGACGGGAAGCTGATGGCGGGACCGGTCGGGGCTGTGCGGGGATTCTGGGTGACGACTGGGTGCAACGGGAGCGGATTCTCTCTTTCGTCGGCGATTGGCCGGTGTGTGGCCGAATGGATCGTCGGAGGAGAGCCGCCGTTCGATCTTTCCCTTCTGGCGCCGGACCGGTTTGCGTCGCAGGGATTGACGCCCGAGCTCCTGCATGAGAAAGCCGTCTGGCAATATGCCAACTACTACACGCCGAGCGCTTGACGGGCAGGGTGTAGGGGGAGCGGGTAGGTGACGGCGAGCAATACGGCCTCCGAACGACATCTGACGATCGACACGAGTCTGGCTCGCCAGTTGCGATGGCTGGTGGTCTATACCCTCTTCGGGGCGATCGCGCTGGCCCTGCTGGGCCGGCTGCTCGATGGATTCACGATTCATGGTGTCGGGCCACTGCTCGTAGCTGCCGCGTCGATCGCCATATGCCAGACGTTGCTCTGGCCATATGTCTTTCGATTCTCGTCCTATTTGCCGGCCATCGTTTTTCCCGTGGCCATCTTTCTCGGCTCGGCGCTGATCATTCTTCTCGTTGCCAGATTGGACGATCTCTTCGATCAGGATCGTTTCACGGTCGCCAATGTAGAAACGGCGATATGGATCTCGCTGGGGACGACGATCGTCGTCTCGTTCCTGTCCGCTCTCTTCTCCCTCGACGATCGGCCGTCGTACAACCGGATGGTCACCGAGCCGCTGCGGACGAAATATGAGTCGGGCGACGGATCCACCGAGCCGGGCGTGCTTTTCCTGGAGATCGATGGTCTGGCCGAACCCATCCTCGAGCAGGCGATCGCGGCAGGATATGCGCCGACGATGAAGCGGTGGATCGAGGAAAAATCCCACCATCTGATCGAGTGGGAACCGGATCTCTCCAGCCAGACGTCGGCGAGTCAAGCCGGCATTCTCCTGGGGAGCAACGAGAACATTCCGGCGTTTCGCTGGTGGGACAAGAGCCGCGGCGAGCTGATGGTCTCCAGCAGCATGAAAACGGCGAGACTGCTGGAATCGGAGCTCGGAACAGGGCGGGGGTTGCTGGCGCCACATGGATCGAGCCGGTTCAATGTCTTTTCCGGGGGCGCCCAGGATTGTGTCGGAACCTTCAGCAAGCTCAGTCCACTCAGCGGCGAAGCGGGGTACTGGGCCTATTTCGCCAATCCCTACACCCTTGGCCGTCTCTTTTCCCGGTTCGTCCAGGAAGTGGGGCGCGAGTGGTGGGAGGAGTTCTGGCAGAACCGGAAGAATGTGCAGCCTCGCATCGCCCGGCCATGGACCTATGCGTTCGTCCGGGCCGGCACTACCGCGGCACTCCTCGAACTGACCCGCTTCATGGCGATCGCCGACATCTTCCGCGGGGTGCCCTCCGCTTACTACACGATTTTTGCCTACGACGAAGTGGCGCATCACACGGGAATCGACCGGGACTACACCTTCCGGGTGCTGCGGCAAGTCGACGCGCTGCTCGGTCACCTGGAAGAGGTTGCCGGTGCGGCCCGCCGGCCGATGCATCTCGTCATTCTTTCGGACCATGGCCAGAGCCAGGGGGCAACGTTTCTGCAGCGCTATGGCGAATCGCTTGGCGATCTCGTCAGGAAAGCGATGCCGGCCGGAGCGGACGTCAATGCCATTCTCGACTCCACCGAATCACTGGCGCACTTTCGGGCGATCGTCTCCGAGCATGAGGAAACGCACCCCCGCACGGTCCAGACGGTGAACAGAATGCTCGAAAACTACCGGCCCTCGAATTCAGACATCGTGGCCGAGGGGATCGAGGCGGTGGTGCTGGCATCGGGCAACCTGGGGCTGGTTTCCTTTCCCCAATGGCCGGAAAGGATGACCCTCCAGCAGATCATCGACGTCTTTCCCTCGCTTCCATCGACGTTGACCGACCATCCGGGGATCGGATTCATCATGGTCAACGATGAGGAAAACGGGGGCATGGTGCTGAGCAAGCACGGCGTCTATTTTCTCGATTCCGATACGTTCGAGGGAGAGAACCCGCTGGAGACATTCGGTCCACTGGCGGCGGAGCATTTGCGGCGAACCAACACCTTCCCGGCGGCTCCGGATATCCTGGTCAACGGCACCTACTGGGTCGAGGAAAATGAGGTGGCGGCCTTCGAGGAGTTGGTCGGATGTCATGGAGGGCTGGGTGGACCGCAACAGCGGCCATTCATTCTCCATCCGACGGAGTTCGAGGCGCCCGCGGAGCGAATCGTCGGCGCCGGGCATGTGAACCGGGTGCTCAAGGGGTGGATCATGGCGGTGCAGTCCGACGTGACTGAAGAGGAGTCTGCTTCGGATCAGGTGGCGGCGAGCTAGTCCGGTCAGCGCTTGGCCGGGGGCTTCAGGGTAACCTGGCCCCGCTCGAAATCTCGCCACGCGTCACCGATATCGGCGGGTTCGTATGTGTGCCTGAATCCGGCCGACATGGTTTGCACGGACCAGTTCAGTCCCAGGCGCTGTCCGATGTAGCTTCGCGACCACCAGCGCAACACCCGGGCAGTGATCCGCAACGGGGGAACCAGGAGCGAGCGAAGGAGGGCTCCCTGAGCGCTCATGGCGTTCATGAGGACCAATCTGTCCGCAATGGCGGTCAACAGGGTGGCCAGCGAACCTGACAGCGTGCGGCCAGTCGCATACGTTCTCTTTGGGGTCGATGGTGGTTTTTTCGCCATTCTGGTCGCCTGCGAAGAGGATTCTGCCGCGAATGGTACCTGAATCGGCGGTCGATGCGTTTTCGGCGGGCAGTACGGTCTGCCTTGCAGATATCCAGTCACGTCTCGTTGTTGACACACTTTCACTTGAACTCATAGAATCGCCAGCGTTGAGTAAACCAGCAGGCGTCTCCGTGCTCGACGCTGAGCAAGCATTGAACCCAGCGTGAGCCGGATGACCAACAAGGAAGCAGTCTGAGGATCAGGGGCGCTGCTCAGGCGAAACACGCAAGTAATCGGAGGATCAGAGTGGCGCAAGCTGTCGGAGAGCGTGTCGGGGCATCGGCAAATGGGGCGAACGTCGCCATGTCGATCGACCACGTGACCAAGTACTACAAGACCAAGACCGGCCAGGTCCATGCCCTGGAGGACATCAACCTGCAGATCAAGCAGGGAGAGTTCGTCGCGATCGTGGGACCATCGGGGTGTGGGAAGAGCACATTGCTCTGGGGGATGTCCGGATTGCACGATCTGTCCAAGGGACAAATCGTGCTGAATGGGACGCCGGTCACGGGGCCGCGACCTGAGATCGGCATGATCTTCCAGGAGGCCAACCTCCTCCCCTGGCGCAACTTGCGACAGAACATCAATTTCCCATTCGAGATCAAGCGCAAGAAAGTCGGTCCCTATGAGGACCGGATCAATCAGCTGCTCAATGAAGTTGGTCTGGCGGGATTCGAGAACAAGTATCCCCGCGAGCTCTCGGGTGGTATGCAGCAGCGGGCCAGCATCGTCCGCTGTCTCTCCTACGATCCGGAAGTGATCCTGATGGACGAGCCGTTCGGTGCGCTCGACGCGTTCACCCGCGACGAGATGAACCTGCTCATCCAGAAACTGTGGATGGAGACCGGCAAAACGATCATCTTCGTCACCCATAATGTGACAGAAGCGATCTTCCTCGCCGACCGGGTGGTCGTGCTGACTCCGCGCCCCGGCCGGGTAGCGCATGTCTTCGATATCGATCTGCCCAGACCCAGAACGATCGACGAGACCTTTTCACCGCCCTTCATCGAGAAGGTTCTGGAGATCAAGGACACGATCATGACCGGCGTCTACACGCCCCGCTCATGACAACCACAACCGAATCAACAACGACCGACTGTGACCGGAATGTCCGAGGAGACGCCTGATGGCGAGTGAACTGAGAGAAACAATCCCCACGTTCGGGGAAGCGGGGGGTGAAGAAGGGGGAGCCGGCCTGACCAACTGGTCCGCGCTGACTGGAGCCTCCACCGCCAAGAGCGCCGGCGAGATCGGCGGGCTCATTCTGGTGGCCGTGCTGCTGATTGGCGGGCTGGAGCTGGCGGTTCGTCATTTCAATGTGGCTCCCTACGTCTTTCCGCGTCCGAGCGATATCGGCTCCTCCCTGCTCAATGACTTCGATTCGTTCTGGCCGCATATGAAGGTGACCATCAGAGAGCTGCTGGTCGGCTTCTCGATAGGCGCGTCGCTCGGCATCATGCTCGCCGCGATCATCACCCAGTTTCCCTATGTGGAGAAAATCGTGACGCCGTACGTGCTCCTGCTGGTCACGACGCCGATGATCGCGCTGGTGCCGCTGCTGATGCTCAACTATGGCTTCGGCAGCACGCCGCGCTATATCGCCGTGACACTCGCCGTCTTCCCGATGGTGATGATCAACTCGGCCACCGGGTTCAGGCGCACCGACCTGGCGAAAATCGCCCTGGCCAGATCGTATGGGGCGAACACGCTGCAGATATTCGCGAAGATCCGGTTCCCGCTGGCCCTGCCGATGATCATCGTCGGATTGATGGTCGGCAGCATCTTCGGACTGCTGACAGCGGTCGGCGCGGAGATGGTCGGCGGCAAGAATGGGCTGGGGAACCAGCTGCAGGTCTATGCATCGCTGATCCGTATGGCGCAGTTCTGGGCAATCATCCTGCTCATCGCGCTGATTGGTGTTTCGATCTATGTCATCTTTTTCTGGATCGGCAAACGGTGGGCAAGCTGGCAGGCATGACGCCGCTGGCGCTGCCTGGCGACAACCCGATTCGGCCGGCATGTCTGGATTGCCGGCAACGCGGCGCAAGCCGCCACTAACACAATTGGCCTGAAGGAATGATCGCTGTCAGGTGACAGCGGCAAAATGACAGGCAACGATTCGTCAGAGGAGGAAAACCGGATGACTCGACTCGATGATCTGATCACCGACCTGACATCGCAGCGGATCGACCGCAGGCGTTTCATGCAGAGCGCAGCAGCGCTCGGACTCTCTGCGCCAGCGATGCACTTGCTCAACAGCTCGCACATTCTGGCCGCTCAGGAAAACGGAACGATCACCTGGGTTTCGCCACGCGGCCGGTTGGAAGTCTTCGATGACTATCCCTTCTGGGTTGCCCAGTCGATGGGATGGGTCGAAGGGGTGAATGCGGTGCTGGAAGGCGGCCCGGCGGCCGGTTCCGAGCGCCTGGTTGCTGAGGGTCAGGCCGACATGGCGTATCCGTCGCCCGGCGTTTTCACCCTCAACCTCGAAGCCGATGTGCCGATTGCGTCGGTCTTCCAGATGGGCGCATACGACGTCTTCGACTTTGCGTTCCGCACGGGCGAAGGCATCACTGACATGAAGGAGATGGAAGGCAAGACCATCATCCTCGGTGACGCGTCGTGGCAGGCGATTGCCGATCCCATGCTTGTGGCCGGCGGCGCCGACCACACCACAGTCGAGTATGTGATCGCGGGTGTTACCGCCTGGGGCGCCGCGCTCCAGCAGGGTCAGGGCGATGCCGCTCTCTCCTGGGAAGGGCTGCGAGCCCAGTGGGATGCCGAAGGTCTCGACTTCGAGTACTGGCTGGGCATCGAGCATTCGAAGCTCCCGGCGAACTCGTTCGTGATTCGCTCGGCCGACCTCGCGGATGAGTCGAAGCACGAGGCGTACACGAACTTCCTGCGGGCCTGGGCGATGGGTCTGGAGTTCGGTCACCACAATCCGCGCGCGGCCGCTCAGATCACCTACAACGAGCCGACGATTTCGGCGGGTCTGCAGACCTCATTCCCTGCGGATGATCCGGAAGCGATCGCCAATGCTGTGGCCTCGATGTGGCAGCTGGCCGTCGTCTATCGCGGTGATTTCGCCAACCGGGCTGGTTGGGGCGATCACAGCATGGAGTCGTGGAATCTCTGGTTCGACACGGTTCGCTCGATCGGACTGCTGACCAAGGAGTTCGCCACGGAGGACGTTGTCAGCAATGCGTTCATTGCCGGCGCCAACGACTTCGACTACGCCATGGTCCAGCAGGCCGCGGCCGACTTCGAGCTGGATGAGCTCTTCTCGGCAGTGCCCGAGCCCGAAGGGGCCGGCGCCTGATCGAACCTGGCATGGTCGATCGTCGTCTGATGACGAACGCGTTTGCGCTGCATGAGCAGCGCTGAAGCAGCGCAATGGGCGGTCTACTCGCGAGGGTGACCGCCCGTTCCCTTGCACGTCTCCAGAAAAATGGAAGGGAAAGCATGAAGAAGTTCCATCACATGGGGCTGACGACTACCGAAACACAGCCCAACGAAGACTATGTGGAGCCGAGCAAGTGCTGGGTGACCGATCCGAACACCCACCCGTACCGGGTCGAGTTGCTGCGGTACGAGCCGGAAAGCACGGTTGCGGCCGATTTCCAGGCGTTGCCGCATGTGGCGTGGGAAGTCGATGAACTGGAGCCCTATCTCGAAGGTAAAGAGGTGGTGATTGCCCCGTTCGATGTCGACGATCCGCCATTCGCCCGGGTTGCGTTCACCATCGAAGACGGACTGTACAACGAGTACATGAAGTTCTATCCCGGACGGACCTGGTTTGGCGGAAAATAACGAAAGCGCTTTTTGAGGATCGTTCAACAGAGGCAAGGAGAAACCATGGCTGACCGGCTTACCCTTTGTACCAACACCTATCACACCTATTCTCTGGAAGACTCGCTGGCTGGCGCGCAGCTGGCAGGATTCAGTAGTGTCGAGCTGACCTCGGTGCCTGGCTGGACCGAGCATGTCCGGCGTGATGCGACCGACGAAGAGCTGGCGCATGTGAAAGACCTGCTCCAGCAGTATGGGCAGACCGCGGTCAGTTTCGCCGGTCATTCCGATCTGGCCAGCGACGCCGGCACCGGTGAGTTCCGCAAGGCGCTCAATGTGGCGCACAAACTTGGCATCCCCTTCGTGACCACAAGCACCGGCGGGCACGATGCTTCGTCGCATGGCTCGCTCGACGAGCAGCGGGAGATGTTCCTGGCCCGCATTCGGCCGCTCTGCGACGAAGCCGCGGACAAGGGCATCACCATCTGTCTCGAAACGCACGGCGGACTCGTCGCCAACGGCGCGCTGTCGGCGGAACTGGTGCAGTTGATCGACAAACCGAACATCGGCATCAACTACGATCCAGCGAATGTCATCTACTACGGCAACACCGACCCGGTGGAAGACATCAAAGCCGCGGCTCCCTACGTCAAGCACATGCACGCCAAGGACAGCATTGGCGGTTTCGGCGTCTGGAACTTCCCGCCTGCCGGTACCGGCGAGGTGCAGTTCGCGCCGATCTTCGCGGCACTCGAAGCCGTTGGCTTCGACGGTCCAGTCTCGTCCGAGATCGAGTTCACCGGCGAGCCCTGGCCACCGCTGGAAGACGTCCACGCTGCTGCCAAGACGGCGTTCGATTATTTGCGGCAGTTTGTTGCTGAATAGCAGGCAGCAGGCAGCAGGCAGCAGGCAGCGGGCAGGAACGACGGTGATCAGGAACTATCGTGATCTCATCGCCTGGCAGCGATCGATGGATCTTGTGGTAGAGATATACGAACTGTCGTCTGGATGGCCGAGAGAGCACCGATACGAGATCACGAGTCAGATTCGCCGTGCGGCAAACTCGATACCGTCGAATATCGCTGAAGGTCAAGGGCGGGGCACTGATGCCCAGTTTCTTGCGTTTCTCGGCTACGCCTATGGATCGTTACGCGAACTGGAGACGCAGCTCGAGATTGCGAAGCGGATCAAGCTCGTCGATCACGAAGCGTCGGCCCGCGCAGAATCACTCGCAAGCGAAACGGGGCGTTTGATTCAGGGGCTCATGAAGTCAATTGAGAAGTAGTCAACCCGTCGCTGCCGGCTTCCAGCTGCCAGCCGCCAGCTTGCGACGAAGGAGCACCACAATGAAAATCGCAATCCTGGGGGCTGGTTTCATGGGCTCCACGCATGGCAAGGCGATGGCGAAGATGCCAGACGTTGAGATTGCGGGGATCTATGCGCACAGTGAGAAGCGCGCCAAACCGCTGGCGGAAGAACTGGGCACGACGTGGACGGGCGAGCTCGACCGGATTCTGCGCGACGATTCGATCGAGGCGGTGGATATCTGCCTGCCGACGCCCCAACACCGGCCGGTGACGGAAGCCGCGCTGGCTGCCGGCAAGCATGTTCTCCTGGAAAAACCCGTGGCGATGACCGATGAGGATGCGGCGGCGCTGGTCGATCTTGCCGCGGAAACCGACAAGGTCTTCATGATCGCCCATGTGTTGCGATTTTGGCCGGAGTACATGGAGCTGGCTCGTCTGGTCAAGAGTGGGGAGTATGGATCTCCGCGATCCGGGCTGGCGTTCCGGCGACAACCCTTCCCGGCATGGTCGGCGCTCTTCTCCCGGTCCGATCTCACCGGCGGCGCCGTGCTCGACCAGATGATCCATGACTACGATGCGTTGAACTGGATTTTCGGCGATCCGAAAGCCGTGACGGCGAAGGGGCTGAAGAATCCCCGGTCGGGCGGCTGGGATCAGGTGCAGGTGCTGGTCGATTACGGCGATACGTCCGCGGTGGTCGATGGCGGCATGATGATGCCGGAGTCGTACCCGTTTTCTTCGATGCTCCAGGTGCTCTGCGAAACGGGGGCGATCGAGTACGAGTTTCGGGCCGGTGGGCGAAGCGTGGAGATGGGCGCGGGAGTCAATCAGCTCAAACTCTTCCCCAACGAGGGAGAGCCCGAGGTGCTGTCGGTCGAGCAGATCGATCCGTACTATGGGGAGATTGCCTATTTCGCCGAATGCATCGCCGGAGGCAAAATCGCCGATCGGGCCACACCGGCCGATGCACGGGCGGCACTGAAAGTTGCGCTGGCGGCGCGGGAGTCGATCGAGTCGGGAGAGACGGTAGGTATCGCGTAGTCCGAAGTCCGTGGTCCGGAGTCCGAAGCGGGTCTGGCGCCGCCGCCAATCGGTGACCCGGCCTACGCCAACGAGAGGTCCCTCGACCCGGCTCGGGATGACGATGGGGTGAAGGCGAAGGGTCTCTCAACCTCGGCCCTCTGGGAAAATCCCTCACCCCCAGCCCCTCTCCCGACCGCGGGAGAGGGGAGAATTCCAGTGCCCAGTGCCCAGTGCCCAGTGCCCGCTTCGTCTCAATCCTTCACATCGAACGCATTGACCACCGCCCGCTGCCAGCTGGGGTGGCGTTCGAGGAGTTGGTCGACGCTCATCCTGAGGAATGACGCCAGTTGGATGAACTCCAGGGGCGAGAGGGAGAGGGTGAGGAAGTCGATTGAGAGGGTGATCTCGGCGTCTTCGTCGAGGGTGTCCTTTGCGGCTGCCGGCGCCGATGTGATCGTGTGCAGGCCGGTTTCCGGCCAGATGATCTGAAGCCATTCTTCCCGGCTGGGTTGGGCGTTCTCACTTTGCGACATAGGGATCCCCTGACACGTAGAGCCGTCACGCATATGTGCCCAACAATGCACCAAAACACCCATCGATACAAAAGAGCGTATATGCGGGGGACGTATCATTCCGCCCACGGATGAGCGATAGCCAGGGAGCGATGGGCAGTGGGAGAGGCGACCAGGGATTACAGCACGTACAGCTACTGGCTCGAGACGTGTGGTGACGATCTGACGCCGCGCCCGGCGATGGATGTTTCGATCGATGTCGATGTGGCCATTCTGGGCGCTGGGTATTCTGGTCTGTGGACCGCCTATTACCTGCTGCAACAGAACCCGTCGCTCAAAGTCGCGATCCTGGAGCGGGAGATTGCGGGCTTTGGCGCCTCGGGGCGCAATGGAGCCTGGTGCACGTCCGGGTTTCCGACCAGCATGGATACCCTGGCCAAGGGATGGGGCCGGAGCGCCGCCATCGACATGCACCGGGCGATGGCGGGAGCGGTCGACGAGGTGGGCTCGTTTGCCGCGCGGCACGCGCTCGATATCCAGTGGGAGAAATCGGGTTCGCTCTTCATCGCGCGCGGAGAGGCGCAGCTGCCGGAGATCGGCGAGATCGCCCGGTCGTTGACCGACTATGGATTCGAGGATGAAGTCGAGGTCTACGACAAGGCGGCGACCGACGAGCGCATCCGGATTACCGAGACACTCGGTTCGGTCTGGCTGAAGCAAACGGCGGTGATTCATCCGGGCCGGCTGGTGCGTGGACTGGCGCGCGTAGTCGAATCGATGGGCGCGACGATCTACGAGCAGACAGCGGTGACCGATTTCACCGGCGGCGCATACCCGGTTCTGCACACAGACCGCGGGCATGCTCGAGCTCGGATGGTCGTGCTCTGCGGCGAAGCCTATATGAGCGGCTTGAAGGGTGTGGGGCGGCAGGTGATGCCCGTCTACTCACTGATCACCCTCACCGAACCGCTGACCAGCGATCAGTGGGCAGCGATCGGTTGGTACAGCCGGCACACGGTGGAATCGTGCAAGTACACCATCGACTATCTCTCCAAAACAGCCGACGGCCGGATTCTCTTCGGCGGCCGGGGTGCGCCCTATCACTTCGGATCGAAGATCGAAGATAGCTACGACCTGCACGGCCCGACCCACACCATGCTGCAGGACAATGTCCGCGCCTGGTTTCCGGGTCTCAAGGATGTCAGGTTCACCCACACCTGGGGAGGTCCGCTTGGCTGGCCCCGTGACTTCATGCCCACCTTCAGCTTCGATGTGCGGACGAATGTGGCGTCGGCTCGCGGGTATACCGGCAATGGTGTGGCAACAGCCAATCTGGCCGGCAGAACGCTGGCCGATCTCATGCTCGGCCGGCAAACCGAACGAACCACACTGCCGCCGGTCAATCACCGGTCGCGAAGCTGGGAACCCGAACCCTTCCGATTTCTGGGCGTGCGCTACGTGCAGCGGTCATTCGGCAAGCTCGACGAAAAAGCCGCCAGGACGGGAAAAGCGCCGGATGGGAAGAGTCTGGCGGAGCGGTTGGCGAAGAGATGAGGGCAAAGGGCGAAGGGAGATAGGCAAAGGGCAAAGGGCAAAGGGCAAAAGGCAAAAGTAGGACGAAACCTTGAGTGGAGAGGCTGGCGAGGAGATAGGCAAAGGACGGTGGGCAAGAGGCAAGGGGCGAAGGGCAAAAGTAGGACGGGGCCCGCGTTGGCGAACCCTGGGTGGGCCGATAAGGTATCGTTTCTTTGCCCTTTGCCCTTTGCCCTTTGCCTACACTCCATCCTTCGGCGGCGGTGATTCCATGCGATAGCCGAGACCGGGGAAGGTGCTGATCAGCTCGGGCGCGCTGGGATCGGTTTCCAGTTTGGCTCTGAGGCGGCTGACCCAGGTGCGCAGATAGTGGGCTTCGTCCCGGAACTCCGGTCCCCAGATGCGGGAGAGGAGCTCGCCGTGCAGCATCACCCGGCCGGCGTTTCCGGCGAGCTGGGAGAGGAGCTCCCATTCAGTCCGGCTCAGGCGAACCTCTTCGCCTTTGACCTGAACCGTGCGGCGGTCGAGATCGATGGTGACGTTGGGATATTCCAGAATCGTGGAACCGCCGATCGGCGCCGCGCCGGCTGTTCGCCGGAGCACAGCGGCGACGCGCAACCCGAGCTCATCCGGATTGAAGGGCTTGGTGACGTAGTCGTCGGCGCCGGCGTGGAATCCGCGGGAGAGATCGGCATCGCCCGACCGGGCGGTCAGCAGGATCACCGGAATCTGCGTTTTGCCCCGAATGCGGCGCAGCGTTTCGTAGCCATCGATGCCGGGCATCATGACGTCGAGCACGATCAGGTCTGGCCGTTCGTTGTCGAGGAACTCCAGGGCCGTTTCGCCGCTATTCGCGGTTTCGACCGCATAGCCGTCGGCGACCAGCTTCGATTTGACCAGCCGGACGATCGCCGGTTCATCATCGACAACCAGAATCAGGTGCTTTCTCATCGATCTCCGGGTCTCAGGTGAACGCTTTGACCAATGACAGAACCATACGGGGGAAGCGGCTTGCCGTGCAACTTTCAGCTCTCCGTGTCGCTCCATCCACGCGCCACTGGCAGCAGAATCGTGAAGGTCGCGCCCTTGCCAAGCCCGTCGGACGATACGGAGAGCTCTCCCCCCTGCGCTTCGACGAGATGGCGGCTCAGATAGAGCCCGAGCCCCATACCGCGAACCGTGGCAGGAGCGCCCGGCCGGCGAAAACGCTCGAAGAGCTGATCGAGGTGATCCTGGGCGATGCCGATCCCTTCATCCGAGACGCGGATGGAGACAGCACCCGCTTCTTCGCTGGCCGTGATCCGGATGGCGCCGCCGCGAGGCGAGTATTTGATGGCGTTTTCGTAGAGATTGCGCAAGACCTGCTCGAGATGATTGGCATCGGCTTCGACGGGCGGAACCGATGGGTCGATATCGATCTCGAAGCGGTGTATCGCTGTTCGCCGCGCGATGTCAGCGGCCACGCGGCGGCAGAGTGGCTCGACCAGCACGGGTTCGGTGTCGGGTTCCAGCCGTCCAGCCCGGATGGAGTTGATGCTCAACAGGTTTTCGAGCATCTGGTTCAACCGTTCGCTCTCGATCACCACATCGTTCAGCAGCTCCTGCGCCGTTTCCTCGGGAACGCTGTTCCGCTGGTTCGCCAGGAGGTGCGACCCGCCGTAGACGGCGGTGATCGGGGTTCGCAGCTCGTGAGAGACGAGCGAGATGAAGTCGTCCTTGAGCTGCTCGGCTTCCCTGAGCGCGGTGATGTCCTGCAACACCACGACGGCGCGGGTGATGTGACCATCGGCGTCGCGCAATGGGCCGGCCTGGACGAGTACGGGAACGATCTGGCCGCTTCGCTTGCGCAGCATGAGCTGCATATTGCGGATGATTTCGCCCCGTGCCGCCCGGGCGGCTGGTTGCTGGTGTCGCGGCACTGGTTCCCCATGTTCGCGGAGGAGGGTGAAGTCCCGGTCGTAGACGGGGACGGTGGCCGGCGCGAGGATCGAGCCGAAGAAGAGGTTCATGGCGGTGCTGTTGGCCATTTCGACGCTCTGGTCGGCCGCGGATTGGATGATCACCGCGGAAGGGAGGTTGTCCATGATCGAGCGGAGCTGGTCTCGCTGCTCTTCGGCGCCACGGCGGCTCGTTTCCAACTGGGCGTAGAGGCGGGCCCGGTCGAACGCCGTGGCGGCGTGTGTGGCCAGAATGCTGACAACAGCCAGATCCTGCTCGTTGAAGGGGCGGCCATCGATCCGGTCGCAGAGATAGAGGTTGCCGACCGGCCGGTCGATGAGCATGACCGGCACGCCGATCATCGATTTCATCGGCGGATGGTTGGGGGGAAATCCGATCGACCGGGGATCGGCCTGGATGTCGGGCACGATGATGCCGTCATCTGTGTGCATGATGACCCCGAGCAGCCCTCGTCCCACGGGCGGCGGTCCGATGGCGGCCCGGTCCTCGGCGGAAATTCCGGAGGTGATGAACGACGCGATCGAGCCGTCCTGGTTGGTGACGCTGAGCGCGCAGTACTTGACGCCCACGACTTCGCGGGCCAGATCGGTCAGGCGCTGGAGGAGTGGGTCGAGATCGACTTCCGCAGCGACCGCCAGTGAGGCCTCGTAGGCGGCGATGAGGGTGCGGCGGTCGATTTCTGACGAATCGCGCTGGGTTTTGCTGAACGTCGTCACCGCGAGAGGATATCTCCAAGTCCGAGCAACTCGGGTGTGACCTTGCGCGAGGGCAGGATCGCATCGGCAATGGGCACGAGTGTGATCTCTCCTTTGGCCAGACCAGCGAGCTCGCCGCTCTGACCCCTTAGCAGCGCCTGGACCGCAACGGCCGCGCTGCGGCTGCCGAGCAGCCGGTCGAAGGCCAGCGGCGCGCCGCCCCGCTGCACATGACCCAGTACCGAAAGGCGCGCTTCGAAACACTTGTCCCCATTGAGTGCATCGACGATCGCCGGTGCGGTCAATGGGCTGCCTTCCGCGACAACAACCAGGAAGTGATTCTTGCCGATGGCATGAGCGGCTTGCACGGTTTCGATCACCGCTTCGATCGGCACCGGCGACTCCGGTGTGCAGATCAGCTCCGCGCCAGAGGCTATACCGGCCATCAGGGCCAGGTAGCCACTCTTGCGCCCCATCATCTCGACGACAAATGCGCGATGGTGCGAGGTGGCGGTGTCGCGCAGGCGGTCGATCAGCGCCAATCCGGTATTGAGCGCGGTGTCGACACCGATGCAGGTATCGACGAGAGAGAGATCGTTGTCGATCGTCGACGCGACGCCAACTGTCGGAAATCCGGTGTTGTGCAGACTGAGGGAACCGGATTGCGATCCGTTGCCGCCGATGACGATCAGGCCGTCGATACCGAGCCTTTCCAGGTGGTCGATCGCTTTGTCGCGCCCGGCGTCCGTAGCGAAATCTGGGGCTCTGGCGCTGCCCAGCACCGTGCCGCCCCGCAACATGATGCCGCCGATAGCGCGATTGGTCAGGGGTTCGATATCGCCGTTCATCAAGCCGCGATAGCCGTTGCGTACGCCGAAGGGTTCGACATGGTGATGGACCGCAGTGCGCACGACCGAGCGAATAGCGGCATTCATACCGGGTGCGTCGCCACCACTGGTCAGCACGGCAAGGCGCCGGATGGTCATGATTGTTGTTCTCCCCAGGTTTCATCGAGCTCGATTTCGACGCGCTCGTATCCGTTGCCCATCGATGTCCGCCACGGCAGACCAAGTCCCTTGAGCAGCGCCAGCATGGGCTGATTGCCGGCCAGCACCAGCGCGTAGACCCGGTCGATCCCCTGATCGCGCGCATCGTTGAGCAGATGAACGGTCAAGCCATGTCCCACGCCCATTCCCTGCCAGGCATCGGTGACGATAGCCGCGTACTCGGCCGACGTCGTCCCGGTGTCCCGGTCGAGACGGACAACGCCGACCAACTTTCGGTCATCGAGAGGATCGGTGGCCACCAGGGCCAGGCGGTCATGTCCGTCGACGGTGGCGAATCGTTCGGCCATCGAGTCGCTCAGCTCCGGATAGTGTCCGAAAAAACGCTGATAGAGTGTGCGGGCGCTGTGACCGCGATGAAAATCCTGCAAGAGAGGCGCGTCCTCGGGCCGAACTGGCCGGACCGGCAGGTTTCGTCCATCGTTGATCGTGATCGTTCGCATCATGCCCGCCCCGCCCTCTCCTGGCGATAGACCGTCACGATCATTGTGAAGCCTGCGTGCCACTTCGTGCATGACGAAGCAGGCGTTTGCGTTGCAAGATTATGCCAATGGGGTTGAGCAATCGATGAGGAAGGCTGGAGCATGAAAAAAGAGGCGCCGGCGTACGTCTCTGCGGACGAAGCAGTGAGCGTTGTGCAGTCGGGACATCGCGTCTATCTGCACGAAGTGGCGATGACGCCTCATCGTCTCGTGAACGCATTGTGCAGAAGAGCGATGTCGCTCGAGCGGGTGGAGACCGTTTCGCTGCATACGGAGGGACCAGCGCCCTATGTCGCGCCGGAGATGGCCGGGCACATCCGGCACAATGCCTTGTTCGCGGGGGCCAATGTCCGGGCGGCAATCAACGACGGCCGAGCCGACTATACGCCCGTTTTTCTGTCGCAGATTCCGGAACTGATGCGGGAGCGGCGGCTGCCGGTCGATGTGGCGCTGCTGCAGGTGTCGCCGCCCGACCACCATGGCTTCTGCCGCCTGGGTATGTCGATCGCCTGCGCCCGGGCAGCCGCGGAAGCGGCACAGTTCGTCATCGGACAGGTCAATCCCCGTGTACCGAGATCGATGGGCAACTCCGCCATCCATGTCAGCCAGTTCCATGCGCTTGTGGAAGCGGATGAGCCGCTGCCCGAAGCGCATCCGGTGCCGTTCGGCGATGTGGAGAACCAGATCGGCGAGCATATCGCCGCGCTGGTGCCCGATCGAGCCACGATTCAGATGGGAATCGGGGCGATTCCCGATGCGGTGCTGGCCAGGTTGACGGACCGGGAGGATCTCGGTGTTCACACCGAGATGTTCACCGATGGTTTGGTCGATCTGGCGGAAGCGGGAGTCATCACCAACAAGTACAAGTCGACCTGGCGGGGCAGGATCGTGACCTCATTTGCCCTGGGGAGCAAACGGTTGTATGAGTTCGTCGACGGCAACCCATTTGTCGAGTTTCATACGTCCGACATCGTCAACGATACCCGGGAGATCCGCCGAATCGATGGCATGGTGGCCATCAATTCGGCGCTGCAGGTCGATTTGACCGGACAGGTCGTGGCGGATTCGATCGGGGAGCGTTTTTACAGCGGTATCGGCGGGCAGATGGATTTCATCCACGGGGCGAATCTGGCGCACAACGGTAAAGCGATCATCGCCTTGCCATCCACGGCCAAACATGGAGAGGTGTCCCGGATTGCACCCTGCCTCGATCCGGGATCAGGGGTGGTGACGACGCGTGGACATGTCCAGTACGTCGCCACCGAATATGGCGTGGTCAATCTCGAAGGTCAGCCGATTCGCAAGCGAACCGAGTTGTTGATCAGCATCGCGCATCCGGATTTCCGGGCCGATCTGCGAGCCTATGCGGTCAAGCGCAAGCTGATCGCCCTTTGAGGTAAGGACCATACCGCGACAGTCGTTCTCAACGAGGTGAAGCTCCTTCGTTCACGTCTCCGGGTGACCGTCGTTTCCCTGGGAACTGCTGCGGCAGGAGATCCTTCGCTTCGCTCAGGATGACGGTTGCCCTGCGTCTCACTACGGCTGCTGAGGCAGCGCTTGCGTCGAGGAGCGTCTGAATGCGCGGTAGACGAGTGCGCCCGCGCCGAGCATGCCGGCCAGCAGCACGATGAACGCGACGAACGGGATCATCGACAGCAGCGCCAGAATGATGACCCCAAGCACCGCTGTACCAATTGCCGCTCCGGTGGAGTGTCCCTTGATGATGTAGGAGGCGATCCACGTGCCGATGACGATCAAGCCGAGAGCCAGCAGAATCGGCAGCACGGCGAAGAAGATAGTGATGCCCAGCGGCGCTCCAATGAGCGTGAAGAGAACCAGTCCGGCGACAATCGGCAAGCCGATGAAGAGCACGATCGCGGTGATGAGGCTGCCCACGAAATCGGATCGAAGTGTGCCCACCGCACCGAAGAGCTGCGCGCGGCCAAGCCAGGCGAAGATGATGGCTCCCACAATGCCGACGATGATGGTGCCGATCCACCAGAGGATGGAGAAGATGACGAGGCCACGCCCGACACGGAAGTCGCCGCTCGATTCGGTGATCTCGCCACTGACCGTGGCGGCCGGGTCCTGCTGGATATCACTGCGGACGAGCATCACATCGTCGACGACGGAACCGGCATTCAGCACCAGATCGCCGTTGACGACGACGATGTCGCCGTCCACCACGCCATTGATCGTCGCGGTGCCGTCGTAGAGCACCAAGCCTTCCCGGACCGTTCCGTCGACGGTGATGTCGCCCCGGACGACCAGAATGCCATCGACCGATTCATTTGGTCCGACGGTGGCGGAGCCGTTCACCTTGATGATGAACGAATCGTCCGAAGAGCGCACGACGGCATCGACGGTAGTTTCGTTCTGAGCCCAGACGGAGCCGGTTCCCACGAGCAGCGCGATGAACCCGCACGCAAGCGCAACGAGGAATCTTTTCATCTCGATTCTCCCTATGAGGTGCGCAGCCAAATCCGCACAGATCCGGCGACATAACGATACCACTGGCGGGGCGTGGCGAAGCAGTCAGCAGTCGGCGGTCAGCCGTCAGCGGTCAGGAGCGGGCGAGACGCCGTCGGGATATAACTGCTCAAACTCTGACGGCTGACTGCTGACTGCTGGCACGACAGGAGGGGCGATGACACTGATGGGGTATGCCGACCAGCTGAGCGCCCGGCCGGGCGAACAGGTGGCGTTCAAGGTCAGCTGCGATGCCCCGGCCTACCGGGCGAGTCTGGTTCGGTTTGTCGGTTCGATGTGGCCCAAACGGCCGATCGAACCCGAGCGGTTGCATGCCGCGTTCGAAGGAGAGTATCCCGGTCGCGCCCAGACAATTGGCATCGGGTCGTGGGTGTCGGTCGATCTCGATCCGGTCATCACCACAGAGCGCGGTTTGACCGTCGGGTGTTTCGTTCTTCCGGGACTGGCCGACAGAGGGGCCGAGCAGACGGTCTGGGCGCTGTGCGGATCGGATGGGCGGGAGGTGGCGTCGCTGGCTATCGACGATGAGGGCCGCCTTGTCGCCAGGACCGGTGAGGGGCCTGCCGCGTGCTCTGGCGAAGCGCTTTCGAACAATTGCTGGTATTCGGTCGTCGTGTCTTTCAGTGACGCCGGCATCCGGCTTGTCTGCAGAAAGGAGCCACGATCGTGGCTCCCGGCGCAATTGCTGCCGTGCACCGAGAGCGGGACCCAATTGCCGGCAGATGACCTCGCCCGGCTGCTGATCGGCGCGTCGTCTGCAGATGAGCGGGGCCGTCCCCGGCACTGCTTCAATGGCAAGATCGCCAGACCGGTGATCGCAGCCGGCGCCAGCGTCGAGGCGGTCCATGCCGCGTTGCTGGAGGGCATCGACGCGTGTGCCGGGATCGAAGGGGTCGCCGGAGTCTGGGATTTTTCACGCGGGCTCGATACGGCAACCGTTGAGGAGGTTTCCGGCCACAATGCCGGGGGTGTCTGTCACAACCACCCCATGCGCGCGGTGGTGGGTCCGGGCTGGACGGGCCGGGAGGTCGATCCACGACTCGCACCGGCCGAGTACGACGCCATCGCGTTTCATGAGGATGATCTCGACGATTGCCGGTGGGAAACCGATTTCACCTGGACCGTGCCGGAGGGCCTGGCTCCCGGGGTGTATGGGGTCCGGCTGGAATCGGCGGAGGCGATCGATCACATCCCTCTCTACATCCGTTCGGGCCAGGGTGAGACACCGGCCATCCTCTATCTGGCGCCGACCAACACCTACCTCGCCTATGGCAACGAGCGTTTGTATGAGGGAATCGAATCGACCCCTGATTTCGTCGTGCGGTCGGTTCAGGATCCGGTTTCCCTGACCGAACGGGATTATTTCCTGATGGAACATCCCGAGATCGGGTCGTCGGTCTACGATGTGCACCCGGATCACACCGGTATCTGCTACTCGAGCCGGTTGAGACCGGTGGTGACGATGCGGGCGGAGGTGTCGAGCTGGACGACGGGGCACCCGCGGCATTTCAGCGCCGACCTCTTCCTGATCGAGTGGCTGGAGCATCTCGATTTCGCCTACGACGTCGCGACTGACGAGGACCTGCACATCGAGGGCGTCGATCTGCTCGAGAAGTATGCGGTGATCGTGACAGGAAGCCACCCCGAGTACTGGACAACGCCGGCGCTCGACGCGCTCGAACGATATCTGGCTGCCGGCGGGCGGTGCATGTACCTGGGTGGCAATGGTTTCTACTGGGTGACCGGCATCAGTTCGCACGCGCCGCATGTGGTGGAGATTCGGCGGGGCATCAATGGCACGCGGGCGTGGACCTCTCATCCCGGCGAAGTCCACCTGAGCACAACCGGCGAGCTGGGTGGATTGTGGCGCTACCGGGGACGCGCGCCCAACCGGATGATGGGCGTGGGGTTCACGTCACAGGGATGGGGAGGGGCGCCGGGCTACACGAGACTGCCGGACAGCGCCGATCCGCGAGCGGCGTTCGTTTTCGAGGGGATCGGTATCGACGAGCCGCTCGGTGATTTCGGACTGGTCATGGGGGGCGCCGCTGGGGACGAGATCGACCGGTACGATCCGGATCTCGGTTCGCCACCGGAAGGACTCCGACTGGCGACGACCGAAGGGCAGCACACCGACTATTATCAGGTGGTGATCGAGGACTGCACCTTCATGCTCTCCGGACGGGGCGGGACAGAAGACGCCAGGGTGCGGTCGGACATCGTGCTGGTCGAGGATTCGGATCAAGGAGGCGCGGTCTTTTCCGTCGGGTCGATCAACTGGATCGGCAGCCTGATGTGGAACGGCGGCGTCAACTCGATCTCCCGGATGACGGCCAATGTGCTGCGGCGATTTCAGGAAAGATCGCCAGTCTGACGAAAGCGATCATGGGAATTCAACGCAATCGGCTGAGTCAGCTCTTCGGGCAGCGAGAGGAAACGCCCGCGGCGCCACAACGGCCGGAACGCATCAGCCCAACTGGCGACGGGTTTACCGCCCTGAGCTGCAATATCGGCAATGGACTGGCGGACCCCGGATTGCTGGTCGACTATCTGGCTCGTTCGGGAGCGTCGATCGTCGGGCTTCAGGAGGTCTCGGACGCGCAGGCGGCGCGAATCGATGCCGAGCTGGCCAGCATCTTTCCGCATCGCGTTCTCCACCCGGGAGGCTTCGCCGGCAAGGGTGTGCTGAGCACCTTTCCGCTCGAGGAAGGGGCGGCTGTCGCGTTCGCGCCGGAGCGTCCCGATCTCAACGCCACCCTCCGGATCGGAGACCGGCAGCTGCGGGTGATCGTGGCGCATCCCCGTCCACCCCGCATCTCTCGCACTGGCATGCAGTTCGACCCGATCACGGAGAATCAGGTGCGGATGGTCGGCGAGCTGGCAGTGAGCAGCCGGCCGGCGATTGTGCTCTGCGACCTGAACACAACGGCGCTGCAGCAAGCCTATCGCCAGCTGATGGAGGCCGGTTTGATCGACCCCTTCCGCAACGCGGGCCGGTGGGGCGCCACATTTCCTGTTCGAGTGGGAAACACGCACCGCGTTGGCCAACGAGCAGACAAGTGGAAGCTCAAACCGGTGTTGCGTATTGACTACGTGCTGCACACGATGGAGCTCGTCGCTTCGGATGTCGATGTCGGCGAGGATGTCGGGTCAGATCATCTGCCGGTTTTCGCCCGGTTGCACTGGCAGAAGGATCAGTGATCCTCTGACGGATTGCGATGCCGTCCCCGCCGGGGGGCGTGCGCGTGAGCGTAGCCGTCGTGTTTGTGCCAAACGGGCCGCACATCGCGAGGATCGGCTTTGAAGAGGAATTTCGGAGTCACGTAGACCCGCCGTCCCGGTGCTTCGCAGACCGGGCAGTGAGCGTGATCCGATGCTTCGGACATCGGCCGCTCGACATCCCAGCTGCAGGCGCAGGCATCGCAGGCGAACTCGTAGCGGGGCACGCTACTCGTCTCCCCGGCAGAACTGGCACCGCCCGAAAATCGCCAGGTGATCGATCTCCGCGGAGAAACCATACCGTTCCGCCGCTGCTCTGCGGATGGGTTCGAGCACGTCGTCGTCGAGATCGATGATGTCGCCACAGTCGTGACAAACCAGGTGGTGGTGGCGTTCGTGGTCGAGTAGCTGATAGCGGCGGACACCGCCGCCCAGATCGGTTTCGGCGATGACGCCTAGGTCGCGGAATGTCTCCAGGGTCCGGTAGACGGTTGAGCGATTGACGGTGGGGGATCGTTCGGAAATCCGGGCGTAGATCTCATCCGCCGTCAGGTGCTCGCCGGCATCCTGAAATGCCGCCAGCACCAGAAGTCGCTGTGGCGTGGCGCGCTGGCCGATCGATCTCAGCCGGTTGGCGAGATCGTCGTAGTGCTGGTCGGGGGGAGAAATCGTCGGAGAAGATGCAGTCAAAACTCGAACTTTCGAACGGAGGAAACCACGCATTCCACACGCTTGACGGTGAATGATACAGAGCGTACCCTGAGATGGCTTCAGATGCGAATGATCGCATCTACAACTGTTCGCATCAATGAACCGAGAGGCTGTTCCAGAATGATCGATCGAACCAATCCGTCAGCCGCATCTCTCTCCCGGCGGCGTGCCCTGGCGATGACAGGCGCCGCGGTGGCTGGCGCGGTTGCGCACCGGCTGGAGGGGATATCCGCTCAGGAAACCGCACGGGCGGTCGGATGGTCGGATGAGCTGGGATCGAACGATCTGCTCAATGTGGCAACAACGGTTGCGCCGATCAGCTCGATTGTGCGCAATATCGGCGGCAACCGGATCAACCTGCGGGGTATCGTGCCGGATGGCGTCAATTCCCACACCTTCGAACCAGCGCCCTCCGACGCCGTCATTCTCTCCAACGCCGATGTGTTGATCGCCAACGGGCTCGATCTCGAAGTGCCGACGATCGAGCTGGCCGAAGCGAATCTGCCCGCAGGGGCCGAGGTGTTCACGCTCGGGGACAAGGTGATCACTCCCGAGGAGTATGCCTACGACTTCTCCTTCCCCGAAGAAGAGGGGCACCCCAACCCCCATCTCTGGACCAACATCCCGTACGCCATGGAGTACGCGCGACTGGTGGAGCAGAAGCTCTCAGAGCTCGACCCGGACAATGCTGACTACTTTGCCGCGAATCTCGAACTCTACCTGGCCCGCCTGGAGGAGCTCGATGCGGCCATTCAGGCGACGGTCGACACGATCCCGGAAGAGAACCGCAAACTCCTGACCTATCACGACTCGTGGGCTTACTTCGCCCCGACCTATGGGATGACCGTCATCGGCGCGATCCAGCCTTCTGACTTCTCCGAGCCGTCGCCGCGGGAAGTCGCCGATTTGATCGATCAGATTCGCGAGGAGGAGGTGCCGGCGATCTTCGGCTCGGAGGTCTTCCCCAGTCCGGTGCTGGAACAGATCGCCAGCGAAGGGGGCGCCGAGTACTACGACGATCTGCGAGACGATGAGCCACCGGGAGAGCCGGGCGCGCCCGAGCACACCTTCATCGGTATGATGCTGCGGAACCTGGAGATCATGGCCAACGCGCTGGGCGGTGATCCGTCTGCGCTGGCCAGTGTATCGGCGGAAGATACGTTTGTCAGTTAGGCAAAAGGCAAAAGGCAAAAGGCAAAGGGCAAAAGGAAAAGGTAAGAGGGGTAGCTGGTGATCTGAATATGGGAACCTCTGAGGAGTGACTCTAGGGACCCTTGCCCTTTGCCTTTTGCCCTTTACCCTTTGCCCTCTCCCCCCGATCGGACCAACCACACCATGTCCTCACACGCAATCGAGCTGAAGCGCGCTACGGCGGCATATGACGGCAGTCCGGTGCTCAGTGATGTGTCGCTGAGCATCCCGGCCGGTCATTTCGCGGGGATCATCGGGCCGAGTGGCGCGGGGAAAACCACCCTGCTGCGGGTGATGCTTGGTTTGGCGCCGCATGTCGAGGGTCTGGTGACTGTCGACGGTCAGCGGGTGCGGCCCGATCGCCCGCCGCAGGGCGTGGGCTACGTACCGCAGGTCGGGACGATCGACTGGACATTTCCCGTGTCGGTGGAAAATGTGGTCATGATGGGCATCGTCCGCTCGGCGAGCCGCTTGCCCTGGGCTTCGCGACAGGAACGGAGACGAGTCGCCGAAACACTCGAACGGCTTGGTCTCGAGGGGCTGGGCGGACGGCACATCCGCGATCTCTCCGGTGGGCAGCAGCAGCGGGCCTTCCTGGCGCGAGCGTTGATCGGCAATCCCCGGGTGCTGATCCTCGACGAACCAACCGCGAGTGTCGACATCAAAACCCGGGACGACATCCTCCACCTGCTGGCTGAGCTGAACCGAGCCGGCGCCACCATTGTCATGACGACGCATGAGCTGAATAGCCTGGCCGCTCATCTGCCGTGGGTCGTCTGTGTGAATGCCGGTATCGTGGCCCAGGGGCCGCCGTCCGCCGTCTTCAACGATGTGACGATGAGCAAGACCTTCAATGCCGAGATGCGCGTGCTGGTCGATGACCAGACCGGCGCGTTGCTGGTGGCCGAAGCGGGGTCGCACCGGCCATTTTCGCTGACCCTTGATGCGCCACTGCCGGATGTTGCCTGAGCGATGGACTTTTTCACCGACCCGCTCCGATATGAGTTCTTCCAGCATGGCCTGATCGTCGCCACGCTGGTCGGCGCGCTCTGCGGTCTGATGGGTGTCTACATCATCCTGCGCAAGATGAGCTACATCGGGCATGGATTGTCCCACTCGATTTTCGGTGGAGCGGTGGTTGCCTATGTGCTCAACTGGAATTTCTATATTGGCGCCGGGCTGTGGGGATTTCTCTCGGCGCTGCTGATCAATGCCACCGCGAGGCGTCGCAATCTCGGCGCCGACGCCGCAATCGGTATCGTCACCACGGCATCGTTCGCGCTCGGTGTGGCGATCATCAGCAAAGAACGCACATTCACCCGCAATTTCGAAGCGGCGCTGTTCGGCAACATCCTGGGGGTGACCAGGCAAGACATCGCCATCATTGCTGCGGTGTTCGCCGCGGTTCTGCTGGCGGTGTTTCTCGGCTACCGGCAGCTTCTCTTCACCACCTTCGATCCGGAGATTGCCCGGGTCTACGGGGTGCGCACCGGGTGGGTCGATGCGGCGTTCGCGCTGGCCCTGGCCGCGACCGTGGTGGTGTCGATGAACATCGTTGGTGTGACTCTCATCGCCGCTGCAATCGTCATTCCACCCTCGACGGCGCGGCTGATGACGAACTCATTCGGTCCGCTCGTGGTGCTGTCGACCCTGATTGGGGCGTCGATTGGCGCCATCGGCATGTTTCTCAGCTTCGAGTTCGATATCGCGTCGGGAGCGGCGATCGTGCTGCTCGGTATGGCGGTTTTTTCTGTGGTCTTTGCCGTCACCGGCTTGCAGCACTGGCTGCAGCGGCGTTCGCATCTGGGCGGAGCCGCTGCGGAAGGATCCGAGCGGCCCCGGCATGCTCCAGTACCGGTCGGGCTGATGGCTCACGACGATCACTGATCGCCGGTTTCATCGAGTCAGTCGAGCCAGATAGGGTTGGACCAGGCCCGTTTGCCTGCGTCGTCGACGACAGTCACCCGGCAGAAGCTTCCCTCGAACCTGCCCAGCGGAAACGTTGCTTCCATGAGCCGTTCACCGCGCGCTCGTTCGACGGCTGGTCCCTTGCCGGTCACGAAGATCGAGTGGACCGGGGATGACAGGACGGTGAGCTTGCCGTCGGCGATGCTGATGTCGGCGATCTGCGGTCCCTGACTGGCATAGAAGTGGCCAGCCTTCAGCGCGGCGAGCAATGCATCCTGATCGAGCGATGGCGATTTGACGTGCACCCAGCCGCCGAAGAAATCGGGCCGGGTGGAGAAATGCGCGTCGTCGACGGCCAGGATGTTCGCTCTGCGACCCTGCATGAGCACCTGGTCGATCAGCGCGGAGCTGTCCGCTTTGTCGTTGTGGTGATTGGCGGTGTGGTTGTAGATCTCGATCGCGTGGGCGACATCGATCGAGAGCGCATCCTCCACCGAAACGCCATACCAGTTCGGATGAGCGACGGTGACGAACGCGCCCGCTGCCGCAGCGCGGCGGGCCAGGGCGACGCCATTCTCATCGGGCGTCGTGGGCGCGAAGTCGAGGGGCAGACCGTTGGCCAGAATGTGCCAGTTCTCACCATGCCAGAGCGCGGGCGCGTGGAGCTCGGCGCCGATGATCGTGGTGAAGGTATCGGTGCGAAAAGACGTCGTATCGACGACCGGGAAGTTGTATCGCTCCATGAAATGGTCGGTGATCGAGACGAAGTCGTACCCCTGTTGCCGGTAGGCGGCAACGACCTCGTCGACCGGCTTGCCGCCGTCTGATTTGTTGGTGTGGGTGTGCAGGTTGCCGCGCCGGAACGTGCCCGGTTTGTCGAAGGGGAGGTTGTGCATCGGTCTCCTCGGAGGGTAGGAACGAGTCGTACTGCGGCAGTCTCGCATGGGGAGCCGGCGGCGGGCAGCCGGCAGCGCGGCGTTCCTGCCAGCTGCCAACTGCCTGCTATGAATCGGCCAGCAACGCCGCCGTTTCCGCCAATCTCGATGCGTAACCCCATTCGTTGTCGTACCAGGCGGCGCAGGAGAGGAAGTTGTCGCCCATCACCTGGGTGAGGGGGAGGTCGACGATCGAGGAGTGGCTGTCGCCGACGATGCGGGAGGAGGCCCACTCATCCTCGAGAACGGACATGACGCCGTTGAGCGGTTTTTTCGACGCTGCCTCGCGGAACGCGTTGTTCACGGCTTCGGCGGTGACCGGTTTTTCCGTCACGAGATTGATCTCGGCGATGCTGCCGGTGCGGGTCGGCACCCGATAGGCCTTGCCGGTGATCTTGAGATCGGGCCAGATGAACTGAAGCGCTCTCGCCGCACCGGATGAGGACGGGATGATGTTCTCCGTGGCGGCCCAGGAGTCGCGACGGTCTTTCATCGGCTGGTCGGTCAGGGCCTGCGTGTTGGTGTAGGCATGGATGGTGGAGAAGAGACCGTGGACGATGCCGAACTGCTCGATCACCACCTTGACCACGGGAGCCAGTGCGTTCGTGGTGCAGCTGGCCATTGAGACGATCTGGTGCTTGCCTGGGTCGTACTGATCGGCGCTGATGCCGGGGAGGAGGAAGATGTCGGCATCGTCCCTGCTCTTGCTGGCGGCGCTGACCAGAACCCGCTTGGCGCCCCGGGCCAGGTGCTTTTCAGCGCCCGCTCGCGCGGTGGCCATGCCGGTACAGTCGACGACCACGTCGACACCCAACGCCGCCCAGTCGGGAAGTTCCTCTTTGCTGTTGATGTAGGCGATCGTCCGGTCGCCGACGACCAGCGATCCATTCTGTGCCGACACCGGCTCCGGAAAGACTCCGTAGTTGGAGTCGACGGCGAAGAGTGCGGCGAAGGTCTCGATATCGCGAATGTCAGAAATGGAAACGGGGGTGAAGAGACCGCGCGACAGCGCGACCCGCATCGCCGACCGGCCGATGCGGCCGAACCCGTGAATTGCTACGTTCCCCATCGTGTGAATCACCTTCCTCGAATGATCGGTCGTTCAATCGACAACGTTAATATGGTCGAGTCCACCGTAGACCGTCCACCAGGGCTTGGCTCCGAGAGCGACCGCGCTGTTCACGGCGTTGATATTGCGGACCCCTTCGTCCTGCAGCCAGGCGGTCAGCGCCGCTGCTCCCTGGCTGCCGAAAATCGGCACGCCTTCCTGCCAGGTGGCCCTGCCACAGAGCACGCCAGAGTAATCAGCGCCCGATTCGGCGGCCAGCTCGAGGGTCTCGGTGAAGATCTCGTTGGACACACCGGCGCTCAGATAGATGAAGGGTTTGGCCGACGCAGTCGACGCCTCTCTGAACAAGCGGAGCGCGTCGGCGCGGGTGTAGACCTCCTCGCCGGCGAACGCTTTCGTCCCAGACACGTATTTCATGTCGATCGGCACCTCGACCTTGAGGACATCGACGCCGTATTGAGGTTTGGAGAATTCGGCCATCCCCTTTGTGACCGCGTCAGGTTTGCGTCGTGCCCAGTCAGCGCCGGACACGCCGTCGGCATAGGTGACGGGTTCGAGGAAAAACGCGATGTCGTTGGCTGTGCACTCGCTGCCGACCCGCTCGATGAAGGCGTGTTTGATGGTGTTGATCGTTGCGTCGTCGTCGGGATCGTAGTAGAGGAGGATCTTGACGGCGTCGGCGCCCCGTTCCTTGAGGCGAATGACGCTCCATTCGTCGAGGAGGTCGGGGAGACGGCCCTTGACGGTGGCGTCGTAGCCGGTTTTCTCATAGGCGAGGAGGACGCCGGTACCGGGCGCTTTTCTCTCCAGCGCCACCAGACCATACTCCGGGTCCATCAGGATGGCGGTGGCGTGCGGTGTGAGCACTTCTGTGACGGCAGCCTTTAACTCAGAAAGATCGTCGGGGAGCGCTTTGCCATCTTCCCCCCGGGCTTTGGCGATCGATTTCTGCAGTGACCCTCGCTGATCCATCGCCGCCGCGGCGATCACGCCGTTTGGCCCGGCGCACGCGCTGATTCCATTGAATTTGCCTCTGGTCATCGAAACGGTGGCCACGACGCGACTCCTCTTCAGCCCATTGCCGGCGCTGGTTGGCCGGTCCAATCACTCCGCAATTGTCGCACCACCGCTCAATTCTCTCCCGACGCCGGTACGAGCCGGGCGGGCTGCGTTACCCTGTGAGCGAAGAACGATCGCATCTGATGGAGTGAAGGAGAGAGCAGCATGAAGGTGGCAGTGACCGGAGCCGCTGGCGTCATCGGCAGAGCGGTGATGGAGCTTCTGGGGGACCGGTATGAACTCCATGCCATCACCCGTCGTCCGGCCGATTTCCCCAGCGTGGTCGCCGACGCGGCCGATCTGGAGGCGATGACCGCTGCGCTCCAGGGAATGGACGCGGTTGTGCATCTGGCGGCATCGCCGTCGGTCACCACCCCCTGGAAGGATGTGCTGCACAACAACATCGAATCGAACTACGCGGTCTACGAAGCCGCCCGGATCAACGGTGTGGAGGCGATCATTTTCGCGTCTTCCAACCACACGATCGGCGGGTATGAACTCGACGGTCTTCCGGATATCTACGATCTCGACGATCCCCGTTGCTACGACCACCATGCCGAGATTCGCCCCGATTCCTTCTATGGGGTTGCCAAGGTCTTTGGGGAAGCGCTCGGCCGCTACTATCACGAAACGTATGGGCTGCGGGTCTACAACCTGCGGATCGGTTCCGTGCGGGCCGACGACGATCCGCGCGATCCGTCGGTGGCCGAGGGGTCATTCTGGCTGAACCTGACTCCGGAGCAGAAATTCGACCGGTTGCGCTCCACCTGGTTGAGCAAGCGGGATTGCTGCGAGCTGATCGCCTGTTGCCTGGAAGCAAAGAAGGTCGGATGGGCGACGGTCTACGGTATCTCCAACAACCCGCGCCAGTTCTGGGATCTGTCGGAAGCGCAGCGGCTGCTGGGGTTCATTCCTCAGGACAGCGCGCCGGTGGAGTAGTCCCGGCCACCCGGCGGCGGGGGCGCCGTCACCGGTGGCGGCCGCCGGCGCCATCGAGAAAGACGCTGGCGATTGTTTCGGCGAGATCCGCCACGGAGAGTGGCGGACCTTCGCCGAGGCGCCGGCTGGTGAACTGGTCGAAGATCATTCCCAGCCAGATCGTGGCCGCCAGCCGGGAGTCGAGATCGGCTCTGATGTCGCCATCCCTGGCGGCGGCGGCGAAGACGGGAACGACCCCCTCGTGCACAAAGAGCGACTTCTTGGCCGCGAACTCGGCATGGTCCTCTACGCAGAGATGCTCGAAGGCTTCGAGCATCATTCGGGAGATATCCCCCTCCAGCGATTCGAAGAGGAACAGACCGGCCCGCGTGAGTCGCTCGCGGAGGGGCTCGTCGGCCGTCAGCAATGATTCGAGACCCTGGCGAATCCGGTCCATCTCCAGGAAAGCCATGGTCGAAAAGAGCTCGCCCTTGTCGCGGAAGTGATAGTAGAGCGCGGCTTTGGTCAGACCAGAGGCGTCGGCGATCTCCTGCATGGAGGTCTCAGCGAAGCCGCGTTCGAGAAAGAGGGTGCGAGCCTCCTGGAGGATCCGGGTTTTTCCGTCTGGCTGGTGAGAATCGTTGTCCATTGTCTCTGAATCCCATATCTGGCGGGGAGGATCACCAACGTGTGGCCGAATAGCCTGCAGTCTATCGCGGGCACTCCGGATCAGTCCCGGCGGAGTTGACACACCCCCTGATGACTCGCTAGTATACCGCCTACTGACCGGTTGGTAAGTGACCGGTCGCTTTCTTGTCCGGCTGGCGATCAGCGACAGCTGGTTCTCTTCAGGGGGATTCTCTTCATGGCTGGTTCATCGGCCCCGGCGGCAGCCGGGACGCAACGCAGCGAACCGACCGGCTACCTGGCCAGGTGGGCTTCATACATCACCGTCCACCCGAAGAGGGTGCTCGGCGCAGCGATCCTGGCGATGGTGGTCTTCGCCGCGATTGCCGTTCCGCTGGCTGGCGAGTATGCGGACTCATTCGCGTTGCCTGGCGCCGAGTCGCAGCAGGCCTACGATCTCCTGGAGGAGCGCTTCCCCCAGCAAGCCGGCAGCTCGGCCACAATGGTCTTCCGGACCGAAGTTCCAGCAGGTATCGGGGCTCCCGATTCGCAAACCGCAATCGAGGCGATTCTGGCGGAAGCATCGACACTGCCGCATGTGTCGCACATCGTGTCGCCATTCGATGCTGAACAGCAGATCAGCGCCGATGGCCGAACCGCCTATGCCACTGTGGCGTTCGACGCGCTGGCCGCCGAGATTCCCCTGGCGGACATCAACCAGTTCATCGATCTGGTCGACCGGTCTGGTTCGGAGGCACTGCAGGTCGAGGCAGGGGGCGACATCGTTGCCCAGTCCGAGTTCTCGATCAGCTACACCGCCGAGCTGGTGGGAATCACCGCTGCAGCGATCATCCTGCTGCTCGCGTTCGGCTCGGTCGTGGCGATGGGTTTGCCCATCCTGACCGCGCTGCTTGGTCTCTTTGTCGGATTCATGGGCATTGGCATCGTCGCCAGCGTCATGGATGTCGCCACCTTTGCCCCCGCGTTCGCCTCGATGATCGGTATCGGCGTGGGAATCGACTATGCGCTATTCGTCGTCACCCGCTATCGCGAAGGGCTGGCGGACGGATTGTCCCCGCAGCGGGCTGTCGTACAGGCGGTGGACACCGCTGGCCGGGCTGTGATCTTTGCCGGGGGCGTGGTGGTCATCTCGCTCCTGGGACTTTCAGCGGTTGGCGTGCCCTTCATCACCGCCATCGGTGTAGCAGCGGCGATCGTGGTTGCCGCGGCGGTAGCGGTGGCGCTGGTGGTGTTGCCGTCGATTCTGGCACTGCTTGGCAGGCGCATCGACAAATGGAGCATCAGCCGCCGGCAGTCCGATGCCGCATCCGCGCACCAGCACATTCCGTTCGGACGGCGCCTGGCCCGCCGCATCCAGGAGACTCCCTGGCCGTTCGCCATCATCTCCGCAGCTTCTCTGCTGATTCTGGCGGTGCCCCTGGCTGACGTCGAGCTGGGATTCCCGGATGCCGGAGCAAACCCGACCAGCTACCACTCCCGGCGAGCCTTCGATCTGCTTACTGAAGGGTTTGGACCTGGATTCAGCAATCCGCTGCTGATCGTCCTCGAAGATGAGAACGGGATCAGCCCGGCTACGCTGGAGTCCATGACCGCGGCGCTGGCCGAAACGCCGAGCATCGTCCAAGTCGATCAGGCGTTCCTGAACGAAGCGGGCGACACCGCTGTCATCAATGTCGTGCCGGAGGGTGGTTCGAACGACAGCAGCACGCAAGACCTCGTCTCCGACCTGCGAAATGTGACGATCCCGCAGACGCTGGAAGGTTCGGGGACGCGCGCCTTTGTCGGTGGTCCTACCGGCAGCTTCCTCGACTTTTCCGATCACCTGGTGAGCAGAACCCCCTACGTCTTCATTGTGATCATCGGGTTGAGCTTCCTCCTGCTGACGGTTGTCTTCCGTTCGCCAGTCATTGCGCTGAAAGCGTCGATCATGAACCTGCTGTCGATCGCGGCGGCATTCGGCGTGATCGTGGCGGTCTTTCAGTGGGGCTGGGGAGGACAGCTGATCGGGCTGGAGGAGTCGCAGCCGATCGCGGTGTTCATGCCGATGTTCCTTTTCGCCATTCTCTTCGGGTTGTCGATGGACTATGAGGTCTTTCTGCTGAGCCGGATTCGGGAGTACTGGGCGCATGGCGATACGACCAGCGACGCCGTGGCGAACGGTCTCGCCGTGACTGCCAAAGTCATCACCGCCGCCGCCGCGATCATGATCAGCGTCTTCCTGGCCTTTGTGGCGACGCCCGACCCGATCATCAAGCAGTTTGGTCTTGGGTTGGCGGTGGCGATCCTTGTCGACGCGACAATCGTGCGGATGATTCTGGTGCCATCCACGATGGAGCTGCTGGGTCATCGCAACTGGTGGTTCCCCGCCTGGCTGGACAAGATCGTTCCCCACGTCAACATCGAAGGTTCGACGAACCCGCTGCCCGAAGAGCTTGGCCCGGCTGTCGCCGGTTCCGACTGATCACTTCCTCCCTCCCTTCCCCCAACGGACCCCGGTCATTGCGACCGGGGTTCGTTGTCTCTACTCACAGCGGAGAAATTCCTGGCTGACCCACCTCTCATCACCTGGTAGCTGCAGACCCCCGTTTCTGCGCTCTCCCGGAATGGCGTGAGTCCTTCACCGGCACCGTGCTCCCCTTGTAGTCGCAGACCCCCGTGTCTGCCCTTCTGTGGGAAGCGTGGACAAGCGCATGACATCGTTTCCCATAAGAAAGCAGACACGGGGGTCTGCGACTACAGGGTGATTGGCAGGCGGGCGAAGCATGACATTGTTTCCCATGGGAAAGCAGACACGGGGGTCTGCAGCTACTAGGCAATTGGCAGGTGAGCGACGAATGTCATGGTTTCCCATGGGAAAGCAGACACGGGGGTCTGCGACTACAGGGTGATTGGCAGGCGGGCGAAGCATGCCATTGTTTCCCATGGGAAAGCAGACACGGGGGTCTGCGACTACAGCGTGATTGGCTGGCGGGCGAAGCATGACATTGTTTCCCATGGCAATCGCAGACACGGGGGTCTGCAGCTACCGGGTGGTTGAGGGGAGCTGGTATTGGAACTGGCGGATTCCGCAAAGATGACGTCGGGTATGTGCAATTCGCGGGGCAGGGACTAAGATTCCAAGCGATACCGGAGGCCCGGATGAGGCCCGCCGATTAGAACAGGTCGCGGTTTTCATGTCCATTCAGAATGGGACCCACACGACGGTGTCCCAAAGCGCAGGACGCCTTCCACCACACCCGTCGGAGCTGATTGGCCGTGATTCGGAGGTCGAGTCGCTCGTTGCCATGCTGCGCGATCCGGTTGCGCGGCTGATCACCCTGACCGGGCCGGGTGGCGTCGGCAAAACCCGTCTGAGTCTGGCCGTGGCCGATCGCTCCGTTGGTCTCTTTCCGGGCGGAATCTGGTTCGTTTCCCTGGCAACCGTGGATACGATCGATCTGGTGCTGCCGGAGATCGCGTCCGAGCTCGGCGTTCGGGATATGGAAGGCGACGAGACGGTCATCAGGATCGCCGAACGCCTGGGGAGCCTTCCAGCACTGGTCATTCTGGACAACCTGGAACATGTCATTGCGGTTTCGCCGGAGATCGCGCATCTGTTGCAGATATCTCCCGCGCTGAAAGTGATTTCGACGACGCGGGAACCGCTGATGGTGCGGGGCGAGATCGCCTACCCGGTCCATCCGCTGGCCACCGAGCCGCTGGAGAGCGATGGATTGTCGGCGGCCGAGCAGCTCTTCGTCACCAGAGCGAGCGAATCGAACTACGGATTCGAAGCGACGCCGGAGAATGTGGAGAGCATCCGGGAGATCTGCCGGCGGCTTGCGGGCATCCCGCTGGCTATCGAGCTGGCGGCCACCTGGGTGAAGGTATTGCCCCCGCAGCGGCTTCTGGCCAATCTCGACCGGCAGCTGGATGTGCTGGTGCGAGGGGCCCGCGATCTGCCGCCTCGCCAGCAGACGATGCGTTCGACGATTGAATGGAGTTACCGCCTGCTCACCGAAGAGCAGCAGGCGTTGTTCCGGGCGTTGAGTATTTTTGGCGGGGAGTTCACGCTCACCGATGCTGAGGCCGTGGCTCAACCACGCAAAGAAGAATCGGACGGATTCGAGAGCGTCGATCCCTGGCGTTCGCTGCAGACGCTGGAGGGATTGTCGTCACTGGTCTCCAAGAGTCTGGCTGTGGCCCGCACCGACGTGGTCGATCCGACCGAGCCGCAGTATGAGCTTCTCGAGACGATCCGTGCATTCGGTCACGAGCAGCTGCGCGAAGCGGGCGAGGAAGCGATCGTCCAGCGGCGGTTTCTGCAGTGGTATGCCTCGCTTGGCCAGCGTTGGAGCATCGATCTGGTCGGTCTGGACCGGCGAAAGCGCCTGGCCCAGTTCGATCTGGAGTACCCGAATTTCCGGGCCGCGCTGAATCTGGCAGTGGAAACCGGTGATGTCGAAACGGGTCACCGGATGATCATCGGGCTATGGCGATACTGGGACTGGCGAGGGTTGCTCAACGAAGGCAACATGTGGTGCGACCGGATTCTCGCTTTACGAGGAGAGGTGTCGCCACAGCTGCGAGCGCGAGCACTCTACGGCGCAGCCACATTGCCCTTTTCCCGCGGCAACTACGATCTGGCGCTCCGCAGGTCACTTGAATGCCTGGAGATCGCGGAAGCGAGCGGCGATGAAGAGGGCGTGGGGTTTGGCGCAAATGCGCTGGGCAATGTCTATTACGACACCGGCCGGTACGACCTGGCCGCGGAAGCCTATGCCCGTGGTCTGACAGCGCGGCGCACGGCTGGCACACGTGCCGATCTGAAGGTTTCGGTCGTCAACCTGGCCTGGGTCTACGTGCAGATCGGTGAATACGAGCGAGCCAGATCGCTTTTCGAGGAAGCGCTGGGTCTGGTCAAGGACGATTCCGATTCGAACGGCACCGCCTGGGCGCTCAACGGGTTGGGGCTTCTGGCCTGGCGAACGGGCGACTTTGCCGCCGCCGGCCGGCATTGGGCAGAAGCCGCGCAATTGCAGCGGGCCGAGGATACCGGTCAGCTGGCCAGCGCCCTGGCGGGGCTGGCTGCGGTCAAGCGGCAGGAAGGAGAGCTGGAGGAAGCGCTCCGTCTCGATCGCGAGTCGCTGAAGCTGCGTGTCGACCGGGATGAGATGGGCGGTATTCCCGAATCGCTCTCCGGATTTGCCTATACCGCGGAAAAAGCGGGGCAGCCACAAGCCGCGGCGATGCTCCTGGGGGCGGTCGAGCAGCTGCGTCACCGGATATCGCTTGGCGTGCCGGATGCTGTTCGTTTGCTCGAGTCGCAGGTGATCGCGCGGCTGAAGGATGGGCTCGGTGATGCGGCATTCGCGTCCGCCTGGAAAAAGGGATCGCAGCTGTCCATGGCCGAAGCCGGGCTGTTCGCGTTCGGTCTGTCGGTCATCGCCGATGCGACAGCGAAACCGGCGCCGTTGGTTCGGTCCGCCGGCCCGGTCGGGAGTGTCGATCTCCACGGGCTGACCACCAGAGAACTCGAGGTTCTGGGACTGATCGTAGCGGGAATGACCGACCGGCAAATCGCCGATGAGCTCTTCATCAGTACTGGCACGGCCAGTAGGCATGTGGCCAATATCCTGCACAAGCTCGACGTCAAATCCCGGTCTGCGGCGGCCGCATGGGCGATTCGGAATTCCATTGGCTAGGTGGGCGCCAAAGCTCACCCGTTGGGTCCTGGCCCTCACGGTGCTGGTTGCGGGTATTGCTGGCGGCCTTGCCGGCGCACAGCCCAGCGGCAACGCAGCGACATGGGACGATGCCTGGCCGATGTCGGATGCGTTTCTGGCCGAATCCGGCGTCGTTCCCGGCGATTCGATCAGCCGGTATGAGCTCGACGTCACGCTCGATCCCTCGACCAGATCGATTTTCGGTTCGATGCGGGTTGTGTTTACCAATCACACCGGGCAGCAGTTGACGGAGGCGCCGTTCCGCCTCTATCCGAATGCCGCGTACTACCTGGAAGGAGCCTTGACGGTTTCGGGGGTGACGGTCGACGGCATGGCCGCCGACAGCGATCTGGCTGTGGACGACACGGTGCTGTTTGTGAAGTTCGCCGATCCACTGCAGCCGGAGGAGGAGGTCGAGATCTCGCTCGATTTCTCCACCACGGTGCCGGTCAATTCATTGGGAAGTTTCGGGATCTTCAGCTACGACATCGAACGGCAAACGTGGATTCTCTCCGACTGGTACCCCATCCTGGCCGGGTGGGATGTCGATTCGGGATGGGGACTCGAGCCGCCGACGATCTGGGGCGACCCGACGTTCGCTGAATCCTCGCTGTACACCGCCCGGGTGACAGTGCCCAGGGGGATGTCGGTGGTCGGCACTGGTCAGGAAACCCGCGACCTTCGCACAGAGACGCAGGACCGCTATCTCATCCAAACCGGGCCGGTGCGCGAACTGACGATGGTGATCGATGATGGATTCGTCCAGGAGATCATCGAGGCCAACGGGGTGGAGATCGGGTTGTCTCTCGATGTTTCGGCTACGGGAGATATGAGCGCGTTTCTCGCATATGCCGCTGAGGCGATGGAGGAAATCGGCGCTCTGCTGGGACCCTACCCGTATGACGAGCTCGATATCGTGCAAACCGAGCTGGCGGGAGCGCTCGGTGTGTCATGGTCCGGTGTGTTGTTCATTGATGCAGCGGCCGTCGAACAACAGCTCGCCACGGCTGGTCAGCCCGGTAGTCAGATGACGTTCATCCTCACCCATGAAATCGGTCATCAATGGTGGGGCGGCATGATCGGCGTCAATTCGAACGATCACGCGTTCATGAACGAGAGTCTGGCCAATTACACGAGCGTACTGGTCTACGAACGGCTCTTCGGGGAGGATGCGGCTGACTCGCTGCTCGAATCGACGATGGCCGCGCCCTATCTCGCCTTTCTGGCCGAACAGCCGGATATGCCGGTCGACCGGCCGGTCGGGGAGATCGAGAGTGCTACGGCGTTCGGCCGGCTGGTTTACGGCAAGGGGAGTCTGGGGTTGCACGCCATTCGCCTGGAGATCGGCGATGCGGCATTCCTCGAAGCGCTCAGGGCATATGGGGCCGAGTATGCCTTTTCCATCGGGAGTCCTGACGCGCTGCTGCGGGCGTTCGAGTCGGCATCCGGTGAGGAACTGGATGCGCTATGGGCGCTCTGGTTTCAATCGGGGGATATCACCGCGGATGACGTCCAGCAACTGCTGAGTGCGGCCTGATCCGGCACGATCAGGATGCTTTGGCTCGGGGCGCGGTAGCCGCTTCCGCTGCTTCGGATGCTCGGGCGACGATGAAGAGCAGGGATGAAAGCCGGTTGAGGTAGCGGAGGATCTGCTCGTTCATCGGTTGCCCCGCATCCCGCAGGACCACGGCGTCCCGTTCCGCTCGCCTGACAACGGTGCGTGCCACGTCGGCGGTCGCGCCGGCCACCGTTTCGCCGGGAATGACGAATTCCGGGGCCAGCGTGACCTGTGCTCCCAGGGAGTCGGTTGCTTCCTCGAGCCAGGCGACCCGGTCCTCGCCGAGGGTGTACTGCGCCGGGCGGATATCGTCGGTGAACGCCAGGTCGGCCATGATCCGGTAGAGATCGCGCTGGCACTCGACCAGAAGGTCGCGAATCTCGCCGGTCACCGCATGGGATCGGGCCAGCCCGATACTGGAGGTGGCCTCATCGAGCGATCCAAGGAGCCCGATGCGGGCGTCGCTCTTGCGGGTTCGGTCGCCGAGGAGATCGGTCTGTCCCTGATCTCCCTTGCCTGTATAGAGTTTCATCCTGTGGCTCCTCGTTTATGATGTGACCAGGAACGATTCAGCCATCCACTCGCCACGCGCCAGCTGAACGGCCCTGTTTTGGTGCGACTGAACGCTGGAAAGGCCCCGGTTTTCTATGGCCCCGGTTTTTTCGAACCCGTCGAGCGCCATTCCCACACGAACGATCCGGGTTGGCGTGATCGGCACCGGGTTCGGAGCCAGCGTGCACTTGCCCGCGTTGCAGAAGATCCCCTTCGTCGAAGTGGCGGGGATTTGCTCGCGGCGGCCCGACCGCGCTCTGATGATCGCCGCCCAGCACGGTATCCGCAAGACATCGACCGACTATCGTGAGTTTCTGCGCGATCCGGATATCGACGCCGTCGTGATTGCGTCGCCTCCCAGTCTCCACCATGCCATGGCCATCGCGGCGCTGGAAGCACGCAAGCATGTGCTCTGCGAGAAACCGCTGTCGCGGACGCTGGCCGAGTCGCGGGATCTGGTTCGCTTGGCGGAGCAAGCGCAGGTGGTGGCGATGGTCAATCACGAGTTCCGGTTCGAACCGGCTCGGGTCTACGCCAAGCAGCTGATCGATCTCGGCTATCTGGGAGAAGCGCAGTCTGCCACCGTGACGGTCTACCGCTCCACGTTGAACGATCCGCACGGTGTCGCCTGGGACTGGCTCATGGATGAGTCCAAAGGGGGAGGGATGCTGCGGGCGGCGGGATCTCACTACCTCGATGCCCTCCGCTGGTGGTTTGGCGATGTAAAAGCGGTTTCCGGCGCCACCTCGACGATGATCCGCCAGCGGCGATTCGCCGATTCGCACGAGATGGGGACTGTCAGCGCCGACGACAATTTCGCCGTGCTCCTGAAGTTCACCTCCGGCGCCATGGCGACGGTGACGTATTCCGCCACTGCCGCGTTCGAAGCGGGAGAGCAGATCATCCTGTCTGGTTCGGACGGGCTCCTGTTGATGACCGGTGACCGAAAACTCTATGGCGCCAAGCGTGGGGGCCAGCTGGAAGAAAGAGAGCTTCCTGCCGACCTGACCGACGAGGTCTCCCCAACGGCGCATCCGCTGGCAGGTCCGACCGAGCTGCTCTTGCGGGTCTGGATCGGTTCGATCCGGACCGGGCAGACAGCGTCACCGTCGTTCAGCGACGGCATGAAGGTGCAGGAGCTGATGGATGGCGCGGTGCGGTCGAGCCAGCTCGGCAGGTGGATCGAAATCGAACGGGGGCGTTTCCAGAATTACTGATCCATAGGCAGACCGGGCCCGGCCGGATCGATTGCGATATTCTTTCCCCGAAATGTTAGCCAGTTTCAGCAGATGGAGAACAGTGCATGGCCTCGTCCCCGACTATTCACGACCGTCGCATCCTGACCAACAGCGAAGGGGTGGATACGCCCGCTCCGCTCGTCGACGAATCGATCCTCCAGCAGAACATCGACGACATGGCGGAGATCGCGCGAGGTTTCGGGGTCAAGCTGCGGCCCCATATCAAAACGCACAAGTCGACGGTGGTCGCCAAACGGCAAATCGAGGCTGGAGCGACGGGAATCATGTGCGCCAAGATCGGTGAGGCGCAGGTGTTTGCTGATGCCGGGATCACCGACATCACCGTTGGGTACCAGATCGTCGGGGACCTGAAGATTCATCGCCTGCTGACGCTGATGGAGCAGGCGGATGTAACTGTTTGTCTCGATTCGCTGGTCGCCGCCGAAGCGCTGTCGGGCGCGCTCTCCAGTGAAGGGCGCACGGTCAAGGTGCTGCTGGAGGTGAATACCGGCCACGACCGGGCCGGGGTGCTCTATGGCCAGCCGGCGGTTGATCTGGCCATCGGCGTGGCCAAGCTTCCCGGACTTCAGTTCACCGGTGTGATGACGCATGAGGGGCATGGAAGCGCCCAGCCTGCCGAAACGATCCGGGAGGTCTCGCTCGAAGCGGGCAAGCGGCTCGTCGACACCGCCGAAGGCATCCGCGCCGCCGGAATCCAGGTCGACACCGTCAGCGTCGGTTCGACGCCATGCGCGATACACACGCCAGGTGTCGAGGGGGTCACCGAGATGCGGCCGGGAACCTATGTCTACCGGGATACGATGGGTTTCCGGTATGGCATCTACGGTCCGGATCGCTGCGCGGTGCGCTACCTGGCGACGGTTTCCAGCCGGCCAGCTCGAGACCGGGCGATTCTCGATTCCGGCGCCAAAACTCTGGCCGCCGACGGCAGCGCCGGTTTTCCCGGGCAGGGTTATGTGGTCGGTCACCCCGATGTGCGCCTGAAAGCGCTGTATGAGGAACATGGCGTCGCGATTCTTCCCGAAACCGAGGAAGGGATGGAACTCGGCAACCGCGTCGAGGTGATTCCCAACCATGTCTGCACATCGGTCAATCTGCATGACCGGTTGTTCGTTGTCCGGGATGGCGCGGTCGTCGACGAATGGAAAGTCGACGCGCGCGGCACCGTGCAGTAGCGAGTGCTAGACTATTCATCGATCAATCGATTGATGGATCAGGGATCGCCGATGAAAAAGACAGTTACGGCCACAGAAGCACGCGTCCATTTTGGTGAGCTATTGAGGGCGGTGTCGGAAGAGCGAGCCACATACGTTGTGGAGCGAGCCGGAAAACCCCAGGCGGTCATTCTCTCCAGCGAGGAGTACCAGCGATTGACCGACACACAAACCCCTTCGGGTGGGGTCCTTGACGTCTACAGGGAAGCGCAACGTGCGTTCGCGCCGCTAGTCGAAAGTGGTGTCTTCAATGATCTGGAAGATGTGATTCGTCAGGAGCGAGAGCGACGTGCCGACTATCTCGACGACATACTGCGTTGACGCTAGCGTTGTCGGCAGGATCATTACTGGATCGGGTGGAACAGACTTCGATCGGCTACTCGCTCGTTGGCAGGATGACCCGGTTCACCTCATCGCGCCGAGCCTTCTCGGGTATGAAGTCGCCAATACCCTGCACAAGAAGCGTAAGCAGGGACTCAGTGGGAATCAGGCCGCTCTTGCTCTGGGTCTCATGGTGAAGCTGAACATCGAAATCGTTCAGGATATGCAACTCCACTCGTCTGCGGTTGCCGTTGCGCGAGAGCTGAATCTGCCCGCTGCGTATGACGCTCACTATCTGGCGTTGTCGCTGGCGAGAGGCGCTCGTTTTCTCACCAGCGACTTGCGCCTTTTCAATACCGTGTCGCATCGATATGACTGGCTTGAATACATCCAGCCGCAGGATTGAGCATATCGTCGGCGTCCTGAGAGCGAGACCGATTAGTCCGCTGCGCCCTTGGCTTCCACCTCGTCGGCTGAGACAGCCTGGAGGAGGAGCGTTGCTCGCGGGATGACTTTCCAGAAGTGGGTGAGCGTCGCCTCCCAGTTCTCGATCAGGGATTTGGCCTGTGCACTGCCGGTCAGCTCGACGTGGCGGGTGAGAAGCTGGCGGAGCTGCGCCGCGTCCTCGGGACCCAGACCTCGCTCGACCAGCACCGACTCGCCGTTGATCTGACCGGCGAAGTGGTCTGTTTCATCGAGCACGTAGGCGAAGCCGTTGGTCATGCCGGCGCCAAAATTCCGGCCGGTTGGCCCCAACACCACCACGGTGCCGCCGGTCATGTATTCGCATCCGTGATCGCCGACTCCCTCCACCACAGCGGTGGCGCCGCTGTTTCGGACACAGAATCGCTCGCCCGCCTTGCCCGCGAGATAGAGCTCTCCTCCCGTTGCGCCGTAGAGGATTGTGTTGCCGGCGATGACCTGTGGTGAGCTGAATGCGGCGTTGTGCAACGGCTTGACGGCGATGGTGCCGCCGGCCATGCCTTTGCCGACGTAGTCGTTGGCTTCGCCCTCCAGAATGAGGGTCATGCCGTTGACGGTGAATGCGCCGAAGCTCTGACCAGCGCTTCCCGTGAACCTGGCCGCCACATGTGGAGCGTCGCGGGCATCGAGGCCGTGATGGAGCGCGATCTGCCCGGCGATCTGGGCGCCGACGGTGCGGTCGGGTGTGGCGATGTGCTTGCTCACGCTCACCGACCGTCCCTCCCGGATTGCCTGCCCGAATTCGGCGAGGATTTCGTCGTCGAGTGTTGGGCGTGCGTCGGACACGTCGATCGTCTTGCGGCGCACGTCTTCCGCCGCCGGCTCTCCGATCAGGGGAGCGACGTTCAGCAGCGCGGCCCGGCCGGTCAAATCGGTTCGCTGCGACAGCAGATCGGTTCGTCCAACGATCTCCTCGATCGAACGAACCCCCATGGATGCCAGCACTTCGCGAATACCCTCGGCCATCAGCGTGAAGTAGTTGGCCACCATTTCCGGCGTGCCGGTGAATTTGGCGCGCAGCTCTGGTTTCTGCGTTGCGATACCGGTCGGGCAGGTGTTGAGGTGGCACTGCCGGGCCATATCGCACCCAACAGCGACCAGCACCGATGTGCCAAATCCGTATTCTTCAGCGCCGAGCAGTGCCGCGACGACGACGTCCTCAGGCGTCTTGATGCCGCCATCGGTTCGGAGCCGGACCCGCGATCGCAGACCGTTCATCACCAGTGTTTGCTGGGTTTCGGCCAGACCGAGTTCCCATGGACAGCCGGCATGCTTGATCGAAGCCAGCGGCGAGGCGCCGGTGCCGCCTGAGTGACCGCTGATCAGAATGTAGTCGGCGCGAGCCTTGGCCACACCGGCGGCAATCGTGCCGACGCCGGCTTCGGCCACCAGCTTGACTCCGATCTTGGCGAGCCGGTTGACCTGGCGGAGGTCGTAGATCAACTGGGCCAGATCTTCGATCGAGTAGATATCGTGATGGGGCGGCGGCGAGATGAGGGGCAATCCCTCGACGGCATGCCGAACCCGGGCGACGAAATCGGTCACCTTGTGTCCGGGCAGCTGTCCCCCTTCACCGGGTTTCGATCCCTGGGCCATCTTGATTTCGAGCTCGGTCGCTTTGGCCAGGTAGCGCGCGGTGACGCCAAATCGTCCGGAGGCAACCTGCTTGATCTTGCTGTGCGCCACGTCCGGACCTGGTTCGTCATACCAGTTCGGGTCTTCGCCACCTTCACCCGAGTTGCTGCGGCCGCCGACGCGATTCATGCCGATCGCCAGCACGCGGTATGCCTCCGGGCTCAGCGCGCCGAGTGACATGGCAGTCACGACGAAGCGAGAGGCGATCTCCTGCACCGATTCGACGTCGTCGACCGGAATCGGCGATCCAGCTGGCTTGATGCGCATCAGATCGCGGATCGCGGTGATGGGATGCTGGCGAACCAGCTCGCGATAGGTTTCGTAATCGGCACGGTCGTTGCTGATTGCGGCGGCCTGAAGCGCCTTGACCGTCGTCGGATTGAATGCGTGCGATTCACCATCCTTGCGGAACCGGACGAATCCGGGATCGGGCAGTTTGGCGGCGGGATTCTCCCAGGCGCTCTGGTGCCGTCGCAGAACATCACCCTCGATCTCTTTGAAGCCGATCCCGCCCAGTCGAGAGGGCGTGCCGGCAAATGACCGGTCGATGATCTCCTGGCTAACCCCGATGGCTTCGAAGATCTGCGCTCCGCGGTAACCGGACGCCGTGGAGATTCCCATCTTGGAGCAGACTTTGAGGAACCCATACTCGAGCGCCTTGATGTAGTTCGCCTGCAGTGCTTCGGGCGTGATCTCCTCGAATCCGCGGCTGCCGGAGAGGTTGCCGGCCGCCTGCAGTGCCAGATAGGGATGAACCGCGGCGACGCCGAATCCGATGAGACAGGCCAAGTGATGGACATCCCAGACTTCGCCGGTTTCGCAGACGATATCGGTCTGCATTCGCAGTCCGAGCCGGATGAGCTCGTGATGGACTGTGGCCGCGGCGAGGAGCATGGGCATGGGAGCCGAGTTCTCATCGACGCCCCTGTCGGTGAGCACAAGCACCTGAGCGCCCTGTTCCACTGCCGCTGTTGCACCGGCGACCACCCGATCGAGTGCCGCGCCGAGCGTCGCTCCTGGCGACGCTGCCGTGTCGATGAGGAAGAGGGTGCTGACGGTCGCTGCTGGCAAGCCGGCTGAACCATCCTGGAGCGATCGCAGCTGCGTTTCGGACAGGAGTGGCGAGGGAAGATGGACCAAACGCGCCGCTTCCGGTTTTTCGTCGAGAATATTGCCTCGCGCACCGACGAAGGCGTCGAGGGCCATGATCTTTTTCTCACGCAGTGAATCGATGGGCGGATTGGTGACCTGGGCGAACCGCTGCCGGAAATAGGCGGAGAGCGGCCGCGGTTGTTCGGATAGCACCGCCAGCGGGGCGTCGTCGCCCATCGACCAGGTGGGTTCTTTCGATTCGCCAGCCATCGGATTGACGATCAGACGGGCGTCTTCTCCCGAGTAGCCAAAGACGCGCTGGACCGACGAGAGGGCGTCAACGGCTGATGTCGACCAAGCTTCGTCATTGTTTGGCAGCGGGAGACGATGACTGGCCAGCCATTCACCGTAGGGCGCGCGAGCGGCAGTCTCGTCCTTGATTTCCTGATTGCGCAGCACCAGATTCCGCGTCGTGTCGACGACCACCATCTGACCGGGTCCGAGGCGGCCCTTTTCCACGATCGTCGACTGGTCAACGGCGACAGTGCCCGCTTCCGAGCCGGCGATCAGCAGACCATCGCTGGTGATCGCATAGCGGAGCGGACGCAAACCGTTGCGGTCGAGCGTGGCGCCGGCCACGACACCGTCGGTGAAGGCCATGGCGGCGGGACCATCCCACTGCTCCATGAGTCCAGCGTGATAGTCGTAGAACGCGCGTCGCTGGGCCGGCATTTCCGGCAGCTGTTCCCAGGGCTCTGGGACCATCATCATCATGGCATGGGGCAGAGACCTGCCTCCGTGACAGAGCAGCTCGACAACGTTGTCGAAGCTGGCGGAGTCCGATCCGGTCATGCTGACGATTGGCGCCAGCTCGTCCGGTCCGGCGCCTCCTTCATACCGAATCGACGACGACCGTGCTTGCATCCAGTTGCGGTTGCCCTGGACGGTGTTGATCTCGCCGTTGTGGGCGATGAACCGGAATGGCTGAGCCATGGCCCAGGTCGGCAGGGTGTTTGTGCTGTAGCGCTGGTGGAAGAGCGCGATGGCGCTGGCGTACCAGGGGTTGCGAAGATCGGGATAGAAGGCCGCCAGGTCCTCCGGCAGGCAGAACCCCTTGTAGATGATGGTGCGGGCAGAGCAGGAGACGACATAGAGATCGTCGAGCTGTGCCGTTTCGGCCGCGCGTTCGATCGATTTCCGTAGCAACATCAGGTCCCGCTCGAACTCCTCGGCGGAACGCTCATTTGGTCGTTGAATGAAGATCTGGGCAATGCCCGGCTGGGTTTCGGCGGCGATGCGGCCGAGCACCTCGGGTTCCACCGGTACATCTCGCCAGTGGAGCAGCGTCAGCCCTGCGTCCGCGGTTGCCCGCTCGACCAGAAGGAGCGCCGATGCGGTGAGAGACGGTTGCGTGGGGAGAAAGAGCATCGCTACGCCATAGTCGCCCGCGGTCAGCTCAGTGCCGGCAGACTTCAACTCGGCCGCAAAGAGCTGGTGGGGAATCTGGGTCAGAACGCCGGCGCCATCACCAGTTCGCTCGTCGGCCCCGACACCACCGCGATGGGTGAGATTGACCAAACCACCGAGCGCCAGCTCGACAATGTGGCGAGAGGGCGTCCCATCGATTTTGGCGACGAGTCCAACACCGCAGCTGTCGTGCTCGTACGCAGGATCGTAGAGACCGAATTGCTGGTTCGATGTGGGCGCTGCTGTTGGGCTCATGGCGGCCCTTCCCTTCATTGTTCGTGACCTGTGCCGGATCGATTTCCGTTCGTGCTCTCGATACGAAGCGAGAACTGTGTCTCTGGATCGAGAACTCCCTCGACACCGGAGTGACCTTCCCGCCGCTGAAATGGGAGAGGTTCACTCGGAAGTGACGCGTTGAGCGACGTTGCTCACGTGGGCATCCTTAAGTCTAGGAGGGGGGGCGAATCGGGGTAAAGGTTCGCGATGCAGCAGGAAGTGGCCCATGGTTTGTGCTGAACATCTAAAAAACGCTATTGTTCTACTGCACTGGGCATGGAATGGCGTTTTCATCCATGAACGGGCGTATTGATGGCGTGAGTCGATCATAGGGTCAACGATTCGTGCCTGCCTGTCACCACAGTCAGGCCGGGATCAGGTGCAGTCAACCGGGTGAGTGCACCAGCGGCGGCGGGTCGATTAGTCGCGAGAGCCAAAGAGGCAGAGAAAAGCGTGGAATCAACGAGCGGTTCAATCTGGGTGGATCAGGAGGTGTCTCCGCGACTCAGCGTGGTGGAGAAACTGACGGCTGAGCGTATCGAGCTCGTCGATCTTGTCTTCAGTGATATCGCCGGCGGGGCCAAAGCGCTGACGATTCCCGCGGGCCACCTCAGCCGGGCGATGCAAACGGGCTACCGATTCGATGGGTCGGCCGTGATGGGCGGATTGCGGCGGGTGGAGCTCGATCTCCTGCTCGCTCCCGATCTGGGAACGTTGCTGATCGTGCCGGGTGATGAACACCGGGAACGGCGCGCCAGACTCTGCTGCTCCGTACTCCGGCAGGATGGTGAACCATTCGATGGGGATCCACGGTCGTTGCTCATCAGGCAGGTCGATCTGGCCCGGGAGGAAGGCGTCGAGTTCGATGTCGGTGTCGAGATCGAGTTCTACCTGGTGCGGGGAGAGTTGGCGGCTCCTTCGCCGGCCCGCGATGCGGCCGGGTATTTCGATGTCGGCGAGGACGCGGTTTCGCGCACCCGGGATGCTGTGGTGACGGCACTTCAGGCGATCGGCATCGGTGTGGGGGGTGCGCATCACGAAACCGGGCCAGGGCAGGAAGAGCTCGATCTTCTCCCGGCTGGTGCGCTGCAGATGGCCGACCAGCTGATGATGGTGCGCCACATCGTGCGGACGATCGCGCAGCGGAATGGGCTGCGGGCGATGTTCATGGCCAAGCCCTTCACAGACGCCCCTGGTTCCGGCATGCATATCTTCCAGCGCTTTCGGCGGATCGATGGGTCCGATTTGCTGATCGATCAGTCGGGAGGGTTGTCGGAATGGGCGTACAGCGCCATGGCCGGACAGCTCGCTCATGCGGCGGGAATGAGCGTCATCCTCTGCCCGACGGTGAACTCCTACAAGCGGCTCAATGCGGGGCACCGGGCGCCGCGGCATGCGTCCTGGGCGCATGTCAGTCATGGGTCGATGCTCCGGGTGCCGACCTGGAGAGAGGGCGAGCGAGCGGCGCTGGAGCTCCGCTCGCCCGACCCTATGGCCAATCCCTATCTGGCGCTGTCGGTGGTGCTGGCCATGACCATGGAAGGGATCAGGCGGGGGGAGCAGCCTCCGGAACCGCTGGAGGAGAGTTTCGGCTCGTATGACGACGAAGGACTGCAGCGTATCGGGGTGCCCCGGTTGCCCGCCACCCTCGGGGAGGCGATTCAGGCCTACTCCCAGGACGTGGTGGTGCAGAGCGCGCTCGGCTCCTACATCTCCGATCAGCTTCTGACCGTGAAAAAAACAGAATGGGATGAGTATCGATCGAGCGTCAGTCCCTGGGAGCATATTCGCTATGGCGATGCCTGAGCTGGCGCTGTGATCACCGTTGCCGACCTGATCGAACAGGCGCTGCCTTCCCAGACCGCGGTTGTCGCCGGGCAGGGAGCCGTCGACATCGAGGTCTCCTGGGCGACCCGGCCGCGTCCCAGCGCGCCGGCGTTCGATCACCTGAGCGGCGGAGAACTGGTGCTCCTCACGCAGAAAGCGCTGACCAGTCTCGATCAACGCCTGACGCTCGACGCGGCGGTTCGGCAGCTCTCGGCTTTTGGCGTGGCGGCCATCGCCTTCGCCGGCAAGCCATCGGCGCCGGCCCGGCAGGCGGCGGACGAGTTCGGCATTCCGCTGCTGCAGCTTCCAGCGGACGCCGATCTGGCGCTCCTGGAACGGGAAGCGGCGCACCTCATCGCGGAGCGAAAACGGGATGCCCAGCGATTGAGCAATGACGCCGGGCGGCGACTGATGGAGCAGGCGATCGCGGGAGAGTCGTTGCCCGATCTGGCCGCGTCATTGTCGGAAATGGCCAGTCTGGATGTCGTCATTGAAGCGCGCGACGGTCGTCTGCTGGCGATGACCAGCCCCACCGGTCAGGTCCCCACCACCTCGCGACTGCTGCCGACACTGGAACGGGGCCGCCCCGGAGTGATGGCCTGGCTTCGTACGGCGGCCGCGGCCAGCCCCGCCGAACCACCGACGACATTGCTCGACTGGGATGAGAGATCGCGACGGGTGGTTTCGCCGATCATCGGGCGTGACGGTCTCCTCGGGGTGCTGTCGATCGTGCTCAGCGGCAACACCGCGCCCCCGTCGATCACCGCGCTGGCGTCGCGGGGAGCGGCCGCATGCGCGGTGGTGATGGCCAGGGAGCGGGCAGCGGCCATTGCCCGTCAGGAACTCGAGCTCAATGTGCTCGACGAGATCCTCGACGGCGCGCTGCGCAGCGAGGTGTCGCTCCTGCATCAGGCCCGGCTCCTCGGGTACAACCTGGATGGACCCCATATCGCCATCGTGGTCAGGGTCGACCGGAATGCGCAGGTTCCCAATCGGGGCGAGCGCATCGACGCGATCTCGGCATTCGAGGAAGCGCTCGATCGCCGGGAGTTGCCGGTGCTCTGGCGATACCGGAACAACCACGCCGAGATCATTCTGCCGCTCGAGGATGTGAGCGACGCTGTTACGGAATCAGAACGGCTCTTTGCCGATCTGGAGCGACGAACCAGATCGACGCTCGGCGTACCGGTTTCTGCTGGAATTGGCAGTGTCCACGCCGGTCCGGAAGGGATCAGGAAATCGCACCAGGAAGCACGGCAGGCGTTGAACATTGGACGCCGGTTGAATGGATCGGGCAACGCAACCCGGTTTGGCGATCTCGGTATCTACCGGTTGCTGTTTGCGGCTCGCGATCTGCCCGATCTGCGGGATTTCCACGACGATTCACTTGGCGTGCTGCTCGCCTATGACCAGGAGCACAATGCGGAGCTCGTGAAAACGCTGGGCGCATTTTTCGAGGGGCGGTGCGGACCAAAGGAAGCGGCCGCGATTCTCGGCGTACATCGCAATACGGTGCTCTACCGGCTCCAGCGAATACAGGATCTCTCCGGTCTCGACCTTGACGACCCCGAAGTTCGGCTGCGCCTTCACCTTGCCTATTGCGCTCACGTCGCAATCTTCGGAGAATCAGCGCGACAGGCCAACCGAATGCGGTCTGGAACTGGGTGAACGCGCCGGCCCGGCGGACCAGCGCGACAACCCACCGAAGAGCGAGGAGAGTGAGGTGAGCCGCGTGTCCTTCTGGTTTTTGGTGGGAGTGGCGATTCTGCTGGGGTCATTCATGGCGATCCAGCCGGCGATCAATGGCCAGCTGCGCTGGCGTGTAGGAGGCGCGGCGCAGGCCGCATTGATCTCGACCGCGGTTTCCACCCTCGGTCTGGCGGTCTTCCTGCTGGTGACGATGAAGCCAGTCACGATTTCGGCATCGCAGCTGCGCAGCGAACCCTGGTGGATCTGGACGGGTGGGTTGCTAGGCGCCGTCTACGTGGCGATGAGCGTTGTCCTCGTTCAGCGGTTGGGAAGCGCCGTTGCGTTTTCCATCGTTCTCTTCGGTCAGATGGTGTGCGCGCTGCTGTTCGATCATTTCGGATGGCTGGGCGTGCCACAGCACGAGATTTCACCCACTCGCCTGCTCGGCGTGGCAATGGTCGTTGCCGGTGTGGTGGTGATTCGCGCGCTGTGACACTCCCGCCCGGTTAGAGTGACGGAATCTTGTCACTCCATGGGCGAGCTGACTCGAACGCCGCGGCGAACTGCAGTACACCGGCGTCGTCGTGCCGATTGCCGACGATCTGCAGACCGACCGGCAAACCGCTCGTGGTGAATCCGCACGGGATCGATGCCGCCGGCTGACCAGTCAGATTGAACGGATAGGCAAGCGACCATCCCAGGTGAATCACCGGTTCGCCGGCGACCTCGGTGGGGCCGACGATGCCCAGTTCGAACGGTGGGCAGGAGATCGTCGGTGTCACCAGGACGTCGTATCGCTCGTAGATCTTGCGAATCTGATCCCAGTATCGCGCTCGGGCAAACCACATCTGCCCCACATCGACGGCGCTTAGTGTCTTGCCCCACTGGGCGATGGCCACCAGACCGGGATCCATCTCGGCCAGCTCGCTCTCCGGACGGAGACCATGGGCTCCTGCCTGGACGCTGGCGTAGAAGATCTCGAGGATCGGCGCCGGGTCGGGTAGATCGGCGTCATATTCCTCGACAACGCAACCGAGCTCGCGGAAGGCTTCAACGGCATTCGCCGCCAAAGCGAGGACCTCGGGATCGACCGGGATGTGCGTCAGGTGCGGGCTCCAGGCGATGCGCAATCCCTTCACCGGTTTATCGGGGGCAGTGGTCAGTGATTCGGGGATGGCCGGGAGGGAGAGGCGGTCTCTGTCGTCTGGGCCGGCCATCACATCGAGCATCAGGGCCGCGTCGCGGACCGTGCGGGACATGGGCCCGGCGCTGGCGGCCGTTTCCATCATCCCGAGTGGCACATCGAACGGTATACGTCCCAGCGACGGCTTGATGCCGAAGATGCCGCAGAAACTGGCCGGAATACGAATCGAACCGGCGCCGTCGGTGCCGAGTGAGATCGGTCCGATACCGGCTGCCACGGCAGCCCCCGCTCCACCACTCGAGCCACCAGCGGTTTTGGTCAGATCCCATGGATTGCGCGTTTCACCCCACAGGCGGTTGTCGGTCGATCCGCGCCAGGCAAACTCCGGCGTGTTGGTGCGGCCGAGAATGATTGCCCCGGCGGCCCGTAGTCGAGCCACCGACACGGCGTCGTTGGCCGCGACATTGTCGCGAAGCAATCGTGAGCCGTTTGTCATCGGCGCACCGCCCATGGCGATGTTGTCTTTGATGGTGATCGGCACCCCGTGCAAGGGAGGGAGTGACTCCCCGGAACCCACAGCCGCATCGGCGCGCTTGGCTTCTGCCATAGCCTCGTCGCCACGCATGTAGGTGAATGCATTGAGCTTGTGTTGCAGCGCTTCCATGCGCTGGAGAAGATGCTGGGTTAGCTCGACTGCGGATAGTTCCTTCTGCCGGATTCGCGTCGTTGCCTCGATCGCGGGCATATAGGCAAGTTGCGTGTCACTCATCTCGTTGTTCCTCTTCTCCCCGTGTTCTTCTCCAGGAACTCCGCCGCTCCTGATTCGTTACAGTGATTTGCGCATCCGCGGATCGAGCAGATCGCGAATTCCATCTCCCAGCAAGTTGATACCCAATACCGTCACCATGATGGCCAGTCCCGGAAAGATGCTGATCCAGCCGGCCAGGGTGAGATACCCGCGGCCCTCCGCCAGCATTCTCCCCCAGGTCGGCGTGGGAGGCGGAACACCGAGGCCGAGAAAGCTCAGCGCCGATTCGAGCAGGATGATTCTGGCAATCTCCAACGTCCAGATCACGACGATCGGCGCCATCAGATTGGGAAGCAGATGGCGAACCAGAATCCGGGCGCCGCTTGCCCCTGAGATGCGCGCCGACTGCACGAATTCCTGCGTCGAGAGGGAGAGCGTCACCCCGCGCACAACCCGCGCATAGATCATCCAGGCTGTGATCGTCATCACCAGAATCAGCACCCGGGTGCTCGGTCCGAGAATGGCGACGATAGCCAGCGCCAGGAGGATCAGAGGAAACGCGAGGTTGAGATCGACGAGACGCATGATCAGCGCGCCTACCCAGCCGCCATAGTATCCCGAGATCAACCCGAGCGTGACCCCGACGATAGCGCCGCAGAGTGCCGCCAGCACGGCGATCAGGAGCGAGATGCGGGCGCCATAGAGCATGCGCGACAAGACATCGCGACCAAACTGATCCGTTCCCAGCGGGTGGGTCAAGTCGCCGCCCGATTGCCAGAATGGCGGACGGAGGGCGGCGGACAGGCTCTGCTTGACCGGGTCATGCGGTGCTATGAGCGGCGCCAGCAGCGCGAGCGTCACGACCACCAGGACAAGCGTGCCGCCGACCAGAGCCAGCGGGCTCTTCCTCCACCGAATCGAGCGAAACCGGCTCCATAGCGATGTGCTGGGAATGGCTTCCTTCGAAAGATTGGAGTGGAGGGCGATTGTCTCCCGCATCGATCAAGCCACCGTCACGTCAGTTTGTCCCCACACGGATGCGAGGATCGAGGAAACCGTAGACGAGGTCGACGATCAGGTTGATCATCACCACCGCAGTGGCCAGAACGAACACGGAGGCCTGGACGACGGGATAGTCACGATTCGTGATCGCCTGGATGGTGAACAATCCAACTCCCGGCCAGGTGAAGACAGTTTCCACGACCACCGCGCTGCCGAGGATGTAGCCAAACTGCAGCCCGATCACGGTGACGAGCGGAATCAGGGCATTGCGGAGCGCGTGCCGGCTGACGACGAGCATCTCCCGGATGCCTTTGGCTCGCGCCGTCCGGATGTAGTCCTCTCCCAACACTTCGAGCATGGTGGAGCGGACCAGTCTGGTCAGCAACGCCATCAGTCCAACGGCGATGGCGATCGCCGGCAGGATCAGATGGGTCAGACCACCCCGTCCCGAGGTCGGCAGCAACCCCCAGGTGACCGAGAAGAGATAGATCATCATGATGGCCAGCCAGAAACTCGGCACCGACTGTCCGATCAGGGCCACGAGCATGCCACCGAGATCGAAGATCGTGCCCCGTCTGAGCGCGCTGAACACACCGAGCGGTATCGCCAGGCAGATGGCGAGGATCATCGACGCCACGGTCAATTCCAGCGTGGCGGGAAGCCGGTTGACGATCAACGGCAACGCCGCTTGCCCGTGGATGATGGAATCGCCGAAATCGCCCTGAACCGCACGCTGCATATATCGAGCGTACTGGACCAGGATGGGATCGTCGTATCCCTGCTGTTCGCGAAACGCCCGTATCTCTTCGGCCGTGGAGTTGGGCGGCATCATCAGCACAGCCGGATCTCCTGACAGGAATGTCAGGCAGAAAACGACTGCTGAAACGCCAACGACGACAAAGATCGACGTGACCAGCCGGCGGATGATGTAGCTGGCCATCGTCGATCTTCCTGAACGTCAGGCTACACGCAGATTTCCGCGCCAGTGCAATCGCATGGCACGCTTATCCCTCCCCGGCGACCGAGAGAGGATAGAGATAGAAGAGCTCGTCAGGACGTGGCTCGAACTCGATGTTGCTTCGCATGGCGAAGACAGCGTCGGCCTGGAAGAGATAGATGAAGCCTGCATCATCCTTCAGGAGCTGCTGCATCTCGCTGTAAATGGCGGATCGCTCCTCCACGTCGAATGTCGCCAGCGCCTGGTCGATCAGGTCGAGAATCTGCTGATTCTGGTAGAACAGGCTGCCATCACCCTGCATCATCCACGAGACGGTCAGCGCTGGCTCGCGTGACCAGTTGCCGATGCTGTAGATGAAGAGCGGAATGGCTTCGTTGCCGACGCGAACGGGACCGAACGCGCCGAACTCCAACATGTTCATCTGGGCGCGAATGCCGGCTTCGTTGAGATAGGCGACGATCGCTTCGGCGGCCTGTGAATGATCGGCAATGCTACCGGTGAATGCATAGAAGTTCGCGTCGATCCCGTCCGGATATCCGGCGTCGGTCAGGAGCTGCCGGGCCATATCCGGATCGTAGGGATAGGGCTCGATCGACGGATCGAACCCAACCGCGGCGACGTCGAACGCGGTGGCAAGTCGTGTGGCGTGGCCCAGGTAGAGACTCTGGATGATGGCGTCGGCATCGACTGCGTAGTTGAGCGCCTGGCGCACCCGAACGTCTTCGAACGGCACGTCCCGTGGGTCGATGGCCACAAAGAAGACGCGGGGCGAGGGTACCGTGGAGACCTTGATGTCGCCGTTTCCTTCGAGCTCGGGAATCCGGGCGTAGGGGACGACGTTGATCAGATCGACCTCACCGGCCAGCAGCGCCGAGATTCGGGTGGAGTCTTCGAGAATCGGCCGGACGGTCACTCTGGAAACCGCCGGTGGGCCTCCCCAGTAATCCGGGTTGGCATCCAGAACGATGCGCTCGTTCTTGGCCCACTCGGTCAGCTTGAACGGCCCGGTGCCGACCGGGGCCGTGGCGATCCCTTCTGCGCCAACCTCGGCAAAGTAACCGGGAGGCAGGATCGGTCCATAGAGCTCGGAAACGCGAACGAGGAGGACAATGTCGGGTTGTGACGTGACGATATTGACGGTGTACTCGTCGACAACGTCGACATGATCGATCGTCCCGACCAGATTGATTGTCGTCGCTTCGGTCGCTGGATCGAGCACCCGCTCGAAGGTGAATTTCACGGCATCGGCGTTGAACGGCTCACCGTTGTGGAAGGTGACGCCCTCGCGAAGCTTGAACTGCCAGGTGAGCTCGTCGACCTGCTCCCACTCTGTGGCCAGACCGGGAATCAGCTCGCCATCGACACTCGTTTTCACCAGGCTGTCGTAGACGTTGCCCAGAAAGGTTTCCGTGTGCCGGCCGATCGCCAGATGCGGATCGAAGGTGTTGGGCTCGTTGTTCATCCCGACGGTCACTTCGGCGCCGCCATCCTGCGCAAGTGCAGAAAGTGACAGACCGTTGTTGACCGCCAGTAGTCCTCCGGCCGCCAGACCACTGCCGGCGACAAAGCCTCGCCGGGTGAGCGAGAACTCCTGATGAGGTGCCTTTTTCGCCATTGCCGCTCCCTTCTGTGAATGACCACGACCGGACTACCCGATATAGCCCGGGACGTCAGGTTGCGTCAGCAGACAGCGAACGATGCATCGCCGCCTCTGGTGTGCTGCAGGTCCCCCCTTTTTGTGTTGTGACGTGAAATGCCGCGCGACCGAGGTGACCCGGATGTTATGAGCCGGTGGCGTCCGGTCCGCCTCGATCCTTGAATTCGATGATCACATTGCTGAATCGAGTGTCGCCGACATTCTTGAGCGCGTGGCGAGTGCTGCCTTCGTACTTGCGCATGTTGTCGCCAGGATTGACCTGGTAGCGATCCGTCGTTCCGTTGTCGTTGTAGCGCTCGAGCAACGCACCTTCGACCACGATTGAGGTGTAGTCCAGGAAGTGGGTGTGCCAGGGAGCTTCTTCGCCCGGTTCGAGCGTGATGCGCCAAATCTTGACGTCTTCATCCTCGCGCAGGAATTCCGTACCGATTGGGTTGTCCTGATGCTCCGCGCTCAATTTGCGTCCCCCTCTGAGCTCGTCCGCAGACTCGATGTGCGTTTGCTACTGCACGATAACATAGGGGCTGTAAGAAGGTCAACAGGAGAGCGGACGCCATTTACATGCGTCGCCAGGCATAATGGGTCCCATGCCAAAGCTTGACGATGATCGCGTGGTGCGCGTGGCGCCTCCGGCACCGTCATGTCGCGTTCGGGAAACACAATGGACTCAGCGTCGTATGTACTGACCGAAGTATTGGCCGACCATGCCGCTGCCGGAGCAATGTGGCTCGAGTTTCTGCGCGTTCCTGACCTCAGTGTCGGGGTCTACGTCATTCCGGCCGGCGGTGACGATCCGCAGGCGCCGCACAACGAAGACGAGGTCTATTTCGTCCTGTCCGGCAAGGGGATGTTGCGAGCCGGCGACGATGACTATCCAGTGGAGGCGGGCTCGGTGCTCTACGTTGCGAAACAGGTGCCGCACCATATCCATGACGTGACCGAAGCGCTGCGGGTGCTTGTCTTCTTCGCGCCGGCGCATACCTAGCCTGGGATCACAAGAATGGGCGGCATGGCATACTTCGTTGAGAAAGTATGCATGGTTCGGATGGTATGCGGGATAGAAGCACTATGACATCGATAGCGACATTGCAGTCTCGAGGGCAGCTGACAATTCCGAAGGACGTCAGGGAAGCGGTTCACGTTAGGCCTGGTGACACACTCTTCTGCTATGTCGATGGTCCTTCAACTATTCGACTCGAAGTTCGGCCCAGACTTACCTGGCGAGAAATCCTGGATCAATACAGTTCAGATGAGTCTCTGGATGTCGAAAGAATTCGTCGCGAGGCGCAAGAAGGGGCCGCGGACGAGTACTGGCAAAGGTTTGAGGGCCGCATGTCTGAAGAAGATGGCGAATCCAGCCACAGGCCGCTTGAATACTACTGGGAGAAATTCGCGATAGAAGGTCCGTTTGATTCTGAGAAGCTGCGGGCGGAGGCCGAAGAAGCGGCAGCGGAAGAGGTTATGGGTGAGTAAACCCGCTCCTGGTCTGTTGGACACGAATGTCTTCATCCATTCCCTCACGAACGACCGTTATTCTGAAGAGTGCCGAGCGTTCATCGGTCGCGTCGAGACTGGCGAGATATCAGTCCAACTGGAACTCTGTGTGCTCCACGAGCTCACCTACGTCTATCCACGCTACATCAAGCAGATCACTCGATCAGAACTTTCGACAATCCTCTTGTCGGTCATCGAGTGGCCCGGGGTCGCGATCGATTACCGTGACGCGGTGAGGCTCGGATTAGGGATGTGGGGCCGCACGCCCGGGCTCGGATTCGTCGACGCCTACTTGATCGCCAAGAGCATTACGCAGGACAGCCCCGTGTTCACCAAGAACGTTCGCGAATTTCGCCGGCTTGGCGCCCTCGTCCCCGACTTCCTGCCTTGACCACCTACCTTCTTATATCGTCATGAACCGCCGGCGCGTCGCCTGGTCGGCCAGCCAGAGCCATCGGCGCGCTACGTCGCCGCTCGATGACCGGACGGCATCGAGCGCCTCACCGGTGATCCGATCGAGTTCGGCGCGATCGAGATTCGCATGCTGGTCGAGGGTGATGGACAGGTCGATGTAGCGACGAGCCGCTTCCTCGCCGCCAAGAAGTGGCCCGGCGTCCTCGCGCAGCCAGTCATCCCATGACAGTGAGGGATCCCAGGTGAACCGGGCGAAGGCGTTGTAGCTCAGCTCGGTCGAGGTGTGATACGGCGACGGTTCTCCCCACACAGTGAGACCGTCGAAGCCGGTCTGGTGCGCTTTTTTCGCCATGTCGTGAAAATCGCGACCGTTGAAGAAGTAGCGCTCGGTGCGATTGTCGCCATTCCACTGGCAACAGAACTGGCAGCGGAAGACATTGGTCTTCGTGGGCAAACCAGCGGCATAGCCTGGTGTCAGTTCCTGCTTCGCCCGGTTCCAGTAGCTCCGGTTGAAGGTGTGCTGATAGATGCCGCCCTGGGGCAGGGAGCGGAGGGGCGCCATGGCCTCAGCATCGAGGAGGTTGTCCCACTGGATTTCGGAGTATATCCAGAGATCGGACCGTTTGCTCAGCGCCGCGTCATAGAGCCGGGGATAGAAGTCGGCCATATCGGCGTGCGACCACGACTCGGCATACCCTTCTCTACGGCGGGCATCCTCGCGGGCAGCGCGGCGGGATTCGCAAAGTGGACATCCGCAGACGCCATAGTCGCCCGCTTCGATATTGATGCCGCCGATGTCGCAGGTTTCGGCTAGCCAGGCGATCCCGTCCTCCATCCATTGCTGATTTTCCGGACGGGATGGGCAGCCGCGCATGGCATAGACGGCGTCCGGAAAGTAGAGATCGAAAGCCAGATCCTGGAGCTGGAAACCGGGTGGCCGCTCCATCTGAGCTGAAAGTTCCGGATGCTGCCGGAGCCAGGATGTCAGGTTGTAGGGGTGGTCCATCTCCCAGACCGCGCCCCCGTAGGCGTTGATTGCCACACCGGGCAGGATGCGGACGCCCCGCTCGTTGGCGTAGCGACAAAGTTCCTGGGCCGCTTCAACGCCCCCATGCGACTCGCGGAAAAAGCCGTAGATGGCGATCGCCGCGATGCGATTCATGCTCATGAAGTCGACGACGCGCCGGAAGTCGGCGAGGAAGCCATCGGCTGGTTTGGCGTAGGGATTCATCACGCCGATTTCCTGAACGCCGATCTGGTTCAAGTCCCAGTTGGTCGAGTGATCCCAGTTCCAGAAGGTGCGGTACTTCAGACCCGGTGCTTGCTCGACGGTGCCGGTTGGCAGCTCGATGCCACTCCCGGCAACCGATGCCTGCTTCTGAATCAGCTCTTCGACGCCGTAGATGACACCGGAGAACGGTCCGCCATCGACAGCAACTCGCGGACCACCCTCGCCCGACTCGATCGAAATGCCGAAAGCCCCCTCATCGCGGGCAGGATCGGTGCTCATCACCAGGACTGGCGAGCGCTCCAGTTCGCCAGTCTCGGCAGCTGAAACCCACTCCGCTTGCGGCAGCGCGGTCCGCAGGCGTCGCATCGCGTGCGGGTGATCGTCGGCTCCCACGACGGAGACCTTGCCTTCGAGGCGAATAGTTTCGGGCATGGCAACTACATCCCTTTGTTGAATCGTTCCACGTGTGCACGAATTATCGTCGCAGACCAGCACGGATAGCCGAGCGGGCAACGAGCACTACACGCTGAATCGCCATCCTCTATGCACTATCAACTATGAACTATGCACTGAGCGGCAGGAACCCATGCCTCAACGCGCGTGACCGCCATGCTCCACATTCCATTCGGCTATCTCATGGAACGCAGCCTTCGGCTCCCAGAACCCGGTTGACTCATACGGCTGCTCATGCTCTTCACCCCAGATCGCGACCACCCCGTAGCCGGTCAGATCCCAATCGAACTTCGGATCCTCGGATCGTGGCGAACCGGTTGAGATGAATTCATAGAGGTATGCGCGTTCCGCGGGAGACTGGCTGGCGAGTTCGAGCGTATCCAGAATCACGTGTGCCTGCTTGGCCTCATCTCGTACAACGCCGTCGATGATCTGCGGCGGAGACGCCTCCCACTCCACGATGTTCCACTCCATACCACCCCCTTCCGGCGCACCCCTGTTGGCGGTGGAGCCGAACTCGTTGATCCATACCGGCTTCCCCTGCGATGCCATCATGGTGATGGTGTCGAGGTATGTTGCGCTGTCGACACCGCCCAGGTAGTGGTCGATGCCAACGATATCCACAGCGTCCCAGAACGGCGCGTCGGTGGGGGTGTCGGAATAGGTCAGCAGCCCACCGAATTCCGATCGAGCGGTATCTGCAAGGAGTTCGAGCATCTGATACATCGCTATCGTGACCGCCTCCCAATCGAGATCGCCGCTCTCGATGGCTTCGACCTTCTCGAAGAAGTCGTCTCCGGGGATCATGCCGTCGGCAAAGATCATGTACTCGCAACCGACGTCCAGTACGATCTGCGTGCCGTTCTGCCGAACGGTTTCCGCGCTCTTCGCCACGGCCTGCAGGCGCTCCACCATCTCGCTCTGCTCGATGAAGTTAAGTCGCGATTGGATGCGAATATCCAGACCCAGATCAGCTGCGGTCTCGAGACCCGAAATGACAGTGGTTGGCTCCGAACCGAACAGCCCAACGTGCGTCGCATGGAGCTGATCCCGAATCGCGGTCAGTTCGTCTCTGAAAAACTGCTCATGTGACGCCGGGCGGGTGAGCTCACCGCGGGCAAGCTCCGACCCGAGATCGTAGTTGATCCCGCACTGGAGCCTGGCGGCTGTTGCCGGCGACGCGACCGGCGTGGTCGCGCCGGCCGTGCGAGCGGCAAGCGCAGTGACAACGGAGCCAACGAGGAGATTTCTGCGATTGGTTGCGAGCATGTTCATCATTTCCAATGTATAGATCGTCAGATCGATTGCCAGATAGCGACCGCGCAGGCGCGATTCCGGAATGCGATATTTCGGAGGGTGCACTCAATCTATCACAGGACGCTCACGAAACCACTCCCATCTGTGCACAATGCACGATGAACCGCGCACTGAAGAAGGAGAAGCAATGACTACCAAGATTCGGGTCGTCACGTCGCTGTCCGACGCCGAAATTCAACGGTTGGGTGAGATGCTGGTGGCTGTTGTAGAAGCTGGAGCCTCTGTAGGGTACTTGCCGCCGCTCGATGCGTCTGTCGCCCAGCAGTACTGGCGTGGTGTCTGCAAACCGGAGGTGCTCCTCTTGCTGGCCGAGGTTGATGGAGAGATCGCCGGCACCGTTCAGCTCGAGCTGGCGACAAAAGCCAATGCCCGGCACCGCGCCGAGGTCAACCGCCTGCTCGTCGATCCGAAATATCAGCGGCAGGGTCTCGGGCGGGTGTTGATGGAGGCGTTGGAGTCGGAGGCGAAGGTCCTGGGCCGGACGCTGCTGCACCTCGACACCCGCGAAGGGGATACCTCCAACGACTTCTATCGCTCACAGGGCTGGACAGAAGCCGGGATGATTCCGATGTGGGCGCGGTCGTCGGGCGGATCGCTCGATGGGACGGTCTTCTATTACAAGGTGTTGGAGTAGATCCTAAGGATCCACTGGCATCCAGTCTGTGCCGGCGAAGACCTCAGCTGGATTGATGACGAGCCCGGAGATCGTCCGGGAGCGAATGAGCCCGTCGACGGCAGCGATCGGCTCGTAACGCTGACCAACAAGCGTCTGAGCTTCGATCGTCTGTCTATCAGGATCGACCAGCCAGTACTCCGTCACGCCAAACCTGGCGTAGGTCGCCGCTTTGCGTACCCGATCGTTCCAGGATGTTTCTGGAGCGACGACTTCGGCGATCAGGTCTGGCGAACCGATGATGCCAACCTCCTGGATCCTGAAAGAGTGTTGGTGGAGCACGGCGACGAGATCAGGGATGACAACATCATACTCCCCGAGTTTGACGCCCAGATAGGAGTAGGCAACGCCGGAATCGGTCGCTTTCAGGTGTGAATGCAATGCGTACAGGAGGTTGCCAACGGCATGCTGGTGCAACAGCGACGGGGTTCGGGACACGATGAGTTCTCCCGCGAGAATCTCGTACCGAAAGAAGTCTTCCGGGAGTCCCAGCCAGTCCTTGAACGTAAACGGCCGTTCGGCCTGGCTCGCTGGATGAATTGCCAATCGACCCATGGGCTCATTCCTCACGGCGAGTTCATCGCACTGGCTGTTTACCGTGGCCGCACCGACTCCACCGCTCCCGCGATCCGCTCCAGCGCTTTCTTCAGGTTCTCCTCGGAGTTGGCGTAGGAGAGTCGCAGGTAGCCCTCTCCATACTGTCCGAACGCGGTGCCGGAAAGACCGGCCACGCCGAAGTCGTTCAGCAACAGATCAGCGAAGGGTTTGCTCTTCATGCCGACGCCGGTGATGTTGGGGAAGACGTAGAACGCGCCTTTCGGTCGAAGACAGCTGATGCCGTCGATGGCGTTCAGTCCATCGACGATGAGGTCGCGCCGTCGCCGGAATGCCTCGACCATCGCCTTCACTTCGTCCTGTGGCCCGGTCAGCGCTTCGAGGCCGGCTCGCTGGACGGCCATTGATGTGCAGGAGTTGCTGTTGACCATCAGGTTGGCGATGACCTGGGCGAATTCGGCTGGCATCGCGCCGTAGCCGAGCCGCCAGCCGGTCATGGCGTACGTTTTGGAGAAACCATCGAGGATGATCGTCCGCTCGGCCATGCCAGGCATTGTGGCGATCGAGACATGCTCGCCTTCGTAGAGAATCTCGCTGTAGATCTCGTCGGCCAGAACCGTCAAATCGTGCTCGACCGCCAGTTCGGCGATGCGGGCGATCTCCTGCCGGTTGAGCACGCCGCCGGTTGGGTTGGCCGGACTGTTGATGATCAGCAGTTTTGTTTTCGGCGTGATGAGCGAGGGGAGTTGATCGACATCGAGGGCGAAGTCCTTGCTCTCCAGAATCGGAGAGGGGATTGCTTTGGCTCCGACGAAGTTGATCATCGACTCATATATAGGAAAGCCCGGGTTGGGATAGATCGCTTCGTCGCCCGCTTCCAGCAGGGCCATGATCACGAAAAACATGATCGGTTTGCCGCCCGGCGTGACCACGATGTTCGACGCGTCGTAGGCGGTGCCGCGCGAGCTATTCAGGTAGCTGGCGATCGCCTCGCGCAGGTCGGGAAGACCGGCGGCGGGACCGTAATGGGTCCAGCCGGTGCGCAGCGCGTTGGCGCCGGCTTCGATGATGTTGGCCGGAGTGTCGAAATCAGGTTCGCCAACCTCGAGGTGCACGACGTCGCGGCCCTGCGCTTCCAGTGCGCGGGCGCGTACGAGAACCTCGAAAGCGGTTTCGGTGCCGAGGCGAGACATGCGAGTGGCGAGTTTCATTCGAGCGTGCTCCAGATGGTGATCTTCGGTCGAATCGGTATCGGGGGATTATCGCCGCAGGCCGAAGGTTTGTGCCGGGTTGATCGTCAGCCCGCCATTTGGGTGAAAGCGCCGAACGAAACCACCGGTTCCAAACCGGTGGCCAAGACGCCTCGACCGTCGCGATGAGATCGCTGCCTCATTTCACGCCGCCGGTAGGATGGAGCTTTGCCTCGCCATCCCGGGTGCGGCCCGTCCCCGGCCACCAATCCCGGGGCAACCAATGAGGCGTCTTAGCCGTTGGCTTCAGCCATTGGAACTCAAACAGGAACTTACGCCGTTGGAGCCTGGCCGGTGTTGGCTGCGGCGCGCTGGGCGAGGGCGGCTGAGGAGCGATGATGCTGGAATTCGGCCAGATAGTAGCTGCCGATGACCAGGACGATGGCCGCGAGCTGCATGATCACCCCTTCCCACGTGGGGAAAACGCCGAGCCAGACGCCCGCCCAGTAGGGTGGCTGCCAGTTGACGATCGGTGTGATCGGCGCCCAACCGACGACCTGCAAAACGTGGACCGTCGTGCCGACCATCGTCACCAGCACCAGGGCCAGCATCATGCCGGTCAGGATCAGCATCTTTTTGTGTGGAAGCTTCTTCTGCAGGGCGAAGACGAGCACGCCCACCACCGCCACGCCAGCCAGACCGAGCAGGGTTCCCTCGATCACCACTCTGGTGCCGGCGTCGAGCACGAGCGCCTGCAGGAAGAGCACGGTTTCCCCACCTTCCCTGAAGACGCTGGTGAATCCGAGCAGGACCAGTCCGATGGTTTGCCCTGCGGCTCCGCCGATGATGGCCCGGCGACGTTCATGGTGCCCGGCGATCCAGCGGGTCCAGTAGACCTTGTGGAAAAACCAGTTCATGACCACGAGCAGCACGCCAATGGCGACCACGGAGACCACGGCTTCCAGTTTCTCGCCATAGCGGCTCAGCGAAAGAAGGAGCGACCGGGCGGCGAAGAAGAGCAGGACCGAAACGAGGAACGCGCCGATAGCGCCTGCGGCCAGTGGCTTCTTGAACCGCCGGTTGATCCCGATCATGCTGGCGGTGAGTGAAACCAGAATGAGCACCGCTTCCAACCCTTCCCGGAAGACGATGGTGGCTGCGTTGAAGACAACCGTGCCGCGAGCAGTCGTTCCCGAACCAAGCTGCAACCGGGCCGACTTCAGCGCGCTATCCAGCTCTAGCCGGGTTGTGCGCACCGCTTTGCTGCCCGCTTCTCCCTGCAGCAATGTGAGGAGACCGTCGGTGTCGCCATTTCCCTGCCAGAAGAGGCCCTCGATCTCCCGAACCAGTCCCGGCGAGAAGGCGAGGAGTCGCTTCTCGGCGCCGGCGTCATAGATGGCGTAGGCCTCCAATCTCGCCGATTCGGCCTGAGCGTACTGGCCGGCGGCAACGGCTTTCTCCACCTGGTCGAGGAGCGAGGCGATGACGTCGAATTCCGCGTCTCCGCCGGGGCGCTCCCACTCCTCGGGATAGAGTGATCTGAGGAGCTCGATGGCTGCCGAAGTCGCAGCGTGAATCTCGTCGGAAGGCGTGACGTTCTGGGAAAGGGACGCCTGATCGATCTGGGCGCCGAGTTCGGCCAGGATGCCTGCCACCTCGGCTGTTTTCTCTGGATCGATCGTGGTCAGGGTGGGGCGAAGATCGTTGAACGCTGCTCGCGCTCCCGCGTAGAACGACTGCGCTTCGGCAATCTCGATCGGGACGACCACCTCACCGTTTTTCACGCCGCGTCCATATTCGACGCTGACCAGATCGAGATAGATCAACGTCTGGCCCGCCCGCCGGGCTTGTTCTTCGGGCGAGAGTTGGGCGGCCCGGAAGTCGGCCAGTTCTTCGCGCACGGCCGCAGCCTGGAGGGCCGCCGATTCCCAATTCTGGGCCGTTACGGCGTCGCCGACAGCGGCGATTTGGGCGTCGAGCGTGGCCGCTTCCTCTTCGCCGAACTGACTGACGAAGGTGGGACGCACGATGCGCCAGTAACCTGCCGATTTGCCGGCGGCTTCGGCCATGGAGAGGGTGAACGCCTGGTTGTGGGCGTCGCTGACCGTGGCCAGACTCTCGCTCAGGCGTGCCTGGTAGGTGTCGAGGAGGTCGGCGCTCAACTCGGCCGAGGCGACATCGACTTCGACTTCGCCAGCGGCGAGCTGCTTGATCGCCTCAGCGGCGCCGGCCGACGTGCGAACGAGCCGGGTCGCGGGACGGAAATCACGGAGCAGGAGCCATTGTCCGGCGCCCGTCGTGTCGCCCCCTTCGAGTGTGGTGATGGTCGACTCGAACGACAGGTGCATGAGGTTCGACCAGACCAGCCCCCTGGCGAAGGCAAAGTCGGCAGGGGTGCCGCTTTCCGCGGCGGACGCGGCAAGGTCGAGCGCCTGGAGGAGACTGGCCGAGATCTCCGGATTCGCTCCGGGCCGAGAAGTAATGTCCTGGGCGATGGCTTCTGCATCACCGACCAGACTGCTTGCCGTGGCTCGATCGTCCGTGGCCAGCGCGTGCTGCGCGTTGAAGAGTGCGTCCCGCAGGGCGAAACCCTGCGTGGCGACCGCATCCTCGCCGGTTTGTGCGCCGGCTGGAGCACCAACGCCTGCCATCAGGAGGAGGGCGATGACGCAGCAACCGGCGATTCTGGCCAGTACGGACGATCGAACTTCAGGCATAGACTAAATGGTGAGTCCCAGCTCCGAAACGGCCTGTGATACCAGACCGGCGAGGCGGTCGGCTTTCTCCTGGGCTTCGGTCCCAAAGAGCTCGGCCTCTTCGCCGGTGAATCGTTTGCCGCCGGCTTCCTGATCGTAGAGATCGCCGACGTAGGTCACCAGATCGTCGAACCCGGCCACGATCTGGCCGTGCAGATCAGGGTTCACGACTTCGACTCGCGGACCGATTTCATCGTAGGTCAGATCGAGACCGTGCAGGATGCCGTTGACGTCGAAAAGACGGCTGGTGGCGACGAAGCTCGCTTCGGTGGAGGTTTCGCCGGCCACGAACGCCGAGTTCTTCCACTGCTCGAAGTACTCGTTCATCGTGGGGACCATCGTGACGATGGCGCCAAACGCATCCTCGATGGTCGGATCCCACTCGTCGACGGCGGTTTGCAGCTCCGCAGTTGTGGCATCGAGCCCTTCGGCGGTGGCGATGAAGATGCCGGCGTTGGGCAGCACTTCACCGAGCGACGAATTGCCGTCGCCATCGAAGTCGACTCGCAGACCGATGAAGTCTTCGACCGTTCCCCAGATCAGTGGCTCAGTGAGGTGGTGGAAGTAGTTGCCCGGTTTTTCCATGGTCGTGCCGTCGGGGAGTTCCAGGGTCCAGTCGAGCGCCTCGGCCGGATCTTCTTCGCCGCTCGGACCGGCGTCGAGGAGCACGTCATAGTAGGCGAGGGATGGCACGCCGGCAACCAGACCTTCGTTCATCTCATAGTGGGTGCTGGCTTCGAGCCAGGCATCCTTGGCGTCTGCCATGAGAGTGGTCAGCTCGTCGCCATTCGATTCCCACAGCGCGGTGTAGTCGAAGCCGGCGGCTTCCGCCAGGTCGTAATACTGCTGCGCAATGACGAGAAACTGCTCGGTTCCCGCTTTCTGGAGGTTCGACTGTTCGATCGCGTAGTCGCGTACCGCGGCCAGATCGGCATCGTCCTGTGCGGCCGCCGGGAGTAGCGTGCCAGCCAGAATGGCCAGCACCAGCGTGGCGCCAGCTCCCCATCGAATGACTCGATCCATGTTCCGACCTCTCTGTGTCATCGCCGCGACGATCGCGCGGCAGTTCGGCTGTCAGGTATTAGCCGGCCGGATATCCGACCCGCCGTGTCGGATTTTGTGCCTCGATCGGGGGATTGTCAAGTGAATTCGAACGGTTGCGCCGGGGAATGGAGAAGCGCATTTCAGCATCGTGATATGGGGAATTGACGAGCAGGGCCAGGGTCACGATACTATCCGGCAAGATCCGACCTCAGACCTTGTGCGACGTTCGCTCACTCGCGAGCAAGCAGTTCCGTTCCTCGCCAGTGGGGTTGCGGAAAGGAGGAGAAGGGAAGCGACTATGTCATGGGCGAGTGCGTCTCGCCTCGAGGTTCGTGGATCGAATCAGAAACCAGCTGGACATACCTGAAGGAGTACAGTCCGATGCGGTTGAACAGAAGAAATCTCGTTCTCGCCAGCGGCGCCGTGGTGGCGTCTCCGCTTCTCAGCAAGGCCGGTGCATTCGCCCAGGACGCCAGCCCGGAGGCTGAGGATCCGACTACAGCCTACGGACCGGTGCAGGGAAATGAAGCCTACCGATTGGCCTTCATGCAGGTCTTTCCATCGAATGCCTTCTGGCAGATTCTCAAGGAAGGCGTCGAGGCGCGAGCGGTTGAAGATGGCGTGACTGTGGATGTGATCGCGCTGCCCGACGATGCGGGTATTGCCGATCAGGTCGCCCAGTTCGAAAACGCGGTGACCTCGGGGTACGACGGTCTCCTGATGGGAACCGTCGATGCGGTCGGCATCGTGCCTGGCATCGAGGCCGCGAACAAGGCAGGCATCCCGGTGCTGGCAGTCGATACCGGACCGGCAGGCGGCGAGTTGATCAGCCTCGTGCAGACCGACAACATCGCGGCGTCGCGACTGGCCGGAGAATTCATCGCCGAGCACCTTGGCGGCGCCGGCAAGGTACTCAACCTGCAGGGCGATATGGCCAACCAGACCGCCCAGGCACGCAACGCCGGGCTCCACGAGGCGCTCGACGCCTTTCCTGACATCACCGTGATCGACCAGAGCGCCCATTGGAACCAGGATGAGGGCTTCACCATCACGGAGAGCATTCTCGTTTCTGATCCCGACATCACCGCCATTTTCGCGGCGAACGATCCGCCGGCTCTCGGCGCGCTCCAGGCTCTCGTAGGGGCTGGCCGTGAGGACATTCCCATCGTCGGGTTCGACGCCATTCCCGACGCCGTCGAGGCAGTCAAGAATGGCCAGATGCTGGCAACCGTCGCGCAGTTCCCGAGAGTCATGGGGATCATCGGAGTCGATCTGATGGTTCGGCACCTGAACGGTGAGGAGATTCCGGAACTCGTCGACTCGGGCGCCATGCTGGTCACCCAGGAGAATGCCGAAGAGTTCCAGGCGGGCCAGTCTTGACGGAAACGTTGCGCGATCAAGGAGCGGGAGCGTCGCCCGGCGGTGTGCAATCGCCGGCGCGCACTCCCGTGCTCGAGCTGCGCAACGTGTCGAAACGATTTCCCGGTGTCGTGGCGCTCGACGATGTGAGCTTCGATCTCTTCGCAGGTGAAGTCCACGTGCTCGTCGGCGAAAACGGCGCCGGGAAATCGACTCTGGTCAAGCTTCTTTCGGGTATCTATCAACCGGACGAAGGTGAAATCCTGATGGATGGGGCGCCAATCGTGTTGCGCGACCCTCATGCCGCCCAGACACATGGCATCAGTACTGTCCATCAGGAGCTCAATCTCGTTCCGCATCTCGATGTCGGAAAGAACATCTATCTCGGTCGCGAACCGATGCGGGCGGGTGGCGTGATCGATTGGTCCGCGCTCTATCGGGGCGCCAAAGAACAGCTGCTGCGCCTGAACATCGGACTCGATCCCCATCACCGCGTGTCGACGCTGGGTGTGGCGCTGCAACAGATGACCGAGATCGCCAAGGCCCTGGTCGCGGAAGCGCGGGTGTTGATTCTCGACGAACCAACCGCGGCGATCACCGCCGAAGAGGCGGAGCAGCTCTTCCAGATCGTCGATTTGTTGAAGGCGCAGGGCACGGCGATCATCCTCATCTCTCATCACCTCGAGGACGCGACTCGTGTCGGCGATAGGGCGACCGTGCTGCGGGATGGCCGCTACGTCGACACGGTGCCGATGGCGGGTACTTCGCATCGCGACCTGATTCGGATGATGGTGGGACGCGACCTGACGCAGCAGTATCCAAAGGAAGACATTCCAATCGGCGCGGTGGCGCTCGAGGTCGATGGACTGACGCGGCATGGTGTGATCGAGGACATTTCCTTCCAGGTTCGCACGGGAGAGATCGTCGCGCTGGCGGGACTTGTCGGAGCCGGGCGATCGGAAGTGGCCCGGGCGATTTTCGGGATCGATCCGCTCGATGGCGGGACGATCCGGGTCGCGGGGCAGGAGGTGAAGATCGGGACGCCCGGCGAAGCGATCGAGAGCGGTATCGCGCTGTTGCCTGAAGACCGAAAACAGCAGGGACTGGTGCTGCTGCTGCCGGTGGCGGACAACATCGCGATGGCGGCTCCCGGCCAGACGGGAGCGCCCCGGGGGTTGCTGCCTCCTATGGCCAAGCTGCGCACGGCGCGGCGGTACATCGAATCGCTCAAGATCAAAACGCCGAGTCCCCGCCAGCGGGTGATGTACCTCTCCGGCGGGAATCAGCAGAAAGTCGTGCTGGCCAAGTGGATGCTGACCCACGCCAGCATTTTCATCTTCGACGAACCGACCCGCGGTATCGATGTCGGGGCGAAAGTCGAGGTCTACCGGCTGATGAATGAGCTCCTGCGGGGTGGAGCGGCGATCGTGATGATTTCGTCGGAGTTGCCGGAAGTGCTGGGAATGGCCGACCGGATCATGGTGATGCGAGAGGGGAGAATCGTGGCCGAGTTCGATCATGCCAGCGCCACGCAGGAGGCGATCATGAGTCACGCAGCGGCGCAGACGCATGAAGTCGAGGAGGCAGCGGCGTGACGAGCAGGACATCGACCGCCGAGAGCACAGCTGTCGCCGGCGAGCAGCGGCGGATCAGGATCGGCAGTGTCTGGGCGACGTTTGGCCCACTCCTCAGCCTGATCATTCTGAGTCTGCTGATCTGGTCGCAGGAATCGGTTTTCATGACCAGCGGCAACTGGACGAATATCGCGCGTCAGGCGGCCCTGATGGCCATTCTCGGCGTCGGGATGACCTTCGTCATTCTGACGGGGGGTATCGATCTCTCGGTAGGATCGATTCTGGCGCTCAGCGCGGTTTCCGGGGCACTGCTGATCGACCGGCATGGCTGGGGAATGGAAGCCGTGCTGGTCACGCTCGGTGTGGGCATGCTCTGCGGTCTGATCAATGGGCTGATCATCACCATTGGCCGCATTCCGCCGTTTATCGTCACGCTGGGGACGATGCAGATCTTTCGGGGCGTGGCATCGGAGATCACCGCTGGGGAGCCGATCTCCTTTCTGACGGCGAGTGTGCCGAATTTCAACATCTTCGGAACCCGGAACCTGGGGCCGTTTCCGGCGCCGGTGATCATCGCGTTCTGCACCTTTGTGGTCGGATTTCTGATCCTCCGCTATACGCGACTTGGTCTCTATGTGTTCGCCATCGGCGGCAACGAAACGGCCACTCGCTTTTCCGGGGTGCAGATCAATCGCTACAAACTGGCTGTCTACACCTTCATGGGCTTGTGTTGCGGGGTGGCGGCGGTGATGCTCAGCTCGCGGCTCAATTCGGCGAAAGCCGACTTCGCCACCGGTGAGGAGCTGAACGCCATCGCCGCGGTGGTCATCGGCGGCACCTCGCTCTTCGGGGGCGAGGGGACACTGGTCGGGACAATGATCGGCGCGTTGCTCATGGCAGTGATCCGCAATGGGTTGACGCTGATGCACATCTCCGCCTTTTACCAGCAGATCGTGATCGGGGCCGTGATCATTCTGGCGGTGTTGGTCGATCAGTTGCGGCGGCGGAAGTCGTAGGGGGGAAGTGCATAGTTGATAGTGCATGGTTCATAGTTGATGGTTCATCGATGCGTCGTTTTTGGGGCCGGGACGGTCCTAGGGACGTGGGTTCAGTCCCGGAGGGACTTCGTGTCGTTTAGCCCCAGGTCTTGACCTGGGGGAGAGGTACGAATGAAGCCAACAGCATGGGAGTACCGGGTCGAACGCGCGCCTGAAGAAGCGGCGCTCAATGCGTTGGGGGCGCAGGGCTGGGAAGTGGTGTCGGCTACGCAGGTCGATGTGTTTCTCAAGCGGCCGGCCCTTGACTTTCGCGAGCAGGTGACGCTCGACCAGCGACGTCGTTACTTCGGTTACTGGGGACTCGAGGTTCCGGAGGAGAAGGCGTGAAGAAAGACGGCATTCTCAATCCGGCGCTTGCCCACCTGCTGGCCAGTACCGGGCATACCGATTACTTCACCATCTCCGATAAAGGGTATCCCGTTCCGGATGGGCCCCAACGGATCGATCTGGCGCTGGTGGAAGGGATCCCAACGGTGCTGGACGTGCTCAGTGCGATTCACGCCGAATGGGCGATCGACCGGATCGTTGTCGCGAACGAAGCCGACGTGGCCAGTCCAGACTGGGTGGCGCAGCTGGAGGCGCTTGTCGGTCCGGAAATCCCGGTGCAGCGGATGTCGCACCTCGAACTGAAGCGGCTCTCGGCCACCGGGAAGGCGACGGTTCGGACCGGGGAAACGGTGCCGTATGCGAACATCATTGTGGTGAGTGGGTAGGGTTGTTCATAGTTCATAGTTGATAGTTCATGGTTGATAGTTGATAGTTGATGGTTCATTGGACAGGGAGAAGGACTCGTCGTTGTGGGTGCGCCTGACTTACTGATAGTCCATGAGTCGGACAATGTGGCGACGGCGTTGCGCGATCTGGAGCGTGGGGCGGTGGCCAGTGTTGCGGACAAATCGGGGCCGAGGGGGAGTCTGCAATTGCATGACCCGGTCGGTCTTGGACATAAGGTCGCGCTGAGCGGCATCGTCGCGGGTGAGTCTGTGGTCAAGTATGGACAGCCGATCGGGCGGGCGACGGCGGCCATCGACGTGGGCCGGCACGTTCATGTGCACAATGTCGAGAGTTTGAGTGTGGATGATGCTTAATCCCTCACCCCCAGCCCCTCTCCCTCACGGGAGAGGGGAGACTATCAACCATGAACTATCAACTATGAACTATGCACAATGAACCAACACGATCAGACAAGTGCTAGCAGCCTTCGTTTCTCCGGCTATCTCCGGCCCGACGGTCAGGTCGGGATTCGGAATCGGTTGCTGGTGCTCTTCACTGTGGTTTGCGCGGAGGAAGTGTCGCGGCGGGTGGCGATGCAGCTGGGTGACGATGCGGTCGTGGCTGGGTGGCGGGACTGCATGGTCAGCCCGCATGCCCAGCGAAAGATGCTGCGGTTGGCGGCAAATCCCAATGTTGGCGCCGTGCTGGTGATGTCGCTTGGCTGTGAATGCACCGACGCGCCCGAGATCGCCCAGGCGATTGCCGAGATGGGCAAACCGGTTTCGCTGGTGTCGATCCAGGGAGCCGGCGGCACGCGTGCGGCGATCGAACAGGGTGTCGAACGAGGCCGCGCGTTGATGGCCGAACCGTTCGAGCGGCGTGAAATCGGTGTTGCGGACCTGCTCGTTGGGGTCGAGTGCGGCGGTTCGGACACCACCTCCGGGCTGGCGGCCAACCCGGCGCTCGGTCTGGCCTCGGATGCCATCATCGGGGCCGGCGGCACCGTGATCTTCGAAGAGACAAACGAACTGCTCGGGTGCGAGGAGGCGCTGGTTCGCCAGGCGGCCACGCCCGAGGTTGCGTCCGAGATCGTTGCGGCGATTCAGAGTGCGCGCCAGTGGGGAGTACGCACCGGGCAACGGGCCATCAGCGCCGGCAATATCGAGGGTGGTCTGACCACGATCGAGGAGAAGTCGTTGGGCGCCGTTTGCAAAGCGGGTTCGACGCCAGTGCGCAGCGTGCTGCATGGTGGAGCGTGGGAACGGCCGGCTGAAGCAGGTCTTCATCTCCTGGCGCCCTTCTATGTTGAAGAAGCGGGCTGGACCGGCGCCGGGACGATCAGCGATCCGAACGGCGTGACCGAGCTGGCCGCCTGCGGCGCGCATCTGGTCGTTTTCACCACCGGGCGGGGCACGGTGACCGGTTCGGGTATCGTGCCGGTGATCAAAGTCTGCGGCAACCCGGAGACTTATGCCCGGATGAGCGACAACATGGACATCAATGCCGGCGCGATCGTCACCGGTGAGAAATCACTCGCCCAGGTCGGAGAGGATATCTACGACGCGATTCTCCGTACCGCGAATGGTGAATTGACGCGGGCGGAGGAATTGGGGCATTTTGAGTTTCATATTTAGGGAATAGTGCATAGTGAATAGTGCATGGTTGATAGTTCATGGTAGATGGTAGATAAACAGCTTCGTCTATTATTTATAAATAACTATGCACTATGCACTATGCACTATGCACTATCAACTATGAACTATGCACTATCAACTCTATCCAAGGAGCACTCCATGACATCTACAGACCAACTCAACCTTTTCGACCGCATGAGCCGGGAGCTGTATGTGGCGGTGGTGTCGGACATCCTGGACGGGTTGGGGTTTCGGGATCAGGTGATGGAGGGGACGATCCGGCCGATCGATCCAGGGTCGCGGTCGGTGTTGGTTGGCAGCGCGCATACCATATTAATGGCCCCCATCTATGAAATGAAGCCGGAGCCCTATACCAAGGTCATCGCCGGGATCGACAGCCTGCAGCCGGGAAATGTTGGTGTGGTGGCCACGGGCGGGTTGTCGTCGGCGGCCTACTGGGGCGAACTCTTCTCCAATGCGGCGTTGGGTCGTGGCGCCCGCGGCATGGTGATGGATGGGTACCATCGCGACACGCGCAAGATTCTCGATCTGGGATTCCCGGTTTTCTCCACGGGAGCGCGGCCGTTCGATGCGGCTGGCCGGACGCAATGTATCGATTTCGGCGTCCCGGTGGTTTGCGGCGGGGTGAAGGTCTTCCCCGGAGACATCGTCTTCGCCGAAATCGACGGCATTGTCGTGATTCCTGCCGCGGTGGCGGAGGAATGCGTGGCCAAAGCGTTCGAGAAGGTCGCCACGGAAGACCGCGCCCGCGAGGACCTGCGCGACGGGGCGCTGCTCAGCCAGGTGTGGGAGAAGTACCGGGTGTTGTAGCCCTCACCCCCGGCCCCTCTCCCTTGCGGGAGAGGGGAGTGTGCGCGTCGTTGCCACGTGCCTCTTCGCCTGTTCGTCCGGCGAGGCAGAGTTCGGGGGGACCCGCCCGGCCGTAAACGGGCCGGGCTCACGGCGCAATGGTCCTTCGGACCAACGGTATCGCCCCGATAGGGGCATCGCGGGAATATCCCTCACCCCCCGGCCCCTCTCCCTTGCGGGAGAGGGGAGAGTGTCGACTCGCCGACTCCTGTCCGCCTCTCCGCCTATTCGCCTCTCCGCCTCATCGGGCCACAGGTGCCCGAACCAGGTTTACCGGTCTTGCCGTCTCCCCGTCTTGCCGTCTCCCCGTCTTCCTTTCCGCCTCTCCGCCTCTCGCCTGTTCGCCTCATCGGGCCACACGTGCCCGAACCACGTTTACCGGTCTTGCCGTCTCCCCGTCTTCCTTTCCGCCTCTCCGCCTATTCGCCTCTCCGCCTTCGTCCCCCGTACGATCATCGTACGTGCCGTTAAATATCCGAACAGACCCGTTCGAGGGTCCGAATGGACTGCGGGTGAGTTTTCAGTTGCTGACGGAAAGTGCGCAGTTGTTGATCTGATTTGCAATGAAGATGGGGAATCCGCCGGTGACATCGGTAAACATGGCGCTATCAGTCAATGATGCAGATGCTTTGCCGGGACTGTATACAATTTGGCCATCAGTTCTTATGCTTGTGGGCGACCCCAGGCTGAGTGTCCGGCGAGAGGGGCAGATACCCTCCGGGGTAATTGTTGAGGCAAAAGGCGTGCGCGTTGCGCGAATTCCATAGATTTGCCGCCTGAACCGCCTTGACGTTGCCGCTCTCCGATCCGTACTATCCGCCAGGCTTGGGAGCTCAGGGGTATAAGAGCGAATTTTGGCGATGGGAATCAACCATCGTCGATATGGGCACGCGCGCGGCAGCGAGGTTGCGCGGAATAAGGACCGGTGTCTGATGGATGACAAGCGTTTCGACCAGATCACAAAATTGATCGGTGCGGGTTCGTCCCGGCGATCGATTTTCAAGGGATTGCTGGGTCTCGGCGGCGCCGCTGCGGTGGGCGTCGAGACAGCGGTCGAGGACGTCGCCGCCCGCGATGCCCGCAGCCGACCAGGTGACGGCACCACCACGCCCGTGCCTCCTCCGGCATGCCCGTTGCCGAAGCAATGGTGTGGTGATGGGCAGTGCTGCGCGCCCGGAGGGTGCGTCAACGGCGTCTGCTGCACGCCGGGGCAAGGGAGCTGCGACGGGGTCAACTGTTGCCCGAGCGGAGTTTGCGCCGGCACGACCTGCTGCTTGCCTGGCTATAAAGCGTGCGGCAACACCTGCTGCCCGACGGCCGTCGACTGTGCCCGGGAGGGGAATGTCGATTTCTGCTGCGACGGTTCCCAGCCCGACCAGTTCCCCTGCGGTCTCGAGTGCTGTAGCTACGAGCACCAGTGCTGCGACCGGGAGTGCTGCCTGGACGGCTATGTCTGCATGGCCAGGATCTTCAACAGCTCCGCCAATTTCTTCGAAGAACATTGCTGCCCGATCGACCAGACCTGCGATGGCACCTGTTGTCTGGGCGGCGTTTGCTATGACCCGAATGCGACGACCCTTCCCACCAGTGACGGTCTGCTCAATGTCGACTACGAGTGCTGCCCGGCCGACGCCGAGGTGTGCGCCGGGTCGAACGGATCGCTCTGCTGCGCGTCAGGCACGAAATGCTGTCATCGCGGCGGTGTGGCGATCTGTATCGCCGACAACGCCTGCTGCACGGATGGCGACTGCGGGGTCGAGTGCGATATCTGCGATACGACCGATCCCGTCAACAGCCAATGCGTCGATTCGACGCCGGTTTGCCAGGAACTGCATGGACTCTGCTCGGTTTGCGACGGTGGCGTTTGCCGCGATGAGCAGCTGATTTGCACCGGTTGCGGTGTCTGCGACGACGGCGACTGCGTTCCGGACGACCGGCAATGCGGCGGATGCCAGACCTGCGAGATCGCATCCGACGGTGTCACGGGATCCTGTCCGAGCGACTGTCCCGCGGGACTGCCTCAGTGCTGTGTCGATGGTGACGGGGCCGAGTATTGCGCCGCCGCCGACGCTGAATGCTGCGTCGACGAGAGTGGCTGCCCGCCCGACTACTGCGAAGGCAACACCTACGTCAGCGTTCTTTGCCTGAATGGGGTGTGCATGGAGGTGCCGGCGCTCTGCGACGACTTCAACGCCTGCACGGCCGACACCTGCAATGCCGACCCGGAACAGGGCGAGCTCGGCTGCATCTACACAGTGATCAGCTGCGATGACGACATTCTCTGCACGGTGGATACGTGCAATCCGCAAACCGGGTGCGTCCATACGCCAAACGACAACCTCTGCTCCGCCTGCCATGTCTGTCTGCCAACCAGCATGGATGCGGATAGCGATGGTTGTGCGTTCGACTGCCGGACCAGTCCGACCTGCTGCGGCGATTGCGGCACCTGCAACACCCAAACCGGTCAATGCACGATCAACGCGGCCGCCTGCACCGTGTGCGAGGAATGCCTGGTCGACGGCAACGGATTCTCGTGTGAAAGCCTTCCGGCCGGGCAGTACACCGGCTGCGACAACTGCTATGCCTGCAATGGCGACGGACTGTGCCTCTTGGTTCCGAACGGGACCGACCCCTACGATGACTGCCCGGACTGCCGGTATTGCATCAACGGTTTCTGTTTCGGCGTGCCGGCAGGAGAGGACCCGCTCAACGACTGTGGCGACGGGTCGATCTGCTGCCCGCAAGGGAACGATCTGGTCTGCGTCGAGGGAGTCACCTGCCTCTGCCCGCAGGACTTCGATTGCGGTTGCGGCGAGTGCTTCTTCGACGAAGACGAGGGTGAATTTGCCTGCAGGGAGCGTGAGATAGATCCCTGCGGCGATTGTGGCGAGTGCCTGCTCAATTCGGGAGGAGCGGGAGAGGCGCCATTCGTCTGCTGGATGAAGTTCGAGTACTCCGAACAGTGCCAAATCGAGTGCGAATCGTGCCCCGACTGCATGACATGCGAACAAGGGACGAGCACCAGCGGGCGGTACACGCCGTACAACTGCACGATCACTGGTACGGCCGGCGAAACGCATGACACCTGCGATGCCGGCGACGTCTGCTGCCCGGACAACGGGGGCCTGATCTGCACGGTCCTCGGCACAAACGACAATTGCTCGGCCTGTGGCGATGTCTGCACGGCTTGCCAGGAGTGCTTGCCGGACACTCCCGAAGGCGGTGATGGCCCCGTTGTTTACACATGTCAGGGCCGCCTCGACGAAGACGACGTCGGTCCGGTTTGTGGTGAGTGTGGGACCTGCGTTGCAGGAGAGGGCAGGGACTACACCTGCGCGGAGAACAACAACTACAGCTGCGGCGCGAGCTGCATGGACTGCAAGGTCCAGTCCGGGGATGAGCCGTCGCCGACCGATCGATGGGACTGCGTACCGGACGACGATCTCTGTGTGGGGTACTCAGATTGTGTCACTGCCGTCTGCAATCCGGAGGGCTCCGAAGGTGGCGAGACGGGAGACGGCTGTGTTGTTACGCCGATCGCGAACTTCTGTCCCACCTGCCAAATGTGCGATGAGGACGAGGGCTGTATCCCAGACGTGACGCAAGACGACGACCCATGCGGCACGGGTGACTGCCAGTGGTGCTCGAACGGCGTCTGCGTGAATGTTCCTCCGGGCACTGACCCGCTCGAGGACTGCGGAGACCAAGTATGCTGTCCGAGCGGGAACGTCATGATCTGCGCAGACTTCTGCGGCCAGTGCGACACCGACGACGACTGCTCCGATTTGACAGTCGAAACAAACTGTGTGGAAGGTTTCTGCGACATCGTTGACGGGATCGGCACATGCCGCGAGCGTGCGTTTGCTGGCCCCGGCCCGATGCCGGTTTGCCGGGAAGCCGTCGGGGAGTGTGATCTGCCCGCGTTCTGCCTCCCCGGCGTCATGGGTATCTGCCCGGACAACCAGTTCGTCGATCAGGGCGAGCCTTGCGGCACCTGCATGGTCTGCGATGGTGAGGGAGCTTGTGTGGCCGATACAGGCGCCGCATGCCAGGACGACGACGACAGGATCTGCACGACGGGCGTCTGCAGTGCGCTGGGCGTGTGCGAACCAACACCGAATCACGGCAGCTGCATAGGGTCGCCAGACAACATCTGCTGGGTCTGCGATCCCGGCGCGACGGGTGCGGACCCGACGTCGGGCTGCGTCTTCGACTGCAGCGCGGATAGCGACGCCTGTTGTCCCGACGTCAGCGCCTGTCTCGTCCGCAGCTGCCAGGGCACGAGTTGCAGTGCGCCGGTCGACAGTTGCCAACTTGGATACGTCTGTATCGACGGCGAATGCGTCTGCGACGATACGGCATGTGCGGGGGTGCTCGTGGGCCCCGGCGGACTCTGCTGCATGGTCGATGGGGTGAGCACCTGTGTGCCGGAAGCGGCGTGCTGCGACGAGGACGATCCGACCACCTGTGCAGCCTGCGACAACGAGTGCAAGCGGCCGATTTGCTCCGGCTATGCGTGCAACTGCAACACCAACATCGGCGACGGGCTGAGCTTCCCGTGCGACGGCGAGCCCAATGGCTTCTGCTGCGCTGGCGTCTGCACCGAATTTGGCGTGATACCGAACTGCGCATTCTGCGGCGACACCTGTAGTGACAACAATGCCTGCACCGAGGACACCTGCCTTCCCAACGGCAGTGGCGGAGCGGGCACCTGCCAGCACGCGGACATCACCTGCGACGACGGCGACGCGTGCACGACCGACAGTTGCGATCTGGAGAACGGCTGCCAGTACGAGCCCGTCAACTGCGACGACGGGAATCCTTGCACGATAGACACCTGCAATCCGCAGTCGGGTTGTGTGCACACCCCGGTGAACAGCGGGGACGACTGCATCGGCCAGCCGGGCGTTTGCTGTCCGACGGTGCCTGGCGGGCCGCTCCAGTGCCAGGCGGGGACGTCTTGCGGTACTCCGTGCACGGCTCAAGGGAATCAGTGCAATGTGCCGCCGACCGGGATCGATCCGCAGTGCTACTACTGCCACACAGGTCTCGGTGTCTGCCAGGTCAGGCTGGACGGCTACGAAGTTATCGACGGCGGCTTCGTTGTGGGAATGTGTTGTCTCGGTGTCTATAGACCAGGGCGTGACGCTTGTTGCGACGGTGGCGATTGCGTGGGGCCGTGCTACACGGGTACCTGCAACACGCAACATCTGTGCGATATCGTGCCCGGGTCTTGCCCCTCCGCAACCGAAATCTGCTGTCGTGGTCACTGCAAGGCGGCGAGCGCTAGTGGAACACCGGACGGAGGCGGAAACATCTGCCCTGTTTGCCAGGTGGATAGCGACTGCTGCAGTGGCTGCTGTCATTACGCACCGAATTGGGGCTTCTCCAGCAGTCAGCGGCCGGGTTGCTGCGACGGCCAGACCGGGTCGGGAACGAGTCTCGCCTGCCAGGGAATCCAGGGCCACTGCCACAATCCGGACACGTCGTTCAACACCAGCTACCCCTGCAGAGATTGCATACCGAACGGCGCCTACTGCGACGGAACGCACAATTGTTGCAACGGTTCATGCAACATGTCGACGAATCGCTGCCCGGGTTCCTTGGGAGCCTCCGAATTCGACGCAGTCGACGAATGCCCGACCTGCGAAACCCTGTCCTGCGGAGTCCACGACCTCGGCCCATGCGGCATTCTCGAATGCGGACGCGACTATGCGAACGCTGTTTGGGACGACACGACCGATCCCGCAACATGCAGTTGCACACCGAAGGACTTCTGCGCCGACGGCGACATCGGCATGGTTGACGACGGTTGCGGCAGCACGATCGACTGCAACGTGACGACCACCCCGGAGCCGGGCACCACCCCTGATCCGGGCACCACGCCTGATCCTGGCACGACTCCGGCGCCCGGCACCACGCCGGCGCCCTGCGTCCCGACCTTCTGCCAGAACGTCGGGTGCGGTGGGTATGCCGATGCCTGCGATGGCAATGGTCCGGTCTACTGCGGCGATTGCTGCACGCCGACCTCATGCGAGCAGGTCGGGTGCGGCAACTACGCGAACGCCTGCGACGGCAACGGCGACGTCTATTGCGGCGATTGCACGACGCAAGGCCTCCCGGCCGGCGCCGACTGCTCCGCGACGTCCCAGTGCGCCGAAGGACTGACCTGCCGGGCCGGGAAGTGCCGGTACACGCGGTAGATAGGCGAAAAGGCGAAGAGGCGAAGAGGCGGAGAGGCGGAGAGGCGAAAAGGAAACGACGAGACGACCGTAGTTCGGGCACGTGTGGCCCGGCGAGGCGGAAGGGCGAAAAGGCGGATAGGAAACGACGACCGTAGTTCGGGCACATGTGACCCGGCGAGGCGAGAGGATGGGAACCAGCCCCCCTCTCCCGCGGTCGGGAGAGGGGCCGGGGGTGAGGGAACTCCCCCCGCCCCCTTCATGTTGTCTGTCATCCCGAGCTGGGCCGGGTTTATGGGAAATGGGAAATGGGAAATAGGAAATAGCCCCCCTCTCCCGTGCGGGAGAGGGGTTGGGGGTGAGGGATAGTCCGCGGTCGGAGCGTGTCCGAGGTGAGGGATCTCCCCGCGCGACCGCGACGCCGTGAACGGCGTCGCTCACAGTGCGAAGCCCCTGCCGGGGCGAAATCGTAGGTCCGGAGGACCATTGCACTGTGAGCCCGGCCCGTTTACGGCCGGGCGGGCCTCACGAGACGGCCAGACGGCCAGACGACTCGCCGTCTCCCTTTCCGCCTCTCCGCCCATTCGCCTCTCCGCCTCGTCCGTACACGTCGTGAACAACTCAAAACTATTGACGTAAACGCCGAAACTGCCGTAGTATGCAAAGGGACTTCATAGGTGCCGTTGCGCTGATGCGCGCCCGGCATGGCCGCCTTGCGCAGGGTCGGCCGGGTCTTGTTGGGCAACGGGGAAGGGACAGGAGAGGGCGTATTGGACAATAAACGTTTCGACGAACTGACGAAACTGATCGGCGGAGGGGGTCCCTCACGCCGTTCAGTGCTGAAGGGGCTGCTGGGCATCGGCGGCGCCGCGGCGACGGGTGGACTGGCTGTTGAAGCCGTCGACGCCCGCGACGCGCGCTCCCGGCCAACTGTTCCGCCGCCTCCGCCGCCCGCTTGTGCGCTGCCCAAGCAGATGTGTGGTGGCGTCTGCTGCGATGCCGGCATGTGCAAGGATGGCATCTGTTGTACCAGCACCACTGCGGTCAATTGCGGTGGCGTTTGCTGCAACAGCGGTGTCTGCGCCGGTTCCGAATGCTGCGATCCTGGCGAGGAAGCGTGCGGCACCGTGTGTTGCTCGCCCGTGGCTCCAGAGCCGTATAGCGGCCAGACCAGCGCTTGTGCCCGCGAAGGCAATCACGACTTCTGCTGCGGCACTGGCTGGCAGTGTGGTCTCGATTGCTGTAATTACGAGCACCAGTGTTGCGACCGCGAGTGTTGTCTGGACGGCCACGCCTGTATGGCGACCGTGTACGACAGCTCCGCAAACTACTTCGAAGAGCATTGCTGCCCGATTCCGCAGATTTGCGGCAACACCTGCTGCGATGGCTCTTGCTACGATCCGGGCGCGAATATCTTCCCGTCGCTCGATCCGACTGAGATCAATGCCTGGGCGGCCTGCTGCCCGGCTGGCGGCAATGTTTGCACCGGTCCGCTCGACGACCCGAATGGCGTCGGCACCGTCTGCTGCGAAGATCCGACCCCACGCTGCTGCGTGCGAGAGGATGAGCCGAATGCCGGCATCGCCCAGTGTTTGACCACCGAGCAGTGCTGCTTCGACGACGAGTGCACCGAGACCGGTCCGGATGCCTGTCTGGTTCCGAACTGCGAAGGGGACGGCACCTGCACATACACGCCGAGCGATGCGCTCTGCGACGAGACTGGTGAAGACGGCTGCTTGGTTGGCGTCTGCAATAGTGACGGCAGTTGCACCTACACACCGAACAACGCGCTCTGCACCGAAACCGGCGAAGACGCTTGCCTCGTTGGAGTGTGCGACACCGCCGGCACGTGTTCCTATACGCCGAACAGCGAACTCTGCGCGGAAACCGGTGACGACGAGTGCCTCGTCGGGACATGCGGTGCTTCGGGAACCTGCTCCTACAGTCCTGACAATGCCTTGTGCACGGAAACGGGCGCGGACGGCTGTCTGACCGGAACGTGCAGTGCCGCGGGCGCCTGCTCCTATAGTCCGAGCGACGCGCTGTGCGATGAGACCGGTGAATGCCTCACCGGCACCTGTAGTGCGGCTGGCGCTTGTTCCTACACGTCGGACAACGACGCGTGTGATGCCTGTGAGACTTGCACCAGTGCTGGCGCCTGCGTAAGCGAGTGCAATGGCTGTGAAACCTGCGAAGCGGGCGAGTGCGTCGAGTTGCCGCTGGGCACGGATCCCAACGACTTCTGTTCTGGCAACCAGGTCTGCTGCCGTGGCGAATGCGCCTCACCGGCTGCTCAGATTTGCCGCTGTGAGCGGGACGACGAGTGCGGGTTCTGCGAGTACTGCGGTGAAGGGTTCATCTGCACACCGCAACTCAACACGGACGTCAACGACGAATGCGATGACTGCCGTGTTTGCAATGGCCAGGGCGTTTGTGGTGTCGCGCCGGCCGGGTTCGAGTGCGACGGAGGCATCTGCTGCAACGGCACTTGCCGCGAGGGCGTCGAAGTTTGTCCGGCCTGCACAGGTGCGGGTGACTGCGCCCCGACCCCGGCCGACACCCCATGTTGGCTGTGTACGGCTGGCGCGTGCGAGGCGCGGCCTGGCTTCTCGATCATCGAGGGCGGCGAAGTCATCGGCATCTGTGGCAGCGACGGCGCGGGCGGTGGTACCGGCACGTTCATCCCAGGCGAGCACGCCTGTGTGGTCGACGCCGATTGCCCGGAGGGTGACTGCTACACCGGTGTCTGCGCCAGCAACCAGTGCGTGATGACGGGATGCGGTGGTCAGAATGAGGTCTGCTGCCGCGGTACCTGCAAGATGGCGGACGCCGACGAGGCGAGTGCCGAGGCGTTCATCTGCCCGATCTGTGAGGTTGACGCTGATTGCTGCTCCGGCTGCTGCCACTACGCTCCGTGCTGGGTCGGTTGCGGACCGAATGGCGACAACATCCCGGCGGCGTACAACTCCCACAATGGCGAGGCGAACTGTCAGGCGGCCGGCAACTATGCCGCCATGGGGCACTGCCACGCCGTGGACCGGTCGCATGACACCACGTTCATCTGCTCGGACTGCATTCCGGATCACGCCGCTTGCGGCGGCGGCGGCCCGTGCTGCAACGGTAGCTGTGAGGGTGGCTTCTGCGGTGGGGCATTTGCTGCCTCCGAGCCAGAGGAAATCATGGTCGCCGCAGAGGAAGAGTGCTCGCCGAAGGATGTCTGCGACGAAGGCGAATGCGGCGACGTCGATGACGGTTGCGGCGGTACGATCGAGTGCGGTGAGTGCGAAGACGCCGGCACCGGCGAGCCACCAGCTCCCGAGCCGGAAGAGACGACCACCACGGAAGCACCGGTGACCACGACCGAAGCACCGGCCACGACCACGGAAGCACCCGCCACAACCACGGCGGCGCCTGAGGAAGGCGGAGACTCGGGCCGGACGCGGACGCGCCCGGGTCGATGACCCGCACCCCCGTCCGGGAGTGAGCAATCGCTCCCGGACGAAACATCACGAAAGCGTTTGAACCCGACCCGGACCGAGTGCCCGGGTCGGGTTTTTTGTGGGAAATGGGGGATGGGCAAAGGGCAAAAGGCAAAGGGCAAAAGGACAAGAACCCTCTCCCGCGGTCGGGAGAGGGCAGGGTGAGGGACATTCCTGCGGTCGGGAGAGGGGCCGGGGGTGAGGGAATTGCCGGAGCGATGGGTCCGGAGTCCGAAGCCCGAAGCGTCTCGCCGGGCCACCGATGCCCGAACTGCGATTGAGACGGCAAGACGGCAAGTCGGCAAGACGACTCCCCAACTCCTTTTCCGCCTTTCCGCCTCTTCGCCTCGTCGGGGGGTGAGAGAGCCTTTCCCCCCGCGAGACCACGACGCCCTGAACGGCGTCGCTCACAGTGCGATGCCCCTGCCGGGGCTGAGTCGCCGGTCCGCAGGACCATTGCACCGTGAGCCCGGCCGTTTACGGCCGGGTGGGTCTCGCGGACCCATCTCGCCGGGCCGATTCCGTACGGGCACCCCCCTGTGGGTGCCCTTCGCATCATCAACGATGCTGATCCGAGGTCGGCAGGGGAAGAGGCATTCGTGGCTTGGGGCGGTGGTCGCTGGTGATGCGAAGGGCTGGCACAGGGACCAGCCCTTACGGGCGATGTCTATCGACCTTCGGCCGATCGCCGGAGCGATGGGTCCGGAGTCCGAAGCCCGAAGCGTCTCGCCGGGCCACAGATGCCCGAACTGCGATTGAGACGGCAAGACGACTCCCCAACTCCTTTTCCGCCTTTCCGCCTCTCCGCCTCCTCGGGGGGTAGGAGAGCCTTTCCCCCCGCGAGACCGCGACGCCCTAAACGGCGTCGCTCACGGTGCGATGCCCCTGCCGGGGCTGAGTCGGAGGTCCGCAGGACCATTGCACCGTGAGCCCCGGCCCCGTTTACGGCCGGGCGGGGTTCAGGGACCCACCTGTTCGCCTCATCGGGCCACAGGTGCCCGAACTACTGGCCGTCTTGCCGACTCGCCGCCTTGCCGTCTCGTCGAGCTCCTTTTCCGCCTTTCCGCCTCTCGCCTTTCCGCCTCGCTGACTCCCGTTCCACGCGCAATATCCGTCCAGGGACGGATACCGGGATTCAATCTGCGTCTCTATCGTAGAGATGGAAGAATCCGGGCCTTTCGCCGGGACAAAAGGTCTGATAGGATCGTGTACAGATAGTCATAAGACTCAACGAGAGTTGTCGAGGATTCGGGCGCGCGTCGAGAACCGCGGCGGTTGCGTTCGAGCGATCTCAGTTACGACGGGGGCCCTGGTATGGACGATCGCCGTTTCGATCATCTGACGCGACTTGTCGGGCGCGGCGTATCGCGCCGCACCATCATCAAGGGGCTGCTCGGGTTGGGTGGCGCCTCGTTGACGGGTGGGGTCGCCATTGAGGCGGTCGATGCCCGCGATGCCCGAACCAGACCGACCATTCCCCCGCCCCGTCCTCCCGCCCCGACGACCACGTCGACCACACCAGCGCCACTCTGTCCGGCGGGAAAGGTGCAGTGCCCGAACAGCACGGTCTGCTGCGATCCGGGGACGTGTGCGCGTTCTGGGGCGTCGGCCATCTGTTGCGATGGCACCCTCGGGCACGGCACAGCAGTCTGCGGCCGAGAATGTTGCGACTCGCCGCTGGCCTGTTGTGACCGGGAGTGCTGTTCGGCTGGGCACACCTGTCTGACTCAGGTTTTCGCCGAAGGTCCGTTTGTCCAGGAAGAGACCTGCTGTCCGACCAGCCAGACCTGCGACAACCGGTGCTGCGAGGGAACCTGTTTCACCCCCACTGGGTCGGCGGCGACCGGATTCGACCGGACCTGCTGTCTGGCTGGTGAAGGGACGACCTTCTGCCCCGGCGTTGGCGATTTTTCAGAGAATGGCGCCTGCTGCGCAGCGGGAACGCGCTGCTGCACCGACTCCGCGGGGAGACCGGTCTGCATCGGAGCGGGTCAGTGCTGCGCTGATGGCGAATGCTCCGACAATCCCGGCCAGTGTCTGGATGGGTTCTGCGATCGCGATCCCGATTCCGCCGGCAACGCGCCATTTGTCTGCGATACGCTCGATGTCTGTGCCGAACAGCAGCTGACCTGCTGTCCAGGCGGCAATAACGATTGCTATGACCCCCACATTCAATGCTGCACCCAGCAGGACTGCATCGACTTCGGACACGACGAAGGGTGCTTCGCCTGCCAGTCGGACCACGGTTGTCACGAGGCCGACTTCGATCTTCAGGCCTGCGGTTCGGAGGAGTGCCAGTGGTGCTTCTACGGCAGATGCGAGTTCGTCGATCCCGAAATCGATGCCACATTCCCCTGCGGCGATGGGTGCGTCTGTGGCGCCGAGGGCGCCTGCATTTGTCCGACTACGACCACGACCACGACGACCACTACGACGACCACTACGACCACCACTACGACTACCACCACGACGACTACCACGACCACGACCACGCGCGATCCGAGTATCTGTCTTGGCGTCGACGAGTCGTGCAATGTGGAAACCAACCGCTGTTGTGAAGGGCTTGGCTGCATCGGCTTCACCGGCCAGGAACCGCACTGTGATCTCTGCCTGCAGGAATGGGACCGGTGCAGTCACGACAGCGCCTGCTGCCCCGGTCTGACCTGCTTCAGCGGCGAGTGCCAGCGACGAGGCTGCGCCGACGACATCGACTGCGCGCCGTGCCATGTCTGCAAAGACGGGCTCTACTGCGAACAGGTCGAGCGCGATACCGATCCCGGCAACAGCTGCGGTCCATGCGCGATCTGCAACGAGTATGCCGACTGTGTGCCTCTGACTGGCGAAGGCGACCCCGAGGAGCGGTGTCCTGGCGAGGACGCGCTCTGCTGTGACGGAGCCTGCGCGCCGAGTGGCGTGGAGACCTGTGAATGCGACGGCGATGGTGATTGCGGCCCTTGCTTCCGGTGCGAAGGCGGAGCCTGCATATTCGATTGCACGAGCAGCGAGGGGTGCTGCCCCGGCGAGTGCAGTTTCTGCGGCGAAAACTGGGACGGCCGCTGCCATGACGAGCACGACCTCTGCGACGGCGAGTGCAACGTGTGCGTCCACGGCGTCTGCACCTTCACCGATTCGGCCTGCTCTGGGTGCAGTGTCTGTGATGAGGGGACCTGCGTCTTCGACTGCCATCGATATGGGGCGGACGCGTGCTGCCAGATCGGCAGCTGCGGACATGGGTATTGCGCATCGGATGGCTCATGCGTGGTGAATGCCGATCCGAGGGCGTTCTGCGGCGCCTGCCGGAAATGCCAGCCCGATCGCTGGGGCTACCATGAATGCCTCCCCGTCCCCGACGGCAGTGACGACGAGTCTGGAATCTGCGCGGATGATGCGATCTGCTGCGACGCCACCTGCTCGGGCGCGGAAACTTGCGAGTGCTCGGTCGACGACGACTGCGGGCCGTGTTTCTCATGCCGGGTGGGCCAATGTGTGGCCAACTGCACCCGGCAGGCCGGCGATACACCCTGTTGCTCCTCCTGTCAGGCATGCAATCCCATCAAGGGTCTCTGCCAGGACATCGATGATCTCTGCCCGGGCGAATGCGCCGAGTGTGTCTGGGGCAGGTGCAACGACGACGATTACTACTGCGATGATTGCGAGCGCTGTATCTCCAGTGAGTGCATCTTCAACTGCCACAACGAAGGTGGCATGGATGACTGCTGCGAGGACACCGGGGTGTGTGGCGTGGCGATTGCCTGCACGAATGAAGGCGCCTGCATCTACGAACCGGATCACCAGCGCTGTCCGGGAGCCTGCAGCGTCTGCGCCGAATCTGAAGACCACTTCTACATTTGCATGTTGACAGAAGCCTGCGGCGCATGCGGCACCGATCCGGACGCCTGCGGCCCCTGCGCGGAGTGTGACGAGGAGGTATGCATCCCGCAGGATGGCATGCAGGGAGAGTTCGGCGACGATGGGTTGTGCTGCGACGGAACGCTCTATCCGGAAGGCGAGTGCTGCGGCGATGGCGATTGTGGTGGGGACTATCCCTACTGCGTCAATTTCATGTGTCGCGAATGTCAGGACAATGACGATTGCCTGGGCTGGGGCGAGAGCCCATGCGTTAGCTTTGTATGCACCCCGTCCGGTTGGTGCGACCCGAGGTACGTCGAACATCGCACCCTGGTCGATGGCGGCATCTGCTGTGTTCTCGACTGGGATCCAGAGTTTGTCGAGGGTGGAGAGTGCTGCGGCGACGGGGATTGCGGAGGCAGCGAAGTCTGCTGCAATGGCGCCTGCTCGTCTGGTCCCACCTGCTCCTGCACCAGTGACGAAGACTGCAATGTCTGTCACACCTGTGCAGGTTCCACCTGCACCCCGATCGAAGCAGGACGGGATACCGAACGGTGGTGGGGGTATTGCTGCGACGGAACGTGGATCCCCGATGCTGAGTGCTGCGGCGCGGATGAGCATTGCGAAGGCGACGGCAGCTTCTGTCTTGCGCATCAATGCGTCGAGTGCATCACCGACGCGCACTGTCCAGAAGAGCTGTGCCGGACATGGTACTGCGATAACCGGTCGTGCAACTCCGTCGAATGGGGCAATGGACCGGTCACCGGCGGCGGCATTTGTTGCGACGGCGCCTACTACGAGACCGGCGTGTGCTGTGGGGATGACCATTGTCCGCCGGAAACACCGTACTGCGATTGGTTCGGAGGGTTCGGAAATGCGCACCAATGTGTTGAGTGTTGGGATGACGGGTATTGCGATTTCGGCGCCGGCGAAGTCTGCAATCTCAACACAGGCAGGTGTGAGCAAGGGACCGGCGCCGGCGCTGAGATTGCCTCGGAAGAAGCCGAAGCGTGCGTGCCGCAGACCTGTGAATCACTCGGCTGTGGCATCCATGCCGATGGCTGCGGCGCGGAGGTCGATTGCGGCGCCTGTTGCGCCGCGAAGGACACCTGCCTGGAGGGTGAATGCGGGCTGATCGACGACGGCTGCGGCGACCAGATCGACTGCGGCCCCTGCCCGGCCACGACGGAAGCTCCCGCCTGCACCCCGACCACCTGTGACCAGGTCGGATGCGGCGGTTACGCCAACGACTGTGACGGCAATGGCGACATCTACTGCGCCGACTGCGCACCAGACCCCGGCGCGACCACGACGGCTCCCCGGGTCCGGACCCGCCCCGGGCGGTGACGAGGGGCGGGGTCCGGAGTCCGAAGTCCGTAGTCCGAAGCAAGGGCGAGGACGAGAAATCGGCGGCAACCGAGAACCCTCTCCCGCGGTCGGGAGAGGGCAGGGTGAGGGAAATCCCCGGAGCGATGGGTCCGAAGTCCGAAGCAAGGGTGAGGACGAAATCGGCGGCAACCGTGAACCCTCTCCCGCGGTCGGGAGAGGGCAGGGTGAGGGAAATCCCCGGAGCGACGAGTCCGGAGTCCGAAGAAGTGGCCCGACGATGCGGAGCGGCGAAAGGCGGAGCGGTCGGGAGTGGGGTCCGGGATGCGGGAACTCCCCCCGCGCGACCGCGACGCCCTAAACGGCGTCGCTCACAGTGCGATGCCCCTGCCGGGGCCGAGCCGCTGGTCCGCAGGACCATTGCACAGTGAGCCCGGCCCGTTCACGGCCGGGTGGGTGTCATGAGCCGCCGCGCTGGGCCACAGATGCCTGAACTACTGGCCGTCTTGCCGCCTCGCCGCCTCGTCGATCTCCCCCCTCTCCCGCACGGGAGAGGGGCCGGGGGTGAGGGACAAAATCCGCACCTTTCCACGCCGAATATCCGTCCAGGGACGGATACCCAGATCAAGCCCGCCTCTCTATCGTAGAAACGGAAGAGTCCGGGCGTTTCGCCTCGGCGGACGGTCCGTTCGCAGCGTGCCTGCGCAGCCAGCCAGAAGACTCACCGAACTGTTTCGGACCTGGCGCGCACATCGAGCACCGTGACGGCAGCGTCTGAGCGATCTCAGTCACGACGGGGGGCCTGGAATGGACGATCGCCGTTTCGATCATCTGACTCGACTTGTCGGGCGTGGCGTGTCGCGCCGCACCATCATCAAGGGGCTGCTCGGGTTGGGTGGCGCCACGCTGACGGGTGGGGTCGCCATTGATGCGGTCGATGCCCGCGATGCCCGCGATGCCCGGACCAGACCGACGATCCCGCCGCCCCCTCCTCCGGCCCCGACGACCACGTCGACCACACCGGCGCCACTCTGTCCGGCGGGACAGGTGCAGTGCCCGAACAGCACGGTCTGCTGCGATCCGGGGACGTGCGCTCGCTCGGGCAATCAGGCGATCTGCTGCACGGGGCATGTCTGTGGCCGGGAATGTTGCGCCTCTGAGTCGCAATGCTGCGATCGGGAATGTTGTCCCGCCGGCAGCGTCTGCCTCACCAGTCAATACCCGGCCAGCGACGAAGAACAATGTTGTTCGGCCGCTTCGACCTGCGTTGGCAGCGGAGCGTACGCCGACCGTGCCGTTTGTTGCGGCGGCGCCACGCCCGATTGCTGTGTCCGCGACGACGGCGCCCCGGCATGCATCGACGCTGCAACGAACTGCTGTCATGACAGCGAATGCCCGGGCATTCCCGAAATCTGTCTAAGCGGCGTCTGCCTCCGGGAAACACAGACCTGCGACTTCGAGTCGCGCTGCGGTGACGACCAGGGTTGCTGCCCCGGCCAGGAAATAGGCGAGGCTGGTCTTTGCGTCGAGCTCGATCAGTGCTGTTATTCGGACGAATGCCATCGCCTGACCGACGGGTCAAACTGCCTGGTCGGCGTCTGCAACATGGAAACCCATCGTTGCGAAGCCGTATCGAGTTGCGAGCTCGAGCTCGGTTGTTGTCAGGTGAACGAGAGCAATGTCTGCGCGCCCATCGCCGACGCCACCGAATGTGTGCTGGAAGACGGCGGCGCCGGCATCTGTTGTTCCGGCGAATGCGCCGATACCTCGCTTTGCCACTGCACTCGTGATGTCGAGTGCGACCCCGACCGCTGCGAGATCTGCGACGGCGGCCGTTGCACTAACCGATGCCAGTTCGAGTTCTGGACCGAAACGTGCGATGGCGCCGGCACATGCGTCGAATGTGTCGAGCAGGGCGACTGCACGATGCTGCCCTTCTGCAATACCGAGACAAAAACCTGCTACGAATGCCAGTCCGATGATTTCTGTCTCGAATGCCAGAAGTGCGACAGGGCGACCGGAAGCTGCGTTCCCGATCCGTCGCTTCAGGGCACGGCATGCGAGATTCCAGGCGAAGGACCGGGCCTGAGCTGCTGCTTCGGCGACTGCGTCGCCTCATGCGAGCGGTGCGCCTCCGACGACGACTGCGCCGGCTGCGAAACGTGCGTGCAGAGCGACGACCCCGAGCAGTCCCACTGTCAGCCCTGTTACTTCAACTACTCGGCCTGCTGCTTCGACGACTTCTGCGCCAATGTCGCCACCAACTGCTGCGTGACCGACGACGACTGCCCGCCGCCCGAATGTGACCTCTACCAGGAAAACATCATCCGCTACGAATGTGTCGCCTACACCGCGGGCGGAGGCGTCTGCGAACCGGTGATCGACCAGACATGCGACGGCTGCACATCCTGCCTGGACACCGACAACGGCCCCATCTGTCAGGCCGGTTGCCTGCCCGAGTACGCCTGTTGCGACGGCGACTTCTGCCAGCCGATTCGTACCTGTCCCCCCGATTGCCTGGATGATGACGATTGCCCCGGCGATTGCGCATTCTGCCAGGAGAACGGGTATTGCTGCGACCGGGCGTGTTGTCCCGCTGGCAGCATCTGTCTTACCAGTCAATACCCGGCCAGCGACGACGAAGGGTGCTGCCCGGCGGAGTCAATCTGCGGTGGCTCCGGAGCGTTCGCCGATCGTGCCGTCTGCTGTGGCGGCGACACACCCGAATGCTGTGTCCGCGAAGATGGCGAACCAGTCTGCATCAACCCGGAAACCCAATGCTGTCTGGACGATGAATGTCCGAGCTATCCGCAAATCTGCGAAGTCGGCATTTGCCTGCGTGAAACCCAAACCTGCGACCTGGCCTGGACATGCGAAGAAAACGAGCAGTCATGTTGTCCAAACTTCGAGGAAGGGCAGGTCGGCATCTGCGTCGATGACGGCCAATGCTGTGACTCGGGTGAATGCTGGCGACTCACCGACTATCCCGCCTGCATCATCGGCGTGTGCAATCTCGAAACGCGCCAATGCGAAGCGGCCTCCGCATGCGATCTGGGCCAGGGATGCTGCGCCGAGGGTCTTGACGGCGCGTGCGCGCCGGTCGCGGATGCGACAACCTGCGACCTCGAGTTTGGTGGGGAGGGAATCTGCTGCTCGGGAGAATGCGCCGACACCTCGCTCTGTGTTTGCAGCCGTGATGTCGAGTGCGATCCCGACCGCTGCGAGGTGTGCATCCGCGGCCGCTGCACCAACCGTTGCGACTACGAATTCCCGAACGGAACGTGCGATGGCGCCGGCACATGCGTCGAATGTGTCGAGCAGGGCGACTGCATGATGCTGCCCTTCTGCAACACGGAGACGCAGACCTGCTACGCATGTCAAGATGACGATTTCTGTCTCGAATGCCAGATGTGCGATCAGGAAACCGGAAGCTGCGTTCCTGATCCATCGCTTCATGGCACGGCATGCGAGATTCCGGGCGAAGGACCCGGCCTGAGCTGTTGTTTCGGCGACTGCGTCGCCTCATGCGAGCGATGTTCGTCTGACGACGACTGCGCCGGTTGCGAAACCTGCGCGCTGAGCGACGACCCTGAGCAATCGCACTGCCAACCCTGCTACTTCGAATTTAACGGATGTTGCTTCGGCGACTTCTGCGCCAATATCGGCACCAACTGCTGCGTGACCGACGACGATTGCCCGCCGCCCGAATGCGACTTCGAGCAGGAAAAAAACGTGATCCGCTACGAATGCGTTCCCTACACCGCGAGCGGCGGCGTTTGCGAACCCGTGATAGACCAGACATGCGACGGCTGCGCGTCCTGCCTGGACACCGACAATGGCCCCATCTGCCAGGCCGGTTGCCTGACTGGACGCGCATGCTGCGAGGGCGACTTCTGCCAGCCGATTCGCACCTGCCCGGCCGATTGTCTGGGCGACGACGACTGCCCCGGCGATTGCGCCTATTGCCAGGAGAACGGGTACTGCGGCGAGCTGGAAAACTGTGAGGTTGGCATCGCCACCGCGGCCGAGCTCGAAGAAACGTTCATTCCGGACGAGGAGTGCATCCCGCTCGACGCGTGTCCGGATGGGCAATGCGGACCGGTCGCCGATGGGTGCGGAGGCACGATTGCGTGCGGGCCATGTCCCACGACCACGGAAGCCCCTGCCTGTACCCCGACCTCTTGCGACCAGGTCGGATGCGGCGGTTACGCCAATGCCTGCGACGGCAATGGCGACATCTACTGCGGCGACTGCGCACCCGACCCCGGCACGACCACCGCGCCCCGGGTCCGGACGCGACCAACGCGGTGACCCAGGAGCGAGGGGTCCGGAGTCCGAAGTCCGAAGCAAGAACGAGGACGAAGTGGGCGACACCCAAGAACCCTCTCCCGCGGTCGGGAGGGCAGGGTGAGGGATATCGTCGGGCCACAGGTGCCCGAACTACGCTTGAGACGGGAAGACGGGAAGACGGGAAGACGGGAAGACGGGACGACGGGAAGAGGGGAAGAGGGGAAGACGGCCCGCCGTCTCCCTTTCCGCCTTTTCGCCTCGCCGCCTCGTCCAACCGGTATCCGAACGGTTGCTGCTGAACTCTCCAGGCCCTGTGCTAGGATGAACAGCAGGTAACCAACTACTGCGCAATGGTCGCCCAATTTCTCTCGATCGCGTCTTGCGTGCTTGTTCAGGGGTGTGGATGTGGATGATCGTCGCTTCGATCAGCTGACCCGTTTGCTTGGCCAGGGGGCGTCCCGGCGGACGGTGTTCAAGAGCCTGTTGGGGCTGGGCGGTGCGGCCATCGCCACGGAGGTCGTGGGAGATGGAGCCGATGCCCGCGATGCGCGGACCAGACCGACGATTCCCCCGCCCCCTCCTCCTGCCCCCACGACGACTTCGACCACACCAGCGCCGCTCTGTCCGGCAGGGAAGGTGCAGTGCCCGAACAGCACCGTTTGCTGTGACCCTGGCACCTGTGCCAGGAGTGGCAATCGGGCCATCTGTTGCTCGGGAACGGTCTGCGGTCTGGAGTGCTGCGATCACGACTATCAATGTTGCGACCGGGAGTGTTGCGGTCCGGATGCGGCTTGTCCGGCTCAGATCTATGGCGAAGGGCCATTCGTCGACGAAGAGAGCTGCTGCCCGGTCGCCCAGACCTGTCGCGATATGGCGACGGGTCATGGCAAATGCTGCGACGGACGCTGCTTTACGCCAACCGACTCGTCTGCAACCGGTTTCGACCGGGTCTGCTGCGAGGCGTCCGAGGGAGCGACCGTCTGTGCTGGCACCGGGGAGTTCGCCGGGAACGGCGCTTGCTGTGCGGCCGGTACGCGCTGTTGCACCGACTCGGCGGGAAGACCTGTCTGCATCGGTGAGAACCAGTGCTGCTCCGACAGCGAGTGTCCGGATGATCCTAGCCAGTGTCTCGCTGGCTTCTGCGACCGGGATCCCGATTCGGCCGGCAATGCGCCCTTTACCTGCGATTCGGCCGATGTCTGCGGAGAGCAGGGTCCAGGTCTGATTTGCTGTCCTGGCGGCGACAACCATTGCTACCACCCGGCCGTCCAGTGCTGCACGATCGACGACTGCATCCGGGTGCACGGCCATCACGAGGCGTGCGTCGAGTGCCGGGACGATGTTTGCCTGCCCTACGACTTCGACGAGGATCCCTGTGGCGACGGCGTTTGTGACTGGTGCATGAATGGTCGCTGCGTATCCGTGCCGGCGGGAGAGAACCCGGGCGGGGTATGCGGCGAGGAATGCGGCTATTGCGATGGGCATGGCGACTGCACCAACGACCCGAGTTATTGCGAATTCGAAGGCTGCCTCTGTATGTCGGGCAGTTGTGTTTGTCCGTCTTGCCGGGGAGTGGGTGCGGTCTGCGATCTGAATGCCAGCCAGTGCTGTGAATGGCTCGGCTGCTTCCGCCAACCGGAGGGAGCCGCCATCTGCGCAGCTTGTCTGGAAGAGGACGAGCGCTGTAGCGATGACAGCAATTGCTGCACGGGCCTTGTGTGCAATTGGGGAGAATGCGACGTTCCGGAATGCCTGGAGGACAGCGATTGCGGCCCGTGTGGCGAGTGCACGGAGAACTTCTACTGTATCGACGGCAAAGCCGGGGAGAGCTGTGGACCGTGCCACGTCTGCCGGAACGGCGAAACCGAATGGGGGCAGACCACCTACGGATGCCTCCCGGTCGACAACGAGACCACCGATCCGCTGTGTCCTGATGATACCGTCTGCTGCGGCGGAGCGTGTCATTCTGGGGAAACATGCGCCTGCAGCGCCGAGGATCAGTGCGATGCCTGTTTCCGCTGTGATGACGGCCTGGGCGCATGCGTGTTCGATTGCCGGTTCAGGGACGAAACCGGACCATGCTGTTCTGGTTGCCAGTCGTGCTGGGAGGCATGGCCAAACTGGTATTGCGGTGACAATGACGCCCTCTGCCCTGTCGCGGGTTGTCAGGGGTGCATCGACGGCGTGTGCAGCGATGCGGATTACCGTTGCTACGACGACTGCGAGCGCTGCGTCGAGAACGAGTGTATTTTCGACTGCAACACACGGGGAGCCGAGGATTGCTGCAACGACGGCACCTGCGGCAAATCCTTGTGCCGGCCCGACGGTACCTGCCTCGTCGCTGAAGATCCCAACGAGTTTTGCGGCGCTTGCCGGCAGTGCGTCGAGGATGTCGATGGGTCGTTCGACTGCCGGAACGTCCCCGACGGCTCGCCCGATCCAACGGGCCACTGCCCTGACGGCGCTGGATTCTGCTGCAATGGCGTCTGTACGAGCATAGAAAGCTGCGGGTGCGAGACGCACGAGGATTGCGGGCCGTGTCTCGCCTGCTTCCGCGGTGCGTGCGTGAGCGACTGCAACCGCGCCGGGCCGGACGGGCCATGCTGCAGAGGGTGCCAGGAGTGCGATGCAGAAAGCGGTATTTGCTACGACAGGAGCTATCTCTGCGGCGAATGCGGCGATTGTGATGGCGGTGTCTGCCGCGACGATCACACCGACTGCGATGACTGCGAGCTCTGCTTCAGCGGAACCTGCGTTTTCAGCTGCAACAACGAAGAGGGCCCGTCCGATTGTTGCGAAGACACCGGGACGTGCGGCGTCGCTGACGCGTGCGTCAACGACACGCAGTGCCTCTATCGAGCCGAGGAATCTCTGTGCACCGGACTGTGCGAACGATGTGTCGGTCCCGACGCGGCCGGCCGGTTCAACTGCGAGCCCGATCCCGCGTGCGAGTGCGCGAACAATGCTGATTGCGGTCCCTGTGCGACCTGCGAGGCTGGCGCGTGCGTGGCTGTGGAGGATGGGTGGCCGGAGAACGAATGGCTCGACGGCTTTTGTTGTAGCGGCGTCTTCATTCTCTATGGGCGCTGCTGCGACGAGAATGACGAGTCTTGTAGCTATGATGACGAGATTTGCACGGCGGCAAATCAATGCGTCGATTGTGAAAAGGACGGCGACTGCGGCGCGCAGGACGACGACCAGTGCCTCTCCTGGTACTGCGACGACGGCTACTGTGATTACGACTACCTGCCGAGTGGAACACTCGTGCCAGGTGCATCCGGTGGCGTCTGCTGCGATCGGGAGTATTTTGTGCCACGGCTTGTCGAAGGTGGAGATTGCTGCGCTGACAGCGATTGTGCCGATGGCCAGAGCTGCTGCGCCTACCACTGTCAGGATGCTTCGGCCGCCTGTGAATGCGGTGGTGATGGTGACTGCGGACCGTGCGAGTACTGTGATACAGCCCTGTCCCCCGCCGTCTGCGCAGTGCGTGAGGATGGATATCCGCGCGACGGCTTCTTTGGCATCTGCTGCGAGGGGCGGTTCATCTATGACGGTGATTGCTGCACCGACACGCATTGTTGTGTCGATGGCACGCTGGATAACGGCCAGTGTTGCTACGGCGATGACTGCTTCCCGACCATTTGCCGGATCCACGCCTGTGCGCAATGCGCCACCAATGCCGATTGCACCGTCGAAGAACACCCCTGCCTGAACATCTTCTGCGATGCAGAGGGGTACTGCGACAACACCGTCAAACCCGACGGCCCCGCGCAGAACAGTTCAGGAGAGCAGGGATACTGTTGCGGCGGCGGCTTCGAGACCGGAAACGAATGTTGCAGCAATCGCGACTGCGGCATCTCGGCTCCCATCTGTACCTGGAGCCCTGTCGCGGAACGAGTGATGTGTGTGGAGTGCGAATTCGACACCCATTGCTTCGACAATGATCCGTGCACCGTCGGTCTTTGCGCAGGTGACATGACCTGTTCGTTCGTGCCGATCCCCGACGGATTCAATCCCGAAGGCGCCGGGTACTGCTGTGGCGGCGTGCTCCAGTCCTCTGCCTGTTCAACGACGACCACAACACCGGCGCATGTCGACGAATGCACAGAGGCTGGCGGAACGCGGCTCGGAAACGGAACCTGTGCGCGGCGTTGCTCCACCGTGGAGGAATGCACCACGCTGTGCGGCGTTGACAGCGGCTGCTTGACGATGAGCTCCGGGATGACCTGCGATATGGTCGGAGACATCATCAACAACGGCTGCCCTGGCAACACCGATGAGGAATGTCCCGCCGGATACGCATGTTGGCTAACGCACTGTCTGGAAGTGTGCGCGCTCGCTCCCGCGGCGCCAACCACGACCACTCCCGCGCCGACTACCACGACGCCCCTCCCTTGCCCCGACTCCAGGCTGGTCCGCTGCGAGTCCGACGGGCAATGCCACCACTGCTGCGGCACAGACACCAGCAACTGCCCCAATGTTGGCGGCTATGGTGACGCTCAGTGTTTTGTCTGCAACGACAGTCTCCAGTGCGCCGAGGGACCACAAGGCGCGGTGTGCGACCGGGAGGGCACGCCACCCCAGGGATTCTGCAGCGGCGTCTACTGCGATCCATGTTTCGATACCGGGGCGAACTGCGCTGATCATTCGCACTGTTGCAGTGGATATTGCGATCCCCAGCAGCGGTGCGGTGCGGTCCAGTCATCCACCACAACATCGACCACCACGTCAACCACGACGTCAACTACAGCTCCGCCACCCACGTGCGATGCGCCGCTCATCCTATGCAACGGTGAATGCGAGGAGTGCTGCGGTTCGGACGCCAGCAATTGCCCGAATGTGGCCACCACATCGGATTCCGAGTGCATCGTCTGCTCCGGCGGCGAAACAAACCGGTGCATTTCCGGGAACCACAATGGGCACTGCACGGTCGACGCCACGGGACGGGACGGATATTGCAGCAGCGGCCAATGCTCCCCCTGCCAGGACAATGGCGTCACCTGCAATGGCAACGATTTTGTCTGTTGCAGCGACTTCTGCCGGCCCGACGACAACCGGTGCGCCGATGCCGGTACGGTTTGTACGCCGAATTCCAACCGCAGCTGTTACGACGGTCCGGCCGGCACCCTAAATGTCGGGATCTGCCGGGCTGGACTCCAGTTCTGCAACGCGGAGGGAACCGGTTGGGGTCCGTGCGCTGAGCAAGTCGTGCCAATCGACGAGATTTGTGGCGATGGGCTGGACAACGACTGCGACGGCACTGTCGACAATGGTTGCGAGGGCGCCCGAGCTGCGGTGCAGGACACGTGCACGCCGCGCGACTACTGCACTGCCGGCGAATGCGGAATCGTCGACGACGGTTGCGGCGGCGCCCTCAATTGCGGGGAGTGTCCGACGACGACGTCGCCAGATGCCGGTTCGTCGCGGACACGGACTCGCCCCGGGAGGTGAGGGAGGGGCGGAGTCCGTGGTCCGGAGTCCGAAGTCCGAAGTCCGTAGTCCGGAGCAAAAACGGGGACTAAGTTGGCGACACCCTGCCCTCTCCCGCGGTCGGGAGAGGGCAGGGTGAGGGATCTCGTCGCTCGCCACGATGGTTCACCGCAGCCATCGAGCCTTATCCCCGTCGGCAACCGTGGGAAACTCCCTCACCCCCGACCCCTCTCCCGACCGCGAGAGAGGGGAGCTGGTACGCAGCTATGCACTATGAACCATGCACAATCCTGGTCGGGAGAGGGCAGGGTGAGGGATTTCGCCGGGCCACGGGTGCCCGAACTACGTTAATCCGAAGTCGTCTCCCTCTCCGCCTTTCCGCCTCTTCGCCTTCCGCTCTCCGCCTTCTCTTCCACCCCAACCTCTGGTACGATGAAGCTGCCCTTATGTTCTGCAGTCGTGCCGCGGCATCGCAAGCTGGTGTTCCATGGACAATTCAAGATTCGATTCCCTGACGAGGCTCCTCGGAGCGGGTGGGTCTCGCCGTCAGGTTCTGCGCGGATTTCTCGGTCTGGGAGGGGTGGCGACTGCCGCCGGCCAGGTCGACGCGCGAGAATCGCGCACTCGACCGACTGTTCCTCCCCCTCCGGATCCTCCTGTCACGACGACAACCGAGACCACGCCCGCTCCGAGCTGTCCTGCGGGTGAGGAGTTTTGTCCCAACAGCACGCTCTGCTGCCCAGATGGCACGTGCGCCCGGAGCGGCAACCAGGCGATCTGCTGCACCGGCGTGGTGTGCGGTCTGGAGTGCTGCGAGAGTGAGCTGGCGTGTTGCGATCGCGAGTGTTGTTCGATCGGGGCGGTATGTCTCGATCGCGTTTTTCCATCGAGCGGCTATGAGGAGTATTGCTGTCCGGACGAGTTAACCTGCGGTGGCGGCTGCTGCGCCGGCGCCTGTTACATCCCGGCGGAGAGTGGCGCCACCTGGTACGACCGGTCGTGTTGTGCGGCCGGCGACCCTCTCTGCCCCGGCAGCGGTCCGTATGCCGCCACAGCGGCGTGTTGCGATGGAGAGGGGCGGGAGTGTTGCACCGACTCCCTGGGACGCCCGGTTTGCCTGACAACGGAACAATGTTGTCTCGACGCAGAGTGCGCGGCGTTGACTGACCCATCCGCCTGTCTGGTCGGCGTCTGCCGGGACTTCGCCTGCACCACGGAAACCGTCTGTCCATCTGGCGCGAGTTGCTGCATTGGTTTCGACAATGTTTGCTGTCCCTCCGGGCAGACATGCTGCTCCCGGAATCAGGAGGCCGTGATCTGCCTCACCGATCAGCAGTGCTGTGGCGATGAGGATTGCACGGAGTTCGAGCGAAGCTACTGCAATCTGAGCACCAACGCCTGTGTTTGCGATCCGCTGACCTGCGACGACTTCCCGGCGGGACAGTGCGGCGAGGCAAGCGACGGTTGCGGCGGCATACTCGATTGTCAGTGTGATTCAGATGAGCAGTGCTGTCCGGGTGTCGCCGGAGCGCTTGGCGTGTGCCGGCCGGAGTTGGGTTGTTGCTCGGCGGACGATTGCACAGAGGAGAGCGGCGCCTGCGTCGTGGCCAGTTGCAGCTCTTCGGGTGTCTGCGAGTACACCGATTGCCAGTCCAGCTACGAGTGCTGCTCCCGGTGGGATGGCGAGCAAGAAGTCGGCACCTGCATCGATCCGGAAGAGCAGTGCTGCAATGACTGGGAATGCGACGGGTACGAAGGCTGCATCCAATGCGATGCCCAGTTCACCTGTCAACCAGCCAATACGGGCGAGTATTGCTCCGAGTGCCGGGTTTGCGATGCCGGTCTCTGCGCTCCCGGCCCTGAAGGGGATACGTGCCTGAACCTCGACGGTCCGGATACGTTCGAAGGGACCTGCTGCGAGGGGTACTGCGCGGATGTCGAATCGTGCGACGAGTGTTCCCGGCTCGATGATGACTGTTCGGATGACGGTGATTGCTGTAGCGGCAATTGTTGCGAAGGCGTCTGCATCGACGCCTGGGCGTGTTGCGAAAACGCCGATTGTTTCAGTCCCTGCCTGGCCTGCTCGGAGACGCACACCTGCGTCTTCACCTGCCAGGTGGAGAACACCTGTTGCTGGGCGCCGGCGGGAGAAACGTGCGACGAATCGCTGAACGGCGGACTCGGCGCGTGCGTCGATTGCATCGAATCCGGTGGTTCCTGTAATGCCACATCGGGGCCCGGGTGTTGTGAAGGCGACTTCTGTGTTGGCGGACGGTGTCAGGATTGCCTGCCCGTGAATGGCAGGGGATGTGGTGACGATGACGACTGTTGCGCAGGTGTCTGCCGGTCGTCGTTCTGCATCTGCTTCGACGAGCGGCAGGGCAGCTGCTATCTCGATCAGCATTGTTGCGGCAACCTCGTTTGCGCCGACACCGGGGAAAGCAACCATAACGGCTATTGTCTCCAAAGCTGCATCGCCGGCGGGAACGCGTGCGGTAGTGGCATCGGATTCGATTGCTGCCACGGTCACCGATGCAGTTCCACCGATGGAGGGCAGAGTTTCAGTTGCCGGGCGTATTAGCTAGCCCGGGATCGTCAGGCGAGCAGAGAGAATCCCGGTGGCTCCAAGACGCGGCAATGAATTGCCGCTCTCACTCTGAGAAGTCCACTCAAGTGGACTGGATGGGGCAAAGCAGTCCATTTGCAATGGACTTTGTTGGAATCAGCCCGGCCACTTTCAGTGCTGGGCGAGTCGGGGTGGTGTTGTAGCGTGTGGACACATCGTTCGTCACCTCTAGACGGACTCGCAGACCAGTAAGGCTTGTTGAACAATCCGGGCCAGCTGCGACGGAGGGTTCCTCCGCGCCGCTTTCACGTGGCGCTGGGCTTTCCGGTGACGATTGACGTTTTCGCGTACTCTTGACAACACGAGATTCCAGAGCGTTGGGAGGAGCCTTTCGGCGCTCTGTTGGTGATGGCGAAACTGGAGGAAATCTGATGAGCGGGACGCTGCCCTCGGGTGGGGGCGTGACATTGTCGGCCAAGGCGCCTGAAAGCCCGGTAGCATTTGCCGAGCTTACCGTGCTGCTGGAGCCGAATGACGACGTGGTCATCGCCAAGCAACCGCTGCTTCCCGGCACGCAGTTGCTGATGGAGGATGGATCGATCATCCGCGTTTCGCAGATGGTGCCACCGGGTCACAAGGTCGCCGTGCACGATATTCCGGTCGACGGCCGGGTGATGCGCTATGGCCAGCTCATCGGGTTCGCCTCCAAAGAGATCAAAAAGGGTCAGCACATTCACACCCAGAATCTCTATATCAAGGAATTCGACAAGGACTACGCGTTTTGCGAGGACTATGCGCCGGTCGAATACGTTCCCGAGGCTGAGCGCCGCACCTTCATGGGGTTCCGGCGGCCCGATGGTCGCGTCGGTACGCGCAACTATGTTGCGGTGTTGGCGTCCGTGAACTGTTCGTCGTCCGCGACGGCGCGCGTTGCCGAATATTTCCGGCAACCAGGAATGCTCGACGACTATCCGAATGTCGACGGCGTTATCGCGCTGCCCCATAAAGGGGGCTGCGGCGCGCACATCGGATCGCGCGATCTCTACATCTTCCAGCGGACATTGTCCGGTATTGTGCATCACCCCAATGTGGCCGGCTATGTGATCCTGAGTCTCGGCTGTGAAGTCAACCAGCCGACCGACATGATCGAAGCAACCGAGATGAAGGAAGACGCACCCCTGGTCATCACCATCCAGCAGGATGGTGGATTCCTCAAAACCGTCGAGCAGGGGATCGAGGCGGTGAAGCGGATTCTGCCCGAAGCGAACAAGGCAGTGCGGGAGCCGGTGCCGGCGTCGGAGCTGGTCGTGGCGCTGCAGTGCGGTGGTTCGGATGGCTGGTCTGGCGTCACCGCCAACCCTGGCTTGGGCATCGCGGCAGACATGATCGTCCGGCAGGGCGGCACCGTTGTCCTTGGCGAAACCACCGAGGTCTATGGCGCCGAGCATCTGTTGACGCGGCGAGCCAAGAGTCCCGACGTGGCCCAGACGCTCCTCGACTGCATTACCTGGTGGGAAGACTACACCGCGTACTTCGGCGGGACGATCGACAACAACCCGGCGCCGGGCAACAAACTCGGTGGTTTGACCAACATCTACGAAAAGTCGCTCGGCGCGGCGGCAAAGGCTGGTTCGACTCCGTTGAATCAAGTGGTGGGATATGGCGAACGCGTGACCGAGCGCGGGTTCGTGCATATGGATTCGCCTGGCTACGATCCAGTGTCGGTGACCGGTCAGGTTGCTGGAGGATGCAATATCGTCACCTTCACCACCGGCCGGGGCAGTGCCTTTGGCTTCAAGCCAGCGCCCAGCCTCAAAATCGCGACGAACAGCACGCTTTACGCCAATCAGGAACCGGATATGGACATCAACGCCGGCAAGGTGCTCGATGGGATCACGCTCGAGCAGCTCGGCGAGGAGATCTTCGAGAAGATCATCGCTGTAGCGTCGGGTGAGCAGTCGAAGAGCGAAGCCGCCGGTGTGGGTCAGGAAGAATTCAATCCCTGGATTCTGGGAGCGATGCTCTAGACCCATGGAATATCTCTCGGTTCGCCGCGCCGCCGACCGTCTGGTCACGCCTCAGCAGATTGCCGAACGGATTGCGCTCTTCACCGAGCGCATCACGCCGATGGGCGTTGAGGTGCATCGCGCCGAAACAGTTGGCGACGCCCGCGGTGTGATTCAGCAGCTGGCGGAGGCTATTGGCGCGGAGATCGCGCTGATTTCCGCTGAGCTCGGGCGCGTCTACGATTCCGCATTTCTCGAGACCGCGGAAGGCTGCAGTCTGAGATTCGAGGTGGCCGGCGACCCGGCCGCCTCTCGCGATGCGCCCCTCGGCGTGACGCTGGCCAAACGGGCGATTGCGGAAACCGGTTCGGTGGTCCTCTCCGAACCCGATCTGGCCGATCGATCGGTGGGATTGCTGTCGCTGGTGCTGGTCGTGATCGTGCCCACGAGCGCGCTTCTCGCTAGCCTGGACGAGGTCGCCCCGTTCCTTCGCGAACAGGCGAGACGTCCTGGCGGCGCGTACACGACGCTGCTCACTGGACCAAGCCGCACCGCCGATATCGAGATGTCGCTCACCGTCGGCGTGCAGGGACCGGGCAGGGTTGTGGTCATCTTTGTCGACGAGGAACCAGACGAGTAAGGAACGAATCCGTGGCTCCCCAGTTGTTGCATCGCAAGGACGACCGAATCGAAGAACACGCCGAGGAGCCGTTTTCGGTCCGGTACCAGCGCGCCATCGACAACCCGCGCCTGCGCAGGAACATCGGGGGGTTCCAGATCGGCTGGCGGGCCAACCGCGAACGGGCCATTTCCGATATCGAGTTCGATCAGCTGCGGAATCAGTTCAAGTCGACCAAGTCCCACGTCGTCAACAATCTCGAACGCTTCATCGATCTCTTCGAATCGATGGCCACCCTGGCCGGCGCGAATGTCCACCGGGCAGCGGATGCAGCCGACGCCATCGAGCTGGTTCGTCGGATTTGCGAGCGTCACGGCGCGACGCAGATCGCCAAGTCGAAATCGATGGTTTCCGAGGAGATCGAACTCAACCACGCGCTGGCGGATCATGGCATCGAAGTTGTGGAAACCGATGCTGGTGAGTGGATCGTCCAGCAGGCGCATGAACGACCCAGCCACATCGTCGGTCCGGCGCTCCATATGGGCCGGCACGAAGTCGGCGAGCTCCTCAACCGGGTCGTCGACCGGGAGGTGTCGCTGGAGGATATTCCCGATCAGGTGCGAGCGATTCGCGACGCCGTCCGCCCGGTTTTTTTCACCGCCGGGGTGGGGATGAATGGCGCCAACGCCCTGATCGCCGAGAGCGGCACGGTGATGATCGTCACCAACGAGGGGAACGGACGCCTTTCTGGTTCGATGCCGCCCGTGCATATCGTTCTGGCGGGGATCGAGAAGCTGGTGCCGACCTTCGAGGATGCCGTGACCCAGTTGCGCATTCTGGGGCGGAGTTCCACCGGGCAGCGCTTGACTGTGAACACGACGTTCATGACCGGACCGACCCCCGGACATGAGATGCACATCATCCTGCTGGACAATGGCCGGCGCATGATGAAAGCGATGCCCGAGTTCGCCGAAGCGCTGCATTGCATCCGGTGCGGAGCCTGCTCGAATGTCTGTCCGCCATATGCGGAGGTCAGCGGTCACGTTTTTGGTCACATCTACTCGGGCGCTATCGGATTGGTCGTCTCCGGGTTCCATCATGGACTCGATTCGATCGCCAAAGCGCAGAGTCTCTGTCTCTCCTGCAACGCCTGCGAGATGGTTTGCCCAGTCGAGATCCCGTTGCCGAGACAGATTCTCGATGTGCGCAAGATGGTGGTGGAAACGCAGGGATTGTCGCCGATCAAGCGGATGGTGCTGGCGGTCTATTCCCGGCCCGACGCGGTGAATGTCACGACCGGTCTTGGCCGGTTTCTCGACCGGCCTCTGGCTCGCAACCAGATGATCCGCAACCGGCGTATTCCCAAGATCAACCGGCAAACACGCTGGCGGAGCTTGCCGGCGCTGGCCCCGCAGCCGTTGCGGTCGCTGACGCCGTCCGGTTCGTTCGAGGAAGCGCTTCAGCCGGTGGTGGCGAATGGCGCAATCGGCAAAACGGTGGCGTTGTTCCCCGGTTGCATGACCGACCGGCTCTATCCCGAGCAGGGGATCGCCATCGCCGAGAGTCTCAAGCTGCTGGGCGTGCGGGTGATCTATCCGAAGGGACTCAATTGCTGTGGGTTGCCGGCGAACAACATGGGAGACGCCGATTCCGCCAAGCGGATGGCCCGGCAAACGATCGAAGCACTGGAAAGCCAGCTGGCCAGGTTGCCCGCCGACTACATCGTGTCCGGCAGCGCCAGCTGTGTGGCGATGTTGACCCAGGACTACGAGCACCTCTTCCGGGACGAGCCGACCTGGTTGCTGCGCTCGCAGCAGCTGGCGGGTAAGGTGATGGATTTCACCAGCTTCCTGGAGAAGGTGGCGAAGATCGAAGCGGGAGCGTTGCCAAGTGGAACACCGATCGAGCTGACCTATCACGATTCCTGCCAGGGGATGAACGCGCTCGGCCTGAAACAGGAACCACGGCGGCTGCTGACCGAGGTGCTGGGTTGCGAATTGCGCGAACTGGACGATATCCCCATGTGCTGCGGATTCGGCGGCTCGTTCAGTTTCGATTATCCGGAGATCGCCCAGCGTCTCATGGACCGCAAACTGGATGCAGCGGAACAAACCGGCGCCCGTCTGCTGGTGACCGACAATCAGGGGTGCATCATGCATCTGCGCGGCGGTGTAGATGCGGAAGGACGGACGATCGAAGTGAAGCACATCGCCGAAATCGTCGCAGCCCGTCTGACGGAAGTGAAATCGACGATCGACTGAACGGAGAGGGAGAGCTCATGCCACTGTGTGTCTATCGTGTGTCGAGCGAAGGTTCTGTGCGAAACCAAGGGAAGCTGGGGTACATCGTCGATGGCCGGGTCATCGATTCGGCTGCGGCGGGCGGTCCCGAGCGACTGGCAAACGCGCTGGAGCTGTCGGCGCAGGACCTAAAAACCGCGCTCGATGGCATCAAGGGCGCTGATGGTGTGCCGCTCGAGTCGGTCGAGCTGCTGGCGCCGATCGACTGGCAGGAGATTTGGGCGGCTGGCGTCACCTATCTGCGCAGCCGCGATGCCCGCATGGAGGAGTCGCAGGAAAAGAGCGTCTACGATCGCGTTTACGACGCCGACCGTCCGGAACTCTTCCTCAAAGCCAACATCTTTCGAACCAGTGGACCGGGGCAACCGGTCGGTATCCGGGGCGACAGCACCTGGGACGTGCCAGAACCGGAATGCGTGCTCGTGATCAACAGCGCAGCGGAGATCGTCGGATACACGGTGGGAAACGACGTCTCCTCCCGCAGTATCGAAGGCGAGAACCCGCTCTACCTGCCGCAAGCCAAGATGTTCGACAAGGGTGCCGGGCTGGGTCCGGTGATTGCCCTGGCCTGGGAGATCGACGACCCGGCCAATCTGCCGATTACGTTGGTCATTTCACGGGGCGGCAAGGTCGCGTTCGAAGGCAAAACGAGCACCAGTCAGATGCACCGCACCTTCGATGATCTTGTCGGTTACCTCTTCCGCTATCAGGACTTCTTCCACGGCGTCTTCCTGATGACCGGTACCGGCATCGTGCCACCTAACGAGTTCACCCTCGAAGATGGTGACCATGTCGCGATCACCATCGACGGGATCGGCACGCTGGAGAACCCGGTGGTGAGGCTAGCGTAGTCCGAAGTCCGAAGTCCGAAGTCCGAAGTCCGGAGTCCGGAGTCCGAGGTCCGCAGTCCGGGCACCTGCCGCCCGACGAGGCGGAGAGGAAGACGGGAGAGTACGCGATCGTAGTTCGGGCGCTTGTGGCCCGAAGTCCTCGCGGTTCGCTGGTGATGCATTCCGGGGCTCGACGCGCGGGTGGTGGGTTGAGCGTCGGGCCAGAGGTGCCCGAATACACTCTGCCGGACCCCGGACCCCGGACCCCGGACCCCGGACCCCGGACCCCGGACCCCGGACCCCGGACCCCGGACCCCGGACCCCGGACCCCGGACCCCGGACCCCGGACCCCGGACCCAGGACCCCGGACCCCGGACCCCGGACCCCGGACCCCTAGTCCGCCACGCCGCACCACTCCATCGTCGCGGCGGCGAAGACTTTGGCGCCGGTGATCAGGTCTTCGACCGGCAGATATTCGTTGGCGCCATGGCAACCCCAGCTGGGGTCGCCGATACCCCAGATCAGGCAATCCTGCCCCTTGGGGAACCAGAAATTGGCGTCGCAGACGAACGGAGAGATGCCGACCGGCGCTTCCTGTCCCGTAACGCTGACCATCGACTTCTGAATCACGCCGATCATCGGGTGATCGTGCGGCAGGTTGACCGGTTCCTTGATCCATGGCGCGTTGCTGGTCGAATCGAGCGGCAGATCGAGAACAGGCGGATGTTCGCGCAGCCAGTAATCACCCTGAGTCACCCGATCGATCGTCGCGGTGATCTCGTCGATCACCTCCTGACCAGTCAGATCGGGGTTGAAGAGGAGTGACCCGGTTGCTTCAGCGGAATCGGGAACGGACGTCAGGGAGCTGCCGGCCCGCATGGTATTGATGTTGATGAACATGCCACCCGGTTCGACGTGGGGATTGCTCCGCCAGAGATTCCACTGCTTTTCCAGCTCGAGAATGGCCAGCTGGTACTTGAGCATGTTGTCGATGGCGCTGACGCCCGGTCGCTCGACGCCATATGGCAACGGTTGGGCGACCAGATGGCGGTTGCAGATATGGGTCGATTTGCCGGGGACGGTCAGCTTGAAATAGAGCTCCCCTTTGGCCGTCGGGTGAATGGCGAAGTTGGAGATCTCCGGGAAGATGGCGAAATCGGCGCGATGCCCCCGTTCGAGAACAGTGTTGCATCCGATGTCGCGGCGTCCTGCTTCTTCGCCGGGAGATTGCGCCAGAATGAGATCGCCCTTCAGCTCGATGCCGAGGTCTTTCATGATCCGGGCGGCCATCACGTAGGCGGCGAGCGGTCCCTTCATATCGGATGCGCCGCGACCGTGGAGCTTGCCGTCGCGAACCTCTCCGGAGAATGGATCGCCTTCCCAGACTTCGCGCTGTTCCGGGGTTACCGGTACGACGTCGGTATGCGCTGCCCAGATGAGCGACCGTCCACCACCCGTTCCTTTTCGGGTAGCGACGACGTTGGGGCGGTTTTTCGCCACCTCGTAGTAGTCGATGTCGAATCCGCCCATCGATTCGAACTGGCCCTTCAGCCATTCGCCGGCGGGACGTTCGGCATCCTCGTTGGGCTCGAGGTCGGGATTGACGGATTGTTGCCGAATCAGCTCGGCCGCGAAATCGATGATCTCGTTGCGGCGGTCGTCGATCGCCTGGACTACGGTATCGAGGGGATTGGCCACGGGTATGCTCCACATCGTTGATCACGAACAGGCGTTGCGACAGTGTACGGGAGAAAGATCAGGGTTCGACGCGGACGATATCGTCGAATCGATCGAAATCGCGATCGAAGCTCACGATCTCGCGAATTCCTTTTGTGCGCATGAGGCCGACACAGATGCAGTCTGGGAAGTCGAGGGAGGTGCTGGCGTAGACCCTGAGCGCTTCAGTGTATGCAGCCTTGCCTGCCATCTGGATTCCTCGGAATTCGATGATTGGCGAAAGGCGCTTGACGATCTCTTGTCTGGAGAGACCATAGAGATTTCGGGATGAGAGGACGAAGACGATCTCCGCCAGGACGCACTCGGGCAGCATCGCCTGATCGTTCCCGGTGGTCAGTGAGGCGAGTAGTGCCAGTGCGCGCCGGTTCTGGTCCGATTCCTCATCGCTGAGGTATCGGATGACGACATTTGCGTCGAGCAGCTTCATTGGTCGGGTTCAGCCTCACAGGTCGAGCGAGGCTCGGCGACATGTTTCAAGGCGCGTTCTTCCGCAACGATCGCTTCGATCTCCTGCCACGAACGCGGTGGATCGAGAGCCGGCACAGATCGATAGTTGTCGAGAAGATGAGCCAACGCTGGTGTGAGTGTGATCCTGCCTTCGACGACCTCGAACGTGACAACGTCCTTGGCCCGAATACCGAACTCCTCCCGGATCTCCTGGGGAATCGTGACCTGTCCCTTGGGACTGACGCTGCTGCTGTAGATTGGCATGGTCCTACTCCGATCCGATGGTTGTACTGGAATGTCGAGTATGACTGGCTTGGGAGATGGATGCAAGGCCGGGAGTTTCGTCCGGGTTGGCCAATCGTTCTATCGAGAAGAGATCGCACCCAAAAGGGGATGCGTATTTGACCCTCAATGACGGATACTGACGCTACAACACAGTGGAACTTGCTGTCAGGCGCAAGGCTCGGCGAATCGGGCAGGGGGCTGGCTTTCGAATGGCAACAGCACACGTGAATGGACTATCGGTGGTCTATGAGGTCACGGGCAGTGGACCGCCGGTGCTGATGATCAATGGAATCGGTGCGGACCGGTCTGGCTGGGGACAGCAGATCCCGGCGGTCGCCGAGCACTTTACGGTCATCACGTACGACAATCGCGATGTGGGTGAAACCGACTGGATCGATCAACCTCGCGATTATCCGATCAGTCAGTTTGCGGCCGATGGCGCCGCGCTGCTCGATCATCTGGGGATTCCCAAGGCACACGTCGTCGGTGCGAGTATGGGTGGGGCGATCGCCCAGGAATTCGCCATCAACTATCCCGATCGGACGAAGAGCGTGACTATCGTCTGCTCGTGGCCGAAATCGGACGCCTGGATGGTGGAATTGATGACGGTCTGGGACCGCATCTTCCGCTATCAGGGACCGGTGGCGTGGAACCGGAACTCGTGGCTCTGGGTCTTCACACACCGTTACTATGCTGAGCCGGGCAACCTCAAAGCGCTCGTGCAGCTTGCGGAACAAGCGGAGAATCCTCAGTCGTTCGAGCGATACCTGCGCCAGTCGAACGCGTTCAAGCGCCACGATGCGCTCGACCGGCTGCCCAGCATCACGGCGCCGGCGCATGTGGTCTGCGGAGAGGAAGACATCTACACCCCTCTGCGATACTCACTGGAGATTGCGAATGCAATCCCGGCGTCGACGTTGACGCTCATGCCGGAAGTGGGGCATGGCATGTTCTGGGAAGCGACGGACGAGTTCAATCGAGTCGTAGTCGAGTTTCTGAGGAAGGTCGAGCTGGGTGAGTGGTCAGCCGACGAGTAACGCATTACAGGAGGATTTCCGTTGAACAATCTGATTCTCGGGTCGACGATCGTGTTTGCGCCGCATCCTATCGATGCTGCCCTGGAGGGGCTGGCGGAGGCGGGGTACCGGAATGTCGAGATCGGTGCGGTCAAGGGGTGGTTCGAGCACATCGACCCGGACACGGTTTCTGACGCGGAGATTCAGCTGATCGGCCGCAAGCTTGCCGATCTCGGTCTCAATCCGGTCAGCCTGAGCGGGCATACCCAACTCCAGACCCAGGAAGGGAAAGAGCGGTTCACCCGGGCGATGGATATTGCCAAGGGATTGGGGATGCCGATCGTCAATACCTTCACTGGAGACGCCAAGACAGACGAAGAGCGAGAAGCATATTTCGCCAATGTCCAGGATCTGTGCGACTATGCCGCCCAGCTTGGTCTCAAAATCGGCATGGAAACGGACAGCAACATGCTGCCCACGGCAAAGATCGGGGTGGAGATTCTCGACCGGATCGACCGCCCGGAGGTGCTGGGTTTCAACTACGACCCCGGCAACGTCATCTATTACACCGGCGCCGATCCGTACGAAGACATCACGTACGCCCTGCCGCGGATGGTCCACTTCCATCTGAAAGACAAGATCGGCGGTCAGGGAGTCTTCAATTTCCCCCCGACCGGCGAAGGGGAGATCGATCTCGCGCGGCTCCTGGGGATTCTGAGCGATGCCGGCTACACCGGTCCGATCAGCGCTGAGGTGGAATTCGATGAGAATGGCTGGCCCGATATCGCCGGTTGCCTTGACGGCGCGAAGCGATCCGTGGCCGGACTGCATGCCCTCGGTCTGACCCTGTAGGCGAATCAAATGAGCACCGATGACCTGACCCATTTCGACTCGTCCGGCCGGGCGAAGATGGTCGATGTTGGCGACAAGGTCTCAACCCTGAGAATCGCCACGGCGGCCGGACGCGTGGTGATGTCGCCCGACACGGTGGCGGTCATTCGGGAAGGCCGGGCGGCAAAGGGGGATGTGCTGGCGGTGGCTCAGGTCGCCGCGATCATGGCCGCCAAGAAAACGCATGAGCTGGTGCCCATGTGCCACCCGCTGATGGTGACCGGTATCGATGTCTCCTTCGGCATCAACCCTGAAAGCATCGATATCGAGGCGACGGTGAAGACGCGAGGACAAACCGGGGTCGAGATGGAAGCGTTGACGGCGGTCAGTGTCGCGGCCCTGACCATCTACGACATGGTCAAGGCGATCGATCGGGGTATGGCGATCGAGGACATCCGGCTGGAACGGAAGCAGGGGGGCCGCAGCGGCGAGTGGCGTCGTGGTGACAAGCCCCCTGAGTAGCCAGCGGTACTTCCGCAGATGCTATAGTGGTCGGTGATAAAACGCGAGCACCCATGTGCTCGCGTTTCGCGTTGATGGCAACTGGTGACAATTTGTCGCCGGTTTGGCAGTTGAGAGGAAGTTTCATGGTCAACGGACGAGTTTCCCGCAGAACGTTTGTTGGAGCATCCATTGCCGCCCCGGCGCTGGCCACCATGCCATTCGCCATGGGTGGTGTTGCTGCCCAGGACGGCATCGTCGCCACGATGGTCACCGACACGGCTGGTCTTGGAGATCAGAACTTCAATGACGCCACCAACGCTGGTGGCCAGGTCGCCGCTGAAGAGTTCGGCGCCGAATGGAAGGTCATCGAGTCGATCGATGCCGCCGCGTATGTCCCGAATCTGACCGCCGCCGCGGAGCAGGGGCAGCTCGTCGTGGCCACGGGGTTCCTGCTGACGGCCGCCGTCGAGTCGGTCGGCGCGCAGTTCCCCGATGTCTACTTCACGCTTATCGACAGCTTCGTCGACCTGCCCAACGTGCAGTCGGTGCTGTTCAATGAGCACCAGGCCGCGTTCCTGACCGGTGTCGCCGCCGGACTGACCACAGCGACCAACAAGCTCGGCATCATTGGCGGCGAGCGCATCCCGCCCGTGATCCGCTACGAGGTTGGTTTCCGGGCCGGTGTGGCCGCGGTCAACCCCGATGCCGAAGTGCTGGTGGCCTACGTCGATTCGTTCGGCGACCCTGAGACAGGCAAGGAGTTCGCCCTCGCCCAGTACAACGATGGGGCGGACATCGTCTTCCCGATCGCTGGTTTGACCGGCATCGGTGGATATCAGGCCGTAGCCGAGCTCAACAACCCGGGCGAGCAGTGGATTCTGGGCGCCGACATCTCCCAGGAGCACCTTGCTCCTGGATTCGAGCTCGCCGTCTGCCGCAAGGGCGTCGATACCTCGGCCTATCGCGCGGTCAAGCAGGTTGTCGAGGGGAGCTTCGGCGCCGGTCTCAACCAGCTCGGTCTTGGTGATGCGCCGGTTGGGTTCGACAACCCGGATGTCGGTGTCGGATTCGAGGATCCCAATGGCCGGGTTGCCGACGACGTCAAGGCTGTCGTTGCCGATTACCAGGCGCAGATTGCCGCCAGTACGCTGGTTGTCCCGGCGAACGACGAGGAATTCGAATCGCACATGGCGGGAACGCCGGTTCCTGCTCCGGCTGGCTGATCCGGTTCCACACAATTCGATCTCGATCGGAACGGGCGCGCTCTGTGCGCCCGTTCTCGTACAATCCGGGCGTCGCTATGAAGAGATGGTTGTCCTGACTCGTGGGCGGGTTGGGCGCCGGGTGGCGTGGATCGTGACAGAGCAGGTCGAAGTTCCACAACCGCAGATGGCCGTGGAAATGCTTGGCATTGTCAAGCGATTCCCCGGAGTGGTGGCCAATGCCGGCGTCGATCTGTCGGTCGAGCGAGGCGAGATCCACGCCCTCCTGGGAGAAAACGGCGCCGGCAAATCGACCCTGATGAACATTCTGATGGGTTTGATCCACCCCGATCACGGCAAGATTCTCGTGCACGGGCGGGACGTGCGCTTTCATAGCCCGCGTGACGCTGTCGACGCCGGACTGGGGATGGTTCATCAGCACTTCATGCTGATCCCCCGCTTCTCGGTGACCGAAAACATCATTCTGGGTTCCGAGGGACCCGGGGCATTCATCGACCGGCAGGCGGCGGAAGAACGAGTCGCCCAAACCGCCGCCGAGTATGGTCTGGTGGTCGACCCGCGAGCCAGGGTCGAGGACCTGCCGGTCGGTATTCAGCAGCGGGTCGAGATTCTGCGGGTCCTCTATCAGGACAGCAATATCCTGATCCTCGATGAACCGACGGCGCTCCTGACCCCGCAGGAAGTAGAAGACCTCTACCGGGTGCTCAATGCGTTGAGAGATGCCGGCCGGACCGTCATCTTCATCACCCACAAGTTGCGTGAGGTGGCCGCGATCAGCGACCGCGTGACCGTCATCCGGCGCGGGATGACGGTCGGCACGCGTGTGACGGCCGATACCACCGCCGCCGAGCTCGCCGAGCTGATGGTCGGCCGGGGTGTGTCGTTGCGAGTCGACCGAACCCGCGCGCATCCGGGTGAGGTGGCGCTGCAGGCGTTCGACCTGACCATGAAAGGACGAGGCGGCGTCAACGCGCTCGACGGGTTGAGCCTCTCGGTGCGCAAGGGGGAGATCGTCGGCATTGCCGGGGTCGAGGGGAATGGCCAAACCGAGCTCGTGGAAACGCTGGCCGGATTGCACATCCCGGAAAGCGGCACCATTCTGCTGGGCGAGATGGACATCACCAGAGACGATCCCGTCGAACGCCGGCGCAAGGGGCTTTCCTATATCCCGGAGGACCGGCATCACCGCGGCCTGGTGCTTCCCTTTTCACTGACCGAGAACATGTTGCTGGGCAACAGCGAGATTCCGCCGTTCGGAGACGGCAGGCGGATCGACTATGCGAAAACAGAGGAGATCACCCGCGAATTGATGGAACGGTTCGACGTGCGAGCGCCAGGGCCGGAGACCAGCGCCGGCGCGTTGTCGGGCGGCAATCAGCAGAAGCTGATCATCGCCCGGGAACTTTTCCGGGAGCCGGCTGTGCTGTTGGCGGTTCAACCCACGCGGGGTCTCGATGTCGGCGCCATCGAATTCGTTCACTCACGCATTGTGGCCGAGCGTGACAAGGGGCGGGGTGTGCTGTTGCTGTCGTTCGATCTCGACGAAACGCTCGATCTGAGCGACCGGATTCTCGTGATCTATCACGGAAAAATCGTTGGGGAGTTCAGCGGCGAACGGGTCGATCGCGCGGAACTGGGGTTGTTGATGGGAGGGCGTGTGCCGCATGGGGACCGGGTGGGCATCACAACATAACGCCGCCTGGCGATCGACGGCTGTCACGGTTGGGACCTCGATTCTGGCGGTAACGATCGCTTTACTGGCCGGAGCGGTGTTCATCGCCGTTTCAGGACACGATCCAATCGAGTCCTATCGCGCCCTGTGGAATGGCGCATTCGGAAGCCGCCGGGCGGTGGGCGAAACGCTGGCCGCATCAGTGCCCTATATCTTCGGCGGTCTTTCCTTTGCCATTGCCTATCGAGCCGGGATGTTCAACATCGGTATCGAGGGGCAGATGGTGATGGGCGGGCTGGCAGCCGGTCTCTTCGCCGGCTGGGATCTCGGATTGCCGGCGGTCGTCTATGTGCCGACGTCGATGGCCCTGGCGCTGCTGGCCGGAGGATTGTGGGGATCGATCGCGGGGGTGCTGAAAGCGGCAACCGGCGCTCACGAAGTAATCACCACGATCATGCTCAACTATCTGGCGTTCCGGTTGCTCAGTTTCACCGTGCTGGAAACCGACAAGCACCTGCCGGTCGATCCGCAGCTGCAGGCAACGCACATGGCGCCGCCCGAAGCCCGTTTGCCAATCATTCTCTCCGGAACACGACTGCATGCCGGATTGATCGTCGGCATTCTGGCGGCGATTCTGCTCTGGTATCTCCTCTTTCGCACCACATTCGGCTACAACGTCCGCACGGTTGGATTGAGTCGCGGCGCTGCCGCCTACGCTGGAATCCGGTGGGGATCGACCGTTGTGGCGGCGATGTTCGTCAGCGGCGGGATGGCCGGTCTGGGCGGCGGCAGCGAAACGATCGGTCTGCTGGGGCAGCAATACAACTCGCCGCAGGGATATGGATTCACGTCGATTGCGGTCGGCCTGGTGGGACGCAATCACCCGATCGGCGTCATCGCGGCGGCGCTCGTGTTCGGCGTGTTGCGCAGTGGCTCGAATGCCATGCAGAACCAGGTGGGGACCTCGCGGGAGATCGTGCTGGTGCTGCAGGGATTGGTCATTCTGGCCATTGCTGGTCTCGCCGCGTCGGGCCGCATCAAAGCGTGGTGGGCGCGAAGGCGCCGAACAACGATGCCAACAGATGAATTTTCGAACACCATCGGCGTCGAGCCGGGTGTCACCCCTGAGCTGTAGCGGAGCGTTTTCGGCGTGGACGGCATCATCGACTTCTTCGATCTGAATCTGTTCAAGGCGGTGCTGCGGATGGCCACGCCGCTGGTCTTTGCGGCCATGGGCGGATTGCTTTCTGAGCGCTCGGGCATCATGAACATCGCCCTCGAGGGACTGATGCTCTCGGGGGCCTTTGCGGCCGTTGTCGGCACGTATTACCTGCACAATCCGTGGTGGGGACTGCTGGTGGCCCTGATCGTTGGGGGATTGACAGCGCTCATCCACGCGTTCTGGAGCATTGGACTACGTTCGGACCAGATCGTCACAGGCACAGCGATCAATTTGCTGGCCGCCGGTACAACCGTTTTTCTCATCCAGCGTATCTGGGCCCAATCGGGCCGGACGCCGACCGTCCAGAAACTGCCAGACGTCGCCGCGCAGGTCAACGTGCTCGTGCCGATCGCGTTCCTCTGCGTGCCGATCGTCTACTTCTTTCTCAAGTCGAGCAAGCTGGGTCTCAGGGTGATGGCCTGTGGCGAACACCCCCAGGCGGCCGAGAGCGTCGGCATCAACGTATCACTGCTGCGCTACGGCATGGTGATGATGAGTGGCGTTTTCGCCGCCGCGGCAGGGGCGTTTCTGACCATCGGCTCGCTGGGATTGTTCACTCGTGATATGACCGCCGGCCGGGGGTTCATCGCGCTGGCCGCGGTGATCTTTGGCAACTGGATGCCATTCGGCACACTGGCCGCCTGCATCCTGTTCGCAGGCGCGCAGGCATTCCAGATCCAGGCGCAGACCAAAGGAATCGGCATATCCGCCGACCTCCTCCTCGCTTTGCCCTATGTGCTGACCATCATCGCCATTGCCGGCGTGGTGCGAGGCTCCCGCGCCCCCGCTGGTCTCGGCCAGCACCCGACGCCAAACTGAGGACCCTGCAAGCGCTCGTGCCAGTGGTACGGTCAGGCAAGCCATCTGTGCAGGCTCTCCAACATGCTACAGTTGTGGCTACAGTGCAGTAGACTGGCAGGTTATTGATATGGCAACCACCACGACGATTCGGGTAACAACTGATGTGCGAGAGCATCTGGCGAAACTGGCCCGCAACGAGGGAAAAACGACAGGACAGCTCATTGAGGATATGATCAGGGAACATGAGAAAAAGGTGTTCTTCGAAGGGCTCGCCGAGGATTTCCGGCGACTCCGGAGTGATCCGGAGAAGTGGGCGCTGTATCAGAGCGAAGTCGCGCTGTGGGATACCGCGCTGATGGATGGCCTGGAGGATGAGCCCCCGTGGGAGGACTAGCTCTTCCCAGTCGCGCAGCGAGTACCGGTGACGTCTGGTTTGCTTACTTCGATCCAGCAGTTGGTCATGAACAAAGCGGACGAAGACCGGCGGTTGTGGTATCCGGGAATCTTCTGAACCTGATTCCCAGTGAACTTGTGTTTCTCGTTCCCTTGACAACAGCGAATCTCGAAGTTCGATCGCATATTCGCGTGCGCATGAGCGAAGGTGATTTGACGCATCCGTCGTTTGCCATGACCGAGCAGATTCGCTCGATGTCTACGCTTCGTCTGCGCCGAAGAGTCGGTGTTGTAGATGAGGAAACGCTCGGCCTCATCAGGTACCGCGTCTTCCAATTCATGGATTTCCGCTAGCTGGACACCGCCCTCAAATGGGCGACCGGTTCTGGCTTTTCAGTACTTTCTAAGAATGTAGAGAATCCCAACGACAACCGACGCACCCACGACATCCGCCAGCAAATCCCATGGGTCGGTATGGCGTCCGGGCACAAAGTACTGGTGGAATTCGTCGGCGATGCCATAGATCGCGGCGCAGGCGATAGCCAGCAGTGCCGCGCGGCGAGTCGAGCGCATCATCGCCGCGAACGCCAGAAAAAAGGCGCCTCCCAGCAAGCCATACGCGCCCAGATGACCGGCGATGGCGCTGAGCTCCGGGTCATTGCCGATCGTCGGCGGGCGTTGCTGGTGGGAGAGGACGAAGATCGCCACGATCACGCCGGCGGCAGGCAGGAAGAGCCGCCAGTCCCGACGTTGGTCGAGGGGCGATTGACTGTCGTTTTCCACTCAGGACGACTCCCTGTCGCGCGGTCAATTGCGGCAAGCGTACAATGACGCGAAGTAGCGACGATCGTGCAGGCACGACCCACACGTGCGCCGGAAAGAATCGCGGGCGGGCGAAGGCGAAGGGGAAGAAGGCAAATGTCAGCTGTCGTATCAGAGCGACCCGGATCGAGCGTCGGCGCTGGAATGCCGGGTTTCGACCGGTTCAGCTGGTATTTCTTCCGGGTGTCCGGTCTCATGCTGGTGCTCCTGGCCTGCGGGCACCTCTTCATCACCCACTACCTCAACGTTCCTTCCGAGACGGTGTTCGATTTCGTGGCCAATCGCTGGGCCAATCCGCTGTGGCGGCTCTTCGACTTCCTCCTGCTGATCATGGCGGTCTGGCATGGCATTTTCGGTATGCGAACGGTGGTCATCGACTGGATTCGCGCGCCAGGATGGCGACTGGTGCTCACCTCGATCGCCTGGGTGCTCGGCATCATCTTCACCGCGATGGGGACGCTGACCATCTTCACCTTCGATGAGGAAGCGGCCCGCAACAACACTGGTCCTCTGGCGGGCAAGATGTGGATTGCCGACTTGATCGGTTACTCCCTGTTCGCCTTTGCCATCCTCACCTACGTCGGTATGGCGCTGATTTTGATCTATGTCCTGCGGCACATCAGCCTGGGAACGCGCCCGGTCTACAGCGGGGACCTGGGGCAGTATGCCTGGGTGATGCACCGGGCAACCGGTTTGGGGATTCTCTTCTTCCTCCTCGTCCACATCATCGACATCATGCTGATCGGCGTGGGACGGGATGTCTACGACGAAACCGTGGAGTTCTATGGCAACCGGTTTCTGGTGGTGATGGAGATTCTGCTGGTCGGCGCGGTGATCTATCACACGCTGAACGGATTGCGCATCATCCTGATCGACTTCTGGCCCAAAGCGATCCATATGCAGAAGAAGCTTTTCTGGATCGCCATCGCCGGTTCGGTACTACTGACCTTGCCCGCGGCGTGGGTGATCATCGAGCACGAGTTCCTGTAGGATCCGCCCCTCGCTGTTGCGATTGTGCCGCGCTGACGTAGCGGTGGCGGCTTGTCCCCACCGGTGGCGGAACGGAGCGCAGCGGAGTGGAGCCACAACAGCCGCAACCCACACCCGCGTATCTTCGGGTCGCGGCGATTCATGGCCCGCGGGCCATCCTTCGACTTCGCTCACGACCGACACAAGGGATCGCCGCTACCCTGATGTATTTCTGAGTTCTTGACACAGAAGTAAAGATTAGGCTACTGTCTTGTTCATCGGCGCCGACTCGGCGTCCGATTCTCTTCACCGGCCGTGTTCTTCGCCGGCCTTGTGGGAGCGGCGGAGACCTATGACGCGGAATGGCGATCGACTTCCACGCCATGCAACAGTGACCACCTGCGGGCATGCGCCCGGCCCGGGGATTATCAGCTGGACGCATAGTCTTTTCGACTCGATCCGCGATTGCGGCGGGCTCGCCTCCTGTTGACGCCCATCTGAACCAACTCGACAACAGTGTCTTTCGAATTGCCTTTCAGATCGTCTCTGAACCGGAGGTACCGTGATGTCTCGTTCACTGAACCATCGTCCATTCGACCGGCAACGCCTCTCGCGCCGTGGGTTCGTTCAGGGAGGTTTGGCCGCCGGAGCCGGACTGGCGCTGCCAGCGCGATTCGCAGCCGCACAGGACGCCTCGCCGGTGCCGGTCAATGCCTCACCACCAGCACTGCCCCGTTATGAAGGGCAGACGCTCAATTTCCTGATCATTCAGCCACACGCCCTGACCGGCGAAATCCTGAAAGCCGACTTTGAGGCCGCAACCGGCGCGACCGTCAACGTCACCGTCGTGCCCTACGACCAGGTGCAGCAACAGGCGACGCTCGATGTCCAGTCGGGAGCCAACCAGCTCGACGTCATCGACTACTGGTACACGACCGTCGGAGCGCTCTCGACGCAAGGGATCATCGAAGATCTGACCGACCGCATCGACGCGGCAGCGGACGAGATCAACCCAGACGACTTCATTCCCAGCATTTACGACGTCTACACCAATGTCGGTGGACGTCGCTGGGGACTGCCGTACGATGGCGACACCCACCTTCTCTTCTACAACGAGGAGATCTTTGAAAAGGCTGGCGTGACCAGAGCCCCCGAAACCTGGGACGACTATCTCGCTGCCGTGCAAACGATCACTGAAGCGGGATTGCAGACCGAAGATGGCCGGCCGATCTATGGTTCGGCCATCCAGGGATTCAAAGCGCCGATCATTCTCGGTTCGACCTATTCCAACCGGTTGGCCGGGTTTGGCGGCAGCTATCTGAACGACGACGGCACCCCAGCGCTCGATTCGGAAGCCGCCGTCCAGGCCGCGCAAGCGCTGCTCGACGCCGCCCCGTTTGCGCTGCCGACACCTCTGGAGACCGCATTCGAACAGGCGCTGCCCGCCTTCCTCAGCGGTCAGGTGGCGATCCAGGAGTTCTGGACCGATCTCGGTGTCTATTCGCAGGATGCGTCCCAATCGCAGATCGTCGACAAGTGGAATGTCGTTCAGATTCCGACCGGTGGCTCGAACACCGAGCATATCGCGCCACTCAACGCTGGGTTTGCCTTTGGTGTGTCGTCCGGGTCGGCGAACAAGGATCTGGCCTGGGAGTTCGTCAAGTGGGCGACCAGCGCCTATGTGAACGAAAAACTCCTGCTGGTCAACGGCTCGGGTATCGATCCAACCCGGCTCTCGACGCTGAATTCGGAGTCGTTCAAGGCGTTCGCGCCGAAGGTCCAGGCTGCCGCAACGGCATCCCTTTCGGGAGCGTTCGCCTGGCCGACCATTCCTGAATCGCCCGATCTGACGACGAAGCTGTCGGACGAGCTGGCGCTGGTGCTGCAAGGCGGCAAGTCGCCCGAGGACGCGTTGGCGGAAACGCAGGCGGCCTGGATCGAGACGCTGGCGGGATAGGGGAAACGGCGACGGAGCCCGCTGCACAGCGCAGTCAGCGGGCTCCGATTCGCTGTGTCGAGGAATCGAACGATGGTTGCAGCGCCTCGTATGAGAAGTGGTCAGATCTGGAGCTCTCGCCGGTCTCGAGGCTGGTTGCTGGTTCTGCCATTGCTCCTGGGATTGGTCGCATTCTCGCTCTATCCGCTCGTCTATGGTCTGGCGCTCTCCTTTTCCAAATCGCAGCTGGGCAATCCGTTTCAGGCGTGGATCGGTGTGGGGAACTATCGGGATGCGCTCGCTGACGAGGTCTTTGTCGACTCGCTGAAGCGGTCGATCCTCTTTTCGCTCCCTGTGTCGGCGATCCAGGTGGCGGCGGGACTGGCGATCGCGATCATGCTCGACGCCAATCTGCGGGCGGGAAAGGTGATCCGCACCCTCATTCTGCTGCCGCTGATCACACCGCCGATCATGGTCGCGGCGACGTGGAAGCTGATCTTCAATCCGACAGGGGGATTGCTCAACAATACCTTGCGCGATCTCGGTGTTATCGATGCGCCGGTTTCGTTTCTGGGGTCATCCCAATGGGCCTTGCCGGCCGTGGCGCTGGCGGATACCTGGCAGTGGACGCCGTTTGCGGCGTTGTTGGCATTTGCCGCGCTGCAGGGTCTGCCCGGCGACGTGCTGGATGCTGCGGCGATCGACGGAGCCAGTGCGTGGCGGCGATTCTGGTCGGTCATGCTGCCAACCCTGTTGCCGGCGCTGGTGGCGATCTTCCTGGTGAAAGTCGTCATCTCCTTCAAGATCTTCGACCTGGTCTACGCCATGACCGGCGGCGGGCCGGGTTTCGACACCAATCTGGCGTCATTCCAGATATATCGGGTTGGGTTGCAGCAGTTCAATGTGGGATATGCCGCTGCCCAAACCATGATCTTCGGATTGGTCGTTGGTTTGGTCACGCTGCCGATCATCATCGCCCGGGACAAGATGGTGGCGCGATGGATATGACCAATACACAGGTCACCGGGTTGCGACGCGTCGCAGCTGGGTCGGCGTTGCGGGAGCAGCGGCGATGGCAGGTCGGATCGCTCGTTCGCTGGGCCGGCATCACGCTGGTGTTGCTCTTCTTTCTGACGCCGATCCTCTATCTGGTGGCGACGTCGCTGAAGCGAGCGGACGAGGTTTTCGCTGGGCGATTCTGGCCCGCTTCACCTTTCTGGCAGAACTGGCCCGATGCGTTCAACACGATCGATCTCACCTTGCTGATGCGGAATTCGGTGCTGGTCAGCGGGTTGAGCGCGCTGCTGACGCTTTCGATCGCCGTACCCGCTTCCTATGCCATGGTCCGGTATGGCACCGGCGGCAAACCCCTCTACAGCATCGTGCTGGGATCCTACATTGCGCCGCCGGTTGTGGCCCTGTTGCCGATGTTCTATCTGCTGAAGCGGATCGACGGTATCGACACCCATTGGGGGCTGGCACTGATCCATGGCTTGGCCAGTGTGCCGATCGCTATCTGGTTGCTGGACAGCTTTGTCCGGAGCATTCCGGCCGATATGGAAGAAGCGGCCCAGATCGATGGAGCCGGGCAGATCGAAACACTGGTGCGGATCGTGCTGCCGCTGATGTCGCCCGGTATTGCCGCGACCGCGATCATCTGTCTCATCCTCTCCTACAACGAGCTGCTCTTTGCCCTGGTAATGACCTATCAACCGGCGACGCAAACGCTGCCGGTGGGAATCGCGCTCTTCCAGGGAGACAGACTGGTCAACTACGGTCAGATGGCGGCGGCATCGCTAGCCGGTGTTCTGCCGATTTACGTGCTGGCGCTCGTTTTTCAGCGCTTTCTCCTGGGTGATCGGACCCAGGGAGCACTCAAATAGGATGGAGTGCATCGTGCTGGGCTGGGCTGGGCTACAGCGTCGCATGAACCGGTGCCTAGCTGTAGGGGTGCACGGCGTGCGCCCTCTCATCCGCAGCGACCCTCGCGGATGTCGCGAACCACAAACTGTCATCCCGAGCGAAGTCGAGGGATCTCTCGTTCGCGTTCGGCCACCCACTCATCTGCCGCGCCGCTTGAACCGAACGAGAGATCCCTCCACTCTGCTTCGCTCCGGTCGGGATGACGGACCACATGGCGTTCGTACAGGATTTTCATGGCAACGAATAGTCGAAAGGAGAATGGACCATGGGTGAGACAACGACAAAACGGCGGGTGGTCATTTCGCCGGAGCAATTCCTGGACGGGTCACCAATGCAGCAGGATGACCGGTCGGTGCGCGATCTGAAGCTGGTCTATCCCGAAACCGGCTTCGAGGATGCGTCGACGCTCTGTCTCGGGCTGGTGGAGATCGATCCCGGTCATCACTCGCCGCTGCACCGGCATAAGTGCGAAGAGGTCTACTACGTCGTCAAAGGGAGCGGCGAGATCGAAGTCGAGGGAGAGCGGCACCCCTTCGGACCGGGAAGCGCGATTTTCAACCGTCCGAATACAATTCATCGCGTCTGGAACACGGGGGACGAAACGGTGCAGCTGGTTGTCGTGGGTGGCGTCATGTTTGTGCCGCTCTGGCCGCAATGGCCAACCGATTCCCCCTATGAGGTGTTCGAGGGAACGACGGCCGATCAGCACCGGGCGAGTGAAGGGGCATCGTGAGCGATCAGAACGTTGACGAGTTGATGGGGGCGATCGTCGATACGCTGCTACCGGGCGACGGTGATTTCCCGGCAGCGTCGACGACCGGGATTCAGCCGGTGGTCATCCAGCGGCTCCGGCAGCGACTCGGCCCGGAAGCTCCGGACGAACTGGTCAGGGCATTGGGAGCGGGGTTCTCGTCGCTTCCCGTGCCTGAGCGCGTCGAGGCGATGGCTGCCTTCGCGGCATCGTCGCCATTGCTCTTTGCCGAGCTGCGATTCGCCACCTATTTCGCCTACTACGAAACACCGGCGGTGATTCAGGTGCTCCAGAGACTGGGGCACCAGTACAACCTCTCCCCCCTGCCGCATGGCTACACGATGGACCCGTTCGATCCCGCGATTGGTACTCCCTCCGATCCACGCGGCAGCTACAAGGCGACGGAGTCGATCGATCGGCTCGACATCTCGTCGCTTGCCGACCTTGGCTTACGGGTGGTGGCAGATGGCCAGGTCTGAGCTCTCGGCTCCGGTGATTCACCGCACAAAGGAACCGATCGATGTGCTGGTCATCGGGGCGGGCATGGGTGGCGCTGTGGCCAGCATGGTGCTGGCGCAGGCCGGTTTGAAAGTCGTCTGCCTCGAGCAAGGTGGCTGGACAGCACCCGAGGACCGGCCGCACTTCTCCGCTGATTGGGAATGGCAGCGACTGAACAACTGGAGCACCGCGGTCAACGTCCGCAAGCGGTCCGACGACTACCCGGTCGACACGCTCGATGAGTCGACGCTGATGTGGTCGGGTGTGGGTGGCTCGACGGTGGTCTATACCGGAACCTGGCCTCGGTTCCGGCCCTCCGATTTTCGCAAGGGCGCCGAACATGGTTGCCAGCCCGACTGGCCATTCACCTATGAGGATCTGGAGTCCTGGTATGAGGCGAACGACCGCAATTGCGGCGTTTCCGGCATTCTGGGCGATCCGGCTATCCCGCCGCGCGGACCATTTCAGACAAAGCCGCTGCCATTGGGCAGCGCCAGAGCGGCGATCAGAGGCTTCGAAAAACTCGGCTGGCATTGGTGGCCGATGCCCAACGCGATCATCAGCGAGGACTACGATGGCCGGCCCGCCTGCAACCACTGCGGCGGGTGCCAGTCGGGCTGTGCGCGTGGCTCGCTCAACGACGTCGCCGTGACCCACTGGCCGAAGGCGATCGCCGCTGGAGCAGAGCTGCGGACGCATGCGCGGGTTGCTCGGATCGAGACGGGTCCCGATGGCCGGGCGACCGGCGCCGTTTATCGCAATCGAACGACGGGCGAGTGGGAGTTCCAGGCGGCACGTCATGTGGTGCTGGCGGCGAACGGGGTCGGGACGCCACGGTTGTTGCTGGCTTCTGAATCGTCCGCTCATCCGAACGGGCTGGCCAACTCGAGCGGTCTGGTTGGCAAGAACCTCATGCACCACGGTCTGGCCGTGCTGGAGGCGTGGGTCGATGAACCGCTGGAAACGCACAAGGGGTTTCTGTCGGCTCAGCTGATTTGCGAGGAGTTCGCCGAAACCGACATCAGCCGCGGTTTCATCAACGGATTCACCCTGCACATCGTGCGGATGAATGGCGCCGGCTACCAGGCGCATGGATCGCACAGCGGCAATGTCGGTCCGTGGGGAAGCGGGCATCACGCCTGGTTCCGGCAGCACTTCGATCGCGGTTTCGCCATCCTCTGCATGGGGGACGACCTGCCACTGGAAGAGAATCGGGTCACCTTGTCGGAAACGGTCGTCGACAGCGATGGACTGCCGGCGCCGAGAATCGACTATCACCTCCATCCAAACGACGAGCGAATGATGGACTTTGCCGTCGATCGAGCGGTGGAGCTGGCGGGAGCCGCGGGCGCATTCGAGATCAAAGTGAACCGGTGGTCGCCACCTGGTCGCGGCTATGTGCCACCGGCGTGGCACCTGATGGGCACCTGTCGATTGGGGACATTACCGGACAACTCCGTTGTCGATGAATGGGGTCGGAGCTGGGATGTGCCGAATCTCACCCTCATTGACGCGAGCGTGTTACCCACTGGCGGGGCGGTCAACCCGACCAGCACCATCGGCGCCCTCTCCCTCCGAAACGCCACGCACCTGCGCGACCAACTGAGCCGGCGAGACAGCTAGTCGGCCAGTCGGAAAGACAAACATCGTAGAATGATGGTGCCGGGCATACCCGCCGGAGCCGTGTCGCTGTTGCCGCGGTGACCCGGGTGATCGCCCAAGCAGGTACCAGATGCACCAATCGACAACGATCGCTGTGAACGCGAACCCCATACCGGGCGGCGCCCGGCTGCTGGTTTGGCTGATGCTGGCGTTCGCCGCGCTCAGCGTGATGCCCTTTGCCGCGTTTGGCCAGGATGCGCAACCGGAGGTTGTGGTGGGGCAGATCGACGACACGATCACCCCGGTAATGGCCGACTATGTCGAACGAGTCATCGAGAAAGCGGAAAAAGAGGGTGCTGCCGCGGTCGTGTTCGAGATGGACACACCGGGCGGACTCAGCTCGGCGATGGACGACATCATCCGGGACATCCTCGAATCGGAGGTGCCGGTCGTCGTCTATGTGTCGCCGCGTGGTGCGCGAGCCGCGTCCGCTGGTGTCTACATCGCCTACGCGGCGCATGTTTCGGCGATGGCGCCAGGGACCAACATCGGGTCGGCATCCCCCGTTTTCATGGGAGCGGATGGGGACACGACCGACGGCGACGACACCATGTCCAAAAAGGTGACGAACGACGCCGTCGCCCAAATCGTCAATCTGGCCAATCTGCGGGACCGCAACGCCGAATGGGCGGAAGAGGCGGTGCGCGAAGCGGTCAACATCACCGCCGACGAAGCGCTCGATCTCAATGTGATCGATGTGATGGCCGGATCGCTCGACGATCTGCTGACCGAGATCGACGGGATGTCGGTCGAGCTGGCCAGTGGCCCGGTGGTGCTGCGCACCGCGCAAGCATCGGTCGACCGGGAATCGATGAATCTGCTCGACCGGATTCTGCAGTTTCTGGCCGACCCGACGATCGCCTATCTCTTCCTCAGCCTTGGGTTGCTGGGAATTTTCTTCGAGCTCTCCAGTCCCGGATCGCTCATCCCGGGGATCGTCGGTGTGCTTGGCGTGCTGATCGGTCTTTTCGGTCTCGGGACATTGCCGGTCAACTGGACCGGCGTCATTCTGATCCTGCTGGCTTTTGGACTCTTCGCTCTCGACATCTTCGTTCCGTCGCTCGGCTTGCTCACGGTCGGAGGGCTGATCAGCTTCATCGTCGGGTCGTACATGCTGATCGACAAGGATGTGCCTGGTTTCGAGATCTCCCGGGTGGCGATCTGGACGATGGCGCTCTGCTTTGCCGGTTTCTTCGCGCTGATCGGTTTCCTGGTGGTCCGTTCGCAGTTGCGAAAACCAGCCACGGGCAAACCGGCGATGGTTGGCGAAGTCGGCACCGTTCGGTCGGAGCTGCATCCCGATGGGATGGTTTTCGCGTTTGGCGAGTTCTGGTCGGCGACGATCGATCCTTCTTCCGAGGTCGAGTCGATTCCAGTCGGCACGCCGGTGATGGTCACCGGTATTCAGAGTCTGAAACTCTTTGTGCGACCTGCGACTGACGAGGAGTTGGCTGGTTCGGCGGCGCCGTCGATCGGGCAGATTCGTGACACCGCTTCTGATGTTTCGCCCGCGGGCGCGGCATCGCCGCAACGGGCCTGAGCGGCGGAAAGCCGCCAGGGTCGCAGAGAAAGGAATTCCAGTGATTGCGTTGATCGTTCTGGCCGTGGTGGCCCTGTTCATCCTGATCGTGCTGGCCTCGGCCATCAAGATCGTCAAGGAATACGAACGTGGAGTCGTGTTTCGTCTCGGTCGCCTTGTGGGCCCCCGTGGACCGGGACTGATTCTGCTGATTCCCTTCATCGAGCGGATGGTGAAAGTCGATCTGCGAACCGTGACGATGGATGTGCCGGCGCAGGAAGTGATCACCCGCGACAACGTCACGGTGCGGGTCAACGCGGTCTCCTATTTCCGGGTGATGGATCCATCGGCCGCGGTCAACAACGTCACCGACTTCGTCCGGGCGACATCACAGATTGCGCAGACGACCTTGCGCAGCGTGCTCGGTCAATCGGCGCTCGATGAGCTCCTTTCCGAGCGGGAACAGATCAATCAGGACCTGCAGAAGATCATCGACGAGCAGACCGAGCCTTGGGGGGTGAAGGTCTCCATCGTCGAGGTGAAGGATGTCGAGCTGCCGCAGTCGATGCAGCGGGCCATGGCCCGGCAAGCCGAAGCCGAGCGGGAGAAGCGAGCCAAGATCATTCACGCCGAAGGCGAGTACCAGGCCAGCCGGCAGCTGTCCGAGGCGGCGGCGGTCATTGCCGCCGAGCCGGTGGCGCTCCAGCTGCGCTACCTGCAGACATTGAGCGAAATCGGCACCGAAAAGAACACGACGGTGGTCTTCCCGCTGCCCATCGAGCTGATCGGCCTCCTGCCTGGCATTCCGGGATCGGGCAGTCGCGGTCCGAGGCCCGATCTGCCGCGCATCACGGTCGAGGACGCGCCCGAGCTCGATCTCGAGCCGATCGAACTACACACTGTCGAAGAGGATGCGGACGCCGCGCAACCGTAGGGGCGCTCGGCGAGCGCCCGCCCAAGATGGGCCAGGCTACGGATTCCGGTCTGCGCCCCACGTTGGCAGCCAGTAGGTGAGGTAGAGATCGGCGTGCGATTCTTCGCAGAAGATGCGCGCCTCGCCACCGATCCGTTCCTGCCAGTAGCGCCGGGCGATGGGCCGTCCGCAGAGCTCGCACGAGATGCGCAGGGGCTCGACATAGCTCACGGATGGCGTGATCCAATGCCCGTGCGATCGTTCGATTCCGGTGGAAACGTCAGTCATTTCGACCATCCCTGTGCTGCGTAGCCGTAGTCCTGCTTCGCCCGTTCAGTGGAAATGAATCCGTTGGCGATATCGCGCTCGATCGACGCGGGATCGCGGTCGGCAGGCGATCCATACCCGCCGCCGCCCGGCATGACCAGCTTCACCTGGTCTCCCGGTTTGAGGGGAATGCCGGAGAACTTGGAAGGCGAATGGGTACCGAACGCCTCGACGAAGGTGCGCCATTCCTCGCTTCCCGCCGCTTTGAACCAGAGTCCACCCCGGGCGCCATCGCCGCCGCCCAGCACCCCCCAGGGATCGGTTTTCATCCGGTTGAGCAATGCGCTGACGGTGACCTCGTTGGTGACGGTCAGGATGCGCTGTCCGCCGAGACCGCCTCGCCATTGACCAGGTCCGCCGGAATCGGTCAGGAGGCGGTACTCCTCGATCAGGAACGAGGGATACCGCGTTTCGAAAACCTCGACCGGTGTGTTGCGGCAGTTGCCGTTGATCGTGACCACCATGTCGTTGCCGTCGATCCCGCGCCGTCCTCCCCAGCCGACACCCTCGAAATGGAAGTGGGCGTAGAGATCGCCAGTGCGGGGATCGGTGCCTCCGAAGAGGAATGGCGAGGAGGTGCCGCCGCAGGCCGCGACGATCCGGTCCGGAATGGCATGCTGGAGGGCCCCGAACACCATGTCAGTGATGCGCGGACTCGTTTCGGTGTTGCCTCCCGCCACCGGCGCCGGGAAGGAGCAATTCACGATCGTACCCGGCGGCGCGATGATGGTGAAGGGACGGTAACACCCCTCGTTGCGCGGGATCGTCGGGTCGGTCAGATGGAGAAAGGCGTTGTAGACCGCTGACGCGGTGACCGCGTAGATGGCGTTGACCGGTCCAGTGGCCTGCGGAGCCGAGCCGGTGAAGTCGGCGATGATGTCCTCATCCCGCACCAGCAACCGCAACCGCATGGGGTAGTCCTGATCGGTGATCCCGTCGTCTTCGATCGTGTCCTCGAAGGTGTAGACGCCATTGGGAATCGAGCGAATCTCTGCTTTCATGCGCCGTTCGGCGATGGCCAGCAGCTCGGCGGATGCCGACCGAACCAGCTCCTCCCCGTAGGTATCGAGCAGCTCGATCATGCGAGCCTCGGCCAGATCGAGCGACGCCATCATCGCCCGGAAGTCGCCGTAGGTGACCTTGGGTGTGCGGTGATTGGCCAGGATGATCTTCCAGATATCGGGAACATCTTCGCCGCGCCGTTTGATCTTGACCGGCGGCAGCAGGAGCCCCTCCTGGAAGACCTCGGTGGCGTCGCCCGAAAGACCGCCGGGCGTTTTGGCTCCCGGTTCGGACATATGGGCGACATTGGCCACAAAGGCGAAGATTTTGCCGTTGTAGAAAACCGGTTTGAGCACCATATGCTCGGGAACGTGCCCCGACCCTCTGTAGGGATCGTCGTGAATCAGCACATCGCCTGGCTCGAACGCGTCCAGACCGAGCTCATCGAGCGTCCAGTTGACCGTGAACTTGATCGTGCCGATCTGGGAGGGACAGAACTCGGCCTGGGCCAGCATCTGTCCTGCCGGATCGAAAATCACGCAGGAGAAGTCGAGCGACTCGTTGAAGATCGGCGAATAGCTCGCCCGCATCATGGTCACGCCCATGTCGCGGCAGGTGGAGGTCAGGAAGTTGTCGATGACGGTCAATGTGACCGGATCGATTTTGCTGGGTATGGTTTCGGCGGTCATGGTCATCTCTCGTTTTCCGTTGCACAACGGTCATCCCGAGCGTCGTCGAGGGACCTCTCGTTCGCGTTTGGCAAGCTGCTCATATGCGGCGCTGGCAGACCCCAACGAGAGATCCCTCCACTCCGCTTCGCTCCGGTCGGGATGACGGAATGTGTGCCGTTCGCCGTAGCCTCGCCATTTATGGCGTTCTCGCCGGCATGGTGAACAGCGCTCATAGCGAAATCACCAGCTGGCCATCCTCCAGGACGTTGACCGTCATGCCTGGTTCGACGAGGGTGGTGGAGCCCGGTTCCTCGATCACGCACGGTCCTTCGATCGTCGTGCCCGGTTGGAGGAGGTAGCGGGTGATCACCTGGGCTGGTACGTAGCCCATGCCCCGGAAGTAGACCTCCCGCATGCCCCGCACAGGGACGGTTTCCGATTCTGGAACCACGGCCAGCCGGGGCGAGGCCCGTTTGCCGGACGCGGTCACCCGGAATGAGACGAGCTCGATCACTTCGTTTTCGATGGCGTAGCCATAGATCTCCTCATGGACGCGGATGAAGCTGTCGTAGGCCTCGGCGAGTCCTTCGGCGGTGACGGCTTCGGGTGAAATCGGCACTTCGGTTTCGTAGTTCTGGCCGAGGTACCGCATGCTGATCGAGTAGGAGATGTCTGGTTCGCCGGTGAACCCTTCGGCACGCAGCTCCGCGATGGCGGCGTCGCGAATCTCGGCGAACTGCTGCTCGACCAGGGGAGCGTCGATATTCGTCGACTTGTAGGCCTTGGTCCAGATCTTGTCGACGCGCCGGTCGGCGATGAGCATACCCAGCGCCGACGCATTGCCCGGATAGAGGGGAATCAGCACGTTGGGAATGCGAAGCGACCGGGCGACTGCCGCCGCGTGCAGCGGTCCGGCTCCGCCAAACCCGAAGAGGGTGAAGCGGCGAGGGTCGTGACCCCGCTCGATCGAGACCATCTTGATGGCGCTGGCCATATTCTCGTTGGCGATCTCGACGATGGAGGAAGCCAGGTCGACCACGGTCATGCCGAGCTGGTTCGCCAGGGGAGTCATCACCCGGGTCGATGCCTCTTCATCGAGCGTCATGCGCCCGCCGAGGAAGTAGCTTGGATCGAGACGTCCCAGGATGAGATTGGCGTCGGTGACGGTCGGGCGCTGGCCGCCATGTCCGTAGCAGGCAGGACCGGGGTTGGCGCCGGCGCTTTCCGGACCGACGCGCAAGAAGCCGCCGGCATCGACCCAGGCGATGCTGCCGCCCCCGGCGCCGATCGATTTGATGTCGATCAACGGAATCGCTGCCGGTACGCCCCACTCGATCTCATAGGCGGTGGTGTGTTTCTGTTCGCCGTCGATGATCACGCCGACATCGGCGCTGGTGCCCCCCATGTCGAGGGTCAGCAGATCGGGATGGCCCGCCTGAATACCCATAGCCGCCGCGGCAAGCATGCCGCCGGCGGGACCGGATTGGGCGGTCTGAATCGGGTTGTCGGCCGCGGCAACCGCCTGCATGGCGCCGCCATTCGATTTCATGATCGTCCAGCGGGCTGTCAGTCCCGCAGTCGTCAACGATTCGGTCAGGCTGCCGACATAACGACGCATCAGCGGTTTCAGATAGGCGTCGGCGATCGTCGTCGAAGCGCGTTCGTATTCGCGCCAGATCGGCGCCACGACATGCGACACCGATACTGGCAGTCCCGGCAGCTCCCGCTCGACGATCTCCAGCACCTGCTGTTCGTGCTCGGGATTGACGTACGCGAAGAGGAGGCAGATCGCCACCGCTTCGATGCCCTGATCGCGCATCTGCCGGCAGTGCGCGATTACGGCGTCGGTGTCGACTGGCCGCAGCTCCGCCCCTTCGCTGGAGAGCCGCTCCGGCACGCCAAACGTGTCGGTCCGGCATTGGAGCAGCGGTTTCGGTTTTCGCCAGTGGAGGTTGTACAGCGTCTCCCGGTTGATCCGCTGAATGTAGGGAATGTCTTCGTGTCCGGATGTGGTGACAAAGGCCACCCGGGCGCCTTTTCGCTCGATCAGGGCGTTGGTCGCCACGGTAGTGCCGTGGACCAGTCCCTCGATCGATTGCATCGGAATGCCAGCGCCATCGATGGCATTCAGCAGTGCCTGCCCCGGTTTGGAGGGGACAGACGGGGTCTTGAATGTGCTGATTTCGCCACTATCTGGGTCGAACGCAACCAGGTCGGTGAACGTGCCGCCCGTGTCGATGCCCACCTGTACCGACGCGGAGTAATCTCCCATCGAGCCGCCATCTCCTTCGGAATAATCGATCCGGTCAAGGGTGAGCAGACGGCGCTCGTCAGGTTGCGGTACAGCACTGGGACCCGCAATTGACAGTCAAATGCAGCGCTTTTATACTCGGTATCGCCTTTCGAGTAAAGGAATTCCAACACAGCCGTTGAATTGTCGGAGCGATGCCGGTCCGCTGAAAGGTACGGTCGCCCATCGGTGCACGACCGAAGGCGAACGACGGGTACAGCGCGTCCAGGGTGTCTGGCGCGTGTCGATGTCATCTGGAGGTTCTCAACTGTGACGGATAAACGATTGTCACCTTTCGATCGAGCCAAGCTCCGGCGGGAAGCAGTCATCGACTACTCTCGCCACTCCATCAATCGCCGGGAGTTCATGTTCAAGATGACCGCCGCCGGCGTCGGCGTTGCCGCGGCGACCCGAATCGGGGATGCCATCGCCGCTCCGGCGCCTGCAATGGGTGTCAAGCGATGGGCGAAGCAGGCTGACGCCACCATTCGCTTCGTCAAGGGCGTGCATGCGGCGAACGACGCTGAGATCTGGGACGGGATGAAGGCTGAATTCGAAGCAGCCCACCCGGGAATCACGCTGCAGCCGGAGTTCTACGACTGGGCCACGATGCCCGAGCAGCTGACCGCCGGTTACGCCAGCGACGATCCATGGGATGTCGTCTACAACACCGATCAGGTGCTCGCCCGCTGGGTTTCTGAAGGCCTGATCGCCGACATCACCGCGCTGGCCAACGATGCCGCCTGGGCGGGCGAGCGCGAGGCAATTGCTCCCTTCACCTGGGACGTTGTCAACATCGGCGGCGCCGAGTTTGGCGTCGGCGTTCTGGGCGCGGTTTTCAACATCTGGTACAACCTCGATCTCTTCGAAGCCGCTGGAATCAGCGAATTCCCGACCACCCGGGCCGACTTCCGCGAAGCCGCGATCGCGCTGACGGGCGATGGCGTCTATGGTTTCGAGCTGCGCGACTCGGCAGCCAATTCGGCGTTCTGGGACTGGTTCCCGTGGATTCACAACGACCACGCCGACATCCTGTCCGACGACCTGAGCACCCAGAATGTCTCGCCGAATGGCGCCGCGGGCACGCAATTCCTCGGCGATCTGCAGTCGGTCGACAAGGTCACGCCGGAAGTCGGTGCATATGACTGGGACGGCGCCGCAGCGCTCTTCGCCGCTGGCCGCATCGCCATCCTGCACGACGAGTCGTGGCGGACGACCGCCTGGGATGCGGGCGACGGACTGCCGTTTGAATACGATGTGGCCATGGCGCCGTTCGGCGAAGATGGCACCAAGCAGACCGCCATGGGCAACTTCGGTTACGCCACGATCTCCGAGGGCAGCGAGAACAAGGAAGCGGCCTGGGAGTTCGTCAAGTGGTTCGCCAGCGCTGACGTGATCAACCCGTATGCAGCCACAATTGGTCTGCAGACGGTGCGGGTCGATAGCGTGCCCGAGTACAACAATCAGCACCTGGAGAAGATCCAGGCTGAGCTGGTGCCGATGGTGCAGCCGCCACAGATCCACGTCAACTGGGCGGAAATGGTCCGCACCATGTGGCCGGAAGTGGAGAAGGCATACCGGGGTGAGCAGTCCGGCGAAGAGGCCATGGCCAACGCCGCCGAGATCATCAACGGCCTCGTCTAGCAAGCAAGCGGGGCTCTAGCAGACCCTCCGCAGGCAGCCGGTTCGTTTCATCTGGAACGAATCCGGCTGCCTGTCCAGCACATGGGGCGAGTGTTCGACACCGATGAGTGACATCACGCTGACATCAACTGAGATCGGTGCTGCCGGCCAGCTTTCCCTGTCGCCGGAGGAGCACAAACGAGAACAGCGGCGGTACCTGCTGCGCCGGACGGCGACGGCCTACCTTTTTCTGGTTCCGGCGGCAGTCTTCTTCATCGCATTCCTTGTGATTCCCATTGGGTTCCTGTTTTTCTATACCTTCCATAATGGCGGCATCATCTCTCCTCGCGTCTATGTCGGACTCGACAACTGGCGCAATGTGTTTCGTGACGATCTGGTCATCACATCGATCAAGAACACGCTCGTCTACTGTCTGATGGCGATTCCTTCGGTCTTCGTGATTTCGATGTTTCTCGCTTTGGTGTTGCAGCAGGCGACACGGGGCGGCAGTGTTTTCCGGTCGGTCTTTTATCTGCCAACCTTGACGCCATATGTCGTTGCGGCGTTGATCTGGCAGTTTGTCGTGCACCGGGATTTCGGCATTCTGAACATGACGCTGGTCAAGCTGGGACGCGATCCGGTGAACTGGATCGGCGACCCGGACATGGCGCTCAAGTCGATCACGATGCTCGAAGTCTGGCGTGGTGTGGGGTTCTGGACGCTTCTCTTCCTGGCGGCTCTGATCGGATTGCCGAAGGAGCTCTATCAGGCGGCGGCGATCGATGGCGCCAATGCCTGGCAGCGCTTCCGCCACCTGACGATTCCGCTTCTGCGGCCGACGATCTTCTTCGCCGTGGTCATGGCCACCATCTGGAATCTCCAGCTGTTCGATTCGGTCAGCATCATGACCAACGGCGGCCCCCAGAACTCGACGGCGACCGTGGTCTGGTACATCCAGCAAACCACCTTCGCCTATACCGACAAGGTGGGATTCGGCGCCGCGCTCAGCTTCACGCTGCTGATGCTCATTCTGGTTCTGGCCCTGATCGAAATTCGGCTCTTGAGAAAACGGTAGCGCAATGGTCGAAACACACTTTCCGGAACTCGATGCCACCGTCCCGCCTCCACCCCGGCGAGGCATCCTGTCGACCGCTTCCCTTTACAAACTGGCGATCTACATCATCCTGATCGTGGCGGCGTTCATCGCCATGGTGCCATTCGGCTATGTGGTGTCGACATCGCTGAAGAGCACCATGTCCCTGTTCGCCTATCCGCCCGACTGGCTGCCGGACGAACCAACCCTGGACAACTACCGCAACCTGATCGACCGATATCCGTTCTGGCGATGGCTGATGAACTCGGCGATCGTGGCGGGTTCGGTGACGCTGATCAAACTCGTGGTCGATTCGATGGCTGGTTACGCATTCGCCAAGATGCGTTTCCCGGGCAAGGAGCCCCTCTTCCTGCTGGTCCTGATTTCGCTGATGGTGCCCTTTGCCGCACTCCTGATTCCGACATTCATCATCGTGCGCGAACTGGGATTGCTGAACACCTACTGGGGTCTGATTCTGCCCGGTCTGGCCAGCCCGATCGGCATCTTCATGATGCGCCAGTTCATCGAATCACTCCCCAGCGATCTGGAAAACGCCGCCCGGCTCGATGGCTGCTCCGAGTTCCAGATCTACCGGCGGGTCATCCTGCCGCTGATCAAACCCGGTCTGGTGGTGCTCGGCGTGTTCACCTTCATGACCCAGTGGACGAGCTACCTCTGGCCACTGGTTGCGGCGACCAAACCGCAGATGGCCACGCTGACCGTCGGAGCCCGGTCGTTGACCTCTGACTTCACCCAGGATTGGGGGTTGAACTCGGCTGCGGCGGTGCTCTCCATGTTGCCGATGATTCTGGTGTTCATCTTCCTGCAGCGGTATTTCATTGCTGGATCGATCGCGGGAGCATTGAAGGAATAGCCGGATCTCCATCCGGGCGAGAGGCAGTTCGTGGCGCAAGTTGAGTTCATTCAGGTCGGCAAGTCGTATGGTGAGACCGGTGCGGTCCACAACGTCAACCTGACCGTCGACGATAGCGAATTCCTGGTGTTGCTGGGTCCCTCGGGATGCGGCAAGAGCACGCTGCTGAAAATGGTGGCTGGGCTGGAAGATGTCACTGCCGGCGAGATTCGCATCGATGGCAGAGTCGTCAACTACGTCAAACCTGGCGACCGCAATGTGGCCATGGTTTTTCAGAACTACGCGCTCTATCCCCACATGACGGTGCAGGAGAACATCGGTTTTCCGCTGAAGATGACCAAGGTTCCGAAAGATCAGATCAGGGAGCGAGTCACCCGCACCGCCGCCATCCTGGGCCTGGACGGGCTGCTCGACCGGCGGCCGGAACAGCTGTCCGGCGGTCAGCGGCAGCGGGTGGCGCTGGCCCGATCGATCATCCGCGAACCAGCCGTCTTTCTGATGGATGAGCCCCTGTCGAATCTCGACGCCCAGCTCCGCGTCCAGACCCGCGAAGAGCTACTCAAGCTGCACGAGCGGCTGCAGACGACGACGATCTATGTTACCCACGACCAGATCGAAGCAATGACCATGGGGCATCGCATCGTGGTGATGCGGTCTGGCGTGGTCCAGCAGGTGGGCCGTCCCCAGGACGTCTACGACAACCCGGCGAACACCTTCGTCGCCGCTTTCCTGGGCAGTCCGCGGATCAATCTGCAAACCGGCAAGCTCGATGGCGCCACGTTCGGCGGTGACGGATTCGTTGTTCCGCTGAACAGCAAGCTGGCAGGAGCGGCTTCAGCCGTGACGGCTGGGAGCGATGTGGCGCTCGGCGTTCGGCCAGAGGACATCGAGGTGCGGGTTGGAGCCGTCGAGGCCAGTGGCGACAAGATCGCGCTCGATGGGGTGGTGTCGCTGGTGGAACCGGTGGGATCGGACCTCTATGTGCGGGCACAGACTGGCAATGTCGACTGGATGGCTCGCACGGAAGCGAGATTGCCAGTCGAACCAGGGCAGGCAGTGACCCTCGTGCTCAATCTGGAGCACGCCCACCTCTTTGGCGAAGATGGCAGGAATCTGGCGAGCTAGAGCGGATTTCATGAGCATTAGCGCTCCGCGGGCCATCGTCATCCTGAGCCATCAGGCCGGGGGGAGACGCGAATAGGCGGAGAAGGAGACGGCGAGACGGGGTAACCGTAGTTCGGGCACCTGTGGCCCGATGAAGCTCGACACTCCGGAGCGACACGAAAAAGTACCGTCATCCTGAGCGAAGCGAAGGAGCTCCTGCCGCAGCAGTTCTCAGGGAGACGACCGTCGTGGCAGGAGACGACGGAGAGATCCTTCACTTCGTTCAGGATGACAGCATGTTTGGGCGCGAACGCAGGTGGAGGCCGATATGAACGAACGCGACGTTGACTATCGGATGAGGACTTGGATGCGGGGATTCCGCTCGGATCGTCGCCGCCTCGTTATTGGGAGCCTCGTAGGTGGGGTCTTCGCGTCACGGACCGGCGGCGGCGCAGTACGTGCCCAGTCCGATTGCAGCTTGGGTTGCACGGAATCTCTGTGCGGTGAGATTCCGCAAGACTGCACCCTCTTTCCCGCGGACAATATCTGGAACACGTCAATCGACCATCTCCCACTCGACGCGCTCTCCGACGCCTATGTGGCGAGCATCGGTCCGGACACCGGATTGCACCCCGACTTCGGGTCCGGTCTCTACGAAGGTCAGCCGTTCGGTATCCCGTTCGTGCAGGCGCCGGCGACGCAAGCCGGGGCGCCGGTGGTGTTCGAGGTGGACGAGGAGAGCGATCCCGGTCCCTACCCGATTCCCACGGATGCTCCTATCGAGGGAGGCTCCTGTGCAACCGGCGATCGCCATGTTCTCGTTGTGCAGGAGGGGAGCTGTCAGCTCTACGAGCTGTTCGATGCGACACCGCAGAGCGACGGAAGCTGGACAGCATACGCTGGAGCCCACTTCGACCTGACCTCGAACGACCTACGGCCCGCTGAATGGACATCCGCCGATGCCGCGGGGCTGCCGATTCTGCCCGGACTCGTCCGCTACGAGGAGATCGAAGCGGGAGTGATTCCGCATGCCCTGCGCTTCACTGCGTCGATGACGCAGCGTGCCTTTGTCTGGCCGGCTCGTCACCAGGCTGGCGCGACGGACGACTTATCCGTACCGCCGATGGGTCAGCGATTCCGGCTCAAATCGACTGTCGATATCGACGGGTTTTCCCGTACGAACCAGATCATTCTGCAGGCGCTCAAAACATTCGGCATGATGCTGGCCGACAACGGCAGCGACTGGTATCTCTCGGGAGCACCCGACGATCGGTGGGACAACGACGATCTGCACGAGCTTCAGGAACGCATCCACGGCAGCGATTTCGAAGCGGTCGACTGCACATCGCTGATGGACGACCCCGATTCGGGCCGGGTTCGCCCAGTATGATCGAACCACATGGAGAACGCGCAATGCCCCTCGACGCCGGTCTTCGGCAAACCATTCTCGATGAAGCGGCTCGGGTCGAAGACGACCTGATCGCGCTGACGCAAGCGCTGATCGCCTGTCGCACCGATAGCCAGAGCGAGGGAAACGAGCAATTCCATCCTGAAGTCGTCACGTGTCAGGAGATCGTGGCCGGAAGACTCGACGCGTTGGGGCTCGAGATCGCGCGAGGAGTCACCGAACCACGATACCCCTGGATCGATGCCACACTGAAAGGACGTGGTGGCGGTCAGTCGGTCGCGATCAACGGGCACGTCGATGTCGTGCCAGTCGGCGATGTCTCTGCCTGGACGCATGATCCGTGGGCTGGCGAGGTCAGCGACGGCCGCCTTTGGGGCCGGGGCGCCTGCGATATGAAGGGCGGCGTGGCCGCGGGAATCATGGCCGTCGAGGTTCTGCAACGAGCCGGGGTTGAGATGCGCGGCGATGTCGCGCTGCATATCGTCTCGGACGAAGAAGTCGTCGGCACGAGTACCCGAACACTGGCAGGAACCCGTCACTTCGATGCCGTGCTCAACGCCGAACCGACCAGCCTCAAGCTGATGCCGGTCGAAGGTGGGCTCGTTCACTTCCGGATCGAGATCGAGGGGCGTGAAAGCCACGCCGGCAATCGTTACCGAAGTGTGCATGCGGGTGGGCATGCGGCGACGGCGGGCGTCAATGCGATCGAGAAGGGGATGAAGATCGCCGCCGCGCTTCAGGAACTGGAGCGGGAGTGGGGCACGCACCGCAACCATCCGATGCTGCCACCGGGATTCAACACGATTCTGCCGGGGATCATCGCCGGTGGACCGGGAGGCGGGCATGATGGCCAGCTCAACCTCGTGTCGAATCCTGGCACGACGCCGAACTACTGCTCGATCGAATACAACGTCTGGTATCTGCCGGACGAGACGCTGGAAGGGATACAGGCGGAGATCGAGAGCTTCGTCGCCGGTGTCTGCGCGGTCGATCCCTGGCTGAACGATCATCCACCCCGTTTTACATGGAAGCTGCGCAATGTCTGGTTTCCGCCGGTGAACACCCCTCCCGATCATCCGTTTATCCAGCTGGTGGCTGGAGAGATCTCGGCAACTGGCCGGGAGGTGACCGTCGAGGCGTTCACCGCCGCATCGGAACTGGCCTGGTATGCCGAGCAGGGGATGCAGGGAACGATTTTCGGTCCCGGCAGCATCGCTCAGGCGCATAGTCCCAATGAGTTTGTCGAGATCAGGGAGCTTGTCGACGCCTGCCGGGTCATGGCGCTGTCGATTGCGGAGTGGTGCGCCTGAGGGTTCCGCTGGAGATTTGTGCACCACGGCCGGGAGTTTTCGAACCAATGATGTCGCCGTAAACCACCCGTATACTGGTGGCATAGGAGCCGCCAGATCAACGTTTTGGATTTTCGCGCATGTCGACTGCTACGGCTCCGGGCCATGACTGGAACGAGGCTCGACAACTCATCCCATTCCGCCGGCGACGTCTGGCGGCGCCACCGGCGCCGCTCACGCCCCTGCTTGGCCGCGATGCCGAGGTAGCGTCCGTTGTCGAGGCACTCGGCGGCAGCGACACCCGTTTGGTGACGCTGATTGGTCCCGGCGGGATCGGCAAGACCCGGCTGGCATTGAGTGTGGCGACTGAGATCGCCCGGGAGTTCGACGATCAGGTGGCTTGGGCGCCGGTGACGACCGCAACGACCGCCGAGGGGGTTGCGGCTGAGATCGCTCACGCCGTCGGCCTGACTGAAACGGGAGCCGCTCCCACCTTCGAGGCGTTGAAATCCGCTCTCCGCGACATGCGCCTGCTCCTGATCGTCGACAACTGCGAGCAAGCGCTCGAAGCCGCGCCATTCCTGGGTGACCTGCTCCGCTCCTGTCCCGCCGTGTCGCTCATGGCCACCAGTCGGGCGCTGCTGAGGATCGCTGGCGAACATCCGGTGGAAGTTCCGACGCTTTCCACGGAATCGGATGTTTCCAAAGGAGCGAAGCGGGCCAAACCGGCTCCCGCGGTACAGCTCTTCGCCGAGCGCGCGGCTGGTGTCTCTCCCACCTTTGCCCTGACGCCTGAGAACATCCCGGTCGTCGCCGAGATCTGCCGCCGGTTGGACGGTCTGCCGCTGGCGATCGAGCTGGCGGCGGAGCGGAGTCTCCTCCTTTCCCCGTCCGAGCTGCTTGTCAGGCTCGATCACCGGCTGCCCCATCTGACTGCCGGGCGTCGTGATGGTCCGGCCCGGCATCGAACGATGCGCGAGGCCATTGCCTGGAGTTACGACCTGCTCGACCCAGAGGAGCAGCGAGTCGTTCGATGCCTGTCGGTCTTTGCCGGAGGTTGCACGCTGGAGGCGGCGGAAGCGGTCTGCCAGGCGCCTGATACCGGGGAGGAGAGCACGCTCCGCCGTCGGGACCCGACCGAGATATCCGCGGTGATCGAGTCGCTGACCGCCCAGAGTCTCGTGCGGGTCGAACCAGCCGCTGGTGGGGAGAATCCGCGTCTGACGATGCTCCAGACGATCCATGAGTTCGCCGCCGAGCGTTTGGCTGCCAGTGGTGATGAGGGGCCACGGCGTCGCCACGCTGTCTGGTTCCGGGAGCTGGCGTCCCGCGTCGAACGAGGCCTATTGTTCGGCAACTTCCCGGAATGGAGTGCGCTGCTGGCGCCCGAGCGGGCAAACCTGCGTGCCGCACTCGAGTGGGCGCTGGAGGAAGCCGACACCGATACCGCGCTCCAGTTGTCAACGACGATGTATTCCGCGGTCTGGATTTCCAGTGCATTCGCGCAGGAGAAAGAGCACGATCTGGAACGTACACTCGCTCTGGCAGGTGGTACGCCGGCTGCTCGTGTCGCAGCATTGGTGATCGCTGCCCGGATGGCGCCGTCCCATTTCGACAGTGTCGCGGCGGAGGCCCTTGCTGAGGAGGCGCTTGTCGCCGCTCGCCAGGCGGGAGACGATCTTGGCGTCACTCTGGCCCACGCGGCGCTCGGCGCAATCACAGTGCACACCGGCGATGAGCCTGTGGCCCGGATATATCTGACCGAAGCGTTGGAGGGATACCGGCGAGTATCGGCAAAGATCGGCGCTGGCTGGATGCTCTGCGATCTCGCCGCGCTGGACAGTCGCGACGCCGTTGATGAAGGGGGCGACCCCGAAGCTCTGGCCCTGGCGCGTGCCCGCTATAACGAAGCGGTGGAGCTCTTTCGGGCCACCGAGCATCCCCGCGGCATCGCCCGGGCGCTGCACGGGTTGGCATACGTGACGTACAAACAGCGCGATTTGCCGCGGGCGCTGGCAAAAACGCAGGAGAGTCTGGCGCTGATGTGGGAACTCCGGGCTCCGGCATTCAGTTGCCTGGAGGATGTCGCCGACATCGCGGGACGGATCGGGCAGGCGGAAGCGGCCGCCAGGCTCTATGGCGCCGCCGATGCCGAACGCGAGCGGTTTGCCCTCCCCCTCGAACCGCAATACCAGGCTGAATACGAGCGGGATATCGCCATTTCGCGAGATGCGTTGGGAGATGTGGTCTTTTCCCGCGAGTGGGCGGTGGGCAGGACCTGGACGGAGGAGCGGGCGGTTGCCGAAGCGCTCGCCCTGGCCATTCCCTCGGACGGACCTGGAGGCGATGTCACCACCGAGCCGGTGACGCTCAGTCCGCGGGAGCGCGAGGTCATGCGCCTTGTGGCCGCCGGGCTGAGCGACCGGGCCATTGCCGACGCGCTCTTTATCGGCGAGCGGACGGTGAACACCCACGTCGCACATATCTTCACCAAGCTCGGCGTTCGCAACCGGGCCGCAGCCGTAACAGCCGCGGTCGTTGCCGGGTTGGTCGATCCCGATTCGGTACGGGAGTACTCTGATCTCGAGCGGCCGTAGGTGAAAGCGCCATAAATGGCGAGACTACGCGCCGTTTTCATGCTGCGCAGCTGCCGGGTTGGGGCAGGGGTGATTGCTCGTCTGGGAATCAGTATCGATTGAATCGGCATATCCGTCCCTGGACGGATACCGAACTCTGCCGGTTCTCGCTATCGTCAAGACAGATCACACGCTCGATAGCCAATTCGGGCGAGATGTGACCGGGGATGACGGTGGGGTCATTGTGGTTCGACAGGATCAGCCCACGGTCAAGTGCCTCGAAGGCCATGGCTTCTCGCCGGAAAACCCTCCCAACGTGCGCAATGTGGACATGATGGCGAAGTGACCACACCGCGCACAAGCCGGAGTCCGATGTCCGGAGTTCGAAATCTGTAGTCCGCCGTCTGCGCGTTCTGAATGCTTGCTTGTCTTTGGCCGGGAAGCAAGTGCGTTGTAGTAGTCTGACGCCGACAGAAGATTTCGGACTCCGGACCTCGAATTCCGAGCCACGGATTCCGGGTCGCGACGGAGAATCGCCGGCGCAGCCTGCGAAAGCAGCCATGCGTGCCGCTGGCGACGCGAAGGAAACCAAAAAGCATGACTACTCTGCGCGGGTGCATTCCGATTCTCTGCACGCCCTTTCACGACGATCGGTCGCTCGATCTGGCGTCACTGCGCGACGAGATCGAGTGGGTGCTGGCAGAAGGAGCAACCGGCGTCGCGACGCTGGCTCTGGCCAGTGAAGGCTACAAACTGACCGACGCCGAGCGAGACGAAGTCGCCAGCACGGTCGTCGACGCTGTCGCCGGCAGGGTGCCGGTCGTGGTCTCCGCCGACGGACCAGGGCATTCCATCGCGGTCGACCGGGCCAGGCGGGCCGAAGCGCTCGGCGCGTCGGCGTTGATGGTGCTGCCACCCTATTTCGTCACGCCCGATCAGCAGAATCTGTACGACTACTACCGGCAGATCGGGGAAGCGGTCTCCATTCCGGTGATGATTCAGGACGCGCCCCAATTGACCAGGGTTTCGATGTCGCCGGCGCTTTGGGCCAGGTTGTCGGCGGATGTCCCGACCATTCAGTACGTCAAAGCCGAAGGCACGCCTGGCGGACCGGTGATCACCGAAACGCTCCGGTTGAGCGAGGGACGGCTGGCCATGTTCAGTGGCTGGGGAGGGTTGGGAGCGATCGACGCCTTCGAGCGGGGAGCGGTTGGGTCGATGCCTGCGCCGAACTTCACCCGATTCTTCGCGGAGGTGCAGCACCTGTTCGATGCCGGAGACGTCGATGCCGCCTCGGCCCGATTCGCCGAGGAGCTGCCTTTCAGTCTCTGGGCCATGCAGTCGATCGATTTCTCGGTTGCCGCGGCGAAGGAAGAGATGCGCCGGAGAGGGGTGATCGCCTCGGCGCAGATGCGGCAACCGGCCGCGAAACTCGACGAGATCAGCCAGCGGCAGCTCGACCGGTGGATCGACGAACGCCTCCCAGCGAATTCCCAGTAAATCGTGGCATCCTCTTCAGCGATACGAATTTGAGGGTCGGCGCGTTAGAATTGGCGAACGAGGACGACACCTCAGGCGACGAAGCATGCCTTTTCCGCGCGCCGCCCCGGAAACCAATCGACGGAGAACTGCGATGATCGAACGGATGGTGAGGTTGCGCCTCTTACCGATGTTGGCAGCAGTCATGATGCTGACGCTGGTGAGCGGCGGCATGGTGGCGGCGCAGGATGGGGGACGCATCGTGTCTTCCGAAGTCGGCGAGATGCCGACCACCGGAGGACTGCGCCCGGGACCAATTGGTGACACGCCGGACGAACCAGCCGGACCGGTTGGCGCCATCCCGGTGGCGATCGAGATCGAGAATGCCGCGGTCAATGCCCAGATCGAGCAGCAGCAGATCGTCGATGGCGTGATGCTCGACCCCTCTGGTCCCTGGATCGTCTCGTGGTACGAAGCGTCATCCAGACTCGGCGAGATCGGCAATATCCTGATGGCCGGGCACCTCGACTACTGGGATGTCGGACCGGCGGTGCTCTACAACATCAACAACCTGAACGAGGGAGACCTGATTCAGGTGACGGGCGAGGATGGCGTGATCTACACCTACTCGGTCGTCTGGCGAGAGAACTTCGAAACGGCCAATGCGCCGATTCAGGACATCGTCGGCCCGACTGAAGAGGAGAGTCTGACGATCATCACCTGCGGCGGACCGTTCGACTACGCGAATGGGGTGTATCTGCAGCGAACGGTCGTTCGCGCCGTACGGGTGACCGACACCGAAACAGCCTAGGATCCATGCTTAGCAGTACCAAGGCGCAACGCCGGCGACATCGTCGCCGGCGTTGTCTTTTTCGGGGAGATGGCTATGAGTGACAGTGTGCTGCGAGATCTCATCGCATCGTACGCGCAGGGTGCGTCTCCCGCGCCGCTCGTGGATTACCTGATTGCCGAATCCCGGCTTCCCGGACCGCGAGCGAATCTCGAGATCGGGGCAGCATTCGCCACCGACGTTGGAGCGTTGCTGCCCGTGGACCGGGCGGTGGTCTTGCTCGAGGGGTTGTGGATCGCCGCGGACGAGGCGGACACCAACGACCCGCGATCCTTTCCGGTTTTCGCGGCCGCGCAGGCGGCGGGTGTCTGTCTCGCTCAGGCGGATGGGGACGATCGCGGCCGGTTGCTGATGATGCTTCGCCGTGCGGCGAACGATCCTCGCTGGCGCGTCCGGGAGGGCGCCGCGATGGGATTGCAGCGGGTTGGAGACACGAGCTTCGATGGCATGATCGACATCGCCCGAAGCTGGGGCGAGGAGGCGTCGTTGCTCGAGCTGAGGGCGATTGTGGCGGCGATTGCCGAACCACGACTGCTGAACAACCCGGATGCCGTGGCCAAAGGTTGGCCCTTCATCGATCTGGCGATGCGCCGTCTCGCGGCCACGCCGAAAGAGGAACGCCGGCTGGACGAGTTCAAGGCGCTGCGCAAAGGTCTGGGGTATGCCATCAGTGTGCTCACAGCGGCCGATCCGGCCGGTGGATTCCCCAGACTCGCGGAGTGGGCGAATTCGGACGACCGGGATGTGGTGCGGGTCGTCCGGGAGAATCTGAAGAAAAAGCGATTGCTGACACACCACCCAAAGGAAACCGCTGCCGTCGAGGCCCTGATGACCTAGAGCGCGGCTGTCGCCGCCACCTGCAATGCGGTGGAACGCACGCTGTAGCGGCGAGGCCCGCCTCGCTCGTCCTGAACGCGGAGCGGGACGGAGAAAGGCAACGCAGGCGTTGCCGCTCCATGTGGATCCGCGGACCGGGGCACCGATGGAGCGTGGTATGCTCGAATGCTGTTTGGACCGCGTCTTTTTCAGCCGGATTCTGAGATTTTGAGCACGCTTTTCTCGCCTTCGCTCCCTGGTTTTCCTGCAACCACTGTCCGCTGCATGATCTGCGGAGCATCGGCCGATGGCTCGCCGAGCGTCAGTCAGTGTGCGGCGTGTGGCGGGTTGCTGGACGTTGCGTTCGCATTCGATCAACCTCTGGCGCGCGGTGACTTCTCCGCACTGCCGCTGGCGACCCAGGTGAACTCGGGCGTCTGGCGATATCGTCAGTTGTTGCCATGGTTTCCCACCGACCAGATCGTGACCCGGGCGGAGGGGTTCACCCCGATCTACTGGGACGATCGGTTGGCCCATTTTGGTGGGGTCGGCCGGCTCGGGTTGAAGCATGAGGGACAGAATCCCACCGGTTCGTTCAAAGACCGGGGCATGACCGTTGGGGTCACGCACGCCAAATCGGTCGGCGCGACGATGGTGGCTTGCGCGTCGACGGGCAACACGTCGGCATCACTGGCATCGTATGCCGCTGCCGCAGGGATGAGCGCGCTCGTGCTCATTCCGGAAGGAAAGATCGCCGGCGGCAAGCTGGCCCAGACGATCGCCCACGGCGCGCACATCGTGCAGGTCGAAGGAGACTTCGATATCGCGCTGCGCATGTTGCGAGAGCTGACGGCGGGGTATCCCGTCTACCTGGTCAATTCGGTCAATCCGTATCGGGTTGAAGGGCAGAAGACGATCGTCATCGAGATGTTCGAGCAGCTCGATTGGCAGGTGCCCGATGTGATTGCGCTACCCGGTGGCAACCTCGGCAACACCGCGGCGTTTGGCAAAGCGTTGATCGATCTGCAAATGGCGGGGTTGATCGATCGCATCCCTCGTCTCCTGACGATCCAGGCGGAGGGAGCTTCCCCATTTGTCGACTACTTCGAATCGGGCTTCGACCGGTATGAACCGGTGACCGCAGAAACGGTGGCTACCGCGATCAAGATCGGCAACCCCGCCAGCGTCGAGCGAGCCCGGCGGGCGATCCAGTTTTCCTCCGGGATGGTGGCGCGGGTGACCGATGCCGAGATCATGGAAGCGAAAGCGATGATCGATCGATGTGGGATCGGCTGCGAGCCTGCATCAGCGGCCACCCTCGCTGGTATTCGCAAGCAGGTGGCGCTGAGACAGATCGGTCCGGACGCGCATGTGGTTGGCGTTCTGACTGGCCACCTCCTGAAAGACACCGAAGCGGTCGTGCGTTTCCATCTCGAGGATGCTCCCGGCGAACGCTCGCCGTTGGTGAACCGGCCGGTTTCGATTCCCGCCGACATGGACGCGCTGAAGCGGACGTTGAGCAATGCGCTTCAGGGTTAGCGCGCCCGCATCGTCCGCCAATCTTGGCCCCGGGTTTGATGCGCTTGGCCTGGCGATCGACCTGTGGAACGAGGTGACGGTCGACACCGAGCGGGAAGGGACGGTGATCGCCGGTTCCGATGCCGCGCAACTCCAGGACAAGGACAACTACACCTTGTTCGCTATGCGGGAGCTGGCCACGCTCTACGAGCGGGAGCTGCCATCGTTCGGTCTGGAACTGCGGGCGGACGTGCCGGTGGCGCGAGGGATGGGATCTTCGGCGGCTGCCCTGGTCTGCGGATTGATGGCCGCGAACGAGTTGACTGGACTTGGCTTGTCGATCGACCAGATCTTTCTCGAAGCGTGGCGGATGGAGGGACATGGCGACAATGTCGGCGCGGCTGTCTACGGCGGCGCGATCCTCGCCGTGCCGGGTCTCCATAGGGCGGTCCAACTGCTGGGCAGCAGCTCGCTGACGCTGCAGCCAGTCGTTTTCATTCCGGAGGCGACCAGTGCGACCTGGGCTGCTCGGGCGGCGCTGCCGGCCACCGTGCCGATGCCTGACGCCGCTCACAACGTGGGAGCTGCATCCGGTCTGGCGATCGGCTTGTTGACCGGCGACAGAGAGGCCATTGCGGCCGGGATGCACGATCGCCTGCATGAACCCTACCGGGCCAGACTCTTTCCTCACCTCACGCCAATGACCGACGCCGCCCGTTCGGCCGGCGCCATCGGTGCATGTCTGAGCGGCGCCGGTCCGACGATTCTGGCGCTCGTCGAGCCGGAGAGCATCGAGGCGGTGAAAGAGGCGCTGCATGCGGTCGCCGCCGACCATCAGGTTCCCGGCCGAGTGGAAGTGATCGCCATTGCCGCCAGAGGCGCGGAGTTGGTCGAGGACGAGCGGTAATACCCAGATCGATCGAGATCTTACTTGATCGATCGGAAGCGTGATAGTATTACCGCAGCTTCCTCCTCACGACCCAAGGGGCATCCAGATGACAACAAAGACCACCAAAATTACCAGCAAGGGACAGGTGACGATTCCAATCGAGTTTCGGCAGGCGCTTGGCTTCGAGCCAGGCGACCGGTTGGATGTCGAGCAGAACGAGGATTCGGTTGTCGTGCGTAAGCATCAATCATGGGCGGAGCGCACGGCAGGCATCCTTGCGGCGTATCGCCTGGACCCGCCGCTCACGCCCCGGCAGGAGCGAGAGCTCTATATGCAAGCCGTAGCGGACGAACAGGAGGCGATCTTGCGCCAGGCAGATGAGAATCGGTGATCCCCACCGCGTTTCTGGACGCCAACATCTTGCTTCGCCATTTTCTGTCAGATCATGAGGAGCACTCTCCGTCCGCGTCTCGTTTGATCGCCCGTATTGAGTCGGGTGCTGTGACTGTGCGAATCAGTGAGTCTGTCATCTTCGAAACCGTTTTCACGATGTCCAAAACGTACGCTGTGCCACGAGTCGTGACATCGGGCCTTGTCTTGCCGTTCATCGACCAGCCGCATGTGGTCTTGCCAGGGAAGGCGATTTTCCACGACGTCTTTCCGCTTTGGGCAAACACGCAGCGCCTGTCGTTTCCGGACAGTTATCATGTCGTTTACGCAAAGCGCTACGGGTTGACGCAGTTTCTTTCGTTCGACCAGGGGATTCGCAGTATCGAAGGTATCTCTCGCGTAGAGCCCGACGATATCTAGGCGACCACGGGGGAATTCGGCGCAAGTCAAAGATCGAGGCGGGCCATCAGCTCGCCCCATGGCGCCAGACCCTGGGGAACGAATCCGACTGACTCGTAGAGATGGGCCGCGACGGTGTTGTCGCGGTGATATCCGACATTGAGCTCGGGGACGCCTTGCTTGCGCAGATCGGCGATCAAGACGAGAAGCGCGGCGCGACCATATCCCTGTTTCTGGTGCGTGCGGTCGATCATGAACCGGTAGAGCCAGGGGCGGTTGTCGTCCGGGCTGAGTCCCCACACCAGGAAACCGACCATCGTCCGGCGAGCGTAGATGGCGTAGCCGCTGAGGCTGGGATAGAACTGCAATTCGGCGATCGACCAGAGATTCGATTCGATGAAGTCGGCCTGGGAGGGGTCAACCTCCAGGCGAGCCGCTTCCTCCCAGTTCGCTACGGTGATCGGCCGCAGCTCGACCGCGGGCATCAGCGTTGCAGCACGCCCCCGGCAGTCTCACCGGCAGCGGCGATGATCTCAGCCCGGCTGGCGCAGAGGAAGTCTCCGGGCATCGTGTGTTTGAGTGCCGACGCCGCGACGCCGAGGGTCAGCGCTTTCTGCAGATCCTCCGGGTCCTCCAGGTAGCCGGTGATGAAACCGCCGGCGAAGGCGTCGCCGCCGCCAAGGCGGTCGACGATCTCCACCGATTTCCAGTCTGCCTCCACGACCTCGCCGGGGGGACCCATCGCCTGAGCGCTGAGCGCGATGGAGCGGCTGGCCCGCGATTTCTTCCGTGTGGTCACGCAGACCGCCACCCCGAGCTTGGTGCGGGCGGTTTCCATGACGGTTGGGCGGTCGCCCTCCAGGTCGAAAAAGGTGCCGAGATCCGATTTCGAGGCGAAGAGAACGTCGACGTGGGGAGCGATTTCGTGGAACGCGGCCCGGGCTTCTCGTTCGGTCCAGAGTTTGCTCCGGTAGTTCAGATCAAAAAACACGGTTGCGCCGGCTGCCTTGGCTGCCTGAATGGCCAGCATCGATTCCTCTTTGGCCGCCGGGCTGACTGCGGGGGTGATGCCGCAGATATGAAACGCGTCGGTGTCGCGAAAAATGGATGCCCAGTCGATCTGGCCGGGTGTGAGATTGGCGAACGCCGATTGCTTCCGGTCGTAGACGACGGCTGAAGGGCGAGGGTCGGTTCCCTCCTCCAGAAAGTAGAGACCCATCCGGCCCTGATCTTCAGTGACCCACTGAACGTGGGACGTACCGGCGGCATGGGCGCGAGCCTGCCGGCCGAGATAGTGTCCAAGCGGGTTGTCCGGGAGAACCGAGACCCATTCCGCCACATGACCCAATGCGGCGACGGTCACGGCAGTGTTCAGTTCGGCGCCGCCGGGACTCAGATCGAGGAATGTGCTCCGTTCGATGCGTTCGTGACGTGGCGGAGTGAGACGAATCATCGCCTCTCCAAACGAAACAATGCGCTTTGCGCCGGTCTGAACTGCCATTTTCAGCGTGGCTCCTTCGGTCCGCACGCCAGTCGAAATCTCTACCAATCATAGTCGGTTCTCAGGCGACGAGAGAGGCGCGGGCGGGGCCCACGATGTGGAGGAAGGGGTCAGTGATGCAAGTGATACCACTTGCCAATGGTGTGTGTTGCAGGGAAGATACGTCACTGAGGGGATTTCCATGAAGAACCGAATGATGTGGCTCCACCACAGCAGGTCGTGCAGCGGAGAGATGTTCGTCATCGATTGCGTAGCGGTCGACAGATGACGGCCTCCCGGTCAGGAGCAGGATGACCAGGCACAACATGACGTCGTCCAACGAGGGCGCTTTGCCAACGTTTCCGACCGACTCGTTTGTTGGACGGAGCGAGGAGATTATCTGGCTGCGGCGGCTGGTGTCTGCGGGACGGCGCCCGCTTGTCACCCTCCTTGGTCCGGGCGGGGTCGGCAAAACGCGGCTCGCTCTGGAGGTTTTGCGCGACGCCGAGGAGTGGTCGGGCCTGCCGGTAGCGATCGCGTCGCTGGCCGCAACCCAGCGCGAGGAAGAGATCGTCCGCGCCATCGCGCAGGCGCTGGAGATCGTCGATCACGAGGAGCATCTCCGCGCCCGCATCGTCGACGCGCTGCGCGACCGTCCTCATCTGGTCCTGCTCGATAACCTGGAGCATCTGATCGGCATGGCCCGAGCCACCGTTCGGTGGGTTCTCGACCAGGCTCCTGGTACGCAGATCATCGCGACCTCTCGACTGGCGGTCGGGCTGGCCGAAGAGACGGTCATCGAACTGAGTCCACTCCAGACAAGCAGACAGCAGAGCGAGTCGGATCCGCTGGACCTGGAGGCGGTGCGGCTCTTTCTCGACCGGGCAATGGGCAGCAATCCACGCTTCGTGTTGCACGATGGAGACGCCGAACGCATTGCCACTCTCTGTGCGATGTACGACGGTCTCCCGCTGGCGATCGAGCTCGTCGCGAGCTGGTCCGATGTGCTGTCGCCGCGCGAGATGCTGGATCGTCATGTCGCCGCTCTCGAGGATCGAAGAGCTGGGCGGGAGGAGCGGCATCGATCGCTGGATGACGCGATCCGTTGGAGCTACGAGCTCCTCGACGAGGCGGATCGGGACCTTTTTCGGCGGCTCGCCCTCTTCCCCGGCGGGTTCAGTCGGGATCTCGCCGAAGGCATCGCGCGCGGTTCCCAGCCGGGTGAACCGGTGACTTGGTCGGCTGGCTATGACGCTATCTGGGGATGGTCGGGGCAGGATGTCTGGGATGACCGGCCCCTTCCGTACGATCAGTTCGTACCCGATCTGTGGAACGCGCTGCCCGCTCTGGAGATCGACTGCGCGCGGACGATTGCAGCGCTGGTCGATCATCACCTCGTGCTCCCCGCCGAGGACATCGAAGGGGTGCTCTGCTTCGGGGTGCTGGAGACCATTCGCGCCTTCGGGATTGCCGAACTCGAAAGATTGGGGGAGCTCCAGGGAGCCCGCCAGGCCCACGCGTTGACGACAATGGCCTTTGCCGAGGTATCGAGCAACTACATGTGGAGCGTCGAGGAGCCGCGTTGGGGGGTCGAGCGGGTGATGGCGGCCATGCCGAGTGTGAGGGCCGCGCTCCATTGGTGCGAGGAGCAGGGGGAAGCGGGCTGGCCGCTGATCGTGCGCATAGCGGGACCGGTCTGGATCGTCTGGCAGACGCGGGGGTTGGTGACCGAAGGGAGACGCTGGCTGGAGTTCGGGGTGGGCTTGCCGCCCGAGCATGCCTGGTTGCAGGCGGCCGAGCTTCCTGCTCTGGCCTTTCTCTGTTGGATTCAGAATGACGACACCCGGGCGGACGAGGTGGTCGATGTCGTGCTGGCCGCAATGGAACGCTCCGGGCTCACTTATAGCGCTGGGCTGGCCAATCTCGTGCGCGCGTTGGTCCTCTACCGTCAGCCGGAACCCGACTATCTGCGCATCCTGCATCACGTCGACCTTGCCGAAGCAGCCTTCACCGAGTGGAATGTTGCGCACGGAATGGTGGGTGTGCGGGCGATCTATGGAATCGTGGCTCGTCTGCTGGGCGACATGCAGCAGGCGCTCGATCTGTTCGAGGAGGCAGGGGCGATCGCCGCTGAGGCGAACTACGCCTGGGGTTCGGCGATCACCAGATACTTCGCCGGTGAGACCTTGCGTGAGATGGCGGCGGATGATGAATCGCTCCTCCCCGAAGCGATCGCGATGATGGTCGGCGCGCTGCAGATGACCTGGTCGCAGGGCGATGCCTGGAGTGCGGGTGGCGCACTTTCCGGTTTGGCGTGCATTCGCGTGCAACGGGGGGAGCTCGTCGAAGCGGCAACGATGTTCGGAGCCGCCGCGACGTTGATGCAGCGGGTGGGGGGATCGTTGTTGCCGGCCGACTTTCTGACGCACACCGAAATCTCCGAGCAGCTGCGAAGCCGCATGGGTGCATCGAACTACGACCGGCATTTCGCCATCGGGGAGTCCGAACCCGAGGAAGTCGTTGAGGTGACGATCGAGGCGTTCGGAGCGGCGCCGGAGAGCGAGGAATCGCCGGTGCGCCTGACGAATCGGCAGATGTTGATCGTCCAGGATTTGGCCAGAGGACTGGATCCGGCCGGTATCGCCAAACGACGTGGACGATCTGTGAGTGCTACGTACGAGATTCTGGAGCGCATTTCCGAGCGGCTCGGCGTGCAGACCTGGGAGGAAATCGTGCCTGCCGCAGTCGAGCGAGGTCTTGTTGGCAGATCGCGGTGAGCGCTCCGGCCACACCCCGCATCTCCGGCGCTCTGCGGGAGGGTCACAAACGTCGTTGAGACGACGATTGGCGTGAGAATGAGGACGTTGCAACCAGATTCTTCGCCCAGAAAGCCTGAATATCCCGAGGTTGGATCAATTTTTCCGGAAAATCCGGAATGGAATCGTCTTGTCGCTTGCGATGCGGTGCCTCAGAATAGCGTGGCATGGAGTAACGTCGAGCGCCTCTCTTTGTCGGTGAGTGCCGTGGTCAGTGTGTCGCAGGACACAGACACGCGGCGGAGTTGCCGTCACCCTGATGACAGGCGATTCGACGAATCCCGGGGCTGGTTGTGAACAACGCCTCGGGAAATGAGAGGGGCGGGCATGTCATCGTTGACGGAGAGCTATTACTTCCACCGCGGTATGACGCTGCTCCAGCAGGAGGAATGGGACGCTGCGATCCAGTCGTTCTCATTCGCTTCTGAAGGGCGCGGCGCTCCCCGGCCAGAGATCGCGGTTGGTTGGGCGAAAGCGATTCTCCGTTCTTCGAGACAGTGGGACGAAAAGATCGAGTCCCTCTTTGCGCTGACTGCCGGTGGCTACTCACACCCCCAGTTGTGGGCGATGGCGATCCAGGCCTATCTGCATGTTCTCGATCAGTACGACGGGCGTGACGCCGATCTGCCGGCGCGGTCGCTGTTGCTCGTGGAGCAACTGCGGGGCGTTGCCGCCGACTGCGTCGCAGCCGGCACGGAGACCTTTCGGCGGCTCCAGCAGGTCAGTGATCCGGCGGCGTATGCCTGGGGTGCGGCTCTGGTATCGGTGGGCGATTGGCTCTACGAGTTCCAGGGGGCCGATGCCGGGGTCACGGAGCGGTTTCCCTACCGGCCGATCGCCGAAGCGCTCTACCGGCCCGTGGCGATGACCGAGTTGTCGAAGCTCTTTGCCGATCCCGAGATCCGGCGCGAAATCGAAGACAGTCTGACCAACCGGGCTCGCCGGCAGCTCCATCGCATGCAGCCACAGGTTCGCCCGACCCGGTCGGCGAGGATGCGCCTCGACCCGTCGGGATGGTCGCTCTTCGCGCTGCGGTCGATGGGTTAGCGATCCCGCTTCCCTGAAGGTCTCCTGCCACGGGATCTTCCTGCCGTGCTGGCTTGACATCCATCTGGATTTGACCAACACTCCGCATGCACGTTGTAAGACGCCGCGACGCGCGGTCCAGGTAGCCAGTTGCTACCGGATTTGGCATAGGGCGTTTCCGGGCGGGAATGGTTCTCCCGTCCTGTATTCCAGGGAGGCGGCATTCCATGGCGCGAGTGATTTTCGACAATGTGACCAAGCGATATGCCGGCGGTGTCATCGCCGTGTACCAGCTGAACATGGAGGTCCTGGATCAGGAGTTCCTGGTGCTGGTTGGTCCGTCCGGTTGCGGAAAATCGACCGCGATGCGCATGGTCGCCGGTCTCGAAGAGATCAGCGAGGGCCGCATCATCATCGGCGACCGCGTTGTCAACGATCTCCCTCCCAAAGACCGGGATGTGGCGATGGTTTTCCAGAGCTACGCGCTCTATCCCCACATGACCGTTTACGACAATCTGGCCTATCCACTCAAGCTGCGGAAGGTCAACAAGCAGGAGCGGGACCGCCGCGTGCGGGAAGCCGCCCGGACGCTCGATATCGAGCCATTGCTCGACCGCAAACCGAAAGCGCTTTCCGGCGGACAGCGGCAGCGCGTCGCTCTGGGGCGGGCGATCGTCCGCAACGCCGATGTCTTCCTGATGGATGAGCCTCTCTCCAACCTCGACGCCAAGTTGCGCGTCCAGACGCGAGCCGAGCTGATCAAACTGCACGAGCGGGTCAGCACGACCACGATCTACGTGACCCACGACCAGGTCGAAGCCATGACCATGGGCGACCGCATTGCCGTCATGAGCCTCGGCGTGCTCCAGCAGCTCGATACGCCGCAGCGGTTGTACGACGTGCCTGCCAACAAGTTTGTGGCCGGTTTCATCGGTTCGCCGTCGATGAACTTCCTCGATGTGACCATCGAGCGAAGAAATGGCAAGCTCTACGCCGTTGCTCCTGGCGTGAATCTCGAAGTGCCCGACTTCAAAGCGGCGTCGCTGGAGCGGTTCATCGGCAACAAGGTCATTCTTGGCGTCCGCCCGGAGCACATCATCGACTGGAATCAGGCCAACGGCATCGCGGCCGCTGATTCGAAGCTGCCGGTGACGGTCGACGTCGTCGAGCTCCTTGGCAATGAGATCTTCGTCTACCTGACCCTGCAGGACGGCAACACCATCACCGCCCGCATGGCGCCGGATGCGCGTTTGCAGCGCGGCCTGACGCTGGATGTCACGGCGGCGCCGGAGAAGCTGCACTTCTTCGATCCGGAGACGGAATACGGAGTTTATTAGGCGGAAAGGCGAGAGGCAGAGAGGCGGAAAGAATCCGGGCGCATCATTCGGACCGCCGCGACAGTGATTTGAAATGAACGAGCCTGGGCACGAATGCCCAGGCTCGTTTTCTTCTTACCGTCTCGCCGTCTTGCCGACTAGCCGTCTGGCCATGGGCGTGGTTGTTGTGCGCTCGCTGGCGCCACCCCACGTCATCCGGGTTGACGCTGCCACCAGCTACTATTGGAGCGATATCGGATGTGTCGCAGGGAAGGTTGAGAGATGGGTGAGGACGGGCGGACGATGCTGGCGGAGACAACGATTGCAGTGCGAGGCACTGGGCGCCACGCCTTTGGGCAGGAGGTCACTCCGCCGATTCACCTTTCCTCGACCTTCGTTCACCCCAGTGTGCCGGCCCCCGGCGAATACAGCTACGGGAGGGGCGGAAATCCGGCGAACGAGCAACTCGAGCCGGTACTGGCGGCGATCGAAGGAGGGGATGACTGCGTCGTCTTCAACGCGGGTATCGCCGCAGCGAATGCCGTTCTCGCCGAAGCAGCTCCTGGCACAGCGCTGGTCATGCCCTGGGACGCCTACTACGGCATTCGGGTACGAGCCGCAAAGGAACTTCCCAAACTTGGCGTTGAGGTTCGGCTAGTCGACCAGACTGATCTCGGCGCGGTGGAACAGGCGCTCGATGGCGCTTCGTTGTTGTGGGCGGAAACGCCAACGAACCCGTTGCTCGCGGTGGCCAATCTGGCGGAGATCGGCAAGCTGGCCGCCCGAGCTGGCGTGCCATGGTATGTGGACAACACCTTTGCCACGCCGATTCTCCAGCATCCGATCGCTTTCGGCGCGACCGGATCGATGCATAGCCTGACCAAGTACATCGGGGGGCATTCGGATCTCCTGCTGGGCGCCGTCATCACCGCCGACCCGGGTGCGGCAGCACGACTGCGAGCCCGGCGCAACGAATCGGGAACGCAGGGTGACGGATTCTCCATCTGGCTGGCGCGGCGAGGGTTGCAGACATTGCCGCTGCGCGTGCGCCATCAGGCGGCGGCGGCGCTGGAGCTGGCCGAACGGTTGAGCGGGCATCCGTCGGTGTCGCAGGTCTTCTATCCCGGCCTGCCTGGTCACCCTGGTCATGAGGTCGCCAAAACGCAAATGAGGGACGGATTCGGGGGCATGCTCTCGATCCTGGTCGCAGGGGGCGCGGAGCGGGCGCAGGCTGTGGTCGAGCGCTGCGAGCTTTGGGTTCCGGCAACCAGCCTGGGGGGCGTCGAGTCGCTCCTCGAGCGGCGGGCCCGCTGGGCAGGAGAATCCGCGCCGGGCGAGCTGTTGCGGTTGTCCGTGGGTCTGGAGGACATCGATGATCTCTGGCGGGACCTCGATCAGGCGTTATCGGCGGTCTGATACAACGCATTTGTCGCGTGTAGCGACGAGGCCTGCCTCGCCCGTCGGTCGCGGTGGTTGAGGTTTGGCAAGGCAGGCCTTGCCGCTACACCTGTCACGATACCAGGGGCCTCGCTCGTCGGTCGCTGGGGTTGCGATTGGCAAGGCAGGCCTTGCCGCTACACCCGTGGCGATACGGGGTTCCATGTGGCGGCGAGGCCTGCCTCGCCCGTCGGTTGCCGGGGTGGCGGTGGCAACGCCTGCGTTGCCGCTACATCTGTGACGATACGGGGTTCTGTGTAGCGGCGAGGCCTGCCTCGCACGTCAGTCGCCGGCGGTGTGGTTTGGTCAACGCCGGCATTGCCGTTACACTGGGCGGCCGACACTCTCTTGATGCTGGACTTGCTGCAATGTCCAACTTGCGCGCTCGCAAGTCGATTCGATTGCCCGAATTCGACTACCGTCTGCCTGGCAACTACTTCGTGACCATTTGCACCGTGCGACGAGAGCCGCTTTTCGGTTCAGTCCGTGCCGCCGAAATGATCCTGTCGCCATTTGGAGAGATTGTGGAGTCGGCCTGGCACGATATTCCGCAGCATCATGGAGGTGTGAGCGTAGATGAATGCATCATCATGCCAAACCATCTCCATGGAATTGTGTCGATCCTCACTGATGAAGACGGCATCGCGCGTCTTGGTGTCCAGGTTGATGATGCTCCTCAGATGCACCGGAGAAATCCCAGGTCCGGCTCACTGGGCGCCATTGTCGGGTCATTCAAATCTGCGTCGACCCGAAACATCAATAGATCGCGCGGTACTCCTGGAGCGCCAGTTTGGCAGCAGAACTACTACGAGCACATCATTCGCAATGAACGCGCATTGTCGGAGATTCGGACATACATAGCCGGCAATCCCGCGAAATGGGCCGACGATCCCGAGAATCCATATCGAAAGCCATAGGCAAGGCAACCCCATAGCCCTGTAGCGGCGGGGCCCGCCTCGCCCGTCGGTCGCTGGGGTTGCGATGGGCAAGGCAGGCCTTGCCGCTACGGCAATGACGATGCTGGTCCGTGTGTCGCGGCGAGGCCTGCCTCGCTCGTCGGGCCGCGGTGGTTGAGGTTTGGCAACGCCTGTGTTGCCGCTACACCCGAATCCCCTCCACGAACCGCGATTGTGAAATTTGTCACGTTTTTGTAATCAACGGCTTGTGGTCCGTATGGGGACGCAACGCGACGGACTTTACCCTTCCTGTGAGGTTCAGCGGTTTGCGCGCTCAGGGGGCTGGCGCCAGCAATGGCGCATACGGATAGAGGCGCAAAGGAACGTCCGACCGAAATCGGTGAGCCAGTGCGTATCCGGTCCAGCCACTGGAGGTAGAGCATGGGCACAGTAGTCAAGTCCAAAGAGCGCGTATCTCGACGCACCATGATGAAAGGTGCGGCGGGCGCTGGCGCGACTGGTCTCGCGGTCGGGGTTGGCACCCGGATGAATGGGGGCGGCGAGGTCAAGGCGAGTGCTCTGCAATCGAGTGTGGAGGAGATCGCCGAGGCACGCGGTTTGACGCCGGATGACATCACCGCAGCGCTCAAGACATACGTGCCCAGCGGCGTTCACGATGACTTTCTGATCTTCAGCTCCGGCGGCCAGTCCGGTCAGGTGCTGGTGATCGGCGTTCCGTCGATGCGCCTCCTGAAGGTGATCGCGGTCTTCGCGCCCGAACCCTGGCAGGGTTTTGGCTTTTCCAACGACACCTGGGATGTCCTGGCCGGAGGAGAAGTCGATGGCAAGGTGCTCACCTGCGGCGACACCCACCATCCGGGACTGAGCGAAACCGAGGGACAGTACGACGGACAGTTCCTCTTCATCAATGACAAAGCGAATGCCCGAATCGGCGTGATCGACCTGCGGGACTTCGAAACCAAGCAGATCGTCAAGAATCCGCACATCATCAGCAATCACGGCGGCACATTCGTGACGCCAAACACCGAGTACATCATCGACGGCTCCCAGTATGCCGCGCCGCACGCCTGGCAGTACGCGCCGATCGAGAACTATGCCGATGAGTACCGCGGGGCGATGACCTTCTGGAAATTCGACCGGGATGCCGGCCGGATCGCCCAGGATCAGTCGTTCTCGGTGGAGTTGCCCCCCTACTGGAATGACCTCGCCGATGCCGGCAAAGGTCCCAGCATGGGTTGGATGTTCTCCAACACCTTCAACACCGAGCTCTCCTACGGTTCAGGTGGCGGCGACGCTCCTCCGGTCGAAGTTGGCGCTTCCCAGCGTGACATGGACTATCTGACGGTCATCAACTGGGAGAAAGCGGCCGAGGTCGTGGCGGCTGGCCGGGCCGAAGAGGTCAACGGCATGCCGATGATTCCGATGGGAGTCGCGGTCGAGGAAGGTCTGCTCTGGTTCGTCCCCGAGCCGAAGAGTCCACACGGCGCCGATGTGACACCAGACGGCAAATACATCGTGGTTTCCGGCAAGCTCGATCCGCACGTAACGATCTACAGCTTCGAGAAGATCCAGCAGGCAATCGCGGACGGCAAATACGAGCCGGATGCGTACGGCGTGCCGGTGCTCGACTTCGAGGCCTGCATGGAAGCGCAGGTCGAGCTGGGTCTTGGGCCGCTTCATACCCAATTCGACGACCAGGGCCTTGCCTACACGAGTCTCTTCCTGGACAGCGGCATCGCCCGCTGGAAGGTCGGGGGAGAGGGCGTCGACGATGGCTGGAAGCTCATCGACATGATCCCCATGCAGTTCAACACCGGCCACATCTGCGTCGCCGAGGGAGATACCGTTTCTCCGGCCGGGCAGTACCTGATCGGGATGAACAAGTGGGCGCTCGACCGGTTCCATCCGGTAGGCCCGCTCCTGCCGCAGAACTTCCAGCTGGTCGACATCACCGGCGATCAGATGCAGCTTCTGTACGACATGCCGATCGGCATCGGCGAGCCGCACTATGTGCAGATGATCAAGTCCGAGCGCCTGGAGAACATCTGGGAGGTCTACCCGGAGGTTGGTTGGGACACCATCAACCAGGCGCCGTCCGAGTTCGCCACCCAGATCGGCCAGGAGCGGATCGAGCGCGATGGCGAGAACGTGACGATCTACATGACCACGATTCGCAGCACGATCCGGCCCGACTACATCGAGCTGCAGAAGGGCGACAAGGTCACGCTGCATCTCACGAACGTCGAACTGGCGCACGACGCGACACATGGATTCACGATGCCAGGACAGGACATCAACCTGAGCATCGAACCGGGTGAGACGACAACAGTTTCGTGGGTTGCGGATACTGCGGGCACCTATCCCTACTACTGCACCGAGTTCTGCTCTGCGCTGCACCTCGAAATGATGGGCTACCTCCTGGTTACCCCATAGCGCACATGGGCGGCGGCTCGTCTGACCGGGCCGCCGCCCAATCTCGGGGTCCGAATCCAGGCGATCGACCGCCAGAGCAGGAAAGGAGGCAGCAGTGGCCGCGAGCACACATGTTGCCGGTACGACAACAGCATTCACAAGGCAGGAATCGGGACGGTGGACGAGAGCGCTGGCCAGAGCGAAAGCGAGCTGGCTTCAGCTTCCGTTCCTCGCCGGCTCAGCGGCGCTGCTCATCGGTTCGATCTTTCTGCCCTACTGGAACATCATTCTGCGAGCTCCCCAGTATCCCAAGGGTCTCTCCGTCGATGTCTACGTCAACAGACTGGAAGACATGCGTTCGGTGCGGGAAGTCGATGGCCTGAATCACTACATCGGCATGATTCCCCTCACCGACGCCGCCACAATCGAGCGGGCGATTTCGCTCTATGCCATTCCGTTGATCGCCATTCTGGCGGTGGCGTCGATCTTCGCGGCTGGGTGGTGGCGAACGATTCTGCGTCTCCCGGTTGTGATCTATCCCGTGATTTTTGTGCTGGACCTCTTCGGGTGGCTCTACTACGCCGGACATAGTCTCGACCCGACAGCCGCGCTGAGCAGCTCGATCAGTGAATTCACGCCGCGCCTGCTCGGCACCGGTGTGATTGGTCAGTTCAAGACCGAGGCGCAGTTCGAAGTGGGGTTCTGGATGGCTGTTCTGGCCACTCTCCTGGTTATCGTGGCCATCGTGCTCGACTGGCGGAAACGCCAGGGTCCGAACGAAAGCTGATCGGCAATGGCTCTCCGCTTCGCTTTCTCCGCGCTCCTGTTGGTCGTTGTGCTGTCGAGCTTGCAGACGGTGTCTGCCCAGGTGTCTGATCCGGGATCGGATGCCGGCATTCTCGTCTGCGAGACCTGCGAGATCACCTCGATCGCCGAAGCAGTGACGGCGGCAGAGGAGGGGAGCGTCATCGAGGTCCGGGGCGGCACCTATCCCGGCGGGCTCGTTCTGGACAAGGCCGTTGTGCTGCGAGGAACGGATGGCGCGGTCATCGACGGGCAGGGTGAGGGCACCCTGGTTGCCATCACCGCACCTGATGTGACGCTCGATGGATTCACCTTGCGCGGCACCGGTTCGAGTCACGACAAAGAGGACTCAGCGGTTCTCGTCGACGCCGAACGAGCCACGATCTCGAACAACATCCTGGAAGACGTCCTGTTCGGCATCTACCTGCGCGAAGCGAACGGCTCGGTCGTGCAGAACAACGTCGTTGTCGCCAGGCCGGTCGATGTGGCGCTGCGGGGAGACGGCATCCGGATCTGGTACTCGAACGATGTCGTGGTGGACGGGAATCAGGCGTCCGATGGCCGGGACATGATCCTCTGGTACTCGAACAACGCGGTCGTGACCAACAACGAGTTCAACCGCAATCGCTACGGCATGCACCTGATGTTCAGCGACGGAGCGCTCATCGAAGGGAACTCCCTCAACGAGAACACCATCGGTCTCTACGTGATGTACAGCCGCGATGTCACGATTCGCGGCAATTCGATGTCGAACAACGCCGGCGCAACGGGCGGCGGTCTGGGTCTGAAGGACGTCGACAACGCTGTGGTCGAAGGGAACCGTTTCGTCAACAACCAGACGGGCGCCCAGGTCGACACATCGCCGCGGGAGCCGGGCATCGAGAACTATTTCATCGACAACGTCTTCGCCTTCAACGATGTGGGGATCGCCATTCAGCCCGCGGTGCGTCACAACACATTCACGGGCAATGCATTTATCGACAACAACGAACATGTCAGCCTGATGGGGCGTGGTGAACTGAAAGAGATCACCTGGGCGGTCGACGGGCGCGGCAACTACTGGAGCGACTATGCCGGGTACGACGCCGACCGGGATGGCGTTGGCGACCTGCCCTACACCTCCCAGCAGCTCTTCGAGTCGCTGGTTGGCGACTACCCGGAACTGCGGCTCTTCTCGTACAGCCCGGCGTCGATGGCCATCGACTTCTCGGCCGAAGCGTTCCCATCCTTCCGGCCGCAGGTGAAGTTCGAGGATCCGTCGCCGCTGATGAAGCCCGCCGCGTCGCCGCTGCTTCCGGCCGTCGCCGAAGAACCGCAGACGAACCGCGTGGCGATCGGTCTGGCTGGAGCCGTGGGTGTGTTGGCGGCGATTGCGGGGAGCGCGCATTTGCGGCGCCGGGCGCGATTCCCGATTGCGCCGGCGACGGCGGTCGTTCATTCAGGGGGCGTATCGTGAAACCTGTCATCTCCGTCAACAGCGTATCCAAGTACTACGGCGAGTTTCCGGCGCTGGACAAGGTCTCCTTTCAGCTCGGCGCGGGCGAAGCGGCCGCGCTCTGGGGACCGAACGGCGCCGGCAAGACGACGATCATGCGCTGCCTGCTGGGACTGGCCAAGTTCGAGGGTTCGATCACCATCAATGGGTTCGACCCCGTTTCGGCCGGACAGCAGGCCCGGGCGGCGATCGGGTATGTCCCCCAGGACCTGCCGGTTCAGCCGTTGACGGTTGGGGAAATGGTCACCTACATCGCCAAGCTGAAACGGGCCGATCCCGAGGAGTCTCTGCACCGGTTGACCCAGCTTGGCATCGAAGCGCAGGTGAACAAGGAGATGCAGGCGCTCTCCGGCGGCATGAAACAGCGGCTGGCGCTGGCCCTGGCGCTGATCGGCACGCCATCGATCCTCCTCCTCGACGAGCCGACCGCCAATCTCGATGCCAAGGGCCGGGCGGAACTTCTGCAGCTGCTGCACGAGCTTCGCAGTCAGGGAATGACCCTCCTCTTCTCCTCCCACCGTCCGGAAGATGTGCTGGCGCTGGCCGACCGCATTCTGCTGCTGGACGGGGGTGTTCTCGAACAGGAACAAACGCCCCAGGGGTTCCGCACGTCGCTGGGCAATGAGTCGAGACTGGTGGTTTTCCTGCGGAACGGTCACCGGGATGTGGCTATCGACACCCTGACCCGGCTAGGGCTTCAGGGACGGGGCGAGGGACGAGTCGTCACGGTGGCTATCCGGCTGGACCAGAAGGCGGATGTTCTGAGCTCGCTGGCCCGGGATGGCGTCGATATCGAGGATTTTGAATGGGAGCGGTACGCATGGACCGAGCAGTAGTCGCGGCGATCGCGGTCAAGGAAACGCGCACGGCGGTGCGTCACCGGTGGTTCGTTCTGTACACGCTGATTTTCACGGCGCTGATCACGGGATTCGCCGCCGTGGCGCTGAGTGCGTCCGACCTGACCGGGCAAGCGGGATTTGGCCGGACATCGGCCGGTCTGCTCAACCTCCTTCTCCTGATGGTGCCGCTGATTGGTCTGACAACCGGCGCGCAGGTGATCGTCGGTGACCGGCAGGACCGATCGCTCGACTATCTGCTGGCCCAACCCATCACGGCGCTGGAGGTCTTCGCCGGCAAGTTCCTTGGCGCGGCGGCGTCATTCATTCTCCTCCTCCTCGTCGGTTTTGGAGGGGCGGGAGTCGTGATGGCGATCCGCGGCGGAGCGGGAGGAGCCGGGGATTTCCTGGTGCTGGTGTTGCTGACGCTTTTGCTCGGGTTGGCCATGCTCAGCGTGGGCATTGCGATCTCGAGCTTTTCGCGACAGACGGCGGCGGCGCTCGGTATCGCGCTCACCTGCTGGCTCCTCTTCGTCATCGTGGGCGATCTGGGCATCATGGGCAGCTCGATCGTGCTTGGAGTCAGTTCGGAATCGTTGCTGACCCTGACCATGCTGAACCCGCTCGATGTCTTCAAGCTGGTCAGCGTCGATCTGCTGCACACGTCGCTCGATGTGCTCGGTCCCGCCGGGATCTACGCGGTCGACCGGTTCGGCAGCAGCTTCTCCTACCTGATGCTGGGTCTCCTGGCGCTCTGGATCATCGTTCCGCTGCCAATTGGATACTGGCTCTTCAAGCGAACGGATTTCCAATGATTACGCGTCGGGCATTGCTGGCAACGGGAGCAGCGCTGCCGTTTGTGCTGGCCGGTTGCGGCGACGATGCCGCGTCGGCCGACGATCCACCGGAGATCAAGCTGGGACGAGATAACTGCGACCGCTGCGGAATGATCATCTCGGAAGAGCGGTTCGCCAGCGGCATCGTCGATGACAAAGGGAACGCACTGCTCTTCGACGATGCCGGTGAGATGGTCGCGACCGTCCAGGCGGAGGGGTTGGGCGGGCGCCGGGCGTGGGTGCACGGCTATCCATCATTGGAGTGGATCGACGCCACGAAAGCCTGGTACGCGGTGACGATGGAAACCCCGACGCCGATGGGATCGGGCGTTTTCCCCTTCGACAGCGAGCAGGAAGCAACGACATTTGCCGCCGAGCAGGGTGGGTCGGTCTTTCGCTGGGAGGAATTGCTATCGAGCTGGACATTTGACGCGATGATGTCGTGAGTGAACGCGCAGTGAATCGGGAGGGATGGATTATGGTGCGACGGGCATCAATTCTCATGGTCGTTGTGGGGCTGGTCGTGGCGGCGTTGATCGCCGGTCCGCTGGGAGGTTCCGCGCTTCAGGGTGATGCGTCACCGGAGGGATCACCGGAAGGATCTCCGGCCGCGTCGCCCGCAGCGTCTCCGGCTGCCTCACCGGTGGCCCTGATGGGGGATGTCGAGGCGGGGAAAGCGCTTGCCGCCCAGTGTCTGGCGTGCCACTCGACCGACGGGCGCCAGATGGTCGGTCCGACCTGGTTGGGCATCTACGGTCACGAAGTCGAACTCGAAGATGGCAGTGTCGTCGTGGTCGATGAGGACTATCTGGTGGAGTCGATCCTCGATCCCAACGCGAAGGTCGTCAAGGGATTCCCCGCCGGGGCCATGCCGCCGTATGGCGCGATCCTGACCGACGCGGATGTCGCGAATCTGGTCGCGTTTATCCGGTCGCTGAGCGAAGACGAGAGTTAGAGCGGTTGCGCAAAGTTATGCACCGCGTGGTTGAGGGCACCGCTGCGGCGGGAGATTCTTCGCTTGCGCTCAGAATGACGGATCAATTGGTCCGGGGAGCGCGGTGGTCGAGCACAAGTTTTCGCAACCGCTCTAGGGGCGGGGATCAGGGCTCCGCTGGACCGACGACGCCAGATGTAGATGCAACGCATGCGTTGCTGACCTCATGTGCAGCGGTGGTTGGCGTTCGGACGACCGTCGTCTCCCACAAAAGGAAACGCATGCGTTTCCACTACGGGTTGGTTGTGGGATTTCGCCAGCCGATTGCCGGCGCGACGTCTGAGGCGATCAGTCCGATCGTTTCCAGGATTTGCTCGTGAGCCGGCAATCCGGGTTGCACCTGGCAGATGAGATCGGTGATCTCATCGATGAGGGGTTCCTGAGCGAGCGAGGTCGTGACCTCGTCGACCGAGCCGTAGTGGATGTTGTAGTGCGAGAGCAGCTCGTCGATCGACAACCCTACGGCTCGACCCTGTTTGGCGAGCTCTTCTTCGGACGCGGCCAGCCCATCTCGCAGGTCTCGTTCGGCGCGCGCCGGATTCGTGGCCGGATAGACGGTGCGCGACATGCCGATCCGGGGTTCGACGCCAGCGGGAAGCTCCGCATAGTAGCGGTCGACGAGTTTCCGCTGGATGGGATGCGTGGAGTGGGGTGCGCCGCCAATGGCGACGCGGGAGAGGAGAAGTCCGCTGCCGCGTCGCGCCGCCTCCGCGACGCGTTCCTCGCTGCCAGGTGATTCCCAGATGCGATGGCGCAATGCCGGAGCCGGCGGATAGAGACAATCGCCGCTGGCGTTGAGCGGTTGACCTTCGAATGCCCTGATCAGGGTGTCGATTCCCGTGTCATAGACCTCGCGACGGTTCGGGCTGGTGCCGAACATGGCGAGCACGGCGTCGCTGGAGAATCCGGTGCCGACGCCGAGCTGCAGCCGGCCAGGATGCAGGGTTTCGATGATGGCCGCATCTTCTGCCACGCGATAGATATTCTCGTGCGGGAGCGCGACGATCGCGGTACCCAGCCCAATCGCGCGGGTGCGCTCCGCCAGCGCACTGAAAAAGACCATCGGCGCCGGAAGGCCGCCATGATGACCGAAATGATGCTGAGCTACCCAGGCGGTGTGGAATCCGGCAGCGTCGGCGGCCACGAAGTGCTCGATCGTTTGCTCATACAGCTGAGGCGCCGGCTGATCCCCCTGCAGATACGAGAAGAATCCGAGCCGTAGTGGACGCTCGCGAGACATCGATTTCCAGACCTTTCCAGCGTTCGAGCAGGGGCGGCATCGCACTGCACCCCCATGAATTCCTCCGGTATTGTGCAGGACATCGCCTATGGTCTGCCGGAGTGCAGCGTCGAATTGAGACGGGGATGGCTTGGCAAGCGTAGAATTGGCCGTTCGGACCGCTCCTGGTGGGCGGATTGTGTCTGGCGAGAGGTCGTCTTTCCTATGCGTATGTCCCATATGTTCGGTCGCACGCTGCGAGCGGCGCCGGCCGATGTCGAGATCATCAGTCACCAGCTCAGTCTCCGCGCGGGTCTGATCCGGCCGTTGGGCGCCGGACTGTTCAGTCTGCTGCCGCTGGGCTGGCGGGTGGTCAACAAGATCGAGGACATCATTCGCGAGGAAATGGATGCCATCGGCGGGCAGGAAATGATGATGCCTGTCGTGCACCCGGCCGATCTCTGGCGGCAGTCGGGTCGTTACCAGGTCGTCGGACCAGAGCTGGCCCGGTGGAAGGATCGATCCGACCGGGACATGGTGCTGGCGCTGACGCATGAAGAGGTGGTGGCCCAGTTGGCATCAACGGAGATCAACTCCTACCGGCAGCTGCCGCAGATCGTCTATCACCTCCAGACCAAGTTTCGCGATGAGCCTCGCTCTCGCGGTGGGCTGATCCGGGTCCGCGAATTCACCATGAAAGACTCCTATTCCCTCGACCTGGACGAGGCCGGGCTGGAGGAGTCGTATAGCAAGCACTGGATCGCCTACGACCGCATTTTCCGGCGGACGGGACTGCGATTCATCGTCGTCACTGCCGATGTAGGGATGATGGGCGGATCGAAATCGGAAGAATTCATGGCCTTTTCGCCGAATGGTGAAGACACCATTCTGATCTGCGACTCCTGTGGCTACGCATCGAATCAGGAAGTGGCGAGATTTGGCCGCGATGCCGCCAGCGATGACGCGCCATTGCCCATGGAAGAGGTGGAAACGCCGAATACGACCACCATTCAGTTGCTGGCCGACTACCTGAAGATCCCGACCTCGAAAACGGCGAAAGCGGTTTTCTACATGGGCGAATCGGGGCGCTTCATCTTCGCGGTGATCCGTGGTGATCTGGAAATCAACGAAACGAAGTTGCGCACAGCCACTGGTGAAGGTGGGCTGGTGCCGGCGACAGTCGAGCAGATCAAGGCTGTCGGCGCGGAAGCCGGATACGGATCGCCGGTGGGTGTCAAAGGCGCATTCATTGTGGTGGACGAGAGTGTTCGCGATGCGCGGAACCTGGTGGCGGGCGCCAACAAACCGGGCTATCACCTGCTGAATGTCAATCTCGGTCGCGATTACCAGGCAGACGTGGTGACGGACATCGCCTCCGCGCAAGCTGGTTACCCCTGTCCCGATTGCCGCGAATCGATGCGCGCCGAGCGGGCGATCGAGGCCGGCAATATCTTTAAGCTGGGCACGCGATATTCGGAAGCCCTGGGAGCGACCTATCTCGATGCTGAGGGGCAGGAACACCCGGTGGTCATGGGGTCGTATGGCATTGGCAGCGGTCGGCTATTGGCGACCGTGATCGAGCAGCGCTACGACGACAAGGGCATTCTGTGGCCGATCGCGATTGCTCCCTACCACGTGTCGCTGGTGGCGATTGGGTCAGCAGACGACACCGAAACGATCGCGCAGGCCGACGCGCTCTATGAGGCGTTGAAGGCTGCCGGTGTCGAGGTGCTGTACGACGATCGAGACGAGCGCCCGGGGGTCAAGTTCAATGACGCCGACCTGATCGGCAACCCATTGCGGATCGCGGTGAGCTCCCGGAACCTGGCCAAGGGGCAATTGGAAATCAAGCGGCGCAGCGCGAGCGAACCGGAGTTCGTGTCGATGGACGGAGCCGTTGAGGCTATCCTCGCTGAGCTGGATGTGATTGCCGCCGAAGAGCTGGTAGCGGCCGGGCTTTAGGCCGGGCTGTTTCCCACAGGAGAGAAGCCACGCGGTCCCCGTCCGTCCGGTTGGGCGGACGTCTCGATGGGCGCCCAGCCGAGCAACAAGGCGTCCTCGATCGTGGCGAGTGTGGCGCCGGTGGCGATATCGAGGATGAATACCTCACCCTGACGTCCCTCGCCAAGTGCATCGAACGTGCCGACAGCGAGGTAGCACCCATCCGGCGTAAGCGTGCCGACGGCGTTGCCGGTCGACTGCCCGACCAGTGTGGCGGAACCGGTCTCACTATCCAGGAGCCAGAGCCGGCTTTGCGGCGTGGAGACGGCCTGAATCAGCCGGTAGCGACCATCCTCAGACGGCAACTGATCGAAGAAGTAGATATCGTTGCTGTCTTGGGTGTGAAGCGTGGTCAGGGTTCCGGTGGCCAGATCGAGCGACAGATAGGGATTGCCCGGTGTACCCGGTCCCGGCGCAACTCCCGCTGGGAAGAATGCCCAGCGACCCTCGAGACCTTGATTGACGGTTTGCTGATCGTCGAGAAGGGGAAACTCGACCGGCTCGGCTGAACCGTCCACTGCCACAATCCACCAACTCTGGACATCGTCTCCTTCATGGCGAACGAGCAGGTTGCCGGAACCGGGATCGTAGCGCATGGCGAATGGCACGCCACCGAGATCGAAGACCGTTTGCGGGGGATCACCGGCGGGAGTCAGCCGAACGAGCTCAGTGTCGCGGGCAGCGAGGATCACGCCGTCGCTGAAGGCTCTCACCCCGAACCACTTGTCCTTGGGAGCGATCGTGGTTTCGTCACCACTCGCCAAATCCCGGATCAGGATTTCGGCGCCTGCGTCGTCCCAATTCGCGATCAACACAATCGCCTGGCCGTCGCTGGTGAAGGTCGCGAACCGAGCATCGAGCTGTTCGGCTGGTCCGGCGGTTCCCGTTTCCGGGTCGAGCGGGATGAGCGAGATGTCATTTCCCATCTGAACGATCGCATGGTGATCGTCTGACGACACCATACCCAGGAGCATAGGGAGTGTGGATGGGACAACATCGCTGAGTGGAGTGATGGTCCCCGTCTCCAGGTCGACCAGGAATGCCGCCTGACCGATCGGGTCGCCGAACAGCGCGAACTGCGTACCGGCGGACAACTGGGTGTAAAAGGGGTTGTGATAGATCTGACTTGGGTTCTCCCCGAAATCGAGCTCCATGGCTGTTCCGGTGGTGGTGTCGAGCAGGGCGTAGGCGCCATCGAGCGACCGGATCAGCGCTCGATTCTCATGCCGTGTGGGAATGACGCTTTGGGGTTGAATCGACGGCAGCGAATTGAGGAATGTCCCATCAGGGGTGGTCAGATCGACCTGGTCCTCCGGCAGTGGCTGGCCCGGCTGGAGGGGCGCTGTCGCCACCGCCCAGTTCCCACATGCGCTCTCTTGGGCTGCTGCCGTGCTGGCGAAGGCTGGCAGCAACAGGAGAAGCGATGCGAAGAGCAACGCCAGATAACGGGATCGCGAAGCCGGTCGACGAGTCATAGACACCCCTTCGGCAGATGAAACTGTAACGCGTCCCCCGTGTGACGCGCACGACATCGTAGGGACACACGGTGTGTGCCCATTCTGTGGGAGACGGCGTTTCCCGCCAGCCGACCATCGTCTGGGACGCGTTGGGCGCACGCCGTGCGCCCCTACGGGTGATGACGCGCACAACACTGTAGGGGCACGCGGTGTGCGCGCATTCTGTGGGAGATGGTGTTTCCCGTCCGCCGACTATCGTCTGGGATGCGTTGGGCGCACGCCGTGCGCCCCTACAGGTGATGGCGCACATGACATCGTAGGGGCACACGGTGTGTGCCCATTTTTTGGGAGACGGCGTTTTCCCGCCCGCCGACCATCGCCTGGGATGCGTTGGGCGCACGCCGTGCGCCCCTATGGGTGATGACGCGCACAACACTGTAGGGGCACGCGGTGTGTGCCCATTCTGTGGGAGACGGCGTTTCCCGCCGCCGACCATCGTCTGGGACGCGTTGGGTGCACGCCGTGCGCCCCTACAGGTGATGACGCGCATGTCATGAAATGTCAGGCTCAGGCGAGGGCGCCCTCCAGCGCAGTCACGAATTCGTCGACCTGCTCATCCCCCCAGATGAGCGGGGGCAGGAGGCGGAAGACGACCGGGCTGGCGGGCAGCGCGAGGACGCCCCGTTCCTGCATGGCTTTGAGGGTTGGGGTGACGCGTTCTTTCAACTCCACGCCGATCATCAGTCCCCGGCCGCGCACGGCGCGGATCTTGGGACTGCCAAGCGCTTCGATTGATTCGATCAGTTTCGTGCCAATCGCGGTGGAGTTAGCGTAGAGATTTCGTTTTTCGAAGGCGTCGAGTGTGGCCACCACCGCCCGGCAGGCCAGCGGATTGGCCCCGAAGGTGGTGCCGTGCGTTCCTGCGGGAACCGCTTCCGACACCGCATCGGTGACCAGGGTGACGCCAATCGGAAAGCCATTAGCGATGGCCTTGGCCGAACAGAGGATATCGGGAGTCACATCGGAGGCGGAGATGGCGAAGGGCGCGCCAGTCCGAAATCCGGTCTGGATCTCGTCGGCGATGAAGAGGGCGCCATAGGTCGTCGCCGCGGTGCGGGCGGCTCGCAGGAACGCCTCCTCGCCCGGATAGACGCCCGCTTCACCCTGAATCGGCTCGAGAATCACCGCGGCAGTCTGCTCGGTGATCGCGGCTTCGATGGCTTCGGCGTCGTTGTAGGGAACGTGAGTCACCTCGGCGCCGAATGGCTCGAACGGACCGCGATATTTCGGATCGGCGGTGATTGCCAGCGCTCCCAGGGTGCGGCCGTGATAGCCACGCCGGGCTGCGACGAAGTGATTGCGGCCGGTGGTTACCCGGGCGAACTTGATGGCCGCTTCGATCGCTTCCGCCCCGGAGTTGGAGAAAAAAGTGCGGTTCAGACCTGCCGGTGCGATCTGGCCGATGGCGGCAAGTGCGGCGGCTCTGGCGTCGTTGTAGAAGCTCTGATGGCAGGTGGTGAGATGTTGCAGCTGGTCGAGAAGGGCACCGGTGTACTCGGGATCGGCGTGACCGAGCGCGGCGACGCCGTAGTTGCTCATGGCATCGAGATAGCGGTTTCCTGCCGAGTCGAAGAGATAGGCTCCTTCGCCGCGCACGAGCGCGATATCCCGCTTGGCGTAGAGGGGGAGCTGCCGGTCTCGTTCGATCTCGGCAATCAGATCGAGCTGAAGTGTGGGAAATGGGGCGGTCATGGAATCGAGTTTCCTTCCTGTTTACGAATGGTGGACGTTTCGGACAACCGTGCCTCGTCCGGCCAGCGCATCGCTGACCGGACGGCTGGTACGCCCGTCGGCAAAGATCACGCGCCCGATGCCCTGCTCGACCGCCTTCACCGCTGTTTCGACTTTGACTTTCATGCGGCCCTGCGCGGCTTCCATCGCCTTGTCGGGGTCGGATGCGTCGATCTCTTCGATCAACGACGATTCATCATCCCGGTCGCGCAAGAGTCCTGGTGTGTCGGCGAAAAAGATCAGCCCTTCGGCGCCCAGCGCCAGCGCCAGCTCGAGCGAGAGACGATCCCCGTCGACATTGATCGGCGTGCCTTCGTCCAGGTCGAGAGCCGGGGGAGTCAACACCGGCAGGTAGCCGGCGCCGGTGAGGAGGGTGACCAGGGCGGTGTCGATCGCCTTGAGCGAACCGGCGTGATCGTCGCGCAGCACCTTGGTCTTGCCCTCTTCCGTACCGCGAATGACCGGTTTCCGCTTGCCGGTGGCCAGGTGACCGTCGATACCGCTCAAGCCGACGGCGTTGACGCCGGCATGCTGCATCGTGGCGACCAGGAGTTTGTTCACCTTGCCGCAATAGGCCATCAGCATCGTTTCCATCGTTTCGCGGTCGGTGTACCGGGAAACGCGGCCCTTTTCGTTCGTGATCATGCGAGGCGGCTGGCCAAGCGCTTCACTCAGACGGCTGAACTCAGCGTTCGCTCCATGCACGACCACAAACTGGCCCTCCAGCGTCGCCAAATCCGCCGCGAAATTGCTAAATGCTTCCTGGGTGATTCCGGCGCCACCGCCGAGTTTCAGAATGTACATGGGGGTCCTTTAGTGAATGGTTGATAGTTGATAGTGCATGGTGCATAGAAGTCCGTGGTCCGTAGTCCGAGGTCCGGAGTCTGAGGCGACGCCGGACTATTTCCTATTTCCTATCTCCTATTTCCCTTTTGCCCTTTGCCCCTTTGCCTTTCGCCCTCCGCCTACACCTCCGGCGGTCCGGCTTTGATCCGCTCTTTCAACGCTTCTACTCCGCCCGGGGCGCCCCACATCGATTCGATCCACCAGGTGGCGCCGGCATCACGGAACGTGCGGACCTTGTCCAGTGCAGCGGTGTCGCCGATGGGGGTGACGCCTTCCATGACGATGTCGAATGGCGTATCTGGCCCCTTCCGCTCGGTGGCGGCGGCGCGAATCGCGGCGACGTGCTCGGCGGTGATGGCGTTGTGCATCGGCGTTTCGCCGGGAACGTAGGGGAGAACGCCCTCGACGCGGAACGCGCGGCTCATCGACTTTTCATGCGGCCAGAGGGCGACGGTCCAGATCGGTGGTGGTTGCTGGACCGGCGTGACATCCCAGTCCTTTTTCGACGACCAATCGACCTGATAATGCTTGCCTTCATACGTGAATGGCTCGCCGGACCAGAAATGCCGCATCAGGTCGATCGATTCGTCCACGAGCTCGGCTCTGGTGCGGCGATCGATTTCTTCGCCGACATCGGCGAGGCCCGTTCCCGGATCGCCGAGGCCAATCATCAGGACGGCTCGGCCATTGGACAGCAGATCGACCGTGGCCACCTCGGATGCCAGTTTCCAGGGGCGGCGGCGCGATGGTGGGGTGAGGAGCGGTCCCAGCTTGACGTGCGACGTTTTGACCGCCATGGCGCCCTGGATGACCCAGGGATCGAGTCCATAAACCACCTCCCACCCGAACGCGCCGTCCCACCCCGACGCCTCGATCAGCTCGGCAAGCTCGACGAATTCTTCAGCTGTTCCCTGTGTGATGACGAAGCCGTGTTGCATGGTCGATATCCTTGGTAGTCAGCAGTCAGCAGTCAGCAGTCGGCAGTCGGCAGTCGGCAGATTTTTCCCTCACCCCCGGCCCCTCTCCCGACCGCGGGAGAGGGGGGCGTGTCCCCTTTCGGCCTTTGCCCAATGCCCATTGCCCTTTGCCTAAATCGGATGCAATCCCGGGAAGTCGATGGCGCAGGTTTCTTCGAATCCGCAGCGGAGATTGAACGACTGGACGGCCTGACCGGCGGCTCCCTTCATCAGGTTGTCGAGGGCTGACATGACGACGACTCGTTTGCTGTGGGGATCGCGCTCGAAGCCGACGTCGCAGTAGTTCGAACCGGAGAGGATCTTTGGTTCGGGATAGCGGTGGATACCGCTCGATTCCTTGACCACGCGCAGGAAGGGCTCTTCCTTGAACGCTGCCCGGTAGAACGACCAGACCTCTTTGTCCGAGAGTTCTTCTTTCAGATAGACGTGGGAGGTGGCCAGGATGCCCCGGACAGCTTCCACCGAGGTCGCGGAGAAGGCGATGGTGGGAGCGTTGCCGTCGACCGTCAGTTCCTGGATGATCTCGGCCGAGTGGCGGTGTCCCGTCGGTTTGAAGGATCGCATCACGCCCTGCCGCTCGGGGTGATGGGACGCCAGACCCGGCGCGCCGCCCGAACCGGACGATCCGGTTTTGGCTTCGATGACGACGGGGATCGAGAGGTCGACCACGCCCGCCTGGAAGAGGGGATAGAGCCCCAGAATCGATGTTGTGGCCATGCAGCCGGCGCTGGAGATCAGATCGGCGTTGCGAATCTCCTCGCGATGGAGCTCGGGGATGCCGTAGACGAACTTCGACAGGAGATCGGCGTTGTTGTGCTCGTGGTTGTACCAGGTCGGGTAACCGGCCGGATCGTTGAGACGATAGTCGGCGCTGAGATCGATGATGATCGGTGCGATCTGCTGGAATTCGCTCATCCGGGTCATGGAAACGCCATGCGGCAACGCGATGAAGAGCACGTCACACGGCTCCAGGTCGGCGCTGGCCACGAATTTTAGCTGGGTTCGCTTGCGCAGGTTCGGGTGCACCGTGTGGACGAACTTGCCGGCGCTCCGTTCCGACGTGGCCTGCTTCAGCTCGGCGCCCGGATGGCTGAGCAGGAGCCGGACCAGCTCGCCGCCGCCATATCCCGATCCGCCGACGATCGATACTTTGAGTCTCATGGGTTGGACCTCCTTACTTTGTGAAGTGCATAGTGGATAGTGCATGGTTCATAGTTGTTGGCGAATCATGGTGTCACTGCGGCCAGCGTGTCGGAACTCGCGGGCAGACCGTTCTTGCCGACAGAGATAACATAATCGACGATCCTGGCTGGAATGTTGACGCCGGTGGTGTCGATGCTGTTGCGGAACTCCATGGTGTAGTTGACTTCGTTGACCAGCAATCCCCGTTCGCTTTCCAGGAGGTCGACCGCAACCACACCGCCGCCGACAGCGCGGGCCGCGGCGAGGGAGATCTCGGCGATCTCGGGTGTGACCGGGCAGTTCGAGGCCGCCCCGCCTCTGGCGGTGTTGGTGATCCAGTGAGGGGAGGTCCGGTAGATCGCGCAGATGGTTTCGTCGCCGACGACAAAGGACCGGATATCGCGTCCCGGCTTTTTCACATATTCCTGAATGTAGAAAGCGCCGTGATGAAAAGAGCCGAGCGTCACCTTGTGCTCGAGGATCGCTTCGGCGGCGTCCCGGTCATTGATCCGGGCGAGGAGACGTCCCCACGACCCGACGGCCGGTTTCATCACTACCGGATAGCCAAGCTCGTCGATTGCTTCCAATGCTGACTCCGGGGTGAAGGCCAGAATGGTGCGAGGACTGGGAACGCCGTTTCGAACCAGCGCGGTGGTGGTCAGGAGCTTGTCGCCGCAGGTGTTGGCCACGTCATAGGTGTTGACGGTGGGCACGCCCCAGTCGTTGAGCACCTTCAGCACATAGAGTGCCCGGAGGTGGTTGATCGCTCGCTCCAGCAGGACATCACAGCCGATCGACGGCTTCTCGATGTCAAGAAAGAGATCGCGGTCGTCGAAGCGGGCGATGGTGACGCCGCGCGACTCGAGTTCGGCGAGCAGAAGTTTTTCTTCCACGCGAACGCGGGACATCAGAATGCCGACAGTCAGGTTGCTTTGCACGATGTATGTCTCCGGCGGCGATCAGCGGTCTTTGGCCGCTGCCCTCTAAAACGCAAGAAGCCCAACGTCCAAAGGACGGAGGGCCTCGCTCCGTGGTGCCACCTTTGTGCGCCGGACGCTTGCGCCATCCGGCCTCGTGGGGCGAAATACTCGCCCCGGTCTCGCTAACGGGAGTGCCCGGCCGGTTCTAGTGAGTCGCAGAAGGCGACCGTTCTTCCGGCGGCTCGGGGGTCTTCACCTGTCGGGTGGATTGCCGCGGAACTCGCACCAGTGTGTTCCGCTCGCTGAGGCTCCATTCCCGCGGGCGCTGTCCCCGTCAAAGCCTTTCGGTATCAGATTACGAATCGATCGGAGGTTCTGTCAACGATTGTCGTCAGTCCCCCGCATGCATCCGTTCGGCCATGGCCGAACGACCCAAACGCGCCGCTTCTTCGACGATCTCTGCGGCGATGTTCACCTCGGTCGTCGAGAGGAGCCCATGGAATTCGCCGCCCGTGTTGACTTCGACGACGGAGTAGCCGTCGAAGGTCTCGATCAGGTCAACGCCGGCGATCCGTGCGCCGACAGAGGCGCACGATCGCAAGGAGAGCTCTTCGATCTGGGGGGTCACCGGGCAGGCATGGGAGGTCGCTCCGCGGGCGGTGTTGGTGATCCAGTGGTCGGACGCCCGGTAGGACGCAGCCAGCACCCGGTCGCCGACGACGAAACAGCGGATATCCCGGCCCGGTTTCTCCAGGAACTCCTGCACGTAGAAGATGCCGTGATGAAACGACCCAACTTCGAGCTTCTGCTCGAGGATGACCCGGGCTTGTTCGGGGCCATTGACTTTGGTCAGCAACCGGCCCCAGGAACCAGTCACCGGTTTGAGGACGGCCGGATAACCGATCGCTTCACACGCTTCCAGACCCGATTCGACAGAAAAGGCGAGGAGCGTTCGCGGGGTGGGAATACCCGCCGCCGCCAGGGACAGACTGCAATAGGCTTTGTCGTCGCAGATTGCGGTTGCCGACGAGCGATTGATTGTGGGGATACCCCAGGTTTCGAGCGCGCGCAGGGTATAGGCGGCTCGCGAATGAGCCACACCCCGGTCCAGCACGACATCGACGTCCAGATCGGGTTGGTGTGAGGCTCCGGCGGTGATGTCGAGCACCAGTTTCCGGTCCATGAGCGTGCGCACGTCGACACCCCGTTCCCGGGCGGCGGCGAGAATCAGCTTCTCTTCGATGCGCAGGTAGGAGACGAGCACAGCCAGACGCAATGTGCCGTCCCGGGGTCCTCTGGAAAGGTGGCCATTCATCGAAGTCATAGGTCGTTCAACACATCGGTGAGAATGCGAACCGCTTTCAGGTAGTCGTCGAGCACGATCCGCTCTTCCGGCGTGTGGTCGAGCGACGAGTCGCCCGGACCGTAGGCCACGATCGGACATTGCCAGACGGGACCGACGACAGTCATGTCAGAGGTGCCGAGTTTTCGGGTAAAGCGGGGTGTGCCGCCCTGGGCCCGAATGGCTCGCAGGAAGGGAGGGGTCAAGCGGGAGCGCTTGTTGGTCTGATACCCCTCCTGCACACCGAGCAGGGTGATGGTGGCGTTCCCGGCCAGTTCGTCGATGATCGGCAGGATGACCTCCGAGTGGACGGCTGGGGGCAGGCGGAGTCCCACCGAGAGATGGGCTTCGTCGTGCAGTCCGTCTCCCGCGGTGTTGAAGCTGCGCAGACCGGGGCCGATGGCGTTGAAACCGGTCAGGTCGCCGTCGATCTCCGCCAGCCGGCCAGTCAGACCGTTCCAGAATCCGACTGCCTGTTCCGCGACCGATTCGCCCGGTCCAGCGGTGTGCCGGGAGTCCTGGCGCAGGAGATACTCGAATGAGATCGTGCCCCGATAGCCGAGACAGACCTGATCCCAGCCGCTTGGTTCGCCGATGATGCAGAGATCGGGAGCGGGCCAGTGTTTCACATGATTGGCGCCAAGCGAACCAATCGATTCCTCGCCCACGGCGCCGACCACGGTGATCGTGGCGTTGATGCCACTGGCCGCTGCCGCTGCGGCGACAAAGGTGGCCAGCGGTCCTTTGGCGTCGACCGCGCCCCGGCCGTGCAGCACGCCGTCGTCGATCCGTACGGGGATATCGCCCGGCACGGTATCGATGTGGCCGAGCAACACAATGGAGGTCGGTCCGGAGCCCTTCACACCGACCGCATTGCCAGCGTCATCGATATGCGCGTCGAGACCGAGCGCGGTCATCTGGGCGGTCAGCCACTCGACTGCCTGAGTCTCCTGGCCACTCAAACTCTGGATGCCGACCAGGCCATGCAGCAGATCGATCGACTGCTGGTCGGTGGCGGTTGTGTCGCTAGACAGAGAGGGCGATCCCACTGGCGACCTCCTCTCGTACGTCATCTCGATGCTGTTGTGCCGCCAGCTGAGCGATCGCTTCGCCGACGCTGCTCTCCCCTGTGGCGACCATGCCCCGGAAGTCGGGAACCGGGTCGATATCCCAGACCACGAACGCGCCGCCGATTTCGGTGATCTGTACACCGATCAGGGAGGCATCCAGCGCAGCGGCAGCCTGTTCGGCCAGTCGCTGGACAGCCGCGTCCCGCAGGTTCTCCCTGCCGGCCGCTGCCGTGGCGACGGCGTTGCCGCCGATCACGACGACGGTGGCGATTTCCGTGCTTGCTGGTGATCCGGACTGGACGAGCATCGTCCGCGCCGCCGGAGCCAGCAAGGTGTGCCGGTGTTCCAGAAGCGCTTCGGCGATGTCCTCATCGAACACCGGCTGCGGCGCTTTGCTGGGTGACAGGGAAAAGAGGGTGGCCGGATAGCCAACCGACTGCAACGCCGCCATCCCTGCTTCCTCAGAGGAGGCGAGAAGGGTCACCGGACGGGGTACCCCGGCCCGGTTCAGTGCCCGGGCGATATCCAGTCTGTTGCCGGAGGAGGCGGTGCCGCCACCGATCACGGGCATCCCCAGATCGCTGGCGACCGCCATCAGATGACCGGCGGATGTCCGGTCGCGGCAACGGTCGACGAGGAGATCGAAGCCATTGAAGCTTGTGGTCGCGGCCACTGATTGGGCGATCTCCAAGGGGACCGCGGAGGGCGACAGGGTCGCCGAAGGAATTCCGAAGCGCTCGAGCGCTTCCAGAATTTCCTTTTCTTCGATTCGAACCCTGTCGCACAGAATGCCGGCTTTTCCCATTCCCGTTTCCCGTTGTGACCCGGATGCCAGTTGCTATTCGCCCCAGTCTTCGCCCTCTTCGGGGGCTGGTCCGACAGTGACCGGATCGGTGCTGAGCACTTCGAGCTCGACGCCGCACTCGGCGCAGACGATGATCTCGCCGGTTTCAACGCCGCCGGTCTCCAGCTCTGCTCCACACTCCGGACATTCAACTGCTGCTGCACTCATGGTTCTGATACCTTTCCACATTCGTTTGCCTCGACCGGCGAGCCACTCTCTCCGGCCGTCATTTCCAATCGATTGCTCGATTTAGCACAACATCTGCAGGAGCAACGCCTTGTGGGCGTGCAACCTGTTTTCCGCCTGGTCGAAGACGACCGATTGCGGACCATCGACCACCGCTGCCTCCACTTCCTCATCCCGGTGCATGGGGAGGCAGTGCATGAAGATGGCTTCGGGTTTGGCCAGGCTCATCAGCCGGCGCGTCACCTTATAGGGAGCGAGCGCGACGGCGCGCGCAGCGCTGTCGTCCTGGCCCATGCTGACGTGGACATCGGTGTAGATGGCATCCGCCTGTTCGGCAGCGGCTTCGGCATCGTCGGTGACGGTCACGGTGGCGCCGCTTGCTGCCGCCAGCCAGTTGGCCTGGGTGACGATGTCGGCGGGTGGTTGATAGCCGACCGGGCAGGCGACGGTGACATTGACCCCGGTTGCGGCGCCAGCCAGGAGAAGAGAAACGGCGACATTGTTGCCGTCGCCGAAATAGACGAGATTGAGTCCCTTCAGCGAACCGAACCGCTCTTGGAGCGTTTGAAGATCGGCCAACGCCTGGGTCGGATGATTGCGATCGGAGAGACCATTGATCACTGGCACGCCGGCGAACTGGGCGAGCTCGACGATGTGCTCGTGCCGCACCACTCGGGCCACGATGGCGTCGACATACCGGCCCAGCACCTGGGCGGTGTCGGCGACGGTTTCGCCTCGTTTGAGCTGCAGGTCGTTGACGCCGAGATAGACGGCGGTGCCGCCCAGCTGGGCCATACCAGCCTCAAAGGAGACCCGGGTTCGGGTGCTGGGATGCTGAAAGATCATCCCGAGCGTTTTGCCGGGCAGATAGGTATGTGGTTCGCCCCGGTGATGCATCCGTTTCAGCCGTCCGGCGGTGTCCAGCAGATCGAGAATCTCGTCCGGCGCGATATCGACATCCTCCACCAGACTGCGGCCCCGCAGGCGGGTGCTGATGGTGAAGGTCCGGAGCGCCGGAGCGGTGGAACCGCCCAGTGATTTGCTTTGCAGCTCTTCGGATCGATCGACAGCGCGTAGATCGGGGAGAACGCGGGAACTCTGAGCCACAGGCTCAGGAGCAGGCTGGTTGAGAAAAACAGGTTCCGGCATGGTGCGTTCCCCTTGGCTCGCGACACTGACGAGACGCGCGGCGCCTGCGATGCGATATCGCCGGCCAAAGGGGCGAGGAGCGTCGGCCCTCGCGGTACCACCCTTCTTGCGCTCCAGGAGGTGAAGCGCATCTCTCGGCTGAATGTTGCGTGGGAGCCACCCACCAGAACCTACTTGATCGGTCAGCGATGCCGGCCGTCTTTCTTCGGTTCGCCGCTCGAGGGCGCGTTCGGCGCTGTCATGCCATTCCCGGGCTCTCACCATCCCCGAGTCGCTTTGGCACGCGTGACGCGTACTGGTCCCCGTCAATGCGGGCAAATGCACCGATTGAGGCGCCACAAACGAAAACGTCGACTGTTCGTGAAATTCTCGTTGGACGCGACCGTCGGCGCGTTGCTTAACGCGCTGGTCGCCTGAGCGGAGAGCGGGAGAGGCGCTCCACGAACTGCATTGTGTTCATCGCGTCACCTCGAATCCGCCCTCAGACGCCGCAGCGCCTTACTTGGCAGCAACCAATCGCCTGCAATCCAGGAGATTGCAGAGTGTTTGTATACCCTGAAACGGGACGAACGTGCAAGTCCTTCAAGCACTGTCGCGACGGATGAGCTGCACCGGGCGCGTCTCCACCAGTGCTTCAGGGTCCGCCTTGGTATGACCTGTGAGAAGCCGGGCGGCCCGCACGCCCATTTCATCCAGCGGCGCTCTGATGGTCGTCAGGAGGGGCGTCAGCTGGTGTGCCAGGGGGATGTCGTCGAATCCGACCACCGCCAGGTCTTCGGGGACGCGCAGGCCGCGATCGTGAGCGGCGTGCAGGGCGCCAAAGGCCATGTCGTCGCTTGCCGCGAAGATCGCCGTTGGTGGGTCCGGCAAAGAAAGCATGCGGTGCGTTTCACCGCGCGCTTGCCGGATGTCCCAATTCGCCACCGCGGAGATGTCGGCATCGAATGGAATCCCGGACGCTACAATCGTGCGTTGGTAACTCGACATACGGCGGCGAGCGGTCGCGTAGCGCATATCTCCGGCGAGATGGGCAATGCGGCGGTGACCCAGACCGAGCAGATGGTTCGTTGCCAGTGCGCCCCCTTCGTCGTCGTCGTAGGTGATGCCCGGAAAACCGAACCGCGCGTCCCCAGGGCGTTCGACGCAGACGCACGGCGTGCCGGACTCCTGCACAACCTCGAGCAGTGCGTCCGTATGGGGTGGGTCCTGGACGAAGCGGGCGACGATGCCATCGACCCGTTCGCTTTTCAACATCTTGCGCAGAGGCGTCGGGTCGTCACCGGTCGCCAGCGGGAACATCAGCAGATAGTTTCCGTGCTGCTGCAACTCGCGGGTAAGAGCAGTCAGCATACGCCCCAGGTAGTGAGAAGAAAAGCTCTCATTCGGCAGGAAGTCGTAGGTGACAAAGGCAATGGTGTTGGTGCGCCGGCCCCGCAGACCTCGTGCAGCGCTGTTCGGGTGATAGTCCAGCTCGGCAATCGCACTCAGCACGCGCGCCCGCAGCTCAGGCGAGGTTGGCCGTGGCCCGCCGTTGATGACGTACGAGACCGCCGCCGTCGAGACGCCGGCCCGCTGTGCGACATCTTGCAGCGTTACCCGCTTGTTCGGTTTCGAGCGATCTCCCATCTCATTCCCCGAGGACATAAGTGCGGCGTGTTCCCGTTTGGACTCCAACACGCCTGACCGAACGCGTTGACAAAGCACTGCTGTACGGTTTAGCCTGAGTCTAATCGATTAGATATCAAATCAAGAGCTGATTCACGTCGCGTATAGGCTCGCAGGAAGTGTCGGAGCATGAAAGTGCCGGCTTCACGATCTGAAACAGAAAGGAGGGCCGCGGAGCAACCTCGCATCAGCCTTTCGAGCGTGGACAACGATCGTCCCGGTCAGAACAGAAGGAGCTCACAATCATGAACAATCATGCTTCACGTTTCCCGAATCGTCATTCGAGACGCTCATTCCTGGGAGGAGCCGCCGCACTTGGAGCCGGCGCGGCAGGAGTCGGCATTCAATTGGGCGATGCGAGCGCGCAGGACTCCACAGAAATCAGCATGATGGGCTGGGGGAGCGAGCTCGAGAAGCAGAATGTCGACAATGGACTCGCTGCGTTTCAGGAACAGAATCCCGACATCACCGTTGACTGGATTCACATCCCCGTCGCGGAAGATCAGCAAGTCGCCCTGAAAACGGCAATCGCGGGCGGCACCGCGCCGGATCTCTTCTGGTCGACACCGTTTCGCGACTTTGTCGCTCTCGGCGCGGCGATGGACGTAACCGAATATCTCCAGGCCGACCCTGTTATTGGCGCCCCCGATTACTTCCTGCAACCGCAGGAATTCGAGCGGGCAACGGTCAATGACAAATGGTTCGGCATCGGATCCTGCTGGGTCGCCCCCCACATCTACTACAACGCCGACCTGCTCGCCGAGGCAGGTATCGACCCGCCCTCGTCGAATCCGGCCGAGGCATGGACATTCGAGGAATTCAAGGAGTACGGCCGCCAACTGACTTTTGATGCCGATGGTCGTCATCCCGGAGACAATGGCTTCGACGTCGACAACGTCAGACAGTGGGGCGTGAGCTGGCCGACCTTCGATATCGCCCTGGCCGGAGCCATCTACTCCAATGGGGGCTACACCTGGGGCACCGACTATACCGCGGGCCACGGCTCGCCCGAGTCGATCGAGGCCATCCAGGCGATCGCCGATTTGACCAATGTCGATCAGATCGCGCCCGTTCCGGCTGTCCTCTCGCAAATGGGAACCGATTGGCAAGCGCTCGCGACCGGCAATGTCGCCATCATCGTTCAGGGCTCGTGGTCCCTGCAGGACATCGCGAAGCTCGATTTCAACTATGGATGTGGTGTGCTTCCCGTTTTCCAGGAGCCGGCTACGGTGCTGCTGGCACACAGCCATTGCATCAGCTCGACGACCGAGCATCCGGACGAGGCCTGGAGGCTGCTGGCGTACCTGTCGTCGGACGAGTACCAGCTTGGATTGATTCAGGCCGGGCTGTGGTTGCCGAGTCACACATCGTTGCTGACGCCTGAAGGCATTGCTTCGTGGATGACCGAAGGTGTCCATCCGGAAGGCTATGACCAACTGGTCACCGACTATGTGGCGAACTACGGTCACAATCTCTTCTATCCGGCGGGGTATGCCGAGGCGAACGAAATGATCGTTTCCGCTCTCGATCCCGTCTGGATCGGCGCGCAGACGGCTCAGGAAGCACTTGTCGATTCCGGGGTGCTGGATGAACTCAGCGCACACCTGCAGGAACAACAGGCGCTGATGGCGGACATCTAGGACGCGTTCTGGAGTAGCGGTCGGTGGCCAGTGCTGAAGTCAAAGCCCAATCAGTCGTGAATGCACCGGTGGTGTCAGCTCAGGGCTCCCGATTGACGTTGCGACAAAAAGAAGCCATCGCCGGCTACATCTTCATTCTGCCGGCGGTCCTGGGATTCATCCTCTGGACCGCCGGTCCTATGCTCTATTCGCTCTGGCTCAGTTTTCATTCCTGGAATCTCATTCAGCCTCCCAAGTGGATCGGGCTCGGCAATTTCCGCGAGATGTGGAACGACAGGGTGTTCTGGGCCTCTGTGCGCGCCACCCTGACCTATGCCGCGATTCTCGTGCCGCTCTTTCAGATTTTGGCGTTCAGCGCGGCGCTGTTGCTCAACACGAAGACGCCGGGAATCTCCTTTTTCCGCGCCGCCTTTTATCTCCCGGTCGTCGTTCCGGTCGCCGCGGCTTCGTTTCTGTGGCAGTTCATTTTCAATTCCGAGTTCGGATTGCTGAATTACCTGCTCGGCAAGATCGGGATCGGCAAGATTTTCTGGTTTCAGGAACCCCGATTCGCCATGTCGGCGATGATCGTCATGTCGCTCTGGCTCTTTGGCGGCACGATGGTGATCTACCTCGCCGCGCTGCAAGGCGTTCCGGAACACCTCCATGAAGCGGCGGCGCTGGACGGCGCGAGCGCGCTTCGCCGGCTCTTCGTCGTGACAATCCCGATGATGTCGCCAGTCATCTTTTTCAATTGCGTGCTGGGCGTCATTGGCGCGCTCCAGATTTTCACCCAGGCGTTCATCATTACGGGAGGAGGACCGCAGCACTCCACTCGATTCTTCAGTTACTTCGTGTACATCCGAGGATTTCGCGACTTCAAGATGGGGTATGCCTCTGCGCTGTCGTGGGTTCTCTTTGCCTTCATTCTCCTCATTTCCCTGCTGATCTTTCGAACCCTGGGACGAATGGTCTACTACGAAGAGGAGGGCCGCTGAACATGGCCGTTTCGGTCCAGGACTCGGCGCTTCAAACCACCGGCAAGGGAAGTACGCACCTGGTGGCCCGAGCTGAACGCTTGCTGACCTTGCTCGTACTGGTGCTCATGACCATCGTCTTGCTGGCGCCTCTGGCATGGCTCGTGAGTACGGCGCTCAAAGAGCAGTCCCAGATCTTCGAGTATCCGCCGCAATGGATTCCGAATCCCTTCGTCTGGTCCAACTTTCGTGAATCGACGACCGTCTATCCATTCGGACGCTATGCAGCGAATACGCTGATCATCGCCGGCCTGAACATCGCCGGCGTCCTGCTGACGGCGTCAATGGCTGCATATGGATTCGCCAGATTGCGCTTTCCGGGACGGGACCTGATCTTCATGATCCTGCTCAGCACGCTCATGCTTCCGTTCACCGTATTGATGATTCCGCGTTTCATTGTTTTCCGGGAACTGGAGTGGATCGACACGTGGCTGCCGCTGATCGTTCCCAACTGGTTTGGCGGGAGCGTTTTCTTCATTTTCCTGCTGCGCCAGTTCTTTCGCTCGATCCCGCGCGACCTCTCGGACGCCGCAAAACTGGACGGCGCATCGGAGTTCCGCATTTTCTGGCAGATCGTGCTGCCGCTTTCGAAGCCGGCGCTGGCCGTCGTGGCGGTGTTCGTCTTCCTCGATACATGGAACGACTTCCTGGCACCGTTGATCTACATCACTTCTCCCGAGAAGTACACCGTTTCCCTTGGGCTCTCTCTCTTCCAGGGGAACTTCTCGTCTCAATACGCATACCTGATGGCGGCTTCGACGATGATGATCCTGCCGACCATCGCCGTCTTTATCGCCGCCCAGCGTTATTTTGTGCACGGGGTCGTTCTTACCGGCGTCAAGGGTTGATCGCTCGCTTCGTCAGTTGACCTGAGCCGCCGTCTCAGGCCGAGGAGGTTTCCATGACAGCAAAGGTGCGGACCAGGGCTGTGGTCGTCGACACGTCCGAGAGTCCTTTTGCCATGTTGCGTCCACTTGCTGTTGGCGACGTGCGCCTCTCGGATTCAGTTTGGGAACCCAGGCGGCGAATGACGACGGAGCACACCGTGCCGGAGCAACACGCCCTCCTCGAATCGAGTCAGCGTCTCGACAATTTCCGCCGTGCCGCCGGCAAACTCGACGGCCCGTTCTATGGACGTTATTTCAACGATACCGATGTGTATAAGTGGTTGGAGGCGGCTTCCTGGACGCTCGCCGTCGACCATGATCCTGAGCTCGACGCACTGGTCGACAACGTTATCCAGATCGTCGGCGACGCACAGTTGCCGGATGGCTACCTGGACAACTTCTACACCGTCGGGCAGCTCGACAAGCGCTGGACGAACTTGACTGTCACCCACGAACTCTACTGCGCGGGTCATCTCTTCCAGGCTGGCGTCGCCCACTTCCGTGCGACCGGCAAACTGACGTTGCTGGACATCTGCTGTAGGTTTGCGGATCTGATCTGCGACACCTTCGGCCCGGCCGAGGAGGGAAAGACCCCCGGCACGGACGGGCATGAGGAAGTGGAGATGGCGCTGGTCGAGCTAGGGAGGGCGACCGGCAACCGCCGGTACATCGACCAGGCACTGTACTTCCTCGACGCTCGTGGCCACGGGTTGGTCGGTGGTGACGAGTACCACCAGGACCACGTTCCTTTTCGCGAGGCGACGGCTGTGGTTGGTCATGCGGTGCGGCAGGTCTACCTGACCGCTGGCGCTGCGGATATCTACGCAGAATCCGGGGACGAGTCGATTCTGGCGGCGCTCAACCGTCTTTGGGAGAACATGGTCACCCGGCGCATCTATGTTTCCAGCGGCATCGGTTCTCGTTGGGACGGTGAGGCGTTTGGCCGTGATTTCGAGCTCGGCAACCTGCGGGCATACACCGAGAGCTGCGCCGCGATCGGCAGCATCATGTGGAACTGGCGGATGCTGTTGATGACCGGCGAAGCGAAATACGCCGACCTGATCGAAACGACGCTCTACAACGCGATGCTGCCGGGCATCTCACTGAGCGGCGATCTTTACTTCTATCAGAACCCCCTGGCCGACGATGGAACGCATCGCCGCGAGCCATGGTTCGACTGTGCGTGCTGTCCACCCAATCTGGCCCGCACGCTGGCATCGATCGGTGGCTACCTGGCGACGACGTCGGACGAAGGCGTCTGGCTCCATCTCTATGCGCGGAGTGAGATCGACCTGGCGCTCTCTGGTGGTCGCGTTGTCCGCCTGAATGTCGAAACCGACTATCCCTGGGATGGCAAGGTCCGCGTGGAAGTCAATGGCGAAGGCCTCTTTTCGGTCTATCTACGTGTACCGGGGTGGGTCGCCGAGCCGGTACCGGTTCGCGTCAATGGCACGACACAGTCTGATCGTTGGGCGCCCGGTTGCTATGTCGATATTCGGAGAATATGGAAGGCTGGCGACGTGGTCGAAATCGATCTGCCGATGCCGCCAAGGCAGGTGAGGGCACATCCCTACCTCTTCGAGAACGCTGGCCGGGTGGCGGCAATGCGAGGACCGCTGCTCTACTGCCTGGAGCAGGCGGACAACCCGGACATCGATCCTCGGGACGTGATCGTCGGACCGGCGAGTGCCTTCAAGACGGAGCAGGTCGATGGTCAGCTGGGCAGGACGACCGTCTTACGCGCAACCGCGTCGATCTCGCCGCTTGCCGGCCATTGGAATGACCAGCTCTATGTTCTCGCCGATGACGACGAATCGGCGGGCGTGGCGCCCGCCGATATCACGTTGATTCCCTATTTCCTCTGGGCGAACCGGGAGCCAGGCCGGATGGAGGTCTGGCTCCGTCGAGATGGCTAACCTGGCCGGTCAGCTTGTCTGATCCGGATAGGTCGCTGGCAGAATCTCTTCGACCAGCACCCGATGCAGGTCGTCGGCATGTTCGAAGGCGACGGCGTGCCCGGCGTCGGGGAAGGTGAACATCGCTTTGTCCGGCGCTTGCAGAAGATCGAACCATTCGTGGGCGAGATCGCGCCGTCCGGCCAGCTCGTGCTCACCGTCGAAGAGATAGACCGGCACATCGAGCGTGGGGATATCGACCCGGAAGTCGATCTCCTGCAGCTGCGGATACATGACGGCGAAGACATCGATCAACCCGCGCAGGACGTTGACTTTGTCGATGGGGGTGTATTCGCTGCCCATGATGCCCCAGAATCCGACCCCCGATTCCTCCCCTCGGTCGAGATAGGCTTGTGGCGGGTCGTAGTCCCCTTCGATCAACGGATAGTGCTGCATGATCACGCCGTATGCCCAGAGATCGTCGTATGGCGGCGGTCCGAACCCTTCCAGCTGCTCGACCAGACCATCATCGCCCCGGCGCCTGGCTTCGGCGAGCAGATCGGCGTAGATGCGCTGGTCGGTCGCTTTCGGATCGACCATTTGACCGCTGCCGATGTAGGCGTAGAAGAGGTCGGGGCGCTCGTCGACAACCATCACGCCGAGGAGTGATCCCCACGACTCGCCCATGAGATAGATCTTCTCTTCGTCGAATCGCTCGCGCAGGTAGTTGGTGACATCGATGGTGTCGGCAATGGCGACTTCGGGCGTGATCATGTCGGGGTCGAATGCGGCGTACGACTTGCCGGTGCCGCGCTGGTCCCAGCCGACGACGATGAAGTCGGTGGTCAGGTCGGTAAGCAGCGCGCGGGAGAGCGCCAGATCGCTTTGACCGGGACCGCCGCTCAGGTAGAGGAGCACGGGAAGATCCTCATTCGCTCCCCTGATCTCCAACCACTGATCGACGCCGCCGATGTTCACCGACGTCAGTTCGGCAATACCGCCGTCGACCGGTTCGCCAGTTGGACTGGAGAGGGCTGGAGTCGAAGCGGGCATGGCGATCCAGGCGGCCAGAGCAACCAGGAGGAGCGTGGGAACGCCGAGCGCCAGTCGCCCCGCCCAGTGGCGCCTGCCGCTGATCGTTTCTGAGCCTCCCCCGAATCGGAATCTGGCGGCGACCAGTCCATAGGCTGCGCCGATGACCAAGGGCAGCAGCGCCAGCACAATGAACACGCCCCGGCTGGAAAGGAAGGCGAGGATGCCGAAGGTCGAACCGAGGTGAATGCTGTCGACGGTGGGGCCCGCCGCGTCGATCCGTCCCAACTCGAAGGCAACGATGTGTGCGGCTGGCCCAACGATGAATGCCCATCGCGATCGCATCAGATATCCCGCAACGATACCGGCGAGAAACGCCGAAACCATAAGGAGCAGGGCGTCGTTGGCGGTCACCGGGCCGCGAGGCATGGCAAACGCCATTGCGAGTCCGGTTACCGCCGGAACGGCAATGGCCCCGAGGATTTTGAGGAGCCCGCCTGTGTCGATGCGCTGCAGGATGCCAGCGCTCCCGGCTGTCCGGGAGGAGTGGAGCGAATTGGTGACCATGGCCGACCTCCCCGATGAGCGTCGTCGCGAACCCGATCGTCCGGGCGCCTGATCACATGGTCGGGTTCAGGTCGTTGCAAAGTGCCAACGGTGTGTTGGACAGGGTATCAACCGCGTGACAACGTGGTGCGAGGCAGTGACCCCGGTCAGGGGTCGATGGTGATATGGGAACCGGCATCCATCCTGTTGTGCAGGACTCGAAGGACCTCGATTGTTTCGCCGGAATCCCGATAGTAGATGGAATGCTGTCCGACAGGCGTTCTTCTCAAGTCGATGCCGAAGCCATCGACCGATTCTCCCGACTCGGGAAATTGCGCAAGCCGCTCGAGAGCACCGTCGATTTGACGGCGATAGCGCCTCCGCTGTTCCGGTCCCCAGACCTTCTGCGTGTATGCGAGAACGTGTCTGATGTCGCTCTCTGCATCTTCTGAGAGGTCGACGTTACGGCTGGACATCGGGTTTGATGGGTGTTCCCAATCGGACCATTTCTTCCGCCTCGCGCTCTAGTCGGTCCATGAGGTCTGGGGTCCACGGAATCAACTCGCCGCGATCGGCCTGGTCGATGCCGCTCTGGAGCGCAGCCCGGAGCCGCTCCAGCTTCTGATCCCGGGCGTCCAGCTGGCGTACGGCCTCGCCGACAAGCTCGCTGGCGTCGCTGTACTGCCCGGCTTCGATCTTCTTGCGGATGATTTCTTCTATCTGAGGAGTCAGTGTTACAGCCATGATGCGTCTCCGTGTTGATTTGTGACTTCCTGAAGTATGACACCGGGGACGATGCCGGGGGGCATGATGACCGTATTCAGACTCACTTGTGATGCGGCTCCTGGTATCCATCCTGTTGTGCAGCACACGCGCAATTTCGATTGTGTCGCCGTCGTATCGGTAGAAGACAAGATGCTCGCCCACCGGAAGCATGCGTATGTCGGAAAGATGGGGATTCGAGGTCCGGCCAAGCCCAGGGAACTGGCGAAGCAGTTCGATGGCTTCTTTCAAACGCCTGGCGTACTCGATGTATTGGTCTTTGCCCCACACGTCGCGCGTGTAGCGCAAAGCGTGTCGGATGTCTTGCCGGGCTTCAGGAGAAACTCGAAGCCTACGGTTTGACATCGTCTTTGATTGGCAGACCTATTCGGTCTTCCTCTTCCGCCTCCCGCATGATTTCGGCCATCGTGGTGGAAGTCCACAGGATTCCCTCGCCGCGATCGAGTTGGTCAATTCCGACCTGGAGCGCCGCGCGGAGTTGTTCGATCTGCCGCTCGCGGGCGTCCAGTTGGCGCACAGCCTCGCCGACAAGCTCGCTGGCGTTGCTGTCCTGCCCGGCTTCGAGCTTTTTGCGGATGATTTCTTCTATCTGAGGAGTCAGCGTGACAGCCATGATGCGTCTCCATACTGGTCTGTGGCCTGCCCAATGATGCCATCGTGAGCCTCAGGACATTGGGTGAGACCAGCGCAGAACGTGGGATTCGTTGCCGCTCGGCTATAGTCTCTGGTGACGAATTCGACCTATCGACATCAACAGGGGTATCGCACCGCATGGCCGAACCGCTTCTCATCGCCAGATCCGGCGATCTCGATCTTTGCCTCCTGCCCGAGATGGCCAATCGGCACGGCGTTGTCACTGGCGCGACCGGTACCGGCAAAACGGTGACCATCCAGTCGATCATCGAGAAATTCAGCGAGAACGGCGTGCCGGTTTTCGTGGCGGATATCAAGGGTGATGTGGCGGGCCTCGCGGCGTCGGGTGGGGGAAACAGCAGGGTCGATGATCGGCTGGAGATGCTCGGTCTGCCGCCGCTGGAACCGGTCGCGGCGCCAGTGATGTTCTGGGATGTCTACGGTGAGCTGGGACACCCGGTCCGGGCGACGATTTCTGAAATGGGACCGCTCCTGCTAGCCCGCCTGCTCAGTCTGAACGACACGCAAACCGGCGTGCTGCAGGTTGCGTTCGCCTACGCGGACGACCAGAAACTGCCGCTTGTCGACCTGCAGGATTTGCGGGCGTTGCTCAATGAGGTTGGAGAAAATCGCAAATCGATCACCGTCGATTATGGTGCGGTCTCCACGCAGTCGATCGGTGCGATTCAGCGAGGGGTGCTCACGCTGGAACAGTCGGGCGCGAGTTCACTCTTTGGCGAACCGGCGCTCGACCTGAACGACTTCATTCGGATAGCCCCGGATGGCCGGGGCTACATCAACATCCTGGCTGCGGAACGCCTTTTTCACGAGCCGCTGGCATATGGAACATTTCTGCTCTGGATGCTCTCCGAGCTGTTCGAGAATCTGCCCGAGGTCGGCGATCCGGACAAGCCGATCCTGGCGTTTTTCTTCGACGAAGCGCATCTCCTCTTCGACAACATGCCCAAAGCGCTGGGTGACCGCATCCAGCAGGTGGTGCGATTGATTCGTTCGAAGGGAATCGGCGTCTATTTCATCACGCAGATGCCAATCGACATTCCGGACGTTGTGCTGGGGCAACTTGGCAATCGCGTGCAGCACGCGTTGCGCGCCTATACGCCCCGCGACCAGAAGTCGATCCGGGCCGTGGCCGAGACATTTCGCCCGAACGAGGCGTTCGACACGCAGGAGGTGGTGACCCTGCTGGGCGTTGGCGAAGCGTTGGTGTCATTCCTCGATGAATCGGGAGCGCCGAGCGTGGTGGAGCGGGCATTCATCATCCCGCCGCGCAGCCGAATCGGTCCGATTTCGGCTGAGGAGCGGGGGGCGGTGATGGCCGCGTCGCCGGTGGCCGGCAAGTATGACGTGCGGATCGAGCGGGAAAGCGCCTACGAGATCCTGCAGGGACGGATCGCTCAGGCGGATGTGGAGGCCGAGGCCGAACGCCAGCGTCAGGAGTTCGAGAAGGAACGCGCGCAGCTGGAAAAAGAGCGGGAGAAGCTGGAACGGGAAGCCGCCAAACGCTCGACCAGCAAGAGCAGCAAGAAGAAGGATCCGCTCGACGAGTTCCTCGGCGACGCCGCCTCGACCTTCGGTCGCGAGATTGGGCGGGCGTTGTCGCGGGGGATTTTGGGGTCACTGAAGCGGTAGTCCGGAACGGGACCGGAAGGCCGCATCGTTGCGATTGCGACCGCCGGCACAGCACAGGGCCGGGGACTACGTTGTTGGTTCGTTTTCGCCGCCTGAAGCTCGAATTGAGTTGACAGAAGCATCGGCGCTTGATAGGCTCGTGGCCGGTCTATCAGGAGGTCCGCCGGTGCGTCGATAAGAAACCAGATGCAGATGTTTTCGCTAGCGAGCCAGGCTCGCGGCGCCGGTCTGCGGTTTCGATGCGACATGGCAGTTCCCTGATTCGGATTTCCCTCAAATCTCATCACATGTAATCTGCCGTTTCCGTGTCGTGCCGCGATGGGCGCAAAGACACGGGGTTTCCTGATGTTGTATGTCAATAAGATTTCGAAACGGTATCCGGATGGGCCGGTGCTGGAGGAGATCACCTTTTCCATTAAGACCGGAGAGAAGGTCGGTCTCGTCGGAGCCAACGGTTCCGGCAAGTCGACGCTGCTGCGCATCATCGCCGGGCTGGAGACGCCCGACGAAGGATCGGTACGCCTCGAACCGGGCGTCGAAGTGGGATATCTGGTCCAGCAAGTCGAGGAAGCAGCGTCTACGCGGGTTGTCGACCTCCTGACTTCCGGTCAGGAGGCATGGCAAGAGGCGGGTCGAGATCTCGACGACGCGATCGCGCGGATGTCGTGTGATCCTGGCGACGTGGAAGCACTCGATGCCTATGGCGATGCGCTCGAACGATTTGAAGCGCTGGGTGGATATGGCGTGCAAACGTCGATCGACCGCATTTGCGCCGGGTTGGGTGTCGAGGCGCTCGATCTGGATCGCCCGGTCGCCGGGCTCAGCGGTGGAGAAAAGACCCGGGTCGCTCTGGGGGCGCGATTGCTCTCCGGCAGCGACCTTCTCCTCCTCGATGAACCGACGAATCACCTCGATTTGCCTGCCCTGACCTGGCTCGAGGAGTGGATCCTGAGTGCTCCCCAAGCGGCGATCATCGTGTCGCACGATCGGGCATTCCTCGATCGTACGGTCAGTCGCATCCTGTTTCTCGATGAGCGAACCCATCAATTGTCCATCTATCAGGGTGGCTACAGCGATTTTCAGGAGGCGCGCCGCCGGGAGCGGGAAGCGGAGATGGCGGCGTGGCGCGATCAGCAGGAAAAGATCGAGCGAGTCGAACGCGAAATCCGCGTGCTGAAGGACCGGGCGCGGCGGACGGAAAACAGCACGATCAACTTCGCCATCCGGAAAATCGCCAAGGGAACAGCCAGGCGGGCGATCGTGCAGGAGCGGCGCCTGCAACGCGATCTCGATGGCGACCAGCGCCTCGAGCGTCCGGCATATGACAACGCGCTCTATCTGGCCGGGATGGCGAGATCAGGTTCGTCCGACCGCCGGTTGATCCTGGCTGGTCGCGGTCTCAGCGTCGAGTTGAGCGGCAATCGTGTGCTCGAGGACGTGGATGTTGAACTGCACGGCGGAGATAGAGCCTGGCTGTCGGGACCGAACGGCAGCGGCAAGACGACGCTGCTGAGCATTCTGGCCGGCGAGCGGCAAGGCAGTGGCGAAGTCGTTCTTGGATCGGGCGTGAAGCTGGGATACCTGAAACAGGAACATACGCGTTCCGAAGTGCCCGCCGGCCAGACGGTGCTGGAAGCAATGCGCACGGTGATGGTCGGAGAAGAGTCAGCCATCAGGGCGTTGCTCGATCAGTTCCTCTTTACCGGTCAGGATGTCATGAAAGAGGTGGTCAACCTGAGCTACGGCGAGCGGCTCCGGTTGGAATTGGCGAAACTGGTGGGAGGGGGAGCCGACGCGTTGTTGCTCGACGAGCCGACCAATCACCTCGACGTCTCGGGAATCGAACGGTTGCAGGGGGCGCTGGCGGCGTATCAGGGACCGATGGTCGTCGTGTCGCACGATCGCGCGTTTCTTCATGGCCTCAACCTGACCACCGAATGGCCGATCCAGGATGGCGGCGTCGTGCCGGTTTCGCCACCCCGGCTAACCGCGCCTGGCGGAAGCGCGCCATAAATGGCGACGCTACGCGCAGCAGGGGTGGCGCGGCGTACCCTTGCCCCTTGCCCTTTGCCCCGCGCCCTCTTGACATTGCCCGCGCCTCTTCCCTATATTCCGCATCAACAACTGAAGAGAACTGCCTTATCAGGAGAGGTGGAGGGACACGGCCCTGTGAAGCCCGGCAGCCTGCGCACGATGCGCAAGGTGCCAATTCCGGCAGAGAGATCTGCGAGATAAGGGAATGGCTTTGACGCCGCCAGCCCCTTTTTCGATGAGGGGTTTTTGTTTGCCCCCCTGAAACTGAATCTGCGTCGAGAACGAGTTGTTGTGAAGCAGCGATTTGACGGCTCTATCTATATTCCGATTGCCCCACCTTCGGGTAGCGCGAGTACGCCGCACCTGACGCTCGTCGGCGGCGACGGATCTCCGGGCGCGCCCGGCGTTCTGAAATGGTTCGCGTCAGGACCGATCTCACTGGAGCTGGGCGGGCAGCTTCCCTCGGTGACGGTCGCCTATCGAACCTGGGGGAAACTCAACGCGGCGCGAGACAATGCCGTGTTCATTCTGCATGCGCTGACAGGCGACAGTCTGGCCACCGGCGAAGGGGGGTGGTGGTCGCCGATCATCGGTCCCGGCCTGCCGGTCGATACCGATCGGCATTTTGTGGTTTGCGCCAACATTCTGGGAGGGTGCCAGGGTACGACCGGTCCCGCGTCGATCGACCCGCTGACGGGACGTCCCTACGCGATGCGGTTTCCCCTGATCACGATCGGCGACATCGTGACGGTGCACCGCCGGCTGGCCGAGCACCTGGGCATCGAGCGTTTGATCGCCATGGGCGGGTCGATCGGGGGATGCCAGGCACTGGAATGGGCCACGCGCCACGCCGATATGGTGACCGCCACCGTCGCGGTGGCGGCCACACCCACGCTTGGACCAATGCTGATCGCACTGAACGAAGCGGGCCGCCGGGCCGTGATGGCCGATCCGGACTGGCGAGGTGGCGAGTATGCCAGCGAAGGCGTCTTTCCGGCCGAGGGGCTGGCGATCGCCCGGATGGTGGCCATGACCCAGTTTCACAGTCCGGAGAGCATGGGAGAGCGGTTCGGCCGCAAGCCAGCCACCAGACCCAGCCTCTATCCGTCGTTTGGCGGTACCTTTGATGTCGAAGGCTATGTCCATTACCACGGGGCGGCGCTCGTCCGCCGATTCGACGCCAACAGTCATCTCTACCTGACCCGGGCAATGGATCTCTACGATCTCTACCGGGATGGCGGCAAGCAGAAATGGCTGGCGGAGATTCAGGCGCCGGTGCTTGTCGTGGGGATTCGCAGCGACTGGCTGTATCCGGCTGCTGACGTTCGAGAACTGCATCGCGATCTGTTGGCTGCGGGAAAGGAGGCGGAGTACGCGGAGCTCGATTCACCAAATGGGCATGACGCGTTTCTCAAGGATTGGGATCTGATGCGGGAAGCGGTTTCGCCCTTTCTCGAGCGATTCAGACCCGCGCCCGAGACCGCATTCGCGGGTCACGGGTAGGACGCTGGACCGGACGTTTTGTCAAAGGATGAGGATAAGGAGTTCATCGCGATGAGCGAAAAACCAGTGGGATTTGAAACACAGGCACTGCATGCGGGTCAGGAAGTCGATCCGACCACCAAGTCGCGCGCGGTGCCGATCTACATGACGTCATCGTACGTGTTCGATAGTCCGGACCATGCCGCGAGCCTCTTTGCCCTGCAGGAGTTCGGCAACATCTACACGCGGTTGATGAACCCGACGACCGATGTCTTCGAGAAACGGGTCGCGGCCCTCGAAGGAGGAGCGGCGGCGCTGGCGTTTGCCTCCGGCCAGGCGGCGGAAACCGCGGCGATTCAGAACATCGCCAATGCCGGCGACGAAATCGTTTCGACCACAAGTCTCTACGGCGGCACCTACAACCTCTTCCATTACACCCTGCCGAAGATGGGGATCAAGGTTGTTTTCGCCGAGCCAAACGCCGATGCGGTCAAAGCGGCCATCACCGACAACACCAAAGCGGTCTATTCCGAAACACTGGGCAATCCGGACTTGCTGACGCTCGATATCGAGGCGGTGGCCGAGGTGGCGCATGCTGCCGGGGTGCCACTGATCCTCGACAACACGATGCCGTCCCCCTATCTGGTCAACCCTCTCGACCACGGCGCGGACATCGTCCTCCATTCGGCAACGAAGTTCATCGGTGGTCATGGAACGGCCATCGGCGGCGTTCTGGTCGATGGCGGCAAGTTCGACTGGGGTGCTTCCGGACGCTTCCCCGACTTCACGACGCCCGATCCGAGCTATCACGGGTTGGTCTACAACGATGTCTTTAGCCCGGCGAACTTTGGGGCCAACATCGCGTTCATCATCAAAGCTCGGACGCATATGTTGCGGGACACCGGCGCGGCGATGAGTCCATTCAATGCCTGGCTCTTCCTGCAGGGTCTGGAAACGCTGGCGGTGCGCATGGAGCGCCACAGCCAGAACGCCATGGCGGTGGCCCGGTTCCTCTCCGAGCACCCGAAGGTCGCCTGGGTGAACTATCCCGGGCTGTCGAGCCACCCCTCCTACAAGACGGCCAGCAAGTACCACTCGCGCGGCCTCTACGGAGCACTGATCGGGTTTGGGGTGCGCGGCGGTCTCCAGGCAGGACGGACGGTGATCGAGAATGTGAAGCTCTTCTCCCACCTGGCGAACATCGGCGACGCAAAATCGCTGATCATCCACCCGGCCTCGACCACGCATTCACAGCTTACCGAAGCTGAACAGGCGACGACCGGCGTCACACCCGACTATCTGCGACTTTCGATCGGCATCGAAACGGTGGCGGACATCATCGCGGATCTGGATCAGGCGCTGGCGGCTGTTTGAGACGGGGAGACGGGGAGACGGGGAGACGGGGAGACGGGCAGACGGAAAGAAATGCTGCACAACGGGCGGGCTCGTGAGAGCCCGCCCGTTTTCAACTGAGCGATGGAAAAGAGTGGCTCCCCGTCCCCGTCTATCCGTCTTGCTTCGTGAGAAATTCCTCCCGGAACCATTGCGCTTGCCAGGGAATGCCGGCGCGGGAGTTGTCGTGGGTACGGAAATCGACCAGATACTGGGGGATGGTGTACGGACCAACGGGCTGAACTTCGGTGACGGTGCCAATAGCGCCGTCGAACTTGGCTTCCTGGGACGTGGTGTAGAGGACACTGATGCCCCAGACGCCGCGTTTGTTGTGGCCACGGGGCATGGTTACCCGCACGACATCACCCACGAACAACCGTGATTTGTTTACCGTTGCCTCTGCCACGCCTGCATCCTGTTTCTGGCCAGCGAAACCGGACGGTTTCGCGCTTCATTTACCGGCAAAGTATACCAGCGCACCCGGCGAACCGAATCGCCCGGCACAGGGCCGGGTTCTGCATCGACGGGTGCTCTCCGGCTGTGTGATGTGCGGTTGAATCGCTGTCGCTACGCGGGTTCGGCTTGAAGCGCGGAGCGGGCGACGACCTGGACGAAGCTGGCTTGAGGGGATCTGGCTGTCACTGTGGGTGATGCCGGACTGAAGAGCGATGCGTTTTCCGCGCGGGCCAGACGGCCGCATTTGGTGGTCAATGGACGCCGGGCGAGTTCCCGGTCCATCGCCCGGACCAGCATCGTCGAGGCGAGGCGCGCTTCGTAGCAGGAAACGAGACCGAGGGAGCGCGATTCGGCCGGGAGGCCGGTCGACTCGATGTCAAACGGTGCGGTTGCGCCAGATTCGAACGATTCCACGGGAGCACCTGCTGCGGATCAGGCGAACGTTCGATGATAAATCTGTCAGGAATAAATATGACCTGTGACCAATAGTACCCTTGAATTGACTGTCTGACAAGTCCGTTTGTGACACGCAGGAAACTCACAGGAAGAGGACAGTTTGACGGCGGCGGAAGGCACTTCTACTATCGGCGGGTCTACGCCACCTGGCGCATGCAATTCAGGGCGAGAGCGGTGCTCGACGATGTCTGATTCGACCGAGTTGATCTTTCAAACCGATGCCTATGCCCGTGAGTGTGCGGCGGTTGTTCTTGCCGTCGATGCTGATGCTCGCGGTGTCGTGCTGTGTCGGACCGTTGTCTATCCGCGCGGTGGAGGGCAACCGTCCGACACCGGAACGCTGACGATCGCGGGAACCGGTGAGGAGCTGCTGGTCGTATCGGCGGTCAAGACCGCGGATGGTGTCGCTCATGTGATCGGACCCCAGCACCCGCTGCCGCGTGTGGGCGACAAGGTGCAGGTTCGGATCGATTGGGACCATCGCTACCGGCTGATGCGCACCCATTCCGCACTGCATGTGTTGTGTGGCGTTGTCTTCCGGGATTTCGGGGCGCTGGTGACGGGCGGCAATATGGAGATCGACAAAGCCCGCATGGATTTCGAGCTGGAGGACCTCTCACCAGACCGGGTCAGCGCCATCGAAGCAGCAGCCAACGCCGAAATCGCTGCGGGACGGGAGATCCGGGTCCGCATCCTGCCACGCGATGAAGCATTTCAGATACCCGACCTGATCCGGACCAAGATCAATCTCCTGCCTGAAGGAATCGTCGATGTGCGCACGGTGGAGATCGTGGGGCTCGATTTGCAGGCGGATGGCGGCACGCATGTGGCTAACACCCGTGAGATCGGCGGGCTGCGGGTGATTGGCACCCGGTCCAAAGGGCGAATCAACAAACGGCTCGAAATCGAGCTGGTCGATCAGTAGCAGAAAGCAGCGATGTGCCCAGGATTTTGACATCGACCGGAGACTACCGGCTGGCCCGGCGGGCGCGTGCATTCGAGCACAATCCCTGGGCGGCCGCTGAGGATCTGACCGGCCAGCACCCCGATCCGATCTACTTCGGGAATGGCGCCCCCGCCTCGGAGATTCAACCGCTCGATCGCCTGCAGTGGGCGGCGGAGCGGGCGTGGGTGGAAGTCGGCGGACAGCTCGGCTATGGCGAGCTGGAGGGGTGGGGTCCACTCCGCGAGCTCATCGCCGAGCGCATGACGCGGCGTGGGGTCGCTGTTGGACCGAGCGACCTTTTTGTCACCAACGGGAGTCAGCAGGGAATCGATCTGCTGGCCCGGCTCTTTCTCGATCCAGGCGACGCGATCATCGTCGAAGGACCGACCTATATCGGCGCGATGCAGGTGTTCGATGCGTACGAGGCGTCCTACATCACCTGTCCGGTCGACGAGCACGGGTTGTGCACCGATGCGCTGGAAGAGATTTTGCGAACCGCCGACCGCGCGCCCAAGTTCATCTACACCATCCCGACCTTCCAGAACCCGACGGGATACTCGATATCCCTTGAGCGGCGAACGCGGTTGCTGGAGCTGGCCGAACGCCATGACGTGATGGTGATCGAGGACGATCCGTACGGCGAGATCTACTTCACCCCGGATACGCCGGCGATGGCGTTGCGCTCGCTGTCCGACCGGGTGATCTATCTGGGATCGTTCTCGAAAACGCTGGCGCCGGCATTGCGCGTCGGGTGGATGATTGCTCCGGCCGATCTGATGCCGCTGCTCCTGATGGCCAAAGAAGGTGCGGATATCCACTCCAACCGCATCGAAACGCGGATCGTCTATCACACAGCGACCGGATTTCTCGACGATCACGTCGTGGCGATCCGCGATTTCTATCGGAACCGGAGGGACATCCTCTTCCGGGCGCTCTCGGAAGCCATGCCGGACTCGGTCGCGGTGCGCGGCCCCGACGGCGGTTTCTTCGTCTGGTGCGATCTGCCAGCGGGCGCGTCCGCCGACGAGCTGCTGAGCGCGGCGGCGCCATATGGCGCTGCCTTTCTGCCGGGTTCCTGGTTCTATCCCGGATACGACGGTCCCGCACAGGGGATGCGTCTCAGTTACTCGTCGCTTCCGGAAGAAAAGATCGCCGAGGGTGCGCGGCGGCTTGGCGCTGCGACCGACGCCTATCTGCGGCGATTGGGCGATCAGTAGACGATCTGGCTGCGCACCGGGTGATCGACCAGTCGCGCCCGTCCGCCCAGCGCCTCGAGCTCGATCAGCACTTCGATTCCCGCCAGAGTCGCGCCGAAATGTTCGACCAGGCGGATCGCCGCTTCGATAGTCCCGCCGGTGGCGAGCAGATCGTCGACGATGATCACGCGTTCGCCTGGTTTGATCGCATCCTGGTGGACTTCGACGGTGTTCTGTCCATATTCCAGCGCATAGTCGGCGACGAACGTTTCAAAGGGGAGCTTGCCGGCTTTGCGAACGGGAACGATTCCCGCACCAAGCCGGTAGGCGATCGGCGCGCCGAAAATGAACCCCCGGCTCTCGATGCAGACGACGTGGTCGATCTCGGCGTAGGGCGCGGCCATCAGGCTGACCGCATCGGCAAAGGCGTCGGCGTCTGCCAGCAGCGGGGTGATGTCGCGAAAGAGGATGCCGGGAGTGGGAAAATCAGGGATGTCCCGGATCAGAGACCGAAGATGCTCGACCGTTTCCTGCTCGTTCTGCTTTGGCACAAAGACACTCCAAATGTTTGCCGGGCGGCATTGAAAGTTGCCGGTCATCAGCGGGAATGCTACCTTGCATAGCTGCCGGAGCGATTCGGCGGTGACCACGGCTCACGCGTTCAAAGGTCTTCACGAATGATTTCCCGACGGCGAATGTTGCGAACGGCCGGGTTGGTCGTTTTTCCGGCCCTGGGGGCGATGAACAGGATTGCGTCCACACTGGCGCAGAATGACGTCGAACCTGTCGATCTGGAGACCTTCACGGTCATCGCTGGCGGATTGGACAGCCGGCCGGTGGAGTATCAGCTGCCGGGCAATCCAGAAAATTCCGACGTCTTCATGATCGCCAGAATGCATGTGCCGACCGGCCGCTTGCGGGTTGTCAGCGTTCCCAGGGATCTCTATCTGGAGATCCCCGGTTTCGGCTACGACAAGATCACCAGAGCGTTCGATTTCGGCATCAAAGCGGGCACCGGGAAATTCAGCGATGGCGCCACAACGATGAAGCAGACGGTGCTGGCCAACTTCGGCATCACCATCGATGCCGTCGCGCTGGCCACGTTCGATTCGTTTGCCGCTGTCGTCGATCAGCTCGGCGGCGTCGAGGTGGACAATCCGTACGATCTGTACGACGCTGAGTTCCCGACCATCGATCATGGCATCGAAGAGATCTTCTATCCGGCCGGATCGATTCACCTCGATGGCGCCGATGCCTTGAAGTTCGTTCGAACGCGGCATCAGGACGGAGATGGCGGCAGGATCATGCGCCAGCAGCTGGTGCTGGTTTCGCTGCTGAACAAAGCCACCAGCGATGAGTACGTTTCGCAGCTGCCCGATCTGGTGGACCAATACCGGCGTTCGATCCGCAACGACATCGGCGCGGCCAGACGGCTGACGCTGGCGCTGGCAGCGCCGAACTTCACCGCTGCAAGCGTCGAGTTCATCGATCTGCTGCCCTATGTCTACTCCGATTACACGGCTCAGGGCATGTGGGTCTATTCGGGCGACTGGTCGCAAATTCCATCGGTTGTGCAGAACTTCCTGGCAGGAGCAACGGCGTAGATGAATACAGGTGCCGATTCCGCGATCGAGGCAAGGGAATCCGGGGTTCACGTTGTCGACTACCTGAAGAGCCGTGGCTACGTTCAGGACATCTCGGACGAACCCAATCTGAGAAAAGCATTCGACGATGGGATCGTGACGGCGTACATCGGGTTCGACCCCACCGCGCGCTCCCTGCACATCGGCAACCAGCTCGGCATCATGCTGCTGGCGGTGTTGCAGCGATTCGGGCATCAACCGGTGGCCCTGGGAGGGGGCGGAACCGCGCTGGTGGGCGATCCGAGTGGCCGCACATCGGTGCGGGATGTCCTCAGCGAAGAGCAGATTCGGCAAAACCTGCGGTCGATCTTGCCGCAGTTCGACCGTTTTCTCGATTTCAAGGGCAACCGGTTCGGAAGCAACCCGCCGGCTCTGCTGATGAACAACGCTGACTGGCTGCTGGAGCTCAACTACATCGAATTCCTGCGGGACATCGGGCGCCACTTCTCGGTCAACGAGATGCTGGCCGCCGAAACCTATAAGGTCCGCGTCGATACCGGCGCTGGTTTGAACTTTGTGGAGTTCAACTACCGGATCGTCCAGGCCTACGACTTCCTCCATCTCTACCGCACCACAGGATGCCGCCTGCAGATGGGTGGTTCGGACCAGTGGGGCAACATCGTGGCCGGCGTCGATCTGATCCGGCGGGTCGAAGGAGTGCAGGCGTTCGCGCTGGTCAGTCCGCTGATCACCGCGGCGAGCGGCGAGAAGCTGGGCAAGTCGGCGGGCAACTCGGTATGGCTCGAAGGGAGCATGACCTCGGCGTTCGACTACTACCAGTACTGGATCAACGTCGATGATGCGGATGTCGAGCGGCTGCTAAAGCTCTTCACCTTTGTGTCCAATGAGGAGATCGCGCGGCTGACCTCGGTGAGTGGCGACGCATTGCGAGACGCGAAGCGAGTGCTCGCCCGCGAGGTGACGGCGCTGGCGCATGGCGCACAGGCGGCCCAGGAGGCGGATGCGTCCGCTCAGGCGCTTTTTGGCAGCGACTCGCTCGAGGCGATGCTCGCCGACCCGAACGTCCCATCGGCGGTCATTCCGGGCGACCTGCTGGCGAATGGCATCACCATCGCCGAAGCGTTCATCGAGGCTGGGCTCGTCGCGTCACGAGGAGAGGCGCGCCGCCTCGCTTCGCAAGGCGGACTGTCGATCAATGGAGAACGGATCGAAGAGGTCGATGCCGCGTTCATCCCTTCGAATGCGCCGCAGCTCTTCCGGGTGGGGAAGAAGAGGTATAAGAGGGTGCATAGTGAATAGTTGATAGTGCATAGTTGATGGTCGATAGTGAATAGTTCATGGTTGGTAGTTGATAGTGAATCATTGAACGTCGGTAGTGGCCGTCGCAACCCCACAATGCACCATCAACCATGCACTATGCACCATCAACTATTCACTATCAACTATCAACTATGCACTATGCACCATCAACAATTCCCCTTGCCATCGGCGTAAACCGCCCCGTCAGAAATGTCGCTGACGCGCCGGCGATCATCAGGACGGCGATGACGATAGCCACCCGCTCGACGCCGATGACGTCGGCGAGGATGCCGGCCACGAGGGTCGGCAGCAGGGCTCCGATGTTCTGCATGAGCGACTGCGTGGCGATCACTTTGCCCTGAGATCCGGTGGGGGTGCGGAGCAGGGTGGTGGTGCGAGCCGCAACACCAACCACTGACGACGAAAACCCGGCGGGGACGGAGAAGAGCATGACCATCAATGCCAGTGGTGCGATGCGGACGGCGTCGGCCAGCGCATCGAGCGGCAGCTGTAGGGTATCGACCAGAAACCGGTAGATATCGGACATAAAGCCGAACGCCGCGACGCATGCGGCAAAGATCAGGAGCCCCAGTGTGGCCAGCATCCGGAGCTCGATGTGCCGGCTCAGGAATGGCGCCAGCCGGAGACCGGCGATGACCCCGATCGCCGCCGGCGCGAAGACGAAAACCGTGTTTTCCGATGAGCTGTCGAGGATATTGGTCAGATAGATCGGGGCGATGACCACCAGCGCACTCAACCCGATGCCAACGATGATGTCGACCAGCGTCACGCGAAAGAGAATCTGGTCTCCCATAAGGGTTCGCAATCCAGAGAGCAATGCCTGCTCGATTCCGGCGTCGGCCATGCGGGCCTGACTCGTGGTCGAGGCATCGGTGATGCGTGGCAGCTGCAGCACCAGAAATGCGGCGGTGAGAAAGAGCGCGGCGCAGATGGCGAAGAGATATTGCGGACCGGCTGTTTTCAGCAGCAGCGGCGCCAGGATCACAAGTCCGACCGCCTGAGCGATGATCAGCGCCAGATTGGAAAGCGCCTGGGCTTCGGTGAGCCGGTTGGTGGGGACGAGCGCGGGAAGGGTCGAGCCTTCGGCCGGCGCGTAGAACTGATGAATCGTCCAGATGCCGAACGCCGTAGCGAAGATGCCGGCGATCGACGGCAACTGGAACGCCAGCGAGATGACGAAGAGAAACCGCACCACATTCAGCGCCACCAGCAGCGGGCGTCTGGGAACGGCGTCGACGGCGACGCCGGCCGGCAATCCAAAGAAGATGGCCGGCAGCACCGCGCAGATGACGAAGATCGAGTTGTAAAACGACGAACCCGCGGTATCGACGACGAGCACCAGCAGGGCATACATCATCGCCCCCTGGGCGATCTGAATCAGGAGTCTCGAAATCCAGAAGGCCTGAAACGCCGGATTCTGAAAGAGCGACGGAGGCGAAGCGGGGAGTTCGATTGCCGGCGCTGCTGGTGCGATTTCCGGTTCTGGCTCTTTCGGCAATGTGCGAGCCAGGAGGATCGGACCGTCCGGCGACGGAATCGTCCGCGGTGCTTCGGGCGGCAGGGCTGGTTCGGGCGGCTGGGTGGTGGTCGTGGTGGTCCGACGGCGTTTGGGGCGCTCGCCTGGCGGCGTCGTTTCCACCATCTCAACCGCCTCGTCGGAGAGCCGTGATCAGAATGACTGGCAGCGCGTCGCGGAAATCATCGGTAGGCGGCCAGATGTCTATGAGCGCCAGGGCAAGAAGCACGATAGCCGCGGTGAGAATGGCGATCGCCGCGACCGGCCCGGCGAGACCTATGGCGGTCATGTGGCGGCGTATGCCAAACCGATCGATGCTGACCAGCATGAAGAGCGCCCAGGCAACAGCCAGAAGAACACCACCTGCTCGCTGAATATCGAGGGGATCGAGGTCTTTCCAGAGCAGGATGGCCAGATTGGCGATCAGCAACAGTCCGCCCGCAATCAATGCCAGCGCGACGATTCCCCACAGCGAGTGCGCGGTCCGCTCAGAAGGAAGCATCGTGCTCGGCCGGCGCTGATGGGGCCAGGCTCCTTCGACGGCGGATTGCACCGCTTCCAGGGTGATCACCATCACCACCGATGTGGCGATCAGTGCCCAGAGAATGTGGTTGTCGGTTTGAAGTGCGTCGGGCATGAGCTCAGGGCGCAGTGAAACGAACGGACACGCGAAGAGGCCGTTGCGACCGCCCAGCGTAGCACATGCCTTAATTCTTCCAGGTGCGGTCGAAGATCCGGAGCCAGTTTTCCACGCCGATCGCCCGCAGGGTCGCATCGTCGTAACCTCGCCGGACCAGCTCCTCGATGAGGAGGGGCAGACCGGCGGCATCCTTCAGATCGCCCGGCATGGTGGCGCCGTCGAAATCGGAGCCGAGGGCGACTTTGTCGGTTCCCAGCCGTTCGCACATGTAGTCGACATGGTCGGCGAGATGACTGACCGATGTCTTGTCAGGATCGCGGCTGCCTTCGCGATTGATGAAGCCGACGTGGAAGTTCACCCCGACGATCCCCTCCGAGTCCTTGATCGCATCGAGTTGCTTGTCGGTGAGGTTGCGGGTCGAGGGGCTCAATGCGTGCACACCCGAATGGGTGCAGACGAGCGGATTTTTCGAAATACCGGCGATGTCCCAGAAGCCCGCTTCGTTCAGGTGGGACATGTCGACGACGATGCCAAGCTCATCGCAGGCGGCAACCAGCGCTTTGCCGGCGTCGGTGAGCCCGGGACCGGTGTCAGGGCTTCCGGGGAACTGGAAGGGGACCCCGTTGGCAAAAGCATTCGGGCGGGACCAGACCATGCCGATCGACCGAACCCCCGCCAGATAGAAGGTTTCCAGTGTGTTCAGAGAGGGGTCGATCGGTTCAGCGCCCTCGATGTGCAGCTCCATCGAGAAGATGCCGTTCTTCATGTTGCGGCGGATGTCGTCCGCCGTTCGGACGATGGCGACCTTGCCGTCACTCGCCCGGGCGACGCCGGCCAGCGTCGCCAGCGCATCGAGGGCGAAGTGCTCGGCGGTGGCGAGCGGCAGAATAGGAGGCATCGACTCGACGCTGCCGTAGCTGCTCGTGGTCAGATCGTCGCTGTCTGGATCGATCTCGGCTTCGTCCGGATTGGGGACCCAGACTGCGAAAAAACCACCGATCAGCCCACCATCATTGGCTCGTGGGAGATCGACGTGACCCTGGGTGGAGCGGTCGAAAAAGGACCGGCCGGTTTCCCGCAGCGACAGGACTGTGTCGTTGTGACCGTCGAACACCGGAATCGTTGCCATGTCGTCCCCAATCGCGCCGCTGAGTCGCCGAACGGTCGCCACCGGTGGCGACTGTCGCTATCATGCACTAAATACCAACGCTCCGGCCCACGCCGGAGACTTTCGTGGCCAGGCGACGGTGCGGGGCCGCATGGAAAGGATCGCAAACAATGACCGACACAGCATCCCCGACCAGCGGGCTCCTCGCCGGCAAGACATTCCTCGTCATGGGCGTGGCCAACAAATGGAGTATCGCCTATGCCATTGGTGAAGCCCTGGTCAATGCCGGCGCGACGCTGGCGCTGAGCTATCTCGATGACCGCATGGTGCGCGACTGTGAAGCGTTGATCGCCAATGCGCCCGGCAGCAAGCTCTACAAGGGCAATGTGGCGTCGGACGACGATCTCGATGCGCTGGCCGCTGGGTTGAAAGCGGATTTCGGGGTCATTCATGGCTATGTGCACAGTGTGGGATTCGCGCCGCCGGCGGAGTTGAAGAACCCCTTCCGCGAAACGACCCGCGACGGATTCGGCACCGCAATGGACATCAGCGTCTATTCACTGATTGCCACCTCACAGCGGATCGTGCCGCTGATGACCGAGGGTGGATCGATCATCACGTTGACCTATCTGGGCGCCGACCGGGCATTTCCTCAGTACAACGTCATGGGTGTGGCCAAAGCCGCGCTGGAGGCATCGGTCCGCTATCTGGCGTTCGATCTGGGCAAGGATGGCATCCGGGTCAACGCGATCTCGGCCGGTCCGATCAAGACAGCGGCGGCGCGCGGCATTCCCGGATTGACCGACATGGTCAAGTACTTCCAGCAGGTCGCGCCGATTGGCGCTCCCTTCGGCGCGAAGAATGTCGCGGACACCGCGCTCTTCCTGGCCAGCGACCTCTCCAGCGCCATCAGCGGCGAGACGATCTTCGTCGACAACGGATTCCACGCTGTTGGGATGATGCCGTTGGGGTTGGAGGACTAGAGTCGGCGCTGGCAGCCAGACGGTGATCTTGTCGCCATGTAGCTGCAGACCCCCGTGTCTGCACCCGTATGGGATACGCTCTGAATGCTGGCCACCATCCTCGCTGCCCAACGACCGCAACCCCCCAACGGCAAGTGGAGAGAAGTCGCTGCCAATGGATACGTTGTGTTCCCTGAGAAAGCAGACACGGGGGTCTGCGACTACGGGGAGAAGCAGAGGACACCTCTGAGTCATTCGGGGTTGCGCCTGTTGTCGTTGAGGCTCCGGCGATGGCTCCTACCGGATAGCACATGTACGCCGTAACTGGATCGCGGACTGAGGAACGTCAATCGCCAGCGTCGGGCCAGCCTGCCGAACCGACCAGAGGGACGAAGGCGACCGGGCCGAGATCAGTCTGGGTGTGGCGGCGACCATGCCGTTCGAGCAGGATGAGGCGCTGGTCGCCTGGGGGACCGACGGGGACGACCATGCGGCCGCCGTTTTCGCGCAGCTGACCGAGGAGCGCCTGAGGGATCTCGGGTGCCCCGGCGGTGACCATGATGGCGTCCCAGTCGCCGGCCTCTCCGATCCCGGTGCTGCCATCTCCCTCGAAAATGGTGACGTTTTCGAATCCGAGCCGATCGAGAAGCTCGCGTGCAGTACGCGATAGCTCCGGAATCCGCTCGATCGTGACAACGTCGCGAGCGAGTTTCGAGAGGACTGCCGCTTGATAGCCGGAACCTGTCCCTATCTCGAGCACCCGCTCCTGACCGGTCAGCGCCAGCGCTTGCGACATCAGCGCCACGATGAAGGGTTGCGAGATCGTCTGCCCCTGGGCAAGTGGCAGAGCGTTGTTGTCCCACGCCTGGTCGCGGAGATCTTCCGGGACAAACGCATGGCGGGGCACTGTCCGAATCGCCTCCAGCACGCGCTCATCGGTGATTCCCTGATCGCTCAACGTCCGGATCAGCTGTTCGATCTGCTGTGAATGGCCTCGACGCGTCATCAGTTCAGCAGTTCCTGTGGGAGTGGGGGACATCGGGGCTATCGTCGCACGAAGCAGGTGTGCCCGGCAACGGGCTCGATTGACAATCGGTGGAACTCGGGAGCATTGTTCCTTGCTGTGTCCCATCGCCACGCATCAGAGGATGGACAAAGTGGCCAAAGGAATCGGAGTTGGATCGAAAGTCGCCGTGATTGGATTGGGGCGGTTTGGCCGTGCGGCTGCCCGCACCTGTCACGACCTGGGCTACGAAGTCCTGGCCATTGATCTCGACGAGAAGCTGGTCGCCGACGCGGCGAGATTCACCGCGCTGGCGGTTCAGGGCGACGGCACGGATGAGGATCTCCTGCGGAGTCTTCAGGTGCACAACTCGGACGTCGCCATCGTGGCGCAGGGGGAGAGTCTGGAAGCGAGCATCCTCTCGGCAATGCTGCTGAAGCAACTGGGCGTTCCCTACGTCGTGTCCAAAGCGAAAAACGAACTGCATGGGGCGGTGTTGCGGTCGATCGGAGTGCACCGCGTCGTCTATCCAGAGCGCAATGCCGGTGAAGAGCTCGCGCATTCACTAGCCGTTCCCAGTATCGAAGACTACATCTCCATTTCCTCGACGAGCGGCGTGGCGAAGGTGCCGGCGCCCGACTGGATGGTCGGTCAGACGGTGTCCGAGATGCTGACCTCGTGTGGGGCGAGCGTCAGCCTCCTGCTGATCGTGCGGGGCCGCTTCATGATCAGCACGCCGTCGTTCAACGAGCGAATCGAATCCGGGGATGATCTGATCGTGGCTGGTCCCGATGTGGAAGTCGAGCGGATGATGGAGCCGCCAGACGAGCGCGCAGGGTGAGCGAGCCACCGCGCAAGTACGACGTGGTGCTGCGCCGCCGCGTTCGGGAATCGCAGTACATCGAGCTGCCGGAGGCGGAAGCGCCGCCGAAACCGGCCGGCGCGCGCGACAGGGCCAAGCGCTTCATTCTGATCCTCTTTCTCATCATGATCGCCGGCGCGGCGTTGCTGGCCACGCCGTTGACGACCAAGAGTGGCGACCGTACCCCGGTCGTCGACGCGGTGTTCACCTCTGTCTCGGCGGTGGCGGTGACCGGGCTGGTCACGGTAGACACGCAGAACCACTGGAATACCGGTGGACAGGTCATTCTGCTGGCGCTCATCCAGATTGGCGGCCTGGGTTTCATGGTGGGCGCCGGTATTCTCTTTCAGCTCGGGCGAGGCGGGCGCACAACCATCGGGCAGTCGCTCTTCCTGCAGGATGGTTCGCCGTCGATTTCACTCAGTGAAGCGACGGCGCTCTCCCGGCGTATCGCGCTGTTCACCTTTGTCGTCGAAGGAGCCGGATGGCTGGTGCTTTCGATCGCGTTTTCCCGGCAAATGGCCTGGGATCAGGCGATCTGGCATGGACTCTTCTATTCCGTGTCCGCGTTCTGCAATGCGGGCTTCGATCTGCAGGGGAATTTCGCGTCGCTGGTCGGCTACCGGTCGTCCTACGCCATCAACATCACAATGGCTTTCCTCGTTCTGGCGGGTGCGCTGTCGTTTCTGGTCGTACGGGAAGCGCTGGAAATCATCCGGAGTATGCGACTGCGTTTGCGGCGGCCGACGCTAAGCCTCGATGCCAAACTCGTGCTCAGCGGCAATCTCGTCATCTTCCTCATCGGCTTTGTGGCCATGCTGGTGCTGGAGTGGAACGGCATGCTCGGTGGCCAGCCGGGCGAGGACCGGGTGCTTGGCGCTGCGTTTCAGGCGCTGGCGGGCCGGACGTCTGGGTTTGCCACCGTCGACTGGTCATCGGCCAATTCGATCACCGAGTTCGTCTGGCTGGCCACGATGATGGTCGGCGGGGCGAGTGGGTCGACCGCTGGCGGCGTCAAGATCGCCACAGTGGCCGTTGTCTTTGTCGCGGTGATCTCGACATTTCGGGGCGACAGCGAGTCGGCCGTGTTCGAGCGGCGGATTTCGCCGGGACTGCTGATGCGGTCGATGAGCATCATCGCGGCATTCATTCTCTTCCACTTCGCGGGCACGATTCTGCTGGCATTCACCGAGTTCAGCCTGAGCGAAACCGATGCTGAATTCCACGACATGCTGTTCGAGACGATGAGTGGTCTGGCCACGGTGGGGCTCTCCACGGGGATTACCCAGAGTCTCAGCGATTTCGGCAAGGTGCTGATGTGCGTGTTGATGTTTGTCGGGCGGCTCGGACCACTGACCCTCGGATACGCCCTGCAGATGCGCTCGCAACCCCGCCGATATCGCTTCCCTGTGGGCGACGTTCGCATCGGATAATGGAGCGCGATCCCCGCCGAGGCGCCACGGTCGAACTTGCGGCGTATGATAGGATTCAGCCGTTCGGTGCGACCTCGCAACGGCTATGCCGTTCTGGGTTGCGCAGACCTCGCGATCGATGCGCGAACACCGGTGGAGGAGTTCACGGAACGTGGAAATATCCGGCGAGAACTGGCTCATCGTTGGCCTGATGACGACCGCAGCGATTGCCATGGCGATGACGCTGCTTATCCTCAACCTCATCGTCGGACCGTCCAAGCCCTCCAAGACGAAATCCGATCCCTACGAGAGTGGTGTTCCCGACGTTTCGCCGGTGCAGGCGCGCTTTACGCCCCGCTTCTATATGGTGGCGATGCTCTTCGTTGTTTTTGATATCGAGGCAGTTTTCATCTTTCCCTGGGCAGTGTCCTTCGATGCGCTCGGTCGCTACGGATTCATTGCCATGCTCGTCTTCATCCTGCTGCTGCTCGAGGGATATGTGTATGCCTGGAAGAAGGGAGCCCTCGAATGGGTCTGATCGACGATCGCTTCGATAAGAATGTTTTCGTCACGTCGCTCGACTTCGTTTTCAACTGGGCGCGGCGTTCGTCGCTCTGGTGGCTGCAGTTCGGTCTGGCTTGCTGCGCGATCGAGATGATCGCCGCGTCGATGAGCCGGTTCGATCTGGCGGAACGGTTCGGCATGCTCTTCCGGGCGTCGCCACGCCAGGCGGACCTGATGATCGTGGCTGGCACGGTGACGAAGAAGATGGCCCCGGTTGTCCGCACGTTGTACGACCAGATGCCGGAACCCAAATGGGTGGTGTCGATGGGTTCGTGCGCCAATGTTGGCGGCCCGTTCGATACCTATGCCGTCGTGCAGGGGGTCGATCAGGTGGTGCCGGTCGATATCTACGTCCCCGGCTGCCCTCCGACGCCTGAGGCGCTCTACTTCGGCATCCTGGAGCTGCAGAACAAGGTCATCAAGTACGAGACGATGGCGAAGAAGCAGGGCGCTGTGGCGGCTGAAGAGCAGCGAATGCGCGACCGCGCTGAAGCAATGGCTGCGATTCGCGCCTGATGTAGTCGGCTCTGTGCCGGAGAGATAGTGTGACCGACGATTTGACGACTGAGAGCCCTGTGCAGGAGGAGACTCCTCGCGATCCCTGGGCACGTGAACTCTTTTTTGCCGACGACGTCGAGCAGCATCCCGCGGTTCGCGAGCTGCGCGAGCAGTTCGGCGAAGTGGTGGTGGATGTCGTCCGTTTCCGGGACGAAACCACGATTCACGTCCGTCCTGAATACCTGCGACAGGTGAGCGACTATCTGCGGACGCACGAGCAGCTTTCGTTCAAGATGCTGATCGATCTGACCGCGCTGGACATGTTGCGACTGCGCACCGCGCCGCGTTTCGATGTGGTGTTGCAGCTCTATTCGATCAAGAACCGGGTGCGCTTGCGGTTGAAGGCGGGCGTCGACGACGGCCAGTCCGTTCCCTCCGTCGTCCCGGTCTGGAATGGCGCCAACTGGCTGGAGCGGGAGGCGTACGACATGTTCGGCATCGTCTTCGAGGGCCACCCGAACCTGCGGCGCATGCTCCTCCCGGATGACTGGGATGAGGGATTCCCGCTACGCAAGGACTATCCGTTGCGGGGTTGGAAAGAGTACCCAAGCTACAACACGGAACGCACCGTTTCCCGGACACGTACTCGGTGGACGGGGAGAGGAGCATAAGGGCCATGAGCAGCACTGTGGCACAACCCGGCACTGATGGTATGCCCGTTTTCGCCGAGGATATGCCTCCAACGGGCACATACACGATCTCCGATGAGGTTGCGATCAACGAGAGCGAGCGACTGCTGACCCTGAACATGGGTCCCCAGCACCCGAGCACCCACGGCGTGCTGCGGGTCGTGCTCAAGCTCGAAGGGGAAGTAATCCTCGATTGCGACCCGATCATCGGGTACCTCCACCGGGGTGTGGAAAAGCTGGGTGAGTCGCATCGCTACGCGCAGGTCGTTCCCTGGACCGACCGGACCGACTATGTCGCCGCGCCGATGAACAATCTCGGCTGCGTGATGGCGTTCGAGAAGCTGTGTGGCGTGGAATCGCCGGAACGGGCTCAGTACTGGCGCGTGATCATGTCGGAGCTCTCCCGGATTGCCTCGCATCTCGTCTGGCTGGGCACGCACGCGCTCGATATCGGCGCACTGTCGATGTCGCTTTATTGCTTCCGCGAGCGCGAGCTGATCCTGGATGTGTTCGAAGCCTTCTGCGGTGCTCGCCTGACGACCAATATGATGGAAATCGGCGGATTCTCCCGGCCGATTCCGGATGGTCTGATCCCGCAGATTCGCGAGTTCCTGAGAGTCTTCCCGGACCGGCAAAAAGAGTACGACGATCTGCTGACCGCGAATCCGATCTGGCTGGCGCGCACCAAGGATGTGGGCGTCATCCCGGCCGAAACCGCGATCGACTACTCCCTCACCGGCGCATGTCTGCGCGGGTCTGGCGTGAACTACGACATTCGAAAAGCGATGCCGTATCTGGTGTACGACAGACTCGAATTCGACGTGCCGCTGGGCACCAAGGGAGATGTCTACGACCGCTACCTGGTCCGCATGGAAGAGATGCGCCAGGCGATTCGCATCATCACCCAATGCGTCGACGCCGTCGAGCGCATGGACACGCCATTGATGGCCTATGAATCCGAGTACGTCATTCCGCCCCACAAGGGGACGATGACCACCGCCGAAGATATGCAGCGCCACTTCGTCTGGGTAATCAAGGGCATCAGCCCGCCAGTCGGTGAAGCGTATGCCGCCGTCGAGCACCCGAAGGGAGAGAACGGCTACTACGTCGTTTCGGACGGATCGTCCATTCCCTATCGATTCCGGGTTCGCTCTCCAGACTTCGTGAATCTCGGAGTTCTGTCGCATCTGGCCAAAGGCGCCATGCTGGCAGACGTGGTGGCGCTGATCGGGACGATCGATATCGTTCTCGGGTCGGTCGACCGTTAGACAAAGCGCGGTCGCTACGCGGGGAGTCGCCCGAAAAGGGTGCACGCGGTAGAATGGCACGCGGCGCGACAATGTGCGTTGATCGCGCCATTTGCTTGTGTGACAGAATGTCGATTCTGGCGCGGGCAGGGGATTGAGGGATCGGCCAGGGGGCCGGGAGCAGGCATGAACGACCAGCCATTGTGGCTCACATTCATCTTCGCGTTCCTGATCATGAACGTGTTGCTGATTGGCATGGCCTACATGACCTATTTCGAGCGCAAGATGCTCGGCGCCATGCAGGACAGGATGGGTCCGACGCGGACTGGTCCGAAAGGTCTGCTGCAGCCGATCGCCGACGGCATCAAGCTGCTGGGCAAAGAAGACCTGATTCCCCGAGCTGCTGACAAATGGGTCTTCTTTTTCGCGCCACTGATCGTCTTTGTGACGGCGATCGTGGGTGCGGCGGTTATCCCCTTCGGCGGCACCATCAATGCGTTTGGCAGGGATCTCAACCTCTATATCACTGACCTGAATGTCGGCGCGCTTTTCGTCCTGGCATTCAGCTCGATCGGCGTTTACGGCATCATCCTGGGCGCGTGGGCGTCATCCAACCGCTACTCGCTCCTGGGCGGCTTGCGAGCGGCGGCTCAGGTGGTCTCCTACGAGATCATTCTGGGGTTGTCGCTGGTCGGCGTGTTCATGCTGGCCGGATCGCTCAGCCTGCGGGACATCATGCTGGAGCAGCAGACGAACCTTGAGCTGGGTCCGCTCACGGTGAAGAACTGGTTCATCCTCTCCCAGCCGCTGGCATTCATCCTGTTCATGATTGCGGCCGTGGCGGAAACCAATCGCGCCCCCTTCGATCTTCCCGAGGCGGAGTCGGAGCTGGTGTCCGGATTCCATACCGAGTATTCGGCGTTCCGCTTTTCCTTCTACTTCCTGGGCGAATACATCTCCATGATCGTCGTGTCGCTGTTCGCGGCGACCCTCTTTCTGGGTGGCCCGAGCGGACCGGGATCGAGCGATCACTGGTATCTGGGAATCCTCTACATCCTGATCAAGGCGATCGTCTTCCTCTTCTTCTATATCTGGTTGCGAGCGACGCTGCCCCGATTCCGGTACGACCAGTTGATGGGTCTCGCCTGGAAGGTGCTGTTGCCGTTGGTCATTCTCAACATCGTGGTCACGGCCGCCATCCGGCTGGCCAGCGACGGGTTGTTGTTCTGATGGGCATGACGATTCGCGGATTCGATCGACCGTTGCAGGGAGCCTCGGGATGCCCTGGGAAGTAATCATCTTCTATCTCATCGCGGGCGTGGCGATCTTGTCTGCCGGAGGCGTCGTCGCGGCGCGCAATCCGGTTCACTCGGCCGTGCTGCTGATGGTCTGTTTCATCCAGATCGCGGCGGTCTTTGTCATGCTCGGCGCTGAATTCCTGGCGGTCATTCAGATCATCGTCTACACCGGCGCGATTCTCGTGCTTCTGCTCTTCGTGCTGATGCTCGTCGATCCGGAGGATTTGCCGGAATTCCATACGGGCAGACCGGTGCAGCGAGCGATCGGCGCTCTGCTGGGGTTGATTCTCCTGCTCGAAGTGGCGGCAGCCGTCGTCACCCGGACGATCACGGGCCGGCAGGGGAGCGCCACGCTGGAGAACATCGAAGCTGTTGGCGGCAACACCGAAGCGCTTGGACGGCAGATATACACCGAACACCTCCTGGCGTTCGAGATCGTTTCGATGGTGCTGACCATCGGTATTCTTGGCGCCATCGTCCTGGCGATGCCGGAGCGGCTAGGCGTCAGTGGGTATCGCCGGCGCGACACGATCTCGCTTGGACATCCACGCGGCACCGATCTGGCTCTGCCGGCAACAGCCGGAGCGCCCATTCGAGCGACGGCGGGATCGAAACCAGAACCGGCCGGTATCGGACGCACCCTGGTGATGGCGGGCGATCCGGACGAGCAGCCAGTTGTCGGCGGCGGCCGGCGGTAATGGCGGGGATTGGCTGATGGAACTGACCGTCGATCACTTTCTTGGATTGAGCGCCGCGCTCTTCATCATCGGACTGATGGGCGTGCTGATGCGCCGCAATGTCCTGATCATCTTCCTGTGTGTCGAGTTGATGGTCGCAGCGGTGGCCATCACGTTCGCCGCCTTTGCGCGGGAGACGAATACGCTCGATGGCCAGACCTTTGCCCTCTTCGCCATTGCGGTGGCCGCGGCGGAAGCGGCGGTTGGGCTGGCGCTGATTCTGGCGTTGAGCCGGCGGGTGCGCTCGGTCGACGTCGACGAGTACCGGACGCTGCGGGACTAGGTGTCGCGTGGCTGTGAGGAAATACGGATCACCAGTGAGATCGATGCTGCTGACCAGTCGAAGAACACACGTGGATCGAAGGGCCCATGGCTGAGTATCTCTTTCTGATCCCACTCCTGCCGCTCCTGGCGAGCGCGTTCAATCTGCTCGTGGCCAGAACGGCGTTCCCCGATCGAGCGAACGTGGTCGCGACGTTGGCGGTATTCGGGTCGTTCCTGTTGTCCGTGCTCGTGTTCAGGGAGATCTACAACGACGAACACGCGCTGCATCAGACGATTTCGACCTGGATCGAGTCTGGTTCGTTTTCGACGTCGATCGGTCTCTATGCCGACCAGCTGACAGCGGTCATGTTGCTGATGGTCACCTTCGTCAGCACCCTCGTCCATATCTATGCGTCGGGGTATATGAAGGGTGACCCATCGTTCTACCGATTCTTCTCCTGGCTGCCCCTCTTCGTGTTTGCCATGCTCGTTTTGGTCATGGCGGACAACTACCTGCTGATCTTCTTCGGCTGGGAGGGCGTGGGGCTCTGCTCGTACCTGCTGATCGGCTTCTATCACCGGAGGCGGTCGGCGGGCAATGCGGCCAAGAAGGCGTTCATCGTCAACCGCATCGGCGACTTCGGGTTCGGTCTGGGGATCATGTTGATCTTCACGACCTTCGGCACCCTTTCCTTCGCCGGAGACCAGGGCGTTTTCCATCAGGTCACCGAACTGGGCGTCTCCGAGCGAACGCTGACCTGGATCGCGTTGCTCCTCTTCACCGGCGCCATTGGCAAGAGCGCGCAGTTCCCGCTGCATGTCTGGTTGCCGGACGCCATGGAGGGCCCAACCCCCGTTTCCGCGCTCATTCACGCCGCGACCATGGTCACGGCCGGTATCTACCTCCTGGCCAGATCGAGCCCGATTCTGCGAGAAGCAGGGGACGCCATGATGGTTATCGCCATCGTGGGCGCGTTCACCGCATTCCTGGGAGCGTCGATCGCCACCGTGCAGAACGACATCAAGCGTGTCGTCGCCTACTCCACGGTGAGCCAGCTGGGTTACATGGCGCTGGCGATCGGTGTCGGCGCATGGGTGTCGGCCATCTTCCACCTGGTGGCGCACGCGTTCTTCAAAGCCTGCCTCTTCCTCGGCAGTGGCAGCGTCATCCACGGTATGCATGAGGAGCAGAACATCCAGAAGATGGGTGGTCTGCGCAAGTACATGCCGATCACCTTCTGGACCTTCCTGATCGCGTCACTGGCCAACGCGGGCGTGGTGCCGCTGGCCGGGTTCTGGTCGAAAGACGAGATCATCACCGGCGCCTGGGCCAGCAACTACCTGCCCGGCCTCGGCAACTATCTGGCGATCTTCGCCCTGATCACGGCATTGATCACGGCCTACTACATGTTCCGGCTGATCTTCCTGACCTTCTTCGGCGAGGAACGATTCGATCATCATCACGTCCATCCGCACGAATCGCCGAAGGTGATGACGCTGCCGCTGGTCATCCTGGCCGCGTTCGCGATCGGATTCGGAGCCCTCGGGTTCCCGCCGGATGAGGGGCGGTTCCACGACTTCCTCAACCCGGTCTTCTATGGCGAGTCGCATCATGACGAGGAAGCGACCGAAGTCGCCGGTGTGGCCAGTGATGGCAGCGCCGTTCTCTTCTCCACAGCCGCCGAAGAGGGTGAGGCGGGTCATGGAATTCATGGCCACCCGACGATCACCGACGAGCTGAAGCTCAACATGGGCATTGTGTCGACGGTGGTGGCGTTGAGCGGCATTCTGATCGCCTTCCTCATCTATCAGAAGAAGCGCGTCGATGTGGTTCGCTTTGCCAGCGAGCATGAGGGGTTCTACAACTTCCTGTACAACAAGTGGTACTTCGACGACGTCTACGACCGGTACATCGTGTTCCCGCTGCGGCGGCTTTCAGCCTGGCTCTGGCAGAAGGTCGATGTCGGTGGGATCGATGGACTGCTTTTGTGGATCGTTGGCGCGCTCACCTGGATAAGCGGACAGTTGCGCCGGCTCCAAACGGGTTTGGTGTCGAATTACGCCCTGGCGATTGCGCTGGGGATGGTCGTGCTCGTCGGATTCTATTTCGCGGCGTTCAGCGACCTCTTCCGATAGGGGCGGGGAGTCAGGCGTGGACAGCATTCCCATTCTGAGTTTGATCGCATTCGCACCACTGATTGGTGCTGCCGTGATCTTCTTCATGCGCGGCATCGGCCAGCAACAGGCGCGCGCGGTGGCAATGGCCGCGGTTGTTGTCAGTTTCGTGCTCTCGGTGCTGATGATTCTGGATCTGGAAAAGAACGCGGAGTTCCAGTTCCAGGAGAATGTGGAGTGGCTCACCGATCTGGGTGTCGCGTACCGGATGGGCGTCGACGGCATTGCGGCGGTGCTGATTCTGCTCACGACGCTGATCGGTCTGCTGTGCGTGATCTGGTCGTGGAATGCCATTACCTACCGGGGACGCGAGTACTACATCACGCTGCTCATCCTGCAGACGGGCATGCTCGGCGTGTTCATGGCGCTCGACCTCTTCATCTTCTACATCTTCTGGGAGCTGGTGCTCATCCCGATGGCGTTGCTGATCGGTATCTGGGGAAGCGAGAATCGCGTTTTTGCCGCGACCAAGTTCTTCCTCTATACGCTGGTTGGTTCGTTGCTGATGCTGATCGGCATCGTGGCCACCTATCAGCAGTACTACGAGACAACCGGTGTCCGCACCCTGAACATCCTCGATCTGCAGAATGGCTGGGATCTGGGCGCCTATAGCGCGGAATTCCAGGGAGTGGCGTTTGCCGCTTTCCTGATCGCGTTTGCCATCAAGATCCCGATGTGGCCGTTCCACACCTGGCTGCCGGACGCTCACGTGCAGGCGCCGACGGCGGCGTCGGTGGTGCTGGCCGCGGTGATGCTGAAGATGGGTGGTTACGGTCTGTTGCGGTTCAATCTGCCCCTTTTCCCGGAAGGCGCGGAAGACTGGGCCTGGATCGTGATGGCGCTGTCGCTGATCGCCATCATCTATGGAGCGCTGGTGGCGCTGGTCCAGCCTGACTTCAAGAAGCTGATTGCCTATTCATCCGTCAGCCACATGGGTTTCGTGACCCTGGGTATCTTCACCAACATCTTCCTGGTCAGCCGGTCGGATCTGAATGGCTTCAACGGCTCGATGATGGTGATGATCGCGCACGGTTTCAATACCGGCGCTCTCTTCCTGCTGGTCGGTATGCTCTATGAGCGGGCGCACACCCGGCGACTGAGCGCGTTTGGCGGATTGGCCGGGCGGATGCCGCTCTATGCCTTCTTCCTTGGTCTCTTCACCTTCGCCAGTATCGCGCTGCCGGGAACATCCGGATTCGTCGGTGAGTTCCTGGCTATTCTGGGCGCATTCCAGTTCAAGAAATGGGTTGCCGCCATCGCTTTCACTGTCGCCATCCTCTCTGCCTGGTACATGCTCTGGATGTACCAGCAGGTGATCAAGGGGCGCCCGTATGGCGTGTTGCCGGATGCGCATGACGGCAGCCTGACGCCCGCCGAGCAAGCGGAGATCGCCGCAGCAGGGGATGGGCATGGACATCATGGTGAGCTGTTGCACGCTCCGGTCTCCGGTGGCGCACACGATCACCCGGAGGACGGCCAGCTCGACTCGTCCATCTGGCCCGACCTGAACCGCCGCGAGCTTCTCGCGCTCGTGCCGCTGGCCGCGTTGACGATCATTCTTGGCGTGTATCCGGACTTGATTTTCAATATCGTCGAGCCGTCGTTCGAGCGGATCATGGATCCGTTCCTGCGGGGACCGTTGAATTGACGAGGTCAGGTGTGACCATACTCGCCGGGGGTAAACCGGCACTGGCGGATTCGACTCAGAACCGCAACTGATCTGAGGGAGCACACGAGTGGACCTGTTCAATCTCAATTTTGAGCATCCAGACTGGGCATTGATTCTGCCCCAGTTGATCGTGTTTCTGACGGCGATTGCCCTGGTGCTGGGAGATGCGTTTCTGCCCGAGCGCAGCAAGTTCAATGCGCTGACCGGTATCTCACTGGTTGGATATGGCGCCGCCTTGGCCAGTCTCTACTGGCAGCGGGGCAAAGACGACATGACCTTCCAGGGCTCGTTCCGGGCCGATGGTCTGACCGTCTTCCTCTCGCTGATCATCCTGATCGCCGCGATCCTCTCGGTTCTGGTGTCGGCCAACTACATCGAGTATTTCGAGGACCGGGTGCCGCTCGGTGAGTACTACATCCTGCTGGCGTTCTCGGTGGTCGGTGCGCTGCTGGTGGCCGGCGCCGGCGACATGATCATGATCTTCATCGGTCTGGAGCTGTCGTCGCTGGCCACCTACGTGCTCACCGCCTACGCTCGCCGGCGGGTCGAGTCGGTGGAAGGCGCGCTCAAGTACTTCCTGCTGGGCATCTTTGCCAGCGCCATCCTCCTCTACGGCATGGCCTGGGCGTATGGTCTCTCCGGTTCGACCGATCTGGATGGCATTCGGGCCGGTATCAGCGAGGCCGTGGCCGGCAGCGACTACATGGAAGCGTCGGTTCTGCTGGCGCTCCTTCTGCTGGTGGTCGGTCTCGGGTTCAAGATCGCCGCTGTGCCCTTCCATATGTGGACACCCGACGCCTATGAAGGCGCGCCGACGCCGGTTTCGGCCTATATGTCCGTTATCCCCAAGGCAGCTGGTTTTGCAGCGCTGATCCGGATTCTGGTTCAGGCGCTGGGTCCCCTTTCCGATGACTGGACATGGCTCATTGCCGGACTGGCGCTGATCACGATGGCGCTGGGCAACTTCGTGGCGCTGTCGCAGCGCAACGTCAAGCGAATGCTGGCCTATTCCTCGATTGCTCATACGGGATACATGATGGTCGGGCTGGCGGCCTACCAGGATGGTTCGGTGCTGGGGAGTCAGCTCGGCGCTGACGGCGTCACCGCGCTGATGTACTACATGCTGGCCTATGCGTTCATGAACATCGGCGCGTTTGCGGTACTCGCCTGGCTGCAGGAACGGGGCAAAGGCGTGATGCTGGACGATTTGTCCGGACTGGCCGGTACGCATCCGCTGGCCGCCGTCTCGATGGCTGTCTTCATGATTTCGTTGATGGGCATTCCGCCGTTGATCGGCTTCTACGCCAAGTATTACGTGATCGTCGCGGCGATCGAAGCCGATATGCTCTGGCTGGCGATCGCCATCGTGCTGATGTCGGCATTGAGCGCCTACTTCTATCTCCGGGTGGTTTTCGTCATGTACTTCGGTCAGGCGCCGGATGCATCGACGAGTGCGCCGGCCAGAACGGTGGCGACTCCGCTCCTCAACGCAGCGCTCGTGATCATGGTGGTTGGCAACCTGGCGTTGGGTCTTTTCTCCCAGGGGATCATCGACCTGGGCGAGGAATGGAACACGGCGCTGACGCTCGCCTCCAATATTCCCGGCGTCAACTGACGCCGATCGCGTTCTCGCCGGCTGGAGGGATCATGTGATGACCAGCCGGCGGTCCGTTCCCGATTTTCCACAGAATCTCAGCGAGCTGTTCGATGTGCTCGATGCGGATGGCACGCCGCTCGGCTACGCCAAAGCGCGTGGCGACGTGCATCGCGACGGCGACTGGCACCGATCGGTCCATGTCTGGATCTACGGTCTGCGCGGGCAGCAACCCTTTGTGCTCTTCCAGCGGCGCAGCATGATGAAAGACACGGCTCCGGGCCGTCTCGATCCCACGGTAGGCGGTCACTATGGCCATGGCGAGACGATCGAGGATGTCTGGCGAGAGGTCTACGAAGAGATCGGCGTCGAGGCGGTTGTCGACGAGATGCGGTTCGCCGGTGTGCGGGTGCGGTCGGGTGAGAGCGAGCCGGGCATCATCGACCGGGAGATCCAGGATATCTATCTCTGGCGCCGTGACGATCCGCTGGAGAGCTATGCGCCAAATCCGGCCGAGCTGGCGGGATTGGTGGAGATTCCAGTGGAGAACGTCCTGGCCATCTACTCCGGATCATTGGAGCCGTTTGCGGCTGCTGTCATCGATGCCGAAACAGGGAAGGTATCAGCCGTCGAGCTGGACGCATCGGAGATCTATCCGTCGATCGATCGCTATCCGTACCGGGTGGCGGTTGCCGTTCTGGCGGCGCTACGCGGCGACGAGTGGATCGCGGTCTAGGAACTGGATGAAGCCGCCGGTTGGAAACCGGCGGCTAACACGCCTCGTCCGTCGCGATGAGATCGCTGTCTGATTCTCGTTGTCCGCAGGACAGAGCCGTCAATCCATCCCAGGCGACGATCATTCCTGGCAGCTGCTTCCACTTCAGGCAATGAGGCGTCTTAGCCGTTGGCTTGAGCCATCGGAAACCGAGACGGCGCCAGCCAATCCCCTAAACCGCCAGCGCGCTTCCCTGTTTCACCAGGTGAATCCACTCCACGAACCCCTGCAGGAGATCGCGTAGCTGGTCGATGGTCTGTTCGTCGGCGAGGCGACCATCAGTGTCGAATTTCTCTTCGGCGAAGGTGACGTAGACGTCCGGTTTGTTCATCACGAGCACATTCGAAACCGGCAGGATTTGCCGGAGGGCCAGTTGGGCGCGCATCGTTCCGGAGCGACCGGTCGAACCGCCGAGAATCGCGCCCGGTTTGCCGTAGATCGGCGGTCTGGGGTTATGGGGACGGGACGCCCAGTCGATGGCGTTTTTCAGCACCCCGGGGATCGAGTGGTTGTACTCGGGGGTAATGAAGAGGATGCCGTCGGATGCTGCGATCTGCTCGCGGAACATCGTGACGAGCTGGGGAGGATCGCGCTCGAGATCCTCGTTGTAGTGAGGCAGGTCGCCGATTCCGATTTCGTAGAGGTTCACATTGTCCGGCGTCAGATCGCAGAGCTCGTTGAAGATGCGGCGATTGATCGAGTTGTTCCGAAGGCTGCCAATTATGACGCCGATCGAGGTGGGTTCGGTATTCAGTTCAGGTACTCCCATGTTGCGCTATGGAACGTCGGTTTGATTACAGACTAACCAAAGGTAAGTGTATCACACGGATCTTCCCACGCTCATCTCGCCTTGTAGCCGCAGACCCCCGTTGTCTCCTCTCTCGCGGAATGGCGTGAATCCCTTACCGTCGCCGTTACTCCCTAGTAGTCGCAGACCCCCGTGTCTGCTTTTCCCATGGGAAACCGGGGCGAGGTATTGCCGGCATCTCCCCTGGAAAGGCAGACACGGGGGTCTGCAGCTACAGGGGGATTGGCAGGCGGGCGACGAGTGCCATTGTTTCCCATGAGAAAAGCAGACACGGGGGTCTGCAGCTACAGGGTGATTGGCAGGCGGGCGATGAGTGTCAGCGTTTCCCATGGAAAGAGGAGACAACGGGGGTCTGCGGCTACAGGGATAGTGGCAGGCGGGCGACGAACGCCATCGTTTCCCATGGAAAGAGCAGACACGGGGGTCTGCAGCTACAGGGATGGAGATCGGGCTTTTGTGGAGTGGTTTCTTGTGGGAAGGCAGGCACCAGTGCCTGCCTTCCCTGATGGTTCCGACCGCTACGCCTCCGGCGATGCCGTCAGGCGGCGGAGAACGGTTTGCAGGATGCCGCCGTTTCGGTAGTAGGTGAGCTCCACCGCACTGTCGATACGGCAGCGGACCTGGAAGGTTGTGACTGTCCCATCCGCGGCGGTGGCGGTGACGTCGAGGAGCTTGTTCGGAGCCAGGTCGGTTTCGATACCGGTGATGGCGTAGGTTTCCTCGCCGGTCAGGCCGAGGGTCTGGGCATTCTGGTCGTTGACGAACTGCAGCGGCAGGACGCCCATGCCAACCAGGTTGCTGCGGTGAATCCGTTCGAAGCTCTCCACGATAACCGCTTTGACGCCGAGCAGGAGCGAGCCCTTGGCCGCCCAGTCGCGGGACGAGCCGGTGCCGTACTCCTTGCCGCCGATGACAACGAGCGGGATGTTCTGTTCCTGATAGAACATCGCGGCGTCGTAGATCGGCATCTCTTCGTTGGTTGGCAGGAAACGGGTCCAGTTGCCTTCTTTGCCCGGGGTCAAATGGTTGCGCAGGCGGATGTTGGCGAAGGTGCCGCGCATCATCACTTCGTGATTGCCGCGCCGGGACCCGTAGGAATTGAACTCGATGGGCGGCACATCATTGTTCAGCAGATACTCGCCAGCGGGACTGGTGCGGCTGATCGAACCGGCCGGCGAAATGTGGTCGGTCGTCACGGAGTCGCCGAGCAGCGCCAGCACGCGAGCCCCGTGGATGTCGCTGACGTCGGGGAGCACTGACTGATCTCCAAGGAAATAGGGTGGCTCCTGGACGTAGGTCGATTCCTTGTCCCACTCGTACAAATCGCCCTGCGGCACATCGAGACTCTGCCACTGCTCGTCGCCGGTGAAGACGCCGGCATACTCCTCGGCGAAGGTTTCAGCGCTAAGCGACGAGGCAATGGTGGATTGGATCTCTTCGGGAGTCGGCCAGATATCAGCCAGATAGACCGGTTGACCGTTGGGGTCGTTGGCAATCGGTTCGCTGGCCAGGTCGATGTCGACAGTGCCGGCCAGCGCGAAGGCCACAACTAATGGAGGCGACGCCAGGAAGGATGCGCGCACCTGAGAGTGGATGCGACCCTCGAAGTTCCGGTTGCCGGAGAGAACCGCGGCCACGATGAGGTTGTTGTCGTCGATCGACGTCGCCACCGGTTGGGGCAGTGGGCCGGAGTTGCCGATACAGGTCGTGCAGCCGTAGCCCACAGTGTGGAACCCGAGCGCTTCCAGGTAGGGGGTCAGCCCGGCGTTGTCCAGCATGGCCGAAACCACCTGAGAGCCGGGGGCCATACTCGTTTTGACATAGGGAGGCACGTCGAGTCCGCGCTCGACGGCTTTTTGCGCGACTAGACCGGCTCCGACCATCACCGCGGGGTTCGATGTGTTGGTGCATGAGGTGATGGCGGCGATCGCCACCGCGCCATGATGCAGCTCCGAAACGTCGTTGCCGATCGTCACCGGCACGGAACCAAGATGGGTATGCCCGTTGGTCGGCTGAGCGGCGGCGCCCAGCTGCTCGGGATATGAGGAGCGGAACACGGTCTGGACATCGTTCAGTGCGACGCGATCCTGCGGACGGCGTGGACCGGCGAGACTCGGCACCACGGTCGACAGATCGAGCTGGAGCACGTCGTTGTAGGTCGGATCGGGGGTGCCGTCCGTGCGGAAGAGTCCCTGTTCCTTGCAATAGGCTTCAACCAACGCGGTCGGGCGGCCCGTCGTCGTGAGATAGCGGAGTGTTTCGTTGTCGACCGGGAAGAGGGCGGCCGTGGCGCCATATTCCGGAGCCATGTTGGAGATAGTGGCTCTGTCTGCCAGGGGCAGGGTGGAGAGGCCAGTGCCGAAGAACTCGACGAACTTACCCACGACGCCATGTTTTCGGAGAATCTGGGTGACGTGCAGCACCAGGTCGGTGGCGGTGGCGCCGGGATCGAGCGAACCGGAGAGCCGGAATCCGATCACCTCGGGCATGAGCTGGTAGAGGGGCTGACCGAGCAGCACCGCCTCGGCTTCGATACCGCCCACACCCCAGCCAAGCACGCCGAGTCCGTTGATCATCGTGGTGTGCGAGTCGGTGCCGACCAGCGTGTCCGGGAAGGCGACGACATCATGCGCCGCGCTCTGACGAGTGGCGACGACCGACGCCAGGAACTCGAGATTGACCTGGTGGACGATACCGGTGCCTGGCGGCACTACCCGGAAATTCTGGAACGACTGCTGGGCCCAGCGGAGCAGCGTGTAGCGCTCGCTGTTGCGCTGGTACTCGAGCTGGACGTTGTTGCCGAAGGCGAGATTCGTGCCGAAATAGTCGACCTGTACCGAGTGGTCGATGACCAGATCGGCCGGCACCAGCGGGTTGATTCTGGTGACATCCCCGCCCATGCGACCGACAGCCGAACGCATGGCGGCGAGATCGACGACGGCCGGCACGCCGGTGAAATCCTGAAGCACCACCCGTCCGGGCATGAACGGCAGCTCGAAATCATCGGCCGCTGCCGTGGGAGACCATTTGGCCAGGCGCTCGATCACGTCGTTGGAAACGAACTCGGTACCGGCGTGGCGGAGGAGATTCTCCACCAGAATCCGAATGGTGAAGGGGAGGCTGGCCAGATTGGCCACACCCTGTTCTTCCAGTCCCTGCAGCCGGTAGTAGCCGTAGGTCTCCCCATCCGCGGTGGTGATATTGGCGCGCACGCCGAATGGGTCGGGCTGTACGCCGGACGCAGTACTGCTCATGTTCGAGGTCTCCCTGGTTGATCGCCGGTCTGTGGGCTTCGATGGACCGACGTTCAGAATCCGGTCACATGTCTCCATTTTAGACGATTGCCGCAAGCGTAATTCCCGGAAGAACAGTCGGAATTCCGCGTTCATTTCAGCGGGAACCAGCCAGGACCGAGGAGGGCGGACGTATACTTGGACAGCGCTCGTGGCGACATGGAGCGCAGTTTTTTCGCCCATCCCACCTGCTGCGTGGCGGACAGAACACAGCTCAGCGTTTATGCGAAAAGTGCGTATTCTCATCGGACTCCTGATCAGCGCGGGGTTCCTCTATTTCTCCCTGCGAGGACAGGATTTCAATGCCGTTCGCGATGCGTTTCGGCAGGTGACCCTCTGGTATCTGGTCCCAGCGGTAGTCCTGTATTTCCTCGGGCTATGCGTTCGGGCGGTGCGCTGGCGGTTGCTTCTCGTGCCCGTTGCCGATGTGCCGGTGAGGAGTCTCCTCTCGATCAATGCAGTCGGACTGATGGCCAACAATGTGCTGCCGTTGCGCACCGGCGAAGTCGTTCGCGCCTATGCGCTGTCGAAGCGAGCGCCGGTGACGAAATCGGCGGCGTTGGGAACGATTGCCGTCGAGCGCATCTTCGACGGCATCACCATGCTGCTCTTCATCTCGGTGTCGATGGTCTTCGTGTCGCTGACCAGCGATCTGCGGCATGTCGCCGTTCTGGCGGCTGTGCTCTTTTCGATCGCATTGGCGTTGGTCATGTTGCTCGCGCATGGTGGAAGCGTCCGGGACCGTTTTCTGCAGGTGGCGCTCGGATTTCTGCCGGGATCGGTCAGCGAACGAGCCGGGCGAATGGCCGATTCGTTCATCGCCGGGTTGGGCGTGTTCACCAACTGGCGGAGCCTGCTGCTGGTGGGCGGGACGTCGATTCTCGCCTGGTCGTTCGAGGCCTCGGTCTACTGGGTAACCGCTCGCGCATTCGGCGGCGAGATCGCCGATGTCATGGGTGTCGCGGAAACGGTGCTGACGACCGGTATCGCCAATCTGGCGACGCTCGTGCCATCGTCTCCGGGCTATGTTGGACCGTTCGAAGCGGCCGTGATCCTCGTGCTGAATGGCGCCCTCGGTTTGACGCGCGAGATGGCCCTTTCCTACGGGATTCTGGTGCATGCATTGCTCTATTTCCCGGTGACGATCTGGGGCGCTATCGAGTGGAGCCGGCTGCACCTGTCGCTGCGGCAGGTCGAAGCGCATGACGGGCCCGAGCAGACAGTCGCCACCGCAGGAGCGCGCCAGTGAATGTGATCGAAGCGATCGTTCTCGGCATCGTGCAGGGATTGACGGAGTTCCTGCCGATTTCCTCGTCAGGACACCTGATCCTGGTGCCGTGGCTTTTCGGTTGGGAATCGAACGAGCTTTCCTTCGATGCGGCGCTTCACCTGGGCACCCTGATAGCGGTATTCGGTTACTTCCGCAAAGACATTCTGAACATGATCGTGGCCATCCCGCTGGCGCTCCGGCACCCGCTGCGAACGCTGCACTACGCTGGCACGAGCGACGATCCCGCGCTTCACGACCGCACCGTCTCAGGAAAGATCGGACTACTGATCGTGCTCGGGTCGATCCCGGGCGGGATCGTGGGACTGCTCTCTCAGGGCGCGATCGACGATTTCTTCCACGATGCGGACCACGTCGACCGAGCTGTTGCGGCGGTGGCGGTTCTCCTGATTCTCTTTGCCTTCGTCCTGTGGTGGGCAGACAAAACCGGTGCGCGCAGCAGGCGTCTGGCGGCGATGGGTTGGAAGGACGCGGCCGTTGTCGGGCTGGCGCAGTGCCTGGCGCTGGTCCCGGGCGTCTCGCGATCGGGCATCACACTGTCGGCGGGTCTTTTTCGCGGCATCACCCGCGCCGATGCGGCCCGGTTTTCGTTTCTGCTCGGCATCCCGCTGGTGGCGGTCGCGGGATTGAGCGGAGTGGTCGATATCGTGCGGGACGCTCCGTCGTCGGAAGAGATCGTGCGCATGGTGGCCGGGATGATCAGCGCCGCACTTTCGGGGTGGCTGGCGATTTCCGCGTTGCTGCGCTTCCTGCAGCACTCCAGCACCCGCGTGTTCGTGATCTACCGCGTCGTGGCCGGTCTGCTGGTGTTGCTGATTCTCGTCTCCGGTCTGCGCTGATCGTCAACCGGCCGGGGAAGCGAGAGGCGACGCCACAGGTGATGCGCCGGCAAGCGGCAGGTCGAACGAGAGGGGCTGATTGAACTCCCCGAACTCGTAGATCATGTAGTGCCAGGTCGAGATCATCGCTTCCCGGATCACATACCCCGTTTCGGCATCGACCCACCACGCGTACCAGGCGGGCAGCAACGTATCGGATTGCGGGACATAAAAGGTGATGATCTGGGTGGTCCGGCCGTTCACCATCACCGACTCGGCAAGCTCGAATCCGGTTGCGCCGTCATAGAGGGTCACCCACTCGCTGACCGGATAGACCGGCAGGAACTCCCGTTCGAACCAGCTGCCGCCCGGCACGCGCTGAAATGTCTGATCGCCGATGGTCAGCAGCTCGAACTGAGCGTTGATCGAGTGGGATGCCGCCGGAGCGCCATCGACGCCCGAGGTGATTTCCCGCTGCACGATCGACACGGCTCCATCGCCGGAGGTCAGACGCTCGATGTACTTGATCGAGTGGGTGGCGGCGATGCGCGCCAGTCCAGCTTCGAAAAATGATCTGACCCCGGAATCACCCGCCGCCGTGTCGCCCGAATTGGTGTTGATGTTGGGATCGGGCAAGAGCAGGTAGTAGATCGTCGAGCGAGGATCGCCGGTTTCCGGGAAGATCGTGGCGGTGATCTCCCACCAGCCGCCGGTCAGCTCGAGCGGCTCGTCCGTGCTGTAGATGCCGCTGCCGTCGTGGCCGAGCGTCACCTTCCGGCCGGCATCGGCATTGGCCAAGGGCGCCAGCGTCAGATCGACGCCGTCGATGCCGGGATCGGCTGGTTCGACCACTTCGCCCCCGCTGGTGAAGTGGACCTCGAAGGTGTTCTCGCCTTCGTGCACCGGTTTGGCGATCAGGTGAATCAGATTCGCGGTACTGCCGTCGGGGAGCAGCGGCGCCGCCAGATCGATCTGATCCGGTACGCCCGGCAGTGGAGACTCGGCGTCATCATCGCGGCTGCTGATCAGAAATCCGACCACCGCGACCGCGGCCAGGCCGAACAGCGCGGCTGCGATCAGGAGAATGCGGGACGAAGCCCGTTCGTTCTGGTCGGCGGGCTCCTGCGTTCCGGCAGAATCCTGTGGCGTATCGGTATCAGACATTCAGTGTGACGATCCCCTGACGGTTGGCTCGTTGCCGCCGGCTAGACGCCGGTGGCCGTAGCCGGGTAATACCACGGATCGACGCCGCCCGTGAATGTGTTCCCATCGAACCGGACGCATGCCGGTGAGGAGAACTCGCCAAGCAAAAGGGTCTCGTCCTTGACGGCAACCGCATGTCCTAGCGCTTCCAACTCGTCAACGATGGCGCCATCGAGCCGGTTGCTGACAATCAGATGGGGCGTCGACCGGTCGATTCGTGGTGCGGCAACCGCAGCCTGCATCCCCAGTTTCCGGTCGACCAGATTGATGGCCATCTGGGCGACGCAATTCAGAATCCGCCTGCCGCCGCTGGCGCCAAGCGCGGCAATCAGGCCGTCGGGTGTGGTCAGAACGGCCGGCGACATATTGCAGAGGGGACGTTTGCCCCCGTCGATGGAGTTGGGGCGTCCTGGTTCGGGGTCGAACCACATCATGCCGTTGTTCATGATGATGCCGGTGCCTGGCACCGTCACCCGGCTCCCCCAACCACTGAGCAAGGTCTGGGTCAGGGAAACAGCGACGCCATCCTTATCGATGACGCTCAGATGGGTGGTCGAGCCTCCCGAGGTGAAATCGGGAATCGACGTCGCGAGTGCATGCGACACGCCGAGCGCCGAGCGAGTGCCTGCGGTGGGTAGCCCGACTGCTCCGGATGTGAAGGCCGAAGCTCGCGCATCGAGATAGGCATCGCTCAGCAACGCCTCCATTGGCACTTCGACGAAGTCTGGATCGGCCAGGTAGGCGAACCGGTCGGCGAATGCCGTGGCAAACGCCTGCGCCAGCAGGTGAATCCCGGACGCCGAATCGGGACCGCTGCCATCGAAGCCGGAGCGATCGAGGAGCTCCATCGATTCGGCCAGTGTGGTGCCGCCAGTTCCCAATCCGATGGTATGCAGGGTTGCGCCGTGATAGCTCGCTGAGGCGGGCGGCTCGAAGGTCGTCCGATAATCCGAGAAATCAGCGGCAACGAAATCGGCGCCTCCTTCGTTGAGGTGCGCGATGATCGTGGCGGCCAGCTCACCTTCGTAGAGATCGCGCGGGCCGCGGTCGGCGAGCCGTCGCAATGTCCGAGCGAGATCAGGCTGGCGAAGGCGCTTGAGCGGCTCGCCCTGAATCGACCAGGGAGGTACGCCGTTTGGACAGAGAAGCTCGGCGGTGGCCGGAAATTTCCGGAGATTGGCCAGATCTGCGGCGATCTTCGTCGTCGTATGCCAGGTGATGGGGAACCCCTCGTCCGCCCAATGAATGGCGGGATCGAGAGCAGCAGACCAGCTGATCGATCCCCACCGCTCGAGCGCTTTGGAGAGACCGTCGACTGTGCCAGGCACGGCGACAGACCGGTGGCCGACGATGTTGGCGCTGTCGACGACGGAGGGCCAGCCGAAGAGACCGGTGTCCCTCCCCGTTCCGATCAGCGTGAACATATCTGGCCGGGCGCTCTTCGGCGACACCATGGGAAAGGCGGCGACGTCGGTTTCGCCGGTGCGAGGATCGTGCCGGACGAGATAGCCGCCGCCACCTACGCCGTTCATCCATTGTTCGACGACGCCCGCTACCAGTGCCGTGGCGACCGCCGCGTCGATGGCGTTGCCGCCATTGCGCAGGATCTCAGCCCCCGCCCGGGCCGCCTGCAGTGTTTTCGCCGCCACCATCCCGCCAGATGAAACCGCTTCGCTTCGTTCGACAATCCAGGTACTTTCGTTCGACACGCCGGGCGTCTCCTGCTTTGCGACAACCATCTCTGAGGCGCATCTTACCGGAACGGCGTCACTGCTGGTTAGAAGAAGGAGAGCTGCTCGACTGGGGCGGCAAGGCGCAATGGCGGCATCGCCTGAGGGCGCTCGCGGCGTTGGAGCCCTACGCTCTGGCTGATTTCATTGGATAGGCTCTCGATCTCCTCTTTCCAGGCATCGGGCGCGCTGTCCCCACGGTAGTTCTTGGCATACCAGGCGTAGCGGTCGGGAAAAGCGCTGGCGATATAGGAGAGGTAGTGGTCTTTCACCAGCGGCGCAAGGCGGAGAGGGAGGGCGGTGAAACTCCCGGCGCCATGCTGGACAGCGGCTTCAGCCACACGCTGGATCGTGTCGCGCTGGTCGGTGAGACCGGGCATCACCGGCGCCATGAGCACGCCTGTCACGATACCGGCTTCCGCCAGGAGACGCATCGTTTGGAGGCGGGTGGATGGGGGAGGTGTTCCTGGTTCGATCGACCGCCAGAGATCGGTGTCGAGCGTGGTGATCGTGAAATAGACGCGAGCGCCGGCCAGCTGGTGCAGTTCGGCGAGAAGATCGATGTCGCGCCGAATGAGACCCGATTTGGTCACGATCGATACAGGATTGCGGGCTTTGACCATCACTTCCAGACAGGACCGGGTCAGCCGGAGGCGTCCTTCGACTGGCTGGTAGGCGTCGGTGGCGGTGCCAATCGCAATCGATTCACCTGGCCATGATGAAGCGGCCAGTTCGCGTCGCAGCACGTCGGCGATGTTGGCTTTGTAGAAGATCGACCGCTCGAAATCGGTTCCGGCATTCAGTCCGAGGTAGGCGTGGGTTTCCCGGGCATAGCAATACTGGCAGGCATGTACGCAACCGCGATAGGGATTGAGCGACCAGTTGAAGGGCATTCCCTTGACGCGATTGACTGCCGATTTGCAGGTGATGGGGATATAGGAGATTTTGGCCATGAGGAGAGAGTAGCACAAATGTACTGATTATTGGCAAAGGGCAAAGGGCAAAGGGCAAAGGTAAGAGGGAGAAGGGAGGAGGGAGAAGGGCAAAAGGCAAAAGGCAAAAGGCAATAGGCAATAGGCAAAGGGGCGACGGGAGGGGACGGCTTGTGCTTCCCTAATGACCTACTCGCGGTCATTCTTACTTGCCCCTTTTGCCTTTTGCCTTTTGCCCTTTGCCCTTTGCCAGGCGCTCGGCGCCTTGCGCCTACGCTTGCACCCTCTCCAGGGTGTCGCGGTAGCGCTTGACCATGATGGCTTCGGTTTCGGCACGGGCGGCGAGACCGGCGTCCTCGACTTCGTGGCGGAACTCGTCCACTTTCCGTTGGGTTTCTTCGCCACTCTGGGGGGCCAGCAGCCGGGCGGCGGCAACGCCACCGGCGGCTCCCGCGGCGGCGCCGACTGCGAATGAGATCACCTTGCCCAGAAAGCTCACGGTCTGCCGCCTTTCCCGCTTTGGGAAGTAATCGCTGTACCAGGGTGAGTGTAGCAAAGTCGACTCAGTTGGCTGTCCGGTTCGTATACTCCGGGGCGTGATTTCGACGCAGATGCGGAGGATGCCGATGCGCATTTACATGGGTGGGCCGATGTTCACCGCGGCCGATGTGGCGTTCAATCTGCAACTCGCCGTCCGGCTGCGGGTTTTGGGCTTTTCGGTCTACTGCCCGAACGAGAGTGAACCGATCAACGACAAGACTCGCACCGATGTCACGGCTCGCAAGATCTACGACTTCGACATCGCCGAGCTGGAAGCGGCTAATGTGCTTCTGTGTCAGGTCAGCGAGGATTCCGGCACCAACTGGGAAGCCGGTTATTTCGATTGCCTCTCCAAACACGTCGATCCATCGAGGTATTGGGGAATCGTCGGGGTGGCGTCGGACATCCGGCTGCGAACGCCGCCGAATCCGGCGTGCACGGGAGTCGAGAATATGGCTGGCTACGTCAATCCGCTCGTCGTGGGCGGGATGCAGCAGTCGTTGGGTATCTATCTGGATATCGATGCGGCGATCGACCGCCTTCTGGAGGTGAGGAAGGCGCACGAAACGCAGTGAGGGCAACACAGGCGTTGCCCTCACTACGGACGAGCGAGGCAGGCCTCGCCGCTACAGCACAGGCGGGTCGGGTCTGTCGGCGTTGACGGTCCACGTATGGCGGGTCTGGCGGCGTTGACGGTCCAGGTGTAGCGGCAACGCCTGCGTTGCCTACCGCAACCCCAGCGACCGACGGGCGAGGCAGGCCTCGCCGCTACAGCATCGTGGGTTTGCCGGCGTTGACGGTCCACGTGTGGCGGGTCTGCCAGCGTGAACGGTCCGGGTGTAGCGGCAACGCCTGCGTTGCCCACCGCAACCCCAGCGACCGACGGGCGAGGCGGGCCTCGCCGCTACAGCACAGGCGGGTCTGGCGATGTTGACGGTCCAGGTGTAGCGGCAACGCCTGCGTTGCCCACCGCAACCCCAGCGACCGACGAGCGAGGCGGGCCTCGCCGCTACACCCTTCCCGGTGTCGTGGACTAATCCCGGCTCTGGCCGGAGATCAGCGAAACCCAGTACAGCAACGACAGCAGAGAGGCGATGAATCCGGCGATATAGGTCCAGGCCGCGGCGTCGAGGACCGCGTCCACACCCTTGCTTTCCGCGCCCCCTGAAACGCCGCCATCGACAATTCCCGCGTGCACCAACGCGACCTTGGCCCGCTTCGATGCATCGAACTCCACCGGCAGGGTGATCAGCGCGAAGACGGTGGAAAGCGCAAAGAGGGCGACACCTGCCCATGCCAGACCGGTGAGACCGAGCATGACACCGGCGATCAGCACGATGAACCCGAGCTGCGAACCGATGTTGACCGCCGGAACGATGGCGGTGCGCCATTTGAGCGGTGCATAGGCGTTGGCATGCTGAATCGCATGACCCGCTTCGTGTGCGGCGACGGAAACGGCAGAGATCGATCGCTGGGCATAGACCCCATCCGACAAGAAGAGGGTGCGCTTACGGGGATCGTAGTGATCGGTCAGCATCCCTTTGGTGTGCTCGATCCCGACGCTCTGCAGACCGTTGTCATCGAGCACCCGGCGGGCCGCTTCAGCCCCGGTCAGCCCGGTCGAAACAGGCACTTTCGAATACTTGGTGAAGTTGCCCTTGACCTTACTCTGCGCCCAAAGCGACAGAATGAAGCCAGGAATCATGAAGACGAAATACATCGGGTCGAAAATCATCGCCATCTCCGTGCTGGTGAGCCATCTGGCTCGCTGATACTGAGGTTTTGGGCTGGTCTTCCATCCGTTACAGCGACCGGAGTGCTCCGGCCAGTTCGACGGTGGTTGCGGATAGCCAAAACCCCGGCTCATCCGACAGTTCGGATGCCGCCAGGGTCTTACCTGCGAGATTGGCGCCTCGCTCGCCGGCCGGTTCCCCGCAGGGAACGTGTTGTCGGCACTGCGGCCGCTCCATTGCTGGAGCGTGGGTTACTCCCCCTGTTGACGGGCATTATACACTAACACGGTCTGTATCAATGTTATGGATGCGCGAAGCTCACAGGTGGATCATTTTGCCTTGCGAGCGGCGACGTTCAGATAGGCGAGCTCCGGGTGATTTCGCGCCGCGGTGGTCAGTTTTTGACGTTCGCGCTCATCCTCTGTCCCGAGATCGAGTTTGCGTTCCCGCAGCTTCTGCATGGTCTCGGCCATCTGATCCCAGTCATTCGAGGATGACCGGAAGGCCAGAACGACGTCGAAACCGGCGCTTTCCAGTTCCGAGAAGTAGCGCTGTTCAGAGATCAGCGATTCGCCAAAGACATGCCGCATCAGATCGGAGGTTGGTCCGGGTGTGACGAGGTCGCCGAGGATGAGGATGCCCTCATTGGCAAGCCAGGTTGCCGCTGCCGCCAGTCCACCGGCGAGACCGCCGGGAAGCGTGTCGCTCAGCCCGCCACCCAGTCCGAGCACGACATCGAAGGAATCGGCTGGAATCACCGATGCTGCTTCGGTTCCGGCCACTGCCTGGAAGGTGGTTCGCTTGCCGACCCCGCGCGCGGCTGCCTGCTGGCGGCCGAATGCAAGGTAGGGCGGATAATCGTCGAATGCCGTGACCTTCGCCTCGTAGAGCTCGGCCAGATCGATCGAACCGCTGCCGATACCGCACTGGACATCGAGCACCCGCGCTCCCTTGGGAACACCTGCCGCCATTGCCAGCGCGAGGAGGGTACGCCGCCCGCCCGGCGACTGATACCAGGCTTCGGGGGAGAGATTGTCGATCATCTGAACCAGCGACGCCGGTTCCTGCCCTTTCGAGCCAGCCATGGTTACCCTTCTCCCAATTCACGCATGAGTGGCAGGATGTCTGCGACGACGCCTGCCGCGGTTACTTCTGCTCCGGCGCCCGGTCCCGTGATTGTCAGCGGGTAGGCGTCGTAGCGCGATGTTCTGAACGAAATGATATTCTCCGGACCCTGCAATGAACCGAGAATCGTGCTCGATGCCGCCTCCCCGATACCGACGCTAACGCCGGTTTCCGGGGAAACACGCGCCAGATACTTGAGCGCGTTGCCATTCTGGTTCGCAGTCGCGACTCGCGCGGCGACAGCCGCATCTTCGGACGTCAACCCGTTCAAGAAGTCATCGACGCCGACAGTGGCCAGATGGTCGGGCACCAGCGACTCCACGTCGATCTGGTCGAGGTCGACGGGGTTGCCCATCGTCCGGGAGAGGATCAGCGCTTTGCGGGCCACGTCGAGACCGCTCAGGTCGTCGCGCGGATCGGGTTCGGTGTAACCGCGTTCTTTGGCGCCGCGAACCGCAGCGGAGAAGGGAGCCCCGCCAGCCAGATCGGCAAATATCGCCCCGAATGTGCCTGAAAGCGATCCCGAGACCTCGATCACGGCGTCACCGCTGTCGAGCAGATCGCGCAGGGTCGAAATCACCGGCAAGCCGGCGCCGCAGGTCGTTTCGTACCGAACCCTGCCACCGCAGTGGGTTTCCGACCAGAGAACCTGGGAGTGGGGATCGCTCCAGGGAAGTGCCAGAGGCGCTTTGTTGGAGAAGACCGCGCCATGCCCGGCGCCAACCGCCCTGGCGCTGAGTCCGGCGGTGCCGCTCGATGCGCCGCAATCGACGACGATGCAGGGACCCATGGAGAGAGCGATATCGAGCGCTTCGTCGGCGGTTCTGGGAGTCAGACCGATGCCGGGTGCGGCGGCCGTCACCTTGCTCCCCCCGGCTCTGGCGGCGAGCAACCGGTCGATCGTCGTTGCCGAATACCCGTTTGGTTCATCGCAGGCAACGCCGCCGGAGGTATCAATGAATGCCCTGTGGATGATCTGAATCCCGAATTGCGATTCCCAGGAATCGCGCAATGTCCGGAGGATGCCGATCGCCGTACCGCCGATCAGACCAATGCCAACGTGGATCAGGTTGACGCGTTTGTTCATAGGGCCCGCCACTCAGTTCATGCTCCGCTGCATGTCACTGGAGAGACGATACCCGACAGCGGCCCTTCAAGTCGAAGTCAGGGCATGTCCGAGGGGGAATCGTCCTCATCCGAATGGAGGATCGACTCCGAGAAGTTGCTGCGGACATCACTGACCTTTTCGCTGAATTCGCGCCGGGTGGTGGCCAGACGCCCGGCGAGGTCGCCGATCTCGGGACGGCGAAGGGTCGGTTTTCGCAACGATGGCAGATTCGGGACAACGCCGGGCGGCAGATGAGGCATGGCGGGCATCGGGGGACGTTGGGGCAACGACGGCAATCCGAGGTGATGGGTTTCCAGTCTGTCCCGGATATCGTCGATCGAGCGACCCACCGATCGCTGCAAATCCTGGAGATGAGCGATCTCCTGGCGGACCTCGTCGGGACCGCCGGGACCGGCCAGTCCGAGATTGCGCAGTTTGCGGGAGCGCTCGTCCTGGAGGCGTCGTGGCCCGTGCGCCGCCAGTTCCCCGAACGCGAAGGTAGCGGCCAGCCGGATTTGCTGGGCCGTGCCCTGAGGATCGATATGGGCGCCGTCGCCCGGTTCGGGCACGATCGAGTCGACCACGCCGAGGCGGCGGCATTCTCGTGAGGAGAGATGCTGGGCTGCTCCGCTGGTCCGCAGGTGGGCTGCACTTCCGCCGGCGCCCGTTTCGGGTCCTGCCGGTATGAACACGGCGTGCTCGAGCATGAGGGTGCGATCGGCAACCGACGCGCACATCGCCTGAACGCCGCTGGCGGCTCCGACGATCACCGCGACCGTTGGAACGGGAATGGTCGTCACCGTGCGGTAGTAGAGGGCGACCGCTGCACCGGCGCTGACGCTGCCGCCGCCGTCGGTCAAACCGAAACTGTCGATCAGGGTCAGCACCGGTAGTTCGAGGATCAGGGCCAGACGCATCAACCGGGTCGCTTTTCGGAAACTGGCCGCTGTGTCGGCCGCGTCGACATCGCTGGATCGATCGATGGCGATGACCGCGATCGAGACGCCGTCCAACTGTCCCAGTCCGATCCGTACGGCAGAGCACTCGCAGCCGGCGCGATCGCCGTGCAATTCGACGAATCCGGGCATCAGGCGGGCGATGTAGTCGCTGCTCGTCGGGCGGTCGGGATGGAGGGCCAGCGACGCCTCCTGCGCCGCGCTGAGCGTCGATACGCTGGCCGCTTCCATCTGAGCCGCCATGCGGGGCACGGTGCGTGAGACGAGGATGTCGAGGAGCGTGACCAGGTGTTCCCGCAGGTCGCGACGGTCGATCACGCCATCGAGATACCCGCTGGCAACCGCGGCCTCGGCAGTGCTGGATGTGTTCCCCGTTGGACCGGGAGGACCGGAAAGTCCGATCTGGCTCCCCGGTTCGGCAAAGAGCAGATTGGCGTGGCAAGCGAAGCCGCTGTAGAGCGTTCCCGCTGTCGGGTGGGAGATCAGGGCAATGAATGGCAGGCCAACTCGCTGCAGTCGGGCGATCGAGTTGGCGAGGCGGGCTGCCTGAACGAGGGAGAGCATCGAGGCGCCGGCGCGACCCGCGCCGCCCGAACAGACTGCCACCAGGGGCCGGCGGCGTGCCGCCGCTTCTTCGATCGCCAGCACGAGTTTCTCGCCGGCAACAGCGCCGATGTCCTCGCCGATCATGCCCAGGTCGATCACTGCGATCTGGACTTCCTTGCCGCCGATGCGCGCCCAACCGGTGATCAGCGCTTCGCTGAAGGGATAGGACGACGAGTCCGCACCCGCCGGTGGGCGCTCCGTGGCGTCTCGAAAGAGAAGAGGATCGACGGAGACCAGCTCGGCGTTTGTTTCGTGGAAGGTTCCTTCATCGACCACCAGCTCGAGCCGCTCGCGAGCCGGCATCCAGAAGTGTCTGGCGCAGCCGGGGCAGATTCGGTAGCGGGCAAACGCCGGGTCGTCGTCGAGGCGCGTATCGCAACCCGGGCAGGTCAGCTCCAACCCTGATTCGAAGTCGGAATCGGCGTCATCGAACGAGAAGAGATCGTCTTCGTTTGCCGGTTGTAAGAGCGATGATGCAGGCATGTGGTTTTGGTCCTGTGCGGTGGCGGCGATGGCCGTATCGCCGGGCATCACGATGCTACGCTTCCGGGCACGCAGCGTCAAACTGCCGCTGGCGATGAAGCATGCAACAGATCGGAGCCGGTTTGACCGGGACAGGGCGATTGGGAATCATCGGTGGGGGGCAGCTGGCCCGCATGTCGCTGGCTCCGGCGACCGCGCTGAACGTCGATCTGACGGTGCTTTGCCGGTCGTTCGATGAAGCGGCGGCGCTGGCCTGGTCCGATGTGATGCTGGGATCGCCCGACAGTGAATCGGCGATCGGCGCCGTGGCCAGTCGTTGCGACGTCACGACCTTCGATCACGAGCTGATCGACACCACCATCACCGCGCGTCTCGAAGCAGCGGGCCGCCGCTTCGCCCCGTCAACGGCCGTTTTGTCCGTGGCGCAGTCGAAGGTGTTGCAGCGACAGCGGTTCACCGAGCTGGGTTTGTCGCTGCCGCCATTCGCGGTCGTCTCTCCAGAGGATGATCTGTCGCTGGTGGCGCGGTTCGCCGCCGAGCATGGCGAATCGCTGATGGTCAAGGCCGATCGAGGCGGGTACGACGGCCGGGGCGTATGGCGAGCCCGCACCGCAGACGAGGCCGTGGAGATCTGCCGCACGCTGGCCGAGCGCTCGGTATCAGCTGTACTGGAAGCGGTGATGCCGCTCGATCAGGAAGTGGCGATTCAGGTTGCTCGCAGCTGGAGTGGCGAAATCGCCATCTGGCCGCTCGTCGAAACGGTGCAGGTCGACGGGATGTTGCGAGAGCTTCGCGCTCCCGCTCAGGCGCCGCAGGCGCTGCACGACCAGGCGGCTGCGATCGCCAGGGAGCTCGCCGAGCGGCTGCAGGTGGTCGGTGTGCTGGCCATCGAGTTCTTCGTCACCGAAGCGGGTCTGCTCGTCAATGAAATCGCCACCCGTCCCCACAATTCCGGGCACTACACGATCGAAGGAGCGGCCACGTCACAGTTCGAGCAACACATTCGGGCGGTTCTCGATCTGCCGCTGGGCGAAACCTCGTTGACGGCGCCTCATGTGGCCACGGTGAATGTCGTCGGACAAGCGCATGGCAGGCAACCTGAGTGCACGCTGGCCGCTGCGCTGCGGGTGCCTGGCGCGCACGTTCACCTCTATGGCAAGGCATCGCGACCAGGACGCAAGCTTGGTCACGTGACGGTGCTGGGTGACGACCGGGATGAGATCATCGAAGCGGCGCGGCGGGCCGTGGCGCTGCTGGAAGGGGAGGATGTCGATGCCTGAGGCCAAACCGGTTGTTGCGGTGATCATGGGGAGTGATTCCGACTTGCCGGTGATGACCGGCGCCATCGAGGCGTTGCGCGATCTGGGCATTCCATTCGAGGCGCGGGTCGTGTCGGCTCACCGGACACCGGAAACGATGATTGCGTTCGGCACGGAGGCGGCGGGCCGGGGGATCAAGGTGATCATCGCCGGCGCGGGCGGCGCGGCACACCTGCCGGGAATGGTGGCCAGTGTGACCTCTCTTCCCGTCATCGGCGTGCCGGTCTCGATCACGACGTTGCAGGGTCTCGATGCGCTGCTCTCGATCGTCCAGATGCCAGCCGGCGTGCCGGTGGCGACAGTGGCTATCGACAATGCCCGCAATGCCGGCCTGCTGGCCGCGCGAATTCTGGCGACTGCCGATCCCGCGCTGATGGCCAGACTCGATGCGCTGCGCGCCACCACGGCTGAGATGGTCTTCGCCAAGGACGCCACGCTGCAAGAGCTCCTGTAGCGGAAACGCCTGCGTTTCCCTTCTGTGGGAGATGGCCGTGGTCGGAACCCGACCGTCGTTGTGGCGGCGGACGGCAACGCAGGCGTTGCGGCTACGCCGTTGCGAATGTGGCCGGAACCCGACGGTCGCTGTGGCGGCGGACGGCAACGCAGGCGTTGCCGCTACACCGTTGCGGCCGTGGTCGGAACCCGACCGTCGTTGTGGCGGCGGACGGCAACGCAGGCGTTGCCGCTACACGATTGCGACCGTCGCCGGGATCCCGGCTATCGCCGTGATGGCGGTGACTGACGGTGGCGTTCCTACGACGAGACGCTGACGGTTTCCGCGACGAGATGATCCTCGGCGATGAAGGGCAGAGTCCGCTGGGCGCCTTCCGGCAGATTGGCCATGGCGGCGCCGATGAACGCCTTGAACAGGGGATGCGGACGGTTGGGGCGGCTGCGGAACTCCGGATGGAACTGCACGCCGACAAAGAACGGGTGTCCGTCGATCTCCATGATCTCCACAAGCCGGCCGTCCGGCGAGACACCGGTGGCGGTGAGCCCGACCTCGGCCAGTGCTTCGCGATAGGCGTTGTTCACCTCGAAGCGGTGCCGGTGGCGTTCCTGGATCATCTCCTCGCCGTAGGCATTGCCGACGATCGAACCCGAGGTCAGCTTGCACGGCCAGAGACCGAGCCGCATGGTGCCCCCCATGTCGACGCCCCGCTGGTCGGGCATGATGTCGATGACGGGATGAGGCGTATCGGGATCGATCTCGGTGGAGTTGGCTCCTTCCAGACCGAGGAGATTGCGGGCCACATCGATGACCGCCATGTGCATGCCATAGCAGAGACCCAGATAGGGTTTGCCGCTTTCCCGGCAAAACTGCGAGGCAAACATCTTTCCTTCGGTGCCGCGCGGTCCGAAGCCACCTGGCACCACGACGCCTGAAACCGTCCGGAACACGCGTTCCATCTCTTCGGTCGTGTCCGTTTCCGAGTTGACCCAGACGATCTCGGGTTTGGCGTCGTGCTCCATCGCGGCGTGGGTCAGCGATTCGGTGACGCTCATGTAGGCGTCGTGCAGCTCGACATATTTGCCCACGAGCGCCAACCGGACCGTTTCATGCGGATTGCAGATGCGGTGGGTGATGGTGACCCATTCGCTCAGATCGGGTTCGTGGCCGTTGAGCGAGAGGTGATCGTCGATGTACTGATCGAGCCTGGACTCGTGCAGCATCAGGGGGACCTGATAGATCGTCTCGGCCGTCGGCATGGGAATGACGGCTTCGGGATCGACGTCGCAGAAGAGAGCGATCTTTTCCTTCACCTCGTCCGGGATTTCGGCGTCCGACCGGCAGACGATCACATCTGGCTGGATACCGACCGATCGCAGCTCGCGAACGCTCTGCTGGGTTGGTTTGGTTTTGAGTTCGCCAGTCGAACCGATGAGGGGAAGCAGCGTGACGTGGATGTAGAGGACGTTGGACCGCCCGACCTCGCGGCGCATCTGGCGAATCGCTTCCAGATAGGCCTGGCCCTCGATATCGCCCACGGTGCCGCCGACTTCGACGATGACGACATCCGAGTTGTGTTCGCGGGATGCCTGGTGGATGCGGGATTTGATCTCGTTGGTGATGTGGGGAATAACCTGAATCGTTCCACCCAGATAGTCGCCGCGCCGCTCCCGGGCGATGACCGCCGAGTAGACCTGTCCGGTGGTCAGACTGGAGGCTTTGGAGAGGTTCTCATCGGTGAACCGCTCGTAGTGGCCCAAGTCGAGATCGGTTTCGGCGCCATCGTCGGTGACGAAGACCTCGCCATGCTGGTAGGGGGACATGGTGCCCGGGTCGACGTTCAGATAGGGATCGAGCTTCATGATCGAAACGCTCGAACCCCGGTTTTTCAGCAAACGGCCGATCGACGCGGTCGTAATGCCTTTCCCGACCGACGACACCACCCCGCCAGTAACGAAGATGTATTTTGGCATTCCCCTGAGCCTACTCTGCCGGACGCTTCGATTCCCGGCACTGATACGCAAACCACCCTGACCAGCCAGTCAGATTCGTTGATGTCCTAACCAAACGTGGCGAAGGCGACGCGGCTGCGTCGCCTTCTGAGTCGTTCATATGCTCGAGCCGGGACCGGCTCATATTCGGAGGGAGCGATCGCCGGTATGTCGCCGTCATCGCTTTGCCGCCTCGCTATCCGGTTCGAGCACGGCAATCTGCATCACGTCGGTCAATTCGGAAAGACGGACGACGAGCTTTTCCGTTCGTTCCGGCGCAGGCATGCCCAGAGCGGTCATGAACGGCTCGAGCGGACCCCGGCCAGCGTCGCCGATCGGCGTCTGGAACTGCATGGGAATGACGAGTTTGGGTTCGAGCTGGGAAACCACTTCCGCAGCCTGCTCAGGGCTGACCAGCGGTCCGCCGCCAACGGGCACCAGGAGGATGTCGCACTGGGCCATCTGCTCGATCTGATCGGCATTGGGCAGGTGACCGAGATCGCCGAGGTGACAGATGATCATGCCTTCGGCTTCGATCAGATAGACGGTGTTGTAGCCAAGCTCCCGGCCGGCTGCAGTGTCGTGATAGGTGCGGATGCCGGTGATGAAGACATCGTGCATCTCGTATTCGCCCGGACCGTCGATGATCTTGAATTCCGGTTTGACGGCAGCGAGATTGGCATGCCCGGCATGATCGTGGGAGAGGGTGACGATGTCCGCGGTCTGGCGAGGCATGGCGTAGCCGGTGTTCTTGCCCACCGGGTCAGTGAGAATCGTCGCTTCCCGGGTCTTGATCCGGAAGCAGTTATGTCCGTACCAGCGAAATTCTGCCATGTTTCATTATCACCATTGTTGCCAGCCAGAAGCAACCAAACGAACACCCTGATCGATGGGCGAACGAACTGTCTACGAAATGAAATCAGGAGGGCTATCAATGCGAAAACGCACTCTCGAAGTGGAGTGCGTCATTTTCTGCGGCCTCTCGTAGTATACCACGGTTTCACCCCGAATCAGGCTCTTCCAGCGTCTCGAATTCCGCGCTTTCAGCGTCATCGGATGGTCCCAGAGCGCTTTCGACCGCCGGTTTGATGACCTCCCAGCTGAACCCCCGCCGTTGCAGGAATCCGATCAGGCGTCGCTTCTGAACGTCGGGCTCGAGCTGGGTCAACGAAGCAGCGCGTTTGCGTGCAGCGTCGTTGGCCATCGCTTGCTGATCGAGCTCCGCACCGGCGAGCGCCGAGTCGATCACCTGGGCATCGACCCCTTTGCCCCGCAGTTCCTGCCTGAGGGCGCGGTCGCCTCTCGGCCGGTGTGTCGCCCGGTTCTCGATCCAGGATCGGGCAAATTCCGCATCATCGAGATAGCGGTTCTCGTAGAGACGAGCGATGACGCGGTCGATGACGGGGCCGTCATGTCCCTTGCGGCGCAACCGGTCCCGAATCTCGCGCTCCGACCGCCCCCGATGGGCCAGGAGCTCGATCGAGGCGGCGTAGGCGGTCAGGTAAGCGTCTTCCTCGAGGGCGCGATCGCGGATTTCCGAGGTGAGCACCATGCCGGTTTGGAGATGCAGGCGCACCGCCACTTCGGCCCGGCAGGAAAAGCAATACGACTCCCCGACGAAGACATTGACCCGGTCGGCGCGCCGGGACTGGGTGGCGATACTGGTAATCCGGCCGGGAAGCGCACACTGATCGTCTGGCGCGCGGTCGGCGTCGCCTCGCGCCCTCATTAGTAGGGCACGATCTCCGGATCGCCGAGTCCGGTGGAGCATCCGGGGCAGTCATCGGGCGCCCAGGCAGGGAAGTGACCGTTGAGCGCTGCGTAGACCGGCATGTCGCCGATCTGATCGCCAGCGGCGCACCAGAGAGTGGCGACGCCGACCACTGTCGCGCCCCGTTCCTTGGTCAGGTCGAGAAGACGGCTCATCGTCTGGCCGGAGAGGATGAGATTGTCAGCCAGCAACACGCGCTTCCCTTCGATGAGGGGCAACAGTTTCTCAGCGATCGTGATTTCCCCATCGTGCGGCGTCGCATCGACGACTTTGGCTTTCGGCTCCAGAAAGTAGCCGATCCATTGCGCCAGACCGGCGCCCCAGATCGACGGCGTGACGACGGTTTCGACGCGGTCGGTGAAGTAGTTCTTGGCGATGTTGTAGGCAAAATGGCTCGCGGTGGCGGGATCGGCCAGGAGTAGATCGCGATCGATCAACGCGGCGCTGTGCCGGCCGGTGCGAAACGCGAAATGCCCGTAGCGCAGGATGTCGGTGGCCGCCAGCTGCCTGATCAAGGCTGGTTCGAGATCCATGATGGGGTCCTCCAGTGAGCGAATCGCGTTGGCGATCAGTATGTGCGAAGCGCCAGGGCATCGACGAGCGATCGCAGCTCCGCGACCGGCTCGGGGCGGCAATGTCGCGACGCGTCGTCGAGGAGCCGGGCGGCCCGGTCGTGATGGTGGGTGACGTGCGCTTCTGAAGTCTGGCGTATTTGGTAGGCGTCGAGAAGCGCGAGCATCCGCTCCACATCGGTTTCGTCGATTTCCGGTTTCCGGAAGATCGATTCGAGGCTCTCCCGGTCGTCACCGGCCACGGCTTCGCGCAACAGAATGACGGGGAGTGACTGTTTGCGGCGGCGGATGTCGTCGGCTGCCGGTTTGCCGGTTTCCGCCTGTGTGCCCCAGATGCCCAAAATGTCATCCCGGATCTGGAACCCAAGTCCCAGCGACCGGCCGAACCGCCCCAACGTATCCGCGACATCGCTGTCCGCCCCGCCCGACGTCGCTCCCGCCCATGCCGCGAACTCCACGATCGCCGCTGTCTTCATGCCGATCATGCCGAGATAGTCGTCGTGGGACGCTTCACGCCCTCCCTCGAACTCGAGATCGGTCACCTGGCCGGCCACGATCTCCATGGCCACCCGGTCGAACTCGTCGGAAATCGCCAGCACCTGCGGTGCGGCGACGCCTGCCGCTGCCATACCAAGGAGGGTGCGCCGGCTGGCGGCGTACATGGCGTCGCCGGTGTTGATCGCCTGAGCCGTTCCCCAGATCGACCAGACGGTCTGCCGGTGTCGCCGGTAGTGGCTTTCGTCCTGAATGTCGTCGTGGACCAGCGTGAAGTTGTGCAGCAGCTCGATCGCCGCGGCGAGATGCCGGGCGGGCTGATCGTCGCCAGCGACCGCGCGACAGGTCAGCAGCGCCAGACGGGGACGGATGCGCTTTCCCTGATCGATCGTGCCGGCTGGAATCGGCGCGAAATCATCATCGACCCAACCCATGTGATACCGGATCATGCCGGCCAGGGTTGGCGATTGTCGTTCTGCCTCGACGGTGGAGGCGTACATGATCTCGTCGAGCATGACGTCGATGGTCTGGAGCCCCTGCTGCACTATGCCCGCCACTCCATCTCGACCACGGAACGATGCTCGCCGACCTGCCACCCGTTGTGATTGCGGATCGCGCTGGGATGGCGCTCGTCGAGCGCGGCATAGAACGTCTCGTCGAACAGTCCCAGCTGGCGCAGCACGCCGGCAACGATCACCGGCTGGCTGCGGAAGGTGCCATCGGCGACGCGAATGGCGACGCCCAGCCCTTCTGACGGGATGCCCAGACAGATCAGTCCTTCGGCCCCCGTTTTGACCACGATGCGGCCGTTGCCGATCTCCATGAGCGAGGTGACGAGGTTCCCATAGCCGGAGACATTGGCCGGGTGGGCCATCATGCCGTCCCGCAGTCTGCGCAGCGCCGGTGCGTGGGGAGAGGGGCTCGTGTCGGGCCGGGCCAGGTGCGCGTAGGAGGTGGCGAATGCGGCGACCGTGCCGCCGAAGGTGGGAACGCTGCAGCCGTCCGTCGCCAGGCGTATCTCCCCTTCATCGACTCCCATCAGGGAGGTGGTGATGGTCAGAATCTCTTTCTGGAGCGGGTGATCGGGCAGCAGATAGCTGTCGATTGGATAGCCGCGATGCACGCAGGTCGCCAGCATGCCGGTGTGTTTGCCCGAGCAGTCGCAATGCAGGGGCGAATGTTCCCGGAGACCGGCTTCGACCAGCGCCGCTTCATGAACATCGGCAGGAGTCGGACAACCGCACCGGAGCGCATCGGGCGTCAGTCCGAGTTTGGCCAGCATAGCGGTGACCTGCTCCTGATGCATCGGAGCGCCGAGATGAGAAGCGCAGCAGAGCGCGAGCTCCGCCGGCGTGAACCCGTAGGCGTCGGCGGCGCCCGATTCGATGGCGATCACCGCCTGGAATGGCTTGGCCGATGAGCGGAAATAGGCGAATGTGGATGGATCGCCGGCCGAGGCCACGACCTGCCCCTGCTGGTTGGCGACGACCACGGTGCCGGTGTGAATGCTCTCGATTTCGTCACCCCGCTGCACAACGGCGAGGGGCACTCGCCCAGTGGCCAGAGGCGAGCCCGGCAGTCCGGCGAATTGTTCGGTTTCCACGGGCATCTGCTGGGCCTTTCTCCGCGCTATTGGTCGCTCTTCGACCATCCTCGCCAGTGAGACTGGTCTCAGTGAAGTATGAATCACGCCGTGGTCATCCCGAGCGTAGCGGAGGCTTCGCCGGGTTTGCCACAGAGTCGACGAATAGTGGAAACTAGACCTCGCCGTGAACGGCGACTGAAGCAACGCCGTTTTCCGGTGATGAGATGCGCACCTCCGGACCCCCCGCGCCCGGAACGAGGCAGACTCTTTGTGCAGTTGCCTCTGTGTCAAGTACCCGTCGTGCTCTGCTTATCGCTCAGGAGCGTCCAGGCGCCATGACCCGCACGTCGATCGACCTCTCCCGCCGCCGTTTGCTGGCTGGCGCCGCTGCTTCAGTGGCCGGTCTCGTCGTGCCGGGATGGTTGCGTGGACCGCTGCTGCGTGCTCAGGAAGCCCTGCCGGGGGTTCGCTATTTCGCCGAGACAGGGCACAACCTGGGCGAGCCCTTTCTCTCCCGCTGGACGGTGACCGGTGGAGAGCAGGGGATCGGGTTGCCGATCTCCGAGGAGCGGTATGACGACGACCTGGGCATCACCCAGGATTTCGAAGGGGTGAGCCTGACCTTCGATCCCGGCCGTCCCTATCCGTGGACCGTTCGCAGCCAGAAGTTGCCCGAGCAGTTCATCACCGCCGCAGCGCCCGCTGAAGCGCTGGCCAAAGTTGCCGGTTGCCCGGCTGATTCGGTGTTCTGCGAGTACTTCGAGGAAACTGGTCATACGATCTCAGGGAATTTCGTTTCCTACTGGTCGTTGCACGGCGATCTGCCGATCATCGGCTTGCCGGTCAGCGAACCGTTCAAAGACAAGGAGACCGGCCGGATGGTGCAGGTCTTCGACCAGGCGATTCTCGAAGACCACGGCGAGAACGGCATCACCTTCCGCAAGATCAACCGGGAGGTCGCGGAATGGCGCGGATGGCTGACCAAGCGAGCGTTTCAACCGGCGCCGCCCACCGGCGGGACGACGAAACTCGTTTCCGCGACCGATGGATTGCGGTTGCGGACCGCGCCGAGTGCCGACGCCGATGTCGTGGCCGTGCTGCTGGACAACGCGGAGTTCATCGGTGTGCCGGGTGAGGATGGGGCGTGGATACCGGGATTCGCCGATGGCTACTCCGGGTGGGTGGCGTCCGAGTATCTGAGAGATCCTCCGCCGATTCCCCAGATCGCCATCGCTGACTGGCAGATCGATGTCTGGCAGGGGGCGGTCCTGAGCGGCACCAATGTGCGTGAAAAACCGACAACCCAATCGGGTGTCGTGCGGGTGCTCGCCGCGGGCGAGTTCGTCAAAGTCACCGAATGGGTGGCCGGCGAGGAAGTCCTGCCGCAGGTCGCCCAGTGGTCGAAGCTCGATACGGGCGGCTATGTCTTCACCAGGAACATCGGCCGCAACGCACCGGTCCAGCCCCCGCCCCTGAAGAATGGTCCGGCGTCGAGTGGCAAGTGGATCGACGTTCACCTGACCCAGCAGCTGATGACGGCCTACGAGGGATCGAATCCGGTCCGGACGGTCGTCACGACGACAGGCATGTCTGGTTGGGAGACGCCTGAGGGGCAGTTCTGGATTACCGTTCGGGTGCCGAACGAAACGATGCGCGGCGGCACACTCGGCGCGGAGAACTTTTTCCAGCTGAAGAACGTCCTTTACACCCAGTACTTCTCGGAAGAGGGTCACGCGATTCACTACGCGTGGTGGCGAACGCCCGAGACGATCGGGCGTCCCGGCAGTCATGGTTGTCTCAACACGCTGCTGGAGGAAGCCCGCTTCTTCTGGGACTGGGCTGAGATCAATACGATGGTGGTGATCCGGAAGACGTAGGCGCTACTCGACGAGCGCCAGCATCTCGCCAGCGACGAGGTTGATGTAGATCACGCCGGTGCCGGCAAAGGGAGAGGTCATCTGGCCGCCAATGTCGAGCTGCCAAGCCACCGATCCGTCCGAAACATTCAAGGCAGTCAGAAATCCATCGTGGCTGGCCACATAGACCAGCTCGCCGGAGATGATGGGAGAAGCGCGGACCATGTCGTCGGTTTCGAATGTCCAGGCGAGCGCGCCGGAGACCCGGTTCCAGGCGTAGACCACTCCATCGTCACCCCCGGTGATGACGATGTCCTCGCCCACCGCGGCTGAGGCGAAAATCGAGTCGGGAGTCTGTTGCGTCCAGAGAACGGCGCCGCTCTCGACGTCGATTGCCCAGAATGCGCCGCCGAAGTCACCGATGTAGATCACGCCATCCGCAATCGCCGGTGTGGCAAACGCGGCGTTGCCCAGGGACGTTTGCCAGATTTCGGAACCCGTTTCGCGCTCGACGGCGTGGAGCACGCCACTGTTGTCGCCAATGACTACGATCTGATCGACCGATGCGGCGGAGGCGTTGGTTTGCTCGGCGATGGGGTATCGCCAGTGTGCTTCCGCTGTTTCGATGTCGACACTGATCAACTCGCCGGCATAGGTGGCGATCACCGCGCCGTCGCCGATGATCAATGGCGACGCATGGATGATCCCGCCAGCGTCGAAACTCCAGATCAGATCGCCGGTCGTTCCATTGATGGCGTAGAGATATCCGTCGAACGATCCAACATAGACCACGCCGTCGACGATCGCAGGCGTCGACGAGATATCGCCGCCGGAAGCGAATTCCCAGACGGTCGATCCATCCTCCGCCGAGAGCGCCACCAGTGAGCCGGTGTCGCTGCCGGTGAAGACCAGCTCGCCACTGCGGACGGCGGCGCTGTAGGTCGTCGATCCCAGCGTGTGTTGCCAGGCGACCTCGGGCGGGCCGAGGGGACCGATCTCGTCGGTGACGCCCGTTCGCTGCGCTCCTCCCCGGAACTGCACGGGGGTGTCTCCGGTCAGCACCTCGGGTTCGGGTGTGCTGGTTGGTTCTAGCGTCGCCGTCGCCGTCGCCGTCGCCGTCTCCGTTGGCGTTGCGGTGGAGGTTGGGGTGGACGTCGCCGTTGCCGTGGCGCTTGGCGTTTGGGTTGGTTCTGCCGTCGCGGTCGGCTCGGGGGTGAAGGGTTCGGTGGGTGATGCGGTGGCTGAGGCCGTCTGGGTCGGTGTGACCGTTGCCGTCGGCTCAGGTGACGGTGATGTTGTGGCCGTCGCGGTTGCGGCGAGTGTCGGGGGGATCGTGGCGGTCGGTTCGGATGTCGGGGTTTGCGATGGCGTTGCCGTTGCCATCGGTTCCGGACTCGCGGTCTGCGTTGCCGTCGCCGGTGGTTCCGGGGTCGCGGTTGAGGTTGCCGAAGGTTCCGGAGTAGCCGTCTGTGTTGGCGTCGACGTGGAGGGCAGCGTCGGACTTGCCGTCACTGTTGCGGATGGTTCCGGAGTGGCGGTCTGCGTTGGCGTCGACGTGGGAGGCAATGTCGGGGTGGACGTCGCGGTTGCGGATGGTTCCGGAGTAGCGGTCTGTGTTGACGTCGATGTGGAGGTCAGTGTTGGGGTCGCTGTCGCCGTTTCGGTTGGCGCCGGCGTGGCGGATGGTTCCTGCGTTGCAGTTTGCGACGGGATTGGCGTTGCTGAGGATTCCGGGGTGAGGGGAACCAGAGCCTCCGGCGATTCGTTTACGTCGTCAGGTGAGGGCGTTGCCTCGACGGCGCCCTGCGGCCCGGAATCTGGCGAGGGCGGCGCTGTGCCGGTTCCTCCCGCGACGGTCCCTGGCGTCGCCGGTGCGGGACGCGCGGATGTGGTGGGGACGCCGGAAGGAAAGAGGAGGACGTTCGGTTCCTTGCTGCCGTCTCCCATCTGACCGACGAGCAATCCAAGCAGCACGCTGGCGAGCAGGGTGGCCAGCGCAAGGAGCAGCACAGGTCGCTTCAACAGGGCTGCCCCCACTCCGTATGGAGCAGACGGGCCGGCACAATCGAGCCTCGCGGCGACGCGTGAATGGTGAAGTCAGTCTCTGCCGGCAATGAGGTGTCCTGAATCGTCTGTGCGCCAATCAGATTCTGTCAGAAACTATAGCAGCACGCGACGCCGTACTCCCCGCCGCGTGGGGCGGAGGCCCTGGAGTAAGAGCCAAGGCGGGTGATCCGGCGTCAATTCTGTGGAATAGGGGATACTATGCGTCCGGTTGCTGTCATTTCCGACTCATTCAGGTACACCGCGATTGTGGTGATGCCGGGATCGATGTAACTGTGCCGATTCGCGTGACATCCAAAGGACCAGACCCGGTCGGACCGAAGCCCTTCTCGCAGGAGTGGCTGGCGTCTCCAGAGGAAGTGCGTCAGGCGAGCCCGTCGCGACAGATTCCCACGCTGCCTCGGGAGGGTTTGGCTGCGGCTGCGGTCGTGCTGATGCTGGTGCTGGTGCCCCTTCTCTTTCCCAAGTCGATCGGGTTGTTCCAGAACAACAATGAACCAGATATCGCCTCGATCGCCCAGAACGGCGACGGAGACGGTACTCCCGAGCCGGAGTCGAATCAGGCGGGCGGGGCCGAGGGAGAAGCGGGAACCGGCGCGTTGTCGGAAGCGACGCCGGAGGCAGAGCAGCAGACGTCCACGGTCGATATGGCCGGCGCGATTCTCCCGGACAACCGGATCCTTTCTTACTACGGCTTCCCCGGCGAACAACTGATGGGCATTCTGGGGGAGTACCCTCCGGACCAGTTGTTGGACATCCTGCGCGACCAGGCCGCCGAGTATGAAGCGGTCGATCCCTCGCGGCCGGTCGTTCTGGCGCTGGAGGTCATCACCTCGGTCGCTCAGGGGTGGCAAGGGAATGATGGCGACTACCTCGCCTACATTCCGCGCGAAAAGCTGATGGAGTATGTCGAATTCACCGAAGCCAACGACATGCTCCTCATTCTGGATATGCAGTTCGGCCGAAAATCGGTGCAGGAAGAGTTCGAAGCGGTACGTGAGTTTCTGCTCTATCCCCACGTCCACCTGGCGCTCGATCCGGAATTCGCCGTCGATGAAGGGGAGGTTCCGTCGCAGGTGATCGGCCAGATCGATGCTGCCGATGTCCAGTACGCGATGGAAGAACTGGCTGCGCTGTCCGCCGAGAACAACCTGCCGCCCAAACTGCTGATTGTTCATCAATTCGTCGAACAGTCGATCACCAATCGGGAACAGATCGAGCTGATTCCGGGCGTGCAGTTCGTGCTGGAGATCGACGGCTACGGCAGTCCGGATGCCAAGCGGGCCACGTACGCTGCCATCACGGCGGGAAGCCCGTCCGAGTTCTTCGGGTTCAAACTCTGGTACAACCCTGACCAGGACTATCCATTGATGACCCCGGCGGAAGTGCTCGATCTCGAGCCTTCTCCCGATCTCATCATCTATCAGTAGACCGCTGCCTGCCTGAAAGGATCTGGAATGACGGTTCGTTGGGGATTGATCGGCGCAAGCGACATCGCGGCGACGCGGATGCTGCCGGCGTTTCATGGTTTGGACGGCTGCGAACCACGCGCCGTCGTCAGCTCCAGTTTCGAGCGGGCGCAAGACTATGCGCAGCGCAATGACATTCCGGTCGCCTACGCCGGGCTCGATGAGCTTCTCGCCGATCCCGATATCGATGCGGTCTACATCAGCACGACCAACGAACAGCATCGGGACCAGACGATCGCCGCCGCTGCGGCGGGAAAGCACGTGCTCTGCGAGAAACCGCTGGCGCTGACCGTGGAAGACGCGCTGGCGATGAACCGGGCTTGCGCCGAAGCGGGAGTGGCGTTCGGAACCAATCACCACCTGCGCAATTCGGTGATGCATCGCAAAATCCGCGATCTGGTGGCCAGTGGCGCCATCGGGCGGCCATTGGCGGCCCGGGTGTTTCATGCGGTCTATCTGCCGCCACGCCTGCAGGGGTGGCGGATCACCCGGAAGGGAGCCGGCGGGGGTGTGGTTCTGGACATCAATGTCCACGACGCGGACACCCTCCGATTCGATCTGACCGACGATCCCGTCGAGGTCACCGCGCTCACCGCCAACCACGGGATGGCAGGCGATGGTATGGCCGACAGCGCCATGGCGGTCCTGCGGTTCTCCTCGGGATTGCTGGCCCAGACGCACGATGCATTCACGGTCCAGCACACGCGAACCGGTTTCGAAGTGCATGGCGAGGATGGGTCGCTCCGGTGCACCGAAGCGATGACCCAGGAACCGGACGGCGTTCTCTATCTGAGCGCAGGCGGATCGGAGCGGGAAGTCGATTTTGGTGAGCACGAGGACCTCTATTTCCGGTCGGTCCGGCTCTTCAACGATGCGGTGCTCGGCCGTGGCGAACCCGCCGCGACAGGGATGGACGGCGTCTGGTCGCTGGCGACCGCACTGGCCGCGATCGAATCGGCGGAATCGGGGCGGTCGATTCCCGTAACCATTCCGGGCGTGTAGCGCCGATGGCCCAGCGAACCTCCGACTCCATCGTCATCTCGCTCGAAGCCGCGGCGGCGCTGATTCCGGACAACGCCACGGTGTCGGTCAGCTCGTCGAGTGGGCTGGGGTGCCCCGATGCCATGTTGCGGGCGATCGGTGAGCGCTTTCGCAGCACCGGCGGTCCGCGCGGACTGACCACCATTCACCCGATCGCAGCGGGCGACATGTATGGCATCGATGGTATCGACCATATCGCCGAAGCCGGACTGTTGAAGCGGGTGATCGCGGGATCCTATCCCAGCGGACCGTCGTCGATGCCCTCGCCAAAGATCTGGCAGATGATCCACGAGAACCGGGTCGAGGCGTACAACATCCCCAGCGGCATTCTCTTCCAGTGGCATGCCGATATCGCCACTCGCCGGCCCGGTGTGCTGACGAAAGTGGGAATGCACACCTTTCTCGATCCTCGCCAGACCGGCGGGCGGATGAACGACGTCACCACCGAAGAGATCGTGACGCTGACCGACTTCGATGGCGAAGAATGGCTCTACCTGAAGTCGATCCCCATCGATGTAGCGATTGTGCGCGGCACGACCGCCGACACCCGCGGCAATATCGCCATGGAGCACGAGGGCGCCTTCCTCGGAGCGCTGGAGCAAGCCATTGCGGCGCGCACCTCGGGTGGGATCGTCATCGCCCAGGTCAAACGCGTGGTCGAGGCGGACTCGTTGCCCGCGCATCAGGTGAAGATCCCCGGGGTGATGGTCGACGCGGTCGTGGTCGATCCCGACCAGCTGCAAACGACGCAGACTCGCTACAGTCCAGCCATCAGCGGCGAAATCCGGGAACCGCTGGACGGCGTCGAAGCGGTCGAATTCGGTCCGGAGAAGATCATCGCCCGGCGCGCGGCCATGGAGCTGCGGCGCGGTGAAGCGGTCAATCTCGGGTTTGGCGTGTCGGCGCTGGTGCCGCGCGTGTTGCTGGAAGAGGGATTGCACGGCGAGGTGACCTGGGTCATCGAGCAGGGCGCCGTTGGTGGACTGCCGCTGCTCGGTTTCCAGTTCGGTTGCGCGGCCAATGCCGAAGCGATCATGCCGTCGCCTCAGCAGTTCAACTATTTCCAGGGGGGCGGGTTCGACCGGACGATGCTCTCGTTCATGCAGGTCGGACCGGATGGGAGCGTGAATGTCTCCCGCCTGGCCGCTCGCCCCCATGTCACGGCGGGCGTCGGCGGATTCGTGGATATCACGGCGAATGCCAGGCAGATCGTGTTCAGCGGATTTCTGACGGCCGGTGGTCTGGAACTGTCGACCGAAGGGGGACGACTGACCATCGTGAAAGAAGGCAGAAACCAGAAATTCGTTCCCGAACTCGAACACTACACCTTCGCCGGCCGGAATGCCGCCGAAAAGGGACAGCAGGTGACATTCGTCACTGAGCGTTGCGTCATCCGTTTGCTGGAGGGACGTCTGGTGGTGACCGAGATCGCCGACGGCATCGATCTGGAGCGAGACGTGCTTGGGCAGGTAGCAATACCCCTTGCTGTGGCGGATGACCTGTCGTTGATGGACAGCCGGATTTTCCGCCCAGAACCGATGGGGCTGCAGCTCCGGGAGGGAAACGCGTGACGGCGCATCTTTCGCTGACCGGGACCGAGTACGCCACGCTGGAAGCCGTGTTCGAGCGGCTCTTTCCGGCGGACGGTGACGCAGCCGGCGCCCGGGAGATCGGCGCGGCCCGCTATGTCGACCTCGGTTTGACCGGCGCTCTGCGGGACGATCTCGGCGACTACCGATCGGGACTGGATGCGCTCGACCGAGCGGCCCGGGATCGATTCGGTGTTGCGTTCGCCGAAGCCGCAGCCCCCGAACAGGATGAGCTCCTTTCGTCGTTGCAGCGCGGCGTCCTGCCCGGCTCCTTTCCTGTTCCGCAGATCGCGTTTTTCGAGCTGTTGCGCATGCACTGCCTGGAAGGGCTGTTTGCCGATCCGCTCTATGGCGGCAATCGGGAGAAGCTTGGCTGGCAGGTTCTGGGGCATCCGGGCGTCTGGCTGGAGAACAGTCCTGAAGAGCATCTGCGGGAATCGCCCGCGGACAAAAACGGCGTGGTGCAGAGTCTGGCTGATGTCCTGCCCGAACTCACCGCCCGCACGGCCAATGGGCAGAACGACCTCCTGACCGAGTACGACGCATCCCTGCACGAACCGGTTGACGACGCCGATGTGGTGATCGTGGGCATGGGGGGTGTCGGGGCGGTCGTTGCGCCCCGTTTGATCGCGGCTGGGTTGCGGGTTGTGGGACTCGAAGCCGGACCGGTCTGGCGGGACCAGGATTTTGTGCCGGATGAGCTTGGTGTGGCCTACTACTGCCGGGCGTCGATGGGTGAGAAGTTCGGCAAGGAGAATCCTCGCTGGCGGGCCGATGCCGATTCCCCAACCCGGGAAGCGACCTATTCGCTGGGCCGCATGATGAATGGGGTCGGCGGGTCGGTGATTCACTACGGAGCCTGGCTGCGCCGTTTCCATCCGCATCACCTGCGGTTCCGGTCGCACATTCTGGAACGGTGGGGCGAAGAGGCGATCCCGGAAGGGTGTTCTGTCGCCGACTGGCCCGTCGGGTATGACGAGCTCGAGCCCTGGTTCACCCTGGCCGAGCAGATGGCGCGCGTGGCCGGGGATGAGTCGAACCCGTTCATCAGCCGGTCGGCGCCGCTCCCCCTGCCGCCGACCCGCCCGTTTCGGCTGGGCAATGACTTCACGAACGCCACACGAGCGCGGGGGTTGCATCCGCACCCGGCGCCGGTTGGGCAGACGACGAAAGCGACCAGCTACGGACCGGAGATGTCCTATTGCGCCTGGAACAATGGGTTCGGCGCGTGGGACGGCGACAAGTGGCATCCGGGCAAGGAGATCGCCCGTCTGGCCCGGACCGCGGACAACTTCACGTTGCGCACCCATGCGCGGGTCGTTCGCGTTCTGATCGATGCCGATGGACACGCCGCCGGAGTCGAGTATCTCGACCGGTCGGGACGGGTCGTCACGCAACGAGCCAGGCATGTCATTCTGGCGGCGTACACCTACGAGAACATCCGCCTGATGCTCCTCTCCGGCGACGGAAAGCACCCTGATGGTCTGGGGAACAACACCGGCCAGCTCGGGCGGCATTACATGACCAAGCAATTCGCCCACGTCGACGGGTATTTCCCCGATCGCATCTTCAACCGGCACACCGGACCGGCATCGCAGGCCGTGGTGCTGGACGACTATGTCGCCGAGAGTTTCGATTCGCTGGCGGCGGGAGCGTTTATCGGTGGGGGCACGCTTGGCGCCGAGAATCAGTTTCTGCCGTTGCAGATCGCTCGAGAGTCGCTGCCGCCGGACGTGCCGTCGTGGGGGCTGGAGTACCGGCGCCATCTGCTCGAGTGGCAGCGCCTGGGAGTGGTCCGGATTCAGCCGGACGCGTTGCCCTATGTCTTTCACACGATCGATCTCGATCCGGTGCATCGCGAGCGCTCCGGCCTGGGGTTGCCGGTGGTGCGGCTGACCTATGGTCTGCAGGAGAACGAGCTGAAGCAGGCCGCCTGGTTCGAGTCGGAAAGTGCGGCGATTCTCCGGGAAATGGGTGCGGTCACAACATGGGCGGGACCCAATTTCACCGGTGTCTGCAGTTCACACGACCTTGGCGGGTGCCGATCGAGTGACGATCCGGGCGCGGGAGTGGTCGACCGGGAACTGCAGGTGCACGACACCCCGGGTCTCTACGTCTATTCCGGCGCGGCGTTCCCGACCTGTCCGGGCATCAACCCGACCCTGACCATCTGGGCGCTGACCCTCTGGGCTGCCGAACAGCTTGCCGAAAGGCTGGTCACCGCATGAGCGCTTGGACGCCGGCCGACGAGCGGATCTCGTGCGCCATCGATGATCATGTGGCCAGGGTGACGATTGCCCGCCCGGAAAAGCTGAACGCCATTGCGCCGGAGATGCTGGCGGCGCTGCGTGAGACATTCGATCATCTCGATCGCACGCCAGCGGTCCGGGTGATTCTGCTGGACGCGGCCGGGCAGCGAGCGTTCAGCGTCGGAGCGGACATCACCGCCTGGGCGGCGCTCGAACCGATCGACATGTGGCGCCGCTGGGTGCGTGATGGCAACGCGGCGATCGACGCGATCGCCGCTGTCCGGCAGCCAACCATCGCGGTGATCGACGGACTGGCGCTCGGCGGGGGGCTGGAGCTGGCGCTCGCCTGCGATCTGCGCATCGCCAGCGAAGGTGCGCGTTTCGGCTCGCCTGAAGTGCGGATCGCGACGTTGCCCGGTTGGGGCGGCACTGCTCGCCTGGTTCGGACGATCGGGCTGGCCAGGACGAAGCAGCTCGTGTTCACCGGCGATCAGATCGACGCCGCAACGGCGTTGAGCTGGGGGCTGGTCAACGAGGTTGCGTCCGCGGATGAGTTGGGCAACCGGGCCGCCGCAATCGCCGAGTCTATCGCCCGAAACGCGCCGATCGCCGTCCAGCTGGCCAAAGCGGTGCTGGACAGCGACGGCGGTCCGGGACCGGCGCTGGAAGCCATTGCCGGGGCGCTGTCGGCGTTTACCGACGACGGTAGAGAAGGAATTGCATCGTTTCGGGAGAAGCGGGCAGCGGAGTTCAGTGACGGCTAGCAGTCGGGACGAGCAGTCGGCAGTCAGCAGTCGGCAGTCAGTGATGACGTCGTTCGGGCGCCCGCCATCCATGGATCGTAGTTCGGGCACCTGTGGCCCGCCGAAAAGCAACGAGGAGCGAGACGTTGATCACACCAGCAGCAGCGCCGGCGACCGTGAATGTCGAGCGGGCGTTCGAGTTCGCGCAGTCGCAGGTCCGCAACCTGATAACCACCGATCCCGACTTCTTCCCCATGTTCACCGAGAACGGCAATTGGCGTCATCAGCGCGCCGCCTGGACCAACTGGTGTGAGGGGTTTCTGCCTGGTCAGATGTGGATCTTCGCCCGGCGAACCGGCGACTCCTGGTGGCGAGAGCGGGCCGAGCACTACTCCCAGCTCGTCGAAGAGCGAAAGCACGACCGCAACGTCCACGACCTCGGTTTTCTCTTCTGGTCGACCTGGAAGCGATGGTTCGACTGGGAGGGCGATTCCGCGGTCGAAGAGCGGGTCATCACCGCCGGCCAAACCATGGGCTTGCGGTTCAACGAAAAGGGGAGGTACCTGCGCTCGTTTGTCGCTCCGGAAAGCACGTTCATCGACATTATGATGAATGTCGGCATCATCTTCTACGCCGCCAACCAGACCGGGGACGCCGACCTGCTGCGCCGGGTCACGGAGCATTGCCTGACGACGCGCCGGTACCTGGTGCGGGGAGATGGCAGCACCGCCCATGAGGGGATTTTCGATCTCGACACGGGCGAGTTCCTCCATCAATCGACCCATCAGGGGTGGCGAAACGACTCATCCTGGGCGCGGGGCCAGTCATGGGCGCTCTACGGCTTCGGCACGGCGTATCGGTTGAGCGGAGACCGCAGATTCCTGGAAACCGCGCAGGCCTGCGCCGATTTCTTCATCGACTGCACTCCGGGGCATGGGGTGCCGCCGAACGATTGGGAAGAACCGACTCCAAAATCTGCCTGGGAGAGCTCAGCAGCGGCGATCGCGGCGACCGGCCTCCTCCAGCTGGCCGAGCTCGTCGAAGACGCGGACGCTGCGACGCGCTACCGGGGAGCGGCCCACCAGATCGCCACCACCCTCATCACGCCGGAATTCCTGGCAATCGAGACCCCTGGCTGGCAGGGCATTCTCAAGCATGGGAGCTACCACGAACGCAACGACCTCGGGGTCGACGAGAGCGTGATGTGGGGGGAGTACTTCTTCGTCGAGCTGCTGGACAAGCTGCTCGGGGCGCCGCACGCCGCGCCCTGAATCTGGGGATAATGCCTCACTGTTTGTCGAGCCTGGAGAGCGGTGTTTCTCCGGGGAATTCGAGGTGAGGTATGGGTTCCCAGTTTTTCGCGGGTGTGGCCAGAACTGACATCACGCCGCCGATCGGTATTGCACACGCCAACTGGGGCGCTCAGACGCATCAGCGCGCCGCCGGGGTCGATATCCCGTTGACGGCGACCGCGCTGGCGTTGAGCGATGGTTCGACCCAGGTGGTCATCGTCGATATCGACACAGGTTACCTCTGGGACTCGCTCGCCGTGCAGGCGATGGAAGCGATTACGGCGCTCACCGGGATTCCGCAATCGCACATCCGGCTGGCGTACACGCATACGCATTCTGGTCCGTCGACATCGCGGTCCCGGCCCGAATGGGCGGGTGAGGGGAGCGAGATGGTCGACTCCTATAGCGACAGCCTGGCACATCGCCTCGCCGGCGTTGCCTGGGCGGCGGTGCAGGGGCTGCAGCCGGCCAGAATCGGCTCCGGTGTGGGATCGTGCTCGATCTCGGTCAACCGGCGATTCCAGCGACCCGAGGATGGTGCGGTGATCGTCGGGCGCAACTGGGATGGTCCGGTCGACCACGACGTCAACGTGCTGCGCATCGATACGCTGGACGGAGAACCGCTGGTTGCTGTCGTCAACTATCCCTGTCATCCCATTACCGTCGGGTGGGACAACGAGCTGATCACTCCCGACTATCCGGGCGCGGTTCGCCAGACCGTGGAAGCGAATACCGGCGCGACCTGCCTCTTCCTGCAGGGAGCGGCGGGTGATATCGGTCCGGTGCGGGGTGTCGCGCGGAACGGAGCCAATGAGTACAAGCGTCTGGGCGCCATTCTCGGGCTGGAGGCGTCGCGCGTGTGGCTGGAGACCAGCTCCCGGCCGAAGCAGGACCGCTATGAGGGAACGCTCGAGTCGGGAGCGCCTCTGGCCATCTACACCGATGAATTCCTGGCCGAACCGGACCGGACGATAAGGGTGGCGAACCGGACGATGAGTCTGCCCCTTCGCCAGCTGCCTCCTCCGGATGAGATGCAGGCTGCGTTCGCCGCGAATCTGGCCGAGCTCACCGAGCTGCGGGCGAACAATGGCGATCCGGAAGAGATCAAGCTGGTCACCATGCGCTGCAAGCGGACCGCGATGCGCGCCGAGCTGGCCAAAGGGGTGCAGGGACACACCCACCGGGACGTCGAAGCGCAGGCGATCGCGATCGGCGACGACATCGTCATCGTGGCGGTGCCCGGAGAGCCATTTGTGCAGATCGGACTCGATGTGCGCGGCGCGTCACCCTACCGGACGACGCTCTTCTCCGGGTACGCCAACATCGGCTGGTCGTACATTCCCATGGCGGAGGCATACCCGCTCGGGGGATACGAGATCGAGATCACACCCTGGGATCCGGCGACGGCGGGGCAGATCGTGGCCGAGTGCAATGCGATGTTGCAGGAGCTTGCCGGTCGCTAGGAGGATCCCTTCCTTCGTCATTCTGAACGACGTGAAGCTTCCTCGCCTTCTGCCACGGCGATCGTCTCCCTGGAGACTGCTGCGGCAGGAGGTCCCTCGGCTGCGCTCGGGATGACGGTTCTCTTTCGTCGTCATTCTGAACGAAGTGAAGCTCTCTCCTCGCCTTCTGCCACGGCGATCGTCTCCCTGGAGACTGCTGCGGCAGGAGGTCCCTCGGCTGCGCTCGGGATGGCCGTTCTCTTTCGTCGTCATGCTGAACGAAGTGAAGAATCACTCCTCGTTTTCTGCCACGGCGATCGTTTCCCTGGAGACTGCTGAGGCAGGGGATCCTTCGCTGCGCTCAGGATGACGGTTCTTTCGGCGTCCAGCGCAGGCAATTCGTTGCCTGAGTGGACCGCTCTCCGTAAGAAAATCGAAGAAGCTCCCAGCAATTGGCCCAGAGGTTGACCAATTCCCTTCGGGCGTTGTACAACCGACCTAGCTCGCCAATTGATTGCTGCCAGGAATACTCCTTGCCGACGCCTGGCACACCTCCCAAGGGAGGGTCCACGGCGGGTATGGCGTGGAACGCCTGTGTTCCACGTTGCGGACGAGGAGGTGTCTATGACGTCGCAAAACAGGGAACTCAGTGATCTGATTGCAGGAATCGGCTCCGGACGCGTCACCCGGCGTGATGCGCTCAAACGGGGAGCCGCGCTTGGACTTTCCGTCCCTGCACTGAGTATGGCCATGAAGCTTGGCGAGACGGCGGCGCAGTCCGGCAGTCTCGAGATCTTCTCGTGGTGGACATCGCCTGGTGAAGCTCCGGCGTTGCAGTCGCTGTTCGATTCCTACGCCGAGCTCTATCCAGATGTGGAAATCGTCAATGCGGCGATCGCCGGCGGTGGTGGCGGACCGGCTCAGGCCGTTCTGCAGACCCGGCTTCAGGGCGGCAACCCGCCCGACTCGTGGCAGACCCATATCGGCCGCGAACTCTTCGATGGCTATGTCAATGCCGGATTCACCGAAGCGATCAACGACCTCTACGAGTCCGAAGGCTGGCTGGAGGCGTTCCCGCCGGCGCTGGTCGAGGGCGTGACGGTCGATGGCAACCAGTATGCGGTCGGCGTCGGCGTGCACCGCGGCAATGGCTACTGGTACAACCGCGAAGTGCTGGCCAATGCCGGCGTCGAAGTGGGCGAGACGCTCTCCTTCGATGAGTTCGTCGCTGCTGCGGATGCCGTGGCGGCCACCGGTGTGCCCGCTGTTGCGCTGGGCAGCGCGGACGGCTTCGTCGCCGCCCAGTATTTCGAGAACGAGCTGATCAGTGCGGTCGGTCCGGAGAACTATCCCAAGTACTTCTCCGGCGAGCTGGCATGGGATGACGACGGCGCCAGAGCCGCCGCGGCCAACTTCGCCAAGGCGCTCGAGTATGTCAACGAAGACCATTCGGCGCTGCCATGGAGCGATGCCGTGGCGATGGTGATCGAGGGCCGGGCCGCGTTCAACTCCATGGGTGACTGGGCCTATGGCGAAGTCGTGGCCAAGGGAGCCCAGGATGTGGTCGGCTGGGTCAGCCATCCGGGCACTGCCGGGTCGTTCGTTCTGGTCGTGGACTGCTTCACTTTGCCGGTGGGCGCGCCAAATGCCGAGAACGCCGCCAACTGGCTGAAGGTGATTGGTTCGAAGTCCGCGCAGGAAGCGTTCAATCCGCTCAAGGGCTCGATTCCGGCCCGGCTGGATGCCGATCTTTCGGGATTCTCTGAGTACCACCAGTGGTCGGGTGCTTCGTTTGCCGCTGACGCGCTTCTGCACTCAGCAGCGCACGGGCAGGCAGCTTCGCCCGCGTTCAAGCAGGCGCTCTACGATGCGGCTCTGGCGTTCCTGGTGTCCAAGGACGTCGATACCTTCGCCATGACCCTGGTCGACGCGCAGTCCTCCGAGGGCTAGGTTTCGGTCGCATCGCGCCAACTCGCGCGACATCGAATGGGACGGGCGGACGCTGGTTCGCTCGTCCCTTTTCCTCAGACGCCACGCCTGGAGAGCTGATGGCAACACTCACCACAACGGTTCGCGACACGCCAGTTGCGCAGGATGCCCCCCGAGCAGGCAGGTTTTCCTTTTCGCGACTCCTGGCTCCGGCTTTGCTCACCCCCTCGTTTCTGGCGATCGTGGTTTTCGTCTACGGGTTCATCGGCTTCACCCTCTGGGTGTCGATGTCCAACTGGCGAACCAACAGACGGGATCTCTCACTGCATGACCCGCTCTATGGGGTCTATCAGGATCTGCTCAATCAGGCGCGGTTTCAGATCGATCTGCGCAACACCTTTGTCTTCACGATGATCTTTCTCCTGCTGGCGGTGGCCATGGGGTTGTCGCTGGCGATTCTGCTGGACCGGCATGTGCCCGCCAGCGGATTTTTCCGCAGTATTTTTCTCTTTCCCTATGCGCTCTCATTTATCACCACCGGTGTGGCGTGGCGCTGGCTCTTCAATCCGACCACCGGCATCAACACGCTGGTCGATCAGCTCGGCATCAACTCGGTGCTCGGCTGGTTCGGATTGGGTCCCTTCGCCCCCGGATGGATCACCGACCCCACGGTGCATGGCGACTTGCGCAACTGGCTGCCCTTTCTTGATGGGGTGAAAGTGCAGCTCGGCATTCCTGCGGCGATGGTGGCGGTGACGATCGCCGCAGCGTGGCAGCTCTCCGGATTCGCCATGGCCATGTATCTGGCCGGTATGGGCATGATTTCGAATGAGGTGCGGGAAGCGGCATCGCTCGACGGCGCGTCTCCCTGGCGGCTCTACCGGGACATCATCATCCCGCTGCTCAAACCGATCACGGTGAGTATTCTGATCATTCTCGGGCATGTTTCGCTGAAGATCTTCGACCTGATCTACGCCATGAGCGGCAAGGGGCCGGGGTTCGCCACCGACGTGCCGGGCATCTTCGTGTTCGACAAGATGTTCGGAGCGCAGCAGTACAACCTCGGCGCTGCCGCGTCGATCGTGATGCTCTTCCTGGTGTCGGTCGTGATCGTGCCCTACCTGGCGCGCCAGCTGAAGGACCTGTAGCGATGGCTGTTGGCGCACCTCCCCATGCAGGCGGAGCTCCCCGCGCACACCGGGGAGCGGGATTCTATCTGGTGATAGCCGCCCTGATTCTGGCCTCTCTGTTCTACCTGATGCCTCTCTATGTGATGTTCGTCAACGGCATGAAGGACAAGTCCTACATGACGCTGACCGACATGTGGCGATTGCCCCAGGACTTCAGCGCTTCGGGATTCCGCATTGCCTGGGACGCGCTGAAACCGAACATGCTCAACAGCTTCAAGATCGCGATTCCAGCCACGATTCTGTCGTCGCTGCTCGGTGCGATGAACGGCTATCTCTTCTCGAAATGGAAGTTCCGCGGGTCGGACATCGTTTTCACGCTGATTCTGTTCGGTATGTTCATTCCCTATCAGAGCATTCTGGTGCCGCTGATCCAGACGTTGCAGAAGCTCGGGCTCTACGGTCGCTGGGAAGGGCTGGTGCTGGTTCACGTCATCTACGGCATCCCGATCACCTCGCTGATTTTCCGGAACTACTTCGCCAATGTGCCGAACGAGCTGGTGGAAGCGGCGCGCATCGACGGCGCTGGTCTGATCGGTATCTTCTGGCAGATTCTGCTGCCTCTTTCCGCGCCGGCGTTTGTGGTGGTGGGCATTTTCCAGTTCACGAACATCTGGAACGATTTCCTCTTTGGCGTGACCGTGGTGTTCAATCCTGCCGATCAGCCGGTCACCGTGGCGCTGAACAATCTCTCCGGCACGACCTCTGTCGACTGGACGGCGGTGATGGGGGGCGCCATGCTGGCGGCGTTGCCGACGATGATCGTCTATATGCTGCTGGGGCGATACTTCATCAGAGGACTCCTCTCTGGTTCGCTCAAGGGATAGGTTGTGACATCGCCAGATATCGTGATCATCGGGACCGGCGCCGGCGGCGGGACGATCGCCCGTGCGCTGGCGCCCAGCGGCGCCCGCATTCTGGTCCTGGAGCGGGGCGACTTCCTCCCGAGTGAACCGGAAAACTGGAGTCCGGAAGCGGTTTTTGTCCAGAACCGGTACAAGACGACCGAATGCTGGGAGGACGGCAAGGGGAATGCGTTCCATCCCGGAATTCACTACTGGGTTGGCGGCAACACCAAGATGTATGGGGCTGTGCTGCACCGGCTTCGCGCCGAGGACTTCGATGCCATCGAGCACGAAGGGGGCACCTCCCCGGCCTGGCCGATCACCTATGCCGACCTGGAACCCTACTACCGGGTTGCCGAGCAGTGGTATTGGGTGCATGGGGAAGGCGGCATCGATCCGACCGAGCCATGGCGGTCAACGCCATACCCCTGGCCGGCGATTCCCCACGATCCCTATATGTCCGATCTTGCCGAGGGGATGCGTGGACTTGGATTGACTCCCTATCCGCTGCCTGTCGGGTTGGACTACCGGCGAGAGGGGCGTTGCATCCGGTGCCGGACATGTGATGCGTTTCCGTGCCAGGTCGATGCCAAAGCCGACGCCCACGTCTGCGGAATCCTTCCGGCCCTCGAGTCGCCCAATGTGGAACTCTGGACTGGAGCGCGGGCGACCCGGATCGTGCGAGGCGAAGGGCGACAGATTGCGGGAGTCGAGGTCGAGCGGCATGGTGAGCGGGAGATCGTCAATGCGGGGTTCGTGATTCTCGCCTGCGGCGCGGTGAATTCGGCCGCGCTTCTCCTGCAATCGGGCGACCGTCCGGGGGATGACGGTTTGGCCAACAGCTCGGGCCTGGTTGGCCGCAACTACATGGTCCACAACAATGCGGTGCTGATGGCGGTTCATCCGCAGAAGATCAACGACACGGTGGTCCAGAAGTCGATGTCGATCAACGATTTCTATTTCAGGGGGCCGGGGTTTCCCTGGCCGATGGGGAATCTGCAGCCGGTCGGCAAAGTGCAACCCGCCATGCTGCAGACCGAGCTCAAGCGTGTTCCGGCGCGGATGCTGGGCCAGATCGCCGCGCGCAGCACCGACTGGTGGGTGATGTCCGAGGATCTGCCCGATCCGGAGAACCGGGTGACCGTCACCCCATCTGGTGGTATCCGTGTGAACTGGAACGCGACGAATCGGGTGGCGCATGAGCGCTTCATCAAGACGTCGAAGGAGATCTTCCGCGAGCTTGGTTTTCCACTCGTCGTGACGAAAACCATGGGGATCGCCACGAACTCTCACCAGGTCGGCACGTTGCGATTCGGTGAGGACCCGGCTTCATCAGTGCTCGACCCCTGGTGCCGGACGCATGATTTCGACAATCTCTACGTCGTCGATGCGTCGTTCTTCCCTTCTTCCTCGGCAGTCAATCCCGCACTGACGATCATGGCCCAGGCCATTCGGGTTGGTGAGCATATCGGCGGGGTGCGGCATACTGGAGCCGCATTGCGGCCGACGGTGAGCGCGGGTTTGTGAGTTTCGAGCATCGGGAACCGGAAGAACTGCCAGGGAGCGAGCGGAGCCGTCCGGTTATCTCGCTGATTTCCCGTTTGCCAGTTGGCGCAACCCCGCTCGACGAAGAACAGATCGCGCCGATTCGGACGTTGCCGCCACTGCTGCGGGCGATGAGACCGCTGCAGTGGACCAAGAGTCTCCTGGTTTTCGCGGCGTTGATCTTCGCCCGCGACACCTTCCATCTCGACCCGTTGCTGCGCAGCATCGGCGCGTTCATCGCGTTCTGCATGGTGTCGAGCGCCATCTACCTGATCAACGATGTTCGCGACAGGGAGCAAGATCTGCTCCACCCGGTCAAGCGCCTGCGGCCGATCGCGGCCGGCGAGCTCTCGCCGCGCCGGGCGTTGAACACGGCAGCCGTTCTGACCGCGGCAGGACTCGGATTGGCCGGGTTGGTGCGTCTCGAGCTTCTTGCTGTGCTGGCGATCTATCTGGTGATGATGATGGCGTACAACGCCGGACTCAAGCAGGTCGTCATTCTGGATGTCATGGTGATTGCGGCGGGATTTGTGCTACGGGCGGCGGGTGGGGCGGTGGCCATCGCCGTGCCGATCTCACCCTGGCTCTATATCTGCACCTTCGTGGTGGCGTTGCTGGTGGGGTTCGGCAAGCGGCGGCACGAGCTGCTGGCCCTGGACCAGGATGCCGCGCTGCACCGCCAGAATCTGGAGACCTACTCCGTTTCCATGCTCGATCAGTGCATCGCCGTTTCCGCGGCGGCGACGATTCTGAGCTATTCGATCTACACCTTCCAGGCTCCCACTCTGCCGGACAATCACGCGATGGTGCTGACGGCGCCGATCGTCATGTACGCGGTGTTTCGGTATCTCTACCTCGTCTACATTCGGCGGGCTGGCGGAAGCCCTGAGGTCATGCTGCTCAAGGATCGCCCGTTGCAGATGAGCGTCGTGGGGTGGGTGCTGGCCAGTCTGGTGATTCTGACGGTCTCGTAGCGCACTTTGCATGGTGCGTGGTTGGGACCACCGGTTAGAAACCGGTGGCTAAGACGCCTCGTCCGTTGCGATGCGTTCGCCGCCGGATTCCACCGGGCCAGCGGGATACAGTTGCCAATTCATCCCAGGCCAGGGCCATTCCTGACAACCGCCTCCAACGCGGGGAATGAGGCGTATAGCCGTTGGCTTTCAGCCATCGGTCTCTGGGCTATTGTCAGCTCCTCAGGTTCGCGATCGATGAGACGCCCCGACGATCGAGCTCCGCGATGATCTCCGCGCCGACCAGGCGGGCCATGGCGAGACCCCGATAGATGAATCCGGTGTAGGTCTGGCAGAGACTGGCGCCGGCTTCGATAGCGGCGACGACATCCGCGCCGGTTTCGATGCCACCGGCGGCGATGATCGGGAGGGCGCCGTTGGTTCGTTCGGCGATGCGGCGCACTGTCGCAACAGCCAGCGCCGCCACCGGCGGGCCGCTCAGACCGCCAGTTTGGTCCCGAAGATGTGACTTCAGACTTGCCGGACGGCTGATCGTCGTGTTGGTGGCGATGAGGCCGTCGACCTGGCACTCGATGGCGACGTCGATGAGGTCATCCAGCTGGGCGGGTTCGAGGTCGGGTGAGATTTTCACTAGCAAGGGCCGCCAGACGAGGGAGCGTCGCTCCTCATTTAGGGCAGTCAGCATCTCTCGCAGAGCGGTCTTGTGCTGGAGGGAGCGAAGATTCGCCGTGTTGGGGGACGAAACGTTCACCGTCACCCAGGTGGCCATCGAGGCCATGGCCCGGTATCCGGTGACGAGGTCTTCCGTGGCGGTGCCGGATTCGACCGACGCTTTGTTCGGCCCGATGTTGCAGCCGACAACCATCTTGCTCTGTTTGCGGGGGGCGGCCTGCGCGACGACCTCACTGACGCCCCGACCGGGAAACCCCATGCGGTTGATGAGCGCCCGGTCCTCGACGAGCCGAAAGACGCGTGGTTTTGGGTTCCCTTCTTGTGGACGCGGTGTGACCGTGCCGATTTCGACGTGCCCGAATCCCAATGCCAGTAGTGCCGGAAAAGCAACCCCGTTCTTGTCCAGACCGGCGGCGATTCCCAGCGGGTGGGGGATGTCCAGCCCGAAGAGCGAGACAGTCAGTCGGGGATCGGGTTCGGCGGCAATGCGATCGAGCTTGTCGGGATCGCGGCTCAGGAGATCGAGCGCCGCCATGACCCGATCGTGGACGGTTTCCGGATCCTGCCGGAAGAGCGCCGGTTTGACGGTCTGGTAGAGACGGTCGAGCATCATGCGTCGAGCTCACCCAGAACGGCCAGCGCGCAATTGCGTCCGGGAGCCCCGAAAACGGCTCCTCCCGGCCAGGCGCCGCTTCCACAAAGAAAGAGCCCTTCGACGGGTGACTCGTATCCGCTGTAGCCCGGAACCGGGCGATTGCCAAACATCTGGTCGGGCATGATCTCGCCGTGGAAGATGTTGCCGCCCGTGATGCCGATGATTCGTTCGATGTCGGGAGGACCGAGCACCTGCATGTGTTCGATCGCTGACGGAAGATTCGGCGCGTAATCGGCAAGGGTGTTGATGATGGTCTGGCCGATCTGGTCGCGGCGGTCGTCCCAGCTGCCTTCGGCCAGATCGTAGGGCGCGTATTGGACGAACAGACTCAGTGTGTGCTTGCCGGGAGGCGCGAGTCCGTCTTCGGTGGCGGTCTGGATGTAGCAGTCCATGAACGGTTTGCTCGACGGTTGACCCCGTTTGCATTCATCCCAGGCTGTTTCCAGGTACTCGACGGAGGGATTGATCGTGATGCCGCCCGTGTGCTGCGGTCCGATGGTTTTGCCCGGTAGGGCTGTGAAGTCAGGAAGCTCCCCCAACCCCAGCAGGACCTTGACGACCGAACCTTTGTGGCGGATGCGCTGCACCCCATCGACAAAGTCGTCCGGCAATGCACCCGCGCCGATCATCTGGAGATAGGTTCGTTGGGGGTCGGCGTTGGAGAGGATCGTCGAAGCCGAAAAGCGTCGCCCATCGGTCAGGCGTACCGACGACGCCCGTCCGTTGCTGATCTCGATTTCCGCCACTTCGGCGTTCGTGAGAATCTCGACGCCTGATTCCTTGGCCGACGTGGCAATGGCATTCGACACCGAACCCATCCCGCCGGTGACAAATCCCCAGGCGCCCTGAACACCATTGACCTTGCCAATCAGGTGATGAAACTTGACATAGGCGGTGCCGGGTGTCATCGGGCCGGCGTTGACGCCGATCACCCCGCCGGTGCAAAGGGGGGCTTTGATCTGCTCCGATTCGAAGTAGTAGTCGAGCACTTCCGCAATGGAGCGCTGGGTCAGGGTTTTCCAGTCGTCGAGCCCCTGCGGACCGTCGAACGCCCGCTCGATATCGCTCAGCGAGGGCGCGGCCCGGCGGAGGAGCGGTTGCATGCGGGCCAGAATGCGGTCCCACATCGCCCAGTAGGCGTCGTAGGCGGCGACATCCTTCTTCGAGAACTTGGCGATCTGCTGGCGCGTTTTCTTCCCGTCCAGATGGGCCATGAAATAGCTGCCATCCGGGAAAGGGCAGAAATAGGTCGGGTCGAATGGCCGAATCGCGTAGCCATGCCGGACCAGATCGAGATCGGCGATGACTTCCGGCAGGAGGAGATTGCAGACATAGGAGCAGGTCGAGAGGTTGTAGCCGGGAAACGCCTCTTCGGTGACGGCGGCGCCGCCGATGATGTCGCGGCGTTCCAACACGAGGACCCGTTTGCCTCCCTTCGCCAGGTAGGCTGCGGCGATCAGGCCGTTGTGGCCGGCGCCGATGACGATCGCGTCGTATCTGGGTGACTCGTTGGCCATGCGTGCTCCTTCGTCGCCGGTTGCGGTGCTCCGTCGCTAGCCGACAGTATGCAATGAACGGGAGTGGGTCTGGGGTCCGAAGTCCGGAGTCCGAGGCGAGTGGAGTTAGCTTGCGGGTTCGTCAGAAGGGGTTCCGCGGAGAGCGCTGTCGAGAGCCGCGAGGAACTGGGCTTCGGCGTCGCTGATGCGAGGACCGCCGATACCGAGGATGCCGCCGGTTCGGGCGGCGGCGCAGGACGATTCCGCGGCATCGAGTAGCCAGGAGGAGAAAGCGCCGGCCTCGTCCGGTTCGACTGTGCGAGCCAGGAGTTCGGCGACCTGACCAGACAGAAGCAGTGTTTCGGGAATGAGATTCTCCACACCCTGCTGACTGAGCTCGAGCGCCGGAGTCTCGTCATCGCTTGCTTCGCGGCAAGCGGCGAACACCTCCTGAACGAGCCGGCAGTCCGGACGTTCCCCGGCGCCTCGCGCCAGCTCGGTGAGGCCGGCTGCTTCTTCCACGAGCGAGGCGATTTCGGTTGCCGGTTCGACGAGCACCGCGGACGCGATCACCCGGGCAGGCAAGCTGACCAGAATCGACCACTCGACTGGTGAAAAGAGATCCCGCATCGTCATGCGCGCATTCTAGAGCGGTTGCGAAAACTTGTGCTCGACCACCGCGCTCCCTGGACCAATTGATCCGTCATTCTGAGCGCAAGCGAAGAATCTCCCGCCGCAGCGGTGTCCTCAACCACGCGGTGCATAACTTTGCGCAACCGCTCTAGGCGATGACGGTGACCGCGGTTCCTTCCGGCGCCCACTGATAAAGGAATTCAGCGATATCCAGCGGCAGATTGACGCATCCGTGGCTCATCGGCGTGCCGAAGTTGTTGTGCCAGTAGGTGCCATGAATCGCGTTGCCCTGGTAGTCGAAATACATGACCCAGGGAACGTCCTTCACCTCGTACGCTTCATCGCTGATCGTGCCGCTCATCGTCTGCGTCACGTATTTCAGGTGCACGGAGAAGTAGCCGATGGGCGTCACCGTTTGCGGAACCTCGGCGGTGCCGGTGCTGACCAGGGTCGAGACGACCAGCTGGCCACCTTCGTACGCCCAGAGTGACTGTTGGGAGATCGAAACGACGATTTCCTTGCTGGCGCCCTGCTGCGGTCCGGGACCGGAGTAGGCATTGGACCCAACCACGCCACCCAGACCGTTGTCCGCCTGTTGGATCGTCTGCGCAACGATCACCGGTGCTGGTTCGACGAACAACGTCTCGTCGTAAAGCGGGATCGATGCTGGTTGGGGGATGGCTGCGGTGGCCAGGCGAAGGAAGGTGGTCGTTTCTTTGCCGATCGGACGCGCCTCGACCTCTTCGCCCTCTTTCTGGTGGAGCACCGCGTTGGTGAAGTACTGGGTGATGTAACCATCTGGCGTTTTGAACGCGCCGGTGATCGCTTCGCCAATCAGGCGTTCGCCATCATGGTCGACCCAGAACGCATAGAAGTCGCCGGCGACACTGAACCCCGACTCTTCGAACTCGTGACAGGTCGACGAGACCGTCTCGCATCCGGCTTTGTCCGGGAGATCGATGTGGCTGAATTTCTTTCGGTCGCGCTGCAGGCTGTCTTCGCCAAGGGGCAACGCGCGGACCATCAGCTCGCGACTCTCCGCTTCCGGTACGTAGGCGATGGCGATGTTTTCGAAGTATTGGACGATGCGATTGTCCGCCGGCAGCCCCGGGATCAGCACCGGCCGTTCGGCTTCTTCCGTGATCGGGTTGCCCAGCAGGTCCGGATTGTCGCGCCATTCGTCGAGGAAAAATCCGTCGACGGTGTGGCCGGATTCCTCGACCCAGACTGTTCTGGGCGGGCTCCAATCTTGAGCGAGAGCCATGGCGGGCGCCAGGGCCGAAATAACGAGTGTGACGGCAGCAACTGCAATTGCCGACGTCCACGCCCGAAGCGTGCGGGTACGCACAGGTCCCCCTCTTCTTCTTCCCGTGCAAACGTGGCGGGAACATGAACGAGCAGCGTCGATCTTCTCGCTCTTCCCGTCGGGAATGACCACGTCGTGGACTATAGTAGCGAAAATGCGCTCCGGCGCATAGCTGAACGTGCAGGAGAAAACCCGCATTCCACCCGCTGCCCCGGGTGTGACCTCCCGGAGTCAGGATGACGGCAACCGCGCCGCGTTCCATCAGAAGCAAAGCCGCGCCTCGCACGTGGCTCATGCCCCAACCGCCGCGCTTCGATTGCGAACAGCTCCACGAGCACTCGCTCCTGCACGCCCTGCTGGCGGGCAGGGGGTTCCGGCGCCGCGCCGAGGCCGAGGCGTTTCTCGATCACTCCACTTCTGTGTTGCCCGATCCGGGGTTGTTGCCCGATCTCGACATGGCGCTCGCGCGCATCGACCAGGCCGTTCGGCATGGCGAAACGATCGCGGTGTTTGGCGATTACGACGTCGATGGCATGACCTCGGCCGCGATCATGACCTTGACCCTCCAGCAGGCGATGCCCGACCCATCCCGGCTGATTGTCCGGTTGCCAACCAGGGATGAGGGGTACGGGCTGAGTCGCGTCGCGCTGCAGGAGTTCGCCGATGCCGGTGTCGATCTGCTGATCGCGGTCGATTGCGCGTCGACCGACGAACAGGGCGTGACGATCGCCCGGTCACACGGGATCGATGTGATCATCATCGACCACCATCACATGACCACAACCGGTCCGGCGGGTGCGATCACCGTGTCGCCGGCCAGACCCGATGGCGGCCACTTTCATGAGATGGCCGCGGCCGGCTTGACGTTGCTGGTCGTGCATGCCTTGCAGGACCTTCCCTCCTTTTCGCGATTTCGCGAACAGGGTGGCTCGGGGCAGCTGTTCGATCTGGCGGCGCTTGGCCTGGTGGCGGATGTAGCGCCACTGACGGGATACAACCGGCAGATCGTCCGGGAAGGCATTCGGGCGATGCGCCGGGAGCCTCGTCCAGGTTTGAAATCGCTCTGCACTGTGGCCACGATCGATCTCTCCACAGTCAACTCGGTCAACATCGGCTATGGGATCGCCCCGCGCTTGAATGCGGCCGGCCGGATGGCCGACCCGAGGCTGGGGTTCGAGCTCCTGCTGGCTCCCGATCAGGTGGCCGCATACCCGCTGGCCTCCGAGCTCGACCGGCTCAATCATCAACGGCGGGCGGAAACCGAACAGGTGCTCCACGATGTGCTGACCAGGCTCGATGAAGACCCGGCGCTCGAAGCTGCACCGATACTCGTGGAGAGCAGCGACACATGGCGACCAGGCGTGCTCGGTCTGGCGGCTGGCAAACTTGTCGAGCTCCTGGGGCGGCCGGTGATCCTGCTCCGGGAAGAGGGGAGCGTCGCGGTTGGGTCGTGCCGGTCGGTCTCCGGATTGCACATCGCCCAATTGCTGAAACGCCACGAAGCGCTGCTGGAGCGGCACGGTGGGCACAGCCAAGCGGCCGGTTTGACCATTCGCCGGGAGGCGATCGACGAATTCCGTGCGGCGCTCGTCGGTGATGCGGTGCTTGCGGCGATGGCTCTCCCCTTGGAGCCGGAGCTGCGTATCGACGCTGAACTGTCGGTGGCCGACATCAACCTCGACATCGCCCGGCTCGTGATGCGGCTCAGCCCATTTGGCGCCGCCAATCCGGAACCGGTGTTTGTCGTGCCGAATGTCCCCATCGTCCGGGCCGAACCGCTGGGCAAGGACAACACTCACCTGCGACTCGTCTGGAGAGGACCGACGGGGGAGGTGCGAGCTCCTTTTTTCGGCGCCGCCTGGCGAGCGAGGGAGTTGTCGATCGGGCGCCGGATCGACGTGGCCTGCACGCTTTCGGTGGACCGCTGGCAGGGAGTGATACGGCCCGACGTGAAGGTCCTGGACTTTCGGGCATCGGGCGATCAGTAGGGGCGCACGGCGTGCGCCCTCTCAGCAGGGCGACGGAGCCGCGTTTTCGCGAATTTGGGATGAGGCTCGTTTCAGATTTCCAGAGGGGATGAAAAGAAATTCGGGTTGATCACCTCTCCACTCGCCGTAGTGGAGCTCACCTTTCGGTGTGGGCAGCAATTCTCCCACCAAGGCGATCAAGCCCGACGTAGACAGTCTATCACGCGTGGGGAGCCAGAGCACTGGCGACGATCTGCTGCGTTGCCGGGGTTCGTCCGAAACTGGATCCGACGAGCTCCACGTCTTCCGACAGTCCCTCGGCTTGGTGTTCGTCGAGGAGGATGGCGGCTGAGATGACTTCGTCCATGTCCGAAACGAAGATGAACTCCATGTCGGCCCGGACATTGTCGGGAACTCGCTGCAGATCGCGCCGGTTCTCGGCTGGCAGGATCAGCCGGCGCATGCCGTGCCGGTGTGCGGCCAGGGCTTTGTCCTTGACGCCGCCGATCGCCAGCACGCGTCCCCGCAGGGTGATCTCGCCGGTCATGGCCGTGTCGTTGCGGACCGGCCGCCGGGTCACGGCGGAAATAAGGGCGGTGGCCATGGTGATGCCGGCCGAGGGGCCGTCTTTCGGCGTCGCTCCTTCCGGTAAGTGAATGTGCAGATCGACCGCGTCCTGGAAGTTGACCGGAATGCGGAGCTGTTCGGCCCGGGACCGGGCGTAGGAGAGCGCGGCCCGCGCTGATTCCTGCATCACATCGCCGGCCCGGCCGGTGATCGTCAAACCACCCTTGCCGGGCATAGTGGCCACTTCGACCGGGATCAGCTCGCCGCCGATTTCGGTCGTGCCCAGACCAATCGCCACGCCGATCTGGCTTTCCCCGATGTCGAGCTCGACGCTGAATCGCTTCGGGCCGAGATAGGTCTCGATCAACTCGGGGGTGACCGCTACCGAGGTGGTTTTGCCGCGGACGACTTCCCGCACCACCTTCCGGCAGATGGCCGCCACATCGCGATCGAGCTCCCGAACACCGGCTTCCCGGGTGTATCCGCGCAGCAGGAGCTTCCAGCTCTCCTCATCGATCTGCACCGCGTCGCTGCCGAGTGCGTGTTCCGCCGTTTGACGGGGGAGGAGATAGCGGCGCGCGATCTCGATCTTCTCATCTTCCGTGTAACCGGAGATCTCGATGATCTCCATCCGGTCACGCAGTGGACGAGGCACCTGCTGCAGGTAGTTGGCTGTCGTGATGAAGAGCACCTGCGACAGATCGTAAGGCAGGTCGAGGAAGTGGTCGGTGAATGCCTGGTTCTGTTCCGGATCGAGAACTTCGAGTAGGGCAGCTGATGGATCGCCTCGATAGTCCGAGGAGAGCTTGTCGATTTCATCGAGCAGGATTAGCGGGTTGACCGTGCCCGCTTGTTTGAGGGCGCCGATCATGCGGCCGGGCATGGCGCCGATATAGGTTCGCCGGTGACCGCGAATCTCCGCTTCGTCCCTGACACCACCCAGCGACACCCTGACGAACTCGCGACCCATGGCCCGGGCGATCGATCGGCCAAGGCTGGTCTTACCCACACCCGGCGGGCCGACGAAGCAGAGGATTTGCGACGCCCCGGCGTCACGCTTGTCGCTTCGCTCCCGCAAGCTGCGTACGGCGAGATAGTCGAGGATGCGGTCTTTGACCTGTTCGAGACCGTAGTGATCCTGATCGAGAATGCGCTCGGCTTCGTCGAGATCGAGCTGATCGGGGGAGCGCTCGTGCCAGGGAAGAGCCAGAACAGTGTCGATGTAGGTGCGAACGACGGTTGCTTCAGCCGAAACGGAGGGCATTCGCTCCAGCCGGGTCAGCTCCCGCAGCATCTTCTCCTGGATATCGTCGGACATTCCCCGGGAGAGGATGCGCTGCCGGAGCTCCTCGATTTCGTTGCCGCTTTCGCCGGAGAGCTCGTCCTGAATGACCTTGAGCTGCTCTCTCAGGTAGTACTCGCGCTGGTGTCGCTCGACCTGTTCGCGAACCCGTTCCTGAATCCGGTTTTCCAGTTCCGCGACGTCGAGATCGCCGGCCAGATGAACGGCGATCATCTCCAGCCGCCGAACTGGTTCGGGCGTTTCCAGAAACTCCTGGCGACGGGTGGTATCGGCGAGGATTTGCGTGGCCAGGAGATCGGCCAGATGACCGGGATCGCTGGCCCGCTGGACCATATCCAGAATCTCTGGAGCGAGTTTTTCCCGGGCGTCGTGGTAGCGAATGGCCAGCTCCTGCACGTGCAGCAGAAGAGCTGGGACGTCGGCGCCGGTTGACGCTGTTTCGCGCAGCTCCTCGGCGGCGACTGTGTAGTAGGGCCGTGACGTGTCGAACTGGCCAAGCCGGACCCGGCCCACACCTTCCAGAACGACCTGAATCGCGTTGTTCTGCTGCCGTTCGACGGACACGATCTCGGCGAGCGATCCGACGGAGAAGAGGTCTTCCGGGCTGGGATCGTCGATTTCCGTATCGCGATGAGCGGTGACAACCAGGCGGCGATTCGTGGACAGTGATTCCTCAACTGCCTGAATCGATCGCGGTCTGCCGACCAGAAGGGTGACGATGTTGCGCGGGAAAATGACGACGTTTTTCAGTGGCAACAACGGATAGCGCCGTGAATAGAGCTCGTGCCGGCTCATTCTTGCCCTTCTCTCTCGCTGCGGGTGTCGGTCATGAAACGAGGCGCCTCAGGACGGCGACCGTTGTCGGGAAGTCACCGTGAGTACCGATGCGAAAACACAGGCCGGACACGCCTACGACTCGTCGCTGGTGCTGCCCGGACTCGAAGTATATCAAGTTGTCCGATTTCTGTACGTACGGAACACTTGTCCGTACGATCTATCGATCGACGAGGGGCGCCGGGTCGGAAACAGCGCAATTGGCCTGATAGCAATCTGCAAGGCGGTGAACGATGAATTCGATGTCGTCGGTCACCGTCAGCCGATCGAGGTCGTTCGGGCTGATCAGCCCCCCGTCGAGGAGCGTCATGCGCACCCAGTCGATGAGCGGCGTCCAGAATGCGGTGTCGTAGAGCAGGACCGGGAAATTGCCGAGTTTGCCGGTTTGAATGAGCGTCAGCGCTTCGAACAGCTCGTCCAGCGTGCCGAATCCGCCCGGAAAGATGATGAACCCCTCGGCATATTTGATGAACATGGTTTTGCGGACGAAGAAGTAGCGGAAGTTGAGCGGTACGTTGACGAACCGGTTCATCCCCTGTTCGTGGGGGAGCTCGATATTGGCGCCCACCGACACTCCGCCCGCTTCGAACGCGCCACGATTGGCCGCCTCCATCACGCCCGGGCCACCGCCGGTGATGACGGCGAAGCCGGTTTCGGCGAGCCGTTTTGCCGTCTGCTGGGCCGCCGAGTACCAGGGATGATCCTCGCCGATGCGAGCCGACCCGAAGATCGTCACCGCCGGACCCAGGTCGGCCAGCGCATCGAACCCGGAGACGAACTCGCCGGTGATTCGTAGCACGCGCCACGGATCGCTATGCAGAAACTGGGTGTCGCGCTCGCGCGCGGCGATCGACCGTCGCAGCAGCTGCGCGTCTTCGGTTTGCCGCCCCTGAAATGCGGATCGGCTCAGCCAGGGGTTGGGAATCATATTCCCAGCCGGTGTGTAGCCAGGTTTGACCTCGTCGCTCATCCGTTTGTGTTCTCCTCCAGGCAGCCGGCTGGCGATTCCTTCCGTGACAGACGTGCGCTCCGGGTAGACTGTACCCGACGATGTACCATGAGGCTCGATCCACTGAACAGAGCGGATGACAGACGACAACGGACCAACGCGGGTGAGCAGGTGAACGAGCGTTATCCGTGGAGCGATACCGCCCTGATTCGGTCAGCGGTCATCTCCCGGCGAGCGCTGCTGCGTGGGGCATTGCCGGTTTTTCTGGTGATGCTGGCGACCGGCTGTGGCTCGAATTCGGGGAGCGCGCCGGAAACCGATGTCACACCGACATCGGAAAACAGCGCGGCGGTGACTGGTCCGCCAGTGCTGGGACCGGTTGTCTGGACGACCGCGATCGCTCCCGATAGTAACGAACCAACTGCCCCAGTCGCGCAGTTCACGGTAGACGTCCAGACCATCTATGCAGTCTTCCCGGTGGAGCGCCTGGCGGCGAACACGCCGATCCGGGCGATCTGGTCGCTGAATGGCGAGGCGATCGACGGCGTGGGCGCCGAGCTCACGACCCCACGCGACCAGATTGGCGGATATCTGGAGTTTCATCTCGAACGGACGACTGATGAGGTCTGGCCGGACGGGGAGTATGGCGTGGCGTTGACGACGGCTGGTGTGCTGATCGCCACCGGGTCGGTTCAGGTTGTTCGCCCGGGCCAAAACTCCAGTTCTTGATGAAGAATATGCTCGTCAAAACCCCTACCGGGTGGTAGAGTTTGTCGCCAAACTGGGAACCGGAGCCTCCGAACGTCGTCGTCGAGCCAGCCTCACGAGCGTTCCGAATCGGGGCGGAAATCCCGGTTGTGGTGCTCGGTCGTGTCCGTCAAGCTGCTTCGTTCTCGAGGAATCCAACGTACCGTGGACGACTTCCCCGCCTTTGATCCTGGCGCGCAGTTTCCCAAGATGTCGGTTCGGCCAGAACCGTTCAGCGAGGGGGATGACGATATTCTTCGGGTCGTCATTGGCCGGGCGAACAGTCCATTTTGCTGGCAGCATGGGTTGCGCGTGCTTCTTCTCGATGAGGATGCCGGTATCTGGAGCGTGGCGGAACTGCAGTTCGACCCGGCGACATGTCGCTATGTCGAGATACGCCGGGCGGCATACGACCTCGAGCGAGAAGCGATCGGCGCGCTGCTGAGCCGGACCCTTGCCTCCGGTTTCGAGGAAGTCGCTCGGGCCTCCTCCCTGCTCAACGACTGGCTGGTGCGCAACTTCGGTCACACGATCGACGAAAGCCGGTCGCGACCGAGGATTGGGTATCGGTGATGGGGGCTGGGACGTAGTCCGAAGTCCGTGGTCCGTAGTCCGAAGCTAGTTACCAGTTACCAGTTACCAGTTACCAGTTACCAGTTACCAGTTACCAGTTACCAGTTACCAGTTACCAGTTACCAGTTACCAGTTACCAGTCGCCGGCCAGCCAACCATTTCCTACTTCCCAAACCTCTTCTCTCCCGCCTCGATCCGCACGGGCAGTGCGTTTTCTGCCGGTGGGATAGGGCATGACCAGCCTTCCCCATAGGCGCAATACGGGTTATAGGCATAGTTGAAATCGACGATGAGGTGTCCGTCGGGGTTTTGCTGCGGGTCGATGTAGCGTCCGATGTCGTAGGTGTCGGTTCCCGTTGTGGCGTCGGTGAAGGGGAGGAAGAAGCGACCCCGATCGAGGTCCCTCAGGACTGTCAGCGTGTACTCCTCTCCATCCACCGGAAAGTGAATCTTGCCAGCTCTGGCGAATTCGACGACGAGTCCGTCGCTGGTGTCGAGCGGCACGACCTCATGGGTGCCGGGCGCGTCAGTGTCGATCTCCAGCAGGAATGACAGCGCCGGATTCTCAGGAAAGTAATCGAGCGCTTCGAAGTCTTCGATGTCGTCGATATCGAGCGGCGAGTTGGCGCCGTCGCGGAAGTAGTCGTCCTTGTGTTTGCGGAAATCAGCGAGTCTGGATCGTGCCACGGGGAGTCTCCTTGGGGAGGGATTCTGTCTGGGGGTAAGGATACTGTGTGGGCAAAGGGGAAAGGGCGAAGGGCAAAAGGCAAAGGGCAAGGGCGAAGGAAATGGGAGATGGGAAATGGAATGGGCGTCGACGATGCCCGGGCTGGCATAGAGACCAGCCCGCACGGGCACCCCACTGTGGGTGCCCTTCTCGTCATCAGCGGGGGTGATCGGAAGCCGGCAAGTCCAGCGGCATCCACGGCTTCCGACAATGGGCGTTGGGGTTGCGGAGGGCTGGCACGGGGACCAGCCCGGGCGTGAGGTGACGGATGCTCTTGACAAGGATGACTTTCGGTTGTGAGCGCCAAAGAGAAGAATGATTGTGGTGGGAAGCGCCATTGTGGGAATGACGATGATTGATGGATTCAGTCTCTCGTGATAGCATCCCTGTCCGGACACAGGGGCCGTGGGCTGGGGAACTGGATGGCTGCAACGATCGCGACGAGAACGACAACCTCCGGCCGGACTGTGCGCGCTGATGCGCCGATTGGGGTGCTCGATTCGGGTCTGGGCGGATTGAGCATTGTGCGGGCGCTGCAGTCGTCGCTGCCGAATGAACGGATCCTCTATTACGCGGATTCCGCGTTTTGCCCTTATGGCGAGCGGGACAACGCATTCATCCGGCAGCGGACGCTTTCGATCGCCACTACGCTGGAGGAGCAAGGCGCCAAGGCGATCGTGATCGCCTGCAACACCGCCTGCGCGGCCTCGTTGGATACCGTGCGGCAGGAGGCCAGTGTGCCGGTGATCGGTCTCGAGCCGGCGGTTAAACCGGCCGTGGCGCTTTCTCGCACCGGCCGCATTGCTGTTTTCGCCACACCCCGAACGATTGCCAGCGAGCGATTGGCGAGTCTGGTGGCGCGCTATGGTCAGGGGTGCGCCGTCGAACTGATTGCGGCGCCCGACTGGGCGGGAATCGTCGAACGGGGCGAGATTGCGACGGACGACGCCCGCAATGCGGTGACATCGCTGGTGCGGACTGCCATCGAGCGAGGCGCCGATGTGCTGGTGCTCGGTTGCACCCATTACCCGTTTCTGGGAGGTCTTATCCGGGAAGCAGCCGGTCCCGAAGTGGCGATCGTGGACAGTGGCGCCGCGATCGCTCGTCGCACCCGCCAGATACTGGATGAAGAGGGCATGCTCGCCGAGCATGCCCTCCCCGAACCACACTTCTCGTTGTTGACCAGCTCGCCGGATGCGTCGCCAGTCGTCAGGCAAGCCACGCAGATGCTGGCGATGCCCTTTGCCTGAGATCAGGCGGCGCCTGCTCGCTCCAGCATGCGCTGGTGTCCTTCTTCGACGTCCGGGTCGTTGTAGGCGACGTTCTCGTAGGTCTTGTAACGGAGTCCCTTGGAAAGGGTGACCCGGAAGGGAGGATCGGCCACGAGATCGCTGATCAGCGGACGTTCCTTCAATTCCCCACCAACCAGCTCCAGGACGCGGATATCCTCCACCCTGTTCGGACCCATGCCCCGTTCACCAGCGACACGCAGATAGGTCACTTCGAGCGGATCGATGCCGAGAAGCGCCGTGCCGATCGTATCGACGGCGGTTTGATTGGTGCTGGCCAGGGTGATGCCCATCGGACGGTTGGTGCCATTGTTGAAACCGGTTCCATCCCGTGGCACGAGGGCATCGACGATGTTGAGGTCGGGCGTACGAGCCACCGAGATGTCGCAGATTTTGTGTGCCCAGCGTTCGTGGGTGTCGATTTCCCCGGTGCTGACTTCCGGGCCTCCCTTGTCGCCCGGATATCGCGGGAACATGGTGCACATGTGCCGTTCTTCGAGCGGCACCACGATACCCTGCAGGTTTTTCAGGCTGATGGTGGTGATTCCGAAATTGTGGGTGCGCATTTTGGGAATGTTGATGAAATAGGCATCCGGATCCCAGACCGTTTTGCCGATCGGCATTTGCTGGAAAACGCGACCCTCCGGAATGTCGACGCGGACGAAGTCGTCGGCGTTCAGATCGACGAGATTCACGCCGGTTTCCTCCGCAACGAGATCGAATCCGACCTTGTTGTAGTGAACCGACATATCCCGCGCTTCTTCACCACCGCCCCCCTCGGCGACCGAGATCGTTCCCGGCGCAATCCCGCGATCGGTGAGGTGATCGATGATGCCTCGCAGAAACTCGGGATGAACGGTGATGCCCGAGTCGGGAGACACACCGCTGACCACATTCGGTTTCAGGGTCACTTTCGGTTTGTCGATGGCCACGCCGAGCGCGTCCATGACCGATCGGGAGGCTTCATAGAAGGTGCTGCCCGGGTAGGGATAGTCACTCGGGGTGCGATAGAGAACGACGGTATCGGAACGGGTCCAGTCGGGTGTGGGCATGGAATCAGACTCCTTCGATCGACGAGAGAACGGCGCGACAGGGCGCGCCACACGAATCGCGCAGGGGAACAGGCAAAACGGTCAACCGGGCGCGAGGCTCGCCCCACTCGGCGAGCCGGACCAGTGGCGCCAGAATCAGCGCGCCACTGCCAAAGAAGGGTGTGTTCACACCCTGACCCTCCTCAGCGCGGGGATCGTCGAAGCAAGGAACGTCGCCACCCAGGATCGACACCCCTTTGTCCACGATCCATTCCATGGCGGGGAGATCGAAATGAGGACTCTCTCCGACGAAGATCTTGCCGTCGTCCCACCAGTGCTTTTCCCAGCCGGTAGTGAAGAGAAGCGCGTCCCCTCGCTCCAGGCCATGCACATTCGCCTCGAGGTCGGACACGGTGATGTGCTCCAGCGATCCCTTGGGGATCACCGCAATTGAGGCATTGAGAAAGAGTCTTTCCACCGGTACCTGCTCGATACTCGGCGCGTCGGCAAAGAGGTGCTTGGCTGTTTCCAGATAGGTGCCGGACAGGGTCGGGAAGGCGAACCAATCGTTCTCGAAACCTCGCCCGTCGATAGTGGCCCAGCGACGGTGCTCGAAGGGTGGGACGCCCTCCATCGTCGCACCGTACGACCACATTCCCTCGGCCATCGTGCCGGTAATGTCGAGATAGCGCATTGCTGGCAATTGCTCCTGTTGACTACCAATAGGTCATCGAGCTGCGGAAGAGCTCTTTCAGATCGTCATCGCTGGCGGGGCGGGGCGAGAGTTTGGTGACGCGGTGCTGCGGGGTGGTGCCGGCAACCAGCGCATCGAGATCGGCTTCCCCGAATCCGAGCTCCGCCAGGCCATTGGGCATACCAGTCAGTTTCATGATCTCGATGAGCCGCTGGCTGAGCACCGCGCCCGCCATTTCCAGCGGTACGTCCCCTGTTTCCGCGCCAAGGAGCCGGGCCGCTTCGAGGTGCCGCTCCGGGTTCGCTTCCGCGGTCCAGCGGAATACGGCCGGCGCCGTCAGAATCACCGACATGCCATGCGGCACCATCGGATGATCGTCCGGGTAGCCGGGGGGAATGTAGCTTTTCACCTTGCCCGAGATGGGATAGGACATGCCGTGCGGCAGATGGACGCCGGCGTTGCCGAAACCGATGCCGGCATAGGCCGCGGCGAGCATCATCGTGCCCCGCGCATCGAGATTGTCCGGTTCCTGGATGACGGTCACGATCGTGCTGGCGACCATTTCCATCGCTTTCGAGCTCCAGATGTCGCTGATCGGATTGGAACCCTGGTAGGAGGGTCGCAACTTTGGCGAATCGGGCGCCGGGCGGGACGTGTAGCTGATGACGGTGAAGGACTCGATGGCGTGGCTGAGGACGTCGAGCGCTGAGCTGGCGGTGACCATCGCCGGCATCGTCAGCGTGTTGATCGGGTCGAGGATGCCCATCGTCGGGCGCAGGGCCCGGTTGGCGATCGCGGTTTTGGCGTTGAGCGCTTTGTAGTCGAATACCGCCACGCCGGTCGTTTCGCTGCCGGTTCCGGCGGTGGTCGGCACCGCGATCAGGGGTTTCAGTTTGCCGGGCACCGGTTCGGCTCGACCGATCGGCGCATTGACATAGGTCAGCAGATCGGCGGGATAGCAGTTGTAGAGGTTGGCCGCTTTGGCCGTGTCGATGACCGATCCGCCGCCAACGGGCAGAAAACCATCGAACTTCCCTTCGTTGGCCACATCGACCGCTTCGGCCCACGATTCATCGGTCGGTTCGACGCGGATGTTGTCGAAGATCTCGACCTCGAGTCCCGCGGTTTGGCACGACTCGAGTGCCGTTTGAACGGCCACGCCATCGCGCAATTGCTGGTCGGTCACCAGCAGCACGCGCTTGAGTCCGAGATTGGCCAGATCGGCGCCGACCTCCCGAGTGACGCCTGGACCGAACTTGATCGCTGAGGTGTCAAGCGTGAACGCTGACTCGTTGGGCATGGTTGCTCCTTCCGGCGGAATGTACCGCTTCCCACATTATCGCCTCGCGGGTTTTTTCGCGCCGGTCGGGAATCGGTGGAGCACGAGACCACCGGTTGAAAACCGGCCGCAACCATCCGGCAGAAGCCGGCGGATTGCGGTGGTTATGGCCCTTCGGGCCATCCTTCGACTTCGCTCAGGACCGACCACAAGGGATCGCCGCTACCCAGGGACTGGGCAGCCACGGATCACCCGCGAGGGAAGAGATCACGAAGCCGCTCGTAGAGCTCACGATAGGTGGCGTAGCGCTGATCGTAGATGGCCCGGTGCGACGGGTTCGGTTCGTTGACGACACGGTTCTGGAGGAAACGGTCGATATCCGACCATGCATCGAACGCGCCGGTGGCCATCCCGGCGACAAACGCGACGCCCAGCGACGAACCTGGATGTCCCTGAAACGAGGTGACATCCGCGCCAAGCACGTCGGCGGCAATCTGTCGCCAGATCGGGCTGCTGACGCCGCCGTTGGTCGCCAGATAGCGGCGGGGATGATGTCCAGCCGATTCGAGCACGTCGACGTGATGGCGAAATCCGTAGATCACCGCTTCCAGAACGGCCCGAAAGAGGTGAGCGGGCCGGTGGGAGAGGTCGAGTCCGAAGATCACGCCCCGGGCGTGCGGATCGAGAATCGGCGTTTTCTCGCCCAGGAAGTAGGGGAGGACGATCACACCGTCGGAACCAGCCGGAATGGCCAGCGCTTCGGCATCGAGCGCCATCAGGTTCGCCTTGTTCGGTTCGCGGCCCAGGATGTCCTGCACCAGCCACTTCACCAGCGAGCCGCTGGCGGCCATGCAGCCGTTCAACAGATACATGCCAGGGATGTCGTGGGCGTCGATGAAGAGGCGCGGGTCGGTGATCAGGTTCGATGAGCAGTAGAGAATGTCTCCCGCTCCTCCGAATTTGATCAGCGTGTCGCCGTCGTCGCGCAGTCCAGCGGCGAATGCGGAAGCGACATGATCGGCGCTGCCGGCCACCACCGGGATGCCGGCGGGTAATCCGGTCCGAGCGGCGATCTCTTGGGTTGTCTCACCAACGATCTCGACGGGCTGCCGAACGGGCGGGAAGTAGCCTTCGTCCAGATCGACCGCCGCCATAAGATCGGGCGCCCATCGACCGGTATGCAGGTCGAAAAGACCACTTTCGATCGCCCAGTTGATCTCCAGGGAGCAGTTGGCCGGCGGTTTGCCGGTCAGATGGGCGGTGACGAAGTCGTACGACCCGAGGAGCGTCGTGGTTTTCGTCCATGCGTCGGGTTCGTGCCGTTGCACCCAGCGAAGTCGTGGAGCGATGTGCTGCTGGTTGGTGAATCCGCCGGTGCGGGCGAAGAGGGAGTCCTGATCGATTTCCTGCCGGAGCTCATCCGCTTCGGCAAAGGCGCGAGCGTCGTTCTGCTGAATCGAGGGGCGGACGGGGCGACCCTCCCCGTCGAGCATGACCATCGCCGGGACCATACCGCTGACGCCGATGCCGGCCAGCGATGCGGCATCGAACGCCGGATGCGCGCTGACACCCCGCAATGCTGCTTCCGCCCCGGCGATCCAGTCCGCCGGATCTTCCTCCGCCCATCCGGCGTGGGGAGAATGCAGATCGTGCGGAACGGTGTGGTCACAAAGCAGCGCGCCCTGATTGTCGATCAGGGCCGCTTTGACTCCGGTGGTGCCGATATCGACGCCGATGAGCTGCGTTTCACTCACGCGCCGGTCACCCGATCGACTTCGGCCATCAACTGGGCCACGCGGTCTCGGTCGACCCGGTTCCAGGTAATGCCGTCGACTTTGAGACTCGAACCGACGATCGCGCCGTCCGCATACTGCAGCAACTCGGCTGCATTGGTGACTTTGAAGCCGGTGTTGACCAGCACAGGGACGCCGGTGCCGTCGATGGCGTCGACCGCCTCGGCCAGACTCGACGCATCAGCAGGCTGGCTGGTGATCGGTCCGGAGACGCAGATGGCGTCAGGTGCGGAGGAAAAGGCCACCGATTTGGCTACCTCACCGATCGGCCGGGGGGCCAGCGGCGCGGCGAACTCGGCATTGATGTTGAAGATCAGCTTGACCGATTCGGCGCCGATCTCCCGGCGATAGCGGAACGCATCTCCCGCCGATCGCACCCAGAGCCCGAAATCGCCGGCAAAGGCGCCGGTGAAGATCTCGCGGCAGAACGAGGCGCCGGTGGCAGCGGCGACGGCCAGGGTGGCTTTGGGGTCCCAGAGGACATTGACCCCGAACGGCACCGAGAGCTCTCCCCGGGCCGATGCCACGACATCGGCCATGGCGGTGGCCGACGCCATGTCGGCATCGAGACGATAGGGACGGTCGTTTTCATTGCAGAACATGACCGCGTGGATGCCGCCGGCCTGCAATGCCTCCAGATCGCGGGCCACCCAGTCCCGGATCGCCTGCATACCGCCCGCCGTGTCATAGAGCGGCGTGCCCGGCAATGCCGGGAGGTGGACCATCCCGATGATTGTGCGTGGTTTGCCCGTCAAGTCCTGAAGCCAGTTTGTATTTGTCATATATATCCGTCCGTTGCGAGTAACCCGATTTCGTCAAACAGCACCATAGCAGATTGGGGGCAGTGGTCCGTAGTCCGGAGCAACCTCAATCCCCCGGCCCCTTGCCCCTCTGCGGAGCTGACAGGGGTAGGTATGGCGCAACCGTCCGGGATTCGAAGCGTCGTCGCCCCGGACCAACCCCTTCCTCCCAGCCTCCTTCCCCTTTGCGAAGGGGAAGGAGGAGTCCCAGTTGACCACGATTGTTCCCCTTACCCCTCCGCAGAGGGGCAAGGGGTCAGGGGATTGGGGTTGGTGCGGGTCACCGGCCTTTGAGTTCGTGATCGAATCTGCCCCATGAGGCGGGTTACTCCGCGACCCGCAGGGTGATCGTGTGAATGGCGTTCATCTGGTAGCCCTTCTGGTTCCAGCGAGCTTCCCATGGCTGCCGGATGCCACGCTGATCGGTGGCCCGGACCGAGAGCTGCTGTGTCCCGGCGGGCAACGAGACGGATGCTTCCCACCGGCACCAGGAATGGGGACCCGCCGAGTCGGTGATGGAAGCCGGTTGCCATGTCGCGCCGCCGTCGGAGGTCACTTCCACGCGATCGATCGCTGCATAGCCGGACCAGGCGAATCCGTCGACACGCATGGTGCCCGGCGCGACCAGATCCCCTTCACGGGGCGACCGGATGACGGACTTGACGGGCATCCGGGTGATCGGGGCAACGGGATCGCCATTTTCGTCGTAGACGACGTAGAGATTGCCCTGGTATTCGCCAGTGAATGGTCTATCCCAGACTTCCAGACGAGTCAGCCATTTGGTCGATGCGATGCCTGCCCAACCTGGCACGAGCAGACGGACTGGTCCGCCATGCGCCGCAGGGAGCGGCTCACCGTTCATCTCGTAGACCAGCAGCACATCGGGATCGAGCGCATCCTGCAACGGCAGTCCCCGCCGCATATCCGGAAGATCGGCTCCCTGGGAGACCACATCGACGGCCTCATCCAGCAGACAGACCTGGCAGAGCAGGGAGGCGAGCGACACCCCTTTCCAAACTGCGTTGCCGGCTGCGTCGTTCAGCCATGGCGTTCCCTCGGCTTCGGGCGCGAAACGGGTACGGCCGTTTCCGGTGCATTCGAGAAACGCGGTGAGGGTACGCGAGGGCATCCCGGCGAGCGTGGCGAAATCGATCGTCAGTGGATTGCTCACCGCTCCGTCGATGGTCAGCGACCATGAGTCGCGGTCGATGTTGGGGATGGCGCCATTGGAGCGAACGAAAAAGAGGTCGTTGGGGACGATCAGCGAGTCGATCAACCCCAGGTCCATGCCCAGATTGGTAGTTCCGTATGGCGTGAGACGGGGGTCTTTGTCAGGAATGGTCATCGCTGGTTCTCCGCGATGGGCGAAGCGGTCACGAATCGATCGAGACCGGCCAGATCCTGGTGTACCTCCGCATTCAACCATGGCAGGTGGCGTTGGAGCAATTCGACCACCGCTTTCGATTGGGAGGGATCGATCTCCAGCGCCAGTGCGCCCAGGCGTTTCAGTTTCGTTGGCATCGACACCACGAGTCGTTCGATGAGCTCGAGACCCTGTGCGCCGCCATCGAGCGCCAGACGGGGTTCGTTCGCCAGTTCCCAGTTGCCGTCGATCTGGTCGGGACGGAGATAGGGCAGGTTGGCGGTGACGAGCGTGGCTTTGCCACCAAACCATGTGAGCAGATCGCCTTGGACGAGATGCACCGTCGCGTTCGAGTTCAGGGAGGTCCGGTTCTGCCTGGCCCACGCGAGTGCATCGGGCGAAGGATCCGAACCGATGAAGGCGTAGTCGCCTGAAGGCAGATGACTGGCGAGGGCGAGGATGATTGTGCCGAGACCTGTGCCAACATCGACGACCACGCCGCCGCTCCGCTCCGACAGCAAGCGACGGCTCCACTCGACGAGCAACTCGGTTTCCGGGCGAGGGACGAGCGCTCCGGGTCCGACCGCCAGATCGAATTCCATGAACGACCGCTCTCCCACGAGATACGCCACCGGCACACCGGATGCCCGCTCTTCAATGAGCCGGGAGAATTCGGCGGATTGGTCAGATGTCAGCGCGTGATCGGGCCAGACCAGCAGCGCCGTGCGGGTGCGATCCGTCGCGTGGGAGAGGAGGAGCTCGGCATCCAGCCTTGGCGTTGAGGATGGCGTCTGGCGAAGCCGCGTGGCCCCCCAGGCCAGCGCGGACCGGACCGTCTCCTGCGTCACGACTCGATCAGGCGGCGGTGTCGGCTTCGTCGAGACCAGCATCGGCAAGCCGTTGCGCCTCATCGGCCGCGCGCAGCTCGTTGATCAGGTGATCGATCTGGCCATCCAGAATGCCGGGAATATTGCTCAGGTTGACCTTGATCCGGTGATCGGAGACGCGGTCCTGAGGGAAGTTGTAGGTGCGGATTTTCTCGCTGCGGGCCGCCGAGCCGATCTGCGACCGTCGCGCGTCGCCCCGCTCCGCCGCGAGCCGTTCCTGTTCCTGGTCGAACAGGCGCGACCGGAGAATGGTCATCGCTTTCAGCTTGTTCTTCAGCTGGCTCTTCTCGTCCTGGCAGGTGACCACGAGACCGGTCGGCAGGTGCGTGATGCGAACTGCCGAGTCAGTCGTGTTGACGCTTTGTCCGCCATGACCGGTCGAACGGTAGACGTCGATGCGCAGATCGGCATCGTCGATCTTGATGTCGACCTCTTCGGCTTCCGGAAGCACCGCGACGCTGGCCGTCGAGGTGTGAATGCGCCCCTGACTCTCGGTGACTGGCACGCGCTGCACGCGATGCACACCGCTTTCATAGCGAAGATGACTGTAGGCGCCCTTGCCGGAGACCTCGAAGATCACCTCCCGGAAGCCGCCGCCGTCGGTATCGGTCGCGGAGAGGATTTCGGTTTTCCAGCGACGCCGTTCGGCATAGCGGGTGTACATGCGGAAGAGATCGGCGGCGAAAAGCGCCGCTTCGTCTCCACCGGTGCCGGCCCTGACCTCGACGATGACGTTTTTCTGGTCGTTGGGGTCCTTGGGCACGAGGAGTGTTTTGATCTGGTTGAGGAGCTCATCCCGGCGGCTCTTCAAGGTGCGGATCTCGTCTTCGGCCATCGCGGCCAGCTCAGGATCGTCCTCCTGGGCCAGGATCTCGGTTTCCTCCAGCGCGGCCTCCGTGCTGCGATAGGAGGAAAAGGCGTCGACGACATCCTGAAGCTCGGCTCGTTCGCGACCGATTTCCTGCAGCTTGGTGGGATCGGTGGCATTGGCCGGATCGGCCAGCAGCTCGTCGAGCTCCTGGTAGCGGCGGTCGATTTCGGTCAGTGTCTGGACAAGCTTGCTCATGGGTGTGTCGTATCAGTCGTATCGATCAGTCGAGTCGGGCGTGCGGCGGCGACATGCTCGCCGGGCGACTCTCCATATTACTGCACGCGGCCCGTGAATCCCTCGATCTCGAGCGGATGTGGGGGAAATCGCCATGAATGGCGAGACTACGCGGCACCACTCACGCGTCATTCTGAACGAAGTGAAGAATCTCACCGCCGCGTTCTGCCACGACCGTCGTCTCCCTGAGAACTGCTGCGGCAGGAGGTCCCTCGGCTGCGCTCGGGATGACGATGTCGTTTCATATCGCGTTGCTGGCTAGGGCTTCAACTTCGCCACCCGCAAGGTCTCGTATCGGGGACCGCTCTTTTCCAGGTGGCTGCGAATGAGGTGCACGTCCCGGACGTCGAATGTGACCGGATCGGACAGCAGGCGCCTGATCTCGGCGTCTCCGAAGACCGCCTTGATGTCGGATGGGAGATTGGGAAAAGAGCCGTCGCGCACCCGGCCGATGGTGATGTGGGGCTGGAAGGGACCATCCTCGACAGCGAATCCGAGTTTCTGCAGCGACGCTGTCAACGTGCGGTGGATCGAGATCAGGCCATCGGTCTGGCCGGCCAGACCGATCCAGAGCACCCGGGGTTTGCGTTCGTTGGGGAACACGCCAAGATTCGCGGTCCGCAGTCTGCAGGTGCGTTGCTGGCTGAGCGTTGGCTGCAACGACATCGAAAGCAACTCAGCGCGTTCGGGCGCCGTATCGCCGAGAAAACTGAGTGTGAGGTGGGCGATACCCGGATCGACCATTCGGAGGGGGAGACCGGCGATCGCAGGCGTCTGTTGCAACGAACTTAGAAGGGATGTCACCTCGGCCGGCAGCGGGATCGCCACGAAGAGCCGCCACTCTTCTCGATTGACAGCGACGGGTGGTGATTCGGCTGGGCGGGTTGCGCGCTTGGGACGTTTGCTCATTCCGGGAGTATAGGGGCGCAACACAGACATTGGACGGCACTGGCGCACCGGCTGTACGGTACGCCGCGAAGGAGCGTGATCTGATGTCGATCGCTTTTTTGGGACCACGGGGCACATTCAGCGAAGATGCGGCGATTCTGCATGGCGGGGAAAACTCGTCGCGGACACCGTTCGCCTCGATACCGGCGTTGACGGAGGCTGTGGAAACAGGTCTCTGTACGGAAGCCGTGCTGCCGATCGAGAACTCGATCGAGGGCGCTATCGCCGTCACGCTCGATCTCCTCATCCACCAGACGCCGCTGAAGATCAGCGCGGAGGTGATGGTGCCGGTCCGGCATTTTCTGGTCACGGCGCCCGGCGCTGAGCTGAGTCAGATCACGACGGTCATGTCGCACCCGCAGGGACTCGGTCAATGCCGGAAGTTCCTCGAACAGTGTCTGCCCAATGCAGCGCAGATCGCGTCGCTGAGCACGGCGGGAGCGGTCGAGGAGGTGGCGACGAGCACCGACCTGACCAAAGCCGCCATCGGTCCTGGCCGGGCCGCGGCGCTCTACGGCGGGCAGGTGCTGGCGAGCGACATCCAGGATGTGCACACCAATGTCACCCGCTTTGTGGTGCTTGCCGCGGAGGACAGACCGCCGACCGGCAGAGACAAGACGTCGCTCTGCTTCACCGTGAAAAAGAACATCCCCGGTATCCTGGCGGCGGTGCTGGAGCCGTTTGCCCGCGCCGGAATTCAGTTGACCAAACTGGAGAGCCGCCCGACCAAGCTCTGGCTCTTCGAATATGTCTTCCTGCTCGACTTTCTCGGTCACCATCAGGACGAACCGGTGGCCCGGGCTATCGCCGAGCTGACCGACCTCTGTGAAATGGTCAAGGTCTTTGGTTCGTATCCGGCGTTTCCGGTGGAGACGCTCGGGTTTCTGGGGGATTTCTCCCGCAGCGCCAACCGGCCGGCCGACGCATGACCCGGCTCCTGCTGCACGACTCGCTCACCACGGCCAATCTGGTCGAGCCATTGCGGCGTCAATGGATCGACCATGAGATCGAGATCACGTTCGCGCCGTCGGTCGAGGCGGTGGAGATTGGCGCCGAGGTCTATGCGCTCTTGCCCTCGCCCGAGTTCACGCTGCTGGCCGGAACGCATCAGATCGTCCCGGACGTGGCGGTGATCGACGGGCCATCATCAGCGATCGCGATGCGGACACCGGTGCGGCCCGATGAGATCGAATCGTCAGCCGTCGTCCTCTATGAGACATCGGCGACCGCCGAGCTGCTGGCCAGATCGCTGATCTGGCCATTTTTCGGCATCACCGCCACCGATTGGACCGTGGGACCGGCCGCCGACGCCCAGATCACGATCGTGGAGGGGGCCGCCGCGTTGCAGGAGCCCGAAGCCGGGCATTCACTCGATCTGGGGCGCTCCTGGTTCGTGATGACCGGGATGCCGGTGGTAACCCATGTGCTGGCGGCTCCCACTGGCGCACCGGACGAGGAACGGGAGGGGATCGTCGGGCTGCTCAAAAGCGCGCTGGCCACGTCGTACGAACGACGGCGCGAGCTTCGCCTCTCGTTCGATGAACGGTATGGGGTGGAACGGGAGCGGCTGGTCGGGTACCTGAGCGCCCAGCGCCACGTCCTCGATGATGAAGCACGGGAAGCGCTGGTGGCGCTCTATGTGCGAGGGGCCGGGGGCAGTAGTTACCTGCCGCTGACCCGGCCCTCGCTTGCCGGTGAAGAGCCTTCCGCGGACTAGGAAGCTGCCGTCATTGCGGCTGCTTTTTCGCGCAGTTCGGTGAAGAGAATCGTCGACAGATAGCGCTCGCCGGTGTCCGGCAGTACGGTGACGATCAGTTTGCCCTCGTTTTCGGGACGCTGGGCGATCTCGCGACCGGCCTGCGCCGCCGCTCCGCCGGAGATACCGGCCAGAATGCCTTCCTTCAGCATCAGCTCACGAGCCGCTTCGATCGCCTGTTCGCTGTTGACATGGGCGATTTCGTCGACGAGATCGACTTCCATCACATCGGGGACGAAGTTGGCGCCGAGACCCTGAATCTTGTGGGAAGCCGGTGTGCCTCCCTGAAGAACGGGTGATTCGGTCGGTTCGACGGCAATGATCTGGAGTCCGGCTTTCAATGGTTTGAGCACCTGGGCGCTGCCGGTGATGGTGCCGCCGGTGCCGATGCCGCCAACCACGATGTCGACTTCGCCAGCGGTGTCCTCCCAGATCTCGACGGCAGTGGTGGCGCGATGAATCTCCGGATTGGCCGGATTGGCGAACTGGAGGGGCATCCAGGCATTTTCGGTTTCCGCCAGGATCTTTTTCGCTCCCTCGACAGCACCCGCCATTCCCCCGGCAGCCGGGGTCAGCACCAGTTCGGCGCCATAGCCAAGGAGCAGAACGCGCCGCTCCAGACTCATGGAATCGGGCATGACCAGGATGAGCCGGTAGCCGCGCACGGCAGCGACCCAGGCCAACGCGATACCGGTATTGCCGCTGGTGGGTTCGACGATCACCGTCTTGCCCGGCGTGATCAGACCGCGCTTTTCAGCATCGTCGATCATGGCCACGCCGATCCGGTCCTTCACCGAGAAACCGGGTGTAAAGGCCTCCAGTTTGGCCACGAGCTTGCCCGGAGTATTGGGGGCGAACCGGGCCAGGCTGACCAGCGGTGTGTTGCCAATCAGTTCCGTTGCATCGGCGGCGATCAGGGGTCGGTTTCGGCGTGTCAGTTGTGCCATTGCTCTTGCTCCATGATGAATCGAATTTCGCTGACGATAGAGTACCGAAACCTGAGTTCTTTATCAAAGAAGTTGAGAAATGACCGCCGGACGGGTCTACGCCGTGGATTCTGCGGCCGCCTCATGCTGGTAGTCGGCTTCGCTGCCAATCCAGACCGATCCTCCCTCGTACCATTCCTTTTTCCAGATCGGCACGATCTCCTTGATTCGCTCGATCGCGTGGCGGCAGGCGTCGAACGCCGCTGCCCGGTGGGGCGAGCTGACCGCGATCGCCACGCTGGCTTCGCCGACCGCCAGGGATCCGGTGCGGTGGACGATGGCGATCTGACTGACTTCCCAGAATTCGAACATCTCGTCGCCGATGCGTTCGAGCATCTTCTCGGCCGCGGGTGCGTATGCCTCGTAGTCGAGCCGAATCACGGAGCGCCCGCGTGCCACATTTCGCACCGTTCCCACGAATGTGACGACGGCTCCGGCGCCTGGTTCGGCGACGAATCGCTCGACTTCGGCCGTGTCGATCGGGTCCTCCGTGATCCGGTAGAGGGGAGGAGATCCTCCGCTCACTGGTGGGATGAGCGCCAGCTCGTCGCCATCGGCGAGCAGGTGATCGGTCGAGACGTAGTCCTGATTGACCATCGGCAGGCAGTGAGCGAACGCCGTTCTGGCCCGGTCATTGCCATTGGCCAGGACAGCGAAGGCGTCGGCGACAGTGGAGCCATCAGGCAGCTCGATCGAGGTGGCGCCGGTCCCCATCAGCTCGCGCACCGACGCGAAGTAGCGAATTCGTATCAGCATCGTTATTGTTCCCTGCACTTCCGTCCCGAAGGCGACGCTTCCGGTGGATCGACAGATCGCGGGTGGTCGCGAAACTGCCCGCATTTCGTGCAGATGAGGATAGGCGATCGATGTCACAAGACGCTCCCATACCCGGTCTTCCAACCGGATATCGCTCCCGGTTCGCCACGATCGAGGACCTGCCGGCAACAACGGCGCTCTACAACATCTGCGAAATCGCCGATTCCGGTGTTTCGGACTACAGCGAAGAGGAAGTCCGCTCTGAATGGCAGGAGCTGGAAATCGGTCGCGATGTAGTGCTGATTCTCGGCCAAGACGGTCAGATCACCGGCGCCATCCAGGTCGGCGGCTACACGGGTGGGGCGCACCTGGGCAGTGGATATGTGCACCCAGACCATACCGGCCAGGGGCTGGGCCGGGCGCTCGTGGAATGGTCGGAGCGGCGCATTCAGGAGAATCCACCCGGCGAGCAGGGACACCGTCTGGTGCATGCGACAAATGGCGCCAATCTGGCGGCAGCAAACCTTCTCCTGTCCACCGGATTCGAGCTGCAGAAGAATTTCGTGCGGATGCGCATCGATCTGGAGGGTGAACCAGAGACTCCTGTGCTCCCCGAAAGATTCCGGCTGGAGACGTTCTCTGGCGAGCCCGATCTGGAAGGGTTCTATTCGGTGGTCGAAGAGGCATTTCGCGATCAATGGTCGATCGCGCCCCGCACCTTCGAAAACTGGAAGGAAGCCGCTCTGGGATCGGGATACGACCCAAATCACTGGTCTCAGGTGTTCCACGGAGGTGAGCGGGTTGGCATCGCGATCGGACTGAATGACTTCGGTGAGGGGTGGATTCGCTGGGTCGGGGTGCGGGAGAAGCACCGGCGGGCCGGCATCGGCAGAGCGTTGATGCTCGACCAGTTCGCTCGATACTGGAAGGCCGGCGTGACGAGAATCGGCCTGGGCTTCGATCAAACCAATCTGAGCGACCCCGGACGCCTCTACGAACGGGTCGGCATGGCGCCGGTGATGGTCACGGCGCTCTACGTGAAGACGATCGACGCCGACGCCGTCTAGCCCGAACATTCGCCAGGCGTAATCGTCAGTCCGGCCCGGGAGCGTGCCTTCCGACTCGTAGTCGCAGACCCCCGTGTCTGCCGAATCTCGCGAGGGCGGCATCAATTGGGTGCATGCGCGTGCATCAGCCAGGGGCAATGTCCTCGGTGGCCGCGGATGAGAGCGTTTCCGATAAGAAAGCAGACACGGGGGTCTGCAGCTACGGATTACAAGGAGTCATCCGGGTTAGGGAATTCGGGCCAGATCACCGAGCAAGATCCCCTCGACTGCCTCACCGGCGACATATCGCCGGTCGCGGGGAGGCACGATCACGAGTCCGTTCGAGCCGGTGAAGGATGCCAGGCGGGACGATCCCTGTGCGCCGGTTGTCGATGCGACCAGCTGGCCCGCGTCGTTCTGGGCGATCCAGGCGCGCTGATGGTCGATGCGGTCGGTGGGCTCGATATCGTGGGCAAGGTGAACGAGCAGGCGCGGACGCACCGCTTCCTGGTGCCCTCCCAGGATGCGCAGCGCCGGCCGGACGAAGAGCTCGAATCCCACCAGCGCCGAAACCGGGTTGCCAGGCAACCCGAAGAGCAGGGTCTGGCCCGAGGTGGCGAAATTGAGCGGTTTGCCCGGTTTCATGAAGACCCGCCGAAAATGGACGTCCGCCAGGTCGCCGAGAATGGCTTTGATCAGGTCGAGATCGCCCATCGACACACCGCCGGTGGTCAGCACGACATCGCAATCGGCGATTCGCTCGCGCAGCAGCGTTTCGAGGTGGACGCGATCGTCGGGACCTTTGCCTGCCCAGACGACGTCGACCGGCAATTGGCCCAGCGCCGCGAGGAGACTGAACCGGTTCGAGTCACGGATCATACCCGGCGCGAGGGGCTGATCTGGTTCGACCAGCTCATCCCCGGTTGAAATGACGGCGACGCGCGGTTTTCGATAGACCGATACCGGATCGATGCCGAGACTGGCCAGCAAACCGATTTCGGAGGGGCCGAGAAAGACGCCCGTTTCCAGAACGGTTGCTCCGGCGGCGATGTCGCTGCCGATTGGCCGGATGTTGTCGCCTGAGTTGATGACGTCCTGGTTGATGATCACGTGATCGTCGGCCAGTTCCGTGTTCTCGATGCGCACCACAGCGTCGGCGCCGGGAGGAAGGGGAGCGCCGGTCATGATGCGCACCGCCATACCGGGCGTCACTTCCAGATCGAGGACGGGACCGGCGTTTTGCACCCCGACGATCTCTCTCCAGGGGGAGACATCCTCTGAATTGACGGCAAATCCGTCCATCGTCGATGCCGGAAATGGAGGGTGATTTTCCGGGGCGGTGACATCGGCTGCCAGGACTCTGCCGGCGCAGGCGCGGAGCGGGATCTGCTCGACGGGAAGGGGAGCGCTGTGGGCGACAACCAGCTCGAGCGCCTCGGCTGGGTGGCGCATTCGGTCAAGATCGGTCATGGGAGATGCCAGTTCAGTGCTCATTGGGTGTGAAAACTCGCCGCGATGTGGGCGAAACGGCCAAATCGCATGGTACCATGCGCCAAATCCTGGTCAGGGGCGCCAGCGATTGACGCCGGAGGGGTCGTCGATCATACTGACATAATGCACGATTTGCCGTGTCACCCCGACGTTGACCTGTTGACCAAGCACGACATAGACGGTTCACCTGATGCCACGACTCAAGTCCTCACGGGCGGAGAATGCCCTGCTGACGCCAGAGCCCGAAGACGGGCCACTGGTTGCGGCTGGGCAAGAAGGGTGTGACGCGGCCGTCGAGTCGTTGTGCCAGGAACTGCTGGCGCTGGCGCGCGACCATGGCTTTTCCGATGCAAATGTCGATCTGATCGATCGGGCGATGCAGTTCGCCTTCAAGGCGCATGCCAGCGATATCCGTCGCTCCGGCGAGCCCTATATCCTGCATCCGATCGAAGTGGCCGCGATTCTGATCAGAATCAACCTGGACGCCGAAACGGTGGCCGGAGCGCTGCTGCACGATGTCGTGGAGGACAGTGGGGTCACCCTCGAAGAGATCGAGGAGACCTTTGGCAAGCGCGTGGCTACGCTTGTCGACGGCGTCACCAAACTCAGCCGTCTTCCCTGGTCTGGTGAATCGGACCAATCCGCCAGAGAGAACGATGCGCAGGCCGAAAGCCTGCGCAAGATGTTTCTGGCGATGGCCGACGATATCGGCGTGGTGCTGATCAAGCTGGCCGATCGCCTGCACAACATGCGCACGCTCCAGTACATGCCATTCGAAAAACAACAGAAGATCGCCCAGCAGACGCTGGAGATCTACGCGCCGCTGGCCAACCGGCTTGGCATCTGGCCCCTGAAGACCGAGCTGGAAGACCTCTCGTTCAAGTACCTCAAACCACATGAGTACCGAAAGATTCGCGATCAGCTCCAGACCCGGGGCAAAGCGGTCGAGGACTATGTGGAGCGGGTTAAGGTCATTCTGGAGGAGGCGCTGCGAGAGCAGGGTATCGAAGCGCGCCTCACCGGACGGACTAAGCACATCTATTCGATCTATCGAAAGATGAATCTGAAGCGCCGCACGCTCGACGAGATCTACGACGTCATCGGCATCCGAGTGATCGTGGAGGAAAAGCGGGATTGCTACGGCGCCCTCGGCGTGATCCACGATATGTGGCATCCGATTCCCGGCGAGTTCGACGACTACGTCGCCACGCCGAAGGAGAGCATGTACCGCAGTTTGCACACCGCGGTGATCGGTCCGGAAGGGCACGCGCTCGAAATCCAGATTCGCACCGAGGAGATGCACGAAAGCGCCGAGTATGGGGTTGCCGCGCACTGGCGCTACAAGGAGGGCCGCAAAGCCGACGCCAGAGCCGAAGCCAAGATCGCCTGGCTCCGTCAGCTGATGGAGTGGCGCGAAGAGATGAACGACGCCGAGGAGTTCGTCGAATCGCTCAAGTCGGACGTCTTCAAAGACCAGATCTATGTCTTCACGCCGCGTGGCGACATCATCGAGCTGCCAGCGGGAGCGACGCCCCTCGATTTCGCCTATCGCATTCACACGGAAGTCGGTCACCACTGCGTGGGGGCGAAGATCAACGACCGGATGATCCGCCTCGACCACAAACTGCAGAATGGCGACGTGGTGGAAGTGGTCACCAGCCGTTCCAAGATGGGGCCGAGCCGCGACTGGCTCCAGGAAGAAAACGGCTATGTGACGATGGCCAGCGCCCGGGACAAGATCCGGCAATGGTTCCGCCGTCAGCAGCGTGACGAGAATGTCGCGCAGGGCAAAGACATCCTGGACAAGGAGCTGCGCCGCCTCGGTCTGGAGATGAAACCGGAAGACATCCTCAGCCACTTCCCTCGCTTCGCCAAGCTGGACGATTTCCTTGCCGCAATCGGCTATGGAGGGGTCTCTGCCCAATCGATCGCAGCAAAGCTGGGAGAAAACGGGGCCAAGGATGTCCTGACGGCCAATCCGCACATCGCCAAACCGAAAGCTCCCCAGCGTCTGGTGGCTGGAGGGGCCGGCGATCTGCTGATGAACCTGGCGGCATGCTGCCGGCCGGTGAACGGGGATCCGATCATTGGCTACGTGACCCGGGGACGCGGCATCACCGTGCATCGCGCCGATTGCCCGAACATCGTCAATCTGACCGACCAGGAACGCCTGATCCCGGTTTCCTGGGACGACCGGGACAAAGACGACACCTTCCCGGTGCCGGTGGTGCTGCGGGCGTTCGATAGAGTGGGGCTGCTCAAGGACATCTCCAGTCTGCTGGCCGACGAACGGGTCAACATCCTCTATACCCACACCCGTACCCACGAGGACCGCGAGGTCTCCATCGACATCACGGTCGAGGTGACCGATGTCGGTCAACTCAGCCGCGTGTTGCACAAACTGGATGGCATCCAGGGAGTCTTCGAGGTGCGCCGGGATACGACGGGAGCCCGGGCGTTCGGAGTTAACTAGCAATGCCGGCCGCACCGGGTTCGGTCATCTGCATCGGCGAAATCCTCATCGATCTCATCTCCTCCAACGGCGACTCTCTCGAAGTAGCAGAGAGCTTCGCTATCCGCTCCGGGGGCGCGCCGGCAAATGCGGCCGTGGGGCTGGCCAGACTCGGGGTTCGCTCGGCATTCTGTGGTGTGGTTGGCGATGATTCGTTCGGCGTCCGGCTGCGGCGGACACTGGCACGAGCGTCGGTCGACACATCGCCACTCCGGTCCGATCCCGACCAGCACACATCGCTGGCCTTCGCCTGGAAAGACGAACGCGGCGATGGGCACTTTCGCTTCCTGCGGATGGCAGACGTCATGCTCGGGCCGGAGGATGTCGACAACGCCGGCATCGACAGGGCGGCGGCGATCGTGGTCGGATCGGTTTCACTTGCTGCCGAGCCATCGCGATCGGCGATCTACCGGGCGGTGGAGATCGCCAAAGCGCACGGTGTGCCGGTCTGTTTCGACGTGAATGTGCGGCCAACGCTCTGGCCCGACCGTCAGTCAATCATTGATGCCTGTCAGCCGATTCTCGATGCGGCCAGTGTGATCAAGGTCAGTCTGGATGATGTCGCGGGACTGGGTCTTCAGGACAATCGTCATTCTGAACGAAGTGAGGAATCTCTCGTTCGGGGTAGTCCGCGATCGCCGTCCACGCGAGAGCTGCTGCGGCAGGAGATCCTTCGCTTCGCTCAGGATGACAGTGCTTTTTCATGCCGCGCTGATGCCGATCCCGGCATGGTGGCTCAGGATGACGAATTCGATTCGCTCCAGAGTGACCGTGACGCGCTGCGCACAGGGAATGGTCCGCTTGTCGTTCTGACCGATGGGGCACGAGGAGCGTGGGTGGGGGGAGCTAGTGCGTCTGAGACCGCTTTCGTCCCCGCGTTCCCGGTATCCGCCGTCGACCCGACAGGAGCGGGGGATGCGTTCATGGCGGCGGTGGTTCATCGGTCGATCGAACGGAACTGGCGCGGATTCGACCGCGAGGATTTGCGGTTCGCCGCGGCGGCCGGTGCGCTGGCAACCACGCAGACTGGCGCCATGAGCTCACTTCCAACCAGAGCCCAGATCGAATCGTTCCTCGCTGGGCAGGGTAGGGATTGATGCCAAGTCCGTCCGATCCCGTTGCCGTTGCGCTGTTCGGTTTGGAGATTCGCTGGTATGCGGTCTTCATTCTGCTGGGGGTGCTTTGCGCGATCGCTGTCCTGCGGCAACTGGCCCGCGAACGGCATCTCGATCCTGATTTCCCCCTCGATGTGGCGCCCTGGATCGTGCTCCTGGCATTGCTCGGTGCGCGGCTTTACTACCTGGCGCTCGATCCCGACTACTACCTGGGCAATCCCGACCAGGCGGTGAATGTGCGGCTGGGTGGACTGACGGTGCATGGCGCGCTGGCCGGTGGAGCGCTGGGGCTCTATCTCTATTGTCGCTATCGCAAGCAGCGATTCCTGACCTGGGGCGATCTGATCATCGCGGTTGTACCGATCGGACAGGCCATCGGCCGTTGGGGAAACTGGGCCAATCAGGAGGCCTTTGGCCGGCCAACCGATCTCCCCTGGGGCGTGGAAATCGACCCGGGCCGCCGGCCACCCGGATTCGAAAACGCTGAGACCTTTCATCCCACTTTTCTCTACGAGTCGATCCTGGACATCGGCATCGCGTTGGTCCTGATCGCGATCGTGCGACGCATGCCGGCGAACCGCTTCTGGCGGGAGGGGGATGCGATCTGGATCTACATGATCCTCTACGGGGTGGTTCGTTTCATCATCGAGAGGATGCGGACCGATAGCCTGTATATTGGGCCCTGGCCCGCCGCGTATTGGGTGAGCGGCGGACTGATTCTGGCCGGGGGCGTGCTCTTCATGATGCGCCGGTCGATCTGGCCAGGTGCGATTGTTGCCGATATTCCCCTCCAGAGTGTGAACGCCACGAATGACTGACGCTGAATCGACGACGCGAGCCCAGCAGCGCTGGCAGGCACTCGGCGCGATCGCCGCCGCGCACGTTCACGGGCTTGCCGGACAGGGATCATTCGACGATGAGGTCCGCGAAACGCTGATTGGCGCTTGCGACAATATTTCCCGCTCGATTCCCGACGCGCCATCTCTGCTCGATGCGGTAATCGCCTTCGACGAGCACCTCGATGCCCTGGTCCCTTCCCAGCTGAAGGGGGTCGCATCGATGGGGCGCGGGTCGGCGGAGATCTGCCATGGTGTTGCTCGCCTGATGATTCGGGCGGAGCTCACTCAAACGGCCAGAGCGGCGCTCGATCTCTCCGACGCATTGTTGCGAATGGCCGGCGTTCATCTGGTCACCATGTTGCCGATCTGGGCCGGGAATCAACCCCTTCAGCCGACGACGCTCGCTGGACTCCTGGGCGGACCGGTCGGCAGGCTGGCGCGGGGCGTCGATGTCTGTGAGTTCGCGATTGGGCAGGTCAATCAGTCGCCGTTGGGTGGTGGCATCGGAGCCTCGAGTCGTTTCGCCCCCGACCGGGCGGAGCTGGCGGCGGCGCTGGGATTCGACAAGCCGGTGAACAGCGTGTTCGACGCGGTGTCGGCCACCGACTATCTGGCGACGGCAGCGTCCGCCGCTGAAAGTGTCGCGTCTGCCGGGGAAATGGCGCTCCAATTGGTGAACCAGGTCCTGCTGACCCAGCCAGACGCGTTTGTGTTTCCCGATGAAGGCTCGGGCAGGTTGCCCGACGTGCCGCAGTATCGCCGTCCGCGGCAGGTGGATGCCGGATTCTCGCTGGTGAGGCGGGTTCGGCATTCGGCCAGTGGCGTCCGGCAGTGGGCGGCGACGGTCCCGGTGGGACCGCAACTCGAGATCGACGAACCGCTCGATGCCTGCCTGGACGCCATTTCCGTCACCCGCGAGCTTCTGAGCCTGCTGACCGATCTCTTCTCAGGCGGGTTCGAGATCAACCGGGCGGTGCTCGGCAATCGTTCCGGCAAGGGACATCTGACCTCGAGCGATATCGTCGACTTCCTGGTCATCGAGGAGGGCATCAGTCCAGCCGATGCGCGGATCATCGCGGCGCGAGTGCTGGCTCACCTGCGCGTCAACGGACTGGAAATCGCGGCGATCGACAGAAACATGATCGATGCCGCCGGATTACTGGTTCTCGGACGGGAAATCGGCATCGAGTTCGAAACGCTGAGCAAGTACCTGGCGCCCCGGCGTTTCATCGAGGGTCGCACCGCGGACGGCGCGCCCGCTCCGAGCGCCATGCGCGACTGGCTGACCCACGAAACGGCATCGGTCAAGCGGCGCAAGACGTCGGTCGACGGGTTGCAGCAACGGTGGAACGACGCCATGGCTCTGGCTGGCTCCCGGACGCCGGAGGGCGTGTCCTGACCTGGCGGACGCGGTATCCTCATACCCTGTAACGTCGTTCGCATCGCAGTCACGCAAGGACAGATTCCCATACCTCAGGAAGCACGCGAAACCGCCAAACCACGTGAACAGGCCCTGCTCGTCGCCGTGCAGGCGTTTCGCGACGACTGGGACGTGAAAGACTCGCTGGAAGAGCTGGCCCGGCTGGCTGAATCGGCTGGAGTCGAAATCGTCGGGTCGGTGTCGCAGAAGCTGACTCATCCCCTTGCCGGCACCTATGTGGGCAAAGGCAAACTCGAGGAAATCAATGCGTTGCGTGAGACGCTGAACTATGACCTGATCATCTTCAACGATGAGCTTTCACCGTCGCAGCAACGCAATCTCGAGAAAGCGCTCGACACCAAGATTCTCGACCGTACGGCGCTCATCCTCGATGTCTTCGCCGCTCGCGCCCAGACGCATGAGGGCCGTTTGCAGGTCGAGCTGGCGCAGCTGGAATACCGGTTGCCCCGGCTGACCGGTATGTGGACGCACCTTTCCCGGCAGACACAGGGCGGGGTAGGTCTGCGCGGTCCTGGTGAAACCCAGCTCGAATCGGACCGTCGTGAAATCGGCAAACGGATCGCCTTCATCAAGTCGCAACTGGCGGATGTCCACCGGCACCGGGAGCTCTATCGCGAGCACCGGCGAGACAAGGGAATGCCGGTTGTGGCGCTCGTGGGATACACGAATGCCGGAAAGAGCACACTGATCAATGCGTTGACCGGTTCATTGGTACTGGCCGAGGACAAGCTCTTTGCCACGCTCGATCCGACGACGCGCCGCGTGCTCCTGCCCAGCGGCCGGGAGGTCCTGGTCACCGACACGGTGGGATTCATCAATAACCTGCCGACGATGGTCATCGCCGCGTTTCGGGCGACGCTGGAGGAGATCAGCGAAGCCACCGTGCTGGTGCATGTGCTGGACGTCACCCATCCGAACGCACGAGAACAAGCCCAGACGGTCGAGGAAGTCCTCGAAGAGCTGGGGAATGATGACAAACCGGTGGTCCTGGCCATGAACAAGATCGATCAGCTGCCGGCCGACCAGGAGAACCCCCCGGCGTTCGTGCAGCAGATGAAACTCGTCAACCGGGTTGCCGCGATTTCCGGTTTGACCGGCGACGGTATTCCGGAGCTGCTGGAACAGATCGAAGCGGCACTCGAAGACGAGCAGCGGTTCGTGCCGGTCGAGGTAACCATTCCCTACGCCAAATCGGAGCTCGTCGATCTCTTCCACCGGGTCGGACGGGTCGAGGAGACGTCGTACAACGAGCAGGGGTCGGTGCTGACCGGCGTGTTGCCCGAGCGAGCGCTGACCGGTTTCTCACCCTTTGTCGTGATCCGGGGAGAGGGCGTTTCGTCTGTGGCCGAGTCCCGCCAGTCGCCGGAGTCGGCGGCCTGATGGCTGGCGACGGCGTTTCCACGGGTCTGACCTACCGGGATGCCGGGGTCGATATCGACCGGGCGGCGGCTTCCCTCTCCGCGATCGGCAAGATGGCCCGGTCGACGCTGGGATCCGCGGCCGGCACGGGCGAAATCGGGCACTTTGGCGGCGTCTATCCACTCCCGGCCGGGCCTGACCGTTTGCTGGTGGCCAGTGCCGATGGGATCGGCACCAAGATCAAACTGGCGTTCGCGACTGGCGGCAGCGCGCATGCCCGGGTGGGCGGCGATCTGGTTCGCCATTGCGTCAACGACTTGCTGGCCTGCGGCGCCCGGCCTCTCTTTTTCCTCGACTACATCGCGATGGGCAAACTCGATACCGAGGCACTCGAGGGATTGGTCGAGGGGATGGCCGAGGCTTGCCGCGAAAATGGGTTGGCGCTGATCGGCGGGGAAACGGCCGAGATGCCTGGTCTGTACAGCGACGGGGAGTACGACGCGGCCGGCTTCATCGTCGGCGAGGTCGATCCCTTCGGCTACATCGATGGCTCGGCGGTGGCGGAAGGGGATGTCCTGATCGGGTTCCCCTCGATTGGGCTCCACACCAATGGCTACAGCCTGGCCAGACGAATCGTTGGTCTGACCGGAGAAGGAGAGCACGACCGAGCGCTGCTCGATCAGCCGTTGTCCGATGCGGACGGGCTGACGCTGGGAGACGCGCTCCTGGCGCCGCACCCGAGTTATCAACCCGCTGTTCGCCAGCTCCTCGATGGTGGAATCGTGCATGGCATGGCCCACATCACCGGGGGCGGACTGCTGGACAACGTTCCGCGCATGATCCCGGACGGGTTGCGAGCCGAGGTCGACCCGTCGACGTGGAGCGTGCCGTCGCTGATCGATCATCTCAACCTGCGTGGCAATGTCGACCCCGTCGATCGCTACCGGGCCTTCAACATGGGGATCGGATTCGTGGTGGCGGTCAGTGAAGCTGACGCGGCCCGGTCGCTGCTCGGCGCCGGCGACCCACGGGTGATCGGACGAGTCGGCCGCAGCACTGGAACCGCGAAGATTGTCATCGCCGGCGTGACGGGCGACCACTGAGGAGCCGATTCATGGCGCTCATCGATCTCGAATCCCGATCGATCGTGGCGAAGATCGTCTACTTCGGGCCGGCGCGCAGTGGGAAAACCACCAACCTCCGGGCGCTCTATCAGGCGCTTCCGGAAGCGCAACGGGGTCCGCTGGCGGAATTCGATTCCGAGGGCGAACCGACGGTGTTTTTCGACTATGTCCCGCTCGAGCTGGGCGATGGCAGCGGATTCGATATCACCCTGCGTCTCTACACCGTTTCCGGCCAGGAGGGGCGGCACGATGCGCGCATGGCGGTGCTCACCGGCGCTGATGGGGTGGTTTTTGTTGCCGATGCCAGCCAGGGAAGAGAGCGCGAAAACGCGCAGAGCATGCAGGAGCTGCGAGATGCGCTCTCAGCGCTTCACCCCGGCGAGGGGGATGCCGTGCCGGTCGTCGTTCAGTTCAACAAGCTCGATGTGGCGGACAGGGCAGTGCCCGGCGAGTTGATCGCCGCCATCGCCGGTGACGGCGTCCCGGCGATGTATGCCTCGGCACTCGAGCGGCGCGGGGTGGTCGAGACGCTGGAAGCCATCGCCCGTGAGGTCGTCAGACGCGTGTAAGAGGAACTACGGGCCCTCATCCCGAGCGAAGTCGAGGGATCTCTCGTTCGCGTTTGGCAGCTCGCTCATTTGCGGAGTGGCTGGGCCTGAACGAGAGATCCCTCCACTTGGCTGCGCTACGGTCGGGATGACGGCAAGAGTGGCCTTGCCACCTATCCAACGATCACGTGCTTCTCCGCGCAAAACGCGAAGGTTCTGCTCACGTCCTGGAAGTTCGGCGCGTCGGCAAGCGACTCGGCCAGCTCGGGGCTCTTTTCCGCGACGCGCCAGGCGGCTTCGTCATCGAATCCAATGTAGGCAATGGCATCGACCGGCGGCGTGGCGCCGTCGAACCCGATCATGGGATAGCAATGGTACTCACGCAGACCGGGCACTTTCGCCGTGAATGGCGTGTGTTCGCCGATCCAGTAGCGGACGAACTCCTCCTGCGACATTCCCTCTTTTTTCTTGACCAGAAAGACGACATAGAACACCACTACACCTCCAGAAAACTCTTCTGCCGATAGGCGGGGGTCGGGTGCTGGTAGAAACCCGATCCGGTTTTCTCGCCAAGTGTGCCGGCCTCGACCATAGCCCGCAGCACCGCCGACGGTGTGTCGGTCGGATCGAGCGACACGTTCTGGTATGACGTCTCGATATCCTCGATGACATCGAGACCGACCATGTCCATTGTCCCAAACGGGGGATACCCGGATTGAAAGAAGATCATGAAGAGTCTGTCGACATCGTGAGGATCCGCGACCCCCTCATCGACGACTCGCAGCGACTCCCGTTTGATCGCTCGCCAGATGCGGTTGATGATGAATCCCTTGCTCTCCACGCGCACCGCTGCCGCGGTCAGCTTCAGGTCGCGGCCGTAGGCCATCGCTGCATCGAACACCTCATCGCTGGTTTGGCCACAGCTCATGACTTCGAGCATGGTCCGCACCCAGATCGGTGCGAAAAAGTGCATGTTCACCAGGCGGGAAGGATTCTCCGTAGCGCTGGCTAGAAGCGACGACGGAAGGGATGAGCTGTTGGTCGCCAGAATGGCATCAGTCAGGTGGGAGAGCTCGGTAAAGACCTCCTGTTTGACTGCGAGATCCTCCCGCACCGCTTCGACGACCAGTTGAGCGCCTTCGACCGCGTCAGCCATCGACGTTGCCGGTCTGATGCGGCTGAGCGCGTCACTAGCCGTGTCGCCGAACTGCCCGGTGGCGACCAACGCGGGAAGGATGTCGCGCTCCTGCCGTTCGCGGCAGCGGTCGACCGCGCCAGGCAGCGCATCGAACATCGTCACCTCTTTACCGGCCAGCGCCGACCTGGCGGCGATCTGCCCGCCCATCGTTCCGGCGCCAATGATGGCGACTCGTTCGATGCCGCTTGTTTCCTGGGTCATAGCGCGTCGTTGCTCCCCTTCCATAAGTCGTATCTGATGCGCGCAATGGTACGGGATCAATGATCCTGTGACCCTCTGCTATCATCGGGCCGCGGTCGGTATCAGTCGGAAAGGCGAGGCGGGGTGGCCGGTTCATTGCTCCTGGGAGTGGATGTCGGGACATTCAGCAGCAAAGCGGTGCTGTGCTCTCCGGAAGGGGATGTCCTGGCGACCGAAACGATCGAGCATGATCTGTCGATTCCGCGTCCGGGGTGGGCCGAGCAGGATGCCGATGCGGTCTGGTGGCACGACTGCGCGGCGCTGATTCGCCGGTTGACAAGCGGTAGATTCACGGGGGAGGACGTCGCCGCAGTTGCGGTGAGCGCCATCGGCCCCTGTCTGCTGCCGGTCGATGCGCAAGGCAGGGCTTTGCGACCTGGCATTCTCTATGGCATCGACACACGCGCCACCGTCGAGATCGAGGAATTGACCTCCCTGATCGGCGAGGATGCGCTCCTCGAATCGGGCGGCATGGTGCTGACCAGTCAATCGATCGCCCCGAAGATTCGCTGGTTGCGGAAAAACGAACCAGACATCGACGCCCGGGCAACCGGGTTGATGACCTCCACTTCCTACCTGGTGTTGAAGCTGACCGGCGAAGCGGTTATCGATCATCACACTGCGTCTTACTTCAATCCGCTGTACGACCGGCATCGACAGGGCTGGTCGGACCGGTGGGCGGACGACGTTTGCGATCCCGAGCGTTTGCCTCGCATCCTATGGCCGGACGAGATCGCCGGCATGGTTACGGCAGCGGCTGCGAGGGAAACCGGCCTCCGCGCCGGGACACCGGTGACAACAGGAACCATCGACGCCGCCGCCGAAGCGGTGAGCGTGGGCGTCGCTGACGTGGGCGACATGATGGTCATGTACGGCACCACGATGTTCTTCATCCAGGTCGCGGCACAACCGATTCCCGACCGGCGAATGTGGTCGACCGCGTACCTTTTCGAAGGGTTGCACGACATTGCGGGAGGCATGTCGACGACTGGAGCGCTGACCCGCTGGTTTCGAGACACATTTGCCGCAGATCTTGTCGATGCCGAGCGAGCCGGCGGTCCCAACGCGTATGAAGTGCTCGCCGCGGAAGCGGCGCAGACAGCGCCGGGGGCGGATGGGGTGATCTGCCTTCCTTACTGGAGTGGCGAGCGCACCCCCATCAACGATCCCGAAGCCCGCGGCGTCCTGGCCGGTTTGACGCTGGCCCACACGAGAGGGCATTGCTACCGGGCCGTGCTGGAGGGGGCCGGATTCGGGGTGCGACACAACCTCGAGGTCATGTCCGGTATGGGTGCGACTCCCCGGCGGCTGGTGGCGGTCGGTGGGGGAGCGCAGAATCCCGTCTGGATGCAGATCGTCTCGGACGTCTGCGAGGTTCCTCAGGTCTTGCCAAACCAGACGATCGGGGCATGCTATGGCGACGCCTTTCTCGCCGGCTTGGCCAGCGGCGTTTTGCCTAACCGGGCCGCGCTCAGCGACTGGGTGACAGTCCGCGAAGTGATCGAGCCCCGAGCGGAACACGCGGCGCTCTACGGAGAGTTGTACGCTCTCTACCGGGAACTTCAGACTCAAACCGAGGGGGTACTGCATGCGCTCTCCCGCCTCAGTTGACTTGCGGAGCGCATGGTCAGCGTGATAGGGTGACATCAGGTGGCTGGAGACGGCAGGGGTTGTCGCGCGCATCGGAGCTGATGGCCGTCTCTACGAGGAATGGGAGGCGATGAATGTCGCAGTCAGAACGTGAACTCTATAGTCGGCGGCGTCTTTTGCAGTCGGGTCTGGTCGCAGTGGCCGCAGGCGCGTCACTGATCGCTGGTCGCTCTGTCCTGGCAGAGGGAAGCGGCGGTGGCGACGGTGAAGGCGGAAGTAGTTCCGGCGGCGACGCTTCGAGCGGCAGCGGCACTGGTGGTGGCGCCAGCGGCGGCGGGGCGACAGGCGGCAACACGAGCGGTGGTGGAAACACCGGCGCGGGTGGCGGTGCTGGCGTTGGCGGCGAGGGTGTCGGCGGCGGTGGTACTGGCGGCAGTGGCGGAACGGCTGCCGGAGGCTCGGCCAGTGGCGGCCCGGGCGGCGCCGGCGGCAATGGTGGCAACGGCGGCAGTGCAGTCAGTGGCGGCGCCACGGGCGGTAATGGCGGAAATTCCTCATCCAGCAGTTCGGGTGGCGGCAGCGCCACCGCGACGGGTGGTTCGGGCGGCGGCGCCAGTCAGGGTGGAGCGAACCCTGGTGGGAGCGGCGGCAGTGGTTCAGGCGGCGGTTCCGGTAGCGGCAACTCCGGCGCGGCGTCGGCGGCTGCAGGTTCGGGTAGCGCCGGGTCTGGGTCGGACGGCTCCGCGACAGCTGGCGAATCGGGCAACGTGGCCGGTCCGTTGGTCGCTCTGAGCTCGGAAGAGCTCGACGAAATGTGGACGGCCATCACCCCCTGGTAGAACAGCGACAACGAACTCGATCCTCTGCGAGCGGTCCGGATTCGGGCCGCTCGTTTGCATTGTGATGGATCGGTTGCGGGTCGTGACTCGCACGCCCTCTTCCTCAGGTTGTATCCTCATAGGCATCGACATTATGTGTGCCGATTGGGTTGTTGGGGGAGTGTGATTCATGGCAGTGGCGAGTCCCATGCAGGAGTCGTTGACAACGATCGCCAAAGAGGTCCTCGATCTCTGGTGGTTGTGGGTCGTCAAGGGGATTTTGGCGGTCGCGTTTGGCGTGGCGGCCTGGGTTTGGCCGGGTCTGACCATCACGACGCTGATCTGGGTGCTGGGCGCCTACATCATCGCCGACGGTGTTCTCGACGTGGTGGGGATGTTCGCGTTCGGTGATTTGAGCTGGGGGCGCCGGGTTCTGCTCGGGCTCTGGGGTCTCGCACAGATCGTCGGCGGTATCGTGATCTGGTTCGCTCCGGGTCTTGGCGCTATCACCCTGATGGTCATCATCGGCGTTTGGGCGCTGTCGGTCGGTATCTTCCTGGTCGTTTCGGCGTTCACGTCCGACGGACATCTGATGAAGCCCTGGCTCCAGGCGCTTTTGGGTATTCTGGGGGCGATATCCGGCATCTATCTGGTGGTGAATCCCGGCGCCGGAATACTTGGTTCGATCTGGGTGCTTGGTTTGCTGGCAATCGTTTGGGGCGTGGGTCAGATCGTCAGCGGCTTCCAGCTGCGGTCGCTGCGCGGAGCGCTGGGATAACCCCGGATCGTCCACTTGCTGCCTCACGCCATGTGGGCGCAGGTCATCTACGGCTCCGCGGGACCCGCCCGGCCGTAAACGGGCCGGGTTCACATGGCTAAGGTCCTTCGGACCTGTCGGCCCGCCCCGGCACGGGCATCGCACCTTGAGCGGCGCCGTTTACGGCGCCGCGGTGTGGTGGAGACAGCGTTTCTCACGGCCCCGGCTAATCCAGATTCGAGAAATAGAGATGATGCTGCCGTTCGACCCCGTGGGTCGTTGACAACGCGGTGAACGCCGCCGCGGCCGACTCCAAAGCGGCGGCTGGTGAGGCGAATGTTCCCGCCAGGTAGCCGGTGATGGCGTTGTCGAGGGCTGTCAGGTAGTCGAAGGCGCCCGGAATGCGAAGGTAGGGAAGCTGGACGGGCGCTCCCAGGGTCGCGGCGATGGCATCGCCAAACTGTCTGGCCTGCGTTTCCGTGAATCCAGCTGCGGTGTAGTGATCCTGGGAGATCTGGTCTACACCGGGAAGCTGGCCGGCGCGGGATGGGTCGATACCGTCGTCGACGGTCCAACCGAGGTCTCGCTGGAAGACCGGATCGGAGAGCAACGCCAGAAACTGGAAGGTCAATTCCGGATCGGAGGCGTTTGCCTGAACCACGCCGCCCCAGTTTGGACCAAGCACGTTGCCGGCGGCAAATGCTCGGTCACCGGCGACGGGTGTGCCGGATGGTTGATCGGAAGCCGGCAACGGCGCGACGCCGATCTGGTCGCGCCGGGGGTGATCCCAGTCGATTGCTGAGGTCAGCAAGTCTGGTCCGGCGATGGTGAAGAGCGCGTCGCCGTCGAGAAACGCCAGCCATGCCTGAGGGGCGTGCCAGGACCACTGCCCGGCATCGCCGGTGCCGGCCAGCGTGGCGAAGTTCTGCAGCGCGGATTGGTGCACGGCGGAATCGATGCGTGGCGTGAAGTCTTCTCGCGAGAACCAAAAGAGCCCGGGATCGTCGGCCGGCGTGGCGTATGGCGCCGCCATCGCCAGGAATGGGAATGCCGCCATGCTCACTGGCGCCAGTCCGAGCGCGACGCCATTCTGGCCGCGTGCCGACCACCAGGTGGCCATGTCGATCAGGTCGGTCCAGGCGCCGGGAATCGACCACGTCTTTCCGGTCTCCGCCTGAAAAGCAGCAGCGATCTCGTCCGACTCCAGAACGTCGTTCTGGAAGTAGAGGAGCTGGCAGTCGCCGTCGATCGGGAGGGCGTATCGACGGCTCTCCAGCGACCGCAACAGGAAGATGGCGGGGAACTCGGCATCCGGCGGTACTGGCGTCTCTATCGCCGCGATCAGATCGTCGAGGGGCAGAATGATGTTGTCGACGACATATCCTCCGAGATGCCACATCGAGACAATGGCGCCGTGGTAGAGATTGGCGCCGGTGCGAACATCCTCGCGCAACCGAAATTCGATCGTTTCGGGTGGCAGTGTGAGAAACGCGGCGGTCGCGCCGGTCATTTCGGTGAACCGGCTTGCCATCTGTTGCGCGGTCGCTCCCAGGAGGGTGTTGGGAACGAGGATGCGGATGTCGGCGGCATCCTGAGCGCGTGTGGCGGACGATCCAGCAAGAAGCCCGGCCCCTGACAGCAGAAGACCGCGACGACTGAGCCGGCCCGCCCTCACCGGGGCAATCCCGATCCGTGGCGGCGGTGGGATCGGCGCTCGCCCAGCGCCGCTTTGTCGAAGGAGAGGACCGACGAGGAGACAGACGCCGCCTGGAACCTTTCGACGCGCATCGCCCCGAGTCCGAGAAGGAGCTCGCTGACCCGCTGCGCCTGATGGGGTGCATCGACGATCAGAACGACGGCGCTGGTCTGTCCCGACGCTGATTCCTGGAATGGTCCGGGCAGTCCGGTGCGGCGCAGCCGCTCGGTCAGAGCGGTTCCGGTTTCGCGAATCAGGCGGGCATGGTGCCCGTGACCGGCGCGGTGGATCGCTGACAGCACCTGGGCGGTTTGATCCTCCCGGAAAATCGCGGCCACACTGTCACGGGATGTCGGGTGAGATTCCATAAGATCCGCGTACATACACGCCCCAAGCTTGTGTCGAGATGTCACGCAGTGATCTTACAGCGGTTGAGGTACACCGGGCCAGCCGGTCAGGTGATGTCGAGCATGAACGAGGCGACCGAGAAGTAGATGATCAGCCCGGTGGCGTCGACGAGACTGCTGATCAGGGGTGCTGAAACGACGGCCGGATCGATTTTGAGGCGAAAGAGAATCAAAGGCAGGATCGAAGCGACCGACGCCGCCCAGATGGCAATGGCGAGGACCGCCACGCCGACGGTGATGGCGATTTCCGTCGTGCTGTTCCCGACCATCAGCGCCCGGCCGAACATCAGCAGCGACATGACAAATCCGAGAAGGATGCCGGTGCGGAGTTCTTTCCAGAAGACAAGCGCGGCGTGACGCGGCCCCACTTCGCCGACGCCGATGGCGCGAATCAGCGTCGTGACCGTTTGCGAACCGATATTGCCGCCAGTGCCGATCAGGATCGGGATGAAAAAGCTGAGAATCGTGAATTGCGTGAGCAGGGTGTCGTAGTGACCGATCACCGACACCGTCAGAAACTGGGCCATGAACAGGAGGAAGAGCCAAACCACCCGCTTCCGGAAGAGGTGAAGGGGGGACGCCAGCAGATAGGGTTCAGTCAGTGGCGCTGATCCACCGAGGCGCTCGATGTCTTCCGTCGCTTCGCGTTCGAGCACTTCGGCGACGTCGTCGACCGTGATGATCCCGAGGATGTGATTGTCAGAGTCGACGACGGGAATGGCCAGCAGGTCGTTTTCGACGAGCGTCTTCGCCGCGTCCTCCTGATCGGCGTTGGCCAGAACGGTGGTCGGCCGGGTGTACATCAGCTCGCCGACTGGTGTTTGCGGCCGGGTCAACACCAGCTTGTGCAGCGACAGCACGCCGAGCAGATGGTCTTCCGGATCGGTGACATAGACGTAGTTGACCGTTTCCGCTTCTTCGGCGACTTTGCGAAGAGCGGCGATCGCCTGATCGGCCCTTAGGGTGGGACTGATCGCCACAAAGGCGGGCGTCATGATGCCGCCCGCCGTGTCCGGCGGCCAGGCGAGGAGTTCGCGCATCTCCGCGGCTTCGTCCGGCTCCATGGCGACGAGGATCTCGCCGCTGACCGACTCGTCGATCTCGCTGAAGATGTCGGCTGCGTCGTCGGGGTCGATCTCTTCGAGAAGATCGGCGGCCCGGTCGACCGGGAACTGTTCGAGAACGTCGGCCGCCTGCTGGTCTTCGAGCCGGACGAGGAGATCGGCGAATCGGTCGTTGCCGATGAGCTGGAAGAGGGTGTCGACCTCCTCCTCCGACATCATCTCGAAGAGCTGTTCAGCTTCGTCGTCGTCGATTTCCCAGACAAGGGTGCGCGCCAGCGCGGAGTCCCGGCTGGTCAGCGCAGCATGGAGCTGCTCGGCGATGTTCTCGATTTCGAGAACCGCTCCGCGAGTCGATTCCATCAGGATGGTCCGCCTGCGGTCCGCATCAGGCGGTGGTGTCGGTGGACCGTCCCGGCTTGAGTCTGCTGGTTAACCTGCGGCGTGAGATCCGCCGGGAGGTCGATACGGTTGGAATGGGGTGCTGACCCTGAATCGGGGTCTCGCCTTCGACCGGTTCCTGGCGGGCAGTGATCTGGACACTGCGCACGACAGGCTGATCGTTTGACTCCGTGATGTAGTAGCGCACGGATTTGTGCATATCAGGCTCTTCCTCTCAGGTTCGGGACACGATGTCCCCTTGGGATTGCACCCGAACCCGCCAGAAAGGCACTGATCTCGCGTTGAGGAGAACTGAGGAGTTACTCGGTTCTGCGCCACCGGGAGACCGGACTGGCAAGTTCAGGTGTTGTAGAACTGCCGGCGTCCAACGCCGCTCCCTTCACTGAACCGAATGTGAGCCCTGGAGCAAAAGATGCTCGCTCACATGACGATGCCACCATGGTGGCGGCTGAGCAATTCTAGAGAACGTGGCGGATGCCGTCAAACTCCGGGCGGCAGCGTCGCGCCCGGTGTTCGCCCGGAAAGCCAGCGATCGCGATCGATCGACATCTCGAATACATGGAGCTGTGGACGGTTCGGACCGAGGTTTTCGTAGTGTTCGCCGGTTCGTGAGAAGCCGATTCGCTCGTAGACGGCGATGGCGCGCGGATTGTGGGCGAACACCTCCAGCCGGACTTCCTGGATGGGCAGACATTCGAACCCCTGATCGAGCACGAGCGCGGTTGCGTCAGTCCCCATGCCTCTATCCCAGAACTCCTTTTCCCCAATGGCGATGCGGAAGAGGCGAGCGTCTGGCGCGTAGTCTGCAGTTTCGGTGAGTGCTGTGGTGCCGATCAGACGGTCGCATTCCTTGTCGTGGATGGCGAAGGCGAGTCCGCGTGCCGACATCGGCAGGATGAGCGTATCGAAATAGCTGCGCGACTGCCGCTCGTTGAGTGGGCGAAGATCGTGGCGGAGGAGGCGGGCGACCTCCTCATCGGCATACCAGCGCTGGAAGGTCTCACGGTTGGCTGGCACATGCCGGCGGAGCCGCACCTTGTCCCCCTCCCGGATGATCTCCCCTTGTTGCGGTGAACTCGTGTCCGACATCGGTTGTCGCGCCTGAATCTCGCTATTCCGGAACGTGCGTTCGGATATGGCGGACCGGGGCGAGAGACCGAAAACCCGCCTGATCTGTTCCAACCATCTCCGCAAGGTTCGCCAGCTCCCTGTCTGACCGGTCCCTGATCGGTCGTCCGGGGCATTCGATCTGAATGGCGGCGACACTGGCCCGAATGATGGCTGACTATACCAGCCCCAATTATGACGAAACACCAACGATTTCTATAGAAACAGGGCTGGCGGGGAACATTCGCCTGCAAACGAGGACTCTATAATCGCCGGCGTGATGACCACAGCCTCCCAGCGCCACTTCCCATGTCATCAGCGTCTCCGCCGCGCGGTTGTCGCGGTGCTGTGTGCATGGGTGGTGCTTCTCCTGCTACCCGGATTGGCCACCGCGCATGCCCGGCTGACGGCGTCGAGCCCGGCGGCGGGAAGCGCCCTCACGGCAACGCCCGAATCGATCGAGCTCGTGTTCAATGAAGCCTTCGATCTGGGACTGAGCGATTTTCAGCTGACGAATGCGGAGGGCGAGCGATTGCCTGTCGGCGCCGTGATTCCCGACCCATCCGACCCGGTCAAACTGACGATTCCGATCGACATCGCCGATGCGCCTCCAGGCGTCTACACGCTGGTGTGGCGGGTGCTGTCGGCGGTCGATGGACATGTGACGAATGGTTCGGTGCCGTTCAGTGTCGGCACTGGCCAGGCTCCTGACATCGGGGCGCTGGGCGATTCGCAGGCTCGTCCGCCCTGGTGGCAGGTCATCCCTCGCTGGTTCGAGCTGAGTGGTTGGGCGCTTCTGGCCGGGCTGGCCATGTTTGGCGCGATCAACACCCGGGTGATGCAGACAGCAGACAGCGCCTGGCGCCGCCAGACGATCGATCGATGGAAAGCCGCCTGGTTTTTCGCTTTCACCCTGGCGCTGGCCGGCATGATCGGCGGCATCGTGGCGCAGAGCCTGCGAGTGGCCGGTGAAACGACGCTGACCCTTCCCGATGCAGCAGCGATGGGGGATGTACTGGTCGACACCGACTACGGCCGGGGATGGCTGTTGCGCCTGACGGTTGGTGTGTTGCTCCTCGTGGCGCTTGGGCTGGCTCCTCAACTCCGGCAGCGGTGGACCTGGGTTGTCATGTCGCTCCTGGCGGTGGTCGCCATCGGCTCGATTTCGGCGACGGGTCATGCCGCCGCGGAATCGCGCCGATGGCTGGCGGTGCTGATCGATATCGTCCACATGAGCTGCGCTGGACTGTGGATCGGCGGATTGGTCGCACTGATACAGGCGATCCGACCACCCGTCGCCGGCAGCGAAGCGGAAGCTGCCACCACCAGCGCGAGGTTGGTGCGCAATCACTCCCGGACATCCCTCTTTTGCATGGCGACGATCATCGCCACCGGTATCGCCAGCGCGTCGTTCCACGTCGGCGGATTTCGTTCTTTGCGAACCGAAGACTACGGTCTCACGCTGCTGGCCAAGATCACCCTGCTGGTTGTCGTCCTGGTTGCCGCGGCCATCAATCTGCTGGTGTTGACCCCGCAGATTCGGACCTTTCTCGCACGCGGTGAGGTGGAGAGCGCGGGAAGGCATCTGCGATCGACGCGGTACGTGGCCATGTTCGAAGTGGCTGTGGCGTCGCTGATTCTGCTGGCGACGTCGATCCTGACAGTGCTGGCGCCGGCCGACTATCCATTGCCGGTCGATGTCGCTGGCCGGGCCATGATTCTCGAAGAGACGCTGCAGGCTGGTGACCTCGAGATCGGCATTTCCGCCGAACTCCGAGGCAATCCGGGCGACGAGTACGTCATCACGGTGCGAACCGCGGATGGTTCTGCTCCGGACAATCTGCAGCGGGTCATCATCGAAACCGAGCTGCTGACCGGCGCAGATGCGGGTCTGGGTGACCGGTTCGATGCCGAAGCGAGCGAGGGGAGCTCCGGCCAGTTCACATTCCCTGCGACCCGTCTGGGCATCGAGGGTGAGTGGGCGGTCAATGTGGTGATCCGGCGGGCCGGGGTGGAGGATGTCGAAGCCGGGTTGCAGATCGACACGACGGGAACAGCAGCAGGGGCGCCGCGCCTGGTGGACGATAGCTGGCGACTGCCGGCGATGACTCCCGCGGCCTGGGGATTCGGTCTGCTGGCGGTGGCGGTCGTGCTGGCCGGGTTGACCGGTATGCGGCGGCTCACGGGGATGGAACCGGTCGCCAGTGGCGTGATTCTGGCGATGTGTGTCTTGATCGCGGCGGGGTTTTTCGTGTCAGCGACCCGGCAGACGGTGCCGGTGACGTCCGGGCAGGCACTGGTCAACCCACTTCCAGGGGATGCGATCACATTGCAGCAGGGGGAGTCGCTTTTTGCCGCCAACTGCCTCCTTTGTCATGGCGCGGATGGCCGAGGATCGACGGCGCCCGGTATGTCCCACTCACCGGACGACGCCGACCTGACCAGCGCGTCGACGCGCCGGCAAACCGACGGCGACCTCTTCACCTGGATCAGCGAAGGCGTTCCCTCCACCGATATGCCCGCATTCGACGAAGCGCTCACAGATGAGGAGCGATGGGCGTTGGTGCGGTATGTGAGGGAGTTGCAGGAGGGGAATTAGGCGGAGAGGCGAAAAGGCGGAGAGGCGGATAGGACGCCGGGCCACAGGTGCCCGAACTACACTGCCGACTGCCGACTGCCGACTGCCGACTGCCGACCGCCGACTGCTTGGGTTCGGACCCGGGAAGGTTCCCGGGTCCGTACTTGGGCTAGTAGTCGCTGGAGTAGCGGGGCTGGCTGGAGCGCATGGTTTGGAAGCACTCGCGGCAGTAGACCGGTTTGTCGGTGCGAGGCTGGAAGGGCACTTCGGTTTCACGACCGCAGTTCGAGCAGATAGCCGGGTAGAGCTGGCGTGGGCCGCTGGAGTAACCCCCACCGCCACCGCCACTGCCATACGAATCGCCTGAGCCATAGTTATTGCCGTAACCGCCGGAGTCATACCCACCGGCGTTTGAATTGCGCTCCGCTTTCCGCCGCTGGCGGCATTGCGGACAGCGAGTGGGAGGCGAGAAGCCTCGCTCGGAATAGAAGGCCTGCTCTCCTTCGGTAAATGTGAACTGCATTCCGCAATCACGACAGGTGAGTGTCTGTTCACTCATGCCGCCGAAAACTCCTCGCCATGGCTCATCCACGGCACGTGCTGAAAAGAAAAGAAAACGCGACACGACCTGCGGAACGAAACACGTCACCGTCGTTCACCGGATGAACTCGAATCAAGTGTGCGTACCGGGGATTCGTCTCAATTCTCATATATCATGAAAAATGGAAATGTCAACTAGCTGCAAGCATTTTCCCACCTGATGATGCGGGCCGCGTCGCGTGGGCGAGCGCGGTGTCAGCGCGCCCGGTGAAGTCTCGACGCGCGATCCCAGCGGTGGAAATGGCGAAAAAGCGTGGTCCGGTGTGCTAGGATGCGGCAGCGTTGAACAGGTGTGCGGCGCCGAGCGGCGCCGGCGCTTCCGGGCCGGAGATTGGATGTCCTTGGATGAATGTGCATGAGTATCAGGCTGCCGAAATCCTGGCAGCTCGCGGTATTCCGGTGAATGTGGGAAAGGTCGCCACCACCCCCGCTGAAGCAGAGGCGATTGCCGCGGAGTTCGGCAAGCTGGTGGCCATCAAGGCGCAGGTCCACATCGGTGGCCGGGGCAAAGCTGGCGGCATCAAGCTGGCGAAAACGCCGGCGGAGGCGAAGGAAGCCGCTTCCCAGATTCTGGGAATGGACATCCGCGGCCACACGGTGAACAAGGTGCTGGTTGTCCCGGGTGTCGATATCGCCCGGGAGTTCTATCTGGGTGTCGTGCTCGACCGGCCAAATCGGGTTCCCGTGCTGATGGCGAGCGCCGAAGGTGGCGTCGATATCGAAACGGTCGCCGCCGAGTCTCCCGAGAAGATCATCATGGCCCGCGCTGATCCCTACCTTGGGTTGCGCGACTTCCAGGCGAGGGATGTTGGATTCGCGCTCGGTCTCGAAAAAGAGCTGATCAATCCGTTCACCGCCATCGCATCCCGATTGTTCAAGGCATTCGTCGAGATGGACGCGACCCTGGCCGAGATCAATCCGCTGATCGTGACCGGCAGCGGCGAGATGATGGCGCTCGACTCGAAGATGAGCTTCGACGACAACGCCCTCTTCCGCCATCCCGGGCTGGAAGATCTCCGCGATCTCGCCGAAGAGAATGCCACCGAGTTGGAAGCGCGGGGGCATGGCATTTCCTATGTGAAACTCGATGGCAACATCGGGTGCATTGTGAATGGCGCCGGGTTGGCCATGGCGACGATGGATGCGGTGAAGCTGCACGGCGGCGAACCGGCCAACTTCCTCGATGTCGGAGGTGGAGCGTCGGCCGATCAGGTGGCGACGGCGTTTCAGCTGGTGACGAGCGATGAGAATGTCCAGGCGATTCTGATCAACATCTTCGGCGGCATCACCCGCGGCGACGTCGTCGCTCAGGGTATCCGGGAAGCGCTCGGCCGGGTCGACGTGAAAGTGCCGATCGTGGTGCGCCTCTCGGGAACGAATGCCGAGCAGGGACGGGCATTGCTGGCGGAGGCGGGACTGACCGCCTACGGCACGATGGACGAAGCCGCCCAGCAGGTTGTGGCTGCGGCCGCCTGATGATCGAGAATCGACTGATGGAACAGGGGAGTTCAGGAGGAGTTCAAACGCGGTGAGCATTCTGGTCAACAGCGACACTCGCCTCCTGGTGCAGGGAATCACGGGTAAGGAAGGATCGTTCCACACCACGCAGATGGTGGAGTACGGAACCAACGTGGTCGGCGGCGTGACGCCGGGAGGGGCCGGAAAATCCGTTGCCGGCGCCCCGGTTTTCAACACCGTGCATCAGGCAGTCGAAGCGACAGGGGCAAATGTCTCGATCATTTTCGTGCCGGCCCGGTTCGCGCCCGACGCGATCTATGAGGCCGTCGATGCCGGTATCCCGTTTGTCATCTGCATCACAGAGGGCATCCCGATTCTGGACATGGTGCCGGTCTACGACTACGTCAAGCAGAAGGGAGCGAGACTCCTGGGACCGAATTGTCCCGGTGTGATCACCCCCGGTGAGGCAAAAGTGGGCATCATGCCCGGGTTCATTCACGAGCCTGGCTCGATCGGTCTGGTTTCCCGGTCCGGCACGCTGACCTATGAAGTGGTCGATGCGCTGACCCGGGCAGGGCTCGGTCAGTCGACGGCAGTCGGTATCGGGGGCGACCCGGTGATCGGCACCTCCTTTGTCGACGCGCTGGAGCTCTTCCAGGCAGACGATAAGACCTCGGCGATCGTCATGATCGGCGAGATCGGCGGAACCGACGAGGAAACCGCGGCGGCATACATCAAGGAACATGTCACCAAGCCGGTGGTCGGGTTCATCGCCGGTCAAACGGCGCCTCCGGGCAAGCGGATGGGGCATGCGGGCGCGATCATCTCAGGTGGCACCGGCACCGCGGCGGAGAAGATTCGCACCATGACCGAAGCGGGTGTGAGCATGGCGAACAAGCCGTCGGATGTGCCAGGGCTGGTCAAAGCGGCCATCGCCTGACATCGCGACTGGTGTGCTTCACTAGATAAGAGACTGAAGAGGAGACGGTCCCCGCCGTCTCCTTTTTCGTGCCCCATTGTTTCCAGCTTCACCTTCTCCTCATGAATCGTTCAGTGTTCGTTCAGGTTGGTGAACGAGCATTTCCTCAGATTCGGACCGGCCGTTGCGTGATCAGACGTCGCAGTCGCGAGCGGTCCGGACGGAATGAACATTCAACGAGGAAAGGAAAGGGTATGACCCCTTCATCAGGTTTGTCGGAGTATCAGAGTCCGCGCTGGGCGGACCGGGTGAAGCGATCGGGTATCGCGCTGGCCCTGGCTCTCGCTCTCGGGCTGGGTATCGGCGTGGCCAACGACGCGGCGCTGTTGCCCTCCGGCGTAGCGGCGCAGAGCAGCGTGGCCGAGCAGACGCTTTCGGACGTTGCCGCGCAAGCGAACCCAGGCGTGGTCACGATCGTCAATTTGCAGCAGGTTGCGACCGTTCAGGGGAACGGCTGGCAGCAGATCCCCAATCAGCCCGGCAACCAGCTTCCGGGCAGCGAGAGCCAGACGACGCCAGACGACGGCGAGCTCGTTCCGGTCGGCAGCGGCTCGGGGTTCATCGTGGATGAAGCGGGTCACGTGGTGACCAACAATCATGTGGTCGAAGGTGGTTCGGGCTTCGAGGTCGAGTTCTATGACGGCACGACCGTCACGGCCACGCTGGTCGGAACCGATCCGTTCCAGGATGTTGCCGTGCTGAAGCTCGATCTGGAGCCAGGTCAGTCGGTGCCGGGAATCGTTCAGTTTGGCGACTCGGACCTGGTGCGAGCGGGTGATCCCGTCATTGCCATCGGTACCCCATACGGGGAGTACGAGAACACCGTGACCAGCGGCATCGTCAATGCCGTGGAACGCGGTCTGGACGCCGGGACGGGGTACAGCTTGCCCCATCTGATCCAGCACGACGCCGCGATCTATCCCGGAAACTCGGGCGGCCCGCTCCTCAACGCCGAGGGCGAGGTCATCGGCATCAATGTGGCCAAGGCGTACAACCAGTCGATGGGGAGCGTTTCCGCCGAAGGGTTCAACTTCGCGATCGAGTCGAACGCCGCCAAAGAGATCGTCGACGCGATCATCGCTGACGGCAACTACGACCGCGCCTATCTGGGTATCTGGGGGCAGGCTTCGCAGTATGGCGTCGAAATCGCCAGTCTCGAGGCGGGTGGTCCGGCCGAACAGGCTGGTCTGCAGGTCGGTGACGTGATCACCGGTGTGGCGGGCGTGGACGGAAACGACCCGAACGAGGCGCTGGACACCGTGCTCTTCGACCGTAATCCTGGTGATGTCGTTTCGCTCGAAATCGTGCGCAATGGGCAGCAGATGACGCTCGACATCACGTTGGGTGAGCGCCCGACCGAGGTCGTCTCCTAGAAATCGGCACATCGACAGCGATGCGTTTCGACCGGGTCCGGCACTGCCGGGCCCGGCCGTTTCATACTCTGCAGCAGTGAGTTGGCCGCAAATGTCGTGGATTGGTCCGAAGAGATGGTGAACCCAGGCAATCAGCCGCCGCATCGCATTCTGGTGGTCGAGGATGACCCCGGTGTCGCCGCCGTCGTGCGGCGAACGCTGGCCTTCGAGGGCTATAGGGTCCAGATGGCGGCGTCCGGTCCGGAAGCGATGCGGGCGCTCGCGGTCGAGATTCCCGATCTGATGATTCTGGACGTCATGATTCCGGGGTTCGACGGGTTCGAGGTCTCCAGGCGGTTGCGGGAGAGCGAGGATCATGAATCCGCGGCACACCTGCCGATACTGATGCTCACCGCCAGAGACGCTGTTTCCGATCGGGTCAAGGGACTCGATTCTGGCGCCGATGACTATCTGATCAAACCATTCGCCCTCGACGAGATGCTGGCCCGGGTGCGCGCGCTGCTGCGACGGTCTCAACCCGCGGAAGAAGGTGCGCGCGACCAGACACTTGGCTTCGAGGATGTCACGGTCGATCTGCCCAGCCGGACGACCTTGCGAGGGGAGCGGCGGCTCGACCTGACACCGCGGGAGTTCGATCTGCTCGCCTACTTCATGCGCAATCCCAACATCGTTCTGACGCGAGACCAGATCATGGAGCGGATCTGGGGCAACAACTACTGGGGCGATTCGAACGTGCTGGAGGTCTTCGTGGCCAACCTGCGCCGTGCGCTGGAGGCGGAGAACGAAGCCCGCATCATTCAGACCGTCCGCGGGGTCGGCTACGTGCTCCGCCTGGCGCCCGAACGCTGATGTCTTCGGTCTGGAAACTGCGTTCGATTCGCAGCCGGCTCACCGTTTGGTACGCCCTGCTCTTTCTGGTGGCGATGCTGCTGCTTGGCGCCGGCGTGGCCTGGAGAATCGAACAGCAGCTCCGCGACGATGTCGATGTCCGTCTCCAGTCAACCGCGCAGGCGATGCGCGAGCAGGTGGAGATGGCGTTCATCGAGGGCCGCCCGACGATTTTCCTGCCGTCCGACGCGTTTACGTTTCCCAGCCAGCTGGTCCAGGTGATGACCACAACTGGGCAGATCCGCTTCTCTTCCGAGAATCTGGGCAATCGAACGCTGCCCTTCGATCCGGAGGAGCTCGCCCGCGGTGGGCGCTACAACGATACCGTCACGGTGGACGGCGTCACGATTCGGGTTCATTTCGAGCCGATTCGGGTGAATGATCAATTGCTCGGGTGGGTCGTGGCCGGGCAGCCGATGATCCAGCTCGTCGAGACGCTGGAGGATCTGCAACGAACCTTCATCGTGGCGGCGGTCTTCGGTTCCGTGCTGGCGGCATTGGGTGGCTGGTTCATCGCCAGACGAGCGTTCCGGCCCGTTGATGAGATGACGAGCACGGCCCGGCGAATCGCGTCCGCGGCGGAGGATGCGCTGCCATTGGAAACACGCCTGGCAGCGCCGCAAACGGGAGACGAGATCGCCAGGCTCGGAGAAACGTTCAACAGCCTGCTGGACAGGCTTCAGGACGCGCTGGAGCTCCAGCGGCGTTTCGTGGCAGATGCGTCGCACGAGCTGCGGACGCCACTGACCGCCGTGCAGGGGAATGTCGATCTGCTGGAGCGGCAAATGGAACGGCGTGGTGCCGAATCGCCGGAGACAACCGAAACGATCGGCGAGCTGCGGCGCGAAAGCCAGCGCATGACCCGCCTCGTGACCGACCTCCTGACGCTGGCCCGGCTGGAATCGGGCGGAGCGGCGCCGGTCGACCTGGCGGCGGCGCCGTTGATGCCGGCTGTGCGCAATGCGGTGCGCACGGCGTCGGCGATGCACCCGGAGACGCCGTTTGGCATCGATGTCGAAGCCCCGGTGACGATTCAAACCGATCAGGGGCGGCTGGAGCAGGTGCTGGTCATCCTGCTGGACAATGCGGCGCTGCACTCGTCGGCGGGCATGCCGGTGTCGGTTCGGGTACTGGCGTCGAACGAGACGGCGGAGATCGCTGTCGTCGACAAAGGAGCCGGGATTCCGGCAGCCGACATTCCCCACATCTTCGAACGCTTCTATCGCGCCGATACAGCGAGAGGACCGCAACGTGGCGGGTCTGGTCTGGGATTGCCGATCGCCCAGGCGATCGTTCGGGCACACGGCGGGACGATCGAGGTCGCCAGCGTGGAAGGAGAGGGGACGACGATGACGGTGCGATTGCCGATCGTCACCCATCCGGCGAGTGGTCAGCCCAAAGACTAGATGCGTTTCGCCAGAACGATGCGACGGAGGTTGTACTCGGCGCCTGTCCACTGCCCATCGCAGGTAATCAGGGTCAGTGCTTCATACCCGGTGTCGGCAATCAGCGGATCGGCCGACATGGTCGAGTCGACCTGCCAGCTTTCGGTGACTTCGTAGGTGGCGCCGGCGCCGGTTGGCCCGATAACGTAAATCCTGTCGCCCGGGGCCAGCTTGTCCAGGTTCCAGAAGACGACGGGACCGACACCCCACCAGTCCTTGTGCGCGGCCATGACGACATTCGACCACTCGCCTGGGCTGGCCATTGACGGATACCAGCCGACATTCCATTCGTCGACCGGCACCTGCATCTGGCCGCCAACCACACCGACTGGTTCGATCGTGGCGTCGACATCGATGGCCGGAATCAGAATGCGGGTCGGTGCGAATGGGGTGTCCGCTTCAGGGATGGTGCCATCGCCGAAAAAGTCGGTATACCGGTTGGGATCGAATGCGGGGAGATCGCCTCTGGGCAGGCGGGCAGTGTCGACAACTCTGGCTTCCGCCAGTTCGAGACCGACTTCCGCCAGGGCCGGCCCGGTGGGGCTGACATCGACGCGAACGAATTCGAACCACTGAGTCGACGCGCCACGGGTGGATTCCGCGGGAGCAAGCGCTCTCCCGAATGTCGTCAGCCCGCCGAGGGTGTGATAGAAGGCCTGGATCCCGGTGGCGACAGGATAGGGATGACCACTGCCGATGGCGGTGCTGGCCCGGAGTGGCGTGATCTCGCTTAGAACAGCGGATGTGGGGACGTTTTCCAGCTCTCTGCCGACCAGCTGGCCCGGATGCTGCTGGAGCTGGCGTAGCGCAAGTGCCGCCATCTCCCGGGCGACCGTTCCGTCCGGCAATTGAGCCAGCACGCCATATTGAAAGTACTGGATCTGGCCGTCGGGGTTGGAGATGGGTTCGCTGACCGGATTGCCGAGTGTTTCGCGGCCGTTGTTCCGGATCCAGTATTGGAGGAAGTCGCCCCCAAGCGTATGACCGGTGGCTTCGACGTAGAACTCAGTTGGCGCCGCGGCCTGGGCGGTCGGTGTGACGAACCCAAACGAGCTGGTCAGCAGGAGCAGAAGCGCAATGATCGCCGGAACCCGTCCAGAGAGCACCCTGGCCGGGGATATGACCCGGGCATCTGTCGTGGCAGGAGCGGGAGAAACGTGCACGACGGCTGTGGGGAACCAGTGAGACTAGAGGCGAGAGATCAGGATGGCGCCGATCACACCGCCGGCGGCAATGATGCACGGCAGCATGAATCCCTTCAGCGACTCCGGATCGAATCCGAGTTTGTAGAGACCGGACCGCTCGCGCGCTGAATCAACTGGCCCGAAACTTTTTTCATATCGCTCAGTCATGCCAAACCTCCGGACCTTTTGCCTCACCTGCCGGATCGTATGCGATCACTTCAGGAACAATCGGCCTTATTCTAGCGCACCCTCTGCGTCGTCCGTGGTGCTGTCGTCGTCATCCTGCCGGGAGGAACGGTCGATTCGCCGCATTGCCGGAAAGAGCACCACATCGCGGATGGTGGCCTGGTCAGCGAAGAGCATAGTCAGGCGATCGATGCCGATACCGACGCCGCCCGTTGGGGGCATGCCGTACATCAGCGCGTTGACGAAATCCTCGTCGAGGGGCATGGCGTCCGCATCGCCGGCTTCGCGGTCCGCTTGCTGCTCCCGGAAGCGCCGCCACTGATCGATTGGATCATTGAGCTCGGTAAATGAGTTGGCCAGCTCGGAGCCGCCAATGTAGAGCTGGAAGCGCTCGACATGGGTGGGGTCGTCCGGAATCCGCTTGGCCAGCGGCGAAAGCTGCACCGGGTAGTTGATCAGGAAGGTCGGCTCGATGAGGTTGGGCCGCACGAACTGCTTGAGCAGCTCATCGACGACGCGGGGCCAGACCGTACCGGTTTCGATATCCGCGCCCGCTTTGCGGGCTACGGCGATCAGATCGGCGGCGTCGGGGTATTTGACATAGTCGATGCCCGAAGCCTCGAAAATGGCGTCCGCCAGGGTGATCTTTGGCCAGACACCGGAGAGATCGATCTCGCGGCCATTCGATGTGAAGGTCAATCCACCGAACGCCGCCGCCGCGGCGCTCTGCACGAGTTCCCGCGTTCTGTCGGCGACGATGTTGTAGTCGGCAAAGGCTTCGTAGAACTCGAGCATGGTGAACTCGGGGGAGTGATTGCGGTCGATCCCTTCGTTCCGGAAGTCCTTGCTGATTTCGTAGACGCGTTCGAACCCACCGACGATGAGCCGTTTGAGGTAGAGCTCATCGGCGATGCGCAGATAGAAGATCTGGTCGAGCGCGTTGTGGTGGGTCGTGAATGGACGAGCCGCGGCGCCGCCATAGAGTGGCTGGAGCACCGGGGTCTCGACTTCGATGTAGCCCAGACCATCAAGGTATTGCCGGATGGCGGAGACGATGCGCGCCCTCATGCGGAACACATCGCGCACTTCGGCGTTGGCGATCAGATCGACATAGCGTTGCCGGTAGCGTTGCTCCACATCTTGCAGGCCATGCCATTTCTCAGGAGGAGCATTCAGCGCTTTGGCCAGCATGCCGTAACCGCTCACACGCAACGACGGTTCGCCGGTGCGCGTCCGGAATGATGTGCCGGTCGCTTCGATAATGTCGCCGAGATCGACGAGTCGCAGAAAGTCTTCGAACGCCTGCTCGCCCAGCTCGTCCCGCCGCACGTAGAGCTGTACCTGCCCCTCGCCATCGCGGAGATGGGCGAAAGCGGTTTTCCCCATGTCCCGGACGCTGACCACCCGGCCGGCGAGCGTGAGCACTTTTTCCGCGGCAGCCGCATCGCCCGCTTCCGCGGCTTCGACGAGTGCGGCGACATCGGTCGTCATGCCGTCGCGATGGGAGCGAAGCGGGTAGGGATTGAGCCCCTGCGCCCGAAGCGCGGCGCTCTTTTCCAGGCGGACGTGCTGCAGCTCGGAGAGATCAGGCAGTTCTTCGGTCACGAACAGATTCCATGGTTGAAGGCGCCGCCGAGCAGGATGACTCGTGCGGCGCCACCGGAGTGAAGCCTGATTAGCTTACCTTGACAATGGTGTAGTTGAGGACGCCAGCCGGTGTTTCCACGGATGTCGAGTCGCCAACCTTGCGCCCCATCAATGCGTGTCCAACGGGGGAGTCGGTGGAGATGGCGCCGACCCGCGTGTCGGCTTCCTGGGGGCTGACCAGCCTCCAGGTGTCTTCTTCACCGTCGTCGGAACGGATGGTGACCGAGGAGCCCAGTCCCACAACGCCCTTGGCCGGAGGTTCGATCTCTTCGGCTTTGTCCAGCAGAAATTCGAGTTCATGGATGCGAGCGTCGGTGAGAACGAGCTCTTCTTTCAGTTCTTCATACTCGCTGTTGTCAGAGATATCGCCATGTTCGTTGGCGTCCTGGATTCGAGTGGTCAATTCAGGAAGTTTGACGCCACGCAAATTCTCGAGCTCGTCAGCGAGCCGCTGCCGGCCTTCCGGTGTAAGTTGAACCACTCTATCGCGAACCATGTCCAATACCTTTCATTCCGGAGGATGGCGCCGCAGCAGACTGTGCGCCAGGCCCTGCCATCAGGTCAGCTCTAGGGACCGCAACGAACGAAGTCAATCGGATGCGCAATGCCGGGAACGGGCCGCAAGAGCCCGAACTTTGTGGATCACCCGATCCAAGCGCTGATGTGACTACAGTGGCTTCGCTGTGCCCAGTTGACAAAGAAGCCAAGGGCGGTCGCCCTCAGCTTGCTGACGCCGTCATTATAGTCCCTGCCGGTGAGACTGTAAATCTCAGCGAACAATCGCCGAAAAAGGGGCGAAACGGGCAAGAGTGAACGTACACTGCCGGTCCTGGTGTCACACGATTGTTCCTCAAAGTCGTTGACAGTGCGTCAGACTGGCCACTACACTGCTTCTATCCACCCTGATGCGTCACTACCGTGACGCGCTTGGCTGCAGGGTGGCGCTTGTTCATCCGGGGAGGGGATGATGGGGGACCGGCCCGAGCAGACGGAGGTTCTTGACCTTCGCGACTGCGTAGTGCGAATTGCCACGGTGTTTGCACTGGTAACTGGGTCGCTGGCGTTCCTGCTTATGGTCTAGGACCTCGCACCGCCCGCGAATACCACAACTGAAGAAACGAGTACCGGGATTGGCGGCTGCCAATCCCGGTCCTTTTGTCTGCGGTGAAGATGCCCACACGGACGCATCCCACGTAACCGTCATTCTGAACGAAGTGAAGAATCTCTTCGTCGTATCTGCCGTGACGGTCGTCTCCCTGGAGACTGCTGCGGCAGGAGATCCTTCGCGTCGCTCAGGATGACGGTCGGGGTGGTATGACGCTGGCGCCTTGAATGGCGAGGCTACGCATCACCCCGGCATGCGCCCATGCCGGGGGAGTGTTGTCACGCTGTGACTACTACCGGGCGGCGAGTCTGCTGGCGCCGACGCGACTGAACGCCGCTTCGAGGTCGGACAGGAGATCGTCGACATGCTCGATGCCGACCGAGAGGCGGATCAGGTTGTCCGCGACTTCCGCGCCCGTTCCCGCCACGCTGGCATGGGTCATCTGGCCGGGGTGCTCGACAAGCGACTCGACACCGCCCAGGCTCTCGGCGAGCTGGAAAACCTCAGTCGAAGCAACGAATTCCCGGGCCAGCTCGTATCCCCCATTCACGGTGAAGGAGACCATGCCGGAGAAGTCCCGCATCTGACGCCGGGCGACGTCATGACCGGGGTGGCTGGCCAGACCTGGGTAGTAGACGGTGTCGACCAGCGACGAATGCTGCAGGTACTCCGCGACCGCGGCAGCGTTGGCGCTATGGCGTTCCATACGAATGCCCAGCGTCTTCATGCCTCGCAGCACCAGCCAGCAATCATGGGGACCTGGCACGGCGCCGGCGGCGTTCTGCAGGTACTTCAGCGTGTCGTAGACATCGCGGTCGTTGCCGACGATCAGACCGTTGACCACGTCCGAATGTCCACCCAGGTATTTTGTGGCGCTATGCAGGACGAAATCGGCGCCCAGTTCCAGGGGCCGCTGCAGGTAGGGCGAGGCGAAGGTGTTGTCGACGACAAAGCGAGCACCGGCGCCATGGGCAATCGCGGCGACGGCTTCGATATCGACGATCTTCAGATAGGGATTCGTGGGTGTTTCGGCCCAGACCATGCGGGTGTTCGGCCGGAGACCCGCTCGCACCGATTCCGGATCGCTCATGTCGCAGAGGGAGAAATCGATACCGTAGTTGGCGATCACTTTGGCCACGAGGCGATAGGTGCCTCCGTAGCAGTCATTGGAGAGGAGAATGTGGTCGCCGGGCCGCAGGAGATAGAGCAGATTCTGGGTGGCCGCCAATCCACTGGCGTAGGAAAGACCCCAGGATCCACTTTCGAGCGAGGCGATCGCTTCCTGCAATGCCGAGCGGGTGGGATTGTCGGTCCGGGCATATTCGAAGCCCTTGTGCACGCCGACATCTTCCTGAATGAAGGTGCTTGTCTGATAGATCGGGGTGATGACGGCCCCAGTGGCCGGGTCGGCGTCCTGGCCGGCGTGAATAGCTCGCGTTTCGAATCGGGCGTCTGACCAGTCGCTCCTGCTCACGTGTGATCCTTCCTTTGCTTTGCGGCGATCTACGACGATTTGGGTTGGTGTACGGCGAACTCGAGCAAGTCCGCTCGGGTGACCACACCGACAAGAGTACCCTCCCGCTGCACCAACACGGCGGAAGCGCCAGAACTGAAGAGCGGGAAGATGCGCTCGATCTCTTCCCCGGCATCGACGAGATTGAAGGCGCCATCCATGATCGTCGTCACCTTGGCGCTGAGCACCTCTGGGTTTTCGTACAACCGGTCGAGGAGTGTCCGCTCCTGAATCGACCCGACAACGGTTTGAATGGCGATTGGTCCCTCGACCGGCGGCCGCACCACGGGCAGCTGGGAGATGTCGTGCTCGCGGAGGACTTCGATCGCTCGGGCGACGGTGTCCTCGCTCGAAACCCAGACCACGTCGGGAACGTTCCGGCCATGGTGGGTGACGAGCTCGGCGACTCGCTTCGGACCACGGAAGCGGGAGAGGAAACCGTTCTCGCGCATCCAGTCGTCGTTGTACATCTTCGAGAGGTAACCGCGGCCGCTGTCCGGGAGCAGCACCACGACCAGGGCGCCGGGATCGTCCAGCCGTCCGGCCACCTGCAGCGCCGCCCAGACCGCCATGCCGCCCGATCCACCGATGAGAATGCCCTCTTCTCTGGTGACGTCGCGGCCGGTGACCAGGGCATCGCGATCGATCACCTGGACCCACTCATCGACCAGGGTGCGATCGAATGTGCCGGGCCAGAAATCCTCCCCGACCCCTTCGACCTTGTAGGTGTGGAGAACGGGCGAGGTATAGATCGACCCCTCAGGATCGACCCCGACCACCTTGATCTCCGGATTCTGCTCTTTCAGATAGCGTCCGATACCGGAGATCGTGCCGCCGGTGCCGACGCCCGCGACAAAATGGGTGATCTGTCCCCCGGTTTGTCTCCAGATTTCCGGGCCGGTCGATTCGTAATGGGTGCGAGGATTCATCGGATTGAAGTACTGGTTTGGCTGAAAGGCGTTGGGGATTTCTCTGGTCAGCCCGTCGGCGACCGAGTAGTAGCTCTCCGGCGAGTCGCGTTCGACCGCAGTCGGCGTGGTCACTACCTCGGCGCCATAGGCACGTAGCAGAGCCACTTTTTCCGGAGCGACCTTGTCCGGCATGACGAAGACGCAGCTGTAGCCACGGACCGCCGCGGCCATGGCCAGCCCGACGCCGGTGTTGCCGGAGGTCGGTTCGACGATCGTGCCTCCCGGTTTCAGCCAGCCGCGCTCTTCGGCTTCGGCGACCATCCGGATGCCGATGCGGTCTTTCACCGATCCACCGGGATTGAGCATTTCCAGTTTGGCCACGACCGGTGTGCGGATACCCCGCGTGACCCCGTTCAGCTGGACCAACGGCGTCTCGCCAATGGCATCGATAACGTTTGCCCGAATGTCTGGTTCGCCGCTGGAGGATACGGTCGGGGTCGGAGGCATTTCGGCGGTTGTGGCGTCGGACGAGGCCATACCGGTTCCTTTCAGAAAGAGCAAGGCAGGCGGCAGCGTCAGGGCGCTGCCGCGAATTCGCACTAGGGTAGCACGCAGACGAGCGCTATTCGAAGTTGTTGAGCAACAACTGTAAATTGCGATAGAGATCGATGCGAAGCGTCGCCCATCGCGATTCGATCGTCGAGGTGGAAACGCCGAGCTGAGCGGCAATGGTGCGGGCTGGTTGTTGCTCGACGACGCGCATGACCACCAGTGTGCGGTCGAAATGAGCGAGTGGCTGGAGGAGCTCGTCGAGGAGCGCCAGTGCGCGTTCCGCTTCCCATGAATCGGTAGCCGACAACGCGAGCGACTCGACGATGCTCACCGGCAAGGTGCGGCCATTGAGGTGGGAGACGCGGTCGCGCAATCGCCATGGGTATCGAGCCAGCAAATAGCGGGTGAACGAACCGTCGCCGCTCCAGCGTGCGAGGAGTTCGCCGAAGACGATGAAGCCTTCGTTTTCGACGTCGTCCGGATCGACGAAGTGTCGCCGGGCATACGTCCACCAGACCTTTCTGGCGATCCTGTTCAGGATCGGACCATAGGCGATGAAGAGGGCATTGCGGATTGGAGGTGAGAGCGCGTCCGGATCGCTGGCCAAGCCGGAGAGCGTGCGGTCGATGTCGTCGGGTACGCGGCCGCGGGCTGGAACGAGCGGGACGAGCGGCGCCGGCGAGGTAGTGCGCCGTTCGGCGGGGAAACGAAGAACTCGAGACATGAAAACCCCTTCGAGTGATCGAACACAAACGACTGCCGCGATACCGGACCACGGGTGTTGGAGGACTTGAGCGCTGGTTGTGTTCGGTGATTCGCTGAGCGGCTCTCGCTGAGCTCGAGGGGGGGATGGAGAAGGATCTAGCTGGCGAGTTGTTCGAGAACGTGCTCGCGGCCGCATTTGGGGCAGATCGTCTGAACGCGTCCCTGGCAATGCCAGTAACGGTCGCGGGCTTTGATATTGACCCGCCCGGTGTCGTCGTACGTCGCCAGCAAGACCGGTGGCTCCTGGCATTCGCAGACCCACCGGTGCAGCCGCCGGTTGCGTTCGGGTTGGTCCGCCTGGATCGACTTCGTTGTCACGCCGCTACCTCCTCGTAAAAGTAGTACAAATGTTCTGATTTGAATTCTACAGAGCGGGAGAGCGGCTGTCAAATAGGAGATGGGAGATGGGAGACGGGAGATGGGAAATAGGAAATGGGACGAAGAACCCTCTCCCGCGGTCGGGAGAGGGCAGGGTGAGGGAAATCGGTCGCGGTCGGGAGAGGACAGCGCGAGGAAAATCGACGTCAGGGAGCGGTTCGCCAGGAGGTGAGGGAACCGGCGATGACCTGGCGGGCGGTTTCGATGGTCTGCTTGCCGCGCGATCCCCCGCCCGGATTGATGCCGCACACTGAGTAGGCGGCGACTTTGCCGGTGGAGAGAACCGTCCCGATGGCATCGACGGCCTGGCGGATCTCCAGACCATCGGGCGACGGAGTGCTGGAGCTCGGTACAAGGCGTGGATCGAGCACGTCGACATCGACGTGGAGGGCGATGTAGTCGACTGCTGAGCCAAGCCGGGTGATGGCGGCGGTCCAGGCTTCGCTGTCGCGGAGGTCGCCGGTGTTGAAGAGGCGCACGTCGGTGACCGTCAGGAGGGCGGCCTCCTTGGCGTCCAGCGCGCGAGCGCCGCCCACAATGATCCTGTCGGTAGAGATCGGCGCGGCCAGCTTGGCCGCTTCGCGCCAGTTTGGTCCGGCCAGACCGGCCACAATCGCCAGGGACATGCCGGCGAGGATGCCGCTGTAGCTGGTTTCGGGTGTATTGAAGTCGCCGTGCGCATCGATCCAGACGACGCCAATCCGGGCGCCAGCGCCATGAGCGGCCTGTAACCCGGAAACAACGCCAATGGCGGCCGTGTCGTCTCCGGCCAGAACGAGGCAGGGATGTCCTGCGGTGCGTGCCTGCTCGATCAACGCCGCGGTCGACGCACCGAGTTTTCCGATGTTGATAGCGGTGCGGCCAGATTCACGATCGGCGGGGTCGAGAAATGCGTCGCCGGCCGTAGTCAGCGGTGTGCCGGCTTTGGATGCATCGTCGGCGAACCCCGCGGCCAGGAGCGCTTTCGGACCGCCCCCGACACCCTGATTCAACTCGTCGTAGCGGTATGGAACCGTTATGAGCTGGACGTCCATCCCCAAATCCCCGTGCGCTGCGTGCAGCGAATCACACTGACCATCGATTGCGCCGATTGTACTCGTTGTGCCGGCCAGCGCAGAATAATGAATGGATCATCCGGTCGCTGGCGGGTGGATGGCGCGAGAGAGGTTCTTGGTGGGGTCACCGAATTCGGACAACTGGAATCCCGACAGATCGGCGAGCACTCTGCCCGACTACTACGGTGCGCTCGGTATCGCCGAAACCGCGACGCCCGATCAGATCAAGCGCGCCTACCGGGCGGCCATGAAGCGCGTCCACCCCGACCGGGCATCACTGGAGGCCAAGGCCGAATCGGAGCGGATGGCGCGTTTCCTGAACGAGGCGTATCGGGTGCTGACCGATCCCGCCGAGCGCCGCCAGTACGACACCAACCGGCGGAGCGCAGCGATCCAGGATGAGGTGATGAACCGGTACTTCGGCGGTTTTGGCGTGCCCGGCGGCCGGAATGATGTCTACGAAGAGATTCTGGCCGTGGCACGAGAGCAGAACCGGCAAGAGCGCCGCAGGAACGACCGCCACGCCACGGCCAGCCTTCTGCGCTTGTTCACGGTCCTGCTGGCGGTCGGCATCGTGCTCGTGCTGTTGTGGGGGATTGTGGCGTCGATTGTCGAGAGATTCGTCTAGGCGGGGTTTCTCTACGATGTGTGTCCGGGGCCACTCGCGGTTCCGCGAGATCCGCCCGGCCGTGAACGGACCGGGCTCACGGTGCGAAGGTCCTCCGGACCTGAAATCGAGCCCCTCCAGGGGCATCGCACCGTGAGCGGAGCCGTTTACGGCGTCGCGGTTGCGCGGGTAGGGTGTGTCCCGGAAGCTCAGCCCATATGAGCTGAGAGCGCCGGCTGGAAGTCCAGCCGGCGCCTCCGTTCGATCGATGATGTCAGCGACTAGTCGTCGTCCTTGCCGCCGCGGGCGGACGACTGGATGATGTCGACCACACCGGCATCGGCGAGGGTGGTGGTGTCGCCCAGGGGACGGTTGGTGGCGATGTCCTTGAGGAGCCGCCGCATGATCTTGCCCGACCGGGTTTTCGGCAGGTCTGGCGTGAACATGACCGACTTGGGCCGGGCGATCGGGCCGATCACCCGCGCCACATGTTTGCGCAGCTCCTGACCCAGCTCGTCGGTCGGTTCGATTTCCTTCTTGACGATGACGAACGCGAAAATCGCCTCTCCGGTGACTTCATCCGGTTGCCCGACGACCGCGGCTTCGGCCACGGCTGGATGGGCCACAAGCGCGCTCTCGATCTCGGTGGTGCTGAGCCGGTGGCCGGAGACGTTCATCACATCGTCAACACGGCCGAGGAGCCAGTAGTAGCCCGCCTCATCCCGCTTGCAGCCATCGCCCGGGAAGTAGAGACCCGGGAAGCGGCTCCAGTAGGTGGCTTTGTATCGCTCCGGATCGCCGTAGATACCGCGAAGCATGGCCGGCCAGGGCTTCTTGAGCACCAGATATCCACCACTACCGAGCGGCCGGGAGTTGCCGTCGGAATCGACGACATCGGCTTCGACGCCGGGGATGGGGAAGGTTGCGCTGCCCGGTTTGGTCGTGGTGATCGCCGGCATCGGCGAGATCATGATCATGCCTGTTTCGGTTTGCCACCAGGTGTCGACGACAGGGCATCGCTCGCCGCCGATGTGGGTGTGGTACCAGACCCAGGCTTCCGGATTGATCGGCTCACCGACGGTTCCGATCAGGCGAAGACTGGAGAGATCATGCGCTTCGGCATGCTGCGCTCCCTGCTTCATGTGGGCGCGGATGGCGGTCGGCGCCATATAGACGAGGGTGACCTTGTACTTCTCGATGATCTCCCACCAGCGGTCCCAGTCGGGGAAATCGGGCGTTCCCTCGTACATGACGCTGGTTGCGCCGTTGGCCAGCGGACCGTAGACAATGTAGGAGTGACCAGTCACCCAGCCGATATCGGCGGCGGCCCAGTAGATGTCGTCTTCCTTGAGGTCGAAGATCATCTCATGGGTCGCGGCGACGCCGGTCAGGTAGCCGCCTGTCGTGTGCAGGATGCCTTTTGGCTTGGCCGTGGTGCCTGAGGTATAGAGGAGGTAGAGCATGTCCTCGCTGTCCATCGGTTCAGCGGGACAGGATGCCTCCTGCTGCGGCACCAGATCGTGCCACCAGATGTCGCGACCTTCGACGAAGTCGATCTCCTGGCCGGTTCGCTTGACGACCACCACATGCTCGATCGACTCCGTGGAGGCCAGGGCAACGTCGACATTCGGTTTGAGGCCGGATGCCTGGCCACGGCGATAGCCGCCGTCGGCGGTGATGACAATCTTGGCCTGCGCGTCGTTGATGCGGTCGGCGAGCGCCGACGAGGAGAAACCGCCGAACACCACTGTGTGGGGAGCGCCGATGCGGGTGCAGGCGAGCATGGCCACCGGCAGCTCCGGAATCATCGGCATGTAGATGGCAACGCGATCGCCCTTCTTGACCCCCAGCGATTTCAGCGCATTCGCTGTCTGCTCGACTTCGGCGAGCAGATCGGCGTAGGTGATGGTGCGGGCGTCGCCCGGTTCGCCTTCCCAGTAGTAGGCGACGCGGTCGCCATTGCCGGCCGCTACATGGCGGTCGAGACAGTTGTGGGCGACGTTGAGCTTGCCGCCGACATACCACTTGGCGAACGGCGCATCCCACTCGAGAACGGTGTCCCACTTCTGGAACCAGTCGAGACGCTCCGCCTGTTTGGCCCAGAACGCTTCGGGGTCGGCCGCGGCTTCAGCGTAGACAGCCGGATCTGCATACTTCGAGCCCGCGACGAAGTCAGCCGGAGGCGGAAAGGTCCGGTTCTCGGCATACAGCGCCTCGATGTTTTCCTGTCCGGCCGCTGCTTCTGGCATTGTTCGATCCTCCTGATGCAGTGCTGGAATCTCGCTTCAACGACCGCGAAACCGTTCCAGACTGCGCGTCTACGCTCTGTGCGTGAGTATACAAAGGCCGGTGATGATGGGGAACACGGCTGATTTGCGCCTGGCCAGTCGCGCACGTGATTCGCCGTACAATTCCGAACGACACGCTGTGGTGTGAGCAGTTATGACGAGGAGAACGAGATGACGACTGTGCATATGATCGTAGGCCTGGCTGTCGTGATCGCGTTTCTGGTGTCGACGATTGCCAACTATCTGCGCTGGTCGAAGGGAACGGAGTTCACGTGGCTGCGCGGTGTGTCGTTCGCCGCGGCTGGGCTCCTTCTTCTTCAATATGTGCTGGGCTTCTCGTTGCTGGGCGGCGATCACGAGATCACCGCGGTCCACTACATCCTGGCATTGGCCGTCATCATTCCGGTCGGCGCCGAGCACATGTTCGCTACTGCGGAGCGGCCGGCGGCCGAACGCAACCGGATCGCGTTCTTCGCATCGTTGGTCGCATTGGTGCTGGTGTTGATCGTTTACGCGATTGGCGAGTCGAACGCGTAAGGGCCAGGCGGAGAGGCGAATTGGCGGAGAGGCGGAAAGGGGGTCGGGCCACAGGTGCCCGAACTACGCTGCTCCGGACTTCGGACTTCGGACTTCGGACTTCGGACTCCGGATCCGTCCGCCTGCTAGTCAACCTCTTGCGGCAGCCGCCACGCGGTGGCCGGCTTGATAACCCAGGGCATGACGAAGGTTTCCGTCGAGCGGACGCCGCTGATGGCCGCGAGGCGCTGCAGGAGGTCGACGAGGCCTTCCTGATGCTGCACGATGACATGGATGATGATGTCGACGCTGCCGGTGACGAATGCGGCGAATGCGACTTCATCCATTTCCCGCACGGTGGCGGCAATGGCGTCGAGATCGCGAACATCCACGCGGATGCCGATGATCGCCCGGAGCTGGTAGCCGAGTTTCGCCGGATCGGCGATCATCGAGAACTCGATGACCCCCAGTTCCTGCAACCGCTCCATGCGGCGGCGGACGGTCGATTCCGGGATGTTGGTTTGGCGACTCAGCTCCGCAAACGACGCCCGCGCATTCTGCTGCAACAGTCGGATGATGGCGCGGTCGGTCGACGAAACAGTTCGAGGCATGGCGGGTACTCTCCAGCAAACGCGCAGGCGTGTCGTAGCGATCTTCCCGCCACCTGAGCCGGCGACAAATCGGGTGAAAAATGGCGTGATCCGCCAATTCAGTTTACCAAATCTCGCTGGATGAGTAGGTTCGTGGCGGACCGGAGACGTGGCTCGCCATCGACCGAGTTGCGGAGCGGCGTCTCTTTGCGTAAAATAGGTGTACGTACGCTTTTGAGGGGCGCCCCAGGGTGTGGTATGGTCTTTGCAGAGTATCTGGATCTGAGGGGAGTCCAGAGGCTGCTAAACCCCCGCTGGCATCGAGCCAAGCTCCACTCTGATGCTCCCCTGGACATCGATCGCCTGCGCTGGGTCGCACCGGGCAGATGATCGCTGAGTTCCCCGCGCGGAGTCCAGCCGAGGACCAATCCGAGGAGTCAGTGTTCTATGTTTCGCCGACCCGCCATTGCCCTGCTCGTGACCATGTTGAGCGTGCTGGTTGCTCCGTGGCTGGCTCAGCCGTCTTCAGCATCAGCTGAAGCGATTTCGGTTCACTCCTGGATCGGGGTCAGCTCGTTGACGCCTGGCGTGGGGTGCGCGGTCGATCTGTCAGTCGAGCTGCGCGGTGGGGGACAAGGCGTGGCGTCCGCGCCGGTCGAGGTCGCCCTCCATAAAGATGGCAACCTGGTCAGCGCTGACAGAAGCGTGACCGGATCGAATGGTGTGGCGTTCCTCGCGCTCGATTCGTCGGGCGCCGCCGCCGGGGTGTCCTACTGGATTGACGTCAATGTCGGGGGATCCTATTTCACCGGATTCGCCATCGTGCCTGGCAGCTCGTCAGGGTGCAATGCCTACACGGTGCTGGAAGCGTCGGGCGACGTCGATTTCGTTCCTGCCGCGCCTGAAGCGTCAACCTCCGGCTCGCTGATCGAGGGAAGCCACACCAAGGTGTGGGTGCCTCGCTACGCGCAGCAGCGCAACCTCTCCTGTGAATACGCCGCCATGTACATCGCGACCAGCGCATTTGGCGAAGGCATTTCCGAATACTCCTTCGACAATGTCGTGGGGTGGTCTCCCAATCCGCATCTGGGCTACCGGGGCAATATCCACGGCACCTGGGGCCGGACCGATGACTACGGCGTCTATGCCGAACCACTTTCCTGGGCGCTCGACACATTCGGGTTCCGCGGGGAAACCTTCTACGGAGCCGGCAGCGCTGCCCAACTCACCACGTTCCTCGATCAGGGCAAGCCCGTTGTGGTCTGGCTGGCGCTGTGGGGGGATGATGGCAACATTCACGAAACGCTGAACGGGCGGACCTATCAGGTTACCGCTGGTATGCATGTCATGGTGGCGTACGGCTATGACGCCTCGGGCATCTATCTCTCCGATCCGGGTACAGGGACCTACCGCTTTTACGAATGGGGCTATTTCATGTGGATGTGGGGGATCATGGACGGAATGGGTCTGGCGGTTTCCCCATACTAGACCCTCCTCGGGCAAACATGTGATCATGCAGGGGTTGCGGCATCGCCGCGACCCCTGATCTGTTTTCAACGTGTGCATCGTGAAGAAGGAGCGACAGGTGGGACAAGAGATTGGCCTGGTGTTCGACGAGCGGTATCTCTTCCACAATCCCGGACTCTACCTCGTGCTGGAGAGGGACCCGTACCCATTCGCCACGCCAGTTCCCCACTATTCGAGCGCCGATCAGGTCGGCCGGGCCAAGCATCTCATGGACCTGGCGGGCGTCACCGAGAAAATGGTGCGCATCGACCCGTATGAAGCAACAGATGCCGACCTCCTGGCATTCCACACCCCGGACTATCTAAAACGGGTCGCTGAGATCGCCAGAGTGGGTGGAGATACGGGTGAAGGCGCGCCGATCGGCGTCGGAGGAGACCGCATCGCCCGTCTCTCGGCGGGCGGCGTGATGGCGGCGGTCGATGCCGTCGTGACGGGTGCGGTGAACAAGGCGTACGCGCTGGTCCGTCCTCCCGGACACCACGCGCTGGCGGATATGGGCATGGGGTTTTGCGTCTACGGCAATGTGGTCATCGCCGCGAGACATGCCCAGCGGCAGCATGGTCTGAAACGGGTGGCGATCGTCGATTGGGACGTCCACCATGGCAATGGCACGCAATCGGGTTTCTACGATGACCCCAGTGTTCTTTTCTTTTCGCTACATCAGGACAACCTCTTTCCAACCGGCTCGGGCAAGGTGACCGATACGGGAACGGGAGCCGGAGAGGGGTACACGGTGAACATCCCGCTGCCGACCGGCACCGGCAACGCCGGATATCTGGAGGCGTACCGGCGGGTGATCGTGCCCGCGCTCAAAGCGTTCGAACCAGAGCTGATCATCGTCTCGGCGGGACAGGACCCGAACGTCATGGATCCCCTGGGGCGGATGACAGTGACGACCTTCGGGTTCAGGGAGATGGCCCGTACGCTGATCGAGGTTGCGGACGAAGTCTGCAACGGCCGGTTGATCGTCAGTCAGGAAGGGGGCTATGCCCCCGAGTACGCGCCCTACTGCTCGGCCTCCGTGGCCGAAACGCTGACCGGGCCTGGCGAGGCATTTTTGCCGATTGGCGAACCCTACGGGGACCGCAGCTACACGTTGCCCAGCAACATCGCGCCAGGCAAGGACGCCATTGACGCAATCGATGCGGCGGCGCGGGTTGCGTCGGCGACGTGGCCGGTCATCACCAGCTAACGGCGGTTTTTCATCCAGGGCACAGGACGCTCCCGGCGGTTGTCTGGGATACTGCTCGTGCGCAAACGAGCGCAACGGTGTCTAGCTGGCGCGGGAGGAACGACGAGAAAACTCTGGGACACTGGTCACCCGACCGGGGATGGAGGGAAGCAGTGCCGCACCGAATGCTGGTTCGACGGCACGATGTCCCATCGCTGTGCCGTGCTTGAGGCACAGCGTGTGACTTCCTGACAAATCACCCAAATAGGCCAGAGGGTCCCAGGGACTGACGGGGCATGTCTCCCGGACATGCCTGAACGTACGGTGGTGTTGCAGCACAACCGTGCGGCAAAGGTGGCGAATATCCCGCATTCGCGATCCCGTCAGGTTTCACGAGAGGGAAGGGATCCCATGTTCGAAGTCAACGTTATGCCGAGCCGTCCGCAGGGGCGAGTCTCCTGGTTTCGCTGTGCCGCCGTCATGCTGCTCATGGCTGGGCTGGTATTTGGTATCGCGGGCCGGGCTGAGCCTGCCGGCGCCTGGTCGGATGGCTGGATCGCGACCGATGTCCTCAATCTGCGCGAAGAGCCGGGCACCTGGGCCGGTATTCTCGATCAGATGTGGGATGGCGAGTATGTCGGCGTTCTGGATGGTCCGACCGATGATGGCTGGTATCTGGTCGAGTACCAGGGAACGCGCGGCTGGGCGTTCGGCAGTTACCTGTCGGTCAATGGGTCGCTTGGCTGGGGCGGCGGAGCGCCGTCATCCAGTTCCGGTGGCGAACGCTGGGTGGATGTGAATCGCAGCACCGGGAAGGTCATCCTCTACGAGGGGAGCACCGCGATCGAGAGCTACTACGCGTCGCTCGGCTGGGATACGTCGAGCTCCGGCTTCTATTCGACCGCGATCGGCACCTACTACGTCTACAGCAAGTACGCCGGAATCTCGTGGACCGATTGGGGTCAGGTGTACATCAAGTACTGGGTGGGTTTCGATCCCGGCCGGTACAACGGATTCCATTCCTATTCGCTTGATTCGGCCGGCAATGTGCTGCCGAATGGCGACGGCGCCACCGGTGGATGCGTGGCATTGCCGCTGTGGGCTGCCGAGATCGTCTACAACTGGTTGTCGATCGGCTCCCGGGTGGAAGTGCACTGGTAGCCGCCGGGCTGCCGTAGCCGTCGAGCCTGGCAGCCACTCTCACACGTCATTCTGAACGAAGTGAAGAATCTCGCCGGTCCTTCTGCCGCGGTGGTCGTCTCCCCGACGACTGCTGCGGCAGGAGGTCCCTCGGCTGCGCTCGGGATGACGGTGCTTTTTCATGCCGCGGTCGTGCCGGCTCCCGGCATGTTGGCTCAGGATGACCCGGCTAGCCTGGATGATTCATTGGGCGACGAACACGGCCTTTGACCGCGATCTCATCCCCATGTAGTCGCAGACCACCGTGTCTGCACTCGTCTGGGAGACGCTACGATCGTTCGCACCAACCTCATGCACAGCACCGTGACCCCGCATCGGCACGTGACGAAAAGCCGCCAATGGATGCGTTGTGCCCCCTGAGAAAGCAGACACGGGGGTCTGCAACTACAGGCAAACACAGAGGGGGTGCCTTATTGAATCATCACCGCTAGGCTAGCTCGAGGCGAAGGTGTCGTGCTCCGGGTGAGGGTAGTGGCGTTGCTGCCGGATCGCGGTGGTGATGATGCCGGTTCTTGGGCTGAAGAGGAAGACCAGGGCGAAGATGCCCGTCGCCACCAGGACGATCGAGGCGCCACTCGAGATCGCCAGGTGGTATGAGAGATAGAGTCCGGCCAGTCCGGAGAAGGCGCCGATCGCGGCCGAGAGACCGATCATCGCCGGCAGCCGGACCGTCAGAAGCCGGGCGGTGGCCGACGGCGTGACCAGCAATGCCAGCACCAGGATGTTGCCGACGGTCTGCAGCGACATCACGATGGTCAGCGAGAGAAGGACCAGAAAGAGGAGCTCGTAGAACCTGACCCGGATGCCGAATGCTTCGGCGAAGACGGCATCGAACGCGATGGCGCTCAGCTCGCGGCGAGTCAGGAGAATGACCGTCACGACGAACGCGCCGACCAGTGCCGTAAGGTAGAGATCTCGCCGCGAGACCCCGAGAATCGACCCGATCAGCAGCGAAGTCAGGTCGCGGGCATAGGTCTGCTGGGTCGAAATGATGGCGATGCCCACAGCAAACGCACCGACAAAGAGGACGCCGATGGCGGTGTCGTTGTTGAGCCGGGCGTGGCTGCTCACGACGCCGATCAATACCGCCACAATCACGGCCGCCACCATCGCCCAGATCAGAAAACTTCCGCCGACGATGTAGGCCAGTACGACACCGGGAAAGATGGCATGGGAGAGCGCGTCCCCCATGAAGGCCAACCCTTTGAGGGTGACGAAGGTGCCGGTGATGCCGCAGATCAAGCCGACCAGCGTTGCCGCCAGGAAAGCGTTCTGCATGAAGGGATACGCCCAGGGGTCGGTCAGCCATTCCATCAGGCGGCGTCTTTTCCGGCGAGTCGCGCCAATGCACTGAAATGGCCGCCATACGCAGCGCCGAGGTTCGCAGCGGTGAGCACCTCGTCGGGAGGTCCGGCGGCAACGACCGTGCGGTTGACCAGAATGATGCGATCGGAGGTGGCGGCAGCCTGCTCCAGGTCGTGCGTGGCTGAGATCACCGTTTTCCCGGACTGGCAGAGCTGTCCAAGCAAACCGGAGATCAGTTCCTGGGTGGGGGCATCGATGCCGGTGAACGGCTCATCAAGGAGATAGATCGACCCATCGGCCAGAAGAGCGCGGGCCAGGAAGACGCGTTGCTGCTGCCCTCCGGAGAGCTGGCTGATCTGGACGTTGGCCAGATGATCCATGCCGACGATGGCCAGATGCTCCATTGCCAGCGAACGGTCCTCTTTCGAATAGGGCCGAAAGCGACTGCGGCGGCGCATGCGGACCATCAGCACGACATCGATCACGCTGCTGGGGAATGTCCAGTCGACTGCAGTGCGCTGCGGAACGTAGACCACATCGGGCGATGGCCGATGGATGACATCGCCATGCAGTCTGACCACCCCGTGCGACGGTTGGAGCACGCCGGCCAGACAACGAAGCAATGTGCTCTTGCCGGCGCCGTTTGGACCGGCCAGCGCCACGATCTCACTCGGGGCGAAGGTCAAACTGACCGACTCGAGCGCCGAGCGGTCGCCAAAATGGACGGACAGCGAGTCAGTTTCCAGCCAGGAGGATCCATTCGGCGTGGTGTTCATACCTGGGCAGGATCGTCCTCAGCGACGCGAATCGCGACATGCACACCGAAAGCGGCGTTAACCAGCCGATTCTATGGCCCAGTGATACATTGTGTCAATTAGCGGCTTGCTGGCAGGTCGGACAGACGCCGGTGATTTCGAGGTGATGCGTGCTGATGGTGAACTCGGTCCGGTCGGCCAGATCCTGAACGAGGGTCTCTACCGGGCAGTCGCTGAATTCGACGACCGTTGCGCATCCGCTGCAGACGAGATGGTGCCGGTGTCCGGGGTGTCCCACAACGTATGCAGGGAAACCGCCGGGTTTGAGGAGGCGATGCACCACGTCGATCGACGCGAGGATCTCCAACGTTCGGTAGACGGTCGCTCGCCCGATGTGGGGCAGGAGATGGACGATCTGCTCGGACGTGAATGGCCGATCCTGATCGAGGACTGTGGCCACGACTTCGCGCCGGGGGCTTGTGGCTCGGTATCCGAGTTCCACGAGCCGATCGAGGACTGATTCGATATCCAGTTTCAGGGTAGTGGAACGATCGTGCGCGCTCATGGCTCGACAGTACCACATTCGCGAATTCGGTTGCCGCTCCGGCCGGCATGGGATAATGAACGAGCAAACCTGCCCGGCGCTCTCTCCTCGTTCCCGGAGCGCACGACACCCGTGAGGATCCCATCGATGAACCCAATGAGCCGGCGAACTGGACTGTTGTCAGTCGTGCTGCTGGCGCTTCTGATGCTGGCCGGTTTTGTGCCGTCTGGTGCAACCGCCCAATCGCGATCGGTCGAATGGCTCCAGTACGACGTCAACCTCGATGTCCAGACCGACGGTTCCATCGATGTTTCCGAGTATCAGATCATCGAGTTCACAGGCGGTCCGTTTTCCGGTGGATTCGCAGAGATTCCCCTCGACCGGATCGACCAGCTCGACCAGGTTCTCGTTTCGCAAATCAACGGGGACAATGTGTCCTCCTTCGTCTACGTTCGGCCGTCGGCCTATGATGGGTCGCCGGGCACCTTCACCGTCGAGCAGACCGCCAGCGAGGCGATCGTCGATTACGGGTTCGAACCAGTCAGCAATGACACGATCGGCATCCTTCTCCAGTACCGGGTGAGTGGCGTGATCCGGGTCTATCCGGACGAAACGCCGCCGAACCAGCAGCTGTGGTGGACTGCGATCGGCAAGGAAGTCACCGACATCGCGGACATCCGGTCGGCGAGCGTGGCGATTCACTTGCCGGAGGCGGTCGATCCGGATGAGGTGATCGCCGGATCGGAGATGGTCGATCTCGAAGCAACGAACCTGGACAACCAGGTCTGGCGGTGGACCCGGGAGAATATGTCCTCCGGGGATGATCTCATCGTCAGACTCCAGTTTCCGCCGATCACGTCGGCGCCCGCGCCGAGCTGGCAAGCGCGGATCGATCAGCAGGCCGCTGACGAAGAAGCAGCTGAGAAACGGTCGGCGCTGCTCAATCTGCTTTTTCTGGCCATCGCCGGTCTGGCCGCCGTAGCCGGATCGATCGGCCTATACGGTCTCTGGTACACGGTGGGGCGCGATCCCTACGCCCCGGAGTTTGCCACCTTTGTCGCCACACCCCCCGATGATCTGCCGCCCGGAGCCGCAGGCACCCTGATCGACGAGAAGGCCCAGGACGCCGACATCATCGCCACGCTGCTCGACCTGGCGCGGCGCGACGTGCTCAAACTCGACGAACAACCGGGACAGGGCTGGTTTGGTTCGAGCGACTTCGCCATGACGCTCGCCTCGGTTCCCGAGGATCTGCGGCCATTCGAGTCGACGATGCTGAAAGCGCTGTTTGGTTCCAACCTCGAGCCCGGCAAGAGCGTCAAGTTCTCGGAAGTGAAGAGCAGGTTCACCGCGACTGTCGATCATATGAAACTGCAGCTGAACGACGAGGTCGTGCAGCGCGGATATTTCGACAAACGGCCCATCGAAGTCCGCAAGATGTGGCGTCAGCGCAGCAGTGTGGGTTTGATCGTCTCGGCGATCGCGTCGACCGTGTTGATTCTCCTCTATGCCCAGGATGCCGGGGCTATCTGGCTCATTCCGGTCGTGCTCTTCGGACTGGGCATCGGGTTGCGCTTCCTGAGCCAGCATATGCCACGCAAAACGCAGGCCGGCGCGGAAGCGGCTCGCCGTTGGGAAGCCTTTCGGCGCTACCTCGACGACATCGAGAAGTACGAGAAGATCGCCAACCACACCGAGATCTTCGACACGTACCTGCCGTTTGTCGTCGCGTTCGGGATCGAAGAGTCGTGGGTGCGGAAGTTCGCCGCAGTTCAGGCTCCGTCGCCCAGCTGGTTCGAACCAGCGCCGGGAGGGGGCGCCTGGACAGGCGGGGGCCGCGGTCCAGTGATTGTCATGGGCGACGGCAGGAGCCGGGGTGGCAGTGGCGACAGCTGGGGCAAGGGATACTCCGGAGGGGGTTCGGGAGGAGGCTTGCACCCCGATGCCGGCGGCGGAGGCATCGATCTGCCGAACATGGGCGATCTGCAACGAACCAGCGACACCGCCGCCCGAACACTGGGCAATACCAGCAACAGCCTGTTCAAGATGCTGGCAACCGCCGCCACGGTGCTGGCGTCGAGCTCCGGCAGCGGCGGCAGCGGCGGCGGGAGCCGGGGTGGTGGGTTTGGCGGCTCTCGCGGGGGTGGCGGTTTCAGTGGTGGCGGATCGCGAGGCGGATCCTCGGGCGGAGGCGGCCGCGGTTTCCGCTAGAGCCGGACATACGCGCGCCACGATCCTCGGTGTGCCGGTCGACCTGGCCGGCCGGCAGGTCGTCCGCGACCGCATCCACGCTCATCTGGGTGGCCAACTGGCCGGGATGCTCCATCTGCTGACCCTCAATCCCGAATATGTGATGGCCGCACGGGCAGACAGCAGCTTTCTGGCAGCGATCGGCCGGGCAGACCTGATCGTCTGTGACGGGATCGGCACCTTCGTCGCCGCGCGACTCGCTGGTCTTGCCGGGATCGAGCGGTACACCGGCGTCGAGCTGATCGACGATCTGGCCCGCTTTTCCGGATTCAGCGAGCAGGGTGGGGTGTTTCTGCTGGGAGGGCGAGATGCCGATGCCGCGTCGATCGAGCTTGGGAAGCGTTTTCCGGCGGCGCGAGTGTGCGGCGCATGGTCGGGTGGGCATCCCGACCCGGTGTGGGACGACGAATCATTGCAGCGCATCGAGGCATCCGGCGCCAGTATCCTGCTGGTCGGCTATGGGGCCCCTGCCCAGGTGTTCTGGATCGACAGAAACCGGGAGCGCCTGGAGGGGATTGGGGTGCGAGTCGCCGTTGGCATCGGCGGAGCGCTCGACTATCTCTCAGGACACGCCAAACCGGCGCCTCCTCTCCTGCGGCGGGTTGGACTGGAGTGGCTCTGGCGGCTGATGCACGAACCGTGGCGATGGAAACGTCAGCTCCGTCTCCTGCCTTTTGCGCTGCTGGCCGTTGGCGACGCGATCCGCACCCGGCGGACTTACCGTATCCTTGGCCCTGTTTCGCCGGATGATCGTAGACAGGATTCCGAACAGTGACCGACCAGGCGGAGCGAATGGCGCCCGGTGAGGTGCCTTGCAGCCATCACCCGAAGGTGATGACGTTGTTGCGCTGTTCGCGATGTGGCAAGCCGATCTGCCCTCAGTGCGCCGTGCGCACGCCGGTCGGCATGCGATGCCCGGAATGCGCCGGGGTACGGGGACTGCCGACCTATCCGACCGCCACCGGCAGCCTGGCCAAAGGGGCGGCAGCCGCGCTTGCGGTGGGCATCGGGGTCGGGTTGCTCTGGGGCTATCTCCCCTCCTGGGGGTTCTATCTGGCGTTGCTGCTCGGGTTCGGCGTGGCCGAAACGATGGCGTATCTGACCGGAGGGAAACGGGGACTCGACCTGCAGCTTGTCGGGTGGGTTTCCGTCGCGCTGGGGTTGATCGTCTCCCGGGTGGTGCTTGGACAGCGACTCTCCCTCGAGTGGTCGGACATCAACCAGCTCTCACCCTTTGTCGAGCGGGCGATGCATCTGGAGCTCGTGCCGGACGGGCTCTTCGCCCTCATTCCTTTCCTGATCGTCTACATCCGGTTCCGCTAACCGGGTCTCGCACCGATGAGCGAGCCGCGCCCGTCCGCATCAACGGCGACGCAACCGCTGGTACTGGCCGCATCGGTCATCTTCCTGGGCAATGTGGCCAGCCGGGTGCTTGGCCTGGTCCGCGAGCAGCTCGCGGCGAGCAGGTTCGGCGCCGGCAACGACATCGCCGCCTTCACCGTGGCGGACAACCTCAACACCCTTCTCTTCGACCTCATCGTCAACGGCATGCTCCAGGCCGCGATCGTGCCGGTGCTGGCGCTGCTGGTGCTGGGAGGGTTGGCGACGGCCGAGTTCCGGCGAGCCAGCGGCATTGTGCTGGTCGGTGTTGCCGGATTGGCCGGTCTTGTGGCAGTGGCGGGGATTGCGGCGGCGCCGGCATTCATCTCGCTGATCACGACGTTGACGGGTGACGCCGCATCCCGAGGGGATCAGACGCGAACGCTGGCCATCGACAACCTGCGGATCATTCTCATCAGTCTGCCGCTCCTGGCGGCGGCGGCCGTGCTCTCGGCGTCGCTCTACGCGTTGCAACGGCCCGCAGGCCCGGCCATCGGGGCCACGATGCGCAACGGCGCAATCGTCATCTCCATGCTCCTGCTGAGCGGGTCGATGGGTGTCCGGAGCATGGCGGTCGGGGTTGTGGCCGGCGCTGCCGCGATGCTGGTGGTGATGGTGGCCGCGTTGCGCCGTCATGATGCGCTACCGGTTCCCGCATTCAGCGCCCGCGACCCGCATGTCCGGAAAATGAGCGCACTGGCGCTGCCCGTGTTCGCCGGATTCCTGGTCTCGTCGGTGGTGGTCGTGATCGACCGCAATCTGGCCTGGGGTGCGGAAGAGAACGCGATCGGGGCGATGCGGTATGCCACTACGTTGGTGCAGTTGGTGCTGGGTCTGGTTGCGGCGGCAGTGTCGGTAGCGGCATTGCCCAGGCTCGCCCACGCGCACGCCGTAGGCGAGGACCGCTCGATGTTCGACCGGGAGCTCAGCCGCGCGCTGCGGCTGGTGACCGTCTTGATGATTCCAGCGGTTGTCGCGCTCGGCGTTCTGGCCCGGCCGATTGTGGCGCTCCTGTTCGAGCATGGGGCGACCGACCGGGAGGCCGCCGATCTGATCGTTCTGGCGCTCCTTTTCTATCTGCCCGGGCACTTGCTGGCCGCGTACGACCAGGTGTTGATTTTTGCCTTCTACGCGCAACAGAACACGATCTTGCCGGTGCTGGTTGGCGTCGGGGCCGCTTCGGTCTACTTGGTTTCGGCGCCCCTACTCGCTGAGCGACACGGCATGGCCGGATTGGTAGCGGCGAACAGTCTGCAGCTCGTCGTGCACACCCTGATCATGATCTGGCTGGGGTGGAAACGGTTCGGCGGCCCGGCGTTTGCCCAACTGCCGGAGACGATCGGCAAGTCAGCCGGTGGCGCGGCAGTCATGGCCGGAGCCGGGGTGCTGGCATGGCAAGCGACCGGCAGAGCTACGGACGCGCTCGGTGTGTCGGGTCAGGCAGATGAGTTGATCGTCGTGCTGGCCGCGCTCGTCGCGAGTGGGGTGGCCTATCTGGTCGCCTGCAAGGTCATTGGGATCGGGGAGCTGGATGACATCCGCGCCGCGGTTCTGAAACGATGACGCATCGCGACACTCACCACTGCATCCATACCGGCGCCCCGGCACCACCGCGGCATGAAATTCGGGCCAGGTCAAACCGCTGACGGTCATCCCAAGCGCAGTCGAGGGATCTCTCCGTGGGGCAGGCCGGGTTGCCGATTTGCGGCGTCGCCAGACTCGAACGAGAGATTCCTGCACTCCGCTTCGCTCCGGTCGGAATGACGACACCTGCGCCGGCCGTACAGGCTGTTTCAGCGCAATGTCGCCGCGTCCCGGCCGATGAGACTGTCCCCCAGACGGTGGGCTTCGTCCCAGACCTCGGGGAATGGCGCTTCGTGCCGGCGGGCGAGGGTGGCGCAGTCGTCATATTCGGGACGAGCGCGAATGACCCGGCCATTGTCGATCGCCAGTTTCAGGCGGATATCGCCGAATCGGGTCGAAACGAGGAATTCCTGCCGGTCGAGTGTCGTGCGGGCGAATGGCGCCGACCGGACACCGAGCGTCGTGGTGTTAGCGAAGATGATGCGCTCGATCTCCGACCGTAGATCCATGCCGGCCAGCACCGAGAGCTTGGTAGCCGGGCGATTCTTCTTCATCTGAATCGGCGTCAACCAGCAATCGAGTGCTCCGGCGGCGAGCAATCGTTCGAAGACGATCTCGTATCCCTGCGGGTTCATGTCGTCGATGTTGGTTTCGAGCAGGAGGACTGATTCGGGTTCGGTGGCCGCCCGATCGGTTTCATCGCCGATCCAGATGCGGAGGGCATTGGGCCAGGGAAGCGCTTTGCGGCCAAATCCGTGAGCGATTCTGCCTGGCCGGACCGGAGCCGGCTCGAACGAGGCCAATGTGGCCAGAATGGCGGCGCCGGTCGGGGTGAGGAGTTCCGCCTGGACCGTTTCGAACCCCTCCGGCATCGGCAGCATGGGTATCGAGGCCGTGGCGATCAATTGGGCGGTGGCCGGCGCAGGCACCGGCATGAGACCGTGCTGGGCACGCACGAACCCGGCGCCGGTCCGGACGGGCGCACTCGTGGCCGCACTGATCGCGAGCGCGTGAAACCCGATGGCGGCGCCACAGATATCGACGATCGCGTCGACGGCTCCGACTTCGTGGAAATGCACGGTTGCGAGTGGTTGATTGTGCACCGCTGATTCGGCCACGGCCAGGCGTTCGAAGATGGCCAGCGCCGTTGCCCTGACCTCGGGGGACAGCGCCGACGTGCTGATGATCTGCTGAATCTCGGTCCAGGAGCGGGCGGGTTGATCCTCGACAACCGAGACGGTGAGCCGCGTGCCGTTGACCGCATGCTGCTCGATCTGTTCGGTTTCGATGGTGTAGCCGCCCACGGGCAGCAGCGCGAGCTGCTGGCGTAAGAAGTCGAGGTCGAGACCGGCGTCGATGAGCGCGCCGAGCACCATGTCGCCGCTGGCGCCTGAAAATGGATCGAAATGCAGTGTTGCCATGATGCTCCACAACCTGGGGTGGCTGGACCCTTCAGGGGGCCGAACAGTAAGGATATCCGCTCGCTCGAAAGCGGCGAATTGACGCTCTCGATGAACCATGTTGACGAAATAAAGTCTCCTGTTACAATGTGCGAAACTTTCTTACAGGAGCGGCGATTGTCAACCCTCGATGAAGCGGGGAGGACTCAGTGAGCGTCGAAAGTTCAGCAAAATACCGAACAATTGATTGTTTGACGATGATCGAGCAGCGCTTGCCCGCGCTGCGGGGAGCGAGCAGGAAGGTGGCTGATGCCATCGTCCGGGATCCCTGGGCGATTCTGGGGATGACGATCTACGAGGTCGCCGAAGTGGCGGATGTGAGTCTGCCATCGGTGACCCGGTTCAGCAGAGCGGTCGGATATCCTGGATTCCGCGAGCTGGTGCAGGGAATCGCGCAGTCGCTGGGCCGCATCGAGACGATGGATCTCGATGCGCTCTCGGATGCTTCCTCGAGCGATGGAATGGTGCCGGGGCTGGTCGGCGCGGTGGTGCGGCGCCAGATCGATGCGCTGCAGACAGCGGCGCGGACGATCGATCAGGAAGCGTTGCGGGACGCGGCCGGGGCGATCGCCCGGGCGTACCGGTGCACCATCATCGGGCATGGTGGCGCGTATGTGCCGTCGCTCGGAATGGCCATCAAGCTGAACTGGGCCGGAGTGGCCGCTTATGCCTCGACCCCCGATCTCTACTCGAATCAGGTGATGTCGGCGACCGCTGATGATGTGGTCATCGGCATTTCGCATCAGGGAAGAACGAAAGAAGTCATCGAGATGTTGCGTCTGGCCAGAGGGTTCGGCGCGACCACGATCAGCGTGACGACGGTGCCGAGTTCCCCGCTGGGATCGGTCGCTGACATCCAGCTGGCGGTGCTCACCCCGGAAGTGGCCAGAGCCGGGACCTTCCTGATCGCCCTCGACGCGCTCAATCTTCTCGCCGATGTGCTGGCGGCGGCCGTCTCCGACGAAAAATGGAGTGGTACGCCGCCCAACCGCGCGCCGGTTGTCGAGTGGATCGAAACGCACCTTCGCATCGGGCCGCTTCCGACCTGAGCAATGCGCTCTCCGGCGGCGATCGGCCGGGAGGTGGCGAGGGCGCATGGGAGTCGAACCCACCAGCGCCGGGATCACCGACGCCCGCACGGTTTTGAAGACCGGGGAGGCCACCGGGCCCCATCCGCCCCCAAAGGGAAGGCCGGCGAGTGTAGCATAGGCGCAGCAGACTCCGGCCAGATCGGAGCTGCCTGGTGAACTCCTTTTTCCGGGGTTGGATTCAATGTATTACGAACCTCAAACGTCATCGGGTTGGCCGCGCCTCTACATCTATCTGGCAGGGGTCATCACCGGAATCGTGCTTGGCTGGGTCTTTCAGGGCATCATCGGCACGCTGATCCGGTTGGGCATGATTGTGCTGGTCATTGCGGCGGCGCTCTATATCTACAACTGGTGGAGTAAGTCGAAGCGTCCTGGTCCCCCGGATATTCCCGAGGCGGACTGGCGAGATTTGAATCGTCGCCATCGTTCATGAGTGTCGAACCAGCGACGCTGGTCCTGCTGATTCTGACGACCTTCCTGATCGGCATCATTCTCGGATTCATCGGAGCCGGTGGAGCCGGTGTGCTCCTCGGACTCCTCGCCGGGGTGTTCGATCTCCCCATCGACCAGGCAATCGGAACCGCGCTGGCCGCCATGTGCGTCGTCACCCTCTCGGGAGCGTTTTCCCATTTCCGGGAAGGGAATGTCGCCCTCCGGGTGGGACTCGTCACCGGATGCGCGGGGATCATCGGCGGCATCGCCGGAGCCAACGCGAGTCAGGGTGTGGCGGAGAACACCTTGCGGCTGGCGTCCGGACTGGCGCTCTGGGGGCTGGCCGTGCTGGTCTGGATCCGGACTCGCGTGGTGAAATCATCCGCCGCCGGACTCGATGACGCCGGCGAGCCGCTGTCGCTGAAACGGGAAGTCGCCACCTCGATCGGGCTCGGATCGACCGGTGGCGTCGCTGCTGGATTTCTGGGCGTGGGCATGGCGCCTTATCTGCAGCTTGGGTTTCTGACGATGCACCGGTTGTCATTGCGGCAAACGGTGGGGACCACGATGTGGGCGCTGGTTTTCATCAGCGCGTCGGCGGCGACTGTGCTGGCCAGGCACGGCGACGTTTCAGGACCGCATCTCGTCGGTTCGGTGGTGGGACTCTCCGCGGGGACATTTCTGGGGGCCAAGTTGACGCGAAGGCTGCCGGTGCGGGTGTTGCGCGTGGCGATCGTGGTCGTGCCGGTTGTGGCCGGGGCGATGGTCATCTTCCTGTAGGCGGGAAGGGTGTCTCCCGGTCGGGAGGCGGGTACACTGATGCATGACAATGTTGTTGGACCGTGATCGGCGGGCGCTGCTCGCCTCGATACCGGTCAAGGAGTACGAGTACATGTCCGTTACATTCACCCGCGATGATGTTCGTGAGGGGTTGAAGCAGGTCTACGACCCTGAGATCGGGATCAATATCGTGGACTTGGGTCTCGTTTATGGCGCCGATATCTCGGACGACGGCGACGTTCTCGTCACCATGACGTTGACATCGCTGGGCTGCCCGCTCGGTCCGGTGATCGTGCAGGAAGTGCAAACCGCGCTGCGCGATTTCCCGGGAATTCGGGATGTCGATGTCAAGCTGGTCTGGAGCCCGCCGTGGACGCCGGATCTGATGAGCGAGGACGCCAAAGACGAACTCGGTATGTGGTAGCGCTCCGCGCAGGGCGGACAGGAGCGCAAGGGACTAGAATGGCGTGTGTGCGAGGCGCCGCCGGGCGCTGATCGGCAAGACCGCGACCTGCGTCGAACCACGGTGGTGGGTGGGCGTCGGGTCTGGCAATGCACTGGGGATCGGAAGGAAGGACTGGGTCGATGGGAAAGCGGCTTATCTCGATGATGAGCATGGTGCTTCTGCTCGGAGTCGTTCTGGCTGCATGTGGCAGTGGCGGCAGCGAGGAGGCTCATCCAACGGTCACCCGTATTCCGAACCCCCCGAACGCGCCGGTGCTTTCGCCGACGCCTGGCGAAGACGAAGAGACCGCCTCGCCGGAAGCCGCGACTCCCGTTGCTGAGTCACCAGTGGCCGCATCTCCCGAAGCTGCTGCTTCGCCGGAGGCCGTGGCTCCCGAAGGGGACGAACCAGCTGGCGAACTGAAGATCGTGTCGCACGACATCTTCTTCGACCCGGATGAGCTGACGATCCCGGCGGACACCGCTGTGACGATCTCCATCCCCAATGAAGGCGCGGCGCCGCACAACTTCTCCATCGATGAGCTCGATATCAGCGTCGATCAGGTTGCTGGCGAATCGTATGAAGTCGAGATCAACGCGCCCGCCGGCACGTATGAGTTCTACTGCAATGTGCCCGGTCACCGGGAAGCCGGCATGGTGGGTACGCTGATCGTCGAGTAGCCGCTTCGACGGTGTGCAATTCACGCGAAGGCATGGGGAAATCAGACTTTTCCGCAAAGATGATGCGGTACACTAGGCCGGGGTAACGGTCCGGCAGCGCCGCGTGCGAAGCCGTTTGCCGTACGAGAATCGGGAGGAACGCTATGGCAGATCGTTCGGGGACCGGGTGGGTCAGGGGTACTGGCCGCCGAGAATGTCCTCCGGGTTATCCAGTCAAGGGAAACGAGCCGGGCAATGTCTACTATCTCCCGGAGGATACTGGCTACGCCCAGGTGATTCCGGAGATGTGTTTTGAGAATACTGCTGTCGCCGACAAGCAGGGGTTTCTTCGCGTTCGGAGTGGAGCCGTGGCAGAGTCGACTGGTTGGGTCACTGGTCCGGGTGGCCGTGATTGCCCCCCCGCGTACCCGGTAAAGGGCAACGAGCCCTCGAATATCTACTATGAGGCAGACGATCCCGGGTTCGCGCAGGTGATCCCGGAGAAGTGTTTCGCTTCGGCGAAGGATGCTGAGGCCGCCGGGTTCACGCGGACGAAGCGCACCGGGGCTGCGGGAGCAGCGGCCGGAGTCGCCGCGGCTGCGGCCGCTGGGTTCGTCAAGGGGCCAGGTGGACGCGATTGTCCGGCGGGCTATCCCGTGAAGGGCAACGAACCTTCGAATATCTACTACGAGCCGACGGATGCGGGTTATGCCCAGGTCATCCCGGAGGTCTGTTTTGCGAGTGTTGCTGAAGCCGGTAAAGCTGGTTTCACGAAGGCCGCTGTAGCGGCGACTGTTCGGGAGGAACCGGTGAAGAATACCGAACCAGCCAAGCAGGAGGTTCGGGCCACCGAACCAGTGCGGACGACGGCGGCTCCACCGCCGCCGCCACCGCCTCCGCCACCACCCCCGCCGCCACCCGCGGCTGCGGCGTCAGCTGGCGGCTCCGGCCCCTGGAAGTGGCTCATTCCGTTGATCATTCTCGGCGCCATCGCTGCGGGCGCCTGGTGGTACACGCAGGACGATGACGAGGAAGAGCCGACTCCGACGGTGGCCGCAACGGCGACGGTCGAAGAAGTCGAGGCCGCCACTCCGGATGCGGAGACCGGGGCCATGGGCGAGGAGGGTTCGCCTGTTGCCGCCGCGGGTGAAGAGGAGGAGGCAGCGTCTCCTGCTGCCGGAATGGCCAGTGCGGCGTCGCCGATGGCTGGTGCTGACGAAGAAGAGGCCACGCCGGCTGTCGGTATGGCCGAAGCAAGCCCGGCCGCTGGCATGGCCGAGGCCACACCGATCGAAGACGTTGCCGCAGCTGCGTCGCCCGAAGCCGCGACTCCCGAGGCATCGCCGGTCGGATCCCCGGCTGCTTCTCCTGTGGCCGCCGCCGACTTCACGATCGAGATGCACGACATCTTCTTCGAGCCTGACGAACTGACCATCCCGGCGGATCAGGATGTGACCATCCTGCTCGACAACTCGGGCGCGGCCGCCGAGCACAGCTTCGTCAGTGCCGATCTCGGCATCAACGAGAAGCTCGATCCGGGTGAAACGCGTGTCATCACCGTGAACGCGCCGGCGGGCGAGCATGAGATCGAATGCGACATTCCTGGCCACAAAGAAGCCGGAATGACCATGACGCTGACTGCGGAGTAGCGACTCCCAGACAGGCATCAGGAACGGGCGGTCCGGATTTCCGGACCGCCCGCTTTCGTTTCCCCTCCGGAGACCCCTCTCTGTGTTTGCGGGTTTCTGTTGTGTGGTTCCGGCAGATTGTGGGGAGCACTGGCCCTTCGACCGCAACGCCGTGAACGGCGTCGCTCACGGAGCGATGCCCCTAACGGGGCTGAACGACAGGTCCGAAGGACCTTCGCGCCGTGAGCCCGGTCCGTTCACGGCCGGGCGGGTCCATGGAGTCGCAGATGAATAGGCTGAGCGGGAGGAGCAGACACCGGAGGGGCTGCGACTACTGGGATGGCTTGCGAGCCTGGAAGAGGAGTGTCGAGCCCATGGTCCAGCTCGCTCGTGACGGTGTGCCGCCCTCTGGCCACGGCTGAGACATGGGTTGATTCAGGGGCTCGGCGCTTCCTCGAACCCACCGGCCAAGCAGATGCCAGCCCAGTTTCATCTCAGATCCGAGGAACCCCACACTCGCGATCTCGACCTCCGCGAATCCCGACTCGCGGAGGAGGGATGTCATCTCGCCGGCTGCGTAGTGACGTCGCCAGCCGCTTTCGGCAAGCTCCGGAAGAGCGGGACCACGGCCAATCACATCCCGGGCATAGCGCATGACATTGATGGAATCGAAAATCCCAAACCCACGCGCGTTTGGCACAAGGCCCCGAAGAATGCCTTCAGCACGAAGGACTCTGGCACACTCGCGGAGAAGCGCTGATTCGTCGAGGATGAACTCCAGAAGAGGACCGAGTTCGACGCTGTCGACCGAACCCGACCGGAGGGGGATGGCGTTCGTGCCGGTCGCAAATGATCCTGTCCCAACTTTTCCCGCCAGGGGAAGCTGGAACAGGGGTACGGTTTGTCTGGTCCAGCCGTCGCGCGGCCGCGGTGGAAGCGCCTCCAGGTCAGCGACATCGAGACGAAGATGGATGGACGAAGAAGACATAGTTGATTCTCTGGCACAATCTTCGCGAGTTGCCGATCTCCAGGAGAGACCCGCGTGGAACCTTGTTCGTTGCATCCCTATTCGGAAGAACTGGCGAAAGCATACGTCGATCAGTTGCCTGATGAGCTGGACCTCAGCGACCGGGGACTGCGCGATCTGAGCAGCGGCTTTGCCCGATTCCTCGCCGAGCATGGACCCACCTTCGCCGCCGATGGACTGTCGCTCACGGCCTGGGAAGCAAGAATCGACCGGGGACTGGCGATGCTGCTGCGACCCCCTTCCCGGCTGTTTGGGGATGTGGGTCTGCCCGCCGAGGTTGCCCGGAAACTGCCCATCCGCCTCGATTTGCACGAGGGACAGATGGGCGGGGGATATCTCCCTGCTCGTCTGGCGGGCGACGCGGCCGCGCTGCTCGATCGCAACCTCGAGCGGAGCGTGCGGCGCATGGCCGAAGCGGAAATGGACGCCGCCCGGTTGCAGGGACTGATGACCGAAGCCGTCCAGTATGCGGATGCGCACAACCTGGGACTGTTCGAAGCGATCGGCGTGGTGGTGGATACGGAACCCGCCTCCTGGCCCCGCAGCGGGCGCGTGGTTGTCATGCCCTCCGATCGAGATGTCCAGCAGCGTGTGGCACTGGCTCTCAAACCCGAACCGAAGCCGGGAAGGCTTTCGAAGTTGCTTGGCCGTTTCTCTGGCTGAGGGGGAGCGAGCAGTCGGTAGTCAGCAGTCGGCAGTCAGCTTTACGTTCCGGGTTGGTCCGACCTCTTCCTCGATCGTCTCCGGACGCCGGACTTCGGACCTCGCACCCACGTCCCCAACCTTGACACGCACCGCTCAAGGAGGCTATTATTCTCGCCGTTAGCACTCTCCTCTGAAGAGTGCTAATTTGTGAGAAGACGAATGCCAGAGCACATTCCCAACACATCAGACGGCGTTTCATCCATTGAACTCACCGAGCGACAGCAGGGCGTTCTGCGTCTGATCATCCATGAATATGTCTCGAGCGGACGGCCGGTTGGATCGAAGCATCTGACTGAGCAGTACCCGATCGGCGTCTCTTCGGCGACGATCCGCAATGAGATGTCCGAGCTCGAACAGAAGGGGTATGTGGAGCACCTGCATACCTCCGGTGGACGGGTGCCGACCGATGCCGGCTATCGCTACTTCGTCCGGAATCTGATGTCGGACGTCGAAGTGCCGCCGGGCGATCAGATCATGATTCGCCACCAGTTCAAGCAAATGGAATCGCAGCTGGAAGACTGGCCGGAACTGGCGGCGTCGATTCTGGCTGGGATCGCCGGGAATGTTTCCGTGGTGACCGCGCCCCGGGCGCCGATCACGCGGCTCAGGCACATGGAACTCATCTCATTGCAGTCTCGCCTGGCGTTGCTGATTCTGGTGACGCTGGAAAGCACGGTCAGGCAGCTGATGCTGCACCTGCCGGACGAGGCCACACAGGAAGAGTTGAGCGCGCTTGCCGATGACCTGAACATGCGGTTGCGGGGGCGGTCCGCCGACGAGCTGCGCTTCGCCATCGAACGCCCCTCGGCACTGGCCGCAACGGTGATCGACCAGATCGAGAGTACGCTCCGAATGGCCGATGCGGCCCGGCAGACCCCCGTGCGGGCGTCGGGTCTGGAGAACATGCTGGGGCAACCTGGCGTGGAGAATCCAGACATCCAGGCAGTGCTCGATCTGGCCTATGGCGGCGGCATTCTTCATGCATTGCTGCCCAGGATGGAAACAGGGTCGAACCTGAGCGTTTTCATCGGGGACGACCAATTGCCCGGCGAACTGAAGCGCCTGGGCGTCATCGTATCGACCTACGGAGTGGAAGGACACGTATCTGGTCTGCTGGGAGTGGTCGGACCAACACGAATGTCGTACTGGAGAACGATTTCGACCGTTCGGTACATGTCGCGCCTGATCAGCGATCTGGTCGCCGATCTGTACCCCGGTCCTATGGAGCATGAGTGAGTATGAACTTATTTCACGACCCGCCTGCCGCTGATGCCGTCGAGGAGCCGCCTCTCGTCGAGGATGCGCCCGACTGGGCGGTCATCCAGGCAGAACGGGATCAGTATCTCGATCAGCTGCAGCGGAGCATGGCGGAGTTTGCTAATTACCGGAAACGGGTCGATCAGGAGCGAGCCATCGCCCGGCAGGTCGCCACGCGCGATCTGTTGCTGCGATTGCTGCCGATCGCCGACGATTTCCGGCGGGCGTTCGACACCATTCCTGACGAGAGCCGGGACGAACCCTGGGTGACCGGTATGGGCCTGATCGAACGCAACCTGACCACCTTCCTCGAGCGCGAGGGTGTGCGGCCGATCGAGGCGCTCGGGCAGCCATTCGATCCGGCCATGCACGAAGCCGTGGCGGTAGTGCCCGGTTCATCCGGCAACACGGTGGTCAACGTTTTCCAGAATGGGTACTGGCAGGGCGACCAGATCCTGCGACCGGCGATGGTCCAGGTGGGAGATCCGCCCGATGCGCCGGCGAACAACCCGAACACAGAACTGAACAGCTAACCGATTCTCGTTCGATATTCATTGCGAAGGGAGCAACAACACAATGGCGAGAATGATTGGAATCGACCTCGGAACGACCAACTCGGTGATGGCCACCATCGAAGGTGGCGAGCCGGTTGTCATTCCCAATGCAGAAGGGGAGAGACTGACTCCCTCCGTGGTGGCGATGACCAGCACGGGCGAGCGTCTCGTTGGCCGGTTTGCCCGGCGGCAGGCGGTAACGAACCCGGAGAACACCATCTCCTCGATCAAGCGGTTCATGGGCCGCAAATTCACTGATTCGCACGTGCAGGACGACATCAAGATCGTTCCCTATCAGGTGCGTGAAGCGAAAAACGGCGGCGTCGAGGTAAAGATGGGCGACCGGTGGTACAGCCCGCCGGAAGTGTCGGCCATGATCCTGCAGAAGCTGAAAGCCGACGCGGAGGCCTATCTGGGCGAAACGGTCGACCGGGCCGTCGTGACCGTGCCCGCCTATTTCGACGACTCGCAGCGGCAGGCGACCAAAGACGCCGGCAAGATCGCCGGTCTGAACGTCGAGCGAATCATCAACGAGCCGACCGCGTCTGCGCTGGCCTATGGCCTCGACCGGAAGGGTGACGAGAAACTCGCGGTCTACGACCTCGGTGGCGGCACCTACGACATCTCGATTCTCGATCTGTCGGAGGGCGTTTTCCAGGTTCTTTCGACGAATGGTGACACCCACCTCGGTGGCGATGACTTCGACCAGAAGATCATCGACTGGCTGGCGGATGAGTTCAAGCGCAAGGAAGGGATCGACCTGCGGAGCGATCGCATGGCGCTGCAGCGATTGAAGGAAGCTGCCGAGAAGGCCAAGATCGAGCTTTCCAGCACGCAGCAGACCGAAGTCAACCTGCCGTTCGTCACGGCGGATGCCAGCGGACCCAAGCACCTGCAGGAAACGCTGACCCGGAGCAAGCTCGAGCAGCTGACTGGTTCACTCATCGACCGGACCGTGCCGCCCATGGATGCGGCGCTCAAGGATGCCGAGCTGAAGAAGACTGCGGTCGACGAAGCGATTTTGGTCGGTGGCCAGACCCGCATGCCCGCGGTCCAGAAGAAGGTCCACGACTACTTCGGCAAGGAACCGCACAAGGGGATCAATCCGGACGAAGTGGTGGCGATTGGCGCGGCGATCCAGGGTGGTGTGCTCGGCGGCGAGGTGAAGGACATCCTCCTCCTCGATGTCACCCCTCTCACCCTTTCGATCGAGACGCTGGGTGGTGTGGCGACGCCATTGATCGAGCGAAACACCACGATCCCGACCCGCAAGAGCCAGGTCTTCACCACCGCTGCTGACAACCAGCCGCAGGTGGAGATCAACGTGCTCCAGGGCGAGCGGCCGATGGCCAACGACAACAAGAGTCTCGGCAAGTTCATCCTGGATGGCATTCTGCCGGCCCCACGTGGCTTGCCGAAGATCGAAGTGACCTTCGACATCGATGCCAACGGCATCCTCAATGTCACGGCTCGCGATCAGGCGACGAGCAAAGAGCAGAAGATCACCATCACTGGTTCGTCCGGATTGTCGGACGACGAAGTGCAGCGGATGGTCAAGGATGCCGAATCGCATGCCGAAGAGGACCGGGCCCGGCGCGAAGCCATTCAGCTGCGCAACGATGCTGAGTCGATGACCTATCAGGCGGACAGCGTCCTCACCGAGTATGGAGACAAGATCCCGGCTGAGGTGAAAGCCGACCTGGAGAACAAGGTTCAGGCGGTTCGCGACATCCTCAAGCAGGAGGGCGACAACACCGACGAGCTGAAGACCGCTCACGAAGAGATGGTCGCGGCGCTGACCAAGGTTGGTACGTCGGTGTATGAATCGGCCGCGGGAGCGGAGTCGAATGGCGTCTATGACGCCGAAATGCCGGAAGCCGATGAAGCCGCCGACGATGCGACAGTCGAGGGCGAGTTCCGAGAAGTCGGCAACTAGTCAGCAGCACCATGCAAGCAGGAAGGGCGGCCACTGGCCGCCCTTTTTGTGTCGCCTCTGTGTGCTACGAAGCGCGACCAGTCGCGATCCTCCCATCTACCGTTTTCCATGCGCCAGATTCTGCGGTGCAAATCGTCCAGTCATCCTGAACGAAGTGAAAGATCTCTCCGTCGTCTCCTGCGCGACCGTCGTCTCCCTGGAGACTGCTGCGGCAGGAGATCCTTCGCTTCGCTCAGGATGACGGTGCTTTTCATGCCGCGCTGGTGCCGGCGCCCGGCATGGTGACTCAGAACGTCGTCGTCAGATCGATAGCTTTGCCGGTTCTGGCGGATTCCTGGGCCTGGTGGATGATTTCGAGAATATGAATCGCGTGATCCGCGGTCATGATCGGAGCGCTCGTTCCGTCGATGCAATCCACGAAGTGCCGGGCGCCGGCGCCAATCAGATGCTCACCATCAACGACTGGAGGAGCGGGGCTCCGCTCCTGACGATTCCATCCCGCCTGACCATACTCGTTGTCGCTCCGGAAGAAGAGATCGGCTGGGCCATTCGCGTCGTACCAGGTGCTGTCGAGAATCGAGGCGCTGCCGAGTGAACCATGAATCTCCGTCGACGGACCGTTGCTGGCCGGAACCGCGAAGCTGCTGAGGATTTGGGCGAACCGGTTGTCGCCAAAGTCGAGGTGAATCATGTTCACATCTGGCGACTCGACGCTGATCCGCTCTCCTTCGATGCGGGGAATCGTCGAAATGCGCTCCGGCAATGCGATTCCCGCAAACGCCTGAACGCGCCTGGCCGGACCTAGCAGTCCGGTAATGCCATGCAGCACATAGACGCCGGTATCGAGCACCGGTCCGACCGCCGCTGAGTAGAAAACGCGCGGATCGCCGGTGTAGTCCTTCCAGCCGGCCGGACCCATGTTCACCATCTGACCGGTGGCGACGGTCAATTGCCCGAACGCGCCCTTGTCGATCAGCGACTTCAGCCACTGAAACCGTCCGGTGGCCATCGTTGCCGGAGCGCAGAGAAAGATGAGCCCGTCTTTTGCCGCCTGTCGCGCCAGCGCTTGTCCTTCTTCCACCGTTGAGGCGATCGGTTTCTCGGAGAGCAGGTGCAATCCCGCGTCGAGCACCGCCTGACTGACCAACGTGTGGAAATTCGCAGGAGTCAGATTCAGGACGCCCTGCAGGCCCGGATGCGCGAGAAACGCCTCCAGACTGGTGTAGGCCACGGCTCCCTCGAACATCGCCGCGGCTCGTTCAGCTCGTTCGGCCAGCGGATCGAACGTCGCGGCCACGGTCGCCCTGTCGCGAACATTCTGGATACCGGGGATATACGTTCGAAACGCGACATCGCCGCACGCAATGATGCCAAGCTGGATCACAGTTCTCGTTCCTCTCAAGCGCTCAAAGGCAGATTCGGTTCAGACAGTCCAGGAGACGATTCTCCACTTCCATGCAGGTGGCAACGGACCCAATGCACTGCGTTCAGGGTGGTCCGGCCGGGCATGATCTCACGGCAGACCGGCATCGCGTGCGGGCACCGGTCGGCAAATGGGCATCCGGGCGGCGGGTCGACGAGGATCGGCGGTTGCCACCCGCCGGCGCCCTGTTTGAAACCATGCTCGGCTTTCGGATCGGGTACGGCGTCGAGCAGCCGCTGGGTGTAGGGATGGGCGGGGTGCTGGATGAGCTCTTCGCTGGCGGCGCCTTCGACGATCTGACCGGCGTACATGACGATCGTTTCGTCCGCGAAATAGCGCGCGCTGGCCAGGTCGTGCGTGATGTAGAGATAAGCGATGCCATGCTCGTCCTTCAGCCGCTCCATCAGATTCAGAATGCCCATACGGATCGAGACGTCGAGCATCGAAATCGGCTCATCCGCCAGAACGACTTCAGGTTCGACCGCCAGGGCTCGCGCGAAGGAGACGCGCTGTCGTTGTCCGCCGGACAGCTCATAGGGGTACTTGTCGCTGAACTGGCGGGCCGGCGCCAGACCAACGCTTTCCAGCAGCTGATCGACCCGCTCCGCGGTTTCCTTTGTTCCCGACGATTTCTTGTGGATGCGCAGCGGCCGGGCAAGATGATGCGCGATGCTCTTGACGGGATTCAGCGATCCGAAGGGATCCTGAAAAATCATCTGCACGTCGCCGCGATACTGCAAGGAGGCCCCGCGCCGCTCCTCCGCCAGCATATCCTTCCCCTTGAAGAGAATCTGGCCCGCCGAAGGCTCGATCAAGCGCGCCACGCAGCGAGCCGCCGTACTCTTGCCACTGCCCGATTCCCCCACCAGCGCCAGCACTTTGCCGCGCCGCAGCGTGAAGGAGACATGATGGAGCGCTCGCAGATTGCGGCGGGCGAACATCGTGCCGACCGGAAAGAACTTCTGCAGATCCCGGACTTCGAGAATCGGTGGATCGGCGGCGTGCGATTGCTCGGTCATACGGTCACCGTTCCTCTCGATTCCATCAGCGGACTGATCGTCACCGGCCGGCCCTGCTCGTGCAGATAGCAGGCGACGTTTCGCCGGTTGCCGGTCGGGGTCAGCAGCGGTCTCGACGTCGAGCACTGGGGCATCACCAACGAACAGCGCGGCGCAAACCGGCATCCTGGTGGAGGTGAGAGCAGGTCGGGCGGCGAACCGGGAATGCCAGTCAGCGCCATGCGCGGCCCGTGCACGAGCGGGAAGGAATGCATCAGTCCCCACGTGTAAGGATGCTGGGGATCGTCGAAGAGCTGCGAAGAGGGCGCCTCCTCGACGATGTCACCGGCGTACATGATGCCAATGCGGTCGCTGAACTCGACCAGCAGCGACAGATCGTGCGTGATGAAAAGCACGGAGAATCCGAATTGTTCCTTCAGTTCCCGCAGCTGCATCATGATTTCCTGCTGCACGACGACGTCGAGCGCGGTGGTGGGCTCGTCCATGATCAGCATCGGCGGATTCAATGAAAGCGCAATAGCGATCACTGCGCGTTGCCGCATGCCGCCAGAGAGCTCATGCGGATAGGCTCGTCGCCGGTTGGGATCGATACCGACGACCTTGAGCAGCTCGACCGAGCGTTCTTCAGCGTCCTTATCTGAAACGCGCTCGTGCGCCTGGATCGCATCGGCAATTTGATCGCCGATCCGCATGACGGGATTCAGCGAATTCATCGCGCTCTGGAAGACCATCGCGACCTCGCTCCAGCGAAACTGCTCGAGCTGGTCGTCGTTCATATCGAGTACATCACGGCCCTTGAACAGCACCTGTCCACCGGTGATCACGGCGGGTGGATTGAGCACCCGCAGAATCGACAACGCGATCGTGCTTTTGCCGCACCCTGACTCCCCGGCCAGCCCGTAGACCTCGCCCGGCATGATCTGAAACGACACGTCGTTCACCGCGCGCACGGAACCGCGGAGGGCCTTGTATTCCACGCGCAGATCGCGAACGTCGAGCAGTGGTTCGGTCATGGCGTGGGGCTCGTGGGCCGGACAACCGGCGTAGCTCTGCTGTTTGTGCGTCGCACCCCACTCTCCTTCAGTGCCCGAACGATGCCTTGCCGTGCCCGCAAGCGCGGGTTGGTGATTTCATCGATGCCGTAGTTGAGGAGCGCCATGGCGAACGCCACCAGCGCGATGCACACGCCGGCGGGAACGAATGTCCACCAGGCGCCGGTGAGCAGACCGGCATTGTTCGCCGCCCAGTAGAGATTCGTGCCCCAGGTCACGCGACTCGGATTGCCGAGACCGAGAAACTCGAGCGCCGCCGATGCCCCGATGGCGAAGATCGTCGAGCCGATGAACCCGGCGACGATGATCGACAACATGTTCGGCAGCATTTCCCGGAAAACGATCCGCCAGGTTCGCTCGCCGGTGACCACCGCGGCCGAGACGAAGTCCTTTTCCCGTAAGGAGAGTGTCTGGGAGCGAATGACCCGGGCCGGCCATGCCCATCCGGTGATCGACAAGACGAAGACGAAGAACCACATGTCGTCGCTGAAGATCCAGAGGTCGCCGCCACCCAGGAAAGCGGCCAGAACGACCAGCAGGGGCAGGCTGGGCACGATCAGGAAGACATTGGTGATCACCGACAGGACTTCGTCGATCCACCCGCGGAAATAGCCGGCGGTCATGCCGACGGTGGTCCCGATCAACGTCGTAATCGCGCCGACAAGAAAGCCAACCTGCAAGGTAAACCGGGCGCCCCAGACGGTCTGGGCGAAGACATCCTGCCCCTGTCCGGTGGTGCCGAACCAGTGTTCACTCGACGGCGCCAGATGGGGCCGGGCAAGGAAATCAGATGGATCGCCTGGCGCTATCTGCGGAGCGAAAACGGCCATCAACACGAAGAGAATCAGGATCAGGATCCCGACGATCGACTTCTTGCTGCCGACAATGGTGTGCAGCCAGGGCGGCAGACGCCGGAGCCCGTACGACGCGTCATTGGCGACAGCAACGGGGGCATCCAGGCCCGCCTGCTCGACCTCAGTGGTGACTTTCACGTCTATGGCCACGATTCGGTGCTCCGATCAGCCAGTGCGCACGCGCGGATCGAGCCGCAGGTAGATCAAATCGACAATGAAGTTCGCGACGAGCACCGCGAGGGTGATCATCAGGAAAATTCCCTGCATGAGCGGATAGTCGAGCTGGCGGACCGCGGTCAACAGCGACCAGCCGAGTCCTGGGTACGAGAAGACAGTCTCGGTAACCAACGCCCCACTGATCACAAAGCCGAGGGCCATGCCGAACGCGGTCACACTCGGCAACATGGCATTGCGGGCGGCGTAGCTGAACATCACCCGGCGGTCGGAAAGCCCCTTGGCGTCGGCCATGGTGATGTAGTCCTCGGAAAGCACCGAGATCATGGCATTGCGCATACCGAGCATCCAGCCGCCGATCGAGACGAGGATGATCGTGCCCGCCGGCATGATCAGATGCGTGAGCACACTCCGAAAGAACTCCCAGCTGAGCTCTGGAGAGAGCCCAGCCTGATAGGCGTGCCGGAGTGGCAGGAGATCGTATTTGAAGCCAAGGAGAAAGAGCGCCAGGGTGGCCAGCCAGAAATAGGGGAATGACCCTGTAAAGAGCAACATTGGCGGCAGCACCGAATCAACCCAGCCGCTGCGCCGCCAGGCGCCGAAAATGCCCAGCACGGTGCCGATCGTGAAGCTGAGCAGCAGCGCCACCGAGCCGAGCACGACCGTCCACCACATGCTGGTGCGAATGACATCGATGACGGGAGATGGAAAGTAGGAGATCGAGAGTCCAAAATCGCCGGTCAGCACACTTTGCAGATAGGTCAGATATTGCCGCCACAGCGGAGCGTCGGAAAGTCCATAGGCGGCACGCATGGCATCGATCGTGGCCGGATCGAGCCGGCCCTGAAATCGCGCAAACATGGCCGACGCCGGATCGCCGGGCATCAATCGCGGCAGAAAAAAGTTCAGCGTGATCGAGGCCCAGAACGCCAGTGCGTAGAAACCGAGTCTGCGGAGGATGAATCTCACACCGTTTCCCTTCTCACCAAGGTTGTGGGTCGGGCCGGATGGGTTGTCTGTGCACAACCCATCCTACCCGATCTTGGAGCGGCATCGCGGTCAGACCGATATGCCGCTCATATACCCCACGGAGCGTCCTAGGATTCCTGGACTGGTGTCAGGGCAGTGAGAACGCGGAGTCGTTCCGGGTTGTCCCAGGTGGGGAGAGCCGACCACGGATTCTCCTCGTTCGGGAAACCTTCGAAGCGGAAGGTCGTGTATTCGCCCCACATGGGACCGTTCCAGAGGGGAGCCCCTGGCGCGTGCTCGTTGTAGAGGGCTTGCAGCTGGGCGACGATGCCTCGCTGCTCCTCGAGCTCGGAGGTCTGGCCCAACGCCGTCAAGAGCTCGTCAGCCTCCGGGAGCCCGAAGCGGTGCCAGTTGACGGCGCTGACTTCACCGACCGGAAGAACGGTCGATGTCGCCATCACGTTGCGGTAGTAGTTGAACGGGGTCGGGCCCTGACCGCTCCAGCCGAGCGACATCTGGAACTCGCCCTTCTGGATCCTGTCGAACCAGGCGGCAAAGTCGAGCGGCGTGACCGTCGCCTTGACCCCGATTTCCTCCAGATTCTTGGAGAAGATCTGCACACTCGACACCCAGTCGGACCAACCGGTCACCACGTTGAGCTCATACTCCATCGGACCGTCCGGGCCAACGCGGACATCGCCATCGAGCGTGTAGCCGGCCGCGTCGAGGAGCGCGCCTGCCGCCTCGACATCCCGTTTCACCCATGCCGCTTCGGTCGACTCGTCCATGACCTTGAATCCGCCGTATCCACCGGTCAGGCCCGAGGAATCGGCGATGAAGGGATAGTTGTACATCCCGATTTCCAACGCCAGCTCGCGGTCGAGCGCCATGCTGATCGCTTTGCGGACGTCCACGTTGTCAAACGGCGCGGTGGTGGTGTTCATGAAGAGGTGGGTCATATCCCCACTCTCGGCGAACCAGAAGTGAAAGTGCTCCGGATCCTGCGCCACGAAGACGTTCGCGGCATCAGGAATGAAGTTGCCACCCCAGTCATTTTCGCCGTTGACGTTCGCCAGATTCGCCGCGTCGTTGGTTGGATAGGATGGGAAGCGGAGACCATCGAAGGCTGGCTTGCCTTCCTGCCAGTAGTTGGGATTCTTGTGCAGTTCCCAGTACTGCGCTTCGAACTGGGCGATGACCGTGAACGGACCGGTGCCGACCGGGTCGCCTTCGTCGTTCAGGAAGGTGACCGGATCCTCGACATTCTCCCAGATGTGCTTCGGCACGATCATCTGCTCGGCGAAGTCGTAGAGCGTGAGCGTGTTCACTTCCGAGAGGGTGATCGAAACGGTCAGATCGTCCGGTGCTTCGATGCTGGTGACCAATGGCAGGGTGCTGCGAATGGCGCCACTACCCGGCAGCGCTTCATTGGCGATCAGCAGCTCGAATGTGAATTTGACGTCAGCCGAGGTGAACGGCGTGCCGTCCGACCACTGCACGCCTTCGCGCAGTTTGAATGTCAGGGTGAGGAGATCCTCGCTGTACGACCACTCGGTCGCCAGCCAGGGATGCACGACGCCTTCGAACATGCTGTGAATCGCCATCGGCTCGTAGATGCCGGCCTGTGCCGGCCAGCGGCTCTGCCCAACGGGCAGAAGGGGATTGAAGTTCTTGATCCAGGTTGCCTGCTGCTCTTCAGAGACAGTCAGGAGCTTGAGGTCGCTGTCCTGCGCCGCCGAGACGGGCCGCGGCTGAACTGCGGTGCCAACGGCGGCCGCGCCGGCCACCGAGAGTCCCATACCGGCCATCGCCTGCACCATCCGCCGCCGGCTGATGGTTCCTTTGCGAACGAGACCCTCGAGAATTTCCACGGCTTCGTGTTTATCGATCACGTGTGGCCTCCTGATCATCAAAGCCCGCCCGAACTGGGCGGAATCGGTGCACGCGGCGCCCTGCCGTGGCACGTTCGATCGGGGATGCTGTTACGCGTCACCTCCTCTTCCTGCGCCGTTGCCGGCCGCGGCGTCAGCCGCGCCACAACCGCACGACGCGCGCAACGCCATTTCAGTGGGGAGGTATCGCTGGGTGGGAGCGCTCTCATTCGAAGCCACTCGACTCAGGACGATCTTTACCGCTTCTCGTCCAAGTTCCCGAATCGGTTGCACCATCGTCGAGAGCACCGGTTGCGATACCAGCTGGTGATCGAGACCGTCGAATCCAAAAACGGCCACATCGTCTGGCGCGCGGAGTCCCGCATCGCGCAACGCCTGCAACGCGCCGGAGGCCATCGTGTCGCTGGCCACGAACATCGCATCGGGGCGATTGCCGTTGTTCAGGAGTTCCTGCATCGCCCGGTAACCGCCCCGGCGAGTGAAATCCCCCTCCGCCGTCAACGACCGGTCGGGCGCCCGCCCCGACTCCTGCAGCGCCATCACGTAGCCGGCGTAACGGTCGATGGAAGCGATCATGTTCGGGGGACCGGTGATACAGCCGATTCGCCGGTACCCGTGCTCGATCAGGTGTTGCACGGCCAGTTTCGCCGAATCGACGTTGTTCACATCGACAAAACTGACATCGTGATGTGGGTGGCGGCCGACCAGCGCGAAGGGAAAACCGTCCTGCTGCAATCGCTCGACGATGGGGTCCTCGACGACGCTGGACGCGATCACGACTCCATCGATATGCCGGCCGCGAATCACCCGGTCGTAGACGCGCTGGTTGCTGATATCGACATCGGCGCTTTCGAGGAGCATCGTCAGGAGGTAGTCGGTTTCGTTGCAGCCTTCCACCGCGCCCTGGATCAGATGGAGGAAGAAGGGGTCTTGAAGCACAACGCCGATCGCGCGCGGCACAAGCAGACCGATGATCCGCGTCCGCCGGGAAGCCAGACTGCGGGCGGCGGCGTTTGGGTGGTAGCCGTTGTCGTCGATGATCTGTTGGACGTGAATCCGCACTTCGTCGCGCACGTGCGGATCACCATTGACGACCCGGGAAACGGTCGATCTGGAGACTCCGGCGAGTTTGGCGATTTCCTCGATCGTCATTCCAGTCACCCATAGAGTCTGGGAGCGCAACCAAGCCTGATACGGCTGAATCCGGCCCCTGAGGGCTTGAAATATGAGAGCGCTCCCAAAGAATTGGGCGAAGAATACGAGGTCAATCGGTGGGTGTCAAGGCAGGATGTTGAAATCAGACTGTTGAGATTGTGCCGGGCTCACAATTCTTTGCCGGTTGCATCAGCAGCGGCAGTTCACCACAGCGCGGTCACATGAAACTGTTGGACTAGAGCGGTTGCGCAACGTTATGCACCGCGTGGTTGAGGGCACCGCTGCGGCGGGAGATTCTTCGCTTGCGCTCAGAATGACGGATCAATTGGTCCAGGGAGCGCGGTGGTCGAGCACAAGTTCTCGCAACCGCTCTAGAGATAGAACCTCGCCAGCAGCGCCAGGAGGATCACCAACGCGGCGCCGGCCAGCAGTACGAATCGCGTCTCCGTCAAGTCGGATTGCTTCGCCGGTTGCGCTCTGTCAGGTTCGGGCTCCGTAACGGCCGCAGATCGCTCTGCGACTGCTTCCACTTGCTGCGGTGGTGTCTCTGCAGCGGCCACCGCCGCAGCTGCGCCGGTTGCCGGTGGAGGCTCCGCTCTTGCCTCGCCCGAATCGACAACCCCGCGAATCCATGCCGGCAAATCGTCGGATGCGATCAGGCCGCTTGGATCGTAGCGTTCAACGGCTCGGGGAGGTTCCTGCCAGCCGGACTTCGGTGAATCGGGCTCCGACGGAGCCGGCTGTGTCACGGCCTCTGCCGTTCGGGAAGGCGCCGCCGCAGCGGCCGCTCGTTCCGCGGCCGGTTCGTCCCGGAGCCACTCTGGCAAAAGGAGCCGGGGATCGGTGTCAGATGCCGGATTGGGAGGAGGAGTGGAGGTCACGCGGATTCCTGTGGTCGTTCGGTCACAAACGTGGCCACATTGTCACACACCACGCCGCAGGATGTCCGAATCGAGCCAGATGGTGACCGGACCGTCGTTGACCAGCTCGACCGCCATTTCCGCACCGAATCTGCCGGTCTGGACGGGGATCCCGAGCGTCTCCAGCGTCGTGACGAAATGCTCGAAAAGGGGCAATGCAACGCCGGGAGGGGCCGCGTCGACATAGCTGGGACGGCGTCCCTTGCGCGTATCCGCATACAGGGTGAATTGCGAAACGGCGAGAATGCCGGCGTCCTGCCCGTCCGCCAGGAGGTCGGCGATCGAGCGATTCATGACGCCTCCCTCGTCGTCGAAAATCCGAAGATTGACGCACTTGTTCGCCATCTGCTCGGCGATCGCCGGTGTGTCGCTCCCGGTGATGCCCACCAGCGCCAGCATGCCCTGACCGATAGCCCCGACGACTTCGGTCGCGACGGTGACGCTCGCCCGGCTCACCCGTTGCACCAACACCCTCATTGGCTGGGCGCCATCGATGTGACAGTGGCCAGCGCGGCCATTCCTTCCGCCCGGCCGATGAAACCCATGCCTTCGTTGGTGGTGGCTTTGACGTTCACGGCGTTGATGTGCAGACCCAGCGCCGATGCGATCGACTCCCGGATGGCGGCGGCGTGCGGCATGATCTTGGGTGCTTCGGCGACGATGGTGGCATCCACGTTCACCACATATCCACCCAGACCGGTGAGCATGGCGTTGGCTTGCGCGAGGAAGATCAGGCTGTCGGCGTTTTTCCAACGATCGTCGCCTGGTGGAAAGTGCTGACCGATATCGCCCAGCGCCGCGGAGCCGAGCAGAGCGTCGGTGATCGCGTGGAGAAGGACATCGGCGTCGGAGTGGCCGTCCAGTCCCATCTCCGACGGAATGGCGACCCCGCCCAGCATCAGCGGGCGGCCGGCGACGAAGCGGTGGACGTCGTAGCCAAGACCGGTGCGAGCAATCAGGCGATCGCTGCCAGAACGGTTGGCGAGAATCTGGCTGGCCAGTTGGACATCCTCCTGCGTTGTGATTTTGAAGTTCTCCGCAATCGACCGAACCATGACGACCGCTTCTCCGGCGAGCTCGAGCATCGAGGCGTCGTCGGTTACCGTCCAGCCCTGCTCTGCGGCGCGATCGAAGGCGGCGGTGAGCAGATCGCGACGAAAGACCTGGGGTGTCTGTGCGGCCCAGACCCCATCCCGCGGGATGGTCGCCGTGATGGCTCTGCCAGCGTCCGTTTGCTTCAGTGTGTCGGCAACCGGTGAGCCAAGAATGGCGGCGCCGGTCTCGGCTGCTTGTTGAATGCACCGATCGATGTCGCTGGTGGTGATGAGCGGGCGGGCAGCGTCGTGAATAGCCAGCAGGGGAATGTCCGGATTCGCCGCCTGCATCCCGAGTCTTACCGAGTCCTGTCGCAGCAGACCGCCCGGCACGACAGCGCGGAGTTTGGGCCAGTGGCCAGAGGCCAGCAACGCGTTCGCCTGATCGAGGGTGTGTTCGCCGGCGACGAGGATGATCTCCGCGACCGCTGCCGACGCGGAGAGCGCATCGAGCGACCAGGCGACCATTGGGCGGCCCGCCAGTGGCGAAAAGACTTTGCCGGCAGAACCAAAACGAACGCCGCTGCCTGCGGCAACGATGATGGCCGAGGTGCTGTTGCTCATGCGGAGATCATAGCGGGAAGCGCGTCAGGCGCGGGGCCGGGAGCCCGCGGCGCGGCGCAGCTGGTCCACGACGTCGTGGTCGACAGCAACGCTGCCTAGGTTGCGGCCCTCTTTGAAGCCCGTGCCATGAAAATCGCTGCCGCCGGTGGCGATCAACCCCAGCTTTTCGGCCATTGCGGCGAGCCGCTCGCGCGTACGCTGGTCATATTCGCCATACCAGGCTTCCAGACCGGCGAGTCCAGCGTCGATCAGGTCGGGAAGGACCTCCAGCGCCGCTCCTGTCGCATAGGGGTGAGCCAGCACGGCGGCTCCACCAGACTCGATGATGATTCCCACCGCTTTGGCTGGCGCCACATTTTCCCGTTGAACGAATCCCGGTTTGCCGCGACCCAGATAGCGGGCGAAGGCATCGCCGATCGAGTCGACATAGCCGCGAGCGATCATCACCTGCGCCACATGAGGGCGACCGACCGATCCCGATCCGGCGACCGCAAGGACTTCGTCGACCGTCAGGGGGAGACCCGCGGCGGTCAGTCGCCGGCAGATCTGTTCCACGCGTGTGATGCGTGATTCGATGCACCAGCGAAGATGGTCGCTCAGGATTGGCGATGCGGGGTCGATAAAGTAGCCCAGCATGTGGATCTCGGAACCGCCGGTATTGGAGCTGATCTCGACACCCGGGACGACTTCCACGCCCTGTTTCAGACCGGCGGCCGTCGCTTCGGCGAGACCGTCGGTCGTGTCGTGATCGGTGATGGCCAGCGTCCGCATCTGCTGAGCTGATGCGAGCGCGATCAGGTCAGCAGGCGCCAGAAAGCCATCTGAGGCGTTGGTATGGCAGTGAAGATCGACTGCGCCGGGAGTGAGATGGATGGAAAGCGAGGCGTCAGACAATGGCTACCGGGTTTCGACGACCAGACGAATGGCGGTTCGTTCCTCGTTGTCGATGACGACATCGATGAATGCCGGCACGCAAACAGCATCGATTCCCGACTCGAGGAGGTAATCCCGGGCAATCGCCACCGCTTTGACAGCCTGATTGGTTGCTCCGGCGCCGATCGCCTGGACTTCGGCCCGGCCGGCATCCCGAACCACACCGGCGATAGCGCCGGCGACGGCGCTTGGCCGCGACTTGGCGGAAACCTTCAGGACTTCGCCGTTGTCGAAAAGGGGTTGGGAGCTGTCGATCGCCTGGGCGTGCGCCCGGCCATTCTGTGCAACGGGCTCGGGCTCACTGGAGACTTCGACGAACTCGACGACTTCCAGTGTCTCGACCTCGATCGTTTCCACATAGTGGGACGCGGGTTCGGTTGGTTGCCAGGTGCGCTCGAATGTTGGCGCTGAGGAGAGAGGGGAGTCCGCCACGTACCCGCGAGACAGGTCCTCACTGCTTGGCTCGGTGGCGTCGAGATCGTCATCAGTCGGCAGGAATCGGGTTCCCTCCGGCTTGATCTTGATGTCACGGAGGTCGAGCTTGCTAAAGAACCGATCCATTGAGCTCTCCGTCTGCGCGTTCAAAGGCGCATGTCTGAATCACTGGCGCGATTACTCCTGGAATCGCGATGACGCACATAGCCGAAAGATCCGCTCTCCCGTGCCGAGACGGAAGGGCTAAAAGCAAAGGCCACCCGAGTTCGCGCAAAACCGCCAAACGCGCAATGCGTCTGGACTCGTGTTGGCGCGCCAGGCAGCCCCTATCCGACCTGCGACCGGCCAAAGGATACCGCAAGAGTCGCTGGCATGTCATTCCTGCGACAATTCGCGAAAGAAAAAGGGAGCCATGCAATCCGCATGACTCCCTTTTTTGTTGCGATGCTATCGAGCGTACTCGACCGATCGTGTTTCCCGGATCACCGTGACCTTGATCTGGCCTGGGTACTCCAGGGTTTCCTCGATCTTCTTCACGACGTCCTGAGCCAGCCGGCTGGCGGCCAGGTCGTCGATCTTGTTTGGCGAGACCAAAACCCGAACTTCGCGTCCGGCCTGAATGGCGAACGATTTCTCGACGCCGTCGAACGAGTTGGCCACACCTTCCAGTGCTTCCAGTCGCTTGACATAGGTCTCGACCATTTCCCGGCGAGCGCCGGGACGGGCGCCGGAGATCGCGTCCGCCGTTGCCACGATGAACGCTTCGACCGTTACGGGCTCTTCCTCGCCGTGGTGCGCCGCGATCGCGTGAACGATCTTGGCGGAACGGCCGAGCCGTTTGGCGATATCGGCGCCAATGAGGGCGTGGGGTCCTTCGACCTCATGATCGACGGCTTTGCCGATGTCGTGCAACAGCCCAGCGGTTTTGCTGACATTGATGTCCGCACCGATTTCCGCGGCGAGCGCCCCGGCGATGACCGACACCTCGAGCGAGTGGGCCAGGACGTTCTGTCCGTAGCTTGTCCGGTACTTGAGACGTCCGAGCAGCTTGATCAGATCAGGATGAAGCCCGGCCACGTTCGCTTCGAACGCGATCCGCTCTCCTTCTTCCCGAATGGTCTGATCGAGCTCGACCTGAGCCTTGTTCACCACTTCCTCGATGCGGGTGGGATGGATTCGGCCATCCTGCAGCAACCGGGAGAGCACCCTGCGGGCCAGCTCCCGGCGGAGTGGGTCATAGGCTGAGATCATGATGACTTCCGGCGTGTCGTCGACGATGAGGTCGACACCGGTTGCCTGTTCGAGTGCGCGGATGTTGCGGCCCTCTCGACCGATGATCCGGCCCTTCATGTCATCACTGGGGAGGGGAACCACGGCGACCGTTGATTCGGCGATGTAGTCCGTGGCAATGCGCTGAATCGTGGTGGCGAGGATCTTCCGCGAGCGCCGGTCGGCCTCTTCGTGAATCTCCTGCTCGATCGCGTGGAGGCGGCGTGCCGCCTGGGCGCGCGCTTCTGCTTCGACTTCCGCGACAAGCTCCTGGCGGGCTTCTTCGGCTGTCAGTCCCGCAACGCGCTCCAGTTCCTGGATGTGCCGGTTGCGTTCCTGATCGAGCTGTGCCTGCTGGCGGACTCGTTCCGTTTCCCACTGTTCCCGCGAACGTTCGAGGCCCTGTTCCCCCTTGCGGACGTTTTGATCCCGTTGTTCGACCGACTGCAGTTTGCGGTCGATGTTTTCTTCTTTCTGCTCAACCCGGCGTTCGATTCGATCGATTTCTTTACGCCGGTTGGCTAGTTCGCGATCCAGCTCCGCGCGGAGCCGCATCGCTTCGTCCTTCGCCTCGATAGCGGATTGTCGTTTTCGCTCTTCGGCATCGGCAATGATCTGATCTGCCTCACTCTGGGAGAGCCGCACGCGAGATTGCGCGCGACGCTCCAGAAAGAGATAGGTGACCAAAGCTGTCAGGCCGATGAGCAAGACCGCTTCGAGGATGAAGGGCAATGCACCCTCCATCATTTCGCTCCTTTGGTATGGCTCCCTGAGGGAACCGCTCAGTTGTTAACGCAGGCGAGGAGTGATGAGGCAAAGCGCTGAGAAGCGCCGTACGCCCGTAAACCCCCCGACCTTTCCCCGCAGCGATGATACCAAACGAGGGGGAGGGGCGGAGACGGCGAGACGGCGAGTCGGCAAGACGGCCAGACGGGGAGAGGCGAAGAGGCGAAGAGGCGGAGAGGCGGAAAGGCGGAGAGGACGACGGGGAACGTCGATCGGGCGCCTGTGGCTCGGCGAGGCGAAAAGGCGAGACGCGGAAAGGGCGGCGGGAAACGTCGTTCTTGCGCCCATGGCCGAACGTGACGGATGGGTGAAGAGGAGGGCGGGGGCGGCATCAAGCAACTGTAGTTCGGGCACCTGTGGTCCGACGCGGTGGAAGGTGGAAAGGCGAGAAGGAATCAGCGAGGCGGCATGGCTGCGACATCGCGAAGGGCAAGCTGGTCCATAACGCCCTCTCCCGCGGTCGGGAGAGGGGCAGGGGAGAGGGACAACTCCGCCGGCGCACAGGTGGTCAGGTAGAGGCCAGTGAGATGAACCGGCACGCTTTGAATGATAGACTCCTGGCGATATGAATCATCCCTGTCTAAGCTGCTGGCGGGCGCCCGGAGTTGGCCAGGAAATGTCGCACGGACTCTGCGTTGAGGAGGCGGAGTTGAGGAAGCGAACCCTCACGACTTCGTACAACCGACTTCCCAACTGACCGTAGCATCTGCACGCAGCGCTCGGCCCTGCGGTGTGAGATGCGCATGGCTGGTCGACGGCCGAGATGGAGGAGGAGTTCGTGTTTAGGAGGTCGATGGGGGGAGCGGGCGGGATAGTCGCTTGCGCGATGTCGAAACAGTACCGATTCCCGATGGTGATTCGTGCGGGAAGATCAGTTGTTTCACTTTGATGCGTTTGGCTAGATTCCTTCTAGCATCAGCTGGTCCATGTGCGGTTCGCGAATTGCGAGCTCTGGCGGTTCATTGAATGCTTGGAAATGCTTTGGATCATATGTCCACAGTTCGTCGCACTGCAACCAGCGCGCTACCGCCAAGTGAATCGCATCAATCGTATAGCGTTTGCTGACGTCGGTCTTGGCCCGATTGCCGTTCCCGAAGTATCGAAATCGCGTCAACGATCGACACTCTCTTGCAGATATCTCGTTGATTTCGACTTTCGTGATGGGCGCTGTGTCCCAGAACATGTCGATCGTGGGACCAGATTCGGGACGAACCCGGTTCGCCTCAAGGATGTGTACTACTTCTGCAATTGATGCGACAGAAGTATACAGAAGAAATGAAGAGTTGCTCGCTGCCGATTCTAGCGCGGTCTTCATCACATTGCCACGCCTGCCCTCGCTGTTGAGATAGCTAATAATCGTCGACGTATCGAGGTATATCCTGCTAGTCATTCTCGCGAAGTCGCCTTACGAGCTCGGCAGAGGGTACATCAGGAAGTTGGCCCGAGAGCACACCATACGCAACCCGCCATGCGTCTGGGTTGACCTTCGATTCGAGTTCAACAGTAGAGGTGACATCTCGCACTGACAGAGGCAGACCAGAAGCTGGGTCCCGCCGAATCAGTCCTGTTACCTGTACCTCCTTGTTCCACTTCTGGCGCAGTTCCTCAGCGGCATCCGGGTTGAAGTAGATTCGAACCGCTCGGTCGAAAACGACGTCGTAGAGCGACCCTCGAACGCCCGAGCGACTGGTAATCTGCTGAAGTCGACCTGTTAGCACACCATACGATTCGGACTTCCTCGCTTCGTAACGGAAAGGAACGATGTTGCCCCCTCCATCTCTCGTGGGAGCCACGTAGACATCTTCATCCTGGGTCGCTAGTACCATTCCGGCACCATTGTCCAGCTCCGAAACTTTTCTCATTCGAATTGCTGTCGACTGCAACTTCGGTGGCAAGGCGTCGATCTTTCCACTGCCTACAGCACGATTGAAGCGAACGATCTCCGCCGTGAAATCGTTGGCCGATTGGTCGCTGTCAAACGTTCCAAGCAACGAAATCATTGCACTACCTGGAGACAAATCCTCTACTTCAATGCCGAGAACATGATCAGGTCCGATCATCTCGGTCGTCTTGGACATCGCTTCATCCCAAGCCTCCATAGCGCGAGCGAGGCGCTGAAGCGACGTTGTGTCATCCAATTGAATGACGAACTGTCTGGTACTAGATTGCTGCATGGCAACCGATTCCATTCATAACACCGTCATATTGATGCAGCAAAGAGAAGATAGCAAGTTGCACCGTGAATTCGGCGACCGAAAGACTAGTGGTGGGGAGCGGTCAGGCACGGGAGCCGTGACAGCACATCCTATAGGTCCGCTCTTTGGATGCAGTATAGTACAAATGTTCTTTTCTGACTAACTGCGTCGGTGTTCGCTGGCATCGCCACGTAGCGCGGGCGTTCAGGAGAAGACATGCTACTTGTTACGCCCATCAAACAGACCGACGCTACTTGGAATCCGATGACCGGATGCCCGGGTATTGGCTGGTTGCGACCACTGCTACCCAAAGGTCTTTGCCGAGCGTTTTCGCGGTGTGCCAGGGCATCCGTACGAGCACGGGTTCGATCGGCGGCTCTGGCCGGAATGGCTGGGCATTCCGCTGACGGAGAAGAAGCCGCGTGCGCTGACCGCCATCGGCGCGTGGGAAGGCAATCGATGCTCTATCCGACTGCCGACTGCCGACTGCCGACTGCCGACTGCCGACTGCCGACTGCCGACTGCTAACGTCGGGCCACAGGTGCCCGAACTACGAGCGTAGGCGGGCCGCTACAACCCCACCTTCCGCCACTCCGACCGGCATGGATTCCCCGCGCAGGCCCACAAGGTTCGGGTGGTGACGTCGATGACGACGCTGCCGATGGTGCCGTAGTCGAGGTCGCTGTCGGGGGTGGCGTGTTTGCAGATCGATTTCGGGTAGTTGGCGTGGTCGGACATCATGGTCCGGAGCGAGTCGGGCGTGATCGTGCCGAAGGCGGCGTCGATCAGGTTGTGGAGCCGCTGTTCGCGGAGTCGCGAGTTCAGGAGGTCGTCGCCGGTGTCGAGCGGCAGGAGGTCCGGATGGGTGAAGTGATTGGCGTGAACGAGAAAGCGGTTGCCAGCCGGCATCATCCGCCAGTCGGAGCCGCTCACCTCCAGGTCGTAGATGTCGCCATCAGCCGTGGCCAGGAGGTGGTTGTTGCCGAACCCTCGCTCGGGGATGGTGACTGCCCGAATGGCGGCCTCGATGGTCGATTCGGCCAGGGCGCGACGGTACTGGATGAGCTTCGGCACGCCGCCGGGCGTTGCGTCGGGCGCGTTGAGCGCATTGCCGACTGATGCGATCCCGGCGGCATTCACCCCCTGGTGGAGCATCAATCCGGCATACGTGAAGGCGACGAACGCCGGTGCGCCGTCCGGTTCGGCTTTGACGAGGTAGGTGGTTTTGTCCAGTCCCGCCGTTTCGTCCTCATTGTGGGCAACGAGGACATGGCCGTCTGTGGTGCCGTGTCCCGTGATCCCGGCGATGGTGCAGGCGGTGTGCCGGCCGGCATCCAGATCGAGCTCGGCAGTGGCATTGATGAAGACGATTTCCTCGTAGGTCAATCCGCTCCCTGCGGCCATGCCTCGCATTTCGGCCGCCACCGGGAGAGCATGCTGCTCGATCGCTTCGGCGAACGGGCCGGTTCGGTCGAACGCGGCGGGATCGCCGGCTTCGGCGAAGAGGGCGTGCGTGTCGGCGAGCGCCTGCCGAATGACCTCGCGCTGCGCGGTTCCGACATCGTGGCCGATGTCGAACGGTGTGCCGCCTGTTTCGATCAGATCGATCATGCCCGTGCTCCGGCGCTCAGTGGAAGGCTTCGAGTCCACCTGCCGGTCTGATTTTGCCAGAGTTGAGCTGTCGCCAGTACCGCCACCGGTTGAACCCGGCGGCGAATGGAGCCGAGGCGACATAGGTGAGCCAGACCGTGCCGAGACCGGCATCGAACCAGCGCACCCAGATGAAGGCCAGCAAGACCGATGCCCAGACGGTGGTTCCATCCGAGATGAGGGGTGAAATCGTGTCCCCGATGCCGCGCAGCGACCCGGCATAGACCGACCAAACCGCCCAGATCGGCAATCCGATAGCCAACGCCCGGAGCGCATTGACGCCATGGTTCACCACGTCGGTTTCGTCGGTGAAGATGCTCATGATCTGGGGCGCGAACAGGAAGTAGATGACCCCTCCTGTGGCCATCCAGATGATCGCCCAGCGTTCAGCGATTCGGGATGCCTCAGCCGCGTGGCCGAGCTGTTTGGCTCCGACGCTTTGGCCGATCAGCGCGGTCGCGGCAAGACCGAACCCGAATCCGGGCATGAAGGCCATCGACAGCGCGGTGAAGGCGATCTGCTGGGCGGCCAGCGCCGGGGTGCCGATCATGGCCACGACGGCGAGCATCGTGACAAACCCCGACGACGCCACGATTTGCTCGAGCGACGCCGGCACGCCAAGCCGGAAGAGGGATTTGCCGACATCCAGCCTGGGTATCCAGGATGCGTCGCCCCGAATGGTGATACCCCGCTTCCCGGTGTAGAGCAGCCAGATCATGATCACGGCGGCGGCGGAGCGCCCGAGCGCAGCGCCCCAGGCGCTGCCCTCCACACCCAGCTCGGGAAGACCGAACTTGCCGAAGATGAGGGCATACGAGGCGAAGACATTGACGATGTTGGCCACAACCGCGGCCATCAGTGGGGTACGGCTGTCACCGCGCCCCCGGAAGATCGAGCCACTCACAAAGGTAAGAAGGAGCGCAATCGCCGATGCCGCGGTAATGCGGAGATAGGCGTTGGCGTGCGCGGCGACCTCCGGTTCGAGCCCGAAGAGCGAAATGACTCGCGGCGCGGCGATGTACCCGAGGATCGAAACCGGTATGGAGATTGCGACGGCCCAGGAGAGAGCCTGACGAGCCAGCAGCACGACGCGATCGGTTTTTCCGGCGCCGAACGCCTGCGAGATGAGGACTGTCGCGCCGATCTCCAGCGCGATCAGAATGGCGATGATGAAATAGATGAGCTCGACCGCTGTTCCGACGCCGGCGACGGCTTCTTTCCCCAACCGGGCCACCAGGATGGTGTCGACGGCCACGACCAGGGTGTGAAGAAGCTGTTCGCCGATGATCGGCAACGCCAGACCGAACACGCGCTGCCGGTTCATCACCGTCAACTGGCTGGCGTGGTCGTCGGTTTTGTCGTCTGTGGATGCGTCGGATTCCTGCACAGGGTACTCTCAGAAAACGTGATCCGGCTGGAATTGTGATCGACGCCAGCACGATCATCCAACACTGGAGGGGAGATGCACACTCCCCCGAGATTGTGATAAAATGCGCAATCGAATGAAGGAGGTTGGCCGGAGTGCAGAACCCCCCTTCACCCGTCGATAATGACGATGCACGAGCAGCCGGAGTCGCAGCAGGGCTTGGCTGCTCTATTGTGGTGAGCATCATCATTTGCATTGTCGGCGGTATTCTTCTCGACGAGTGGCTCGAGACGAGTCCCTGGTTCACCCTTTTGGGGGTCGCGTTGGGGTTGATCGTCGCGGCATATCAGCTCTATGAGTTGGCGATGCTGGGACAGAAAGATCGTGAGCCGAAGGTGGTCACTCGGCAGATCACCAGGTTTGCCAGCAAGCGGTCGAATTCGAAATCGGCCGCTGACGGCTGACAGGTACGACGGGAGCATCAGTATCGATGGAAGTCCATATCGAGCTTGCAGCCGAAGAGTTGTTCAAGATCGGCCCTTTTTCGATTACGAACTCCTTCCTGACGATGCTTCTGGTCATGGCGTTGATTCTTCTGGTCGGGGCGTTTGTGGCGCGCCGGGCAACCCTGGTGCCAGGGCGCTTGCAGGCGATGGTCGAGCTGATTCTCGAGTTCCTGCTGGGCATGACCGAGAGCGCGGGCGGCAAGTCGCTGGGGCGGCGGATTTTCCCGCTGGTTTCGGGATTGTTCATTTTCATCATGCTGGCGAACTACTCGGGTTTGCTGCCGGGTGTCGGCACGGTCGGCATCAATAAGGAAAGCGATCACGCGGAAGAAGCCGGCGAGCACACAGAAGAGGCAGCGGTCTACACGCTGGCCGCTGCTGGTTCGGATACGCCGCAGAGCTTTGTCACCGGCGCCGCCGATGAAGAGCATGGTGAAGTGCTCGTGCCGTTCCTGCGTCCGCCGACAGCCGACCTGAACATGACGCTGGCGATGGCGCTGGTGACCTTCGTTGCGGTGCAGGTCTACGGCATCCGGGCGCATGGCGTGGTCGGGCGTCTCAAGCACATGGCGGATCCGCCCTTTCTCTTTCCAATTGAGCTCATTTCTGAATTCTCGCGAATCATCTCGCTCTCCGCTCGACTTTTCGGCAATGTCTTTGCCGGAGAAGCGCTGTTGGGCGTGATGTACGCGATCGGGGCCAAGGTGAGCATCGCCGTGATCCCGATCTTCGTGCCGGTCATCTTCCTTTTCCTGGAGTTGATGTTCGGAACCATTCAGGCATTGGTCTTTGCGATGCTGACATTGATCTACATCGCGGTGGCTGCTGCTCATGGTCACGATGACGAACATGAGGACGCGCATAAGAAGGAAGGCGCACATGCCCCCGCTCATGGAGCGGGTGACTAATCAGGGAAGCATGCCCGGGGCTTCAACGAGCCGGTTCGTCTGAGCCGGCGGCTGGACACCGGGGCCAAGAACTATGGTCAGAAGGCCGGCGAGTGCCGGCTTCTCACACAAGCGGACGGAAAAGCGGTTGCCGTCCGGGACAGAGGAGGAAGCTCGTGTTCGGTGGAATTACAGATCCAGATGCAGTTCGCTACATCGGCGGCGCCCTCGCGATCGGCATTGGGGCACTTGGTCCAGGACTCGGTCTCGGTTGGGCAGTCAATGGCGCCATGCAGGCGCTCGGTCGCAATCCTGAAGCAGCCGGCGACATTCGCTCGACCATGATCATCGGTGCGGCGCTCGCCGAAGCTGTCGCCATCTACGCATTCGTTATCGCGATCATTATTCTGTTCGTCTAGTGGGTTCGATCCCCGGGCGCGGACGCTGGTTCGCAGACCGGGGCAACCTGCCTGAGGCGACGGAGGCCAGGCGGCGGCATTCCACGTATGGACGGGGCAGCATGTCGGGCCCGGCCAGGAGCGCATAACAATGTTGGAATCCTTTGGGGTTGACTTAACAAAACTGCTCGTGCAGATCATCGCCTTCCTGGCGTTTCTGTTCCTTCTGTGGCGTTACGCCTCTGGTCCGATCGTCAAGATTCTCGACGAGCGCCAGGAGAAGGTTCGGGAAGGGATGGAGGCGGCTTCCAGAATGCAGTCGCAGCTGGAAGCAACGGCTGCACGCAACGAGGAAGTGCTCGCCGAGGCTCGCCGTGAGGCGCAGTCGATTCTGGCCCAGTCGCGCGAATCGGGGGATGCCCTGGTCGAGCGAGCTCGGGAGGAAGCGGGCAAGCAGTCGGACGAGTATATGGCTCGCGCTCAGGCCGCCATTCGGGCGGAAACTGAGCAGGCTCGCCAGGAGCTGCGGAAAGAAGCCGCCGATCTGGCCGTCCTCGTCGCATCGAAAATCGTTCGCAAGGAGCTCGATCCAGCCACACAGGCTTCATTGATCGAGGCGACTCTCAGCGAAGCAATCGCGGGCCAGGGTGGCGCCGCGGACAAGTCGTAAGAATCGTTTGATCGCCTAAGAAGCTTTCAGAAGGGGAACAACAGCGTGGCCAGTGGGGCAGCAAAACGATACGCACAGGCAGTGTTCGAACTTGCCAGCGAGCAGGGAGCGATCGAACGCTGGAATGATGATCTGGCCATTCTGGAAGCGCTGGCTGCGGATGCCGAGCTAGCGGAATTTCTGGCAAGTCCAAAGACAAGCGAAGCCGACAAGCTGGCGCTGATCGACAAAGCGCTGGCTGATGCGCAGCCGGAGGCGCGGCGCCTCGGTCAGATGCTGGTTCGCCGCCGGCGACTGCCGATCATCTCCGATATGGTCCAGGCCTACCGGGCCGCGGTTCTGGAGCGGAGCGGCGTGCTGGTGGCCAATGTGACCACCGCTGTCGCGCTGGACACGGCCGGTGAGAAGCAGGTCCGGGATCAGCTCAGCGAGCTCTTTGGCAAAGAGGTTGTGTTGGAGACCAATGTCGATCCCGCCCTGATCGGCGGTGTGGTTGTGCGCGTTGGCGACAACCTGATCGATGGAAGTGTGGCGAACAGTCTTCGCCGGTTGCACGAGCGACTGGCGGCGGCCAACTAGCACAGTGTTCAGATGAGTTCAGATCAGTGTTCGGTCCCAGCCGCGGAGGAAGCGTCTCTTGCACCCGGCCGAACAGCCCGGGAGGACGGTGATTGAATGGTCGTTCGAGCAACAGAGATCGTTGACATTCTCAAGAAGCAGATCGCTGCTGATTCGGACCAGGTCACGATTTCAAATGTCGGGACCGTGGTCGAAGTCGGCGACGGTATTGCCCGCGTCTATGGGTTGACCAGTGTGATGCTCAGTGAGCTCGTGGAGTTCACCGCAACGGGCATCATCGGTCTGGTTCTCAATCTGGAAGAGGACTCGGTCGGTGTGGTCATCATGGGTGACTACACCGGTATCGAGGAAGGCGCCGAAGTCCGGGCGACCGGACGGCTGGCGTCGGTTCCTGTTGGCGATGCGCTGGTCGGCCGGGTGGTCAACGCCCTCGGTCAGCCGATCGACGGCAAGGGCGCCATCGCCACCAATCAGACTCGACCGATCGAGCGGATCGCGCCGGGCGTGATTCTGCGCCAGGACGTCGATCAGGCGCTCCAGACCGGCATCAAGTCGATCGACTCGATGATCCCGATCGGCCGCGGTCAGCGCGAGCTGATCATCGGCGACCGCCAGACCGGCAAGACTGCCGTGGCCCTGGACACGATCATCAACCAGAAGGGCTCCGGCGTTATCTGCATCTATGTGGCCATCGGCCAGAAGCAGGCGCAGGTTGCCCAGGCCGTTGCCACGCTCGAGGAGTTCGGCGCCATGGACCACACGATCGTGGTCGTGGCATCCGCCGCCGATCCTGCGGCGCTCCAGTATGTTGCGCCATTTGCCGGTTGCGCGATGGGCGAAGAGTTCATGGAGCAGGGCCGGGCTGCGCTGATCATTTACGACGATCTTTCCAAGCATGCCTGGGCGTATCGCCAGGTGTCGCTTCTCCTCCGCCGTCCTCCGGGACGCGAGGCCTATCCGGGCGACGTCTTCTATCTCCACTCGCGCCTGCTCGAGCGGGCTGCCCGTCTCGACGACAAACTGGGTGGTGGATCGCTGACCGCGCTTCCGATCATCGAAACACAGGCTGGCGACGTGTCGGCCTACATTCCGACGAACGTGATTTCGATCACGGACGGCCAGATCTATCTGGAGTCTGATCTCTTCTACGCCGGTGTTCGCCCGGCGGTGAACGCCGGTCTTTCGGTTTCCCGCGTCGGTGGAGCCGCACAGATCAAGGCGATGCGCCAGGTTGCTGGCCGCCTGCGACTCGATCTGGCCTCTTTCCGGTCGCTGGCCGCGTTCGCCCAGTTCGGCTCCGATCTCGACGCCAACACGCAGCAGCAGCTCAATCGCGGCGCCCGGCTCACCGAGATCCTCAAGCAGGGTCAGTACCAGCCGATGCCGGTCGAGGAGCAGGTGGCGATTCTCTGGGCAGGCACCAACGGGCATGTCGACGACGTGCCGGTGGGTGATGTCCAGCAGTTCGAGCGTGAATTCCTGGAATACCTGCGATCGGCGAACAGCGGTTTGCTCGACACCATTCGCAATGAAGGGCAGTTGAGCGACGCGACGCTGGAGACGCTGGGCCAGGTGATGTCGGCCTTCAAGGCTGGCTCCAAGTGGGCGACACGGCAGGCAGCGGCGGTAGCCGGCTAAACAGCGATCATCCTGCCCGGCTCGCCGGTTCGGCGGGCTGAGCAGATGAGGAGGCAAGGGTGCCAAGTACACGAGAAATTCGCCGCCGCATCCGGTCTGTGCGGAACATCTCGCAGATCACGCGGGCCATGGAGATGGTTGCCGCGTCCAAGATGCGCCGTGCCCAGCAGCGGGTGACCGCGAGCCGCCCCTATGCGGAGCGCATCGAGGCGATGATCAGCGATCTGGCCGCGCTCCAGCTCGATGCCGAGCAGTTGGCGGCATTTCCGCTGCTCGCCAAGCGGGAGATCAAGAATATCGAAGTGCTGCTGGTGACTCCGGACAAGGGACTCACCGGGCCGCTGAATTCGAACATTCTGCGTCGCGCCGGCAAGTTCATCCTGGAAGAGGCGGAAGCGCCCGTAAAGGTGGTGGCGGTCGGACGTAAGGGCTCCGAGTTCATGGTGAGGACCCGGCAAGATGTCGTGGCGGAGTTCACGGGGCTTGCCGATTCACTGACGCCAGAAGACGTCACGGCCATCACGTCGGTGGTGATCGGCGACTACGTGAGCGGCAAAGCCGACGCGGTCTATCTGATCTATTCGAAGTTCAACAGCACCCTTTCGCAGACACCGGTGGTGCAGCAGTTGCTGCCGATCGAGCCGAAAGCGGGTTCGGGTGAATACAACGACTACATCTTCGAGCCGACCGGAGCAGATGTGCTGACAGAGCTGCTGCCGCGGCTGGTGGAAGTGGAGATCTATCAGGCGATTCTGGAGAATTTTGCGTCGGAATACTCGGCGCGCATGGTTGCCATGCGGAATGCATCGGACAACGCGCGCGATCTCGTTTCCGACCTGACGCTGTCCTACAACAAGGCTCGCCAGACCCAGATCACCAATGAAGTGTCAGAAATTGCCGCCGGCGCGAATGCCATGCGGCAGCAGGGCTAACCCGGGCCAATCGGGACGTACGCCGAGCACGCGCTGAGGAGAGAGCGATGACCGCAACACTGACCCGGGAAGCAACGGGAAGCATCGTTCAGGTAATGGGAGCCGTCGTCGACGTGCAGTTCCCGCCTGACCAGCTGCCCGAGATTTACTACGCGCTCGATGTCGAGTTCGAAGACGGCCACATCCTGGTGCTGGAGGTGCAGCAGCACCTCGGCAACGACTGGGTGCGGACTGTGGCCATGAGCTCGTCCGAAGGTCTGCGGCGCGGCATGGCCGTGCGAAACACGGGAGCGCCGATCACCGTGCCGGTTGGCCCGGAGACGCTCGGCCGCATTCTGAACGTCACCGGCGAGCCGATCGACGAGCAGGGACCGGTGGAAGCCGCCACCAGCTATCCGATTCACCGCCCCGCACCGACATTCGAGGATCAGTCGACCCAGGTCGAAGTCTTCGAAACCGGCATCAAGGTCATCGACCTGATCGCTCCCTTCACCAAGGGCGGTAAGACCGGCGTCTTCGGGGGCGCCGGCGTGGGCAAGACGGTCATCATCACCGAGCTGATCCGCAACATCGCCGCCGAGCACTCGGGTGTGTCGGTCTTCACCGGCGTGGGTGAGCGAACCCGTGAGGGCACTGCGCTCTGGGGCGAAATGCAGGGTTCGGGCGTGGCCGCCCAGACGACGCTCGTCTTCGGCCAGATGAACGAACCGCCAGGAGCCCGTCTTCGCGTTGGGTTGACCGGTCTGACGATGGCCGAGTATTTCCGCGACGACGGCAAGGACGTGCTCCTCTTCATCGACAACATCTTCCGCTTCGTGCAGGCCGGTTCTGAGGTGTCAGCGCTCCTTGGCCGTATGCCGAGCGCGGTGGGTTACCAGCCGACGCTGGCCACCGAGATGGGCCAGCTCCAGGAGCGGATCACCTCGACCAAGCGTGGTTCGATCACCTCGGTGCAGGCGGTCTACGTCCCGGCGGACGACTACACCGACCCAGCCCCGGCGACGACCTTCGCTCACCTCGACGCGACGATCTCGCTCGAGCGAGCGATCGCCGAGCGCGGCATCTACCCGGCCGTGGACCCGCTGGCGTCGACCTCGCGCATTCTCGACCCGCGCGTCGTGGGCGACGAGCACTACGAGGTTGCCCGCGAAGTGCAGCGCGTGCTGCAGCGCTATCGCGACCTGCAGGACATCATTGCGATTCTCGGTATCGAAGAACTCAGCGAGGACGACAAGCAGCTCGTGGCGCGAGCCCGCCGCATCGAGCGCTTCTTCTCTCAGCCGTTCTTCACTGCCGCGCAGTTCACCGGTCGGGCTGGACAGTATGTCAGCCGGCAGGAGACGGTGCGGGGCTTCAAGGAAATCCTGGAAGGCAAGTACGACGCGCTGCCGGAGCAGGCGTTCATGTATGCCGGCGGTATCGACATGGTTGTCGAGGCGGCCAACAGCTAGATCGTCGAATGGGGCGAGGGGTGATGCGAAATCCCCCTCGTTCCCCACTGATACGTCCGACCATAAGGGGCAAGTTCCATGGCAAAGCTCACCGTCGAAGTGGTTACCGGCGAGCGCATCGTCTTTACCGACGATGAGGTCGATATGGTGATCGCGCCGGGCGCTTCCGGCACGCTGGGCATTCTGCCGAATCACGCACCCCTGATCACCACCCTCGCCGGTGGCGAACTCCGGGTCAAGAAGAGTGGCCAGGAGTACGCGATGGTCGTCTTCGGCGGCTTCATGGAAGTGACGCCGGACAAGGTGATCATCCTGGCCGACGCTGCCGAGCGGGTCGAGGAAATCGATGCCTCTCGCGCCGAAGACGCGCGAAAACGCGCCGAGGACGAAATCTCGAAGCGGGGCGCCACCGAGGATCTCGCGGCCGCTCAGGCGTCGCTGCGACGGGCCAACATCCGCCTGCGCACCGCGGAACGCCGCCGCAGCGGACGCCGCTCGGAGCTACCAGGAACTTAGTCCGAAGTCCGAAGCCAGAGGCGAATACGGCGCCTCATTGGCATCTCCTCTTCCCCCAGTAGTTGCAGACTCCTGCCGAATCTTGGGAAGCGGCGTTCATTCTGGCCCCCTTGCCGATCACTTGTAGCTGCAGACCCCCGTGTCTGCGGACTGTGAGGGAGATGGCCGGAATTGGCATCCGCGGTCATCGCCGATAGTCGTTTCCCCATACGAAGCAGACACGGGGGTCTGCGGCTACAGGTGAAGAGAGTGCGCGCCCCATCTGTGGTCCGTGAGAGACCCGCCAGGGGCATGGCGCCGTGAGCGGAGCCGTTCACGGCGTCGCGGTCACGCTGCCTCAGGTGGCACGAGCGTCCTCTTCGCGCCTTTTGAACAATCGAGATCAGGTCACCGTCACGGTCCCGGTCATGCTCGGGTGGAACGCGCAGAAGTAGGAGAACGCTCCCGTTTCCGCGAATGTGTGGCTTGCCTCCGTGCCCGGATCGATCACGCCAGTGTCAAATGTCTGATCCGAGGCTGACGCGGTGTGCGGCGCCGCGCCGCTGTTGACCCAGGTGACGACGGACCCGGCTGGGACGGTGATCTCGGCGGGGTCGAAGCTGAAGTCGGCGATCGTGACTTCGAACGATGCCCCCACTGCAGCAGGAGACGCGACAGGGGAGGCGACCGGCGTGCCAATCGTCGGTCCAACCGTGCCCAGCACTTCGACGACCCCGGTCATGACCGGATGAATCTGACAGGCGAATGGATGAACGCCCGGACGGTCGAAGGTGACCGTCGCTTGTTCTCCGGGTTGCATGATGCCGGTGTCGAAACTCGCTCCGGTTGCGGTGTGGGGGTCGTCATCGAGATTGACGAAGGTGACGGGCTGCCCGGGCATGACGGAGACCGTGCCGGGACGGAAGGCGTCGGCATCGTCGTCGACAATTCTGACCTCGAACGATCCGGGTGGAACTGTGCCCAACGGCGCCAACTTGCCCTCGTCATCTGGCGTATCGGGCGTGTCGGTATCGTCGTCATGATCGTTGCCATGGCCGCTATTGTCGTCATCGTCTGCGCTGATCAGTCGCGAGATGCCCAGGGCGCCGCCCATACCGGCAATAAGCGCCAGAGCCAGGCGGCGAGAGAGTCGTGCGTCGTTGTCTGAAGCTGAACGTGGCGCCATGATGCGAGCTCCTTTCAGATCGTCCACCCACCTGTGGGCAAGTCTAGCAAGGTGCGTTCCCATCAGCGGGATATGACCACCCGCGCAGGATGTGGAGGCATGCTCCGCCGCAGGCGATCGGTTAGAGCAATTGCGGATCGGTGGACGGGTGAGGGGCGAATTCGTCGTTTGGCGGGGCCAGTTTCGGATATAGTCTCAGCAGTCGATTCCGCGATGGCGGGTCGGCCCATGCATGTTTCAGCATTCCAGGTTGGAAAGATCCTCGATGACGCTTCCGCAGCTCGTTCCTTCTCCGCCGGCGGCTTTCGCCGGAGCGCCAGATAGCGCCGATCGGGTATTGGCTATCCAGGGAGGCGTGCCGCTTCGCGGCAACGTGACGATCAGCGGGTCGAAAAACGCCGCGTTGCCGATTCTGGCCGCCACGCTGCTGACTCGTGACGACGTCATCCTGACCAATGTGCCCGATCTCAGCGACATCCGGACCATGGTCGAGCTTCTGCAGGCCCTTGGCGCCGAAGCGGAGTTCGATCCGGCTGGTGGCCAGGTGCGGGTGCGGGCCGCTCACATCGCGACCACCGACGCCCCTCCCCATTTGGTCGAGCGCATGCGAGCGTCGTTTTTGGTTGCTGGTCCGCTCCTGGCCCGAATGGGCTCGATGCGGGCGTCGACGCCGGGGGGATGCCAGCTGGGCGTGCGGCCGGTCGATGTCGACGTTCGCGGGTTCCGGCAGATGCGGTCGCGCGTCGACGTCTCCGATTCGGTGATCAGCGCCGCAGTCGAAACATCGCGACTGCGGGGCTCCAGTATCTTCATGGACTACCCCAGCCACACCGGCACGGAGAACCTGCTCATGGCCGCGACGCTGGCCGAGGGGCGGTCGACGATCATCAATGCCTCCTGCGAACCGGAAATCGTCGCGCTCGGCTCCATGCTGATGCGCATGGGCGCCAGGATCAAGGGGCTCGGGTCGCCGGTGATCACTGTCGATGGGGTCGACCGTCTGAATGGCGTTTCGGAAGTCATTCTTCCCGATCGTCTCGAGGCCGGCACCTACGCCATCGCCGCGGTGATCACGGGTGGCGAAGTCACCCTCGATCGCGTTGTCGAAGCGGATATGCTGCCGGTTCGGGCCAAACTCGAGGAAGCCGGCGCCGAAGTCTGGACGCGCGGCGACTCGATGATGGTGCGGCCGGGGAGCGAGCTGAGGGCCGTGGAGGTGCAGACGCTGCCCTATCCCGGTTTCCCCACCGATCTGCAGGCGGCGTTCGCCGTGCTCCTGACCCAGGCGCAGGGTGTGTCGCGGATCAAGGAGCGGGTGTTCGAAGACCGCCTCCGCTATGTCGAACAACTCACGCTGTTGGGTGCGAACGCCTCTGTGGAACGGCTGAATGCCCAACGCCTCGGCAACGAAGCGCGGATTGTCGGTCCAACACCCCTCATCGGAACCGATGTGAAAGCGATCGACATCCGAGCGGGGGCGGGGATGGTGCTGGCGGGTTTGATTGCCGAGGGCGAGACCCGGGTGCACAACATCCACCACCTGGCGCGCGGTTATGAGGATCTGGTCGGAAAGCTGTCGTCGCTTGGCGCGCAGATCGAGGAGCGGAATGTCGCGGCCTGATTCATTGGCGATTGGGCCAATCTGGAGCTGGAAGAAGTAACGATGCCACCCCGAATTCTTGTGGTCGACGACGAGCCGAGCGTGGCTGACCTGATCGAAGCTGTTCTGTCGGGTGAGGGGTACACCGTGGCCATCGCCCGGGACGGCGCCCAGGGGTTGATGCTGGCGCGCGACTGGAGTCCCGATTTGATCCTGATGGACATCATGCTGCCGGCTGTCGATGGTTCCACCGCGATACGCCGTCTGAAGGCCGATCCGGAAACCGCCGAGATTCCGATCGTGGCGATGTCGGCCGGACGCACGATCCGCAGTCAGTCGGAAGCGCTGGCCCACGCCGATGCGGCGCTGGCCAAACCCTTCGATATCGATGCGCTCCTCGCCCAGGTGGCGTTTCATCTCTCGCGGCGCCCGCCGGAAGAACAGGTCTGAGCGATATCCAGCAGGACCGACACCAGAGCACCGGCGGTGGCGCGTTCGCCAGTTCGCGTACTGGTGATCGTTCCCACCTACAACGAAGCGGCGAACGTTCTGTCGCTGATCGATGCCGTGCTCGGTGCGGGACCGGAGTTCTCGGTGCTCATCGTCGACGATTCATCACCTGATGGAACCGGAACGCTGGCCGATCGCGCTGCCAGCGAGCATCCAGATCGCGTGCAGGTGCTGCACCGTCCAGACAAGCAGGGGATCGGCCGGGCCTACCTGGCGGGGTTTGACTGGGCGCTGGCGCGTGACTATACGCATGTCGCGACGATGGATGCCGACTTCTCCCACGATCCAGACGACTTGCCTCGACTCCTGGCGGAAAGCCACGATGCCGACCTGGTGCTCGGTTCCCGCTACGTCGAAGGTGGATCGACCGAGGGATGGCCGCGCAGCCGCAAAATCCTGAGCTGGATCGGCGGGCACTACGCCCGCCTGGTGCTCGGTGTGCCCATTTCCGATCTGACCGGTGGGTTCAAACTCTACCGCCGGGCGGCGCTGGAAGCGCTGCCGCGCAGCGAGATTCAGTCGGATGGCTACGTCTTCCAGATCGAGACAACGTTCTATATTCACCAGAAAGGGCTACGCGTCCGGGAAATTCCGATTCGATTCGTCGACCGCGTGGCCGGGAAGTCGAAGCTGTCGCGGAAGATCGTGTTCGAGGCGGTGGTGGTGGTGTGGAAGTTGAGGATAGTTCATAGTGCATAGTTCATGGTTGATAGTTGATAGATTTCCTGCGCCTTGTCCGGTTGCTCTCTTCGATCAACCACCAACCATCTACTATGCACCATCAACTATGAACTATGAACTATCAACTATGCACGATGCACCAATAGCGCCATGATCGATCTCTTGCTCCTCGGAACGGGTGGCATGATGCCAATGCCGAACCGGTGGCTTTCGTCGCTGCTGATGCGCATCGAGGGCGATCTGGTGCTGTTCGACTGTGGCGAGGGAACGCAGATTCCATGGCAACTCTACGGCTGGGGCTTTCGGCGGGTGGGTACGATCTGCCTCTCCCATCTCCATGCCGACCATGTCGCTGGCATTCCCGGACTGCTTCACGCGATCGCCAATGCCGGGCGGCAGGAACCGGTCACCCTCTTTGGACCGCCGGGAACGGTGCATGTCGTGCAGGCGTTGCGGGAAATCGCTCCGGTGCTGGGATTCGAGCTGCGAATCCGGGAGATCGATGATGGTGTCCGCTTCGCCCTTCCCGGCGGAGCCGAAGGTTCGGTGATCCGGGGCGACCATGCGCTGCCCCTGCTCTGCTATCGAATCGACATGCCTCGAGGTCGCCGGTTTCTCGCGGACGAGGCGGCGGAGGCGGGAATTCCTCAGCGGTTCTGGAGCGCACTTCAGAAGGGAACCGATGTTGAGATCGACGGCCGGCGGATTCCGGCCGGCAGGTTTCTCGGACCGGAACGAAAGGGGCTGAGCATCGGTTTCGTGACCGACACCAGACCGGTCCCCAATCTGCCCGGTTTTCTGCGTGGCGTCGACTTGCTGGTTTGCGAAGGGACCTATGGGGACTCAGCCGATCAGCACAAAGCGATCGACAAGAAGCATATGACCTTCGCGGAGGCCGCAACGCTTGCCGCTGACGCTCAGGCGGGAGCGCTCTGGCTCACGCATTTCAGTCCGGCCGTCAATGAGCCCCACGAATGGCTGCACAACGCCACAGCCATCTTTCCCACCACCACCATCGGATATTCGGGTATGGAGGCGTCGCTGGCGTTTCCGTCCGATCAGGACTGAGGGTAGAGATGCGCCTGGACGAAGTCGAAGAGCTCCTGCGGGTCCGCGGTGTAGACCCATGCCCCATCGTCGGTCCAATCCGCCTGGAGGAGGGGTTCGGCGAGTGTGGTGATGGCGACGTTGTCCGGCGACATCTGCATCGCCAGTCTGGCCAGCGTCAGCTGTTCTTCGAGTGTGAAGCTGGTCTGAATGGTTTCGGCCGCTGAGACGATGAGATCGTCCGCCCGGGTGATCGAGGAGAGCGAGCGGCCCTGTTTCAGAATCGCGCCGATCACGTCGATCTGGCGCTGGCGGCGAGCATCGTCGCTGTCGGCGTGGCGCGTTCGGACGTACTTCAGCGCCTGATCGCCATCCATGTGCTGCGGACCAGCGGCGAAGGTGATGGTTTGCTCGCCATAGTCCTCGGTGGGGTACTTTGTGTCGACGATCTCGTAGGGGACCACCACGTCGATACCGCCAAGGGCATCGACGATGCTCTCGAAACCTGAAAAGTCGACCAGGACGTAGCCGTCGATCCGCAATCCAAAGAGGGATTCCAGCGTGTCGCGGACTTTGGCCACGCCGGCCGCGGGATCGTCCGGATTGTTGAGAACCCCTGCGTTGTAGGCGCCGTTGATTTTGCCCTCACCTTCACCAGGAATCTCCACCAGGAGATCCCGCGGGATGCTGACTCCAGTCAGTGTTTTGTCGATGAGGTCTAGCCGGGCAATGATGATCACGTCGGCATTCTGGTCGCCGCCGTCGGGGCGGCGGTCGACCCCCAGGACCATGATCAGCAGAGAATCACGTCCCTCCCAGATGCTCGATTTGCCGGGGTCGCCGTTGTCCATGCTGGCTTCGACCAGTGTCTGGGCGACTTCCAGCCGGGAGAGATGCTCGTTGGCCGGCGCATCGCCGGCTGGCGTCGATTCAGCAACGGGAGAAGCCTCCGCCGACGCCTGATCGGTGTAGTCGGCGCCAAAGTCAGGTTCGGAATCGCCCATCAACGCAGCTGTGGAAGGAAGCGACACGACGGGCTGGCCACTTTGCGTGGTGGAAACGGTCGACGGGGGAAGGGGCACCACCGCCGCCTGCTCCAGATGGACGAGCGCCGAGATCACCTGCCAACCGTAGATGCCGCCCACAAGAAGGACGATCGACAACATTGCCAGCACGGCCCAGCCGGCTCGCCGTTTGCGCGTGCTGAAGGCGCGACGACGGGAGTTGGGCGACTGTCGAGTCTCGACACGTTGAGCTGGTTGCATGTGGACGGATGGCGCTCCTGGTCTGCACGAGTCTGGAGTGATCGCCAGTTCTTGCCCCGGGGAGATTACCCCGGAGGCAATTCTACCGACTGGCTCCCGCTTTGCCTACGTAGCAGGAGCCGTTCCAGTTCTTTTTCGCGCGTTGACCGTATTCGATGGGACTCGTATGCTGACGGACGGGTGGAGGGGTCCGAAGCTTGGAGTCCGAAGTCCGAAGCCGGGCGGGTTGAAGTCCGCGTCGGGCCACAGGTGCCAGCGTCGGGCCACAGGCGCCCGAACTACACTTTGCCGGACCCCGGCGAAGTCGGATAGCACGTCAGTTGGAAGGGAATGCAATGCAGATGGAAACCCTGGCAGGTATGGGTGGTGTGACGGTCGAGCGGAATGTGCCGTTGACCATGGCCGACGGTACGACGCTCTACTCGGATATCTACCGGCCAGCAGGGGAAGGACCGTTTCCCGTCATCCTGATCCGGCTTCCGTACGACAAGAATCAGGGTGAAAACATCACGTATGCCCACCCGGCGTGGTACGCGCGGCATGGATATGTCGTGGTTTCACAGGATGTGCGGGGGCGCTACCGATCCGAAGGTGAGTGGTACCCGTTTCTCAATGAAGCGAGCGACGGCGTGGCGACGATCGAATGGGCGGCGCAACTTCCGGGCACCACCGGTCAGGTGGGGATGTACGGATTCTCCTACGCCGGCGCCACCCAGCTCCTCCCCGCGGTCGAGCGACCCAAGGGTCTGGCGGCGCTTTGCCCCGGTATGACGGCCACGCAGTACTACGAGGGCTGGACCTACAACCGGGGCGCATTCGCGCTGGGATTCGCGGCGTCGTGGGCGATGAGCCTGGGGATTGCCAACGCGGCGAGGCGTGGAGACGATGCCGCTGCTGGTGCGCTGGGAGCGGCTTTCTCCAAGTCGCGCGATTGGGATTGGGTGCTGCCTATCAACATCTATCCGCCGCTGCAGGGTGAGGACACCCGCTACTACTTCGACTGGCTGGCGCATTCGACCTATGACGACTACTGGAAGCGCTGGAGCATCGACAGCGACTACAGCCGCATCGATGTGCCAGCCATGCACATCGCCGGCTGGTACGATGTCTTCCTGACCGGAACCGTTCGCAACTACCAAGGGCTGCGGGACAATGCCGGATCCGGCGATGCGAAGGCGAAGCAGAAACTGGTCATCGGCCCCTGGTACCACATCCCGTGGCAGCCGTTGGTCAATGGCGATCCAATCGAGGCGGCGCCGGCATTCGTCGACGATCTGCAAATCGCCTGGTTCGATCTGCACATGAAGGGAATCGCCTCGGACATTCTCGAATCGCCAGTGACGATCTGGTTGATGGGCGCCGAGCAGTGGATCGATCTGGCCGACTGGCCCCCGCCCGGCGTCGTGGAGCAGTCGCTCTTCCTCCACTCGCAGGGACGAGCGAACTCCCGGTATGGCGACGGCTGGCTTTCGCAGGAGAGTCCCGAAGACGAGATCGCCGACATCTACACCTATGACCCCAGTGTGCCGAACGAGATCGAGGGAGGGCATTCCTGCTGCTTCCCCGATGTCGCCCCGATGGGTCCGGCCGATCAGGAGGAGAGCGAGTCCTGGAATCAGGTGCTCGTCTATACCTCTGAGGAGCTCGAAGAGGACATCCTGCTGATCGGCGAGCCCTACGTGGAGCTGTATGCGTCGAGCTCAGCGGTCGACACCGATTGGACAGCCCGGCTCTGCATCGTCGACGAAGATGGAATCTCGGTCAATCTGCAGGAAGGGATCGTGCGGGCGCAGTTCCGGGACTCCCTTGAGTCGCCGACGCTCCTCGAACCGAACAGGGTCTACCAGTACCGAATCGATCTTGGTCCGGTCGGCATTCTCGTGCCGGCGGGTCACCGTTTCCGGCTCGATATCTCCAGCAGCGACTTTCCGCAATGGGACCGCAACATGAATACCGGCAATCCGACTGGGACCGAGGGTATGGCCAATGCGGTTGTGGCCACGCAGATCGTGCTGCACGACAGCGAGCATCCGTCGCGGCTGGTGTTGCCGGTGGTGAGCCAGCTCTGATGCGAATTCCGCGCAGCATCCTCTCGGTGCCGGGTTCGAACCCGGCTATGATCGCCAAGGGGATGGCGTCGAGTGCCGACGAGATCTTTCTCGATCTCGAGGACTCGGTGACGCCGGAGCGGAAGGCGGAAGCGCGAGCGACCGTCGCCGCGGCGCTGCAGGACGAGGCGTGGGGGAGCAAACGGCGTGTCGTGCGCATCAACGCGCTCGACACGCCGTGGAGCTACCGGGATTTGATCGAGCTGGTCGAGCAAACCGGGGACGCACTCGATGCGATCATCCTGCCGAAAGTGCACGAAGCCAGCGATGTGATCGCGACGGCGCGATTGCTCGATCAGGTGGAATTGGCGGTCGGACGCCGGCGCCCTGTGCGCCTTGGTGCTCAGATCGAGTCAGCTAAGGGATTGGCCCACTGTGAATCGATCGCCGCTGCCAGTACGCGTCTTGAGTCGCTGATTTTCGGGCCGGGGGATTTCGCCAGCTCGGCTGGCATTCCCGCGGAGGGGATTGGCGTTCTGGATCGCTGGGATATAGGGTACGGCGGACATCGCTGGCACTATCCGTTGAGCCGGATCCTCATCGCCGCTAGAGCGAACGGGCTTTGGGCGATCGATGGACCCTACGCCGATTTCAGGGACCCGGCTGGACTGGAGCGGTCGGCATTCATGTCCAGATCGCTGGGCTACGATGGCAAATGGTGCATCCACCCCGGCCAGATCGCCGGGGTCAACCTGGCGTTCACGCCAACCGCGAGCGAGATCGAGCGGGCCAGGGCCGTACTCAACGCGACCGAGCGGGCGGCCGCGGCGGGACGGGGCGCTGTCGAACTCGACGGGCAGATGCTCGATGCGGCGAGTGTCGCGATGGCCCGGTCGGTGCTGGAACGGGTGGGCGAGTAGACCCGCATCAGACGAATCGCTGGCTATCCAGCACCCACACCGTGATCGCTCTGTAGTCGCAGAGCCCCGTGTCTGCCCATCCATGGGAAACGGCGCGGGTTCATTGCAGCGAAGCTGGCAGCAGATCCAGATCACTGATTCGATCCGTGCGCAGCCTATGGATGACGCCGTGTTCGCGAGAGTCGGCAGACACGGGGGTCTGCAACTACTAGGAAGATGAAGGGTGACTCAGCCCTGTGGCGCCGTCACCATCCGATGGCAAATGCATCGCCCCGGGCCGAACAGGCGCCCCGGGGCGTTTGCTTGACGAACTGCGTACTTTTTGCCGGTTACTCGGCTTCGGAGGCCTGCTCGTTTGCTTCGGCCGCAACCTCTGCAACGGCTTCTTCGGAGGCGGCGGCGTCAGCACCCGCAGCGGCTTCTTCCTCGGCTGCGGCAGCCCGGGCAGCGGCGCGAGCCGCTTCTTCCTCGGCGGCGGCGCGAGCAGCGAGTTCGGCCTGCCGTGCGCGCTCGGCTTCCATCTCGGCACTGCGCTTGGCCAGTCGCTGCTGGCGCTTCGAGGACCGCGATTCACCGCCGGCGGCTTCGATCTTCTTCATGAACCGCTCGACCTGACCCGCGGTGTCGACGATGCGCTGCTCACCGGTATAGAAAGGGTGGCAGACGCTGCACAGGTCGGTGCGCAGGTTGGGTTTGGTCGAGCGAGTGACAAACGTGCTGCCGCACGCGCAGACGACCGTTGATTCGATGTAGTTTGGATGGATTCCAGCCTTCATTGGCTTTTGTTACTCCTGAGAGGGCCAGCTATTGACTGGCCGAATGCTGCGATTGTTCCGCAGCGGTCATGATGATGGTTCTTCTTGTGTCCGTTGTGGACTAGTCCGCAGCTGATGCCGCAAGCGCCGGAGAACCGGTCGCTTTCGAACGCCCACCCACGGGATAGACATCCTCGGGATAGACCGAAATCCGCTTCTTCTGCCGGCTGATCTGCTCGAAGCAGACAACGCCGTCGATCTTGGCGTAGATGGTGTGGTCTTTGCCGATGCCGACGTTGTTGCCGACCCAGAACTGGGTGCCACGCTGCCGGACCACGATGGTGCCAGACCGGACGAATTCCCCGTCGTACCGCTTCACGCCCAGCCGCTGGGACGCGGAATCGCGGCCATTTCGGGAGCTGCCGACGCCTTTTTTATGAGCCATGGTCGCGTTTCCTTCCTGCCGGAGTTCCGGATGATCAGGCGTTGATGCCCGTGATTGCCAGCCGGGTCAGCTCCTGGCGGTGACCAGTGCGGCGGCGGTATCGCTTCTTTGGCTTGTACTTGAAGACGACGATCTTCTCGCCCCGGAAGTTCTCGACCACATCAGCGGAAACCGATGCGCCATCGACCAGCGGAGCGCCAACGGTTGTCGAGCCGTCTCCACCAATCAACAGAACGTTGTCCAGCGTGACGGACGATCCTGCCTCGACATCGAGTTTCTCGACGGTAATGACATCTCCGACACCGACGCGATACTGCTTGCCGCCGGTTGCCACAATGGCGTACCGCGAGCCAGCTGAATCGTCGGCAGTCGCATCCTGCTTTTTGGCGCTCATACTTGGACTCTTCTAACCTGGGCTAACACGCACATGAAAAACCGGGCACGAGTGCCCGCAAGGGGAGACTATACCACAGTGGGGTGATGGGAAATAGGGGATAGGAAATGGAAACGGTCTCCCCTCTCCCGCGGTCGGGAGCGGGGCCGGGGTGAGGGATTCTCCACCCCCAATCACACCATCATCCCGAGCCGGGTCGAGGGACCTCTCGTTGGGGTAGGCCGGGTTGGCGATTTGCGGCGTGGCCAGGCCCGAACGAGAGATTCCTCCTCGGTACCCTCGTCGGATCCCAAGCATGGCAAATGCTGTGTCACCCATCTCTCCGCACAAGTGTTACCTATGTATCCGGTACACACACGCTTCGGTCGGAATGACGAAAGGGGTGGGGGAGAAATGGCGAAGAAAAGGCGCCGGAATGACGAAGAGTGCGGTCGGCTCAACTATGATTGGTGATGTGCGACACTCGATGGGCCAGCTGAGTCGACGGGACGATCCAGAGCCGATGCCGCAAACCACCAAGACCGCTGAATCCACCTCCGAGCCGCTGATCCTGGTCGTCGACGACGAACCAGCGCTGGTCGACGCCATCAGCTACTCCCTCCGCCGGGAGGGATGGCGGGTGATTGCCGCCTACGACGGATTGGAAGCCGTGGAGATGCAGCGGGCCGAGCAACCCGATCTGCTTGTGCTGGATGTGATGCTCCCCGGGCTGGACGGCATCCAGGTCTGCCGCACGATTCGGCATCATTCCAGCGTGCCAATCCTCTTTCTCTCGGCCAAGGGAGAGGATGTCGACCGGATTTTGGGTCTGGAGATCGGCGGCGACGACTACCTGACCAAACCATTCGTCATGCGCGAACTGGTGGCGCGTGTGCGGGCGCAGCTTCGGCGTCTTCCCACGACGCAGGAGAAGCCAGCCGACCGACAAGCGGCCGCACCGGCGCCAGCAGTCAGCGATGACCTGCGCGTCCTCACCTTCGATGATGGTCGCGTCGTGATCGACCAGGCGGCACGCACGGTGCTCGTCGATAGGAAGAAGACAAAACTGAAGAATCGCGAGTTCGAGCTGCTCGATTATCTGGCCCGGCGTCCGAATGTGGCGGTGTCGCGAGAACAGCTCTTGCGGGATGTCTGGCAGCACTCGGTCGTGGTCGACACCCGGACGGTCGACGTCCACGTGCGAGGATTGCGCCAGAAACTCGAACGATCTCCAGCCGAGCCGCTCCTCATCGAGACTGTCCGCGGACATGGCTATCGTCTGAACGCGAGTTGAACCGGCACACGCAGGTCGAGAGATGATCAGATCACTGCTGCCAGACACGATTCGCGGTCAGGTGACGCTGGCCTTCGCCCTGTTGTGCCTCCTGCTCAGTCTGCCCTTTGCCTGGTTGCTGGTCGATGCTGGCCGGGATGACGCCGTCCATGAGCGAAAGCACGCGTTCGTCCGGCAAACCAGTCAGGCGGCAACGCTGCTCGCCGCCGACGATACGGCCACCGAGCTTCAGACAGCCCTGACCTCGCTGGCAGAGCTCTTCGGTGATTCCTGGGCCGTCTACGACCCGAACGGCGAAGTTGTTGCCACAGCGGTTCCGTCTGATGACCCGGTTCCGGCTGGTTTCCCGCCGGTGATCTCCTCAGATCAGCTGCGGCGGACGCTGGTCGAAAAGAATGGACTGGCGTTCAGCACTGAGACGATACCCGGAGATGAGGGTTTGACCCTGCTGGCGGCGACGGATGCGGACTCGCTGCGCGGCAATGCGCGGTCGCTGTGGAAAACGGCGCTCGCGGGAATGCTCATTCTCGTACCCATCTATGGATTGGCTGGATGGTGGGTCGCCAGTCGCATTTCGAAGCCCTTTGTCGCGTTGAGAGATCAGGCGCTGGCGGTGGCGACAGGGCAGCGCCAGAGCGTCGAAATGCAGCGCGGCTCTCGTGGTATTCGCGATCTGGTGGCGACGATCAACGCGCTCGGCGCGCAGGTCACGGAGCTCACCGTCGACCGGGAAGACACGGTGCGGCGTCTCGAGCTGATCTTCGAGAATCTGCGGGAGGGGGTGATCGTCGTCGACGAGGATGAAGTCGTCATTGCCGAGAACGCCTACGCCCGGGAACTGCTGGGGAATCAGGGAAGAGCCGGGATCGGGATGCCTGTTGCGGTCGTCATCCGGGATCACGACCTGCTCGACCAGATGCGCGAGGTCCGGGCGGAGCTGGAACCGTCGACGATTCCCATCGACTACGTGCGATCGGGCCGGTCGATCGAAGCAACCGTGATTCCGCTCCAGGCGAGTCAGGCGTACAGCGTCGTCGTGCTGCGTGATGTGACCGAGCTGCGCAAGCTGGAATCGGTGCGGCGCGAGTTCGTGGCAAATGTTTCGCACGAGCTGCGCACGCCATTGGCATCGATTCGGGCGCTGGCTGACACGCTGGAATCGGGAGCGCTCGACGATCGGGAGGTGGCGACGGATTTCCTGGGCAAGATCGTCCGCGAGGTCGATCGGCTGACGGCGCTGGTGGACGAGCTGCTCGATCTGGCCCGGCTCCAGTCGGGGCGGGTGGTGCTGACAAAGAAACCCGTGCACGCGGGCGAGGCGATCAATGCCGGGGTGGAACGGCTGCGATCGCAGATCGAGCGCGCGGGTCTGTCGGTCACGCTCGAACTCCGGGAACCCCTTCCGGTTGTCGTCGTCGACCAGTCCCGCATCGAGCAGGTATTGATCAATCTGCTGCACAACGCCGTCAAGTTCACCCCGGTTGGCGGATCGATCGTGGTTGCCGCCTGGGCGGAGCGGGACGGGTTGCGGGTCGACGTCCGCGACACTGGCACCGGGATTCCCGAGGAAGAGCTGTCCAGGATTTTCGAACGGTTCTACAAAGGGGACAGATCGCGACGGTCAGACGGATCGGGGCTCGGGCTGGCGATCTCCAAGCACATCATCAAGGCGCACCGTGGGGAGATCTGGGCGTCGAGCGTGCCCGGCCAGGGGTCGACGTTCTCGTTCTGGGTTCCGGCGGCGGCCCAACCAGCTGTTGCCTAGGCAGCGCTGCTCTAACGAGACCCTGAGCGGGGATTGAGCGCGTCCTGCAATCCGTCGCCAAGGACATTGAAGGCAAAGACGGTCAACGTCAGCGCGATGCCGGGGAAGGTCATGTACCACCAGGCGTCCCGGAAGTAGTTGCGCGCCGAGGCGAGCATGGTGCCCCATTCGGGGGATGGTGGTTGGGCGCCCAGCCCAAGGAAGCTGAGGGAGCTGGTCGCCAGAACCGCGTAGCCGACATCGATGGTGATCTGGATGATGATCACCGCGACGACATTCGGCAGGATGTGCTTCAGAATCAGCCGGTTTCGACTCATGCCGAGACTGCGAGCCGCTTCGACGAACTCGCGTTCCTTGAGTGAGAGCACCTGGGCTCGCACCAGCCTGGCATACCAGGGCCAGAAGACGGTGGCCAGCGCGATCATCGTGTTGCGCAGGTTGCGGCCCAGCGAAGCGGAGATGGCGATTGCCAGTACGAGCGCTGGAAACGCCAGGAACATGTCGGTCAGGCGCATCAGAATTTCATCGACCAATCCCCCCGCATACCCGGCGATCAGTCCGACGATGGTGCCGAAAATGACGGCGAAGCTGAGAACAACGACCGCCACCTGCAACGAGATGCGGGTACCCATGATGATCCGGCTGAAGACATCACGCCCCAGCTCGTCAGTCCCCATCAGGTGATCTGTCGACGGAGGCAGAAGTTTGGCGTTGACGATGTCCACGGCGTATGGATCATGGGGCGTCAGCCATTCGCCGAATAGCGCCAGAAAGAGGAAGACCGCGACGATGATGGCCCCGATCAGATTGAGCTTGTTGTCAACGAGAAATCGCTTCAGATTGCGCCGGAGCTGACCCTGACGAGTTCGCGACTTCGTCAGGGTGGGCGCCATAGCCTCGATATTGGTCAAATCGGCAGCCGTCATCAGAAGGAGATCCGTGGGTCGAGGAAGAGGTAGATGATATCGGTCAGGAGATTGAGGAAGACGAAAATGACGGCGATGACCAGCGTGGTGGCCATGATGGCGTTGTAATCGATCTGCAGAATGGCATTGACCGCGTATCGCCCGATTCCGGGCCAGGAGAAGACGATCTCGACGAGGAACGCTCCGGAGAGGAGGAGCCCGATCTGCAGCCCGATCGACGTCACGGCGGGCAAGAGCGCGTTTTTCAACGCGTGTTTGCGGATCACCGCCGGGCGGGCCAGTCCTTTGGCTCGCGCCGTGCGGATGTAGTCCTGATCGAGCACCTCCAGCATGCCGGCCCGGACCATCCGGGTGGTGACTGCCAGCGAACCGAACGCCAGCACCACGACGGGAAGGATCAGGTGCTCGACCGCGGTGACGAATGTGCTCCATTGACCGGCCAGCAGCGCGTCAATGGTGTAGAGGCCGGTGATGCCCGGAGGAGCCTTTACCGAATCAGGCAGGCGTCGCCCATCCGGCAACCAGCCGAGCTTTCCAAAGAAGAGAAACTGAGCCATGAGCGCCAGCCAGAAGACCGGCAAGGCCAAACCGGAAATCGAGATGATCCGGCTGACGTGATCGATGAACGAATCGCGGCGCACAGCCGATGCGACGCCCAGCGGCACACCGGCGAGGGTCGACAGGAGAAAAGCGTAGAGTCCGAGCTCGATGGTGGCCGGCAGGTACCGGGCCAGATCCTCGCTCACCGGTTTCCGGGATGAAAAGGAGCGGCCGAAATCGAGTTGAACGACCCCCTTCATATAGTTGACATACTGTCGTGGTAGAGGCTGGTCGAGACCGTACTCGATTTCGATTTTCTCGACCGTCGAAGCGCTGGCGCGCGGCCCGGCGATCAACCGGGCCGGATTGGCCGGAACAAGGTGGGAAAGGGTGAATGTCATCAGGGAGAGCCCCAGGAGCACCACGACGGTGAACATGAGGCGGCGGACGATGAGTCTGGCGATCATGCGGCGCTTCCCTGTCGCATCTTCCCGTCGTGATTACTCCGAGACCCGGTACATATCGTAGAAGAAATAGGACTCCAGGTAGAGGGGATTCGGCACAAATCCCTGAATATCGTTCTGGAGGATCGTGTACATCAGGGTTTCGCCATAGTAGATGGCCGGAGGATCGAGCTCGGTCAGGATCTGCTGCGCTTCCTTCATCAACTCCAGAAGCTGATCCTCATTCTCGAAGACTTCCGCTTCGGCCATGATCTCTTCGAAGCGCTCGTTGACCCATGCGCCGCCATTGCTTCCGCCGCCGCCGATGGCGGACTCGAGGAAGTTGGGCGCAAGCTGATTGTGGGCATCGTTGTAGTCCGGCCACCACTCCCACGAACCGAGGATCGTTTCTTTTTCTTCGGCGGGCGCATCGCCGAAGATGATTTCCTCATAGGTCGCCAGGTCGATCTCGGTGATCGAAAGGTCGATGCCGATCTGGGCCAGGGACGCCTGGAACAGCTGTGCCGTGATGGTGTCTTCGACCGTTTCGGAGACCACGAGCATGTCGAACGAGGAACCTGCCGGGAATCCGCCGGCAGTCAGGAGCTCGGCGGCCCGGTCGAGATCGGTCGGGTAGAGGAAGACGTCGGGATCGGCGCCCCGAACAGTCGACGGGATCGGACCAGAGCGCTCCAGCATGCCGCTGTAGGAGCCCTCGATGACTTCGTCGTAGGGGAAGGCGTAGGAGAGACCCCGCCGAGCGTCCACACCCAGGCGCACCGCGTTGAGAATCGCCCAGTTGACGCGGGTTGTGGGATAGATCATGGTGGTCAGGTTTGGATTCTCGCTCAGCGCCTGCACATCTTCGCCCGTGAGCAGACTGGTGATGGCATCGCTGGTTCCCTCTTCCAACAACTGCCGGCGCGTCGAGTTCTCGTTGACGACCCGCATCACCACTTCGGAGAAGTGGGGGCCCTCCCAACCGCGATGGTATTCGTCGAACTTCTCGAACCGGACCAGCTCGGTGGTGATGTTCTCGACGAGCCGGTAGGGACCGGTGCCAACCGCATTGAAGCTGATGAACTCGTGCGCCCAGGGGTCGTCCTCGGTGGCGTTTTCCGCCCATGCCGCCGGCGAGACCACAAATGGCCCGTAGGAGGACGCCATCGCGGCGAGAAAGAGCGGTTGCGGCCGGGTCATGCTGAAGGTGACGGTTCGCGCATCGACGACCTCGATCTGGCTCTCTGGATCGTCCACGAATCGCTGCAGCACAATGTAGGGACCCATCTCCAGACGGCGGAAGCGGATCATCGAGTCCTTGACGGCTTGCGCGTCGCACACGGTGCCGTCATGGAACAGGACGTTTTCGGGAAGTGTGAAAGTGAAGAGGGTGTTGTCTTCGTTGGCCTCGAATGATTCGGCGAGGAAGGGTTTGACAACCTCTGTCGAGTCGCCTTGGTACCGAACGAGCATCTCGTAGGACCCGAGAGCGATGGCGCTGCCCATTGTCGAGTAGGTGGAATGAGGGTCGATGTCGTTGGTGCCGGACGAAATGATGACATTGAGGGTGCCGTTGTCCTCGAACTGCAGTCCCGATCGCCAGCGTTGTGACTGTGGCGCCGGCGCCGCAGAGGCAGGCGTGCGCTTCATCAAGGCGGCGATGAGGGGTGTCGAAACACCCAGCGCCAGTCCCCGTTCGAGGATCTGTCGCCGGTTCAATTGACCAGACAGCGCAGCTGTCACGAAACTTCGAGTGATGGTGTTCGCCATTCTCATCGTCCTGTCAAAAACTGCGGTTCTCCGCGCTCCGAAGAACCTGCTTGCCTCGTGGTAGCGTCAGAACTTTAGAGCGCGAAAGTGCTGGCGTCCAGCGAAACGCCGCCGCTGGCTTATTGCTGCATATTTGTGGAGGCTGATCGCGAATTTGGAACCACGCGAAGGTCGCTCCCTCCGACCGAAGATGGTACTCTCTAGGCGTGTGGAGTCTGGTGGCTGACTTCCGCAACAAGAGCGTGTTCGTTTGCATTACCCGTACTCAGCAGCGCCATTCTACCGAGGCAGTCACCTGCGGAGAATGTGAAGACTGTTGAAGTCGATCCGGAACAGGCATGAACTTCCGTCACCGCTGGCTCGTACTCCTTTGCGCGGCGCTGATTCTGCTGGGAACTCCCGGAACGCTTCTGGCGGCGCCAAATCAGCCGCAATCCGGCGCATTTCAGTCCGCGCAGAATCCCGACTGGCTGAGCTCGGGGTCGGCGTCGAGACTCGCCGTAGGCATCAATGTCTATGCGCCCTCCTGGATTCCTTCCCCGTTCGGTGGTGAGCCGGAGATTCAGGCGTACAGCGGTTTCTACAGCTTCTACTGGCTGATTCCCGGCGCCCCGGTCACCTATTTACGGGTGGCGGGTGAAGCGGGCGGCACGATTCCGGCTTACTCGATCTACGACCGAAACAACCAACTGCAGCAGAACGCCACCGTGATGGGTTACCCGGCGTGGCGCGATCAGACCCCGGCTTACGATCTCGTCTACTGGAAGATCGGCAACGTGGTCTACACGGTCGACAGCCAGAATATGACCGGTTCGGATTCGCTGTCGCTGGCCAATAGTCTGGTGTTGGTCACGCCGCCGGCATCCGGCAGCAACGAAGGAAACGGCGGCCCGGTCGATGTGCCCTCGGGCCGCTCGGTGACGATCGGCGCTCCGGCCACCGTCCAGTCCGGCCAGACTGCCGCGATCGGCGTCACTGGCGAAGGAAACGTGCTGCTGACGGCGCAGGATGGGTACTTCACGGCAACGGGCGAGAACACCGTCATCCTTGAAGCGGGGGGCACAACCGACTGGGTTGCCCCGCAGTACGAATCGGACGCGAAGATCTACTTTGTGGCGTACGACCCCGAATCCGGCGCTGAGCTGGGCAGTTCCAGCACCTACCTGGAGGGGTTCCTTTCCGAAGGGGAGAGTGTCGAAGCGACCCTGGAGTGCCCGCCTGCGGTCACCATCGGGCATCGTGGGCAGATCGTGCTTTCCGGCAGCGGCTCGATGGTGGTTGTGGCCTCCGGCGGGCTCTTCCCGGCGGAATCGCCAAACACGGGGTTCGATACGACTGCCGAGGGAGATGCCAACCTGGGAGGCACGCTCTCCCGGAACTCATCGGCGGTCCTCGGGTGGCTGGCTCCGGATGAACCGGGTACCTACTACCTCTCTGTTTTCGATATGAGCGACACCTTCCTCGACGAATGCGCGGTCGATGCCGTCACCGAAGACGTCGATGGCAATGTCGACGAGGCTGCCGCCGAAGAGATCGACAGTGGGTTGATGGGAGACGGCACCGGCGTCGTTGGCGTCGATCCATCGGTCGTGTTGCGGGCGATTGCCAATCCGTCCGGTTTCTCTGGCGACGCCAGCGGCGGACCGGAGGCGAATGCTCCTGACTATGGGTATGGCATTCAGTCGGCCGTCGCGGAGAGCGGCGATGTGACCGTCGCGTCGGCGGCGAGCGCTCAGGATTCGGCCGCCAAGGCCAACGCGGCCGCCGAAGCCGATCTCGGACCAGCGACTGGCGCCGACGGTATCGTGGCCCTCTCGATGGGCAGTCCTGGTGGTGTTCTGGAGAATCCCGCTGGGGCCCGGATCATCGTGCCGCAGGGTGCGCTGGTCGACCAGACGACCGTGATGCTGAAACCGATCGCCGATCACGATCTTCCCGCGATCAATGGGGTGACGCTCGTACCGGGAACCGCGTTCGATGTGGCGTTCAGTGCAGCGGACGGAACCGCCGCCGAGCCGCTGACGGCTCCCGCGCAACTCACAATCGCCCTCGACTCCGCAAGCTCCGACCCCTCGGCCAGGATCTATCGCATCGATGGAGCGATGGCCAAGCTGATGCCAGTCGTCGATGCCGATCAGGGGAGCGTCACGACCGAGGTCACCGAGCTTTCACGCTATGTGGTGGGAGTTCCCGCGCCGATGGTGGTTGGATCGACCCGCTCGTACAACCCCTTCCTCGTCGGTCTCCTGGCGCTGATTGCGCTCATCTCAGCCGGACTGCTGATCTCGCAGGGATTGTCGAGGCGCAAGACCCGGATGATCCCCGTGCGGCGCCCGATGCCGAGTCGGGTGAGGTATCGGTAGTTCATAGTTCATAGTCGATAGTCGATAGTTGATGGTCGATAGATTGCGTCCGTCGAGCAGCTACCACGCACTATCAACTATCTGCTATGAACTATGCACTATCAACTATGCACTATCAACTATGCACTAGTCGGCAACCTGACGATAAACGTCGAACCTTCTCCCGGAGCTGATACCAGATCGATCGAGCCGCCGTGTTCGGCGACGAGCGCCTGGCAGATGAAGAGTCCCAGACCCAGACCCTGAACCTGACCCTCGCGAGCATCGGGGGTTCGATAGAAAGCGCCGAAGATTTCGGCTTTCTGGACGTCGTCGATACCTGGTCCCTGGTCCTTCACGCCGATCACCGCTGCGTTTTCCTCGCGCGAGAGTGACATGACCACCGCGGCGCCCGGTGGGCTGTACTTGACGGCGTTGATCACCAGATTGTCGAGCACCTGGTGAATCCGGTCGGGATCCCAATGGCCCTCCAGCGACGTTTCATCGGATTCCAGTGTGATGGCCACGGGAGACGTGCCACCTGCCCAGGCCTCGACCACTTTTTTCGTCAGGTCGACGAGGTCAGTCGGAACCGGGCGGATTTCCAGCGTCCCGGACCGGAGCCGTGAGACATCGAGGAGATCGTCGACGAGGCGGGTGAGCCGGTCGACGTGTCCCGAAACCGATTCGAGCCGGTGCACCTGCGTATCGTGCCCACCCTCACGGGAGAGGTCACGTGCGACGAGCTGTACGAAACCCCGGATGGGGGTCAGAGGCGAGCGGAGCTCGTGCGAGACGACGGAGACGAATTCGTCCTTCAATCTCGCCGCTTCCTTGAGCGCGCTGATATCTCGGAACGCCGAGACGACAGCGACCACTGTTCCTTCGTCATCGCGAATAGGCGCGGCGCTCGCCAGGACCGGGATTTTGTCGGTTTCGGACCGCTCGATCAGGCACTCCACATCATTTGCGCTCTCACCGAAGGTCAGCGCCCGCTCGGTGGGGGAGAGGATGCTGTCGTCGGTGTCGACCGGTTTGACGCTGAGCAGGATCGATCCGGAGTCGACGCCGCGGAAGAGCTCCTGAGCAGCTTCGTTCATGGCGATGATCTCCCCGGACGGAGGGGCCGAAACGATCAACGCTTCCGGTACGGTGGCGATGACCTGCTCCAACCGGCGTTGCTCGTCCTGGGCCTGTTGCAGCTGGAACTCCCGCCGGTCCATGACGCTCATCGTTTCCAGAATCGAGGCGACCTGCGACGCCAGCGCATCGAGTTTGCGGACTTCACGGGGGGTGAAATGATGATCGACGAGCAACCCGACCAGAATGACGCCGAGGACCATGTCGTCCTGCGAGATCACCGGCGAGCCGAGCATCGACTTCACGCGGGTGCGGCGCACTCCCGCGTAGCGATCGCCGGACGTGCGCTGAATACCGCTCAGCTGAAGGGTGCGCCGTTCCTGACGTATCCGGGCGACGAATCCGTCATCGGTCGCGGCGTCTGCCCGCAGGGCCTCTTCCGCGTTGGCGCCGAAGCCATACAGGGCGGCGGGTTCGAGATCTCCCGATTCCGGATCGGCCAGCACGAGAGCGCCCGCATGCGCCCGGTTGACGCCGACGACTGAGCGCACAATGGCGTGATGAAGCTGGGTGCGGGCGTCGGGGCTGAGTTTCTGGTGGGTTGCGGCTACCGTTTCGACGGCTGCCAAGGCCGTGGCCGCGGACCGCGCGGCAAGCGCTTCCTGGCGGTCGATCGATCCCTCGGTTTTGAGTCGTTCGATGAGGGCGACGATGGCGATGCCGGCGACCAGCAGGGAGGTGATGAGATAGCGCATGGCGATCTCGGGTTCGGCTCCGTCCTTGACGGCCCAGCGGGAGATGACAATGGCTGCCGCGGCAATGCTGGCCGATCCACCCTTCCAGTCGGCGACATACGCGACCAGCGCCACCAGCACAATGGCCAGGATGGCGCCGACTGGCGCGTCGGCGGCCGGCCGGAGGACGGCCAGGATACTCAGCGGCAGCAGCGTGGCGATGATGCCGATGGCGATCGACCAGAAGAGGCTCATCCACCGCGTTGCCCAGCGACGGTCGGCACTCTCCCGGCCGGCCGTCCTCAGGAGGATCTGGTCGCGAAGCGCATTCAGCGTCCCGGCGATGCGCGAGGCGATGTCTGGAGCAGTGATCTGGCTTTGCTCGGGCAACCAGCGGGGCATGGGGCAGTATCCGGCGACAGAGCGGGAATGTCACTGGGGGAAGTATACGTACGGGGCGGAGGGTAAAAGGCAAAAGGCAAAAGAGACAATGGAATGACCGACCCCGTGGACGCGAACTATCGTAGGTTGCGCGCACAGGGCGCGCCGAGCTACACGCGACAGGAGATCGGTCATGGCACACGGTAGCACATGGATTGGACTGGATGCGCATAAGGAGACGATCACAGCGGCGGCGATCACGGCGGATGGGGAGATTCGAGAACTGGGGACCTTTCCGAATCGACCGGACCAGCTGGCCAAACGGGTGCCCAGCTGGGGAGCGCGAGAGGAGCTGAGGGTCTGCTACGAAGCGGGACCGTGCGGCTATGGGATCGCCCGACAGCTAGCGAAGATGGAGATTGCCTGCGTGGTGGTGGCGCCGGCGCTGATCCCGCGACGACCGGGAGACCGGATCAAGAACGACCGGCGGGACGCGCGGCAGTTGGCGCACCTGCTAAGCACGGGGTTGCTGACGGCGGTGCCGCTGCCGAGTCGGGAGCTGGAGGGATTTCGGGCGCTGTCGCGAGCCCGCGAGCAGGCGGTGCGCGATCAACACCGGCAGCGGCAACGGCTGTTGAAGTTGCTGACCCAGCAGGGGGTGACGGAACCGGCAGGATCGCGATGGACGCAACGGTGGTGGCGGTGGCTGGAGGAGGTGACCGTTCCGGACGCCACCGCCCAGTTCGTGCTGGAGGATGATCGGCAGGCGGTGCGGAGTGCGGAAGACCGGGTGAAGCGGTTGACGGCGGCCCTGACGACCGCCAGCCTGGAGAGCAGCATGGCCGAGACCATGGTCAATCTGCAAGCCCTGCATGGGGTGGGCGTGGTGACGGCAGCCGGGATTGTGGCCGAGTCGGGTGATCTGACCCGCTTTGACTCGGCGCCGGCCTACATGGCCTACAACGGAACGGTGCCCCGGGAGCACTCCAGCGGAGGTCGGCAGAGCCGGGGATCGATCACCCGGACGGGCAATGCCCACCTGCGCTTCCTGCTGGTGGAGGCGGCCTGGCACTACACACGACCCTATAAAGGGAGCAACCGACCGAAGCCGACAACCCCGGCGGAAGAGATCGCCCACAAGGCGAGGGTCCGCTTGCACACGATCTACTGGAAACTGGTCAATCGGGGTAAACCGCGGCAGGTGGCGATCATTGCCGTGGCCCGGGCGCTGGCTGGTTTCATCTGGGCGATTGGACAGCTTGGGAGGAGTGCCTGACACCGAACAGCGTGGTGTGGTGATGCCGGCGGAGGAGCCGCAGCCGATGTCGGGGAACCCTCGGCCTTTGCCTTGCGGTACCCAATCCGCGCCCAAAGAGCGAGGCAGCCCCAGACGGATCATGATCATGCGGTAGCCAATCCGCGTATACCAGGGTGATCCATCGTCGCTGGACCTGGTGGGTCGTCCGCCGGTTTCACCACACTGCGCCACACGAGCACGATCATGAACGAAAGGAGAACGACGACGACTGAAAGAAGGACAGGCGCCCGCTGGGTTGACAAATCATTCCATACCAGGCAAAGGGCAAGGGGTAAAGGGAAATAGGAAATGGGAAATGGGAAATGGGCGGTGAGCAAATGGAAATGGGAAATAGCACGTACTCCCCTCTCCCGCGGTCGGGAGAGGGGTTGGGGGTGAGGGATATCTCCGGTCGGGAGAGGGGTTGGGGGTGAGGGAGACTCCTGAGTTAGAGGGATGACTCTTTCAGCTCTCCGGCGATGATGTCGGCGAGGGTGCGGACGCCTTCGCGAATCTGATCCTCAGTGGCGAAGGAGAAGGAGAGGCGGAGGGTGTTCTTGCCACCTTCGACGTAGCAGGTCGAGCCTGCCAGGTATTCCACGCCTCGTTCTTTGGCGAAAGGCTGCAGCGCCGTGAGGTCGAGGTGTTCGGGAACGGTCACCCAGACGAAAAAGCCGCCGTCCGGTTTGGTCCATGACACGCCCTCGGGCATGTTTGCTTCCAGCGCGTCGAGCATCGCGTCGCGACGGCTCGCGTAGACCTGCTTCAACTCCTCGATATGCCCGGCCAGGTTGTCGCGCATCCATTCCGCCGCGACGAACGAGCCGAACACGTTGGTCGAGCCATCGACTTTGAGCACAGACAGTTTGGCCATCAGGTCAGCCGGTCCGACCAACCAGCCGATGCGCATGCCCGCTCCCATGATTTTGGACAGGGTGGCGGTATAGAAGGTCGAACCGGTGGTATCGAGCGAGTAGATGGTCGGCAGGGTTTCGCCCGAGTAGCGAAGGTCGTGGTAGGCGTCGTCCTCCACGATCAGAGTTCCGTATTCGTTGGCCAGCTCGATGAGCCGCTGACGCCGGTCGAGCGGCATCGAAACGCCGCTGGGGTTCTGGAAATTCGGAATCACATAGATGAACTTCGGCGTGATGCCTTCCGCTTTGAGCGATTTGAGTTTGCTCTCCAGGATGTCGAGCTTCATACCCTGCTCGTCGAGGGGCACGGAAACCGCTTTGCCGCCGACATTCTTGAGCATCCAGATGAAGCCCATCCAGGTCGGTTCTTCGAGGATGATCGTGTCACCCCGGTCGACGAGCAGATCGAGCAGCAACGCGAGCGCTTGCGATCCGCCGGCCGTGATCATGACTTCGTCGCGCGTGGCGGTAATGTCATTGTCCCGGGCGAGTTTCTCGATCAGGGCATCGACCATGGGGAGCACGCCGAGCGTGCGGCCATACTGCAGCGCCCATTCTCCCTGCGTTTCCATGACCCGCGTCGTTGCTTCCGCGACGGCAGTCGTCGGCATCGATCCCGCGTCGGGATAGCCGTAGATCAACGAAATGAGGTTCGCTGACGCCCGGGGGTCGCCTGTCCGGGAGACTCCCTGGTTATTGCCACGCAGGGAGAGCAGGCTGGAATAGTCGCGGGATGGTGAAACGGTCGCTGCCATGGATACGTCGGTCTCCTTCTGGAGTCGGGAGGCAAATCACACTATTCCTGATTGTACGGGGATTCAGCACAGGATGCTGCATCTTGTGTTCAGCGCCCAAAAGCGGCTGAAGAGGCTCGTCATAAGGGGAAAGGCCGGATGATAGAATCACAAGCGAACGGCGCGCTGCGGATTTCGCGGCAAACCGTTCATCATTTGTGTTCACTTCATCATCCACAGGCGAGACAAGCATGACGATTTCGGCCAACGGGAGCGGCGACGATCGCGACCTGTATGACGTTACGATCATCGGCGCCGGCCCCACCGGTCTCTTTGCCGCGTTCTACGCTGGCATGCGTCAGATGAGCACCCAGATCATCGACTCGCTCGAAGAGCCGGGCGGAGCGCTGACCGCGATCTATCCCGAAAAGTACATCTACGACGTCGCCGGTTTCCCCAAGGTTCTGGCGAAAGACCTGGTCGAGCAGATGTACCAGCAGGCGATGCGGCAGAATCCGACGGTCCGGCTGAAAGAGGAAGTCACCGGCCTGGTGAAGCTGGAAGACGGCACATTTCAGCTCGAGACATCGAATGGTCCGCGGTACAGCAAAACCGTGATCATCTGCGGTGGCGTGGGAGCCTTCGAACCGAAGCGCATTCCGGCGCCGGGAGTCGATGAGCTGGAAGGAAAGGGTGTCCACTACTTCGCCAAGCGAGTGGAGGATTTCCGAGATAAGAAAGTCGTCATCGTCGGCGGGGGCGACTCAGCCGTCGACTGGGCGGTGACGCTCGAGCCCGTGGCGTCGGAAGTGACCATCATTCACCGCTCGCGGTTCCGCGCGCATGAGGCGACCGTGCGGGAGCTCGAGGAGTCGACCGTGACCTGCCACTACCCTGGCTGCGAAGTGGCTCAGGTCGAGGCAGGCGATCACGGGCGGTTGGCGGCGGTGCATTTCAAGAATGCCGACGGTGAGGTCAACCGGATCGAAGCCGACGAGCTGATCGTGGCGATCGGATTCGTTGCCGATCTTGGTCCGCTGAAGACCTGGGGTTTCGAGCTGCAGCGCAACCAGATCGTCGTCGATAAGATCACCATGGAATCGAATATCCCCGGTGTCTTCGTGGCGGGTGATATCGCGGCCTATCCGGCGAAGTTCAAGCTGATCGCGACCGGCGCCGCTGAAGCGGTGACCGCGGTCAATCATGCGGCGACGGTCGTGAATCCCGGCGCCAGACTCGATCCTGGACATTCCACGAACATCATGGCGGCTCGCGAAGGCGAAAGCGCGGCCGAGTAGTTTCCCGGTTATGTGCAATGGTGGAACGGCTTGCGCCGACCATCGGGCGTGGGCGAAGGCGCCAGGAATGGCGAGGCTACGCGCCGTTTTCATGCCGTGCCGGGCGGATTCCCGCAATGGCGGGTTCATGTGTTTGGGGCGGCGTCAATGCATCACGCGTTGGTGTACGCGCCGGGTGGGAGGATCATGACCGCTGAGGCGTCGAGTCCCGCGTCAGAACGATCGAGTACGGCCATCGAACCAGTCGCGAAGGGGCAGCTGCCGGACGGCATGCTGACCGCGATCGGCGGCGGGCTTGCCGCGATCGGGCTCTTTTTTGGCATGGGCGGACCGCTCTGGCCCGATGTGCTCGACGCGTTCGATGTCTCCAAATCGCAGTTCGGTTTCATGATCGGCGCCGGTCTGGCGTTGTCGTTGCCCATCCTCGTGTTCGGCGCCCGGATCACCGCTGCTGGCGGCAAATTCACGGTGCTGACCCTTTCGCTGGTTCTCCTCGCTATCAGCTCTGCCGCGGTTGCGGGGATCACCGGCGGTCTCGTGGTGCTGGCGTCGATCATGATCGTTCGTGGTCTGGGTATCGCCCTGGTCGATCTGACGGCCAACACCCTGACGATGGACGCCGAGCGAGTTACCGGCCGGCATCTGATGGGTCCACTCCACGCCATGTTCAGCGCTGGTTCGATCGCGGGAGCGGGAGCCGTGGCTCTCGGTCTCGCCGTGGGGTTGACCTACCGGTCGCTCTATGCTGGTCTGGTTGCGGTTTTGCTGGCCCTGGCCGCGTTCCTGGTTCTGCCGATGCGATCGTGGGATCGGACAGACAAGGCGAACGCGTCGCCCGAGGCGATCGACTACCGGGGAGCGCTGGCTTCGCCCCTGATTCGTCTCTGCGGCGTGTTGACGGCGCTTTCGTTTGCCGGTGAAGCGCTGGTTGCCGATTGGACCGCGCTCTATCTGAGGGACGAGCGCGATGTCGATAGCTCGTTCGCGGCCGCCTGCATCGTGGCATTTGCCATCGCCATGCTCTTTGGGCGGTTGCTGAACGGCAAGATGATCGCGGCGTTGGGTGTGCAGCGGGCGATCATGGTGCAGGGAGCGATCTCGATCGTGGGTGGCGCGATGATCGTGACCGAAACGTGGATCGTTCTGGCCATGGCCGGATGCGCGCTGGCCGGGTTCGGGTTGGCCGGCATCGGTCCGACCGCGCTGAGCGTGGCAGGAATCTCGATGCCGGACGATCCGGCTTCGGCGGCAGGCGTCACGCTGGCGGGTGGTTACATCGGTCTGGCGATCACACCGATCATCGGCGGGTTGATCGCCGACGGCATCTCCACCCGCACGACCCTCACCTTTGTGATGGTGGTCAGTCTCCTCTGCCTGGTGCTGGCGAGGGGAATTCCCACCCGGCTCTACGACGGAAACTGAATCGTTTCGACGAGATCGCGGGCCATGTGCAGCCACTCGTGGTCGGTGTCATCCGGCACCGAACAACCGTTGGCCAGGATGAACTTGCGGCCATTGGTCTGGGCGACGGCATCTTCCGCTTCTTTCAGGATCGCCGCTTCCGGACCGTTGGAGAGCGGGCCGAACTCGTGCCAGCCGCCCATCAGGCACTTGCTGGTTTTGGTTCGGGCCTCGCGAAGACTGGGTCCGGCCAGCCGGTCCGACCAGCTCAGCACGCTGACCGGATAGTCGAGCACCGCATCGAACATGAGATCTTTGTCGCCATGGACGTGGAGGATGTTTAGCCAGGCGTCGGCGGCTCCCTCCAGCGCGATGAGATCGTAGGGGCGGCCGATTTCGCGGTAGACATCTTCTGTCATGAGCGACCGCGTGCAACCCTGGGCAGCAAAGAAGATGCCGTCCGCTCCCGCATCGATGACCATGTCGATCTGCCGCTTCAGATTCATGGCCACCGTGTGCAATGCCTGATGGATGATGGCCGGGTGCTGTTGAGCGTGCTCGGCGACCAGCCGTTTGTTTCCGGCGAAATACATGAGCTCCGCCAGCGGGCTGAAATAGGTCATCACGATGGGAATCGATGGACCGGCCATCTCGCGCAGCAGGCGAACCGCTTCGATCCGCTGCTGGAAGTAGCGAGAGGATTCGTCGATCGGCTCGATCAGACGCCAGTCATCGATCGAACTGATCGAGTTGTGCGGGAAGGGATAGGGGATGTCCGGCATGATCTTGGCGATGTCGAGATCGAATTCATGGATGAAGAAGGCATAGGTGGCTTCGGCCAGCTTGCGCCCCGATCCTTCCGGTTTGAAGTGATGCCAGAAGCAGACTGGTAGGCGATCGACTTCCTCGCCGCTCACCGCCAGATTGACGCGTTCCCATGGGGTGAGTTCATCGAAACCCATGATGTCGAGATCGAACGAATCGTCGAGAAATGGGTCGTTATCCATGATTGATGCTGGTGCTTTCTTGCTGGTGAGGGCGTACCGACTGCCTGCCGGGATGGTAGCACAGGGTTTTCTCCGGTCAGTGCGTGGCGCCTGGTGAGGGATGTGCCTTCAGGAGGGGGAGGCGGGGATAGACGAAGAAGAGCCACGCCGCGGAGACGAAATAGGCGCCGGCGCCCAGGCCAAAGGCGGCTCCGAATCCGCTGACATCCTGGAGATACCCGCTGGCGGAAGTCGACAAGGCCGAAAAGAGGCTCCAGGAGCCGGCGGAGACCGCGGCAAAGGTGGTGCGCTGCACGGCCGGCAGGCGCTCCATGACTTCGTTGACGAAGGTGGCTCCGGTGCCGTCGACCACGGAGTAGTGGACGAAGAGGCAGAGAATGGCCACGGGAACGACCGGCGCGCCGATCGCACCGGCGATCATGGCGCCGCCGAGCATCCGCAGACCACCCATCGTCCGGAGCGAGCCATGAGCCCGGGCAATCGACGGAATCAGCAACGCTCCTACCCCACCCATCAGCTGCATGATGCTCAATGCCGTACCGGTGGCGCCGGGAGAGAGTCCGAAGCGTTCATCGAAAAAGAGGGAGAGATAGGGTCTGGTGGCGGCATAGCCGGACGACATCCCCATTTCGGGCACCAGCATCAGGAGCATCACTCCCCAGAAAGCCAAGCCGGTGAACCGGGGTATATCGCTCTCGGTGCGGAGTGTGGCGGCGGCCTGTTCCGGATGCTCGATGGGCATCCTCCAGTAGCACCAGGATTGGGCAAGGTGGAGTCCCAGAACGACCACCAGCGCTCCCGCATACATGCCGGTGTCGGACACGCCCGCCAGGGAGAGGAACTCCGGCACCCAGCCGCCAATCAATCCGCCAAGCGCGAACCCGCAGGTCAGGAGGGCGAACTTGAGCGCGAATACCTGGGCGCGATGCTCGCGGGCGGTCGATCCGGCCAGGAGGGGGTCGCCCATCGTCCAGAAGACGTTGCTGTCCATCCCCGCCAGCAGGCAGCCGGCGAGCATCAACGGGAGGAGACTGCCCGGGGTCAGGAGGATGACCGTGATGCCCAGCGCTGCCGTCAACGGACCAGCGATGAAGAGCTTGCGGCCATGCCCTCTGGTGTTCAGGATGGTGAGTGGCGCGCCGAAGATGAAAAGAGAGATTGCCACCGCCGCCAGCATCAGCCCGGTTTGCGACGAGTCGAATCCGCGCGCTTTGGCATAGAGGGGGAACGCAACGTTGAACGTGAGAACGCGAGAGGCGAAGATGAAACCGACGATGAGCAGCCATTGGCCCCGGCCGGCGGCATGCCAGGCGGCTCTGTAGCTCCGGATGAGTCCCGCGCCCCGGTCCACCGGCTAGGTCCGGTGCTGGGAGAGCCCCATCCGTTCCTGAACGATCTGCATTTTGGCGGCGGCCTGCGCTCCTGCTCGCGCTGCTCCGTCGGCGAGGACATTTCTGGCGATGGCGGGGTCGGCCTGAAGCTCGGCGAATCGCTGCTGGAAGGGTGTCAACGCCTCGACGACCACCTCGGCAAGGTCGGTTTTGAACGCGCCGTATCCCTTGCCGGTATACCGCTCCTCGATCTCGGCCACGGAAATTCCGGCGAAGAGGGAGTAGATGCCCAGGAGATTGGTCAGCGCGGGTTTGTCCGGAGCCGCGATCACGTCTGAACCCGAGTCGGTGACCGCCCGCTTGATCTTTTTGGTGATCTCGGCGGGGGTATCGGTCAGCGCGATGAAGCTGGCGGGATTGCGATCGCTCTTGCTCATCTTCTTCGTCGGATCGTCGAGCGACATCACCCGCGCGCCATCCTTCTTGATGTCCGGCGCCGGGACGACAAATGTCTCCCCGTAGCGGGAATTGAAGCGCTGGGCGACATCGCGAGCCAGCTCGATGTGTTGCTTCTGGTCCTCGCCAACCGGCACCAGATCGGTGTCATAGAGAATGATGTCGGCCACCTGGAGCACCGGATAGGAGAAGAGGGCGGCGGAAACCGACTCCTCGTCCGACCCCGATTTGTCCTTGAACTGGGTCATGCGCCTCAGTTCGCCGTACATCGTCACCGAGCTGAGCAGCCAGCTGAGCTCGGCATGCTCGGGAACATCCCCCTGCACGAAGAGAATCGACCGTTCAGGATCGATGCCAGCCGCCAGGATGGTGTTGGCCATCGTAATCGTGTTGGCATGCAATGTTTCAGCGGTCGTCGGCAAGGTCAGGGCATGGAGATTGACGATGCAGAAGATATTGTCGTACTGCTCCTGCTGAAGAACCCAGTTGCGGATGGCGCCCAGATAGTTGCCGATATGACTGACTCCGGACGGCTGAATGCCCGAAAAGACCCGCTTGCGTGACGGTTGATTCATTCCTGCGACTCGCTCCAGTGAAGCGCATTCGCGCCCGCTTGGCGGCTGATCCGACTCTCGATTATACCCACCGGGCGTGTCCGTCCTCATCTGGGCGAATCAGGGAAAGCGCGGTGCTATGATCACCCGGTCAGCATTTGGTTCAGGAGGGCAACCGATGGGAGCATCCCAGCAGTACGACGCCATCATTGTCGGCGGTGGTCACAATGGTCTTGTCGCCGCCTGCTACCTTGCTGACGCCGGGATACGGACCCTCGTGCTCGAGCGATATCACGAGGTGGGCGGAGCGGCGTTCTCCGAGGAATACATACCCGGTTTCACCTTCTCCACAGGCTCGTACGTCCTCTCCCTCATGCCTGAATCGATCCTGAACGACCTGCGACTCCGGGAGGAGGGGATCGAGTATGTCGAGCGCAACCCCCGATTCTTCGCGCCGTTCCCCGATGGTTCTTCCCTGACCTACTGGAACGACCATCAGAAGTGGCTTCAAGATATCCGGCGGATATCGCCCCGGGATGCGGACGCTTACGACCACTACGACGCCGACCTCGAGCGGGCATGTCAGGTGATGGACAAGTACATCCTGCGGCGACCGCCTTCCTGGGCGGAGGTTGCGGCCGAATTCCGAACGCCCTATGAAGCGGGGCTCTTTCAGAAGTTCTTCCTCGGGTCGGCGGCCGACATCGCGGAGTACTACTTCGAGAGCGAGCAGATGCGGGCGACCGTCGCCGCTCTGGGTTTGATCGGCACATTCCGGGGACCTCGTGATGCGGGAACGGGCTACGTGAAGCTCTTTCACTCGATGGGGATGGCGACTGGTCATCGCGGCCGCTGGACCTACGTGCGGGGCGCCATGGGCTCGATCACGCAGACGCTGGCGAAGATCGCCCGCAAACGGGGTGTCGAGATTCGCACCGAAGCCGAAGTCGAACGGATCGTCGTTCGAGACGGGCGGGTTCAGGGTGTGGCGCTGGCCAGTGGCGAGGAGTTCACGTCGGGTATCGTGCTCTCGAATGCCGATCCGAAGCGGACTTATCTGCGGCTCGTCGACGCCGGTGATCTGCCTGAGGACTACCGCAGGGCAATCGAACAGATCAAGATCGATAGTCCGGTGATGAAGATCAATATGGCTGTTGAGGAACTGCCGAAGTTCACCGCGCTGGGCGACGATTCGGAACGGCAACTCCAGGGGAGCACCGGTGGTCTCTTCGTCGCCCCGTCGCTCGAATACATGCAGCGAGCCTACGAAGATGCCCGGCAGGGGCGGCCATCGGATCATCCGTTCATGAGCATCCACATGCAATCGGCGGTCGATCCGTCGGTGGCGCCGCCGGGCAAACACACGATCTCGATCTTTGCCCAGTACTTCCCGTATGCGCTCGCTGAGGGCACCTGGGAGTCGCGGCGGCAGGCGATCGCCGATGCTGTCGTCGCCGAGTTCGGCAAGTACGCGCCGAACGTTCCGTCCGCTGTCATCGGCATGCAGGTTCTGGCGCCCCCCGATCTGGAAGCTCGGTTCGGACTGACCGGCGGGCACATCTTTCATGGCGAGCTCGTTCCGGAACAGGCATTCGACCTGCGCCCGGTACCGGGATCGTCGTCCTACGAGGGTCCAATCGGGGGGCTTTTCCTCTGCGGATCGGGCGCCTGGCCGGGTGGGTGCGTGATGGGCGCTCCCGGTCACAATGCCGCCCAGGAAGTCATTGCCCGGTTCAGCGATGTGAAACCGGTGATGTAGGGAAGCTCTGAAATCGAAGGAGACAAGAGTGAAGGTCGTTATCTCAGCCGATATGGAAGGCACGTGCGGAGTCGTTTCATGGATGCATGTGACGCCTCCCGAGTATCCGGGCAAGGGGGAACCGATCAATCAGAGCGAATACAACCGGGCGCGCGGCTGGATGACCGCTGAGGTGAATGCGGCAGTCGCTGGCGCCATGGATGCGGGCGCCGAAGAAGTCATCGTTTGCGATTCGCACGACGGCGCACGCAACCTGATTCCCGAGGAACTCGATCCACGATGCCGGTTCGTGACTGGTGGCGAGAAGCCATTGTCGATGGCACAGGGCGTCGATCTGCCAGGTGTGGGCGCGTTCATGTACACGGGGTATCACGCCCGGGCGGGCACACCCCTGGCGCCTCTGGCCCACACCTGGACCAGAACGCTCAACGACATTCGGCTGAATGGCGATTCGATCGGCGAATTCGGCATCAATGCGATTGTGGCGGGGCACTTTGGTGTGCCGGTGGTGATGATCTCCGGCGACGAAAAAGCGGTCGCGCAAACCAAAGCGCTGCTCGGCGAGCAGGTGGTTGGCGTGGTGGTCAAAGAGGGTCTGTCGACGACCGCGGCCATTCACCTCCATCCAGAGGTAGCCCGCCAGCGAATCAGGGATGGCGCCCGCCTGGCGGTCGAGCGGATCGGCGATGCCCGGGTCTTTGCTTTGCCGGAGGGCGCCACGATCGAGCTCGATTACGACCACCAGTCACGGGCCGATCAGGTGGCCAAGTTGACAGAGTTCACCCGGGTTGGCGAGCGGACTGTTGCCTACCAACCCGCGGATGGGCTCGAGTTTCTGCGTCTGTTCAAGAACGCGATGGAAGTTGCGGGCATCACGCTGTCGCCGTAGGTGTCATCTCGACCGCACCTGTCATCTCGACCGAAGCGGAGAGATCTCTCGTTCCGTTCAGCGAGGCTCTTCAAATGCGACGATACGAGTGGTGAACGAGAGATTCCTCGGCTTCGCTCGGAATGACAGTGTGGAGTCGGGCGAACGGGTCATCTCGACCGAAGCGGAGAGATCTCTCGTTCCGTTCAGCGAGGCTCATCAAACGCGACGATACGGGTAGCGAGCGAGAGATTCCTCGGCTTCGCTCGGAATGACAGTGTGGAGTCGAGCGAACGGGTCATCTCGACCGAAGCGGAGAGATCTCTCGTTCCGTTCAGCGAGGCTCATCAAACGCGACGATACGGGCAGCGAACGAGAGATTCCTCGGCTTCGCTCGGAATGACGGTGAACGGGCGGGAGGTGATCGTGATGGAACCACTGCAAACCACACCAATTGCCAGCGCCGCCGAGTTCGAAGCCTGGCTGATCGAGCACGGAACGGCCGCGTCCGAGATCTGGGTGGAGATTTTCAAGAAGAGCTCCAAACAGCAGACGGTGACCTTCGACGAGCTGCTCGATCTGGCGATCTGCCACGGCTGGATCGATGTCAAGACCAAGGGGATCGACGAACGGCGTTATGCGATCAGGTTTGTGCCTCGGAAACCGGGAAGCAACTGGTCGGCCATCAACCGGGAGCGCGTGCGATATCTGCTCGCCGAGGGGCGGATGACTGATGCCGGTATCGCCCTGCTGCCCGACGAGCTGAAACCCGCCTGATCAGGCTCGTTCCCGCAGGGAGGCGACCGCTTCCGCATACCGTTTTCGCAGCACTGGCAGTTGCTCGACCTTGTTCGCCCGTTCGGTGAGGATCGCGTCCCGCTCGGTGAAGAGCCGCTGACGTTCGGTTTCGAAACGAGCCAGCCGAGCTTTGCGATCGACACAGCTGAGGCAGACGCCATTCCAGAGCTGGATATCGCCGCATACCGGGCAGGTCGCGAGGAGCTGGTCGAAGCTCACGATACCGGGGAGTGCCCGGCCGTCGAGCGCGGCGTCGCGAACCTCTGTGGCCAGCGCGAAGAGGGCGTCCTGGAGTTGTTCGGTGACGTCGAGATCAAGTTTCAGCTCACGGGCAAGCGCGGCAAGCTCATCGCTTTCCAGGAGGAGATCGCCTTTCACGACGGTCGTGCCCCGCTCGGCCCAGTCGATCTCCTCGGCAAATGGAAACCGGTGCTCGTTGGCGGCAATCACGACGCGCGACGGCGACTCGGGCACCAGCTCGACGATGGTCAGCGGAAAGTCGGGAAGGGGAGGAGGATTCCGGTCGATTCGTTCCACTGGAACGCGCAGTTGGGCGTCGAGTTCCTTGATCGCCTGATCGATGAGCGCGGCTCGCTCGTTCCATGGGTTGTCGCGTTGCGCGGCCAGCTCGGCTTCCTCCACCTGGTGTTCGAGGCGCTGCAACCGGGTGACCCTGCGGGCGATGTCGGGATCGCTCATATCGAACTCGGCAGCCAGACCGGTTGCCGTGCGAGGGGGTGGCGGTGTGAAACCGCGCGCCTTCGTGGCCACCGCCGGCGACGGTTCCCGGTTCGGTTCTCGTTCTTCGATTTGCCCTTCTTTCGACCAGAACCGCCACTTGGACATCGCGAGCGCACCTTCCGAGGGCTTGACCCCTTTCCGGACCGGCGTCACCATTGCGCCGGTAGATCGTGGATATCAGCATACCGGACCAGCACGACCTGGTGGAGCGTTTTAGCAGTATGACAACGAGCAGGTTCACATGGTCACCCGATCCGGCAGCGGTCGATCAAAGCCGGGTGCTGGCATTCGCCAGATCGCAGGGACTCGATTCGGTGGAGGCGCTGCAAGCGTGGGCGGTCGAGGATATCGGGCGCTACTGGGACGCGGTGGTCCAGTTTCTCGGTCTGGAATTCACAACGCCATACCGCCAGCCGGTCGATCTCTCGGCGGGACCCGCCTGGCCGGAGTGGTTCGTTGGCGGGCATTTCAACTACGTGCGGGCCGCGCTCGATCGCTGGATCGAGGCTGGGCATGGCGACCGGGTGGCTGTCTATGCCGAGTCGGATGACGGCACGCGCCGGGAAGTAACCTTCAGCGAGCTTCAGCAGGAGACCTATCGCGTTGCCGGAGCGCTCAGAACGCTCGGCGTCGGACATGGGGACCGGGTCGGCATCCTGATGTCGATGACCCCGGAAACGGTGGCGGTAGTGCTGGCGCTTGGCGCGCTCGGCGCTATTTTCGTGCCGATGTTTTCCGGATTTGGTCCGGAAGCGGTGGCGTCGCGGTTGCAGGACGCCGGGGCGAAAGTGCTCGTGACGCACGATGGGTTTTACCGGCGAGGTGGTCTGATCGATCTCAAGTCGGTGGCCGACGCCGCGATCGAGCGGTCCCCCACCGTCGAGCACTGTCTCGTGGTCCAGCGGGCCAGCAACGCGGTTGCGTGGAACGAGGGCCGGGATCACTGGCTGCACGACCTGCTGGCGTCGTCGGAAGCGATCGCGGAACCAGTCGACACCGCGGCCAACGACCCGTATATGATCATCTACACCTCTGGTACGACAGGGCGGCCCAAAGGGGCGCTTCACGTCCAGTCCGGGTTTCCCGTCAAAGCGGCGCACGACATGGCGCTCTGTTTCGACGTGGGGCCCGACGATACCGTCTTCTGGGTCACCGATCTCGGCTGGATGATGGGGCCATGGCTGGTTTGCGGAGGGTTGCTGCTTGGGGCGTCGATCGTCCTGTTCGATGGTACGCCGGACTACCCGAATCCCGGCCGGTTGTGGCAGATCGCCGAATGGAGCGGCGCCACGCTGCTCGGTGTCGCGCCGACCGCGGTGCGGGTGCTCATGACCCAGGGCGATCAGTGGGTGAACGAGAGCAATCTGGAGCGGGTCCGGGTACTCGGTTCGTCGGGCGAACCGTGGAATCCGGGTCCCTGGCAGTGGTTCGTCGATGTCGTTGGCGGTGGACGATGTCCGCTGATCAACTATTCGGGTGGAACGGAAACGAGTGGCGGCATTGTCACCGCGCTGCCGACATCGTCGCTCAAACCGTGTGGTTTCAGCGGACCTGTTCCCGGTATGGATGCGGATGTGCTCGATGAAAACGGCAACCCGGTCCGTGGGTCGGTGGGCGAGCTGGTGATCCGCCAGCCCTGGGTGGGGATCACGCAAGGGTTTTGGAACGATCGGGAGCGGTACGAGGAGACCTACTGGTCGCGTTTTCCGGGCATCTGGGTGCATGGCGACTGGGCCGAAGTCGACGAAGATGGTTGCTGGTACATCCGTGGCCGTTCGGACGACACGTTGAAAGTGGCCGGCAAGCGGGTCGGGCCCGCCGAGGTGGAATCGGCGGCCGTTGTGCACCCGGCGGTGCAGGAAGCGGCGGCGATCGGTGTGCCGGACGAGGTCAAGGGCGAAAACATCGTGGTGTTCGCTGTGCTGCGGCAGGGCGTCGAACGGACCGATTCGCTGAATGAAGAAATCCGGCGGAGCATCGGCAAGGAGCTCGGTTCGGCGCTCCGTCCCAAGCAGGTTCACCTGGTGAACGACCTGCCGAAAACGCGGAATGCCAAAGTGATGCGACGGGTGATCCGGGCGGCCTATCTGGGGTTGCCAGCCGGCGACACCACTGCCCTGGAGAATCCCAAGGCCGTGGATGAAGTGGTCGCGGCTCGGTCCGTCGCGAAAGGATAGGGAACCATGAACCGGGACTCGCTGAGCGGCGTTCGCATGGGACATGCCGAAGCGCGTGTTCCGACCAAGGAGCGGGAGGAACGGCGCCGCCAGGCGCTGGAGTGGGGGCTGGAGTCGGCCTGGTCGATCACCGACCGCACCATCCCGCTCTTCAACCGCAACGGCGTTGCCGGCAAGTTCTCCAGCTCACAGACGTTTCTCGGGGTGCCGGTTCAACAGGATATGCGCGCTCTGGACGGGCAGGACGTGGTCTTTGTCGGTGCACCGCTCGACGCCGGCACGACCTACCGATCGGGCACGCGGTTCGGTCCGAGCGGTATCCGGGCGGTGACCTCCCTCTCGCTGGGATACAGCTTCGAGTTGGGCGTCGATCTCTACGAGTCGCTGCGCATGGTCGATGCGGGTGACATCTCGATCATTCCGGCCAATATCGAGAAGAGCTTCGATCAGATCGACAAAGCTGTCGCTTTTCTGCACGAACGGGAGGTCTTCCCGGTCATCTTCGGTGGGGATCACTCGATCGGCTATCCCGACATCCGGGGTCTGGCTCCCTACGTCGATGGCAACATCGGGATCATTCACTTCGACAGACACCCCGACATGGGTGAGATGACGCTGGACGAGCGGATGCACGGCACCCCGTTCTTTCATGCGACCAACATCCCCAACGCGCCGCCATCGAACCTGGTGCAGATCGGTATCGGTGGCTGGAATATGAATCGCCAGGGCGTCAAAAATGTGCGGGAGCGGGGAGCGACCTCGATCACCGTCGGCGATATCGATCGATGGGGGTTGGACAGGATCGCCGAGATCGCGCTGGAACTGGCCTGGAAGGATGCCAAAGCGGTCTTTCTGTCGTTCGACATCGACGTCCTCGATCCGGCGTTCGCGCCAGGTACGGGAACACCGGAACCGGGCGGGTTGTTGCCACGAGAGGCACTCCGGCTCCTGGAGCTTGTGACCCGGGAAGGACTGGCGGGGATGGAGGTCGTCGAAGTGGCGCCGCCCTACGACGTGGCGGACACCACCTCGATGCTCGGCGCGAGAGTGGTCATGGATGTGCTGGGTGTCCTGGTGAAGAATGGCAAGCTTGGCCGGATGCCCGCTGCGGAAGCCGGTGAACCATCCGATCGCGAGGCAAGCGACGAGCCCTCTCGCTGATATGCTTGTCGGCTGGTGCGCGTGAACGAGGACGCGGCCGTTTGTCGCTCCGGCTGCAGAGGTATCACGTGCAATCTCCGGCGAATCGCCCCCTCACTCAGGAAGACATCGACGCGCACTCGGCAGGGCCGAAGCGGAAACGGCGCGGCTTGTCCTGGTGGATCTCTCGCATCACGGTCGGGTTGCTGCTGGTCGCCGTTCTGGCGTTTTTTGGCACGATGTTCCGCATCTATCTGGCCGCGCGATCGGACGATATGGGACCGGCCGGGGCGATTGTGGTGTTGGGCGCCGCCCAGTTCAACGGCGTCCCGTCGCGGGTGTTTCAGGCGCGGCTCGACACCGCGTACGAGCTCTATCAGGCTGGCGTGTCCGATTTGATCGTGGTGACCGGTGGACGTCTCCCCGGCGATGTCTACACCGAAGGTGAATCGGGGCAGAACTACCTGATCGATCGGGGTATTCCTCCGGAATCGATTCTGATGGAGCACATCAGCTCCAACACGGAAGAGAGCGTGCAGCGGGTCTCGGTGATGCTCAAGGACCGAGGCATCGATGACGTGCTGCTCGTGAGCGATGGTTTTCATCTCTACCGGGCGCAGGTGCTGGCCGAAGAGAACGGACTCACCGTTCAGACCAACGACGCAGACGACAGCCCGATTGTGCAGGGCTCCGGGACCGAATTCCGGTACGTCGTGCGGGAGACATTCGCGGTTCTGGCGCACCGGTTCGGACTGGATTGAGCCCAGCCCGGACTATTCAATAAGGCAGCACCCCCTCAGTGTTGGTCTGTAGGCGCAGACGCCCGTGTCTGCTTTCTCAGGGAAACAATGAATACGTTGGCGGCGACTTCTCTTCGCTTGCCAATGCCGGGTCGCGGTTGTTGCGAATGAGGATCGTGGCGAGCGATGGCAGCGTCTCCCATACAATCGCAGACACGGGGGTCTGCAGCTACATGGCGATAAGATCGCTGTCAAAGGTCATATCTGTCGCCCGATGAGCAATCCGGTCAAGCCTCCGACTGCCATCGCTGGGGATGAGAAGGGCACCCACAGTGGGGTGCCCGTACGGGCTGGTCCCTGTGCCAGCCCCTCGCATCAGCAGCGTCCGGCGTCTGAGGCCTGAGCTATTCCGGACTCTCCTCCGCCGGCGCGCTGGGCGGCGCGGCGGTGGTTGGGGTCATCTGGATGCCGAGACGTTCGAAGACCGCTTGACCCATTGGCGTCTGGGCCATCGCTTCCACCATCGCGGCCAGATTGGTGCCGCCGTTGCTGGAGAAGAGATCCATCACGTCGGACACCCCGCCAGCCGGGTTTCCTGAGTTGGCGATGACCTTCACATCGGCCTTTTGCAGTGCTTCGGCCTGTTTGCTGCCAACGACGATGTACGACTCGAGACTCTGGATCGTGGCCAGATACTGCTGGAACGCCGGGTTCTGGCCGATCTGTTCGGCGAGGCGAATCTGCGCTTCGACCGGGGCCAGCTGCATCGCTTTCTCTGCTTCGGCTTTCGCGGCGCCCTCGACCTCGATTCCCTGAGCGGTGCGGCGGGTGGCTTCCAGTTCCCCTTCAGCAATGATGATCGTAGTCTGCCGCTGCTGGTCAGCGGAGACCAGCGCCTGCTCGCGCGCGATCTCCGCTTTGCGGACCTGTTCGACCTGCGACACGGCCATTTCCCGTTCGGCCGTGACTTTGGACTGGGTGAGGACTTCCTGCCGGGATTGCTCGTTGGCGATGCCGACTGCCTGATCCTTCAGAGCGGTTCGTTCGCCGACTGCCTGCGCGGCTTCCTGGCGACGAATTTCGACGGCCTGTCCTGCTTCGATCTCCGCGGTTTCGGCGGAGCGGTTGTTGATCGCGACTTCGGTCCGGCTCTCCATCTCGATGTGGGAGATCTTCTTGGCCATGATGTTGGAGATCGACTGGCTGCCCTGACCGTCGCGGATGTCCATCAGCTCCATCGACTTGACGGGATAGACACCCCATTGCTCGAGCTGTTCCTGGACCTCCGCCGTGAACTGCTGACCGAAGGTGGCGCGCTCCAGCATGATGTTGTCGATCTTGGCCGACGCCAGCACCTTACGGACAGCGCCTTGCACGATCTGGAGAAGCTGGCCATTCAGCTCCTGGATCGTCGAAACGCGCTGAGCGGCGACGTTCGTATCCGAAATGCGGAAAAAGGCGACGACGTCGACCCGGAAGGGGACCCGGTCGATGTCGTAGGCGTCGTAATCGTGCAGGGAGAGATCGAAGTTGGAGACCGGAAGTTCGATGACGGTCACACCGAAGACCGGAATGAATGACGGCCAGGCATAGTAAACGTTGCCGTTGGTCATGCCAGTGCCATAGGAGGTGGTCGCTTTGCGCGATTGCACGATATGGACCATGTTTGTCGGCACGACGCGGCGAAATGCAATCGAAAAAATGAATGCAGCAAGCACCAGCGCGACCACCGCGATAGCGACGATCGTGAGAATCAACGTCATAGGGAATCACTCCTCCTCTTCATTGCACATGTTCCCATGGTACATGGGGACATTGCCGCTGGCATAGCGGTCCTGTCTTACAGAGAACGTAAAGCTGAAGCTGAGAGTTCCCGCAGGGAGAGGGAAACGTGCCGATTGCAGGTGCCGGGAGAGGGATTCGAACCCTCACGGGTTGCCCCGTCGCATTTTGAGTGCGATGCGTCTGCCATTTCGCCACCCCGGCAGGGGAGATGCGGCTGTTGGAGCCGCAGCGTGAAAAGTGTAGACGATTGGTCGACAGCGGGCAGTGGCCGGTATCCCTGCTCACGAGACTGGTATCCTCACGACGAGCGACTTCTGAGCGAGCAAAAGGAAGCATCATGACCGCAACTGCGATTGCCACCTGGGACATGATCATCGGCGGCGAAGACGTTCAGGCCGCGAACGGTGATGCGTTCGAAACCGTCAGTCCGACGACCAACGATGTGATTGGCGCGGTGCCAAAAGGAAGCGCCGAAGACGTGGAGCGGGCGGTCAGTGCCGCCAGACAAGCGTTCGACAGTGGCCCGTGGTCTCGATTCACGCCGCTCGAGCGGTCGCGGGCGTTGAATCGGGTGGCCGATCTGTTGCGGGGGCGAGTCGAGGAGATCGCCCGGCTGGAAACGCTGAACTGCGGCAAGATCATCGTCGAGTCGCGGGCAGACGTCATCGCATCGGCTAATTGCTTCGAGTACTACGGCAATCTGGCGACCCAGCTCTGGGGCGAGCAGATTCCGATGAATGGACCGCTCCTCGACTACACCCTGCGTGAGCCCTACGGTGTCTGCGGGCAGATCATTCCGTGGAACTTTCCGCTGCTGATGGCGGCGTGGAAGGTCGCACCGGCGCTGGCTGCCGGCAACACGGTGATCCTCAAACCGGCCAGTGTGACGCCGCTGACCGCCATCCTGCTGGGGCAACTTTGTCGTGAAGCGGGCATTCCTGACGGCGTGGTGAATGTCATCACCGGGCCGGGTGGGGTGATCGGCGACGCGCTGGTCGGACATCCGGGCGTCGACAAGATCGCTTTCACCGGCGAAACAGAAACCGGCCGGCAGATCATGGCCAAAGCCGCTCAGACGATCAAGAAGGTGTCGCTCGAGCTGGGTGGCAAGAGTCCAAACATTGTTTTTCCCGATGCCGGCATCGACGAAGCCATCAATGGTTCGCTGTTCGCCATTTTCACCAATGCCGGTCAGCGATGCACCGCCCGGACGCGACTCTTTCTACATCGGGAGATCTACGATCAGTTCCTGGAAACGTTCGTCGCTCGCGCGAAAGGTATTCGGGTGGGCGATCCACTCGAGCATGAAACGCAGATGGGGCCGGTTATCTCACCCCAGCAGCGCGACCGGGTGTTGCACTACTGCGGTGTGGCGAGTGACGAAGGCGCCGAGCTGTTGACTGGCGGCCGAAAGGTCGACCTGGGCAATCTGGCGGCGGGAAATTTCGTCGAACCGACCGTGTTCGGGCAGGTCGATGCCGGGATGACGCTGGCACAGCAGGAAGTGTTCGGTCCGGTCCTGGCAGTGATTCCGTTCTCGCGTGAAGATGAGCTGGTGACAATGGCCAACTCGACCATCTACGGGCTGGCCGCGACAGTCTGGACCAACGACATCAAGCGGGCCCACACGCTGGCCCGGCGTCTCCAGGCGGGCAATGTCAGCATCAACTATCCGACGGTCAATCCACCGGAAGCGCCGTTCGGCGGCTACAAGCAGAGTGGTATTGGCCGCGAGCTCAGCCGGCATGGACTCGACCTCTATCTGCAAACCAAGAATGTCGTGGTGAACCTGAGCTCGCAGCCGTTCGACTGGTACGGCCGCTGGCCAGAGCGACCTGTGTGATTCCTGACAAGAAGGTCAGGAATCGTGATACTCTCGCATTGCCCGGCGGTTTCGTTTGCCGGGGAGATGAATCGAGGAGCCTAGCATGGTACCCAAGTTCTCTACGCGTGTGAATCGTCGATCGTTGCTTGGCGCTGCGGGTGGCGCGTCAGCCCTGGCTTTGACCGGAATGCTGCCGAAGATCGGCAGTGCCCAGGACGCCTCTGCCGTCGAACCCTACAACGGCGAGGAAGTCACGATCACCTATGGCTTCTGGGACATGGCCCAGGAAGCGGCCATCACCGCGCAGCTCGAAGCGTTCAAGGTGCACTTCCCGGCGATCACGGTCGAACCGCAGATCGTGCCCTGGGGCGACTACTGGACGAAGCTGCAGACCAGCCTGTCGGGCGGCGAATCGTTCGACGTCTTCTGGATCAATTCGGCGTCACTGCCGGTCTACGCGTCGGCTGGAGCACTGCTGCCGATCGATGCGGTGGTCGGAGATGGCGGCGTCGATCTGGCCAACTTCGCAGTGCCACTGGTCGAGATGTACGGGTGGGAAGGTGTCCAGTACGGGATTCCCCGAGACTTCGACACGATCGCGCTTTTCTACAACAAGGACATCTTCGACGCGGCGGGAGTGGCGTATCCCGACGACACCTGGACCTGGGAGACGTTCCGGACTGTGTCCGAACAGCTGACCGATGCCGACGCCGGTATCTGGGGCGCCGGACTGCAGACCAGCTGGCAGGAGAATTACTACAACTTCATCTACCAGAATGGTGGACAGCTGCTCAGCGAGGATTTGTCAACGTCGGTGGTCGATTCTCCCGAGGCGTCGGAAGCGTTTGTCTACCTGACCGGGTTCTTCGCCGATGAGCTGACACCGACGATCGCCATCCAGCAGTCGAATCCGGTTGCGGATACCCTCTTCCCGGCCGGGAATGTGGCCATGCTTCCAGGCGGTTCGTTCCGCGCCGGCACGTATGGGCAAGCGGATGCGAACATCGACGTCGCGCCCCTGCCGCAGGGCAAGGAGCGAGCCACTGTGACGCATGGTCTGGCCAACGTGATCTGGTCGGGCGGAGCCAATCCGGGCGCCGCGCTCGAACTGGTCAAGTGGCTGGCCGGTGAGGAAGCCGAGACGATTCTCGGCGAGTCGGGCGCCACAGTGCCGGCCCATGCCGGACTGCAGCAGCCCTGGCTCGATGCGAACCCTGACATGAATCTTCAGGTCTTCATCGATGCCCTCGAGTATGCGCACAAGGTGCCGGATCCAGTGGTTGGGTTCGAGTGGCAGATCAAGATTCAGGAAGTCGTTATCGAGGGTTTCGCCGGCAACATCCCGGCGGAGGAAATCGGAGCACAAGCCGCCGCCGCGGCCAACGAAGTTTTGTAGTCTTCGAGCAGAAGCAATGTGCGGCGCAGGCGTCACGTTCTCGTGGCGCCTGTTGCGTTTTGAAGTGCATAGTGCATTGTGAATAGAGGGGGCCGGGCCACCTTGACGCGAGGTGGGGCTGGGTCGAGTGGATGTGGGCGGTGTTGAGAATGGGTGATGGCTGAGACTGTTTCTGCGGGCGCTTCCGGGGGTGTGCTGGGTGGGCGTCGGAGCCGGCAGGAAGCGGCGTGGGGATATCTCCTGATCGCGCCGGTGATGCTCGGGTTTGCGGTCTTCTTTCTCATCGCGCTTGGGGCGTCGTTCTACCTCAGTTTCAACAAGTGGGACATGCTCACCAGCCCAGTGTTCAACGGACTGGACAACTACCGCGATGTCTGGCGGGATGGCGAGTTCCGGGAGGCGCTGGTCAATACCCTGGCCATCACCATTCCCCATATCGTGCTGCGCCTGATCTGCGCCATGGGGCTGGCGATGGCGCTCAACTCGAACATCCGCTTCCGCTCGTTCTACCGGATGCTCTTTTTTCTTCCCGTGCTGACGATGCCAGTGGCGATCGGCACGATCTGGAAATGGCTCTACGACCCCGCTTTCGGACCGATCAACAGTTTTCTGCGGCGATTCGGTCTCCCTGAGCCTGAATGGCTGTCGAATCCCAGAACGGCGATCGCGGCGGTGGTCATCGTGTTGCTGTGGAGCGGGGTGGGGTATGACATGGTCATCTACCTGGCCGGACTGCAAACCATCCCCCGGGAGTACTACGAAGCGGCATCGCTCGACGGCGCCGGCGCCTGGCAGCGTTTTCGGGATGTCACGCTGCCTCTCCTCACACCGACGATCTTCTTTCTGTCGGTCATCGGCATCATTTACTCACTGCAGGTGTTCGACCTGGTCTACGTGATGACCAGAATCGACCAGACGAATCAACTGCCGACGGTCGTCTATTACATCTACGAAGAAGGATTCCGGAATTTCCGGATGGGCTATGCGATCTCGGTCGCCTGGGTCTTGCTGCTGATGATCCTGGTCTTCACCTTCATTCAGTTCCGGCTCCAGCGCCGGTGGGTGAACTACGTATGAACCGGGGCGTGGGGCATCTCCTGTCGCGACTGGCATTGCATGCCGTTCTGTTGACGATCGGCGTCATTTTCATCCTGCCCTTTCTCTGGTCGATCTCGACATCGCTGAAACCGGTGAGCGATCTCTTCCAGGTCAAGCCGAGTCTCATTCCCAGCGAGATTCGGTGGCAGAACTACCGGGACGTCTTCGACACCGTGCCGTTCCTGAGGTTCTATCTGAACTCGATCATTGTGACCTTCGGGCGCACCGTGGGTCAGGTGGCGCTGGCATCGATGGCCGCGTTCGCCTTTGCCCAGCTCAGGTTCCCCGGCCGAGACATCTTGTTCTTCATTCTGCTGGCGGGTTTGATGGTGCCCGATCAGGTGTTGATCGTGCCGCGGTTCGTCCTGATGCGGGAATTCAACTGGCTCAACACCTATCAGGGATTGATCGTGCCCCTGATCTTCAGCTCGTTCGGCGTTTTCATGTTGCGGCAATTCATGCTGGGTATTCCCCGGGATTTTCACGAAGCGGCGATTCTGGAAGGAGCGAATCCCATTCAGGTCTACAAGGACATCTTTCTGCCCCTGGCCAAACCGGCGCTGGCTGCGTTCGGGTTTCTGGCTCTCCTGGCGTCGTGGAATGAGTTTCTCTGGGCATTGACCGTCACCAGCTCGACCGACATGCGCGTGCTGCCCGTGGGCCTCGCGCTCTTCCAGGGACAGTACTTCACCAACACCGCCGTTATGCTCGCTGCCGCCAACATGGCCATGTTCCCCTTGATGCTGGCGTTTCTGATTTTCCAGAAGCAGCTCGTCGAGGGAGTAGCGTTGAGCGGGCTGAAGTAATCGCCGGGGCGGTCGCTGGGAAATTCCCTCACCCCCTGCCCCTCTCCCGACCGATCTTCCCTCACCCCCTGCCCCTCTCCCGACCGCGGGAGAGGGGAGCGTGTGCTATTTCCCATCTCCCACTTCCCTCTTGCCTTTTGCCTTTTGCCTCTTGCCCATAGCCCTTTGCCTATTCCCCATTGCCCATTGATAATTCACATATTGGCGTCTGCCCATCGGCAGGCTGGCACCCTCTCTGGCAAAGGATGATTCCGGCTTGACAGTTTCACCGGCGGCATTGCCGCATCAGCACACCGGCGTCACGTTCGACTCGGTCGATCAGCTTGCTGCCCGACTCGCGGACGAGCGATACATCACCGATCGTAGTCTGGCGACGACACTCTTTCTCACATTGCAGCTGCGCAAACCCCTTCTGCTCGAAGGGGAAGCCGGCGTTGGCAAAACGGAGATCGCCAAGGTTCTGGCCGACATTCTGGAGACACCGCTGATTCGTCTGCAGTGCTATGAGGGTCTGGACGCCAACTCCGCGATCTACGAATGGGACTATCCCCGCCAGATGCTCTATCTGCAGACGATCGAAGCAACCGGCGAGATCGGCCGCGAACAGGCACGGCGCGATCTCTTCGGTGAGGAGTTCCTGCTCAAGCGACCCCTCCTGCAGGCGATCGATGCGTCGCACGATCGCTCTCCGGTGCTGCTGATCGACGAGGTCGATCGGGCAGATCAGGAACTGGAAGCATTTCTGCTGGAGTTGCTGTCCGACTTCCAGGTGACGGTGCCGGAACTGGGCACGATCCGGGCGGAGCATGTGCCGATCGTGATTCTGACCTCAAACCGGACCCGCGAGATTCACGATGCGCTGAAGCGTCGATGTCTCTATTTCTGGATCGATTTCCCGACCTTCGAAAAGGAGTTCCGGATCCTCACGGCCAAGGTGCCGGACGCGCCGGAGCGGATGGCGGCGCAGATCTGCACCTTCACCCAGGGATTGCGGGAGGTCGACCTGTTCAAATCGCCAGGGATGGCCGAAACACTCGACTGGGCGCACGCGCTTCTGGCGCTGGGCACCAAGTCGCTGAACAAGGATGCGGTGGACGATACCCTCGGGGTCATCCTCAAGTACCAGGAGGATGTCGACCGGGTTCGCGGTGAGGTGGCCAGCGTGCTGGTGGATCGAGCAGAGCGTGCCGTCGACTAGTTACCGGCTCTTCGAAGGAATACCACTCGAATCGCAGCTTGCCGCGAATCTGCTGACGCTGGCCCGCGACCTGCGCGATTCGGGGCTGAACATCGGTTCCGGGCAGGTGATCAATCTGGTCGATGCGGTGTCGGTGATCGACTGCAATCGCCGGGACGATTTCTATAGCGCGGCCAAGTCGACCCTGGTGACCTCTCCCGAGCAGATTCCGGTATTCGACGTCGTGTTCGCCCGGTTCTGGCGGCGTTTGCTCCGGCCGGAGACGCTTGAACAGGACGCGCTCGACCAGCATCAGTTCGACATGCCTCCTGCTCCCAGCGATCCCAAGAAGGGCGCCGAGGTCGAGAAGAAGAAACCGCAGGCGGGCAAGGGCGAAACCGACAAAGAACGAGCCGTGATGGCCGTCGAGGACTCGGCGATCGACGATCAGAGCAAAACCGAGGATCTGGACGCGCTGCCCGAGGATGTAATCGTCTTCAGCGCCCGGGAAGTGCTGCGCAAGAAGGATTTTGCCCAGTTCTCGCCCGACGAGATCGCCGAAGCCCGGCGGATCATCTCCGGGATGTCTTGGCGCCTCGGCACGCGAGAGACGCGACGTCTGGAGAAAGCGCCGCATGGTGATTTCATCGACTACCGCCGTACCCTGCGGCACAGTCTGAAGCATGGCGGCGTGCCGCTGGAGCTGCGAAGACGGCGGCGCAAGGAAAAGATGCGGCCGCTCGTCCTTATCTGCGATATTTCCGGGTCGATGGACCGCTATTCGCGATTGCTGCTGCAGTTCGTCCACGCCCTGGAGCAGGGTCTCGACAGCGTCGAGGTCTTTGTGTTCAGTACCCGGCTGACCCGGATCACGCGCGAACTGCGCAAGAAGAATGTCGATTCGGCGATCGAACAGGTCGTCAAATCGGTGCACGACTGGTCGGGCGGCACCCGTATCGGCGAGTCGATCAAGGCGTTCAACTATGAATGGAGCCGCCGCGTGTTGCGGTCCGGCGCCACAGTGGTCATGATCTCGGATGGATGGGATCGCGGCGACCCTCAACTGCTGGCCACAGAGATGGCCCGGTTGCAGCGGTCGTGCCGCCGGTTGATCTGGCTCAATCCGCTGCTCGGCGCGCCGGGCTACCAGCCGCTGACCCAGGGGATTCGGGCTGCGCTTCCCTTTGTCGACGCATTTCTGCCCATCCACAATCTCAAGAGCCTGGAAGCCCTGGCCAGATTGCTTGGCGATATGGACGACTCACCGCCGGTGCGCGCCAATCGCTCGATCCGGCCGGTTTCCAGTGATTCACTTCAGATGAAGCCGTTTGTCAACGATCGCGGTCACCTGTTGGTCGATGTTGGACCGATGATGGACGGCAAGCGCATCGAAAGGAGCGGTAGTCGTGAAAGAACTGCTGCACGACATTGACGCCTGGCGGCAGTCAGGCGAACGAGTGGCGTTGGCCACCGTGGTGAAGGTCGAGGGCTCCGCGCCGCGACCGGTTGGAGCGACCATGGCGGTTTCCGACGGAGGAAACCTGGCCGGGTCGGTGAGTGGTGGCTGCGTGGAAACGGCGGTTTTCGAAGAAGCGCAGGATGTGCTGGCCACAGGCAAACCGAAACTGATCCGCTACGGCATCTCGGACGAAATGGCCTGGGATGTGGGACTGGCTTGCGGCGGGACGATCGAAGTCTATGTCGAACCGCTGGATGGTGGGCAGTGACCGAAACTTCGGTTTACGAACGACTCAAATCGGCGATCGAATCCTATCAACCGGCGGCGACGGCAACCGTCGTGCGCGGAGACGCAGTCGGCGCCCGAATCGTTCTGATCGATGGTCAGGTCTCCGGAAGCATCGGTGACGCGGCATTCGACGAGCAAATCATCGACCGGATGCGGGAGCACCTCGCGGAGAGCCGGTCGACGACCGAGTCCATTGGCGAGTTCGAGGTCTTCTTCGAGAGCTTTCCACCCCCACCGTCGCTGCTGATCTTCGGAGCGGTTCATGTCGCCCAGCCGCTGGCCGCGATGGCCAAGATGCTCGGTTTCCGGGTGGTGGTGATCGATGTCAGACCGAAGCTGGCCACTGCCGAACGCTTTCCGGATGCGGATCAGCTCATCCTGGAGTGGCCCGATGTCGCGTTGGAGGGAATGACGATCGATCGCAACACCGCGATCGCGATCCTGTCGCACGATCCGAAGTTCGACGAACCGGCGCTGCTCGGGGCGCTGGCCACGCCGGCTCGCTACATCGGCGCTGTGGGCAGCAGGAAGACGAATGTCGACCGGCGTCAGCGGCTGCGCGATGCCGGTGTCGATGAGGAGAGCATCGCTCGCATTCATGGACCGATCGGACTCGATATCGGCGCCAGCACCCCCGAGGAAATGGCCATCAGCATCCTGGCTGAGATCATCGCCATCTGGCATGGCAGACCGGGCGGTTTGCTGGCCCAATCGAGCGGCAACATTCGCGCCCGAGTCTAGCGAGGGGAGCGGGGCATGCGCGTCGGCGCCATCATTCTGGCGGCGGGCAGCGGCAGCAGAGCCGGCGTCACCAAGCAGCTCCTCGAACTGCGAGGCAAACCCCTCCTGCAACATGCGATCGACAATGTGGCCGCCTCGCGTGTCGATACGGGCGTCGTCGTGCTGGGGCACGACGCGGAAGCAGTCGATGCCGCCATCGATCCGGGTGACTTCACCGTCGTCGTCAATGAAGGGTATGCCAGTGGGCAGGCCAGCTCTCTGATCGCCGGGGTATGGGCGCTGCCCGAATGGTGCGACGCGGCGATCGTCGTGTTGGGGGACCAGCCGGGCGTCGATGCGGCGGTGATCGATCAGGTGATCGACGCGGCAACACGGTCCGAATCGAAAATCGTCATCGCTACCTGGCAGGGAGTGAGGGGCAACCCGGTCCTTTTTCAGGCCTCGCTCTTCCCCGAGATTGCCCAATTGACAGGGGACACCGGCGCTCGGGCGCTCTTTCAGCGATACCCAGACGAGATAGAGGCGGTGGAGTTCGGTCGTCCGATGCCGTTGGATGTGGATACGTTGGAGGATTATCGGGCGGTGGTAGATGGTGGATAGGAAACAGTAGATGGGAAACGGAAGGTCGAGTGGCCGCGGCAGTAGAGCTGTAGCGGCAATGCCTGCATTGCCGATCGCAACCGCAGCGGACCGACGGGCGATGCAGGCCTCGGCGCTACATCGACGGGGTGGTCTTGTATATCGGGGCAAGACCCACGTCGCCGTGGTGTTACGTGCCCAGCTGTAGCGGCAATGCCTGCATTGCCCATCGCGACCACCGCGGACCGACGAGCGAGGCAGGCCTCGCCGCTACACCAATGGGTTCGCCTAGAGGTAGCCTGAATCGACGAGCCGGGTCAGGGCGTTGTCGAACGCTTTGAGGGTGAAGGCGATGTCCTCGTCGGTGTGTCGAGTGCTCAGGAGACCGCCGCCGTTGAAGAGGTCGACGCCCTCCAGGGCCATGGCCAGATGCATCGGGGTGGCGACACCAGCCCGTCCGCTGGCCTTCAACGTGGCGGGCGCGACGCCTTCAGGCGCGCGGAGATCGCCGGCGGTCCGGTTGCTGACCTTTTCTCCCAGAATCAGATGGAACACCGAACTCTCGCCCCAGCAGGCGCCATCGATGCCACGTGTTTCGAGAACGGTATTCAGCCCTGCCCGCAACGTGGCCGCAAGTCGATCGCAGGTCTGCTGGACCGCTGGGTCCTCGCACTGCGTCAGACAGGTATAGCCGGCGATGGCGGCCAGCGGGTTGGCGTTGTAGGTGCCGGGGTGAATGACCTTCTTGGCGTTCCAGCCCGGCTCATCCTTGAAGAGGAGGTACTCCATGATCTCGGCTTTGCCGGCTACGGCTCCACCCGGCATACCGCCCGCCACGATCTTGGCCATGGTGGTCAGATCCGGAGTGATGCCGAATCGCTCCTGCGCGCCACCCGGCGCCCAGCGGAATCCGGTGATGACTTCATCAAAGAGGAGCACGGCGCCATATTTGGTTGCCAGGTCGCGCAACGACGCCAACGTGCCCTCGGCCAGCGGAATCATCGACCAGGACCCACCGCTTGGTTCGACGAGAATGACGGCAACATCCCCCTGCGCCAGCCGTTCTTCGACCGCGCCCATGTCGTCTGGCGGCAGCGCGGCAACGGTGCGCATCACGTCGTCCGGCACGCCGGGAGCGCCCGGCGCTTCGAACGGCGGTTTTTCGCCCTTGATCAGATAGTCGCTCCAACCGTGAAAGTGCCCTTCGAACTTGAGCACGCTCGGTTTGCCGGTGTAGGCACGAGCCAACCGCATCGCCAGCAGGTTCGATTCGGTTCCTGATCCGGTGAAGCGAACCAGCTCAGCGCTGGGAATCAATTTCTGGACCTGCTGGGCCCAGAGAATCTCACCTTCATGGCCGGCGCTGTAGTGAGTACCCTTGTCCAGCTGCGCGTGCATGGCGGCGGTGATGGCCGGGTTGTTGTGTCCCAAAATGAGCGATCCATGACCGATGGCATAGTCGATCAGTTCGTGGCCGTCCACATCCCATTTGTGCGCGCCGTCGGCGCGGTCGATCTGAATCGGAAAGGGCTTGATGTAGCGGCCATCATGCGCCAGACCACCGGCCAGACTCTGCTGCGAGAGTTCTAGGCGCGCTTTGGAACCAGCAAACGCTGCTTCGTAATCGTTGAGCAAAGTGGGTGCGGCAACGGCACTGGACATGAGGAACTCCTGTAGCGAGCGAACAACCTGGTCCGCAGTATACGGCCATACTTCAGGTTGCCGATCGGGCCGTGTCCACTGAATTCAGGAGCAACCATGTTCGACCCCAGTGCTCTGGCCAAACTGAACGAAATCCCGCGCATCGATCTGTGCTCACTGCCTACACCGTTGCGCCGGGCCCGCAATCTGGAAGCGTTGCTGGGGGAGAAGTCGCCCCGCATCTGGATCAAGCGGGACGACCTGACCGGGCTGGCCTACGGGGGCAACAAATCCCGAAAGCTCGAGTATCTGGTGGCGCCGGCGGTGGCTGAGGGGTACACCGTGGTTCTGACCGAGGGGAATGTGCAGTCGAACCATGCCCGCATGACCGCAGCGGCGGCTGCAATGTGCGGATTGCGGTGCGTGCTGGTGCTCGACGCGCGGGGTGGAGTCGAGATGCAGGGGAACCTGCTCCTCGATCATCTGCTGGGAGCCGAAGTGGTCCTGATCGAGCCGGGTGTGCCGAGACATGCGGCCATGCTCGATCTGGCCAGGGAACTGGAAGCGGCGGGAGAAAAGCCCTACGCAATCAGGGTCGGTGGCAGCACACCTCTTGGTGCGCTTGGCTATGTCCGGGCGATGGCGGAGATGATCGAACAGTTTGCGGCGTTGGAGATCGATCCCGTGAGGATCTACAGCCCTACAGGGTCGCAGGGAACGCTGGCCGGGTTGGTCGTGGGTGCGGCGATTGCCGGACGCGACGGCTGGATCGAGGGTGTGGCCGTCGAGGACGACGAAGCGACGCTCTCCGCTGACGCGGCGCCGATCGCCACCGGCGCGGCGGAACTGCTTGGGTTCGACCGTCACTTCGTGGCCGGGGATTTCTCGATCGAGGACCGGTTCGTGGGCGAGGGATATGGCATCGCGACCGATACGGGACTTGAAGCGATCGCGCTGGCTCGCAGCGAGGGAATCGTCCTGGAGCCGACCTATACCGCGAAAGCGCTGGCGGGGTTGATCGGACACATCCGCGAGGGCCGGTTCGGCGCCGATGAGGATGTCGTGTTCCTCTACACGGGCGGCAGTCCATCGGTTTTCGCCCGGGCGACGGAGTTGATGAACGCCGGCATCGGGCGAGCAGCCACGGTGATATGAGTTCGGCCGGCACAGGGCCGGTTTCCACGTTTGATCGGTGGCTACGGATACCATTGGGCTATGAACAACGCCCCCGCGAAACCACCCCTCTGCGCCGATGTGGCGATCGACATTCCCGCTGCCGCGCATGGACAGTCGATCTACACCTGGTTGGTGCCCAAGCACCTGGCCAACCGTCTGCGTGTGGGACATCTGGTCTGGGCGCCATTGAGACGCGACGCCGGCGTTGGGTTGGTGGTGAGCATTCACCGGGAACCTCCCGAAGGGGTGACGCTGCGGCCGCTCACCGGCTTCGTGAAACCCGAGTTCGCGCTTTCCGGTGAGACGATGGCGATCGCCCGGTGGATGGCGCGTGAAACAGCCAGCACCCTCTACGATGCGGCGTCGCCATTCTTCCCCCCAGGTGTGGAGCACCGGACGCTCGAAGCGTTCGAGCTGATCGACGCGGACGACCCCCGCATTCCTGGACTGACTCCTGTGCAACGCAAAATCGTCGAGTTGCTGCGCGAACGAGGCGAACTGACGGCGACGCAGATTCGGCGGGCCATGGGGCGCAACTACGCCGGTGTGCTGCGCGAACTGGAGGAAGAGGGCTTTCTGGAGCGATCGCTCGGCGTTCAGGACAAACCGCCGAAGGCAAGAACCGCCCGGTTTGCCCGGTTGATCGAGTTCGACCTGGAAGCTGTGCAGCGATCGGAGCAGCAGCGCGCCGTTCTCGAGCTCCTGGCGGAGCGGCAGCGGTTGCTCGGCGAAGACAACGATCTCTTCCCGGTTGCCGATCTGCTACGGCAGACGGGCGCCAGCGGGTCGGTCATCGCCGCGCTGGAGAAAAAAGGACTGATCGAAGTGGAGGCGCTGCCGGTCGATCGGGTTCGCGTTCTCCCCGATCCTGCGCCCCCTCCCGTTCTCTCGCCGGCTCAGTCCCAGGCATGGCAGACCATCGAATCGGCGATCGCGCGTGGCGATTCGACGCCAATGCTGCTCTACGGCGTAACGGGATCGGGCAAAACGGAGATCTACCTGCGCATGGCGGGGCGCTGTCTGCGGGACGAGCGGGGCATGATCGTGCTGGTTCCGGAAATCGCGCTGGCAACGCAGATCGTGCGGCGATTCGAGGAGCGCTTCCCGGATGACGTGGCGGTGCTCCACTCCGCCCAGAAAGCGCCGGAGCGATTCGCCATCTGGCAGGCGATCCAGCGGGGAGAGAAGCGGATCGTCGTTGGACCCCGTTCGGCGCTGTTTGCACCGATCGAGCGGCTCGGCGCCATTGCGATCGATGAGGAGCAGGACCCCGCATTCAAACAGGATGTGTCTCCCCGGTATCACGCCAGGCGGCTGGCCGAGCATATCGCCGAGGTGCGAGGTGTCGCGCTCGTGCTTGGCAGCGCGACGCCCGCCGTCGAGACGGCGTGGCGGACAACGCGGGGATTGATCCGGCGCGTCGACCTGCCCGAACGGGTGCGATTCGACCCGGGGGGGCTGGAGACGCTGGCGGTTCGCGAAAGCGCGCCTATGCCCGATGTCACGGTCGTCGACATGCGCCAGGAAGCCCGGACGACCGGTTCGACCCTCCTTTCGGGCGAGTTGCTCGATGCAATCGAGCGTTCCTTGAGTCGTGCTGAGCAAGCGGTGGTGTTGCTCAACCGGCGAGGGATGTCGACGATCATCATCTGCCGGTCGTGCGGCAAGTCGGTAGTCTGCCCGCAGTGCGACATCCCGATGGTCTATCACCGGGACAGAGACCGCCTGGTCTGTCACCGCTGCAACATGCGGAAAGCGGCGCCGAGAGCGTGTGAGTTTTGCGGGGGACCACTCGACTATTTCGGCGCTGGCACCCAACGGATCGAACAGGAGATGCGCCATCTCTTTCCGGCGAGCCGGGTGTTGCGGGTCGATCGCGACTCGATCGCCGGTCATGGCGGATTCGAGGAGGTGCTGAAGATCGTCGAGCGGGGCGAAGCGGATATCGTCGTCGGCACCCAGGTGGTGGCCAAGGGGCTCGATTTTCCCCGGGTGACGACGGTTGGCGTCGTCCAGGCGGACAGCCAGCTTCACTTTCCGGACTACCGGTCGGCCGAACGGACCTTTCAATTGATCGCGCAGGTGGCGGGACGGGCGGGGCGCCGGGCGGCGCAGGGAACCGTGGTCGTCCAGACCTACACGCCCGACCACTACGCCATCAAAGCAGCCGCGAACCACAGCTATGAGGACTTCTACATCCACGAGATCGCGTTCCGGCAGCGGTTTCGCTATCCGCCCTTCAGCCGCATGGCCCGCTATCTCTTCCGCTCCTCATCTGAGGAGACATGCCGAACGGAATCCGCCGAAATGGCGGCCGAGCTGGAGCACCATGCCGACGAGCGAGGGGTGGCGGTCGACATCCTTGGACCGGCGCCCGCATTCGTTGCGAAAATACGGAACGAGTTTCAGTGGCAGATCGTCATCCGCTCATCCGAAGAGGGGTTCGACGAACTGCTGGACGAACTCCCGGCCAGACCGGGATGGATTGTCGATGTCGAACCGAACAGTATGATTTGAGAGGTAGTGGATAGTAGATAGTAGATAGTGAATAGTAGATAGTGCATGGTTGGTCGTGAGGTGATGGGACTGGCTTGGGAATCGGCAACGACCTCTATGAACTATGAACTATCAACTATGCACTATCAACTATGAACTATGCACCATACACCACCCCAAGGACTCCCCCCATGCCACTGATGGAAATCATTCTCGAAGGCGACCCGCGGTTGCGGCAGAAGGCGACGAAGGTTCGCGCTGTCGATGATGGGTTGCGCAAGATCGCGGCCGATATGTTCGAGACGATGCTCGACGCGCCGGGTGTCGGTCTGGCGGGGCCGCAGGTGGGTGTGATGCGGCGGATCATCGTCGTGCATCTGCCGGTCGGCTATGTCCATGAGGACGACCCGGAAGTTTCGCTGACATTGATCAATCCGGAGATCGTCAAGGGGCATGGACGCGAGTCGGGGCAGGAAGGATGTCTGAGTATTCCCGGCTGGGTTGGGGATGTGCCACGTATGACCTCGATCACGGTGAAGGGGATGGATCTGGACAACCGCCATATCCGCTTGAAAGCGGAGGGGATGCTGGCTCGCGTGCTGCAGCACGAAATCGACCACCTGGACGGCATCCTCTTCGTCGATCGCGTTGAAGACCGATCGACCCTCTTCGAGATTCCCGAAGAGGAGGAACGTGCGGAGCTGCTCGCAGAGTAGGCGGGACCGAGTCCACCGGTTGAAAACCGGTGGCTAAGACGCCTTGTCCGTGGCGATGAGATCGTTGCCTATCGCCTCGAGATTCGTTGGATCGTCCTTCTCGAGGTGCACGCGATGCATGCTCGGGGCAACGGCCGTTCGGTGAAACCCGCCCGGCCGTGAACGGACCGGGCTCACGGCGCGAAGGTCCTTCGGACCTACGAGCTTTCCCCGGCAGGGGCATCGCAGGGTGAGCGCCGCCGTTTACGGCGGCGCGGGTTCGCTCTAGAGATCGATGGTTGGTTGGTGGATCCGGTGCCGTTCGGCTTCGATGATCGCCTGGATTTCGCCGACCGCTTGCTCGGGGATACCGAACTCCGCCTGACCGTTGAACACGACATAATCGAATTCAGTGGCGCGAGCCAGTTCCTGTTCGGCTTCGCGGAAACGCCGCATGAGCGCTTCTGGTTCGTCGGTTTTACGGGCCCGTAGCCGTTCCAGCAGCTCGGTGCTGGAAGCGGGGGAGACGAAGATGAAGACGGCGTCCGGAGCCTGTTCGCGAATCGTCGCGGCGCCCTGGACGTCTACTTTGACGAAGACATCCTGGCCCCGCTCGACGGCATGGCGAACCGAGTGCTTCGGCACCCCGTACCATTGCCCGTAGACCTCAGCCGATTCGAGAAACTCGCCAGCGTTGCGGAGTTCTTCGAAGTAGCGGGTGTCGTAGAAGAAGTAATCAACACCATGCGCTTCGCCGGGCCGGCGCTCGCGGGTTGTGGCGGTCACCGCCACGTGGACATCGGGGAAAACTTCACGCAGTATTTTGATGATCGAGTCTTTTCCGACTCCGGACGGACCTGAAATGACAAACATTCGCGGTTTTCGGCGGTTTCTCAACTGGGCGATGATGGCATCACCATGACCCTCTCCCAATTCAGACACCAACATCGAAAGCTCGTCCACCCGTGTCTCCGCCCACCAGCCGCCAATTGCGTCTCGCACATTATGCCGGATGTTGTCTTCCATGTTTGATTTCCTGACCGCCAGCGCGCTCGCCGACGACCTGAGCCACCGAATCGATGGAGGGAGGGTTCAGGTCACCGGACTCGTCAGCCGCGACACCATGGCCATCGAGTTCTATGCCCAACATCGCCGTCAGACGCTGATCGTCTCCCTGGGTGGGCGGGAGCCAGCGGCATGGCTGGCGAATAGCGATGTGCGGCCCGATCCGTCGCTCCAGACCCCTTTCACCCTGCTGATGCGCAAATACCTGCGGGGAGCGTTGCTGACTGCCGTGTCGCAGCCTCCCCTCGACCGGATCATCCAGTTGTCCTTCGCCAAGCTCATCGATGGAAATGACGACTCGTCCACGCCGGAGGACGACGAAGAAGAGGTCGTTCACGACGGAACGCTGCGCAACAGCATGCTCTCGGTCGAGATCATGGGTCGTCGCAGCAATGTCGTGTTGGTGGGAGACGATGGGCTGGTGCTCGATGCCCTGAAACGGGTGAATCCTCAGATGAGCGCCGTGCGGCCGATTCTGCCCAGGCGGCAGTACGCGTTGCCGCCATCCGGCGATCGTCTCGATCCACGGCAGATCACCGGGGCGGATCTGATCGCTTTCCGGACATGGGAAGCGTCTGCTCTGGGGCAACCGGGTAAATCATCTGGACAGAAGCGTCCCGATATGTCGCTTGCCGGTTTGCTGGTGCGTGCTGTGGCCGCTGTGAGCCCGCAGATGGCGCGAGAGATCGTCTTCCGGGCGTTGGGAGATGCGGAGGCCTCTGCCGCCGACTGCAGCGATGCAGACCTTACCAACGTGGCGGGGTCGCTTCGCCAAGTGTTCGCCACTGTCGCCGCGAATGCCTGGCAACCGGCTGTGGTGACCGATTCAGACGGAGAGGTCGTGGCGTACAGCGCGCTGCCGTTGAGGCATCTGGAGGGAGAGGGCGTCACGCAGACAGCGGTCGATTCGATCTCGGCGGCCATCGAAGCATGGCGAGGGGCGAGTCCGGTTTCTGCCCGGCATGGCGCGCGGCGTGAACGGTTGCTCCGGAAGATCGAACCAGCCCGGGCGCGAGCCCTGGTCAAGGTGCGGACGCTGGAGGAAGAGCAGCAGGCGCTGGCGGATGGGGATCGATATCGCCGCTGGGGTGAAGCGATTTTCGCCAACCTTTGGGCCATCCAGTCCGGGCAGGAAGTGCTGGAGTGGGAGGGCGAGCAGATTCCACTGCCGGCCGGAACGCCGGCCAGCGAGATCGCTCAGGAGTATTTCAGTCTCTACCGAAAAGCGGGACGCGGCCAGGATCAGCTGGAGTCGCTGATCGCACGTGCCAGAAGCGAGCTGGACTACGTCGAGCAGATGGTGGTCATGGCGTCGATGGCGGAGACATTCGACGAGATCGAAGCGGTACGAGCGGAGTGGGAGGCGTTCGCGCCGGAGCGGGAGCAGCGAGGGGGCAAACCGGGTAAGGGGCCGCGCGCCAGGCGGTTCGCGACGCCGAAACCGCATCATGACGATGCAGGAAATGCGATCTATGTGGGCCGGTCGGGCGAGCTGAACGACCTGGTGACCTTTTCGATCGCCTCGTCATCCGATTTCTGGCTGCACGCCAGAGGGGTTCCCGGTGCGCACGTGATCGTCCGGCCGGTTGTTCAGGGGGCGGACGTTCCTGACGAAACGCTGGAGCGGGCTGCTGCGCTCGCCGCGTACTTCAGCGCGTCACGGGACGACTCGAGGGTGGAGGTCGATATCTGCCGCCGCCGTGATGTCCGCAAGATCAGCGGCGCCGGTCCGGGGATGGTGACGTATCGGAACGAGAGGACGGTGCGCGTGGCGCCAGTGGGTCCGGAGGGCTCGTTCCGGCCGCGGTGAAGAAAGGACCTGTACGAAAGCCCGCTGCCAGCACTCGTCATTCTGAACGAAGTGAAGAATCTCTCCGTCTTCTCCTGCCACGACCGTCGTCGCCCTGGAGACTGCTGCGGCAGGAGATCCCTCGCTCCGCTCAGGATGACAGTGCTTTTTCATGCCGCGCTGGCGCCGGGCCGGTAAGGATACAGGAGGACGGCTCTGTATCGAGGCGTTGGCGCAGAACTCCCTCGGAATGATGTTTGATGTAAGGCAGCCGTCGCGACGAAAGTCTTAGAACGCCATAAATGGCGAGGCCACGGATCGATTTGTGGCGCCCACGGTCAGTTCAGACTCAGGCGTCCAGTTCCGGAGGCCGGAGACTGTGCGTCACCGAACGTCGCGCGGCGATCTTGGCGAAAATGATGCCCAGCTCGTAGAGAAAATAGATCGGCGCGGCGATGAAGAGCATGTTGAACGGATCTGGCGTGGGCGTAATCAGCGCGGCCGCAATCAGGACGAGCACCATGGCGTACCGCCTGGACCCCGACATGCGCTGGGGACTGACGATCTTGAGCCGGGCCAACAAGTACATGATGATCGGCAGCTGAAATGCCAGCCCCAGACCGATGGAGACCTGGAGATAGAACGCCGCGATACTGGAGAAGGTCGGGGAATACTCGAAGAGATCGCTGTTGAATGTCGACAGGAACTGGAATGCGCGGGGCACGGCGATGAAGAAGGCAAACGATGCCCCGAGGACGAAAAAGAGGACCACAAAAGGCAGAGAACCGTACAGGTACCGCTTCTCTTTCCTGGTCAAACCTGGGGCGACAAAGGCGAAGAGCTGATAGAAGATCAGTGGTAAGGCGAGCGTGATCGCAATGTACAGCGCCGTCTTGAAATAGGACGTGATCGGCTCGGTGGCCTCGTTGACGTCGAAGAGGTCGACATTTGCCGCGTCTCGAATGAGCCGCAACAACGGGTTGACGAGGAGGAGGCCGATGACGAAGGCAACGCCGATCCCGAGGACCATCTTCATCAACCGCGATCTGAGCTCGTCGAGGTGCTCGGCGAGCGTCATCTCCTCAAAAATGTCCTCGTAGTCCTCATCGGAGCCACGGACATTCGGAAGACTGATGCGGAATTTCGGGATTCTTAGCGAACGTGCCATTGCTTGATCCTGAAGTGCGAGAGGAATGACATCACGCTGGAGTCAAGTTTACTGCGTGGAGTCCATCCGGGAGGGGATACGCAATCCCTCCCGGATCGGATTGTCACATCACTCGCACCAAACGGTGTCTGGTTCGATGAGCGGTCGCCGCCTATTGACGCTCTTCGATGAAGCGAACAGCGTCACCAACGGTGCGAATCTGCTCGGCGTCCTCATCCTTGATCTCGGTGCCGAACTCCTGCTCGAGCGCCATGATCACTTCGACGAGATCAAGAGAGTCAGCGTTCAGGTCGCCGATGAACTCGGCTTCCATCGTGATCTTGTCTTCGTCGACGCCCAAGCGCTCGGCAACAATGCCCTGCACCTTCTCGAATGCGGTAGCCAACCCAATCACCTCCGTGCGGCCGGCGGGAGCCGGCGGTTCGAAAACCCGTTTGTTCAACCCTGTGTTTCAATGCCAGCATGCTACCAGACGGTCAAATCTACCGCACGAAGGGCGTCGAGTTGTTGCCCAGATCGGCCATCGCTGACGGGTCGCATGATACACGAGCAGCAAGGCTGGGCACAAAGAAATCGCCCGTTTCGTGCGATTCCTGGCCGATTGCGACAGATGCGGCTACGTGCCGCCGGTGGGGCGAACCTGTTCCGCGACGGTTCCCGTCACGCCGTTGATGAAGCGGGAGGAGTTGTCGCCGCCATATCGCTTGGCCAGCTCGACGGCTTCGTTGATCGCGACCCTGGTCGGCACGTCCGGCTCGTAGGTCAGCTCATAGATGGCGAGGCGGAGGAGATTGCGGTCGATCGCTGAGAGTTGTTTGATCGGAAAAGCCGGCGCCGCTTTGCGAATGGTGGCATCGATGCTGATGCGATTGGTCATCACACCGGTGACAAGCCGGCGAGCATAGTCAGCCAGCTCGGGAGTGAGCAGATCGTCGCTCTCGCTCCGGGAGAGGATCGCCTCCCAACCATGTTCCGTCAGATCGGATTCATAGAGGATCTGCAACGCTAGCGCCCGCGCTTCGTGTCGTTTGGCGTGTTTGGGCACGCGTTGCCGCTTCGGCTTTTTCGCCGTCGCGTCCGGTGCGCTCGTGTTCTCCTTGGGCTGATCCTGGTCACTCACCGTGGACTGATTCTCTCTTGCCATCCGGCGCGGCAGCGGCTCATTTGACTGGAGACTCCAGTCCTCGCCGCGACGTGCCAGTATCCCACTACAGATGATTTGGTGTTTTGTCCTGCAACGTGCTGACGAGCGCTTCGTTGCGATTCATGAATTCCGCGACGAATCCGGTGTGCACGTCGCCGCGCCGGAATTTCTCGTCGGTGACCAGCATGCGCAGGAATGCCGTCGACGTCGGTATACCGGTGATGATCAGCTCGGCAAGCGCACGGTCCATGCGGGCGATCGCCTGATCCCGGGTTTGTCCCCACGAGATGACCTTGGCCAGCAGGGAGTCGTAGTCGGGCGGAACCACATAGCCGGGGTAGAGGTGAGAGTCGACCCGAATTCCCGGTCCTCCCGGCGGAACGAACTGATTGACGCGACCCGCCACCGGACGAAAATCGAGGGCGGGGTCCTCCGCCGTGACCCGGCATTCGATCGAGTGGCCATTGGGTTCGAGATCGCGACGCTCGAGCTTGAGCTGGTCGCCCGAGGCAATCATCAGCTGCCATTCGACCAGATCGAGACCGCTGACGCGCTCAGTGACCGGGTGCTCGACCTGGATGCGGGTGTTCATCTCCATGAAGTAGAAGTTGCCATTGGCATCGACGAGGAACTCGAGGGTGCCGGCGTTCTCGTAGCCGACGGCCTTGGCGCCTTTGACGGCGGCGCGCATGAGGTTGTCGCGCACTTTGCGGTTCAGATTTGGCGCCGGGGCTTCCTCGACGATCTTCTGGTGCCGCCGTTGCAGCGAGCAGTCGCGCTCGCCGATGGCGTAGACATGGCCATGCTGGTCGGCCAGCACCTGGACTTCGACATGGCGAGGTTTGTCGACATATCGCTCGATGTAGACATCGCCCGATCCGAACGCGGATTCCGCTTCCGCCTGGGCGACTGGCAGGAATCTGGCGAGTTCGGCGTCATTGCCGGCGATGCGCATACCCCGTCCTCCGCCACCAGCGACGGCTTTGATCAGCACCGGATAGCCGATCTTGCGGATGGCGTCGCGCGCTTCGGCCACGTCGCGAATGACCCCATCGGAACCGGGAACAGTCGGAACGCCGGCCTGTTTCATGATCTGCCGGGCTTGTGCCTTGTCCCCCATTTTGGCGATGACTTCAGCGGATGGACCGATGAACTTGATGCCCACCCGCTGGCAGATGTCGGCCAGATAGGAGTTCTCGGAGAGGAACCCGTACCCGGGGTGCAGCGCATCGCAGCCGGTGACCATGGCCGCGCTGATCAGCCCCGGAGCATTGGTGTACGACTTGGAGACCGTGGCCGGTCCGATGCAGACGGCTTCGCGGGCCATGCGCACAGGGAGGGAATCGCGGTCGGCTTCGCTGTAGGCCACGACGTGGTCGATACCGAGATCGCGACAGGCCCGCAGCACGCGCAGCGCAATTTCACCTCGATTGGCGATCAATACCTTCCGAACCATGGTTGCCCTTCTCAGACGCGCGTTGGTGGCGTTCAGGCCATGAAGAGGCCGCCATCGATCGTCAGCACGTGACCGGTGATGTAAGCCGCATCGGGGGAGAGGAGAAACGCAACCGCGCCGGAGACGTCCTCCGGCGTGCCAAAGCGGCCGAGCGGCACGGTTTTGAGCAGGGTTTCCTTGATTTCATCCGAAAGCACGTCGGTTAGCCGGGTTTCGATGAACCCAGGCGCGATGGCGTTGACCGTGATGCCGCGCGAGCCTACCTCTTTCGCGGTCGATTTCGTCAGGCCCACCAGTCCCGCTTTGGCGGCGGCGTAGTTGGCCTGTCCGGCGTTACCGACCAGACCGACGACTGAGGTCATGTTGACGATGCGTCCGGACCGCTGACGCAGCATCGGCCGGATCGCCGCTTTCGAGCAGAGAAATGCGCCCTTCAGGTTGGTGGTCAGGACGGTATCCCAGTCCTCTTCGGACATGCGCATGATCAGCGTGTCACGAGTGATGCCGGCATTGTTGATAAGGGCGTCGATCTTGCCGAACTCGTTCACGGTGTGCTCGATGAGTGAACCGGCGCTGTCGGCATCGGCCACATCAGAGGCGAGGACGTGCACCTTGCGCCCGGTCGACGAGAGTTCCTGTCCCGCCGCTTCGGCGACTTCCTTGTCTCCGCGATAGGAAAGCACCAGGTCGAACCCATCATTGGCCAGTCGCCTGGCGATCGCCAGACCGATCCCGCGGGTGCCTCCGGTGATCACCGCAACTCTGCTGCCCTCAGTCACCAAGGTCTCCTTTTTCTGCCCTACGACGCTGCGGCGGCAGCGACGACTCGTGTGTCATCCGTTTTTCTGGCCAGGCGACTGACGCCTGCCACGCCCCACCGGACAACGCTGGCCGCCCAGGCCAGACCGCCGCCGAACGCGACGAAGACGATATTGGCTCCCTCGGAGAGTTTGCCGGCCAGCTGTGCTTCCACCAGCGCGATCGGAATCGACGCGGCGGAGGTGTTTCCGTATCGGTCGAGATTTACCCACACCTTCTCCATCGGCAGATTCAGGCGGCGAGCCGCCGCGTCGATGATCCGCAGATTCGCCTGATGGGGAATGAGCATGTCGATGTCGTCGAATTCGAGACCGGCTTTGGACACCGACTCGACCGCCGCGTCCCCCATGGCTGTGACGGCGAAGCGGAAGACCTCGCGGCCATTCATCTGCAGGTATGGCCGGTACTCCGGGAAGATCCCCGCCGATTCCGGGACGAACGCTCCCCAGCCGGGAATGTAGAGGTGCTTGTAACCAGCGCCATCGGCGCCGAGAACGGTCGAAAGCATGCCGCGCGGCTCGTCCGATGCTTCCAGGATGACCGCGCCCGCTCCGTCGCCGAAGAGAATGCAGGTGGAGCGGTCGGAGTAGTCGACGAATCGGGTCAGGGTGTCGGCGCCGATCACCAGGACGCGTTGATAGACGCCCGAGCGGATGAACTGCGTCGCTGTCGAGAGGGCGTAAACGAATCCGGCGCAGGCCGCGCCGAGATCGAACGCCGCGGCGTTGCCGCCGAGCTCTCCCTGCACCAGGCAGGCTTCCGAGACGAGAAACTGGTCAGGGGTGCAGGTGGCGACCACGATCAGATCGAGATCGTCGGCGGTCAGTCCGGCCGTTTCGAGCGCCTGCCGTGCCGCGGCGACGGAGAGCGAGGTCGTCGTGTCACGCGGACCGACCACCCGCCGCTCGCGGATACCCGTGCGGCTGAGGATCCATTCGTCTGAGGTGTCGACCATGCGTTCGAGATCGGCGTTCGTGAGCACGCGCTCCGGAACGGCCATTCCCCAACCAGTGATCGCAGCGTGTTGCATCATGTCTCTCAGATCCCACCTTCAGCGGCAATTATGCCCTGTCCGGCGGGAGAGGGTGTTGTGGCGGCCCGAATTCGGCCAGCAAACACAACAAAGCCGCGCCGCAGTTCGGGCGGCGCGGCTCGAAAACGCAGGACTACTCGGATACGCGCCGGCGCTCTTCGATGACCAGAACCTGACGGCCCCGGTAGTAGCCGCAGTTCGGGCAGACATGGTGCGACCGGCGCATTTCGCGGCAGGTCGGGCAGGTGACCAGCTCAGGAGCGGTCAGAAAGATATGCCGGCGTCGATTGCCCTGCCGGTGCCGGCTGATTCGTTGTTTGGGAAGTGCACCCATGGTTCATTGACTCCTTTGCCGGCGGGGCGCCCACGCGACCCGCGATCTTCCTATTCGTCGTCGAGCAGGGCCGACAGTGCGGCGAATCGCTCATCGATAGATTCGTCTTCGTCTCCCCGTTCCACCTGAGGCGGTCCGGGGCAGTTTTCGCCACATGAGGGGCGCATGGGCAGCTCGATCAGGATTTCCTGCCGAAGCGGCTCCCGGAAGTCGAGTTCGTGATTAGCCGAGATTTCGAACTCTTCGTCCTCTTCCTCGGTTTCACCAGCAAGCCCGGCGCCGGTGCGCACATCGTACGCGATCCGAAACTCCTGGGAAAACTTCACCTGCACAGGCTGGATGAAGGGTTCCAGGCAGCGCTGGCATTCGAGCTCCACCGCTGTCGTCCCGTTGATGGACGCCAGAATGTCGTCGGACAGCCGGGTGAGCCGGATCTGCCCTTCGAAATCCCTGGCGACCAGCACGTCGTCGAGCGGCAGCGATTCCAGATGCAGGTCGAGGGAGCGCGCGGCGCCCATCGGCTCGCGGAGCAACGCGGCGACGTTGATCACTGTGTCGTTCTGGAGTTCCATGCCCGTCATCACTTCGTGCCAACCGGAGGTGCAGCCGCGACGTACGCCGCGCCGGTGTTCAGCTCGTCACCCACGGAAAAAACGCCGGACCTGAGCCCGACGAGGAAATGGAAGTATACGGACGAGACGGCGAGTCGGCAAGACGGACGGAGGCGGAAAGGCGAATGGGCGGGAAGGCGGAGAGGAGATTTGGCCCGAAGTCCGAAGTCCGAAGTCCCGAGCAGGCGACATGCGCCGGGAAACCAAGCTTCTACGGACAACGGACAACGGACAACGGACAACGGACTTCGGACTCCGGACCTCGGACTCCGCCCCGTCACCGTCCGACGCTATTCCTGGCGCGGTCGATCTCGGCCAGTGTGTCGTGGAGGGCGCGCTCGACGATGTCCAGGCCATCCTGGATTGCCTGGGAGACGTGGTTGAACTGCTCCATGGCATAGACGTCGATTTCGCCGAGCTCGCGTTTCTTCCGCTCTTCGGCCTGTTCGAGCAGATCCTCGGCGCGCTGGCGCGCTTCGTTGAGGATGCCGTGTTCGGAGATCAGGTATTCAGCCCGCGATCGGGCGGCTTCGACAATGCGCGATGCTTCCATTTGCGCTTCGGCAATGATCCTCTCCCGGTCGCGAACGACTCGCTGCGCCTGCCTGACCTCGTTCGGGATGGCGATGCGCAGCTGTTCGACGAGATCGAGAAAGAACTCCTCCTCGACCATGACCTTGTTGCTGAACGGCACCCGCTTGCTGACGCCGACCATGTCCTCGAGCTGATCGAGGACGTAGAGGATCTCCGCCGTGCCTTCTTCGGGATGTGGTTCGACGTCGAAACCCTCGGTTGGTCTGGCCTGGCGTGGTGCGTCCATCCCCTCAATCTCCAACCGGTGCAAGCAGGCCAAAACGCTCCTGAAGCGCCAGATTCACATTGCCCGGTACGAGCGCGGACACGTCGCCACCCAGCGAGGCCACCTCGCGAATGAAGCTGGAGCTGACGAAAGAGTGCTTCGACGAGGTCATCAGACAGACGACTTCAATGTCCGGGGCCAGGTGGTGGTTCATGTGGGTGAGCTTGAACTCATATTCGAAGTCGGAAACAGCGCGCAAACCCCGCACGATCACGGAGGCGCCATGCTCGCGAGCGAAATCGACGGTGAGTCCGGAAAAGCTGTCGACGGTGATGTTCGGAATGTGGGCCAGGGCATCCTGCGCCATGCTCAGCCGTCTCTCCGGGTCGAAAAGAGCGCCCGGTTTTTGCGATCGCGTATAGATGCCGACGGTCACATGCTCGAAGAGCCGCGCCGCCCGTGTGGCGAGATCGACGTGACCGAGTGTGATGGGATCGAAACTGCCAGGATAGACCGCGTTCGTCATGAATCTCGCGCCTCGTTGGTGGTCTCGTCCGTCCCGGGCGATGCTTCGACGGCGAAGATCGAAAAGCAGCTGTCGCCGTGACAACGCCTGCGCAAGAGGGTGAGCCGTCCGATCTGTTCCGGCAGCTCCAGGCGGGGCCAGTGGCCCAATGCGACCAGTGCGTCCGATTGTAACAGTGACGATGCGGCCAGATGTCCGAGCTGAGCCTCGATGTCTGGCGCTGCATAGGGCGGGTCGAGAATCACCAGGTCGTATGGTCCCTTGAGCCGCCGGAAGACCTGATCGATCGACAGGCAATGGACGGCGCCCTGCTCGGCGAGTTTGGCGATCTCCAGATTGTCGCGAATGACAGCGCAAGCGGCTTTCTGGTGGTCGACGAAATCGGCGAAGTCCGCGCCTCGCGACAGCGCTTCGATCCCGATCGCGCCAGTGCCGGCGTAGAGATCGAGCACCCGAACCGGCTCGGCGCCCATCGATGTCAAAACGGCGAACAGGGCTTCCCTGACCTTGTCCGACATCGGACGGGTCAGGTTGCTGGGTGGGCCTTTCAGCCGTCTGCCACGAGCCGATCCGGCGATTACGCGTCCCATCTGGTCTGTTTCCTCAGGTACTCATCGGCATGTCTGGCGCCGCGTCCGCCCAAAAAGCCGCCAGCCGCTGACGGAGGAGCGCCAGCTCCTCGGACGCCAGCTCCGGATCGGCTTTCAGGAGCATCTCGGCAGCCCGCCGAGCCGCGTCGAGAACACGAGTATCGAACGAACCAGCCATGATCGGCATTTCCGGCAGCCCGCTTTGCCGCGTTCCGACGAAATCACCCGGACCGCGCAGCTCGAGGTCCTTCTGGGCCAGGGCGAAACCGTCGTTCGACGCGACCATCATCCTCAGACGCTGTTCAGCGTCGTTGGAGGAATCATCAGCGATCAGCAAGCAGTAGGATCGATGGGAGCCCCGGCCGACCCGACCCCGGAACTGATGCAGCTGGGCCAGCCCGAAGTGGTTGGCGCCCTCGATCATCATGATCGTGGCGTTCGGAATGTCGATGCCGACCTCGATCACCGATGTCGAAACCAGGATGTCGAACTCCTGATGGCGAAAAGCAGTCATGATCCGGTCCTTTTCCTTCGCCGGCATCCGGCCGTGGAGCACCTGGACGCGCAGCTCCGGGAAAACCTGGGTCTGAAGCCGTTCGGCTTCCGCCGTCGCGGCTTTGGCGTCCGATGTTTCTGATTCTTCCACCAGCGGGCAGATGACGAAGACCTGCCTCCCTGCCGCCACTTCGGTGCGAACCAGGTCGTAGGCGGCCGCTCGTTCGTCGGGCGTGTAGCGGCGCGTTTCGATCGGCACACGTCCGGAAGGCAGCTGGTCGATCACCGAGACCTCGGTGTCGCCGTTGAGGACCATGTTCAGGGTGCGGGGGATCGGTGTGGCGGTCATGGCCAGGACGTGCGGAACCAGTCCGTCTCGTTCCGCAAGCAGATGGGCGCGTTGCCTGACGCCAAACCGGTGCTGCTCGTCGACAATCAGCAATCCAAGACTGCCGAATTCGACCCCTTTCTGAATGAGCGCCTGCGTGCCGATCAGGATATCGAGCTCGCCATCTTCCAGCGCGGCGAGAAGTTCCCGCCGGCGCTTGGCCGGAACGCTGCCTGTGAGCAAACCCACGCGCGGTCTGCTTTCGATGGGCATCGATTCGTAGAGCCGCGTGAACGTGGCGGCATGTTGCTCGGCCAGGATCTCGGTGGGGGACATCAGCGCCGCCTGCATGCCGTTGTCTGTGGCGACCAGCGCCGCGATCGCCGCGACGACCGTTTTGCCGCTGCCTACGTCTCCCTGCAGGAGTCGCATCATCGGGTTCCCGGACGCCAGGTCGACCAGAACCTCCTCAAGGGCGCGATTCTGGGCTGTCGTCAGCTCGAATGGCAGCGACTGCCGAAAGTTCTGCAGCAGGTGGCCGTCGATGCGGAAGGTCGGCGCATTGCGGGTAGCCCGACTCTGCTTGACCCGCACCATGCCCAACTGGAGGAGAAAGAGTTCGTCGAAGGCCAGTCGTTTGATTGCCTGCTGGCGGTTCAGCTCTGATTGCGGGTAGTGGGCTTCCTCGTAGGCGGCGGCAAGGGGCATCAGGCCGAAGCGTTCGCGAATGCCGGCGGGAAGGGGATCGGCGACAGTCGCGCGGGTCGAGTCGAGTGCCGCCCGGCTCAGTGACCGCATCGTTTTCTGGGCGACGCCCTGGGTCAGGTTGTAGACGGGAGTCATCCGGCCGGTCGAGAGGAGGGTCTCGCCATACCGTTCCCATTCCGGATTGGTCATGCTGGGCACGTTATAAGCCGCTTCGACCGTGCCACTGACGGCGATCTCGTCGCCGATCTTCAGTTGGTTGACCAGATATCGGTTGAACCAGGTGACGCGCATCGCGCCGGTCTGATCCGAGAGCCGCACGGACACGCGAGCGGGTGGTCCGGTGTACGGCGTGATCTCTTCGATCCTGGCGCGGATCGTCACATCGCCGCGCCGGCCGAAACTCGAGGCGTCGCGGATGCTCATGATCTGGGAGTAGTCGATATGGCGCCGCGGAACGTCGCGGAGAACATCACTGATGGTGCGAATTCCGAGCTTGGCCAGTTTTTTGGCAACCACAGGTCCAACCCTCGGCAGGACCTCGACGGGCGATTCCGGATCGAGATGGCGCGCGGCAGGGCGTGGTTTGCGAACTGCCGGCTCCGCGACCTGGGGCGCGCGCGCGACCGGCTTGCGGGACGTAACTCTTTTCTGGATCGCTTTGATCTCGTTGCCGATCGGCGTCAGTCGTGGCTGTCGTTGATCGATCGGTGTGCCGATGTAGGTGTCGATCTGCGCTTCGACGCGGGCCAGGGCATAGGCGAGATCCTGGTCGGAAGTCAATGACTGGGCATGCTGGATCGCCCTCACCGCGCGAGACGCATATGCGCCGCGGAAGTCGTCGCGCCACTCCTCGCGCAACAGGGTGAGCGCGTCGGTCAAGGACTGGGTGAGCGTTCGATTGGGTGGAGTGGAGGTGCGGGTTGGTGGTGGCACAACTTCAGAGACAGGTCGGGGCCGTTGATAACCGAACAAGTGTACTTTAGCAGTCGGCAGTCGGCAGTCGGCAGTCGGTAGTCAGCAGTCAGCAGTCGGCAGTCAGCAGTCAGCAGTCGGCAGCAGGCGGCGGCTCCCGCTTCTCAATGACCAGCTGCCAGTTACCAGCTACTAATTCCCAATTCCCTTGAATCCTCCTCTCCCTGCGGGTAAAATCCAGTGTTCGCGCCCGTTTCCGGGTGCGTTGACGTTGCAATTCATGGCTTTGCGCGGAGGTGTCCGCGCCGATGAGGGAGCGGCACGATGGCCGGAGCATGCGAGATCTGCGGAAAAACGAAGAGCTTTGGCCACAATGTGAGTCACTCGAAGCGACGCACCAACCGGACGTTCAGCGCGAATGTCCAGAATCGCCGTGTCGTCGTCGATGGCCAGACTCGCTCGGTGAAGATGTGCACCCGCTGCATGCGGACGGCACTGAAGGCCGGACGCTAATCCTCTTCCCCACGTTCTGTGATATCGGGTCGCCGGTTGGCGACCCGATTCTTGTTTCACCCACATGACAGCCCATTCGCATGGGAAGACCCGGTTTGCTTCGGCTCCGTGGTCGCAGCCTGCTCCACTGTCGTTCGAACCCGAGGTAAGCCTCGACGATATCCGAACGCTTGCCGCCGAAGCGGGATTCGTTGTGGCGGCGGTCACCACCGCCGATCCCTATCCCGGATTGCGGGCCATGCTGGAAGGGCATATCGATGCCGGGCATCTGACCGGTCTCGACTGGTTCGACCATGCCCGGGCCGAGGTGGCTGCCGATCCGCGGGCGCTGCACGACAACGCTCGCTCGATCGTCTCGCTGGGTATTCCCTATTTCAGCGGGCCGGCCGAAAAACCGGACGATGTGCCGAGAGGACGAATCTCGCGGTATGCGTGGGGAATCGATTACCACAGAGTCTTCCGAAAACGGCTGCAGCTCTTTCTCTCGTTGCTGGAAGTGTTGGTCGGTAGACCGGTCGAGAGCCGGTTGCTCTCGGACACGGCGCGAACGGTCGACCGGGCTGCAGCCGTCCGATCCGGTTTGGGCTGGTATGGCAAGCACAGCTGCGTCATCGTGCCTGGTCATGGCTCCTGGGTGATGCTTGGGGAGGCATTTGTCGACGTGGCGATCGAGAAGTCGGCGCCACTGGACCGCGACTGTGGTTCGTGTTCGCGCTGTCTCGATCGTTGCCCGACCGGCGCGATCGTGGCGCCCTACATCGTCGATGCGCCACGCTGCCTGTCATTTCAGACCATCGAGCAACGGGGCGCGATTCCCCGGGAGATTCGGCCCCTGCTCGGCGATTGGGTGTTCGGGTGTGATGTCTGCCAGGAGGTTTGCCCATACACCGGCGCCGCGGCCATCGTCGATGATCCCGATTTCTCCCCCAGATCCGAAGAGAACCGATTCCCGCGCCTCGAATGGTTGCTCCGCATGAGCGAAGAGGAGTTTCGCGCTGTCTACGCCGGAACGGCGGTGCTGCGGACCAAACGGCGTGGACTGGCCCGCAATGCCGCGGTGGCGATGGGGAACGCCGGCGATCGAGCCGTCGTTCCAATACTGGTTGAGGCGTTGCGCGCGCATGACGAACCACTGGTGCGGGGCCATGCGGCGTGGGCGTTGGGGAGACTGGACGGTCAGACGAGCCGGAGCGCGCTCGACCGGGCGTTGCGGGCCGAATCGGATGCTGACGTTCAGGAGGAGATTCGTGCAGCGCTCCTCACGACATAACAAACTCGATCGCCGCTGCCGGGTCGAGCCGGCAGGCGGTGGCATAGACGACCGAACTCAACAGCGCAGCCGGCAGGGGAGGGCGATCAACGGCGACCGACATGACCTCCGACCGGGAAATGGCGTGAACTGACCTGCCGTCGCTGATGAGCCCGAGTCGCAGATTCCCATTCTGCATCAGGTGATGAAGCGTCGAAATGATGCTGCCGGGATCGGCTGAGCCGGTCAGCCAGAATGCGTCCTCGACCCGGCCGGCGATGCTGTCGATCCGCTCCAGAATCTCGCGGCCGGTCTGCTCCGGAAATGTGGAAAGCCGTTCGAGGCGACCGGCCAGCCTTGCTGCGGGCCAGGTGTGGACCGGAAGGTCGACCAGAAACCGGAAACGGTCTGCGTCGGCGAGATCGACCAGACAGCAATCAGCGGAGAACATCGCGTCGATAGGGAGCGCCATCGGCACGTCGAATTCGGCCAGCGAAGCGCGTTCGACGTGCTCGAGGTCGATTCCGGCGGCATCCAGCCGCTCGAGTTGGACGCGTGATTCGTCGGTATCGAGAAGGCGAGCCACGAGCGCAGCCGACGCCCGGCCGCTGGCGAGCGCGAGGGCGGTGTCGATCGCTGGGGAATCTGCGGTTGCGACGGGTCCGGCGACGATGGAGATATGAGGCAATCTATCCATGCGGGTAGTGTCGCCGATCGAGTCCAGTCTCAGGACCATGGCAGAATAGGTTGACTTGGCACGGCTAGATGGGGAGATGACGATGGATATCGCGATCATGATCGAGGGGCAAGACGGGCTGAACTGGGAGCGCTGGAAGCGCCACGCCCGCATGGCCGAGGATCTCGGTTTCGCCGGTCTCTATCGATCCGATCACTTTGCCAACGCCGATGGTCCCCATCTTGACGCGCTGGAGCTGTGGATTTCCCTAGCATATCTGGCTGCGGAAACCAAGCGGATCGAGTTCGGACCGATGGTCTCTCCGGTGTCGTTTCGCAATCCTGTCGTGACCGCCTGGTCGGCTGGTGCGGTCGACGATCTCTCGGGTGGCCGGTTGCACCTCGGTCTGGGAGCGGGGTGGAACGTTCGCGAGCATGCCGAGTTCGGGTTCCCGCTGCTCGATCTGGACCCGCGCTTCCAGCGGTACGAGGAGGGAGTACAGGTGATCCTGACCCTCCTGCGAAGCGACGAGCCGGCAGCGTTCTCCGGCGATTTCTACCAGCTGGACAATGCCCTGATGCTGCCGCGGCCCGCCCGGCGGGTTCCCATCGTCATCGGCGGAAATGGTCCGTTGCGGACGCTGCCGCTGGTAGCGAAGTATGCCGACGAATGGAATGCCGTCTACGCCACCCCCCAGAAGGTCCGCGAACTGTCGGCGAAGCTCGACGAGTTGCTGGCGAACGAGGGACGAGAGCCGTCAGATGTTCGCCGCACGCTCATGCATCGCGTCATCATCGGCAAGAATGAGGCGCAACTGAAAAGCAAGCTCGACGGTCTGGATGTCGACGATCTCCGCGAGCGAGCGGTGATCTTTGGCACACCTTCCGATGTCGTGGAACAGATCGGCGCTTTTGCCGAGGCTGGCATCGTGCGATTGATGGCGCAGTGGCTCGATCAGGATGATGTCGAGGGACTGGAGCTGCTGGCCACTGAGGTGCTGCCGCAGCTGAACTAGCGGATCAGGAATCGCGACGTATTCAGGTGCCCCGGCGCCGGAGTTGCGACGCCGGCTCCGGTCTGGGGTTGACGGATCGCCGTGACGGGCAAGAGCCCGCACGCCAGCAACGCCACCAGCGAGAGCGCCAGAGCGACCGCGAACAGGATGTCGAATCCCCAATTTCTGGCCACCCAGCCGGCGCCAATGCCGAGAAGGCTGACCGGCGCCAGGATGGCGGTGGTCACGCTGGCGAACCACGGCGTCATCGAGGTCGATATCGACGTGACGAAGGCGTACCCGCCGATGCCGATCGATGCCGCGGAGCATCCCAGCGTGGCGAACGCGGCCACGATCAACCAGTGGGGTACCGCATTGGTGGAGGTGTGTTCCTGATAGTAGGCGGACTCCTGCAGGTAGGGAATCATGACGGCGATGAGTGGTGGCGCGATGCGAAGCACCGTGCCGACCTGAAGCACCGACCGGGCGAGAATGGATTCGCGGAGCAGGCGCCAGAGAAGGAGTCCTCCCAGAAGACCAGCGGAGAACGCGATCGCGCAATAGCCGAGAAAATCGGCTTGCATGCCGAGCTCCAGCACGGCGAAGACGATCAGAAAGACGTCGGCAGTGGCCGCGGCGGCGACCAGCATGCGCACCAGTACGAAGCGGCGAAATGTCTGCATGCTCCGGCCGTGAGCGGTCGTTCCGCCGGGCGAGGGCGCGTTGCGCGGCAGCTGTCCACTCGCCTCGCGGACGAGCAGGACGAAAAACGCTGACGCGGCGAACGAAACGGCGGCGGCGATAAAGAGGAGCGAGAACGACCGGCTGAGCGATTGGCCGCCGTCATTGAAGAGCTCGTGGATCGTTGCGCCCGCGACGACACCGGCGGCGGCGGCAAGAATGGTCCGCAGATCGAAGATGCGATTCCGGTTTTCCTGGGCGAGCGCCATGCGGGCAAGACTGTTCGCGGAGAAGGAGGCGAAGCCGGAGAAAAACGCAAAAACGCCGTAGGTGATGAGAAAGGTTCTCAGCCTGTCGCTGGAGTCGACCCCCTCCTGCCAGGCGATCCAGGCAATGAGACCGGCAGCGCCGGCCCGGATCAGGTGCGCGCTGAAGACCCAGGGTTTGCGTCGTTTCGACGTGCCGAGGAGCCATGATGCGATGAGTGTGCCGATCGGGCGAACGCCAAACGCCAGAGCTGGAACCGCGCCGATGACCAGCAGGTTCGACGTCATGTGCAGGACATACGCGCTGACGATGACCAGCGGCAGCATGAATCCTTCGCCAAAGCCCCCGAGCATGCCGGAGAGGGTGAGGCAGGTACGGTTGCTGAGGATCGTCAGGCTTTTGGGTATGGGACGGAGTTCCGCGCCGGCCAAAGGAGACCTTTCATTGACTGCGTTGGCGCCGGGGGTCGCGTCGAATGCGGGCACGACGCGGCAGGATTATAGACGGCCCGCCTTCCAGTGCGAGAGCGATCGACAGAAATTCCCCATGCTATGATCGTTTTTCGGCAGGGATCTGCGTCTGCTCCGACAGTGGTGTCGCGACGCCCGCTCCGCCGAAAAAGGCGCCATGCAGTACTCACACGTCCAGGCATCGAAGGGGATGCAGCTCGCCGAGCGGGTGATTCCGCGGTTCGAGCGGCAACATCGCCTGGCGATCGCCGCCGCCATAGCGGCAATCGATGCGCTCCTCCTCTGGTTCGCCTTCTGGCTCGCCTACGAGCTGCGGTACGGCTACGAACTGGGCGGAGATGTCTTCCCCTGGGACCAGCAGTCGTTTTCCGCCTACTACCAGCGAGCGGCCCTCTTTGTGCTGCTCAGTCTGGGCATCTTGCTCCTGCGGGGCGCCTACCGGTTGCCGGTCTGGACTTCTCTGCTCGATGAGGGGATGCTGATCGGCGGATCGGTCACGGTGGCCATGGGCGCCCTGGTACTGACGAACTATCTGTCGCAGTTCTCCCCATCCCGTCTCGTCTTCGTCTACGCCTGGGCGCTGGCAGTCGTCTTCCTAATGGCGTTTCGCCTGGCCAGGAGGGGAATCCGGCAGGCTCTCTGGGCGCGCTCAATCGGCGTGGAACGGTTGTTGATCGTCGGTTCCGGAGATCCTGGACGGCGGATCGCTCAGGCGGTGCTGGCGGCGCCGGATGCCGGTTTGCGTATTGCCGGCTATGTGGATGAACCAGATCAACAGCGGATGATGCAGTTTGGCAGCCGGCATGGCCTGGTTTCGCCGCAACGTCTGGGCGGCGTGTCGGACATTCCCGCGCTCCTGAACCGGCACCGCATCGATCAGGTGATCATCGCCCTGGATCAGACCAATCAGACGGCTGTGGCGGCCATCAGCGAGCTGTGTCATGTCGCCGGGGTCCGTTTTCACGTCGTGCCCGATCTGCTCCAGTTGTCATTCGAACGGGCGGAGCTGTCCGAGCTGGCCGGTGTGCCGCTCCTCGGCATTCGGCAGGCGGCGATCACCGGCACCAACGCAACGATCAAGCGACTGTTCGATCTCGCACTGGTCGTTCCGATGTTGGTGGCCGCGTCGATTCCGATGGGTGTCGCGTGGCTGCGGCGCGATCGCTCGAAGGCGTTTCTCGCTGGCGCCGAAAAGGTCGGCCGCAACGGCATGCTCTTTCGGCAGCTGCGGTTCTCGTCCCGTTCGGGTGATGGGGGCGGTTCGTCGGTATCCCGCTTGCCGCAGCTGCTCAATGTGCTGAAGGGTGAGATGAGTCTGGTCGGTCCGCTCGCCCAGAGTCGTGAAGAGGTCGCGCAGTATGACGCCTGGCATCTCGTTCGCCTCAAGTCGACTCCGGGCATCACCGGATTGTGGGCCGTGCAGGGGCGACACGATCTGACGTTCGATGAAATGGCCCGGCTCGATCTCTTCTACGCCGAACACTGGTCGCTCTGGCTGGATATCAAGATTCTGCTCCGGAGTCTGCCACGGCTATGGAGGGCTTGAGATGACGGCAGGACCGCAGGCACACGCTGAGGACTCGCTTTCGGCGTTGATCAACGGAGACCGGGCGTTTCGGTCGATGCGGGACCGCTGGTGGCTGCTGGTGCTGACGCCATTGCTGGCGATGGCCCTGCTCTTCGCCACTGGGAGATTCGAGCCCTACGAGACGCGTGTACAGGCGACGGTGTTGCTGCCTGGTGACACCGAGATTCCCGGCAATTCGGAACGACCTGAACTGATGATGCTCGACGATCTCCCCACGCTGGTGCGATCCCGGGTGTTCGCTGACGGGGTGTTGCAGGCAATCCCCGACAGCGACCTTACCGTTGATGAGGTCCAGTCGGCGCTCGATGGATCGCGATACAGCCGGATCGTGACCGTTTCCATCTCGGATGGCGATGCCGAAACCGTCTCCGAGATCGCGGCCGGCGTCGAGGCGCAGCTGGCCTCGCTGATCAATGAGTATCTTGTTGCGGAGGATGGCGATCCGGCGACGGTGCGCATCATCAATCCTGCCGGAACCCCGACCCAGTCGAACAACAACCTGCTGGTCCAGATGCTCCTGACCGGGGTGGCGGGGTTCGTGTTGGGAACCGTCATCGCCACGATCCTCGGTCCGAAGGGCTACGGTTGACGGGGCAAAGGGCAAAGGGCAAAGGGCAAAGGGCAAAGGGCATAGGGCAAAGGGCAAAGGGCAAAGGGCGAAGGGCAAAGGCAACGGGAATTGGGGACGATGCTGCTGCAGCGACCGCGTAGGGGCGCACGGCGTGCGCCCTCATCGCCGGGCGGCGGTCATTTTCTGTCGACGACGGTCGTTTGCCTGAAAAGGGCGCACGCCGTGCGCCCCTACGATGGTCGGGACGAGATGGTTAGCGGCTCAGGAAATAGGGCTCCAGGTAGGAGCGGGTTCGCATTTCGGTGAGGTCATGGTCGATGAGATCGGTCGGCGCTATGCCTGTCGACGCAGCCGCCTGGGCGACGAGACCCATCGTTTCGTGTATCAGGGCCATGTTCGGGGTGGACAGGTCACGCCATGTCGATGACGCGGCGCGAATGATCTGCGATGCGGTAGCGGGCGACACACCCGATTCATAGGTCGCCAGGGCGCGGTCGGGGCGAAGATCGTCCCAGGTGATGTCATGTGACACCGCGACCATCGCCAGCCAGTAGAGCGCCTGGGACCCTTCGGTAAAGAGGTCGTCGGGGAGTCCCTTGTGCCGGTGGGTGCCGTCCAGCACGCCAGCCAGCTCACCAAGCTCATCGGCAACCCGTCGCCCGAGACCGGCGCCGCCGACCTTGAGCAGTCTGCTCGACGACGATACCTCCTCGAGTGGCTGCGCTTTGAGAAACGCGAATGCGCCGAACCAGAGTCGGGTGGGGTCGGGAGCGCCGCCATAGACCACATCCGGATCGAAGAGGCGATCGGTGGTGACGGTCAGCGACTCGTCCGCCTCGATATCCCGGTAGAAGCAGGTAGGATGGCCGGTATGGCAGACGGCGCCGAGTTGTTCGACCGCGATCAGCAGCGCGTTGTCCTCGCAGTTGATCGACATCTTCTGGACGATCTGCTCGTGACCGGACGTTTCTCCCTTGCGCCAGAGTTTGTTGCGGCTCCGGCTCCAGAAGTGGGTGCGTCCGGTTTCTCTCGTCTTCCGATACGCCTCCTCGTTCATGAAGGCGATCATCAGCACCTCACCGGAGCGATGATCGACGATCACTGCCGGCACGAGCGGATGCTTCTCGAAGTCGATTGCCAACGGATGTGTCATCTCAGGGACGCATGGGAATGCCCTGGCTGGCCAGGTAGGCTTTGGCGTCGCGAATGCGGAACTCGCCGAAATGGAAAATCGACGCGGCGAGAGCCGCGTCGGCGCGACCGGGAGCGAGCGCTTCGGCCATGTGAGCGAGGGTGCCGGCGCCTCCAGATGCGATGACGGGAATCGATGTGGCGGCGGCGATCGCTTCGAGAAGCGCCAGATCGTAGCCGTCTTTGGTGCCGTCCCGGTCCATGCTGGTGACCAGCAGTTCACCGGCGCCCAGCTCGGCCACCCGAGTCGCCCACTCGACGGCATCCAGATCGGTCGGCCGCCGTCCGCCGTGCGTGAAAACGCGCCAGATACCGGCGTCGTTGTCCCGGCGGGCGTCGATGGCGACGACGATGCACTGGGTGCCGAAGATGTCGGCTCCTCTTGAGATCAGGTCGGGATCGGCGATCACCGCGGTGTTGAGCGAGACCTTGTCCGCGCCGGCGCGGAGGAGCTCCTGGATGTCGCTGGTCGAGCGCACACCCCCGCCGACCGTGAGGGGAATGAAAACCTGATCGGCGGTTCGCTGCACGACATCGACCATCGTTCTGCGGCTGTCGGAGCTGGCGGTGATATCGAGAAAAACAAGCTCATCGGCGCCTTCGCTGTTGTAGAAGGCGGCCAGCTCGACGGGATCGCCGGCATCGCGAAGGTTGATGAATTCGATTCCCTTGACGACGCGACCATCGGTCACATCGAGACAGGGAATGATGCGGCGGGTGAGGACAGAGGTGGCGACGGTCATACAGCTTTCTCGCGTTTGGCGGCTTCCAGAGCCTCGGCCATGGTCACACGGCCATCGTACAGGGCTCTGCCGACGATGACCCCTTCGGCGCCTGTTTCCCGGATGCCGACCAGGTCAGATTGTTGCGACACGCCTCCGGAGGCGATCACACCCCGGTGCAGCGCCTGCACCATATGGGTGATTTCCGCCAGATTGGGTCCGATCAGGGTGCCGTCCCGGGTGATATCGGTGTAGATGAACGTTTCGACGCCGCGAGCGCGGAGATCGAGCGCGGTGTTGAGCGCGGACGACTCGGTTTGGTCGATCCACCCTGAACCAGCGAGTTTGCCATTGCGGGCGTCGAGCCCCACCGCGATCCGGTCGCCCCATTGACCGGCGATCCGCTCGATCAGGTCGGGATCGTAGATGGCGATCGTGCCGAGCACGACGCGGTCGACTCCTGCTTCCAGATAGCGTTGCACGTCGCTTTCCGACCGGATGCCGCCGCCAACCTGGATGGAGACGCCGACCCGGTCACGGATTTCCCGCACCGCTCCGGCGTTGCGCGGCATCCCGTCGCGCGCGCCATCGAGATCGACGATGTGAATCCAGGATGCTCCCTGCGACTCCCACTGAGCAGCCATGGCCGCAGGGTCGTCTCCGAAGACCGTTTCCCGGTCGAAGTCTCCCTCGATCAGGCGGACGCACCGGCCACCCCGGATGTCGATTGCCGGAAAAAGGATCACTCAGGCCGCCTTCCGCCGTTGCCATGCACGCACCACCTCGACCCACTGACCGAGGAAAGCGAGTCCGTTGTCGCCGCTTCGTTCCGGGTGGAACTGGGTTCCCCAGATGTTGTCCCGCATGACGGCGCTGGGAAATGTCTGCCCGTAGGTCGCTTCAGCGATAACGTCTTGCGGGTCGGCTGGCCGCGCCACGTAGGAATGAACGAAGTAGAAATAGGGATCGGCCGGCGATGCGCTGAGGAGCGGCTGGCGCAGTGGCCGGGAGATGTTCCAGCCAATGTGGGGTACCTTCTCGGCTTCGGTCAGTTTGACCACCTCGCCCCTGAGCAGCCCGAGCCCCATGGCATTCCCCTCTTCCTGGGCTTCGAAGAGAACCTGCATCCCCACACAGATGCCCAGGAATGGTTTTCCCGCTTCGGTGACCTCATAGATGGCGCCGGCAATGCCCGACGCGCGGAGCCGGTCCATGGCGTGACTGGCGTTTCCCACACCGGGCAGCACAACCGCATCGGCCGCGATCATCGCCACCGGGTCGGGGGTGATCGTCGTTTCGACTCCGTGCGACTCCAGTCCGCGCTGAATAGAGCGCAGATTGCCCGAGCCGTAGTCGATGATGGCGATCATGCCAGTACCCCTTTGGTCGATGGAATGTAGTCCGGCCGTCTGGTCAGGCGAGTGGCGTCGCTGAGCGCCAGCGCCCCCGCTTTGAAGATGGCTTCGGCGGCGTGGTGAGCGTTGCGCGAGCGAATCAGGTCGATGTGCACGGTGAGGCCGGCGTTGACCGCCAGCGCACGCCAGAATTCCTCGACCAGACTGGAGGCGAATGTCACGCCGATCGCCGGTTCGGGCATAGCGGCGACGAATTCCAGGTAGGGCCGGCCGGAGCAATCGATCACCACCCGCGCCAGCGCTTCGTCGAGCGGCGCATAGGCGTGACCGTAGCGAGCGATACCGGCCCGGTCGCCGAGCGCCTGTTTCAGCGCCTGTCCGAGCACGATGCCGACATCCTCGACCGTGTGGTGAGAATCCATCTCGGCGTCTCCCCTGGCGGTGACGTCGATATCGAATCCGCCATGTTTCGACATCGCTGAAATCATGTGATCGAGAAAGAGCACGCCGGTGTTGGCGTTCGATTGGCCGGTGCCGTCCAGATCGAGCACCAGCTTGATCGTTGTCTCGCTCGTTTCCCGTTCGATGCGGGCCTGCCGGATGCGGTGGAATGTGCTGGTCATGCGGTCCTCCCGGCGCCGGTCAGAATGTCGTTCAGCTCGTTGACAAACGCGTCATTGTCGTCGGTCGACCCGACGGTGACGCGGAGATAGGTGTGGAGACCGTAGTCGGGGTGGGGGAAACTGCGGACGAAGATGCCCCGGCGGGCAAGCTCGTCGATCACCGGTTTCGCTTCCTCCGTGGGCAATTCGACCAACAGGAAGTTGGTGGCGGAGGGAAGAGGCCGCACACCCGGTATCTCGGCGAGATTCGCGGCCAGGATGTCGCGGTCGGCGACGATCCGCTCGATGATGCCGTTCAGATAGTCGAGATCGTCGAGGGAAGCGATCGCCGCGACTCGGGAGGCCATGGCGACGTTGTGGAACGCGGGCACCACCGGTCCGAGGAGTCTGGCCATCTCAGGCGAGAAGACCCCGTAGCCCACACGCATGCCGGCCAATCCGGCGAACTTGCTCATCGTGCGGAAGACCGCGACGTTGGGATGATCGTCCATCAGGTGGAGATGGGATGTGCGGGAGAACTCAGCATAGGCTTCGTCGATCGCCACAAGACAGGGAGCGCCCTCGACCACCTGTTCGATGGCTGCGGCATCGAGCACATTGCCGGTCGGATTGTTCGGCGTGCAGATGACGATCAGCTTGGTTCGGTCGGTGACGGCGTCGAGCACGGCCTGGGGCCGCAGGGCGAAGTCCTCGCCTAGAGGCACATTCACCGCCACACCGTCGTAGAGCGAGATCAGCATGCGGTAGACGCCGAAGGTGGGATCGGAAATGATCACCTCGTCGCCTGGCGCGATGATCGCGTGCATGACCGTGTTGAGGACATCGTCCAGACCGGCGCCGCAGATGATCGTGTCTGGATCTCTGCTGACATAGCGCCCGAGCGCGTCCCGCAGCTCTGTCTGCCCGAAATCGGGGTAGCGGTTCGTTTCACTGAACGAGGCCAGCGCGGCCCGTGTTTTCGGCGACGGACCGTAGGGGGACTCGTTCATATCCAGCTTGATCACCCGAGGCGGTGGCGCATCAGGAATCACGGCCGGCGTGTAGGCATGGGTGTGCCGCAGCGACTCTCGGACGAGCTGCTGAGGATCGAATGACCGGGCCGAAGCCGAAAGTTTCGCTGACGACACGTGACACAACCTCTGGTTGATGGAGCGCGTATTCTCGCGGGGAAGTGGCGTTCAGAGCCACATTCCGGCGAAAGTCGCCGGATCAGAGCAACAGTTTATCAAGCGACGATACAAGAATCTCGGAAGCTCCGGCGGCGCGGAGCCGTTCGATCGATTCCCAGAAATCGTCTTCCTTCAGCGCGGTGTGGACGGCAACCCATCCTTCGGTGGCCAGTGGCACGACCGTCGGCGCTTTGAGACCGGGAACCACCGCCATGATGGCCGGCAGCGCTTCCACGCGGGCGTTCATCATGACGTACTTGAACTGGCGGGCGGCCCGCACGGCATCGAGGCGCATCAGCAGGCGTTCGATGTTCTCACGCCGCTCGGGATTCTCCATCGACGCCTTGTTGGCGACCAGCACCGCCTGGCTCTCCAGAATCGTCTCGATTTTGCGCAGATCGTTGAGGATCAATGTCGATCCGGTCGCGGTGAGCTCGACGATTCCCTCGGCGAGTCCCAGACCGGGCGCGACCTCAACCGAACCGCTCAGCGTGATGAGATCGGGTTCCCAACCGAGTGAGGTGAAGTATTTTCGTGCCGATCCGGGGTAGGAGGTGGCGATTTTGCAGTCGCGCAGATCGGCTGCGGACTGGTACGCGGAGTCGCGAGGCACGGCGATCACCAGCTCGCAGAAGCCGTAGCCCAGCTGCTGCAGCTCGACGACATCGACGTTTTCCTCATAGATGAGATTTCGCCCCACGATACCCAGGTCGACAGTGCCGAAACCGACATAGCCGGGAATATCGTCATCCCGCCCGAAAAGGATGGACAGGGGAAAGTTCCGGCAATGGGAGAGGAGCCGCTGTCCATAGCTTTCGAACTCGAGTCCGATGGAATGCAGCAGCTTGAGGGTTTCGTCCGTAAGCCGGCCATTCCGCTGGACAGCGAGTCTGAGCTGCCCAATCTCGTCTGTTTTGGCGATTGACACTGGGAGTCCTTGCCAGAGCGATTGTTCCAATATGGGCGCAAAACCCAGATTCGATGTGTACCAGATTGTGAATCATTGCACAACCGCTCTGCGTTAGCGTCCTGCAATCGACAGGCGAGTTTTGTCCCGCTTCCGCGGAGAGAGCGCGCGATAACCGACTGCTGAGCTGTTATGATAAGTAAAGATACAATGCAGTTTCTCCCATCAACATGTTTTCAGACGCCGTGCCACGTCCGTCGAGGAGTCCAGCTGACATGGAAGGCAACCGATTCGATGATTTGACGCGTCTGCTGGCGCGCAAGACGCCGAGGCGGTCGGTGCTGAGAGCCATGCTGGGATTGGGCGGCTCCGCAGTCGCAGCTTCGTCAGTCGATGCCCGGGAAGCGCGCACCCGGCCGACGATCCCGCCACCGCCGGAGCCTAATCGTTGCCCGGGTGGTGCTCAAACGTGCAGCGGCGCCTGCTGCCCAGAGGGGCAGACCTGCTGCAACGGCTCCTGCTGCGCCGGAACGTGCGAAGCGGGGGTGTGCTGCGCTGTGGGGACGACCCATTGCGGAGGCGCCTGCTGTACGAGCGGCATGGCGTGTTGCGGGTCGATCTGCTGCAGCAGCGCCGACCTCTGCTCGAGATCGGGGCGACGGTGCTGTGCGCCGGGCACGTCTGTCTGCGGTGAGGAATGTTGTGGCGCCGGGCAGAGTTGCTGCGATGGCGAGTGCTGCAACGGGCAGTGCTACGCCGAAGAGCTCTGTTGCCCCTGGGACCGAGCGGTCTGCGCCGGCACGTGCTGTGGACCTGGAGAGTCATGTTGCGGCGGATCGTGTTGCGTTGGCGTTTGCGCGGCCGACGGCGTCACCTGCTGTCCCGCGGGGACGACCGACTACTGTTCGGTCGACGGCTGTTGCGCCGGGCAGTGCTACGGCGATGGACGGTACTGCTGCTCTGCCAATGCCGAGTCGCGCTGTGGATCCATCTGTTGCGATCCGGAGACGGAGCGCTGCTGTGAATCGGGAGAGGGGAGCGTCTGCATTCCGCGCGCCGGTAGCTGTTGCGCGGACGGTGAATGCGGCGGCGATGCGGGGTGTGCTGGTGTCTGCAACTCAGCGACCAACACCTGCGACTATCCGGGTGCTTCTCAGATTTGCGGAGACCCTGTTTGCAGCCTGGATCAGTCGGGCCGGGTCACATTCGCATGCGACGGCGCCGGCAATTGCGTCGATTCCGAGGACACCTGCGGCGAGTTTGTATGCCTGAACGGCTTGTGCCTGACCACATGCACTGAAGCTGATGATTGCGATAGCGGGCTCTGCCTCGAATCGGGCGATTGCTGTCCGGACGGCAGGGTCTGCCACTTCGAAGAGGTGGACTACTGCTGCCCATTCGACCAGGAGCATCCGGGAGCTGGGTGCTGTCCAGGGAACGGGTGCTGTGACTGTTTCAGCGATGCCCCGTACTCGGGATTGTTCTGCTGCGGCGACAGCCACGGATCGGCACTCTGTGTATCGCTGACAGGGGACCCATCTCTCGACAGATGCTATCGATCGTCACATCACGCCTGCGTCGCCGGAGTTCTCGAGGTCGTGTCGCAGGTCTGTGACGGCAACGTCATCTGTGACGTGCCCTGTTGCGGGGGCGTCACGGCCACAGCTGGCCCTGGTGGCGTTTGTTGCGGGCAGATCGATGCTGGAGAAGGCACGGTCGACACCTGGTGTTCGAGCGGCGCGTGCGTTCCCAGAGATGAAGCCTGCGTCACCGACGACGACTGCAGCGGCACCCAGCGATGCGCAACCCGGGACAACTCCCCAGGCAACGGCAGTTGCTGTCCGCCTCATCGCTTCTATGAGAATAATCAGGCTAGCGCCTCGCTGGGATTTCCGTACTACGACTGCTGCGAAGAGAACGAAGAAAATCTTCCCTCATACAGCGGCGGCCATCCGTGGTGCAGGCGGGTTCCCGATTTCGAGGAGACGTCGAACAAGACCTGGACGCGTTGATGATGGTTGGGTGACCAGACCGGAATGCTGCGACATCACGCTGGCCGCTGCGAGGAATCGCGCGCGGCCGGCGTTCCTCGCCGGGCAGGTTTGCGGTTATCCCTGGCCCAGGTAGATCTCATCGAAGCGTGCAGCGCCGAGGCTGGCCCTGGCCGCGGTGACATCACGTTCGATGACGGCGACCCGCGGTTGCGGAACTGGTAGGTCGAATTCCTCCCGGAGCCGCTTCGCTTGGCCCAGCAGCGACGCTCCGCGCGCGGCATCGCCGCCGTCGATGGCAATTCCTCCAAGCGCCTCGAGGCACAGCGCGATGGCATCCTGTTGTCCGAGTGCGGTCAGGGACTCAAGCGCTGATTCGAGCAGTCGCTCTGACTCTTCGAGGCGACCCCGTGCCCGCGCGACATGTCCCTGCAAGTAGACCGCGTAGGCGGTGCTTCGCAGATCTCCTGAGGTCTCGAAGAGCGCTTTGGCCCTGTCCAGGAGCGTCGCAGCACTGTCGGGATCGCCGTTCAGCTCCTGCACGCTGGCCAGGTTGAGGAGTGCGTTGCCTGTGGCAATCGGGTCGTCCTGCAACTCGGCGAGCGACAGCGCCTCCGCGAGAAATCGAGCCGCGTCCTCATAGTCGGCCCGGTACATGGCGGTCATACCAAGTTGTTCCAGGGCAAGGCCGATGCCGCGCTGATCGTGCAGGGATCTCCAGGCGGCAAGACTCTTTTCGGCATAGTCGTACGAGATCTCAAGATCGTCAGCGGCTTGATGGGCGCCGGCGAGATGGTCCAGTGCAACCGCTTCGCCGCGCCGGTCGCCGGCCCGCTGGTACATGGCCAGCGCGGAGGTAAACGCGGCGATCCCGTCGTTGACATTGCCGGAAACGACGTGAACGATGCCCAGGCTGTCAAGTGAGCGGGCGAGCTCATCCGTGGCGCCGATCCTGGTGCAGAGATCGAGGGCCGCGGTGTGATAGTCGCGAGACCGCGACAGGTCGCCCAGGGAGAAGGCCAGGATTCCCGCCCCATTGAGCGCTTTGGCCCGGTCGACGCTGTCGAGGGCCGCTCCGGTTTCCAGCGAGGCGTCGGTGCTGCGCAATCCCTCGGAGAACGCGCCGCGCATCCACCAGAACCGCCAGAGGGAGCCGGCCATGTCGAGGGAGAGCTCATGGTCTTCGGTCTCCGAGGAGGTGGCCAGGAATCGCAGCGCGGCGACCATATTCTGCTGATCGGCGGTCAGACTGGAGAGTGCGACCGATTGCTGACCCGATTCGAGCTCTGGCGCTGTTTCGTGGGCGAGGTCGAGTAGGCAGTGGGCATGGGCGCGCCCGGTGAGCTCGAACTCACCCGCCTGAGTGAGTGCTTCCGCGGCGAACTCGCGGATCGTCTCCAGCATCCGGATTCTGGCGCCGTCGCCGGCGCCGTGCGACGCATCGATCGTCAGGAGGCTGTGATCGATGAGTTCTTCGATCGCGTCGATCACCATATCTTCGCTGAGGCCCTCATCGGTTCGGGTCATCACCCGTTCGGCCATCTCGACGGAAGCGCCCCCAGTGAAGACCGCGAGACGCCGGAACACCATTTGCTCCGTCTCTGGAAGCAGGTCGTAACTCCAGGCAATGCTGTCGCGCAGTGTTTGCTGACGGGCTGACCTCGCCGCGCCACGGCTAGCCAGGGCCAGGCTGCTCTCCAGCCGTTGCAGAAGCATGGCGGGGTGGAGAAGTCGCGAACGGGCTGCGGCCAGCTCGATCGCCAGCGGGAGTCCGTCCAGGCGGGCACAGATTGCCGCCACTTCATGCGCGTTGCCATCGGAGAGCTGAAAGTCAGGCTTGACGCTCCTGGCTCGCTCGACGAACAACTGGACCGCCGGATTTCGCGCGATCACCGAGGTTGGCGTATCGGGTTGCAGGTCGGGCAGCTGGAGCGGAGCCACGGGTATGACCAGCTCGTTGCTTGCTTTCAACGGCGCCCGGCTCGTGGCCAGAATCGACACGCTGCTCTCGCTCAGCAGCTCATCGAGGAGTGTTGCGGCGGCGTCTACCTGCTCGAGGTTGTCCATCACCAGAAGCGTGCGGGAGGTATGCAACGCCGTGGCGATGGAGCGACTCAGTGGTTCTGCCTGGTTCTCCTGAATATCGAGCACACCGGCGATCAGTTCGGCGAGCTCCGTGGCCGTCGTCGCTGGACTGGCGTCGATGAACCAGATGCCGTCTGGGAAGGCCGGCCCATGGTTGAATGCGGCCTGGACGGCAAGACGGGTCTTTCCACTCCCTCCCGTCCCGGCCAGCGTTACCAGCCTCCCGGGTTCGAGGAGGGACGAAATCTGTCGCAGCTCCCGGTCTCGTCCGACGATTGCCGCCTGATCGATCGGAAGGTTGTTTGGCGGGAGCTTGATGAGCGGCCCCGTCGACGATGCGGCAGGCCCGGCAGCCGCCAAACCCCCATAGCCCATCAATGCCAGCGCCCGGAGAACGGAGTCGAGCCATGTCTCGGCAGGCTGGTCGAGGACTTCGATCCACTGGGCGCCTTCGAGCCAGTAGGAGACATCATCGGGGAAAACGAGTGGTTCGAGGAGGATCGGGAGAATGGGGGTTTCATGCCGCCAGGCGAGCTGAATCTCCTGCCGCACATTGCGCGACGCCAGCGAGGCTTCAGAGCACATCAGGAGTAATGCCGTGGCGTTCTTGATTCCGGCGACGATTTCCGGACCGTAGCTCGTCCCCCCGGGAATGTCGGAACGGTCGAACCAGGTGGCGACGCCATTGGCTTCGAGCGCGTCGACGATCCCGATCACCCGGTCCCGGTTGAGGCTGGCATAGGAGACGAAAACGAATGGGCGTCCGTCGGTTGTCACGCTCATGGTCGATGACCTCGTTTCCGGCGCATAGCCAGCGGATTCAGTCCGCAACCGCCCTGGGCGATTCGAGCGTCGCCAGCACGCGATGGAGGTCGCCGGTGGGACGACCGTTCGGTGGATCGACGATGTCGATGGAGTATGGGGGGTGAGAACGAACCCAGACGACCGGGATGTTCGCGATCAGCGCTTCATCGATCGTTCCAGCTGTTCCACCAGGTCCGCGGCCAGGTTCGCCGTCCCAGACAGCGATCAGCACGTCCGACGACTGAACGATGAGCATGCTGGCCCAGTAGTACCCCGATTCGCCGGGAATGCTGTCGCTCGCCGGCTCGATGACTTCTTTCGCCCGGGCGATGAAGTCGTCCAGTTCGGACCGGGATGCGTCATCCGAGCACTCGAAGCGGAACGCATCGGTGACGAATGGCAGCACCACGGTGATCGCTAGGCCGCGTGACAGGGCTTCGTCGGCGATCAGCCGGTCGGCTCCTTCGGCCAGCGAGGTGATGATCCCGAGCCCGCCAGCGGGCGACAATGACTGGAGATGATCGAGCACCTGCCGAACCGGTTCGCGCAGGGCCCGCAGGTCGGCGTGGCTCAACTTGTCCAGCCGGTGCCCGACCACCCCGAGGCGAATCTCGGACTTCGCAGGACGAATAGGGACATGGGACTCCGGCAATGTTTTCCTCGCGATGTTCAATCGGGCAATGTATCTGCGTGATCGGCCCAGGCTCGGCTATTCTACCTGTACCCGACAGCGCCGCCCGGTTGTGAACTCACCGCCTGGACCGGGCACGATTCGAACCAAACTAGGGCTGAGAATGACACGACGTGCGCATGTGGTCGGCGACCCTTCGATCGACTGGTATCTTTCGCTGGCGGAGACGCCAAAAGCCATGCCGGTTCTGGTGGCATATGCCTGGTCCCAGGCTGCTTCACCAGCGATCACCGGGAATCCGGGGGGCGCGGCGCTTATCCGCCAGTTGACCCAGTCGTCGCTCGATCATGCTGGCATCGACGCAGAGGTCAGTGGCGCGTCGCTGCCGGCCGAGGCGCTGGAGAACCCCAACTGGCCATATGCGGTGCGGACCTATTCATTCTGGACCCCGGTTGTCCGCGGTCCTTCCGGGGGTGATCCTGTCTGGCGAATGAGCCGGTTCGTGGGCTGGCATGGAGCGGTCGACGATGATCCGGCGGGGGCTCCAGTCGAGTACCCGGCACGTGCGACGAGTCTGTTCATCGAGGACGCCGGCCAGCGATTCCGGGCCGATCCACGGAACTGGCGCCAGGTGGCCGACATCGAGGCGGCCCACATCCTGATTCGCATGACGGGCAATCTGGGTCAGGGAGAGCTCTGGGATACCCTGCTGCAACATCATGCCGACAAGCTGACGCTCTTCTGTGCGCTGTCCGATCTGCGCCGCGAGGGCGCCCCGATCGGGCGTCCCCTTTCGTGGGAGCGAACAGCGCAGGATGTGGTGGCCGCGGTCATGGCCAACGCGTCGCTTCGGGCGGCCAGGCGTGTGGTGGTGATGCTCGCCACCTCGGGGGCGGTCATCGTCGAGAAAGATCACCCCAGCCTTGTCCTTTTCGATCCGTTTCACCAGGAGGGTGATTGGGAGCGACTGCGGCGGGGAATCAGCTATGGGGCCGGCAGTTGTGCCGCCGCGTCGATACTGCACGAGATGACCGCTAATCCCGAAGCGCCCGATCTGGCCAACGCGGTGCGCAAGGGTGTGACCGCGTCGCGGGCCATGCATGAGGATGGCTACGAAGCGAAAGTGGTCAACGGGGGGTGGCGTCTCGAGTTTCCCGTCGACCGCGTCAGCCGGATCATCGGCGGGGATGAGATCACCGATTCGGTGATGCAGGTTGCGGAAGTCCAGCAGAACAATGGCTGGCGCCTCTTCGAAACGGCATTCGCCGGAAGTTTCCGCGACGCCGCGTTGCAGATCGCCCTCAATGGCGAGCGAGCCGCGGGACGCGAGATCCCCATTGAGCGTATGGCTGCCTGGACGTCGGTCGACCGGATCGAGATCGAGAGTATGCGCAGCGTGCGGAACATCATCAATGAATATCTGGAAACGGCGAAGAAGCAGCGACCGCTGAATCTGGCGGTTTTTGGCCCGCCAGGTTCGGGCAAGTCGTTTGCCATCAAACAGATGGCCAAAGTCACTACCTCGTCTGGACCACCAATCAGCGTGCTCGAATTCAATGTGTCGCAGTTCAAGGATGTGGAGGACGTGCCCCAGGCATTGCATCGAGTCCGTGACGAGGCCGTTTCCGGGAGTCTGCCCCTGGTTTTCTGGGACGAGTTCGATAGCGTGCTCGATGGTCGCGAAATGGGGTGGCTGGTCAACTTCCTGGCGCCGATGCAAGATGGCGCATTCATCGATAGCGGCGCATTCCGGCCGATCGGTCCGGCGATCTTCGTTTTCGCGGGTGGCACACACGCCACCATGGACTCTTTCCGGGCGCGGGCGATGGAACTGCCAACCGCCAAGGCGACCGATTTCCTGAGCCGGTTGCGAGGCTATGTCGATATCCTCGGTCCGAACCCGGACGGTCCGCTCGACCAGACCTACTCGCTGCGCAGGGCGATGTTGCTGCGAGCGGTGTTGACCAGCCGCGCTCCGCAGGTTTTCGACGGCGATCGCCTGAAGATCGATCGCGGCATCCTGCGAGCCTTTCTGGATGTCCCGGCCTACTACCATGGCTCCCGCTCGCTCGAGTCGATCGTGGAGATGAGCGCGCTCTCTGGTTCGCTGGGGTTCGAACGGGCTGCGTTGCCGGCCACGCATCAGATCGCGCTTCATGTCGATGCGGATGCGTTCATGTCGCTGGTCGACGGCTAGACGGAGCGGGCAACAGACGTGCTGGCCAAGGTCAACAGTTGCGCCGTGGTTGGACTCGATGGAGTGCTCGTCGAGGTCGAAGTCGATGTCGGCCAGGGACAGCCGGGCATCATCGTGGTTGGTTTGCCCGACACCGCCGTGCAGGAGAGCCGCGAGCGGGTTCGTTCGGCGATTCGCAACAGTGGCGGGCGCGTGCCGATCGGCAAGGTGACGGTCAATCTGGCGCCCGCCGATCTGAAGAAAGCCGGTCCAACCTACGACCTGCCGATCGCGATTGGCATCCTGATGGCGTCGCGACAGGTTTTCGCCGATGTTGGCGATGCGCTGGTGGTCGGCGAGCTGGCGCTGGATGGGATCGTCCGGCATACGCCGGGAATCATCTCGATGGTGTCGCTGGCGGCGCAGAAGGGGTTGAAGCGGGCATTCGTGCCGGCGGAGGATGCGCCCGAAGCGGCGTTGATCGAGGGGGTCGAGGTCTTCGCGGTCCACACGCTGGCGGAGCTTGTCAATCACCTGAACGGTGAAGTGCTCGTCGATCGGTTCATCCCCGAACCATTGACCGCGGGCACCGTGGTTTCGACCTTGACAGACTTCGCCGAAATCCGGGGACAGGAACATGTCAAACGGGCTCTGGAGATCGCCGCGGCAGGTGCGCATAACGCGCTGATGAGCGGTCCTCCGGGGTCGGGCAAGACGATGCTGGCGCGGGCCATGCCGACGATCCTGCCTGAGATGACGATCGATGAAGCCCTGGAAGTGACGCGCATTTTCAGTGTGCGAGGCTTGCTGCCGCCCGACACGCCATTGCTCAGGGAGAGGCCGTTTCGGTCGCCGCATCATGGCACGAGCAACGCCGGTCTGGTCGGTGGTGGGTCGTGGCCGAGACCGGGCGAGGTCAGTCTGGCGCATCGCGGCGTGTTGTTTCTGGACGAGCTGCCGGAGTTCGCCGCTAGCACCCTGGAAATGCTCCGGCAACCGTTGGAAGACCGTCAGGTCAGTTTGGCCAGGGCCAGCGGTACCGTGACCTTCCCCGCCAATTTCATGCTCATCGGGTCGATGAACCCATGCCCATGCGGTTTCCTCGGCGATCCGGTTCGGGAGTGTCGTTGCGGGAGTTCGGCGATCCAGCGCTACCAGAAGAAGATCAGTGGCCCGTTGATCGACCGGATCGACATCCATGTCGAGGTGCCCCGGGTCGAGTACGAGAAGCTGGCGTCGAACCGGGCCGGCGAGCCGTCGGCGGACATCCGGGCCAGAGTCGAACGGGCGAGAGCGCGACAAGGGGAGCGTCTGGCTGGTACCTCGATGCTGACGAACGCCGACATGGGAAGCAGGGAGATCAGCGAGTTCGTTCAATTGGACGAGCAGGGCCAGCGGATGATGAAGGCTGCCGTCCAGCAGCTTCACCTTTCCCCCAGGGGGTATCATCGCGTGTTGAAACTGGCCAGGACAATTGCCGACCTGGAAGAGATCGACGATGTCCAGGCCGCCCATGTGGCTGAAGCGCTGCAGTACCGGCCGCGCGCGGAATCGGCAGGTTCATAACCCAACTGTTTGAAACGAGTGGTCTTCACGATGTCTGGAACCGACGCCGGAGAATCGGATTTCGAGACTCCATTTCCCTCGAGCCGCGGCGGGAGTGTGGTTTCTCTGCGTGGCCAGCGGCTCTCGCGGGTGCGGCCCCTGCCCCGGCTCCTGACGGAGCTGGTCGGCAGGGAAGGTCAGGTCGATGCCATCGTCGAGCTCGCGCGCCGTCCCGACGTCCGGCTCGTCACGCTGACGGGTCCGGGAGGCGTCGGCAAAACGCGGCTGGCGCTCGAAGTGGCGGACCGCGTTGCTGGGGACTTCCCGGATGGCATGACATTCGTTTCACTCGCCGTCATGGCCGATCCCGAGCTGCTGATTCCATCGATCGCGCGATCGATCGGTCTTCGTGAGACCGGCGAAACACCCCTGTTCGAGCGATTGAGGGCCGCTTTCGCGGGTCTCGATTTTCTGCTGATCGTCGACAGTCTCGAGCATCTGTTGCCGGCCGCCGCAGAGATCGCGGCATTGCTGGCCGGAGCGCCTGGTCTGAAGATCATCGTCACCAGCCGGGCTTCGCTCAATTTGACGGGAGAGCGTGTCTTTCCTGTGCCGCCGCTCAGTCTGGAGCTTCCGGCCGGAGGAGCAACGAACGAGGAGTCGCTTTCCGAAGCGGGGCAGCTCTTTGTGGCCCGGGCGAAGGCGGCGTCGCCAAATCTGAAATTGACGCCGGACACGTGCGCGTCGATCGAAGACGTCTGCCAGCGGCTCGATGGATTGCCGCTGGCGATCGAGCTGGCGGCTTCCAAGGTTCGGGTGCTGTCGATTCAGAGCCTGGCCCGGATGCTGAGTTCGGCGCTCGACATCCTCACTGGCGGACCAGGCGATTCGCCCGACCGGCATCGCACCTTGCGGGCGGCACTCGCCTGGAGCTATGACCTTCTTGCTCCGGAGCAGCAGGCATTCTTCCGGCGAATCTCGGTTTTTCGTGGTGCGATGACGATGACCGCGGCGGAGTATGTCTCCCGGGATTTGCACGTTGATGTGCTCGATGCCATTTACACGCTGGTCAACCAGAGTCTGCTCGTGCCATCCCAAACGGGTCACGAATCGATTCGGGAAGAACCGCGGTTTCTCATGCTGGCCACGATCCGGTCGTTTGGCCTGGAAGCGCTCGAAGCGCAGGGAGATCTCGATCTGGCGGAGCGGCTGCACGCCGAGTACATGCTGCATCTGGCCGAGCAGGAAGAAGCGATGCTCCACCGGGTTGGCGCCCAGGAGCAGAAAGCGCTCGACATCATCGATGTGGAGCGAAACAACATCGACCTGGCGCTGCGGTATTTCGAGCGAACCGGGCGGTACGGCGATTTGTTGCGATTGGCTGGTTCGATGCTTCCCTACTGGTTTTCGAAGTCGATTCTCTTCGAGGGCCGATCGTGGGTCGATACCGCGCTGCAGCGAGCCGAGGGCATGCCGGACGATGCGCTGGCCAAGGTGCTGATCGGCGGAGGGCTGATCGGTCTCGAACAGGGAGATTTCGAGTGGGCTATCGAGCAGCTCAATGCCGGATCTGCGTTGGCGCTCGAAGATCATCTGGTGTCCTGGTATGCGCGTGGGCAGTTCGGACTCGGAGTGGCCATGCAGGACAAGGGCCAGCCGGAGGAAGCCATTCCCTATTTCGAGAAAGCGCTGGCCTCATTGAAGAATGCCGGACTCTCAGTGCTCGAAGCGGTGGTCAAGGCGAATCTGGGGCTGGTCCTTGGCCGGGTGGGAAACACTGACATGGCTGTCCACTACCTGGATGATGCGATCGCCACGCACACTCGGTTGGGATACGGGTTCGGCGCTGCGCTAGCCCAGCGATTCAAAGCGCAGACATTGCTGTGCATCGGGCAGCTCGATGAGGCGCGCGACCTCTATCTGGAGAGTCTTGCACCGCCAGTGCCATCAATGCAGTCGTGGCATATCGCCAATTCTCTCGAGGGTTTGGCCCTTGTTGCCGCTGCAAAACAGACAGACAAACTCGCGATTCGCCTCTTCGCCGCGGCGTCCGGTATCCGGGAGCGGTACGGGGTGCCGCTCGAACCAGCTCTTGCCCAGGACTATTGGGCCACGATGGAAGCGGTGCGAACGAGAATCGGGGTGGCCGATTTCGACGCGCTCTGGCATGAGGGGCAGGAGCTCGATTCCCCTGGAGCGATCGCTGTCGTTTTCGACGCGATGGGCGCACCCGGGAAGGCGGCTGTCGCAGACTCGAGAGAGCCCGGCGAATCAGCATCGAGCGACGACTATGGCCTGACGCCGCGAGAGCAGGAAGTGCTGCAGCTCCTGGCAGAAGGACTCTCCAACGCCCAGATCGGCGACCGGCTCTTCATCAGCCCTCGCACGGTTGGGGTCCACGTGGCCAACGTGCTGTCCAAGCTGAATGTGGAGAACCGCTCTGCGGCTGCGGCCATGGCGATCAAGCGGGGAATCGTATAGCGACAGGTTCGGATTCGTCACCACGTAGAACCCGGCCCTCCTGCGTTCCAGTCCACTTGAGCGGACTTCTGTGAGTGAGAGCGGCAATTGATTGCCGCACCTCTGGGGCGCCCTATGTGGACCGCCGAGCCGCGATCTCGCCGAATGTGCGCTCAAGGGCTGATGCCCTCCTGGCGTCGACCGACGAAACCGCATCTGACAATCGACTGGCGGCCACGGGATCCTTGATCAGCGCGATGTTGACATTGACGTTTTCGAGCGCGCCGAGGACCGATGCGTTCAACACGTGTGCCGCGGTGGCGATGTCGGCCAGGGTGTACTTCGAGCCAGACTGAGCGACGGTCACGATCTCTTCGAGGGCGGTGGTTGCCTGGTCCGCAATATCGAGCGGAACCTCCGCGGCGACGATCAACGCTGACTGCATGGCGCTTCGGCGGGTCGCTTTTTGTTCATTGGTCTCTTTGGGGAGTGCCTGAGCGGTTCGGAAGGCGAGATATGCCGCCTCGTCACTGGGCGCGAGTTCGAGGAGGCGCTGGCGGCAGGAGCGGAGCACGCTGGCTGGGCCATCAAGAGGAAGTGGCGAGTCGACCGGCGCCGACTTGTTCGTGATGCCGCAAACCATCTCGCCGAGCGCGGCGCCCATAGCGCCGGCAACCGCCGCCACGCTGCCAGCGCCCGGCGCGGGTTCAGGCGACGCAGCGGCCTTGATGTATACGGCAAGTGAGCGGTCGCTCATCCTTTTCTCCCCGGCAGATCATGACACTCTTGCTGACTGCTGACTGCTGACTGCTGACTGCTGACTCGCTGCCACTGGTATTATCCCGCCCTGGGCCAGACGGCGCCCCAGCGGACCAGATCCATCGACAAGAGGAGCGATATGCGAGCGCTGATCAGCGTCTATGACAAGACGGGGATTGTCCCCTTTGCCGCGGCACTCTCCAGCGCAGGGTGGGAGATCATTTCGACCGGCGGAACGCTGAAAGCGTTGCTGGACGCCGGTATCCCCGCCGTTTCGGTTTCGGAGATCACCGGTTTCCCGGAGATCCTCGATGGCCGGGTCAAGACGCTCCATCCAGCGATCCATGGCGGCTTGCTGGGCCGTCCGGGGCTTCCCTCTGATGCGTCGCAACTCGCTGAGCACAGAATCACCCCGATCGAACTGCTGGCGGTCAATCTCTATCCGTTCGAAGCGACGATCGCCCGTCCGGATGTCACCGAAGCGGAAGCCATCGAGCAGATCGATATCGGTGGACCGGCCATGCTTCGCGCTTCGGCCAAAAACCATGAATACGTGCTGCCGGTTGTCGACCCGGCCGACTATGACGATGTGCTGGAACGGCTGGCGTCGGACACGATCGACCGGACCTACCGGCGGCGGCTGGCGGCGAAGGTATTTGGCCACACCAGCGCCTATGATGCTGCGGTGTCCCGCTATCTGATTAACGTCGAATCGCCGGAACTCTTCCCTGACCGGCTGATCCTGACCGGCGAACGCTCCCAGATTCTGCGATATGGGGAGAATCCGCATCAGTCCGCGGCGGCATACCGATCGGCGAGCCTCGGCGCCGGCAGCGGCGTTCTAGGCGCCAGACAGCTGCAGGGCAAGGAACTCTCCTTCAACAATCTGCTCGACGCTGACGCCGCCTGGGCGTGCGTCAGAGACGTCTCGGAGCCTTGCGTCTCGATCATCAAACACACGATCCCGTGTGGACTGGCGGAGGCTGCCGACCTGCTCGATGCCTATGATGCCGCGCTGGCCGGCGATCCGGTGTCGGCATTTGGCGGCATCGTGGCCAGCAACGCGCCGATCGACGGTCGCACCGCTGGCGTTCTGGGCGAAACATTCTATGAAGTCGTGGTGGCGCCGGGCTTTGACGATGAAGCGGTGGAGATTCTGGGAAGGAAGAAGAACCTCCGGTTGCTCGAAGTCGATGTCCAGCCCGTGCCCGACCGGGCGCTCGAGCTGAAGACGGTTTCCGGGGGGTGGCTCGTGCAGTCGGCCGACACATCGGCGCGTGACGAGTCGGCGTGGGAAGTGGTTTCCGAGCGGCAACCGACCGATGCTGAGATCGACGGGTTGCGATTCGCCTGGAGAGCTGTCCGGCACGTGAAATCGAACGCCATCGTGCTGGCCCAGGGCAGGGCTGTGGTTGGGGTTGGCAGTGGCCAGCCGAACCGGGTCGAAAGCGTGGCGATCGCCGTCAAACGGGCCGGGGAGCGAGCCAGCGGCGCGGTGATGGCCAGCGACGCATTCTTCCCGTTCCCGGATGGTGTCGAAACCGCTGCGGCAGCAGGTGTGACCGCCGTGATCCAGCCGGGCGGGTCGATGCGCGACGCTGAGGTGATCGCCGCAGCCAACAACGCCGGCATGGCGATGATCGCCACTGGTCGTCGCCATTTCCGCCACTAGTCTAGAACCGGCCCAGCGAAGTTTGCGCCGCCTCGCTCTGTGGCGGGACTGTCCGTTAGCGGTAGCGGCAACGCCTGCGTTGCCCCGCTGTTGTGGACGGCGAGAGGGGTCTCGCCGCAACACAAAGAGACTCAGCGCTCCAGGGTCTCGATCCGCACCAGCCATGCAGCAGGATCGCGGATCTCAGCGATGGTTGGCAGGTACTCAGGACCGGTCCAGACGAGTTTGGCCGTGTCGTGACCCCGCTGCGCCACGATCGTGTCGATGAAGTTCTGTCCCTGCCGGTACTGCTCCATCTTGAGATCGAGTCCGGTGATCCGGGCGAAGAGCTGTTCCGCCTGACTCCGGTTGCGCTGACGCACTTCGAATTTCTTGCTGATCGAATCGTAGTTTCTCAGCAGATCGCGACCGATGGCGTTCATGACGTGGTTCGAGTAACCCTCGATAATCGACATCATGGCCTGCATCTGGTTGAAGAGATCGCGCTGCTCTTCGTTCATGATCGCTTCCAGCCAGCTGCCGCCTTTGGCGTCTTTTGACCGGATGCGATCGAGAAAGATCCTCAGGTTCTTGACGCTTTCGCCAATCTGCCGGGCATCCTCCTGGAGAAAGGCGAAGTAGTGCTCCAGCATGTCGTTGAAGTAGGGGCGAACCCAGGGGATCGCTTCGAACTGGAAGACGTGGGTGGTTTCGTGCAATGCCAGCCAGGTCCGGAATTCCTTCTCAGGAAGCTTCAGATTCGCCTCGGCTTGCTGGATGTTCGGTTCTACATAATAGAGTTTGCCATTGTCGAGTCGTTCCCGGCCGAGGAGGGCGACATCGTATTGACCGAGCACGCGACGCGCCAGGTAGCCGAGCAGAACGCCGAGTTCCGCGGCCACCACGCGGCGGTTGACGCTGCCCCAGACCGACGCGCCATTTGCGGCTGCGTCGGCGGCGAACAACGGTTCGAACGCGGTCAGCATGTGCCGGAAGGCATCGATGTTGGCGTTGATCCAGTCGACGCGGTCGAATGCATAGGCTTGCCCGACCCCTAGGGGAAGTTCGAGACCCATATACGCGCCGACCAGCGGCGTGACTTTTTCGCCAAGCTCGCGATAGAAGGCATCCAGTCTGGTTCGTTCTGTGGCAGTGAGTGCGGCGCCGCGATTCATGTTCACCGCGATCGATCGAGCCTGCTCCCAGTCGATCGCGGAGTGTCCTGATGCGGAAGGTGTCGCCACGACCGTCGCCAGGTTGTCGGAGCCCGGACGGCGGAGCCGGCTGGTCAGGTAGACGCCGGCGGCAGCGCCGGCGACAACTCCGCCGGCCACGAGCTTCTTGCTGGGATTGGGACGTGGAGATGATGAAGTTTCTGGCACGCTGATGAGCTTTCTGTGAGGAGAGGAGGGCGGGGACGCCCGGCATCGAATCCCGTTCCGGATGGCGTTGCGGTCGATGCAACGGGAGCGGACGCCGGTCATAGTACCGCGCGTGAAGAACGTCGTGCCGGATTCGAGCGAGAGCGGCGCTGCTGGCGGCAACCCTTGATAGCGCCTCTAGGTCAGGATGTCGCGGTAGGCATCGATCCAGATTGACGGATCGGCGGGCATCAGAAAGTCGGCGGCGAGGTACATGTCGAGCTGGAGCAGCAACGCGTGCCAGGTCGCGGCGAGTTCTGCGTTCTTGCCGATGCCTGGGTGTTTCAGCCGGAACAATGTCCAGTCACCTTGTGGCTCGATTGACCATTCGATCGGTTCGTTGGCATGTGCCGCAGCTCCCCATTCGGCCAATGATTCGGAATGCGAAGTAACGTGCCTGATCTTCTCGACTTCGACGTGCGTGCCTCGCTCCCAGGTCATCGAACCGTCACTGGCGGGCACACCGAGCGACGGTCCCATTCGGGCGAGATAGTCGTCGTACAACGGCTCGAAGTCGATATCGCCACTGGCGGCCTCGAGGTGTGTGTCGAGACTGTGCAGGCAGGCATGCCAGCCGGAGCCGTTGCGCGCGGCGATCGACGGATGGCTGAGGAACTGCGTGAAGGTCATCGCCGTCTCGTCCCCGTCGGTATGGAGGGCGATTTCGACGATCTCGCTGCCCCAGGTGAAGGAGAAAAGCCGGGGTGGGTCATAGTCGATGACGGTGCCCGTGAATTGCGGACCCTCCGCGCGGGTCGGTTCACCGGCCTCGATGGCCTCGGCTCGCTGTTCGGAGTCGTCGAAGGTGAGCGTGGCTCCTGGTGTCCGGTCACCGATGACCCGGGAGGGAAACCATTGGGCCATCTGCTCGGGCTCGGTGACGGCGCGCCAGACACGGTCGACCGGCTGGCGGTAGCGACGCACGAACTGCAGGGCATGGCGATCGTCGATGGTGAGGAATGTTCCCTCAGCGGTCATTGGTCTTCCTCCAGCAGGGTGTCGAGTCGGTCGAGCGCGGTGGTCCACAGCGCCCGATAGGGGGCGAGCCATGCGTCGAGTTCTTGCAGTGGTTCGGGGCGCAGGCGGTAGATGCGTCGTTGCGCGTCGATGCGAACATCGACAAGTCCTGCCTCTCTCAGTACCCGAAGATGCTTGGAAACGAGCGGTTGGCTGGTTTCGAGCAGCTCGACGAGATCGCCGACCGGGCGTTCGCCGGTGCGGAGGATGTCGAGAATGTCGCGCCGGTGTGGTTCGGCCAGAACGTCGAATGTCATGGGGATAACATACGCGAATGGTTATATACACGTCAAGGCATGAAGTGAGAACAGCAATAGCGGGGGCGTATCCATGCGCAGCAGAAGACGCCAGGATCCCTGTAGCGGCAACGCCTGCGTTGCACGTCTGAAGGTATGGATGGGTTTTCTAAGGAGGACAGCGCAGCCATTGCGGCGCATTGTGAAGAAAACTGGCAA
>JAHBVL010000029.1 GCA_019637585.1 Thermomicrobiales bacterium | reverse complement strand
CCCGTCGCGCGGATCTGCCCGAATGGGTTTTGCAACCGGTAGGCAATCCATCCATCACCCTCAACATCAATACCCGAACCACGACAGGTGCAACCTCCGTCACATCGCGGCTGCAACGAGATCAAGCTTCTCAGGCACAGACGGACTCTACCGCCACCAAGCAATCCACGGAGAACACCCAGACCATCGCCACCGAGGCGGAAGTCGGCGGCCCTCCGCTCTCGGGATCGCTGAAAGTCAGTGCCAGCGCCGAGTTCAAACAGGGCTTGGTCAACGAATCGGCGGCATCCTTCACCCGCGAATCCGTAAGGGAGTCACAGAATCAGTTCCAGAACGAACTACAAAACGTCAGCGAACAGGAGTACAAGGATGGCACCATTCAGGTGGCCATGCGGTTCCGCAACACATCCGAGCTCAGCTTCAAGTTGCGCGATCTTTCGGTCATCGCCTTCCGCCTCTCGCCGCGGGTCAAAGGGGCATTCTCCGTGGTCGGCGTTCTCAAGCCGGAGACTTCCGGCACCACCGTCCTCGGCCCCGGCGCCGATCATCTCTTTGTCGCCAAGGCCACCGACATCAATCCTCTTGAGATCGCTGAGATTCTGAAGAACCCGAACGCCCTGCTCTTTGAAGCCGGGGGCTTCTCGATCTTTCAGACGGACCAGTTGGGCAACGAGGTAAAGGACTACGCCGTGGTTGGGCAAGACGTCATCGAACGCTGCGGCTTGATCGTGATCGACTACGAAGACGGACGCGTGGAGCGCCATTTCGTAGCCACCAACGTGCAACGCAATCCGGATGGCTCCGGCGCGGGCATCAAGTTGGCCGATGCCCTCCGTGACGTGGTGCGTGCGGATTTCGCCACAGCGAGGAAGACGGGCGCGCGAAACAACCTGGAGGTACTCACCAGAGTGCGCGACCGCGAACAGTACACCAGCCAACCGGCCGGCGCCAAGGGATACTGGACCGTTATCGGAAACGGCCGCGACTTCGAACGTCCCGAAGGCTTTCTGCCGAACTTCAGCGACATCGTGCTGCGGGCCGGCGACCGCATCAGCCTTGTCTACCTCTCCGACGCCGATGGCGACGGATTGTGGGACCGCGATGAACGCCTGTTCGGCACTAACCCCAACGCCAGAGATTCCGACGGCGACACCCTCAGCGACTTCGATGAGGTCAAGACGGGTTGGACAGTGACCTTGCGAACCCTCGACGGTCTCCCAGTGGCCGATCTCTCGCGAGCGGTCTTCTCCGATCCGCGCTTCACCGATGTGGACCGCGACGGGCTCTCTGACTCGCAGGAGAAGAGCAAAGGAACCGACCCCAACAACGCCGATACCGATGGCGATGGCGAGATGGACGGACTCGAAACCGGCTTTTCCAATACCGATCCGCTCGATCCTGATTCGTTCGGTATCGATAGCGATGTCGACGGGCTGCCAGACGGTCTCGAGACTACACTCGGAACCGATCCGAACAATGCCGATAGCGATGGCGATGGCATCAACGACGGTTGGGAATTCTTCCTGGGCAACGATCCGCTCGATCCTGAAGTTCCCGCCGATACCGGAACCGACACATCGGCCGATCCGGATCAGGACGGATTGACCACCCGCACCGAGCTGGAAATGGGCACCGACCCAGCCAACCCGGATAGCGATGGCGACGGGGTCACCGACGGCGCCGAGGTCCAGGCCGGCGCCAATCCACGCAACGCCACCTGTTAGTCTCCCATTTCAGCGGCTCCCGGCTCACCCCGGGAGCCGTTTTTCGTTGGCA
>JAHBVL010000028.1 GCA_019637585.1 Thermomicrobiales bacterium | reverse complement strand
GCAGCGCTCGCGATCGCCTTTCATGGCATTTGCCGTCAGCGCGATGATCGGCAACCCTTGCCGGGCTTGGCCCGCGACCTGCTCTTCCTGCTCGCGGAGACGTATCTCACGCGTCGCCTCAAAGCCATCCATGACGGGCATCTGGCAGTCCATCAGCACCAGGTCGTACCGACCTCGCTTGACAGCCTCGACCGCTTGGCGACCGTCGGGGACGATGTCGCAGTGATGGCCGGACCTCGCGAGGACCTCGCGGACCACGATCTGGTTCACCTCGTTATCCTCGGCCACCAGGATGTGCAGGCCTTGCAACCGCGATGGCGCCGCGGCAGGAGGCGGCATCTTGGGAAGCGACGCTTGGGGGGTTGGGTACCTATCCGCCGCCGCGACTGTGTCCATAATTGCATCAAAGAGCTGCGATTGCCGGATCGGCTTGGTCATGTGACCGGCGAAGCCCATGTCCCGCAGGCGCTTCGGATCGATCTCGTCTTCGGGTGAGAGCACAATCATCAGCGCGGTGCCGCGGACATCCCGGCGGGATCGGATGGCCATCGCCAGGTCGAAGCCATCCATGCCCGGCATGTCGCGGTCGACAATGGCGACACGAAACGGCTCGGAGGACGAGGCACTTTCGATGAGCATGCGAAGCGCCTCGTCGCCGTCTGCCGCGGTCGCGGCCTCGATGCCCCAGGAGCCGATCTGCTCTCGCAGCATGTCTCGCTGGACCTGACTGTCATCGACGGCAAGAACCCGGATGGGGCAGGGATCCAAGCGAGGGGCTGGTGGGGGAACGGCCGCCTGCGATGGGAGCTCGAACGTAATCGTGAACCAGAAGGTCGAACCGTGCCCGGCTTCGCTCTCGACACCGATCTCCCCCCCCATCAACTCCACGATCTGCTTGGAAATGACAAGCCCAAGGCCGGTTCCGCCGTAGACCCTCGTTGTCGAGGTGTCAGCCTGCGAGAAGGCCCTGAAGAGACGGTGCATTCGATCTGGCGGGATTCCGATTCCGGTGTCCGTAACGGTAAACCGGACCTTCGCGCTTCCGTCGGCGCGCGTTTCAGGCGTGACACGGATCACGACCGACCCCTGCTCGGTGAACTTGACGGCATTGTTGACGAGGTTGACGATAACCTGCCGCAGTCGTTCGGAGTCGGCGCGAACCACAACCGGCACGTCGGGGCTGATGTGACACGCCGTTTCCAGCCCCTTCCGGGTGGCCGGCTGCGCCATCATGTCGATGATCTCTTCCACGGTATCGTGGAGATTGAAGTCACACGGGCACATCTCAAGCCGTCCGGCCTCGATCTTGGACAAGTCGAGAATGTCACCGATGACGCTGGTGAGGAGCGCGGCCGAGGTCTTGGCCAGTTTCCCGTACCGTCGCTGGTCGGGGGTCAGCTCTGAGCCAAGCAAAAGGTCCAGCAGACCAATGACGCCGTTCAACGGCGTACGGATCTCGTGGCTCATGTTGGCCAGGAATTCGCTCTTGGCTTGGTTAGCCGCTTCAGCACGGTTGGCACGGTCACGCTCTGCCTCGGCTCGCTTTCGCTCGGTCAGGTCGGTGCAGATCGTGACATACTTTGCAATCTGCCCGCTGCCATCCTTGAACGGCACAATAGTTGCCTGCACCCAACATGGGGACCCGTCCCGGGACTCATTGCAGATCTCGCCGTGCCATGCCCCGCCTGCTTCGATCGCCCGCCAGAGTTGACGCCAGAAGTCCTCGTCATGGACATCGGAGCCGAGCATACGGTGACTCTTGCCGATGAGGTCCTTTCGTTCATATCCGCTGGTCCGACAGAGCGCATCGTTGACATCGACGAACTTGCCCGATGCATCCATGACCGACACCA
>JAHBVL010000027.1 GCA_019637585.1 Thermomicrobiales bacterium | reverse complement strand
GTCGCATACGATTGCTCGGGAGTTTATGTGGAGACGGACTATTGAAGCGCTAATCCTTCGCCGATCTTGCCACGGCGACAAAGTGCCGAAGGGAGTTTTCCTTGGACACGGCATTCAAAGATTGTCTGTTTCACCTGTGCCGACCGACTGGACCCCAGCAGATTGTTCGGCGAGAGCGCGGCCCGCCCGGAAACGGGCCGCGCCATTTCCTGTCATGCCTGTTCTGTCCGCATTCTGAGCACCGAGACTCCAAGCCAGGCCATTGCGACCACCATCGAAATGGCACCCACCAGAACAAAGATGGGCGGTGCGGCGAGGACGATTTCGGCGACGATGCCGAGTGGCATCAGCATTCCGCCGAGCGTCAGCCAGGACACTCCCTTCGCGGCCCCGGGCGCCACAGGCAGTTTCAGCAAGAGGTATCCGACCAGAACGTTCAGAAGGGCGAACAGGTTGCCGTGAACATGGGCGAGACGTGCCTCGAAATGGGTCCCGATGGTGTATTCGGCGATCCATTGCTCCTTGTTTGGGGCGAAATCGCGCAGGTAGATGAGGAGAAACCCGTAGGCCATGAATGAAGCAAGGAACAGAAGGCCGGCTGCGATGTTGATCTTTCCGTATTTCATGATCTTTCCTTTCGATCGGTTGGCTCAAGGTCAGTTCGGAAACGAGCGCGGGTCTGGGGCCTTTCGCCGGAGATCCTCGAGCACCGCGTAAAAGGCGGGGAGAACGACGATCACCAGCACGGTTGAGGCCAACAGGCCGAACACCACTGCAATCACCAGAGGTTTCAGGGTCTGCGCCTGGGTCGATGCCTCGAACAGCAGCGGCGCCATGCCGATGATCGTGGTGGACACAGACACGAAGATAGGCCGGAAGCGGCTGCGGACAGCTTCTCCGGCAGCGATCGTCGTTGATTTCCCCTCGGCCTGACGGGACTTGATGACTCCGACGAGAAGGATCGCGTTATTGACCACGATCCCCGCCAGAGAGGCTGCTCCGACGAGCGAGGGCATCGAGATATTGTAGCCCATCAGGACATGACCCCAGATCACGCCAAGAAAAGCCAGCGGGATCGTCAACATCACGATGATCGGTTCGACGTAGCTGCGGAACTGGAAACTCAGCACCAAGTAGACCCCTACGAGGCCGATGAGAAAGCCGCGAAGGATCGAGGCAACGGTTTCTGCCGAATTGGCGGCTTGGCCGCCAATCTCGAACCCTAGTCCAGGGGTTTCGGCTGCAAGGTTGGGTAAGAATTCAGCGGCGAGCAGAGCGGTGATGGCATCTGCGTTGCCGACCCGCCCGTCGACGTCAGCCGAAACCGTCAGGGTTCTTAATCCGTTGCGCCGGGTCAGACTTCCCCAGCCTCGCGCCTCTTCGATCGATGCAACGGTCGACAACGGTGCGGTTCCGCCGCCCGGAAGCCCGATTTCGAACGTCGCCAGGTCGCCGCGCGCTTCGCGATCCGACTCCGTCAGTAGGACCTCTACGTCCCAAGCGTCGTCGCCACGCCGAAGTTCGACCAATTGGGTGCCAAGAAAGGCGGCGCGTAACTGCCCCGCGACGTCAGCGGCCGTAAGGCCCAGGGACTCGGCACCCGGCGCGAGCGAAAGTCGAAGCTCCGGGGCGCCCGGTCGCAGGTCGACGATGGCATTGCGCACGCCGGCATAGGTCTCCAGTTCGGCGAGGGTTGCACGGCCGGCGGCCTCAAGAACGGTCAGGTCGGGATGGGTCAGGCGCAGTTCGACGGCGATACCCTGCGGCCCGATGCCCGGTTCGGTCAGGACCAGCGATGTGACACCCGCCAGGGAGCCGATCTCCTCGCGCCAGAGCGCAACGATCTCGTCGAGGGTGCTGGTCCGGATTTCCG
>JAHBVL010000026.1 GCA_019637585.1 Thermomicrobiales bacterium | reverse complement strand
GCTGCTCAGCGCACCCAGCGCGCTCCCCCGCACGATCGGGATCTCATCCCCAGGGAAGCCATAGGTGCTCAGCAGCTCCCGAACCTCGAGCTCCACCAGCTCCAGCAGCTCCGGGTCGTCCATCATGTCCACTTTGTTCAGGAACACCACCATCGCCGGCACTTCCACCTGCCGCGCTAGCAAGATGTGCTCCCGCGTCTGCGGCATCGGGCCGTCCGGGGCGCTCACCACCAGGATCGCGCCGTCCATCTGCGCCGCACCCGTGATCATGTTCTTGATGTAGTCCGCGTGCCCAGGGCAGTCCACGTGCGCGTAGTGCCGCTTGTCGGTCTCATACTCCACGTGCGCGATCGCGATCGTGATTCCCCGCTCTCGCTCCTCCGGCGCGTTGTCGATCGAATCGAACGACCGGAAGTTCGCTTCTCCACGCAACGCCAGCGTCTTCGTGATCGCCGCCGTCAGCGTCGTCTTCCCATGGTCGACGTGCCCAATCGTCCCCACATTGATATGCGGCTTCGTGCGCTCGAATTTCTGCTTACCCATAGGTTCTTTCAAACCTCCTCAAAGGACCCATGCGTCCATGTGACGCATTCGGCGAGACACAACGAAGAGGCCCCAGGAGGACCTCTTCAGAAAGGCCATTCTTGTAGGGTAAATCCGGAGGCATCAGTGCTCGCAGATTTACCAGGACCCTCTTGGTTCAGCGTCTGCATCATCGCGCAAACCTGAACCAAGCAATTATGAACGAAGGCAGGGGAACTGACAAGTAGATGAGGGCAGAAGTATCGACGCAACACGGGAAGAACCTAGTACCGCTCTTCTTCTCTCATCTGCAGGAGTATCTCTGTCAGCGTGGGGCCATCTCCCTCCAGGGGGCTCGTGCCACCACCGCGGACGCGTTTCGCTTGAGTGCCGTGATGCCAATTTCTGCCATGTGCTTCATTGTAGCACTTCATCCGGGGTGCACAGAACGCCACTGCAACATCCACGGATGCGTACAGCGAGTCATCCAAACCGCGAAAAGTCAGGCTGGAGCGACGACTCGAACCCCATGCAGGAGAGCGGCCTCCGCCATCCTCCTGTCATAGGTGACGATGCCGAGCAGCCCGTTACCGAGTCCCAGGGCAACTGCCAGATGAAGAGCATCAAGGGATCGAAGGTACGCCGGTTCCAGAATTCCGGCCCGATCGAATACATCCCGGGGCAGCGCCAAGAGTGGCGCAGATGCCAACGCGACGTGCGCAACAGGCATCAGCTCGGGCCTTGTCCGACCAATCGTCCGTAGCATCTCTGTTCTCGTCAAATGAGAACTGACCCACTCCCCAGAGTTGTCACTCAACCAAGCATGAAACGCCGAAGACTCGGCTTCCTGAATAACGAGCTTGGCCAGTGCAGAGGAATCGACGTAGTACGGCACGAATCAGGACCGCTCTTGCTCTCGGGCGTTGATGATCTCCTCAGACAGAGAAAAACCGGGGATGCTCACAGGTGGAGGCAGATCCGCTACATCGAGCGTAGCCGGTGTGACCAACCCGGCGTCGATCATTTGCTGAAGCGGCGACTTGGGCAGCGGCAAGATTTGCGCCACGGGCCGACCGCGATCGGTGATCACGATCACCTCTCCTCTGGCTGCCCGCGCCACCACCTCGGATGCGTTCTGTTTGAGTGCCCGAATACCAACTTCTGCCATGTGCTTCATGGTAGCACATCCGGCATGCGGGATCGCCCTTTACATCGTGTAGCAGCCAGGGCCAGCCAGCTGCCGAGGTCTATGCGGGAGCGACTACGCGGAACCCATGCTGGCGGGCAGCGTCGGCGAGACGGGAATCGTAGGTCACGAATCCTTCAATTTCGTTCGCTACAGCCAATGCGGTACTGAGATGTATCGCGTCGAGCGTTCGCAAGAGGTCCGGCGCGACACTCCTCGCCAGATCAACAACGGCATCGTCCAGCTTGATAATCTCGATTCCGGCAATCACCCTTTGTGCGTGATCGACACGGGAGGGCAAGACCCTGCGGACCGATCGAAATAACTCGATTGTTGCTACCTGCGAAGAGATTTGATCACAGTCGTTCTCGTCGAGCCACGTGATCAAACCCAGCGACTTCGGTTCGTCGACGACGAGCTTCACGAGTGCAGAAGTGTCGAAGTAAAACAGCACGGACCTAGAAACGCTCGTCGCTTCGCATTCGAGCGACTTCGTCAGAGAGGGATGGTCCGGGTTGAGGACGCGGCAGATCTCTGAGGCGACCTGTGGCCGGAATGGTCATGCCGGCCTCCCGAAGCTCCTGCAGGCGCGATTTTTGCGTGGGCGTCATCGTGACAATCGGACGCCCGGCGTCGGTAATGACGACCGTGTCGCCCGCGGCCACCTGGGCGACGATCTCGGCTACCTGCTCTTCAAGTGTCTTGAGCGTGATCGTTGTCATACCCGGATTCTATCATCGCGGCACCACGGGGCGGATCGCCACCTCGCACGATTCGCGGGCGCCGAGAGTACTCAGAGCTGCGGACCTGGAGTTGTCGATCTGCCTAAGATCCGAACGACCAAGATTTAGAACTTGTAGCTCCCGGCGGCCCATTGCAGGATCCGATGTGGAGAGAGCAGTCCGCAATGCGACTGGGAGTTGCGAAACAGAGGAGCAAGCACAATGGGCAAGATCACTTTTCAACAATCGATTTCCCTCGATGGGTTCAGCGCCGGACCGAATCAATCGCTCGAAGAGCCGCTCGGCGTTGGGGGCGAGTCTCTGCACGAGTGGGTCGTCGCTCTCGACGTCTGGCGTCAGATGCATGGAATGGACGGCGGCGAGCGTACAGCGAGCTCAGCCATCATCGAAGAGGTCACGACAGGCGTTGGCGCACACATCATGGGTCGCAACATGTTCGGCGGCGGTCCCGGTCCATGGGGAGACGATCAATGGAAGGGATGGTGGGGCGACAACCCTCCATTTCACGTTCCGGTGTTCGTCCTGACTCATTATGAGCGCGAACCACTCATCCTGGAGGGCGGCAACGAGTTCCACTTTGTGACTGAGGGACCCGAACGGGCGCTCGAACTGGCCAGAACAGCAGCAGGCGACCGGGACATTGCCATCGCCGGAGGCGCGAAGGCCGTCCAGCAGTTCCTTCGCATGGGAGTCGTCGACGAATTCTGGGTTCACGAAACGCCAGTCGTCCTTGGCAGCGGCAGCCGGTTCTTCGACGATGTTTTCCCGCTGTCGCTCCGCCAAATCAGCAGCATCGCTGGAAATGGCGTCACCCATCTCAAGTACGAGGTTGTCAGGTAGGCGTTGCCCGGCTATTGGCTAGTCTGGGTGTTTTCTCTGCAGCGCCTCTGCCACCTTGGCGATGTGCCGGACATGCGCACGCTCGTGACGAGCGAGCGCATCGCCCGTTTCATGGACACTCTTTACTCGCGGTGCGCCAGCGCCGGTGATCGTCGCGGTTCGTGTCCAGACAGATTCTGGCTGCCGCCTCAGGAGGTCGATCAAGTCACCACGTTGTCCGGTGAACGCATCGAGCGACTCGCGAAAGTCGCAATCAGGAAAGGCCTCCTGGGCCGCCCACTTGTTGGGATGCATGGTTCGAATTGTCGGGGAATCCTCGCTGATCATCGTCATGATGCGCCGATCGCCCCTGGTATCCGCATAACCTCGCAGATGAGCGAGGATCTCGTTCAACGACCATTCGCCCGGAGCAGCCGGCGCAGTAAGCAGCTCGGGCGAGAGACTCCGAGTCGCGACGGCGATGTGAACCGGATTCCGTTCCAGCACGTCCAGGATCTCAGCGGTCGTCATCAGGACACGCGCCATCGATTGCTCCCCTACCAAAGCGTCTGGTCGGCCATCGTCCTACTCTAGACGATGGATTGTGTACCGGCAGGAGGTTTGAACGTGGACACTGAAGCACGAACGAGGGACGACATCTCGATGCTCTGGCAGGTTCCGGACAACCCGGTGGCGGCGCTTGTCCTCGCTCACGGAGCGGGCGCCGGGATGACGCACAAATCGATGATCTCCATCGCCGAGGGGCTCATCGAGCGAAACATCGCGGTCCTGCGATTCAACTTTCCCTACATGGAACGCGGTTCGAAGCGCCCGGATACACCGCCGGTCGCCCACGCTGCCATCCGTTCCGCAGTTGCCGAGGCGAATGATCTCGCATCCGGTTTGCCGATCTTCGCCGGTGGCAAGTCGTTTGGCGGAAGAATGACCTCGCAGGCGCAGTCGATCGAACCGCTTCCGAATGTCCACGGACTCGTGTTCTTCGGCTTCCCTCTCCATCCAGCCGGAAAGCCTGGGATCAGCCGCGCCGATCACCTGGCCGAGGTCGCTCTCCCGATGCTCTTCCTACAGGGCACGCGCGACGCCCTGGCCGAGATCGATCTGGTGAACGGAGTGGTCGGCTCGCTGGGGTCGCGGGCGACTCTTGTCGTGGCCGAGGATGCCGATCACTCATTCCACGTTCCCGCGAAATCGGGCCGCACCGACGCTGAGGTGCTCGCCGAGCTTCTCGATACCGCTCGCGATTGGATGACAGCGCTGATCTAGACCAGACTCTTTACCGGGCGGAGAACACCTTGGTGTGGTCCCGGGCCTTCCGCTGAGCCATCACGCAGGAGTGGCAACGATCGAGTCGCCCGCATTGGCGTGATGTTCGAGCGTGCTTTCCAGCACGTCGGAGTCGACCTCCTTCGCCACACGCTTCCCAAGTGCGCCGCTGTCCACGTGGACAATCATTCAGAATCGGTCGTTGCGGTCGAGCAGGTCGGCGCTCGTCACTCCACGTGGCAAGACGAGCCGCTTTTCTGGTCTTCGATAGGCGGTTCGGGGAAGCCGAAACGCTCCTGCGATGATACGCGCGTCCACGTGATCATCCGATGGCTCGCCGGGCGCCAGGCGCAGAAGGCTTTCCACCGCTTCGCGGATGACATCTTGCTGTGATCCTCCCGTCCGTTCAGCCTCACGGCGAACGGCGTCAGCAGCATGGCGGCGGAGTCGAATGTACACGGCCATCATCCGATACCAGATCGGCATCACAGTTATGATCTGTCCGAACGCTGTGCCGAAAGCGTAGCAGATCCTGAACAGCGCAAAACCCCAGTGCGTTACTGGGGTTTTCGACCTTTGGAGCCCACATCCGGACTTGAACCGGAGACCTCATTCTTACCAAGAATGTGCTCTACCAACTGAGCTATGTGGGCTGGAGGCCGGACTCGTCCGACCGGTGGGCAGTGGCGGATTCGAACCACCGAAGCCGAAGCACCTGGTTTACAGCCAGGCCCAATTGTCCACTCTGGCAACTGCCCATTACAACCGCGCCGGCTTTGATGCAACGGAGCCGACGATGGGACTCGAACCCGCAACCTGCTGTTTACAAAACAGCTGCTCTGCCAATTGAGCTACGTCGGCATCGTGCGGGCATCACGTGACCCAGCGCCAAGGCGGAAGTATAGAGTCGCGCTCCGGACCTCGGCAACTGCCATCCGCAATCACGATCCCGGCAGCGACATTTGGACCAGCACCGCCACGGTGAAAGGCGCCGAGCCTTCCTCCAGAATCACATCCACCGCCACCAGCCACGCTCCTTCCATACCCATGCCGATGTAGCTGGCGAGAAAGACGCCATCCTCGTTCAGAACCGCAGCGTGCGGGAACTCGCCATGGTCCATATCCAGATGCGACGCCCGCACCCATACGCTTGCTCCTTCGGCGACCTCACCATCGGCGCCAAGAAGACGGACCTCGATGTTGACCGGACCTGCCGTGTTGGTCGAGGTCGTGACCTGGATCGTGCCTCCGCCGGGGAGTGTGAGCCCGTCGCCCGGTTCGACCTCCGGCAACGCCTCCGCGCAGCCCTGTTCGCTGCTTTCTTCACATCCGGAATCGCGTTCAACCTCGAAGACGGTGCTGGCGCTTCGCTCCCGGGCCGTGTTGGGTTCTCCGCTCAGCAGGTGGACCGTGTATCTCCCCGCTCGTCCCCCAGAGGCGATCGCCACCGAGAGGTGCGTCGGGTCTTCGGCATTGATCTCCGGCAGACCCGAGTCGATCCGCGCCCCGTTTGGGGCGACGACGATGACCTGGGTGTGAACCGGATCAGCCGGTTCGGCCGACCAGATCTCGACGTGCTGCGGCAGCACGAGGACCGTGGCGCCGCCAACCGGGTTCGACCTGGCGATCTCTACGGCTGCCGATCCAGCGAGCGACAGCGCTCCAGCGGCCATCGCCGTCACCAATGCAATCAGGACAATGCGAGATCTCATGTTTCCCGTCTCAATCTGCGTCTGGCTGCTCACACCATGCCATTATCGCTTCACTTCTGTGCATGACCCGATTGGTCCATGCAATACTCGAAGGCGAAACGCGCCACGGCGCATCGTTCGCACACAGGAGCAGCAAATCATGTCCGACTCCTCCCCCAACTACTGGATTATCGTCGGCGGCCCGGAAAACTTCGCCAAGACTCGGGAGCGCGACTTCACCATTCAGGGGATGAAGTCGCGCCACCGCAAGAAGGCCGAGCAGATGAAACCGGGCGATCGCATCGCCTACTACATCACCGGGGTCAAAGCCTTTGGCGGTACCGCCACGATCACCTCACCCTACTTCGAGAGTCACGAGCCGATCTGGAAGAGCAAGGACCCGAAAAAGGCGACAGAGGACTACCCATTCCGCGTCGAGATCAAACCCGATCACATTCTGGACGACGGCAACTTCGTTCCGGCCGAGGGTCTGGCTCGCCAGATGGAGTACGCCAGCAAGTGGCCGGCAGCCAACTGGACCCTCGCATTCCAGGGCAATGTCCACAAGATTTCCGCCAGCGACTTCGATCTGATCGAAACGGCGATCAAGGAACAAGCGGCGTCGCCCGCCGGTGTCTGACGATCTCTTCGCCGAACTGGGGATCGAACGCAAACCCTTCAGGGTGCATGTCTGTCTTGGACCGAACTGCACCCCGAAGGGGAGTCCGAAGCTCCTCCGGCATCTCGATGAAACGATCTGGCGGTTGGGGCTCCAGGACAAGGTCGAAGCGATCGGCACCAGCTGCCGGGACCGTTGCGACTACGGCCCCTCGGTCAACGTCTACCCGGGACCGGTTCTCTACAACCATGTCGACGAAGAGGGGATCGACGAAATCGCCGCCGAACACCTGTCGCATGGCCGGATCGTCGACAGGTATGTCTTCCGGGGTAAGCCGCGACGCTGAATCCTCGCCTACGGTTTGGCAAGCTCTCCGACGCTTTCGCGGATCTCGCCCATGTTGCCAAGCACCCGTCTGGAGAATGCGCCATCCATGCCGCGGGTGGCGTCCTCCTCTTCATCGACAGGCACCAGATTCACCCACATCAATCCGGAGCGTTCCGACTTCTGGACCATCATCCAGCCATTCTCGAATGTGACGAGGTTGAGAAGAACTGCTGAGTCCTCGAAGACGTACCAGTCGGCGATCCGGGGCCACTCTCCTTCCTCGGCGGCACGATTCGCCCAGGCCAGGGAAATGATTCCCTCTGGATCGAAGCCGCCGGTGACCACACGCCCATTCGGCAGATGTTTGCGATAGGTGCCGAACCGCTCCTGCGCTTCGGCGAGCGACAGCCCGCCCGGCAGCGGCGCCGCCGGCAGTTCGACGACGTCTGGCTCGATCGGTGCGCTCGACCCGCCACCCTGCTGGAAGCGGCGCATGATGCCTTTGGTCACCGCCTGCACCCGGCTGATGTCGTCGAGCTCTCCTTTGCCGCAGTCGGTCGTGCCAAATTCATAGTGCAGAAACGAGGTCACGCATCCGTATTTGGGGACGAAGGGATGCTGCTCCCAGGGTTGTCCATCCAGATCGTGAATCCAGGCCGCCAGCGCTCCACCCGACTGCACCTGCTTGTCGGTGAAATCCTCGATGTTCAGCTTTTCGTACTCGATGCTGACCAGTTTGAAATTGATCCCATTCGCGCCGAAGATGCTGAAAAAGCGGACCCCGTCACCTTCCAGTCCGCCCGCTTCCGAAACACCCCCGCCATTCGCCCACCCGGCCCGGGTGCCGAAGGGGTCGTTGAACATGAAGATCGTGCCCTGCTTGTCGATGAAGAAATCGACCAACGCGTTCTTACAGCGTTCACCGTCGGGGCAGGAAAAGAAATCGTGATAGAACTGCCCGCTCCCCCGGCCTTGTGTCTCGTGATGAACGAGGCCGACGTTCTTGCGTGGAGCGGGCGCCCGGTCATAGCCGAATCCCGAACCCTGGTGAACCGGCTTATCGACAATCATCTCCACCATCGGCGGTCGAGGCACCCGCCCGAAAACGATCGGACCTTCCTCGACCTCGGCTGGAACGGTCGACGACGGCCCCTCTCCTCCCTGAACCAACTCCTGATCCGCAGCCTCGGGATAGAACTCTCGTCCCCGGTTGGCCAGCTTTTTGCCGTACGTATCCTGCGGAGCGACGCCATCCTCGAACGACCATGTCGCCCGCGGACGGCCGTTCTCCACGTAGCGCAGACCAAGATCGCCGACGGTTCTGACATCCGGCATAGCGTTGGATCGGACCTTGGGAAGCCAGATCCGTTCCATCCAGGTATCCGCTTGTGGCCAGAGTGGAATGTCCGGGTGCAGCTTGCGGTTGACAAGCGAGTAGAGGCATTGCACGTGCAGCGCCGCGGACTTCCTGACATCCGGAATGACGAACGGTTGCTCGGTATCGTTCGCCACAATGCCGATTCCCGAGCTGTTCAGATCGTTGTTCCAGCGCGGAGACGACGCGTTGCCCGTTTCGAGGAGCCATTGAATCAAAGCCAGCACCGGGTCGACCCCAGCGCTTCCGGCAAGATCGACCAACTCGGCCGCAAAAGCGAAGTCCTTTTGATCGGGTCCGCGCAGGCGGCCGACTACGAGTCGAGCGTCGGCGGATCGTTTGGACATGATCGAATCGGTGGCGTGGAGTGGCATCGCGATTCCCCTTGATGGACGAAGCACGGATCAGGGACGATCCGGAACAACAATGACGCTGCAGCGCGTCAGTCGAACGCCACCAGTTCGGCTATTCACGAGTCAACCTATCTTGCAGCGTATCAATTTCAGCGATGGCGATCAACGGGAACAGTACGTATTTCGGCACTGCTGTCCAGAGGACGCAGCGGCCCACCGCGAGGAGCTTGTCCGCCGTCGGGGAGCGTCAGGGACTCGTTGTGGGGTACTCCTGCATTGCCCACATCTGAAACCGGGCAGCGCGGGCTTGGGCGTCCTTCAGGGCTTGCTCCTCCAGACCCCATTCGGGCAGACGTTCGAGAACCGTCGAGGCATGCCAGGCGTCCCAGAAGCTTAAACTCCCGGCGTCGACCCTCCGGAGCGCCAGATAGGCCTCAGTGAAGCGGTGCATCGTCGATTCCTGTCCCGCGATGTAGAGCTCTGCCCGGCAATTCGACACGTCCTTGAGCGGATCGCCCAGGCAGGCATCTTCCCAGTCCACGACGCCTGATATTTGGCCGTGCTGCCACAGGACGTTGCCGTGCCAGAAGTCCCCGTGCAGAAGCACCGACTTGTTCACCGTCGTCCACGGGAGTGTGAGGTCGTCCTTTGCGGGATCGAGCGGATTGGGATCGCGCGGGTCCGGTTCGAGCATCATGACACGCACCTTCGCCACGGCGCTGGGAAGCCCCCGGATTCTCGCCTTGCGCACATCGACGGCATGAATCTGCGTCAAGATCTCCGCCAGCAACTGCCCCGCCTCTGGCATGACATCGAGCTCGACCGTCGGAGCGCCCTCGAGCAAAGAGGTCACCAGATAAGGAGCACCTGGTTGCGTTGGGTCGTCGACGACCTGCAGTGCCTGCGGCGCCGGAATGCCGGCGGCCGCAACCGCGCGGAGGACCGACATCTCCATTCGCGCGATGTGCGGATTGGCTCGTAGATCGGCGTCGCCATACTGCCGGACCACGACAGAGCGGCGTCCAGCCCCCGACTCCAGATCGACCCGCGACACGCGAGCAGAGACGCCGCCAGCCAAACGCTCGATGCCCACGACACTCGATCCAGGCTCGACGTGCGCGGCCACAAACTCGGCACCGAACGCCGGCGAGGCAGACTTCGTAGCATCCGACATAGAGCTCCCCCTTAACGTGACGTTTCTCGGCATTATGCCCCTGCCGAGGCGATAGTCGAAACCAGGCACGACTCACTGTGTCAGTAATGGTTGACATTCGATCAATGCCATTGCATACTGACCGTCATCTGGAGATGACTATGGAAGTTCACACCGACATCGATGCGATTCTCGACGCCCTCGGCGACGCTACACGCCGGCGAATCGTCAGCCGCCTGGCGACGGGACCGCTGGGCGTCGGCGAGATCGCCGACGGGATGCCAGTTGGGCGCCCGGCGGTGTCGATGCATCTGCGGGTGCTCAAGGACGCCGGCCTGGTCAGGGACCTGGCGGAGGGCAACCGGCGCGTCTATCACCTCGAACCAAAAGCCCTCCAGCGTTTGCGAGACCACCTCGATTGGTATTGGGAGCGGTCGCTTGCGGCTTTTCAGGAAGCCGCGGAGACCCGGGCAAAGGAGCAAGACATGGCAGTTGTCGAGGAAGTGCTGGTCGCGAAAACGGTGCGCGTGAATGCGCCGCTGGCGCTGGCGTTCGACGTCTTTGTCGAGCATGGGTGGTGGCCGGTGGCCACGCACCACATCGCCGAGAAGCCGGGAATCGAAGCGATTCTCGAACCGTTCCAGGGCGGCCGGTGGTATGAGCGAGCTGCGGACGGCACCGAGACCGATTGGGGCGTCGTCGTGGCGTGGCAACCTCCGCATCGCATTCTGTTGACGTGGCAGGTAAGCCCGCAATGGACCTACGAGGCAGAGGCGCTACGCGGCTCAGAGATCGAAGTCACATTTGCCTCGGAAGGATCCGACGTCACCCGTGTCGATCTCGTGCACCGGCGGCTTGAACGGTACGGACCCGAAACCGATCGGATGAGAAGGATTCTGGAGGAGAAGGGAGGCGACCCACTCGACGCCTACGCCCGGCATGTCGCCGAGGTGGTTCAGCAGCGCAAACGAACGGAGTAGCAACAGTGTTTACGTCGGTCATGCCGAATCTCTATTCGAAGGACATCGATCGCACGGTGGTCTTCTATCGCGACCAGCTGGGTGGAGCGCAGACCTATCGGTTCCCTGCCGAGGGAGAGGGACCGCCGGCACATGTCGAGCTCCGCGTGGGCGATGTCATGCTGGCGGTTTCGACGCACGAAGCGGTCGAGCGACAGGGCCTCCCCACACCGACGCCCGGGCATCCGATGGAGCTGGTCTTATGGTGTGACTCGGTCGACGACGAGGTGGCGAAACTCGAGGCAGCCGGAACGCCGGTGCTGGTCGAGCCGTACGATCATGTCGCTGGGCACCGGCGCGCATATGTCGAGGATCCTGACGGCAACTGGATAGCCCTGGTGAGCAACGCCTGACCGTAAACCGAGGAGCGGCCCGCCATTTGCGGTACTTCTTCGGTCAGGAGAGAGGGTCGTACTGGAACTCGCGAAGCTCCTGCGCGCAGCGGCACGCAACCGCGATCTTCGCCGCCCACTCCACAGCCGCTTCCCGCGACGGGAGTTCGAGAACCGTGAATCCCCCGTTGAATTCCTTCGTCTCCGGATAGGTGTCTGGCGAGGCAGATCCATCGCCAGACACCAGCACCGGCCGAACGTCTTCGTTGATGCCGCCCCCGAAGACATACACACCGGCATCCCTGGCTTCCTGGATCACGGCATGTGCCGCATCGGCCACCGCAGGAAAATCCTTCTCCTCGATGACCATCGCCCGGCTGGGGAAAGAGACCAGATACTTTGTCATCGCATGACTCCCCTCTTTCGATTCGGTCTGTCAGTGTGCCTGTTTCTCGTCCATAGGCGGCTCGCTCGCGTCCTCACGAGCCGCGCACCTGAGAGACGCGTCTGATTGAGCGTGCCGCAGGGCGCCTCAATTGTCTACCTTCTTCAATCGACCAGCTATCACTGCCGGAGTGCAGTGCTCTCAGCCCCTGTTCTGGTGAGCAGGGATTCCGGTTCTCCCGGACGGACGGACCGCGTGGCCCGCCGAGTCTTGCTACGCCTGGAGATGCTCCGAGTCCGCGGCGCGGTGCGCCACCATGCCATCTGCAGTGTCGAACGCGAACGAGCAGGATCGACAACTTATCAAACCTGCCACCGGCCCTACCGAAGATACTTCACACACAGGACAGGCAGGGAGGTTATTGGCAAGCATGGATCGAATCCACAAGGGAGACAACATGACCGCTACATACACCTTCGATGTCTTTTGCACCCTGGATGGCTATGACTCCTACGGCCCCGATGGCGATTGGGGCGGATATTGGGGCAAGCAAGGTCCCGAGTTCCTCGATCACCGCCGATCGCAGTATTTCCGCGAGCAGC
>JAHBVL010000025.1 GCA_019637585.1 Thermomicrobiales bacterium | reverse complement strand
CAGCTGCAACACCGCAACACCGCGATTGCTGTAGACCAGCGGAAACTGCTCGTTGAGCACCTGGCACATGTCGAGCACACAGGCCAGGCACCTGCCGTCGTAGCAATTGCCTGCCTCCGCCCACGCCAGCCATTCATCGTAGTTCTGGATGGCTTCGCCCGGCTGGCCGGATTCGAGAGCGATGTCGCCCAGCCGCTGGATCGAATCGTATTGACGCGAAAGCTGATCCTCCCGCGCAGTCTGCAGGAAGCGCTTGGCGTCATCGAGGTTGCCGCGCCGGTGCGCCACATACCCGGCCATGAACAAGTCGTCGATGGTCTCGAAAACCTGCTGAGCGGTTTTGTAGTCTCCCATCAGGTAGGCGTTTACGGCGATGCACCCCTGCGTGTTGCTCTGCCGGCCGGTATCTTCCGCCAATTCGTATGCTTCCTGGCAAAGCTGCACGGCCTCCCTGTTGGACCCCATGAACCTCAACCACTCTGCCGCCTGGTTGACGTTGCCAATCGCCAGATCCGTCTCGGACGGAGATCCGTAGTCGGCAACCAGGCGCGCAGTCGCGCCAGACTTCTCGGCAAAATCCGGGGCGACGTACGACCGGAAAACGATGCCGCTCGAACCACCATTCACAGCAATATAGGCATCAATGTCGCCGGACATTCCGTCCGCGTCGCCGAGCGCTTCTGATTTCGCCACGATCCCGCCGACCGCCCTGGAGAGCGGGTCGTTTCCATACGACGCTTCGGGCCGGCTGTTGTAGATCGGAATCTCGGTGAAGGAAATCCCATATCCAGCCCCAGCCATGCCGGGCAGATAGATGGCGTAAAAGACCGCGGGTCGATTGGCCACCAATGTGACGAGATTGCTGGTATCGGAGAGGAAGCGAACCTCCGCCAACGGTATTCCCGCTCGTTCCAGCGTGCTGGCCACCGCTTCCCGCTCGATTTCTCTTGCGGTTTCGACAGATCGGCGCATCTCTTCCACGGAACCGCGGAGATCCAGGTAGTGGGAGACCAACTGCAGTTTCAATGTCAGGGAATCGGGCTGGAGGTCAACCGCCCGCTGTTGTGAGTCGATGGCCGCGGGGAGGTCGCCCAGAATCGAGAGCATCAGAGCGCGTGCCGCATAGATGGATGGGTCGTCTGAGAACTGGAGCGCGGCGTCATAGTGCTCCAGCGCGACGTGGGCCGCGCTCTGGAGTTCATAGGGAGCGGTGGTTCGCGATGAGTCCGGGCCGTCGAGCCGGAATCCGGCCATTTGCAGGTCGCCCAGGAGCGCATGGCCGAGCGCGGCACGCGCGGGATCTGAATTCTGCGAGAGTGCGGTGGCGTATTCGCCGAGCGCTGCTGAATCGAGCTCGAATCCGACGGTGTGATTCGCAGCGAGCTCGACCGCAAGTGTCAGCGCCGTTGGATCGTCCTGATGCTCAGTCAGCCATGCGGCGAAGTCAATTGGGTCGTCCGACGCGATGCGGCCCATGATGTAGCCCGCGCTGACAAATGCGTCATTGAGAAATGCGTTTCGGTTGTCGGGGAAGAGATCAGTCGTTGCCTGGAGCAGCAACCAGGACTGCCGTTCTCGACTGTACGAAATGTCCTCAACTTGCGTCTTGTTGCTGAAGTAGATCGCTGCGGCCAGATTGCTCAACCGGTCGGCGTTCTGCGGGTCGTTCTGCAGCGACTCCAGAATGGCGCGGGGTGGTGCTTCGCTTTGTCCGAACTGCACCCAGGCGTCCCAGTCTGCCCTCCATTCCGACGGGACCGGGATCGCGTTGCTGGCTGCCTCGACCATCTCCAGCGCCGTCTGGTTGTCGGTGAGCGTTGCGACATCGTAGATAGCAACGACGTCCTGTGACGCGGCGTCCGGCAGATCGCGAACCACGATCGGCAAGGGTTCGATCAGGTGCTGGAAATCGGGAAGGGGTTCGTCTCGTTCGGGAAGGGGAGGAGCAGTCCAGCCCGACGCCTGCGCGGGAATCGGCGCCAGCAAGGGCGAGATCGCCGCCAGCACAACCGGAATCAGGAGCAAAACCGCGATGCCAATCAGCAGGGAATCGCTCCGAGAAATGTTCACGCGTGACACAGACCTGTCCCCACTCCCTTACACCCCGAGCCCAGTCTTCTGACCGACAGAAGACCGAGCAATTCGATTGTCGCCACCATGCGTCAGTGTATGGCGAAAAGAACAAAGTGATACAACCGCACTGACACCCGGCAGCGCCATGGTGGACGCTGGTACGATTCAGATTGCCTCCGGCGTGCACGGAGGGACGGTCGATTCCCGGGTCAAAAGCTACCCGGAACGGAGAGGTTGGCATGGGCGCGGAGCGCGAGTTCTCAGCGGAGCCGGATGGGCATCTGCCGTCGGCGAATCCCTTCTTCCGCAGGGCCATTCTGGCCGCCACCAATCAGTCTTTCGTTTCCGGCACGGTTCGCAAATACGGGATGAGTCTGGGCGCCGCCCGCTTTGTTGCCGGCGAAACATTCGACGAATGCGTCCCCATTTTGCGCGGACTCAATCAGCAAGGTTTCCGGACCAACACCACACTCCTTGGTGAGGGAGTGGCGGATGAGGCCAAAGCCGGGTGGGTCGTCGATCAGTACAAGGCCATCCTCGACCGGATCGCCGAGGAGAACCTGGTCTGCAACATCGCGCTGAAGCTGACGCACCTCGGTCTCGATCTGGGTGAAGAGATCGCCTATCAGAATGTCGAGGCATTGGTCGTCCATGCTGCGTCGCTGAACAACTTCATCCGGATGGATATGGAGGAATCGGCCCGTATCGAGGTGACGCTCCGCATCTACGAGCGCCTGCGTGCTGCCGGTCATGAGAACACCGGCACCGTCCTGCAATCGATGCACTACCGGACGGCCGACGACCTCACCCGCCTGGCGCCCCTCCAACCCAATCTGCGCATCGTCAAGGGGGCTTATCTGGAACCGGCCAGTGTCGCCTACCAGGACAAAGCCGACGTCGATCGCCACTATGTGACGCTGACCGAGCGGATGCTGACCGAGTGCAGCTACACCGGCGTCGCCACGCACGACGAGCGAATCATCGATCACGTGATCAACTACGCCGATCGCCAAGGCATCCCCCGCCACCATTTCGAGTTCCAGATGCTTTACGGGATCCGCAGCCAGCTGCAGCGCGATCTTCTCGGACGGGGCTACCAGGTGCTGATCGCCACCCCCCACGGGCCAGAGTGGTACTTCTACCTGATGCGCCGTCTCGCCGAACGCCCGGCCAACGTCCTCTTCTTCGCTAAGAATGCGATCAAGCGCTAACGCGGCAGGAAGAATACGCGCGCACTTTGCCGCAAATGATGGAAATCAATCCGTAGCCTCGCCATTTATGGCGCTTTTTCGCGACGCGGACATTGTTCCAACGCAGCGCGGCCATCTCACGTCGTGTCATGGACGGCGCCGCATGGTCGTGACGCTTCTCGCTTGAAATAGGGTACCCCCCTAGAGTATCATCGTCGCAATCGGACAGATGACGTGTCCGACCTGGAGGTGGCTCCCATGCCGAGTATTGCCAATCTGCCGAAAGCCGAACGAGACGACATCCAGGCCCGGCTCAAACGAATCGAAGGGCAGGCGCGCGGTATTCAGAAGATGGTCGACGACGGCCGGGAATGCGTGGATATCCTGAACCAGCTCGCGGCGATCAAGGCCGCCGTCAATGGGCTGAGCGGTGAACTGCTCGAGGCCTATCTGCTCCGGTGTATGCAGCACCCGGACGAGTTCTCCTCGCCGCAAACCGCTGTCGAAGAAGCAGTGAAAGCGCTGGTCCGGGCCGGGCGATGAACAGAAGAGAAATGAGGATCCGTCAATGATCGTCGAGCGTTTTTTCACCCCAGGGTTGGCTGAAGTGGCCTATCTGGTCGCTGATGAGTCGACCAGGCAGGCAGCCGTGATCGATCCGCGCCGCGACGTCGATGTCTATCTGGAATGGTTGAACGTCCACGCGTTCGATCTCGTGGCGATACTGGAAACGCATGTCCACGCCGATTTCGTGTCGGGCGCGCGAGAACTGCAGCATCGCACCGGGGCGCCGATTTTCGCCAGCCGGCTTGGACAGCAGGAATTCCCGCATCGGCCACTCGACGATGGCGACACCGTCGCCGTGGGAGATCTCATCCTGCAGGCGCTCTGGACCCCTGGGCACACGCCGGAACACATGGCCTATCGGCTGATCGACCCTGCCGTTCGCCCGGAACCGGTTGCGCTCTTTTCCGGAGATCTCCTCTTCGTTGGCGAAGTCGGCCGTCCCGACCTGCTCGGAGCCGCCGCGACCGCCGACCTGGCGACACAGCTCTTCACGACGTTGACTACGCGTCTTGATCACCTCCAGGATGATGTAGTCGTCTATCCGGGACACACCGCGGGATCGTCGTGCGGCAGGAAGATCGGGGAAGCGCCTCAAACGACGATGGGCATCGAACGGCAAGGCAACTATGCCCTCCAGTTCGACGACCGGGATGCATTCGTCGAAGCCATCATGACCCGGATGCCGACTCCCCCTGCCTACTATCCGCGCATGAAAATGGTCAACAAGGCCGGGCCGATCCTGCTCGATGAGCTGGACGCAGGATCCGCTCTCACACTGGCACACGTCGATCGATTGCTCGCCGAAGGCGCCGTCATCATCGATGCCCGTGAGGAGCGAGCATTCGACGCGGGACACATTCCCGGCTCGTACTATGCCGGGGATACCGCCGATTTCGTGAACTGGGCTGGTTGGCTGGCGCCATACGACCGGCAGATCGTGCTTGTTCTGGATCGCGATGACGCCTTCGGCGCATTTGCCACCGAGCTGTACCGTATCGGGCTGGATTCGATTGCCGGCTATCTCGAAGGTGGCTTCGAGACATGGACGGCAGCCTGTCGACCGGCAAGCACACTGGCAGGTCTCTCGCCCGACCAGTTGCGACGATCGCTCGATTCCGGTGAACCGGTCCGCATCGTCGATGTCCGGACTGAAGCCGAGTGGTCGGAGGGGCATATCGCCGGTGCGGCCAACACCTTCGCCGGCGATATCGTCAAGGGAAGCGAAACGGCCCCCGACGTCAGCGGTATGCTCCTTCTCGCCTGTGCCAGCGGCTACCGGTCGCGGGTGGCGGCGAGCATGCTGAAAGCCCGAGGGGTGACCAATGTGGTTCAGCTCGACGGTGGAATGGATGCCTGGCAGGATCTGGGATATCCGGTCGAGGCCGCCTGATGGGCGAGCTGACAGGACTGCTGCCGATTCTGATCGTCGTCGGACTCTGGTGGTTGCTGCAAGCTGTCATCCTGCCCAGAGCAGGTGTCAGCACCTGAATGGTGCCGGTTCCTCGCCGGTCTGGCGAGACAGAAGATGACCATGGCTGTGCTGTCCAAAATGTTGAAGGAGATGAACAGGATGACCTCTGGCACGAACGGTGATGCTGCGGCGCTCGATCCACTCGAAGTCGATATCGCTCAGGTGGAATCGGCGTTGACCGATGCCGAGACCCAGATCATCGATTGCCGCGAACCGGACGAGTGGGCGCAGGCGCATCTGGATGGCACCACCCTGATACCGCTGGGTTCGCTGGCATTTCGGGTGAACGAGCTCGATCCAGCGCGGCCGGTGATCGTCGTTTGCCGCTCCGGCGCCCGGAGTCTGGCGGCCGCCGAAATGCTCGTCAGCGCCGGGTTTCAGGATGCGAAGAGTCTGGCCGGTGGATTGATTGCCTGGGCCGGGAGTGGCCGGCCGTTGGTCCGGTAGTCCGCTCACATACGGACAGGGAGAACGACATGTCAACGATGACAACGCCAGCAGTTGAACCGGGATTCGCCATCGAGCTCGCATTGCCAATCAATGCGGCGCTCGATCGCGTCATCGCCGCGTTGAAAGCGGAAGGCTTTGGCGTGCTGACGACGATCGATGTCCAGACCACGCTGAAAGAGAAGATCGATGTCGATTTTGTCCCCTACGTCATCCTCGGAGCCTGCAATCCGGTCCTTGCGCACAGAGCGCTCCTGGCGGACAAGCGAGTCGGACTCCTGCTTCCCTGCAATGTGATGCTTTTCGAGGAAGACGGGCGTTCGACCGTGAACATCGCCAACCCGGAGGTCATGCTGGCTCACGGTCTGGAGAACGACGACCTCACTGCCATCGCAGCCGAGGCGGCGGAGAAGCTCCGCCGGGTTGCGGCGGCGCTGGGTGACGCGCTTTAGGACTCCGGACTTCCGTCCCCTGTAGGTGCGGGAATCATCAGCGTTTGCCCGACGAAGATGGCGTTCGGATTGGGCAGGCCGTTGGCGTCGATGATCGATTGCTGGCTAACGCCGAATTCGTCGGCAATCCCGCTCAGCGTGTCGCCCTCGCCAACCACATAGTCGACCAGCTCCGTGCGCACGGTGGCGGACGGGGCCGGTGTCAGGGTGACGATTTGCAGCACTTCATCGATGGTGGCGGAGGCGTTGCCGTTGCTTTCCTCGCTGTCGCCGCCGATCGAACAGGCGACGAGGACCGTCAACGCCAGAACCGCCGTGATCAGGAATTTGCCGAGCCGAACCATCGAGAACACTCGCGGGCGACTGGCGGAAGCCGGACGCCATTCGGAAACGGGTCAGCGAATGCCGACGCCCGCTTCCGGCCAGACGTAGCGATCGGGCATCCGATTGGCCAGTGACGGTACTTGCCGGCGCACCTTGCCCAGATGTTCCCGGTCGAGCGTGGCGTGGATGACTGTCGTCTGGTCTGGCGCGATCGCCAGCGGGGTGCCCCAGGGGTCGACGATCATCGACCGGCCGTAGCACCACTTGCCGTCGTATCCGGGTCCCCATTGACCAGAGGCAATCATGAAAACGCCATTTTCGATGGCTCTGGCCCGAATCAGCACTTCCCAGTGATCGCGGCCGGTGGCCATGGTGAAGGCGGCCGGCAGAACGATCGCTTCAGCGCCGTTCAGCGCCAGGATGCGGAAGAGCTCGGGGAAGCGCAGGTCGTAGCAAATGGCCAGGCCAATGTTGATGCCGTCGATGTCGATATTGACGATAGCATCGCCCGGCGCAATCGTGGCCGATTCACGGTAGGACGCGACCCCTTCGATCTCGACATCGAACATGTGGATTTTCGAGTACTTGCCGATGATCTCGCCCGATGGAGAAAAGACAACGGCTGTGTTGTAGAGGCGCGGATCGCCCGGACGCGTTTCGTGCCAGGTTCCGGCGTGCAGGTAGATGTTGTTCGCGATCGCTCGTTCGGCCAGGATCTCGGTAAGCGGACCGGGAATCGGTTCGGCATGATCGCGGTTGCCCGAGTCCGCCCCGAAGTAGGGCCAGATCTCCGGCAGCACGACCAGTCTGGCGCCCCCGGCGGCAGCGCGGTCGATCAGGTCGAGCGCAACGTTGATATTGGCTGCTTTGTCGTCGCGAGCGTTGAGCTGGGCGACACCAACATCCAGCAACCTAGGTCCGATGCCAGCGAAATCCGTCATGGGGTAGCTCCCGGAGATGAGAGGACGTTCTCGTTTGCATCATACCGTAGGACGTGGTCCGTAGTCCGGGATCCGAAGTCCGGAGTCCGAAGCCAGGAGGGTGCGTCGGGCCACAAGTGCCCGAACCACATTCACCGGACCTCGGACTGCGGACTACGTCCTACGGACCACGGACACCGTACCGCGCTCGTACAATAGAGAGGCTTTGCGCTCGACGCTGCGGCTCATGCGGCAACGACGCCGTCCCGTTCGGAGGAATCATGACTGACACAGTGACAACATCCGGGGCAATCGAGACCCCTTTTCCCCTGCGCGATTGGTTCACCAATGGCCTGCGCAGCAAGCTGCACGAGAAGGGCCACCCGGTGGTGGAAGGGGAGCAGCCCGCCGAACGAGGGGGCATCGCGCTCCATCCGGTCGATGTCAACGCACCGAAGAGTTTTCGGCGGCGCAACCGGGCGGTCTTCGTTGTCGGGATCGGCGAAGGGACCGAGGTCCCGGAAGTCCCGCTGGCCACGCTCTACCCGCTCCAGCTTCGATCGCTGGGCAACATCTTCATCCTGGTCGTGCCCGAGGGGCACGACGGTCAGCTGGAAGCCTTCGTTTCAACGCTGGAGCAGGGTTCGTATTCATTCCGCTACACCGGAGACGATGACGAGTTCTTCACCCGGGTCGCCGACCGGCTGGCGCCGCTGGCGACATCGAACCTGATCATCGAAAACGAATTCGTCACCGATCTGGAGCCCGAGCTCTGGAATGGGGACGAGATCACCGCGTCGATTACCCGGGCTGGCAAGATGCTCGACGAGCTCGATCTGCTCCCCTCGCCCTTTCCGATCGACGCCTACCTGCCGGAAGCGGATCTCCGTCATCTCAAGCAGATGTTCAACATCGGCGGTCTCAGCTATGGCAATGTCTCGGCCCGCAAAGATGATCTCCGCTTCTGGATGAGCGCCAGTGGTGTGGACAAGAGCAGCCTGGAAGAGGTGGGTACCGAGATTCTGATGGTCACCGATTTCATCCCGGAACGAAAGGCGATGCAGCTCAGCGTGCCGCCCAACGTTAATCCGCGCCGGGTGTCGGTCGACGCCATCGAGCATTTCATGATTTATCGCGAGCATCCGTCGGTCGGAGCCATCCTGCACATTCACGCCTGGATGCCTGATATCGCCTCGACGCATATCAACTATCCGTGCGGCACCATCGAGCTGGCCACCGCAGTCGCTGATCTCGTCCGGGCTGCTCCCGATCCCGGCCACGCTGTCATCGGGTTGCGCAATCACGGTCTGACGATCACCGGCGAGAGCCTCGACGAGATCTTCGACCGGGTCAAAGATCAGGTCATTCGGCAGGTGCCGATGGTATAGGCGAGCGGGCAGCCGGCGGCGGGCAGCAGGCAGCGCCTGCGTCCGCCGGTCGGTACATTCAATGCCGCTCACGTGACAATCACTGCCGGCTGCTCGCTGCCGGCTGCCAGCCCGAGGGGAAGCATGACCCGAGCACTCCAATATTCCTTCTCCATCCCCCACTACCTGAAGGTGCGGGCGGCGGACCGGCTGCCGCTGCGGACGCTGGCCTCTGGGAGCATTCCCGGACTGAATCTGATCGAGGTCGAATCGAAACCGCTGCCGGGCAACGAATGGGTTCGTCTCAGCCCTCGCTACACGGGTATCTGCGGCAGCGACATCTCGATGCTGACCAACCGGTCCGGTCCGTCGTTGATGCCCTTCGTTTCCTTTCCGCTGATTCCAGGGCATGAAGTCGTAGCCGAGGTGACGGAGATCGGCGCCGGCGTCACGGGGTTGGCTATCGGTCAGCGGGTCGTGCTCAACCCGGTCATCTCCTGCCAGATGCGCAATCTGGAGCCCTGTCGCTCCTGCGCCTCCGGGATGCCGGGTCTCTGCATGCGCACCGCCGAAGGCGGACTCTCGGCGGGGATGCTGACCGGTTTCTGCAAGGATTTGCCGGGAGGGTGGTCGCACGAGATCGTCGCTCACCGCTCGCAGGTCGTAGCCGTGCCCGACGGCATCGACGATCGAACCGCCGCGGTTGTGGAGCCGTTCAGTGTGGCGGTGCACGCGGTGCTGGCCAATCCGCCCCGGCAGAACGACACCGTTCTGATCATCGGCAGCGGCACGATCGGACTGCTCGTGCTCGCCGCGCTCCGGATGCTCGGTCACACCAATTCGGTGACCGTGCTGGCTCGCCATCCACTGCAGCAGGAGCTCGCTCAGCGCTTTGGCGCGACCAATGTGCTGAAGGGTGGAAAAGCCGGGGATGCGGCGGTCCAGATCGCGGGAGCACGAGCCTACCAGCCGTTGCGGGGGCCGCAGGTCTACGCCGGTGGCTTCGACACGATCTACGACTGTGTCGGCTCGAATCACAGTGTCGATGACAGTCTCCGCGTGGCAGGTCCGCGGGCCAACGTGGTGCTCGTCGGATGCGCCGCCGAGATGCACAAGCTCGACCTGACGCCTGTCTGGTCGCGGGAGCTGACTGTATCTGGCTGCTACGTCTATGGCCAGGAGCACAGCCTCCCCGGCGCGCCACACACCTTCCAGGTCGCCCTCGACCTGATCCAGAAGCATCCCGAAATCGACCTCTCCGCCATCGTCACCCATGTGTTCAAACTCGATGAGTGGCAAGCCGCCATGCAGGTCAGCCTGTCGCGGGGCAAGCATGCCGCGCTGAAGGTGTTGTTCGATTTGCGCTAGCGGGTAGTGGCGAGGCCTGCCTCGCCCGTCGGTTGCCGGCGGCGGGAAGAGGCAGGAGCAGCGACAACCGCTGCTCCTGCTCTGGGACAAACGAAACGCTACCGGGCGAAGAGGTCGACCGGTGTTGCGCCGAGTTCGACGACGGTCGCGTATCCGCCGCCGGTCAGGGGCGCCGGCACCTCGATCGTCCCGGCGACCGCACCAGCCGCGGTATCGATCACCGAGATGATCCCGTCGCCACCATGGACGACGTATCCTAGCGAACCATCACCGGTGAGCGCCGTGAGATAGCCCTGGGTTCCCGCTGAATCCTCGCCGGGTGTGCCGGCGCCCGTGGGCAGGGGCAGCTCGATCGTCTGCACCGGAGTGCCGAACGTCTCGCTGGCGCTGTCGGCATCGACAACATACGCCGCGCCAGTTACGCCATCGTGCCCGGCAAAGAGAACATACGGGTCGGAAACACCAACCCGGAACGCGAAGTTGCCATGCCCAAGGGCAAAGCGCCGGGCCGTCAGGTCGGCCAGGTTGGCGATGTGCGTGGTGACTTCGACCTCGGCCCACTGCTCGGGGCTCTCGGGATTGGGATTGAGCCGGCCGAAGATGTGCGTGCCGTCTGGATGGAGGCGCGGACGGGCGTTGCGGCCGCCGGCGAACCCATCGACATCCCAGGGAATGCTCCCCTTGTAGGTGGCCGGGCCGTCCGAGACGTCGGTCACTTCGAACCCGGAGTTCGAGACGAGCGCAAACTGACTCCGCTCCCCGTCGGCAACAGCGCCGTGCGATCCCGGGTCGATGGCGAGGATATCGGCCGGTGCCGAGCCACGCTCCTGCATGTCGTCGAGGAGGAACGAGTGAATCTCGCCCGCAACCGACGCATAGAGGTAGGCAGGATCGCCCGCGACCCAGACGTGGAGCTCCTCTTCGCCCGCCATCTCGATCTCGTAGGCGGTGTTCGTGAAGGTGGTCAGATCGACGACGTTGGCGACCTGCGTGGAGCTCTCTTCGATCTGCGAGGCGCCAACATACCACGAGAGTGCCGGGTCGAGACTGCTCCAGACCAGCCGCCGGCCGGCGTTCACCGCGACTCGCTGTGCAATCGAGGGGACGCCGGCCTCGTCGACGGTCACAGCGAGAACTTCTCCAGAGGTGTCGTCGCTGAAGATCAGCCGTCCGTCCGGCAACCCGATCAGACCGTTGTGGACGCCGAAGACCACATTGTCCAACCGCCCCGTCAAGGTGTGATCGGGGATCGAATAGATAAACACCGCCGCTTCAGCTGGATCGGCAACGAGCAAGTACCGGCCCTCAGTGGCAGCGCCGCCATCCTGGGCACTCGTCAGTCGTTGACCGCCAATGGCCGCCAAACCGGCAGCTCCCATCACGCCGCCGGTGAATGCGCGCCGGCTCAGCGTCCGGCCCTGATAACTCCCAATCCGCCGAATCATGAACCACACCTCCCAGGTGTACGAGTCACTGTATTGATACAATATCTCAATACAGGAGATCAGAGTAATCGTGGTGTGCGCGTCCGGTCAAGGGGGGAGGAAGCTCTGACTGTTCCGTCAGGTCCCGTAGTAGTAGACCGCAGCAACGCAGAGCATCACCGCGATGATCACCAGCATGACCAGGATCGCCTGGCATCCTCGCGCGGCGGAGGCGACGTCTTCCGGGGCGATGCTGCTCTCTTCGGGAGCGTCTTCGTCGAGAAAACTCACGATATCGCTTGCTTACTTCCCGTCTGGCTGCCGGGACTGGCGCCAGACATGCGCCATCCGGGTGACGGCGGTGAGATGGGTGCCAACTGCCAGAATCCACAGGGCCCAGACTGGCTTGCCAAGTAGCAGACCGGCTGAGAGGACCACGACGCGTTCGGTTCTGGCCAAGATGCCGACCGACGCTTTCCAGCCGGCTGATTCCGCTCTGGCTCGGGCATAGCTGATCAGCAGCGCGCCGGTCGCGGCGGCGAGCGCCAGGAGCGACCCTGTTTTCCAGTCATCGGTGTCGAGCAGATACCAAAGGAGACCGAAGTAGACGACGACTTCTGAGTAGCGGTCGACAGTCGAGTCGAAGAAGCCGCCGAACGGGCTGGTCTTGCCGGTGGCCCGGGCCACTGAGCCGTCGAGCATGTCGAACCCGCTCGACACGAGCAGGAGCGCGCCGCCGAGACGGATGTTGCCCGAGGCGATGATCGCCGCGACCACGCAGTTCAGGATGAACCCGATGATGGTCAGCATGTTCGGCGTCAGGCCGAGTCCGCCCAGGAATTTGCCGACCACCAGGAGGTGCTGGCGGGCCCACGTGCCAATCCGCTCGGAAATCATGGCGCCGCCTGTGCTATCGCCGGCGGATTGGTGGCCAGCGCTCGTTCGTAGATGTCCAGCACGCGTGCCGCTACCCGCGGCCAGGCATATTTCTCGGCGGTTTGCCGTCCGGCAGCGCTGAGCTGGTCGCGCAGTGCGCTATCCGACAGCAACCGGACGATCGCCAGGGCGATGGCCATCGAGTCCTTTGGCTGAACCAGCAATCCGTCGCGATTGTTCGTTACCACGCTGGCATACCCGGGAATATCGCTGGCCACCACCGGTTTGGTTGTGGCCATCGCTTCCAGCAAGACGAGGCCAAAACTCTCGCCATGAATCGACGGAGCGCAAAAGACGTCGCAGCTGGCGTAGTAGCGGGGGAGATCCGAACCGGAGACTTCTCCCATGAATTCGACTCCGCGAATCATGTAGCGCTGCAGCAGATCGGTGAATTTGGTCCGGTCGCCGGGACCCACCACGGTGAGCCGTGCGTCGGGAAACTGCTGCTGGATCATGGGCATGGCCCGCAGCAGGTATTTGAAGCCCTTTCGTTGCTCGTTGAACCGGCCAACGAACAGGATGCGCGGTCCACCTCGCTCGGCCCAGGAAAAGGGAGGCGAATCGGTGCTGTACCGCTCGATGTCGATACCGTTGGGCACGATCTGATACGAATCGGGGAAGTACTGCTGGATCATCTGGCGGGCCGGTTCGGAAACGCAGATGCGGGCGTCGAGCCGGCTCATCAGGAATCCAAAGTAGGGCTTCAGCATCGAATACCAGGGATTGGTTGCCCGGGCGGCATGAAAGGTAGCGACGTTGGCGCTCTGCGAATTGAGGAGCACGATGTACGGCAGGAGCGGGGTCAGTGGTTCGTGCATGTGCACGACATCGAACTGCTCCCTGGCCATCACTTCCTTCACCGCGTTGTAGAGGGTCACATCGAACATGAGCCGGGCTTGCGAGCCATTCGCCGGAATGGGAATCGGGCGGCCGACTCCATAGAAGCCGGGCCGGACTTCCAGTCCACCTCGCTCCGCCCGCGGCGCCATGACCACGACCTGGTGGCCGAGTTTCTCGAATTCCTGTTGGAGATGGAAAATGTGCTGGCCAACACCACCGGGATGGGCGATATCGTATGGCGTAACTTGCGCGATCTTCACTGAACGCTCACCAGCTAAGCGGGCACTGTGCGCGTGTCAGACGTGTCGGTTCGCGTCGATCACGCCTGCCGACCACCACGTCCCCCGGCTGGGCCGATGATAGCAGACAACGTGTCTTCGCCTCGCTGAAAATGTGCGTCATTTTGACTCACGTCGGTTGGGAAAGGTCTCTGGAGAGGCGCCAGCCGGCGTATGCCGACCAGGCGACGCCGATCGTCAATGTCGCCAGCCAGATTCCGACCAGCATGGACTGCTGGCGTGGGTCATTGAGCGCGGCCAGGCCTGCCAATCCCAGCACGACCTGGGCAATGCCGGTGACGACCAGATACTTGCCCGAAAGGGCGTTGACCGGGTACCAGATCTCGGCATTCTGGAGGGTGGTCGGGGTGCGGAACCCGTAGATCGGGTTTGGCGCAACGCGGCCTCGCATCAGCGGCAATCCGATCAGGACGAAGACCAGTCCCGTGCCGAGGCACAACGCGACCCCCATCCAGTTGTCCATCCCCGTCCTCCTTCAGCAGACTGGCTCCCACTCTCTACAATTATCCAAACGGAGATTGGTTGTGTGCAAAGGAGTCCCTGTGGCAGGCGTCAAGAAAGTCGATCACATTGCCATCGCGGTTCGCAGCATCGAAGCGTCGAAACCGCTTTTCGAGTCGATCTATGGCGCTCGCTATCTTGGCCAGCGGGAGAACACCGACCTGGAATACATCGTCGCGTATTTCCTGATGGGCGAGAGTCTGATCACCATGCTGGAGGGGACCACGCCCGAGAGTTTCGTCACCCAACACATCGAAAAGCGGGGCGAAGGGATTCAGCATGTCGGCGTGGAGGTTGATGACTTCGACGCGTTTGTGGCCAATGCCGAATCGCTGGGAGCGAAAGTCTCCGGAGTCCGCACGATCGATGGTATCCGCAAGGAAGCCCTGATCTCACCGCGCAGCGCGTTCGGCATCATTCTGCAGCCGATCGAATGGCTTGGCGAGTTGAAAGACGAACCCCATCACGAGCGGATCATCAAGGCAGGTGGGTTGTAATCGCAACGAAGTTGCGTGTTGCGGCGGTTTACGGCCCTACGGGCCATCCTTCGACTTCGCTCAGGATCGACCACAAGGGACCGCCGCTACGAGTGTGATCCCTGGGTTACGACGCCTGATGCCAGGAACTCGGCGATCCGGGATTCCGAATAGCCGAATTCCCGAAGCACTTCGCTGGTCTGCTCGCCCAGCGCGGGAGGATGACGGCGGATGGTGCCCGGGGTCTCCGACATGCCAAGGTGGATGCCGGGCATGCGCAATCCGTCGATGGCCGGGTGCTCGACGTCGGTGACGTAGTCGAGATACTCGACCTGCGGCAATCGCAGCACGGTGTCGAGTGTGTTGACCGGTGCGCAGGGGATCGACGCGTCGTCGAAGATCTGCTGCCACACGGCCGATGGTTTGGCGGTGAGGACTTCCGCCATCACGTCATCAAGCAGCGCCCGGTTGGCAATTCGCGCCGGATTGGTGGCCAGACGCGGGTCATCGGCCAGTTCGTCGCGGCCGGTGATTTTGCAGAAGGCCCGCCAGTGCGAATCGAAAGCGATGGCCATGACGATGAAGCCGTTCTGGGTGGGATAGGCGCCATAAGGCGCAACGGAGGGGTGCATCGACCCCATCTTGCCCGGCGCCTGGCCAGAGGCGAAGTAGGCCACCGCGTGATAGGTCATCCAGGCGACCGTTGTGCCCAGCAGGGATGCGTCGATCCGTTGTCCCTTGCCGGTTTTCTCCCGCACATACAGGGAGGCGAGAATCCCCTGCGTGGCGTGTGCGCCGGCGCTGAGATCGACGACCGATGTGCCTGTCCGGACCGGTGGTCCGCCTTCTTCGCCGGTGATGCTCATCAGCCCGGCATAGGCCTGCATCAGGATATCGACGCCACCGCGGTGTTTGTCCGGTCCTTCCCGCCCAAACGCCGAAATCGCGCAATAGATGAGGCGCGGGTTGATGCGGGAGAGCTCGTCGTAGCCAACGCCCCAGCGCTCCATCGCACCGGTTTTGAAACTCTCGATCAGGATGTCCGACTGGGAAACCAGATGGCGAAGAATCTCCTGCCCCGCCGGTTGGGAAAGATCGAGCGTGAGGGCGCGCTTGTTCCGGTTGATGCTCAGGTAGTAGGTGCTGATCCCGTTCCAGAAGGGGGGATAGCCGCGGGAGGTGTCTCCCGCCTGGGGTTCCTCGATCTTGATGACATCCGCCCCCATGTCGCCCAGCGTCATCGCGGCAAATGGTCCCGCGAGCGCCCGGCTCAGGTCGAGTACTCGAATGCCTTCAAGTGCAGCGGTCATTCCATCTCCACTGTCATCGAAACGCAGATCATGCTCTGAGAGTGTAATGTGCATCCTGGTGCGTTCCGACGGCCGGTTCGTTTTCGGCGCTGGATGCGAAGGCTGGCCGCCGCCGACGCGGCTTGACACGGGGAAAGACCGCTGCGTAGCATTCGGAATCCACTGTGAATCCGGCTTTGCGCTGCACGCTCGCGTGCCGGGGTCCGCAGTGACCGATGGACTTGGCGTCTCTCATTGCCGAATCGACCCGCGCCAGTCGATTCGCTCGATGCGTCAGATTTGAGGACTGGACCGATGGGCCGATATCTGATCCGGCGAATCATCATCTCACTGATTACTCTGATCGCGATCAGCTTCGTGGTTTTCGGCATCCTCTACATGGCGCCGGGCGATCCGCTGGCGGGATTCGCCGCCAATCAGAATGTTCCGGCTGAGCTGAGGCAACAGCTGCGCGAACAGATGGGACTCGAAGACCCCTTCGCCACCCAGTACCGGAAGTGGGCGACACAGTATGCGAAGGGCAACTGGGGCGTCTCCTACACCACCGGCGGAGACGCCCGCTCGTACGTCGTGAGTCGCCTGCCGGTGACGTTGCAAATCGTTGGCGGCGCCTATCTGCTGAGCCTGATCATTGCCGTGCCGGTCGGCATCATCTCGGCCGTTCGGCAGTATTCCTGGTTCGACAATGTCGCCACCACGTTCGCGTTTCTCGGATTCAGCTTGCCGACCTTTTTCACTGGTCTTCTGATGATCTCCATCTTCAGCGTCTGGCTGGGATGGCTGCCTTTTGTCTATGACAGCCAGGTGAGTGGTTTTTGGGGGAATTTCAAGCAGTCGATCATGCCGATCACCGTGCTGGCGCTGTCTGGCGCTGGATCGCTGACCCGGTATGTCCGGGCATCGATGCTCGAGGTCATTTCCCAGGATTACGTGCGGACCGCCAGAGCCAAGGGCCTGAAAAACTGGATCGTCGTCATCGCTCATGCCGCCCGCAACGCGCTCATCCCGGTCGTGACCATTGTTGCCGTCGAGATTCCGGTGGTGCTGGGCGGCGCTGTCATCACCGAGCAGATTTTCCGCATACCCGGTATCGGATCCTTGCTGGTGCAGAGCATTGGCGAGAAAGACGTACCTGTGGTCATGGCTGTCACCTTCGGAATTGCTGTGCTGGTGGTCATCTTCAATATCATCGCAGACGTTCTCTACGCGATTCTCGATCCGCGGATCAAGTTCAGCTAGCGTGGTGATCGTGATTGGGCGTTTGTTTCCGACGGAGGCAGGGTAATGTCACAGCCAGCGGACGTCAGTCCCGACATTGCCAACCCCGGTGGCGCATCGCTTTCCGATCTGGTTCCCACGGGAGGCGCGGTTTCGCGCGATCGCCGGGCCACGAAGAAGCCTCGCTCGCTCTGGGGCAATGCCTGGCGGCAGTTTCGGCACCACAAGCTGGCAATGGCCGGTCTCTGCATTCTGGTTTTCATCTTCCTGGCAACCTTTGTCGGCAATGCCCTCTACCCGCGTGAGATCGACGAACTGAATTTCTCGGCAATCAATCAGCCGCCGTCGACGACCTACCCGTTCGGAACCGATTCACTGGGGCAGGACATCCTCGCCCGCGTTCTCTGGGGCGGCAGGGTTTCGCTGATGGTGGGATTGCTCGCCGCCTTTGTGGCGATCTCCTTCGGCACGGTGATCGGCGCGCTCTCCGGCTTCTTTGGCGGCTTTGTTGGCAGTCTCCTGATGCGCATTACCGACATGTTCCTGAGTCTGCCGCAACTGCCGCTCCTCCTGGTGATCAGCTTTCTCTACCGGGACCGCATGTACCAGCTTTTCGATCAGCGATTCGACGACGGTATTGGCGGTTGGTTGGCCGAAAAAGCGGATATGGATCCCGGCAACTTCGGTGTGTTCGTGCTGATCATCCTGGTCATCGCTATCCTGAACTGGATGTCGACCGCGCGTCTGGTTCGCGCCCAGTTCCTCTCGCTGAAGGAAAAGGAATTCGTCGAAGCGGCGCGATCGATCGGCGCCCGCCAGGGGACGCTCATGTTCAAGCACATCCTGCCGAATGTCATGAGCCCGATCATCGTGGCCGCGACCCTGGCGGTCGGCGCTGCGATCATCACCGAATCGTCCCTCTCGTTCCTGGGTCTCGGATTCCCGCCCGATGTGCCGACCTGGGGGCAGATGCTCTATGAGTACAGGAGCTATCTGCAGCTGGCGCCCTATCAGTCGCTGATCGTCGGTTTCGTGATTTTCGTGACGGTTCTTTCGATCAACTATGTCGGCGACGGATTACGCGACGCCCTCGATCCACGCAAGACGAGCTGATTGGGGCGGACTTCGGCCCGACGGGCGAGGCAGGCCTCGCCGCTACACAGAGCCCCCTGCCGAAATGGGT
>JAHBVL010000024.1 GCA_019637585.1 Thermomicrobiales bacterium | reverse complement strand
CCCATACCAGAGTTGTGCCCCGCTGTCACCTTAATGAATAATCCGGGCTAGAAGTCCTTCGTGATCCTAAGCAAGGGATTGACGTAAAGCGTTGCGAGTGGTAGTTTCGAGGTATCCCTTCCGTTCGTTGACATCGCCGTTGCTGTCTTTAACCTGCGAAGGAGGAGTGTGATGAGCAAGAGTTCATCGGCCTTGGGATCAAATCGGATCGAGATCCCGGTTGGCATCGCGTCGTCGTTTCAGACACTTGAGGAATGCGCAGACTACGTGCATCAGCAAGCTGCCAATAGGGGATACGAGCTCTACAGCTTCAAGATTTCCCGACCACTTGGTGGCCCAGCTTCGCGCCGCGAGTTCGAAATCTCTTTCGTTCGGTGAGTCCAATGAGGTCGGTTTGAACGCCGTGCTCCCTTTGGCAGCTGTGACTCGAGCTTCAGACCGATTCTGCGATGCTAAGAAAGAGCCGCGCCGAGCGTTCGTGCGGAGGGCAGGTCTGATTCTTGCTGCCGCATCCGCCCTGGTGCTCGCGGATTTGTACAAGCCCCGTTCAGCACTGGCGAGTTGCTCATGCGAGGAGTTTTGGACTTCGGGCTGCGTCTGGGATTCGTACTGTAACCCTAGAGGCGTAGTTAGAGCCTACAGATCTTTGTACACGTATGACACGTTGGGCGGATGCGATGCATATTGCTACACCCAGCTCCTTAGTTCGCACTGTTGTGGGCTGTAGCCAGGAGTTCAACAATGAACACTCGAGTTTCAGGAGTGCTGCTCGCATTGGCCGTCGTTGCTAGCGGCTTACTTGGCGGTGTGTCAGTAGCTGCGGAACCGCTAGGATCGGGAGGGGCCACACCCGGTGCTACGCCGATGTCGGGACTTGGGCTCACCCCTGTGACATTCGGCGAGTATCAATTCACTGAGGTCACTTTTGCCATCACCGTCGACGCGGTGGGACTCCTCGAGCGTTCGGACGAGGCAGAAGCAGCGGCAGCTGCTGCCCTGGAACCGTTTTTCGCGCAGCTCGCGACCTGCAACTTCGTGTTTGGCTTGATCTCCTCGGGTGGCGAGCGGCAGTTTGCGATAGACACATCCTCGCTTGTCGCCGAGACCATCATCCTCAACTTCCCGGAAATCGTCGGCAGAGGATCGATGCAGCGATTCTCGCTTGATGACCCAAACGCGATCGGACACGTCGAGCTGGTGCTCTGGTTCGATGAAGGATGCGGCTCAGCGCGATCGGGAATACCGCCGGCTCTTTCTCGCATGGCCGCGTAATCATCCCAGTTTCGCTTACTTGCGGCCATCGCAGATCCTGAGTCGGAACGTGTAAGCAGTAGTCTCCCTCCCGGCCAGCACGCTTGCGCTTCCCGTCCTTGATGCTGGCATTAGTGGTGTGGCCTGAGCAGGCCAACGGCGCTGTTGTCACGACATTTCAGACGACTGCAGCCGGCGAGGCCGTGATGGCAGGCTCTTTCATCTTTTGAGTGTGCAAAGATGCGTTCGAACCAGTCATCCGATACCGGAGCATCCTCCGGTGGTCAAGGACTGTTTACTGCGATCATGGCCAAGCGACACCCGCCCTGCTTGAGGCCCGGAGCACGCGTTCCGTCAACTGTTCGCGTTCAGGTCCGGAGAATGCCGGGGCGATGTGCGCCGCGACGGATATGAGCGTTGGACCAGGAATCCCGAGCCCCAGCTCGGTGGCACGCTGCACGAGGGAATCTTCCCAGGGACCCGGAGCCGTGGAGGGAGTCGAGCGGCGAACGTCTCGCATGGCCAGCGACAGAACCTCAATGGCAATCGGATCGCTGCCGCTGATCGCCACCAGCGGTCCACGCCGCTCGACCCGGTCCAGGATCAGGATTTGACCGGGAGGACGGGCGAGAAGGAACTCGGCTGTCAATCCGTCGCGGAATCCGGTCAGCCGCGCCGCCAGCCGGTGGCGGGCCGGCACCAGCTTGGCCCACAGTCCCAGCACGAGATCGGGTCTCGGCGTGGCGTCGCCGCTGGCATCGATGGCTGCGACCACGTGCGTCGCCTCGACGACCGCCGCCGGCAGATCGATCTGGCGAAGCCGCGGAGCAACCGCATCGACGTCGACGCGAATGCGACGGGTGCGATCGAGGGGATTGCGGGAAATGGCTCCGGCGTCGATGAGGCCGGCCGGCTCTCCACCGGAAGCCCAGTCGGAGACCCGCGAGAGTTCGCCAGAAGCCAGGCCGGAATGAACCAGCGCCACGCTGCCGCCGCCGCGGGCTTCTGAGCCTGGCAGCAAGTGCAGCAGGCGTTCGACATCGGCGTCGATCGCAATCGTTATCGCAGTGGTCGCGTCGTTCATGATCCTCGGCAATCGAAACGATCTCACGCCATTCGGCGGATCGGTGTTCAATTGTGAGGCAGGAAGGGGAGGAGGATGAGTTCTCACGAAAAGCGGCATGTATCGGCTCGGCCATTCGACTTGACGCTGACCGCGGCGCCGGTCGCCTGGGGGCGTGGTCGCTGGCCGAATGTCGACTGGATCGACGGCCAGATGGTGTGGGTCGGTTGGGAAGGGAAGGCGATCGTCCACCGGATCGCCAGGCAGGAACCGGATGGCACGCTGGTCGTGCGCGGCGACGCAACCGACGACGACATTGTCTGGCTGGACGGCGTGCTGGGATGGTCGGCGGAGATGCCCAGTTTCACCGATCCCGTCATCACCGACCTGTCGGCCAAAATGCCTGGATTGCGGCCATTCGCCAATGGCTCGCTGTTCGACGGCATCATCGGTTCGATCGTTGGGCAGAGCATTTCGGTCGCGGCCGCTGCGACAACCGAGCGACGCCTGGCCCAGCTGACGACCGATGGCGTGGAGCTCTTTGGGCGGCGGTTCTTTCCGTCGCCGAGAGCCGAGGACCTGGTGCAGCTCTCCATTGCTGAGATTCGGTCGACCGGCGTCACCGGCCGGAGAGCCGAAGCCATTTCGGCTATCGCCCACCGGGCGATGGCCGGCGAGTTCCCGGCCGAGGGAGCGCCATACAGCGATGATGCTGACCTACGGCGCCTTTTGCGCGCGCTGCCGCTTGTCGGGCCATGGACGGCCGAAAGCGCGATGCTCTGGGGGATCGGTATGCCGGATATCCACCCGACTGGCGACGTGGCATTGTTGCGAGCAGCCAAATTGGCATACGAGCGGCCAGAGATGACAATGAAGGAACTCGATCAACTGGCCATTGGGTGGGCGCCCGGCCGGTCGTGGGCCGCTCGACTCCTCTGGACCGCGCTTCTCGGTCCTGCACCAGCGCTGGAATTGTGAGTCTGCGCCGGTCACCCTATACTCGCTCGACGCATTGCCGCGTGCGGACGGCTCCGCGCGCTACTCACTGGTAGTCTCGTATGCTCACCGGCGATCTGACGCAGCTGATCCAAACGGTCGGTTACGTCGGGATATTCCTGATCATCTTCGCCGAAACCGGACTCTTGATCGGCTTCTTCCTGCCCGGCGATACCCTGCTGATCACGGCGGGTTTCCTGGCCTCGCAGGATCTCCTCAATATCTGGATTCTGATCCCGGTCTGCTTTGTCGCCGCGGTGACCGGCGATGCCGTGGGCTATTCCTTCGGCAAACGGGTCGGGCGTAGTCTCTTCGCCAAAGAGCGGTCGCGTTTTTTCAATCCTGCGAACTTGCTCAGAGCGGAAGAGTTCATGAGGAAGCGGGGCGGGCTCTCCGTGATCATGGCCCGGTTCATTCCGTTCGCCCGGACCTTCGTGCCGATCGTAGCCGGGGTCAGCGCCATGCCCTACCGGTATTTTCTTTCGTTCAATGTGGTTGGGGCTCTGCTCTGGGCAGTGGGACTACCCCTGGCCGGGTATTTCCTCGGGTCGAGCATCAAGCACGTCGATGTTTACCTGATCCCGGTGGTCATCGCCATCATCATTCTGGCGTCCGCGCCGTCCGCCTGGCATCACTGGAAGGAACGGCAGGAGCAAAAACAGGCGACGCAGGAACCGGCTGTCGATCTCGACGTCCCCTGATCCCAGGACTGACAACGAGAAGGGAGGCGCACCCGGCGCCTCCCTTCTGAACGTGTAAAAGCTAGTCGGCCACCATCGGCAGCGACTGGAGAGCCGCTTCCACCGATTCCTGCGGGTAGTCGTAGTCCTGCAGATCGCCGTTCAGGTATCGCTCGTAGGCGGTCAGGTCGAAATTGCCGTGACCCGATAGACCGAAGAGGATCGTCTTCGCTTCTCCGGCTTCGCGGGCAGCCAGCGCTTCGTCGATGGCGACCCGGATGGCGTGGGTTGGCTCAGGTCCGGGGATGATGCCTTCCGAGCGGGCGAAGGTGATCGCCGCTTCGAATGCGGCGGTTTGCTTCACCGCCGTCGCTTCGATCGCGCCGAGCTCGTAGAGATGACTGACCAGCGGCGCCATGCCGTGATAGCGGAGTCCGCCGGCGTGAATGCTGGCCGGAACGAATGTGTGCCCCAGCGTGTGCATTTTGACCAAGGGAGTCATTCCGGCGGTATCGCCGAAGTCATAGGCATAGGTGCCGCGCGTCAGCGACGGGCAGGCCGCCGGTTCGGCGGCCACGATGCGGGTGGCGGCACCGTCGAATTTCGCTTTGAGGAAGGGAAGTGTCAGTCCGGCGAAGTTCGACCCGCCTCCCGCGCAGCCGACGATCACATCCGGCCAGGCGTCGGCCATCTCCAGCTGCTTCTGCGCTTCCAAACCGATCACGGTCTGGTGCATCAGCACGTGATTGAGCACCGATCCGAGCGAGTACTTGGTGCCTGGTGTCGTTGCCGCGTCTTCGACTGCTTCGGAAATCGCGATGCCGAGCGAACCGGTCGAATCGGGATCCGCTTCGAGAATGGCCCGTCCAGCGTTGGTGTCCGGGCTCGGACTGGCGACGCACTCCGCTCCCCAGGTTTCCATCATCATCCGGCGATAGGGTTTCTGGTCGTAGCTGATGCGGACCATGTAGACCTTCAGGTCGAGCCCAAAGGTCGTACAGGCCATGGCCAGTGAGCTTCCCCACTGACCGGCGCCCGTTTCCGTTGCCAGGCGGGTGACGCCTTCCTGCTTGTTGTAGTACGCCTGGGGAACGGCGGTGTTCGGTTTGTGGCTCCCGGCTGGTGAAACACCCTCGTACTTGTAGAGAATCTTGATGTTCGCAGGGAGATCGAGCGCCTTCTCCAGGGAATGTGCCCGGTAGAGGGGCGTGGGGCGCCAGAGACGATAGACGTCGAGAACCGGACCGGGAATCTCGATCTCGCGATCCTGGCTGACTTCCTGCTTGATCACTTCCATGGGGAAGAGCGGAGCGAGATCGTCCGGCCCGACCGGCTGATGGGTGCCGGGGTGGAGAACGGGCGGTAGCGGTTTCGGCAAATCAGCCTGGATGTTGTACCAGGCCGCGGGAATGTCAGCTTCGCTGAGCAGGAACTTGCGCGTTTCTCCCATCGTCGGAGTCCTCTCGTCATGCCGGTCACGAATGATCCGGACGCTCTGGCCATTGTCCGTAAGCGTACGAAATCGGCTGGCATTCCTGCATCTGTTGGGACAGAGAGTCACCAAAACAGAGTCACGCCGACCGATGCCGGACGAGAAACGATCGCGTCAGAGCCGTTCGGACGCAGTCGCGCGCTGGTATTCCCGCGGCAGTCATCTCTCCATATGGCAAGCCAATGCGTGACCTCCGGACACGCGTTGTCAGACCGCTCAGAAGTGTGCAAGAATCAGGTCAGGTCCCCGCAGGATCGCCACCCTTTGAACGCTCGCGTCAGACTGTGCGGCTGACGCTTTGGGTGACGTGCGCCTTCCCGCCTGGCTGAATCAGAGCGCAACTAGGCAATGATCGAGGTGGGATGTGGGGCATCAGCTGGAAGGTGGCCGCGAGCTTTTTCGCGCCGCAATCCTGTCAGGAACGGGTAATGGCATCGAACGGTTCCCGGGCAGCGGGAACGCGCAACCGGCGCAGAAACCACTGAGTCTCCCCCGACATCTGGTCCGTCCAGCAAGCTCGATCGACTTCGCTCATCCGACTGAGCAGGATCTGGCGCGCGTCTTTTCGTTCTATCGGGTCGAGTGGGTCTACGAACCGACGACCTTCCACCTCACGTGCGACGAGACCGGCCGGCCGACCGAGCAGGTGTGTCCCGATTTCTATCTGCCGCAGCACGATGTCTATGTCGAACTCACCACCATGCGCCAGAGTCTGGTGACCCGGAAGAACCGGAAGATCCGCCGGCTGAAAGAGGCCTTTCCCACCGTCCAGATCCGGTTGATGTACCGCAAGGACTACGACCGGCTGATGGGGTCGGTGTTCGGCGTGAATGGCCACGCCACCACGCGGATTCCCGGGAAACCGATTCACTCCGACGGGCAGCTGCAGCAGCGGGTCGCCGGGCTGGCGGCTGAGATCGCGGCGAGCCGCTGCGAGTCGCGAAACGTCGTTCCCGATTGGGGGCGGCACGCCGTGATGCCGGAGGGGCGTGTCGCCACCGCCAGTGGCGGAAACGGTTACGGCGACGATCCCGTCTGCCTGATCGGCCTCGGGTCGAGCGCGCTCAGATTTCTCGGGGCGATGGAAGCCGCACTGGCCGCTGAGGGCGTGCCCTCCACCACCGACGCTTTGGCGCTGACCAGACCCGGCAACGAATCGGACGACCGGGTTCGTGTGTTGCGCAAACCGGGCTGCACCATCGATGGCCGCGATGTCGTGCTGGTAGCAGACGTCGTCAGCACGGGACTCAGCGCCACCTTCGCCGCCGACTGGCTTCGCCAGCAGGGCGCCCGCAGTGTGCGGGTCTGCTCGCTCTTCGATCGAACCGACGCCAGAATTCTCGATCTGCCGATCGCCTGGACTGGATTCGCCGCGCCGGACGATGTGCTGGTCGGGTATGGAATCTCCTATCAGGACCAGTTCGACGATCTCCCGATGGTCGCTCCGTTGCGCGCTCCCTCCCGGCCACGCCTCAAAACGAAACCCGAAAGCGAAAGCCACCAGCAGTGACCATCGGTCGCTACGCCCAGCGTCGCGACGCGCCATTTTTCTGGTGGGGAACTCCCTATCCGCCGGCGAAAATCAAGACACTGGGTGAGCTGATCGCTGACGGCACGCTCCCGGCGCCAGATGCAGCGCTCTCCCTGCTCTTGCTGGAGCGCGGCGTGTCCCTCTTTGTGATCTCGGAGGCGAGCGGGGCTGGAAAGTCCTCGCTCCTGCATGCACTGCTCGTCGAAGCAACCACTGACCGGGAGCCCGTCTATCTGCGAGGCGGCTACGAAACCTTCGACTTCCTGGAATCGGCGAACCCGGCGCGATCGATCCTCCTGGTGAATGAGATCAGCCCACACCTGCCTGCTTACCTCTGGGGTCGTCCCGTCCGGCGGCTGTTCGAGGCAATGGTCGCCGGTTTTCAGGTCGCCGGCACCGCCCATGCTGCGTCGCCGGCCGAGTTCCTCCAGACGCTGATCGCACCGCCGCTCGACGTACCGGCACAACTGGTCATGCGGCCGATGCTCCTGATCGAGATGCCGGGCGCGCGAACGACCGGTGTGCTTCCCGGCGCACGGCCCGGATCGGTCGTGATCGAACCCCTTGGCGAAACGGTCTCGATGAGCGATCGCGTGAGGATCGTCGAGCGAATGCTCGACGCCGCGTCGCTGCCTCGAGGCGATATCGAGCGCGACATTGCTGCGCTCCTGCGACGGCTGCCGTGACAGCTGTAGCGGCAACGCCTGCGTTGCCCACCGCAACCCCAGCGACCAACGGGCGAGGCAGGCCTCGCCGCTACACCCACTGCCGCCGCGACAGGTAGCGGCAACGCAGGCGTTGCCCACCGCAACCCCAGCGACCGACGGGCGAGGCGGGCCTCGCCGCTACACCCAAACACCCCCCAACACCGCCGCGGCAGGTAGCGGCAACGCCTGCGTTGCCCACCGCAACCCCAGCGACTGACGAGCGAGGCAGGCCTCGCCGCTACACCCAAAACACCCCGACACCACCGCGACGGTTAGCGGCACCGCCTGCGTTGCCCGGCGCACGGTGGTTGCTCCCTCGCGTATGCTTTGTAGAGGTCGCGAAGGCGGAAGCTCCACGTCCGACGCTTCCCCGCGACTTTCCCACCTGAATCACACTGCAAGGACTCGCTATGACCCCGGCATCACGCAAAACGTCATCATCCGACCGGCCAGAGACACTCGGTGAGCTCATCCAGAGCGGCTATACCAGCCGAACCGTCCGCGAGGAAATGCGCGGCAATCTGATCGCGGCGCTGAAGAAAGGGGATTCGCTCTTTCCAGGGGTCGTCGGTTACGAGACGACCGTCATTCCGGCTATCGAAAACGCCATTCTCTCAGGGCAGGACATCATCTTTCTCGGCGAGCGAGGTCAGGCCAAGACCCGCCTGGCCCGCAGCATGACCGCGCTGCTCGATGAGTGGATGCCGATCGTCGAAGGATCGGAGATCAACGACGATCCTCTGGCGCCGGTTTCGAAATTCGCCCGCGATCTCGTCGCCGAACGAGGCGAAACGACGCCGATCGACTGGGTGCATCGCGATCGCCGCTACGGCGAAAAACTGGCGACCCCTGATACCACCATTGCCGACCTGATTGGTGAAGTCGACCCGATCAAGGTCGCCGAGGGTCGCTATCTGAGCGACGAGCTGACGATCTCCTATGGACTCATCCCCCGCACCAATCGCGGCATCTTCACGCTGAACGAGCTTCCCGATCTGGCCGAGCGGATCCAGGTCGGTCTGCTGAACATCATGGAAGAACGTGATGTGCAGATCAGGGGGTACAAGATCCGGCTGCCGCTCGACGTTTTCGTCGTGGCGTCGGCCAATCCCGAGGACTACACCAACCGGGGTCGCATCATCACCCCGTTGAAAGACCGTTACGGTTCGCAGATCCGCACCCACTACCCCGAGACGATCGAGCTCGAAATGGAGATCATGGAGCAGGAGCGGACCCATTTCGCCACCGCCGGCATCACGACCGAGGTGCCGGAGTTCATGCGGGAGATCGTGGCCGAGCTGACGCATCAGGCGCGCCGGTCGCAGGATGTGTCGCAGCGATCCGGTGTCTCTGTGCGAATGAGTGTGGCCAACTACGAAAACCTCATCTCAAATGCAACCCGCCGGGCGATCAGACTCGGCGAAAAAGCGGCAGCGCCCCGTATCTCCGACCTGGAAGCCGTTCACGCCTCGACCACCGGCAAGATCGAGCTGGAAACGCTGGGTGAAGTCCGGGAGGAGCAGGTCGTCGACCGGTTGATCGCCACGGCGATCGTCACGACGTTCAACCGCCACTTCTCGGTGCGGCAATTCGACCAGCTGATCCAGGCGTTCGAAAACGGTCTGGCGGTGGAAGCGTCGGATTCGATGCCGGCCATGGACTACGTTCACCAGCTCAGTCATCTCGACGGCATGCGCGAAGCGCTCGATCACCTGGGGGTCGGCAAGACCCCGGTGGCGGTGGCCTCGGCCGTGGAGTTCGTGCTGGAAGGACTCCATCTCAATCGCAAGCTGAACAAGGGAGGCGGGGCCGGCCCGGCCAGGTACTACCGCTAGTCCCGGTCCTCTCAGAACAGGACATCTTTGCCATGCCCCGATTTCAACGCTCTCGCTATACCCGCTGGGATGGCACGCAACTCCTCGATCCGGTCGGCGCCGACGATCTGATGAAGGCGATGGCCGACGAGCTCATGCGCGACGGCGATCTGATGAGCGCGCTGCGCCGGCTCTTCTGGGAAGGGATCGAGCGCCCTGATGGCGAGCGGATGCCCGGTTTGCGCGAGCTGATGAACCGCCTTCGCCAGGAACGACAACGACAGCTCGGCCAGTACGACCTCGGTTCGATTCTCGACGACATCCGCGAGCAGCTGCGGGATGTTGTGGAGACGGAGCGGGAGGGTATTCAGCGGCGATTGGACGAAGCAGGCAGCGGGCAGCAGGCAGCGGGCGGTGACGAAGCAGTCGGCAGTCAGCAGTCGGCAGTCAGTTCCGAAGCGGGCGGTGGGCAGCAGGCAGATGGCAGTGAATCTGGCGATGAGCGCGCCCTTCGGGAGATGCTGGAGCGAATGGCTGAGAAGAAGCTGGAACAGCTGGATTCGTTGCCGAGCGATCCTGCTGGGGCCATTCGCGGACTGCAGGAATACGACTTCCTCGATCAGGATGCCCGGACGAAGTTCAACGAGCTGCTGGCCGCACTTCAGCAGCAGGTGATGCAGCAGACCTTCCAGGGGATGCAGCAGGCGCTTTCCGAGATGTCTCCCGAGCAGGTCTCTGACATGCGCCGGATGATGCAGGATCTCAACGAGATGCTGGAAGCGCGGGCGCGAGGCGAGAATCCGCAGTTCGAGGAGTTCATGCACAAATGGGGGCATTTCTTTGGCCCGGATGTGCAGTCGATCGAGGATCTGATCGAGCGGATGCGGCAGCAGAATGCCGCGATGCAACAGCTGATGAACAGCATGACCTCCGATCAGCAGAACGAGCTGCAGGGGATGATGCAGGCGATCATGCAGGATCCCGGCTTACAGCAGGAAATGGCTCGCCTCCAACAGAATCTCGGGCAGATGATGCGTCCGGAAGACTGGCGCCGCTCCTACGACTTCTCCGGCAGCGAGTCCCTCTCATTGCACGAAGCCATGCGGATGATGGATCGCCTGGATGGCCTCGACTCGCTCGAGGAAGAACTCCGAAGTGTGCGCGACTGGAGCGACTTCGCCGGTCTCGATCAGGAGAAGATCGAGGAGCTTTTGGGGGAGGAGTACCGCGAGCAGCTCGACCAACTCGGTGAGCTGGCCAAGGTGCTGGAAGACGCGGGATACGTCCGGAAAACGAAACGCGGCTTCGAGCTGACCCCCCAGGGGGTGCGGAAGATCGGTGAGAAGGCGCTGAGCGACATCTTCACCCAGTTGAAGCGGGATCGCGTCGGCCAGCACGAGATTCACTCCGCCGGTGGGGCAGGGGAGCGGGTCGATGTCTCGAAGCCGTATGAATTCGGCGATCCTTTCCTGCTCGACCTGGAAGCGACCATGATGAATGCGGTGCAGCGCGAGGGCGCGGGCGCTCCGGTCAAGCTGCATCCGAGCGATTTCGAGGTCTACCGCACCGAACAGGTGACCCGGTCGTCAACGGTGTTGATGATCGACATGAGCCGGTCGATGTTCTATTCGGATAGCTTCACCGCGGCCAAGCGGATCGCCCTGGCGCTCGATTCACTGATTCGCAGCAAGTACCCACGCGACTCGCTCGACATCATCGGGTTCTCCTACATGGCCGAGGTGCTCAAACCGGCCGACCTGCCAACCCTGACCTGGAACGAGTACCAGTACGGCACCAACATGCAGCATGGTTTCCAGATCGCCCGCGAGCTGCTCAGCCGTCAGAAGGGCACCAACCGCCAGATCATCATGATCACCGACGGCGAACCGACAGCCCATATCGAGAATGGCGAATTCTTCTTTCACTGGCCCCCAATGCCGCAGACCTTCCAGGAAACGCTGAAGGAGGTCATTCGCTGCACCCGGGACGGCATCAAGATCAACACCTTCATGCTGGAACGGTCGCCCTACATGATCCAGTTCGTCAATGACCTGATGCGGATCAACAACGGCCGGGTCTTCCTCGCTCAGCCGGATCAGCTTGGTGAGTACATCCTGGTCGACTATGTGGCGAACAAGCGAAAGCTCGTCAACTGACGGTTCAGGCGCCGAGATGTCGCTCGAAGAAGGTGAGTGACCATGGTCCGGCGTCGGCCCACCTGGCCGGCGTGAAATGGTCGCCGTCGGGATACTCGACGTAGACGTGTTCCACTCCGCCTTCCTGCAACGAGGCGACCATGTTGCGGCCCTGGGCCACCGGATTCAGCTGATCGGCGGCTCCATAGATGATCAAATGTGGTGACGACTCTGCGTCGACCCATGTGATCGGTGAAGCATCACGATAGGCGTCTGGTTCCTCGTCGGCCGTACCGCCGAGCAGCTTGACGACGACATCATTGTCATCCTGGGTGAGATAGGGGATGGTCAGGTCGAAATGGCCGGCAACCGTCGCGGCGCACTGGACACGGCTGGAAAACGAGGCCAGTTCCGCGTCGCTGTTGTCGCGTGTGTCGCGAACGGCGAGCATCGACGCCAGATGCCCGCCCGCCGAATGCCCGTAGGCGCCGATGCGCTCCGGATCGACGTCATAGGTCGCGGCGTTCGCCCGGACCCAGCGGACGGCGCGCTGCACGTCATCGAGTTGTGCGGGCCAGGCATTCTCGCCCGGCACGCTCGTCAGCAGCCGGTAGTCGATGTTGAAGGTCACATACCCGGCAAGGGCAAATCGCCGGGCATCTTGCGAATAGTCAACACGGGTCGCAATGAACTGGGACCACCTGCCGCCGTGAATCAGGATCACCGCCGGACGCAACTCACCAGTGGACGGTGGAATGTGGGCATCCAACAGCAAATCAGTGTCGCCAGCGGTTCCATAGGAAACCGATCGCTCGACTTCGGGCTCCTGGGCGGATGCGGCTCTCCGCCAGCCGGATCTCGCGAGTGCCAGGCCAACAGCGCCTGCGCCCAGGCCGGTGATCGCCTGCCGCCGGGAAACATTCCTCTCCACGAAGCTGGACATCACGCTTCCGCCTTTCTCATCGCACACCCTGCTTGAACAAGCAGAACGAAATGTGCGCACCTGCTTCGGCAAACGCAAGAGCCTGCCAAGTGTTTACATGAGGAGAAATGGCAGAACTCGCGGGTCGGCCGTATGTAGAGACATCTGAGGGGAAATCCTACATCCCCACGACGCTGGTCGTTGAACCTAGGCGTGGTCCTCTCGTTCACTCCAGGAACCGCCATCGAAACTCCAGATCTCATCAGATGGCGAGAGCAACGGCAAACTGGTGACGTTGGCCGCGTGGACGGAGGTTGCCGATCGCTCGACGCGCAGGTCGCCGCCGACAGTCGTACGAACCGTGAGAACCGAGCATTCGTGCGGCGGTTCGACGAGCGCCGCAAAAGACAGCTGGAGCACCCGTCCACGCACGGTCGTCGCCCGGACGTGGAGGTGTCCGTGCAGCACGAGCGCCGGCTCGGTCAGCGAGTCCAGCTCATTGGCGCGCTGGTCCAGGTCGGTGATGTCGCCCGCGTGTTTCAGACCGGCCAACCCGAGTGTTTCTGCGAGTGGCAGGAGCGGATAATGGGACATAACGATGTTCAGACCGGCGTTGTGACTGGCGAGCGGCGGCCCGAGCGAGCTGAGGGCGTTTGTCTCGGCGCTCCGTTCCAGCCCGAGAAGCTGCACGTCGTAGCCGTGAAACGAGGCGACCAGAGGTGGTGCACACGTCGCGTCATCGACGAAGAAGCGCTGGAACCCGGACGCGGCGTGATCGTCGGCGGTGATGTCGTGATTGCCGGAAAGCACGATGACTGGTTTGCCGGTCGCTCGCAGCATGCGGCGGACTCGTTGCATCGACTCGAGGTCGGCGAAATTGGTCAGATCGCCGAGGACGGCGATGACGTCGACGTCATGCCTGGCGAACGACGCCAGCGACGCTTCCAGCAGCGACAAGCCGAGATCGAAACGCAGTTCGTTGTGCCAGGAGACATTCGGTTCGCCCGGCGGCGTGCAGTGGATCTCAGAAACGACGCCAATCGTCAATGTCGAGTCTTCACGTTTATCTGAGGTCACAAGGCAACTCCTGCTGCAAATCGACTCGGTGCAGGGGTGATCGTATAGCGAATCCGCGCATCCCACCCACAGAGGCTCCAGAAGCGGACCACGCTTGTTGCGGACAAGGCAGCTTATCCGCAAAGTGTGAAGGCTGGCCTCGCCGCCCGATTGACACGCCTCTGTCTGGCTGTACAGTACCGAGTCTTATCTGTGGATGCGCTTGGGTTCCTACGGATCGTGTGATTGAGACTCCGACGGCAAGATCTCGAAGAAACCGGCAGGACTGACTTCGCCGGCCCTGCCGTGCTGGCGGCTGTGGCACTGGCAGTCTTTCTCTCGGGACCAGGGCAGACCTACGGCGTGTCCGTTTTCATCGATCCCCTGATCGAAGAGACCGGATTCAGCCGCTCGCTGGTCGCCACGCTCTATTCCATTGGCACCCTCGTCAGCGGATTCGGCATCCTGCTGGTGGGACGGCTGATCGACCGGCGCGGCAACCGCATTGTGATGGCGGCGTCGACTGTGGCTTTCGCGATTGGTCTGCTGATCGCCAGCGTGGTCACAACGCCGTTTATCTTGCTCATCGCGTTCTCCATCATCCGGCTTTTTGGTTCGGCGTCGCTGACCCTTTCCGGGCGGACGGTGATCCCGAACTGGTACATCAGACGGCGCGGCTGGGCGTTCAGTATCGTCGGGCTGGCGGCGTCGCTGAGTCTCGCTCTCATTCCCCAGTTCGGCCGGTTGCTGATCAACGAGTTTGACTGGAGAGCGGCCTGGCGGATACAGGCGGGCATTCTCGTCGTCGTTCTCCTGCCCATCATTCTCCTGATCGTGCGAGACCGGCCCGAAGAGATCGGCCAGCACCCGGACGGTGTTCCCGTCCCCACTGAGAGCGCGGACAGTTACTTCTCCGCATACGAGAGCTCTCACGCCTGGACGCTGGCCGAGGCAGCGCGTACATCTGGATTCTGGTTGCTCCTCTTTGCGGGAGCCGTTCCGGCGCTCGTTGTCACCGGACTGTCGTTCAATCAGGTGTCGATTTTCACCTCGATCGGTTTGCCGGAGTCCCTGGCGGCGACGACCTTCACCATCGAATCGGCAATTGCCATGCCGATGACGCTTCTCTCCGGCTGGCTGACCGGGAGAATCGCTCCCCGCTTTGTGCTCGCGGGCTCGCTTGGTTTTCTGAGCCTTGCGGTACTGCTCCTGATCGCTGTCGATTCGGTCGCGCTGGCGGTGTGTTACGCGGTGGTGCGGGGCGCGTCGTCAGGGCTTTGGGCGGTGGCGGCAGATGTGCTGTGGCCGAAATACTTCGGCCGAAAGAATCTCGGATCGATTCGCAGCGCCACCTTTGCCGCAGGCGTCTTTGGCGCGGCTGTCGGACCACTCCCGTTTGGATTCGCGTACGACGTTTTCGGGTCGTACCGCGGGGCAGTCGCGGTCATGCTGTTCCTGTCATTGCTCGGCATGACCGCGGTGCTGCTGGCGCGGCCCCCGCAAGTCGCTGGGGCCCGGTGATCCTGCCTAAATCGCGGGAGTCTGGTAGAGGACTTTTCCGCCGACTCGAATCTCCACATCGACCAGGTACTTCTTCGCTCCCTGGAGATCGGGTTCAATGCCGATACCTGGTTCGTCGTTGAGGAGCAGCTGTCCGTCGGCATTGCGGGCCAGGTGATTCTTGGTCACATCCCACGCCAGCGACTTGAGCTCGGTGGGGTACTCACAGATCTCGTCGGTGGCCGACCCGGCAAAGGGGTGGAGCGACGCGGCCAGCGCCAGATGGGAGGTGAAGGTGTGATTGACGTAGGTCACGCCCCGTTCTCGCGCGTAGGTCGCTACGTCGAACGACGGCGTGATGCCGCCGATACGCCCGGCGTCGATCTGCACAAAACCGATTCCGGCGTAGTCGATCATGTGCTGAGCCATATGCACATTGTGCGATCCCTCACCGCCCGCCATTTTGACTGGCGCGGCCTCTTGGGCGAGCGTCGCATAGGCGTTGAGGGCGCCGGAGAGAAACGGCTCCTCCAGCCAGGTCGCCCGGAACTCCTTGAGCGCCGCCAGGCGGGGTCTGGCCAGATCGATGTCATCTTTCCAGACCGTGCCGGCGTCGACCAGCAGGTGCGCGTCTGGCCCGATCCCCTCCCGGGCCGCGGCGATGTGTTCGGCGTCGGTTTCCGGTGAGCCGAGCCCGTATGGCCCCCACCCGAACTTGGCTGCCTTGAAGTTCTCGGCTCTGGCTCGCTTCGCTTTTTCCAGCGTTTCCGCTGGTGTATCGCCAAAGAGCACCGACGCATACGGCGTTCTCGGGTACTGTCGCTCGTACCCAAGCAGTTTGTAGACCGGCTCGCTGTGCATCTTGCCCAGGAGATCCCACATGGCGATGTCGACGCCGGAGAGGGTGTGATCGGTTTGGAGTAGATCCATGCTGTTGGCGCGCACAAGGGTGCCAATCCGCCGGATGTCGTCGACGGAATCGAGTTGCTGGCCCAGCACCGAATCGCGGACCGGTTTGCAGGCGCTGTGCGACATCGGCGTCACCCAGCTGGCGATACTGACCAGCGGCGACGCTTCGCACTCACCCCAGCCGACCCATTCCCCGGCCTGGAGGCGAACCATCAGCAAATCCTGGCTGCCGTCGCCGATATCCAGAACTTCCGGCATGGAGCAATAGTAGAAGTCAACCGATTCGATTCTGGGCATGAATGTCAACGCCTCCCGTATTCGTCCTGTCGATCCTGAGCCGGGCGGCCTCGCCTCAGCCTGCGTGATTCTGCCGACAACCGGCGGAATTGTCATCTTCGCCCGGTATGGTACGCGTCCATCCTAGCCAAATGGGCTACCCATGTCGTGGAGTTGTCGTTCGGTCCGAAAACGGCGATAGTGTTATGACGAATTCAAACCGATCCGGAGCAGCCCCCTGCGTCCGGAGCCAGTCGAACAGGAAAGGACCACAGCACAGAATTTGAGCACATTTTCCCCCTTCTCCGGTCATGATGCCTTTCATGGCCAATCTCAACGAGGCACGCGCTCCTCGTTGCCTCCCAATTCCGGCGGCTCACCCCGCCGCCGATGGTCACTCAACTGGAAATCGATCCGGCAAGGCGTCGCCGAAACTTGGAAAGCCACAGTTCGCGTTTTCAGACTCGTCTGGGAGACCAGCCCCAGGCTAACGCTCGTGCTGGCGGTGATGACGCTCCTCCTGAGCGTTATCCCGGCCGGGCAGGTCTGGCTGGCCGGACGCCTGATCGATGAAGTCGCCACCGGAATCACCGGCGGCGGCGGCAACGAATACATCCGGCCGATCATCATCCTGGCCATCATCCAGCTCCTCCTCTTTCTTGGAGCCAGTCTCTTCCAGACGTTGGGCAACATCAGCCAGCAGCTCCTCCAAGAGAAGCTGGCCATCCACGTGCAAATGTCGATCATGCGTCACGCGAACACGCTCGACCTGGCCGATTTCGAAAACGCGGCCTATTACGACCAACTCCAGCAAGCGCAGCGTGAATCGGCCAACCGGCCGGTAATGATGGTGACGAGTGTCTTCGGCATGGCTCGCTCGGCCATAACCTTCGCCACGATGGTCGGGTTGCTGACCGGACTCTCGCCGTGGATCGCCGTTGCCGCGCTGGTGTCGCCGATTCCGGCGTTCATCTCCGGTTCCCGGTATGGTTGGTCGGGCTACCAACAGATGCGGCGTCTCTCTCCGACCCGGCGGTTGATGTCCTACTTCACAACCATCATGACCACCGACACCTACAACAAGGAAATCAAGCTCTTCACCCTGGGCGATCATTTCATCAACCGCTACGGGGAGGTTTCCGAGAAGTACTACGGTGAGACCCGACAATTGCTGGTCAAGCGCTATCTTGCCGGGTTCGGCTGGGGAGCGCTGACCATCGCGGCATCCTCGGCGACCTTTCTCTACGTTGCGGTACAAGCGGTGCGCGGTGTGATCTCACTCGGTCAATTGACGGTGTTCGTCCAGGCAGCGCAGCAGGTGCAGCAGTCGTTCCAGGGACTTCTGAGCGGCGTGCAATCGATCTACGAGCATGGTCTCTATCTCTCGACGCTGCACGATCTCCTCGACCGCACGCCGACGATCGAAGCTCCCGAGAACCCGGTGCCGGTGCGAACACCTTTCCGGGAGGGTATCGAGTTTGAGCATGTCAGCTTCCAGTACCCGGGGCGAGAGGACTACGCCCTGCGTGATGTGTCGTTCCGGATCGAACCAGGCGAGATGATCGCCCTGGTCGGCAAGAATGGCGCCGGGAAGACGTCGATCGTCAAGCTGCTGGGCCGCCTCTATGACCCGACCGAAGGACGAATCCTGATCGATGGTGTCGACATCCGGGAGTACGACCCGCGCGAGCTGCGCAAGCAGTTCGGCACGATGTTTCAGGATTACGTCACCTATCAACTCTCGGTGCGGGAGAACATCGGCGTTGGGAATCCGGCCGAGATCGACGATCTCGATGCCGTCCGCGAAGCCGCCCGGCGTGGCGGAGCCGACAGGTTGATCGAGTCGATGCCGAGTGGCTACGACACGATGCTTGGCAAGTGGTTCGAAGAGGGCAACCAGCTCTCGGGCGGCGAATGGCAACGCGTCGCGCTCTCCCGGGCGTTTATGCGGGATGCGCAGATCCTGATTCTGGATGAGCCGACCTCAGCCCTCGACGCGGAAGCCGAGCACGACCTCTTCACGCGCATCAAGCAACTGGCCCAGGGGAAGATGGCCATCTTCATCTCCCATCGATTTTCGACAACCCGCCAGGCCGACCGCATTCTCGTGCTCGAAAATGGCCGGTTGATCGAAGAAGGCACCCACGAGGAGCTGATGATCGCGGGAGGGCGCTATGCAGAGCTCTTCCTGCTTCAGGCGGAGAGCTACCTCTCCCCCGCTCCGCTGGTCACCGCGTAGCTGAACAGCGAGGGACGGCGCGGCCCAGCTGGGTGTAGCAGCGAGGCCTGCCTCGCTCGTCCGCAATGAAGAGCAACGCAGGCGTTGCCGCTGCGGTGGCCCGGAGCAGCTCCCAGGTCGGTGTAGCGGCGAGGCCTGCCTCGCTCGTCCGTGGTGACGGGCAACGCAGGCGTTGCTGCTACGGCGATCCGGAACAGCTCCCCGTTTCGGTGTAGCAGCGGGGCCCGCCTCGCTCGTCCGAAATGAC
>JAHBVL010000023.1 GCA_019637585.1 Thermomicrobiales bacterium | reverse complement strand
CCGCACAAGTGTTACCTATGTATCCGGTACACACACGAAGCGGAGGAATCTCTCGTTCGGGTCTGGCCACGCTGCAAATCGCCAACCCGCCCTACCTCAACGAGAGGTCCCTCGACCCGGCTCGGGATGACAATGTGGTTGGGGGCGAAAAATCCCTCACCCCCGACCCCTCTCCCGACCGCGGGAGAGAGGAGTAGTCCGTCCTCATTCCGCCCACGTTTTTCGTCATTCCGACCGAAGCGGAGGAATCTCTCGTTCGGGTCTGGCCACGCTGCAAATCGCCAACCCGCCCTACCCCAACGAGAGGTCCCTCGACCCGGCTCGGGATGACAATGTGGTTGGGGGCGAAAAATCCCTCACCCCCGGCCCCTCTCCCGACCGCGGGAGAGGGGGGAGTGTGCACGTTCGTCGTTCTCTCTAGCTTGCCGACTAGCCGCCTCGCCGTCTTGCCGTCTCCCCGGGTTGGCCCCGTACGGGCACCCCCCTGTGGGTGCCCTCCGCATCCACAGCGACGGTGATGTGAGGCCGGCATCGCCGCGACCATTCCCGGCTTTGGACAACGAGCGCTGGCGGAGCGATGGGCTGGCACGGAGACCAGCCCGTACGGAGAGTCTTTCCGCATCGCAGGGCCACAGGCGCCCGAATTACGACCGCCTTTTTCCTCTCCGCCTCTCCGCCTATTCGCCTTTCCGCCTCACCGGACCACAGATTCCCGAACTACGACCTGCCAACTTGCCGTCTCGCCTACTCCACGTGCAACGTGCCGACCATACCCGCTTCACGGTGCCCCGGGATGCTGCAGAAGTAGGTGTAGTCACCCGCTTGAGCGTTGACCGTCACCGACCCCGACTGCCCGGCTTGATAGTCGCCGGAGGCGATATTGAGCTCGGGGATGTTGAAGTTGTGGATAGCCACGCCGTCGTTGGTCAGACCCACGACGGTATCGGTCTCCGCGGGAATGGTGATTTCCTTCGGGTCGAACGCGATGTCGATCATCGAGACCGTCACATCCGCTCCCTCAACCTCCCCGGTGCCGCCATTGCCATTGACCGCCTCGGGAGAAGAGGCTTCGGGAGCGGCGGTGGCTTCTGATGGAACCGGCGTAGCGGCGCTCGCGCCGCCGACGCGGATCGCCACGAGCTGCGGCGTACCGGGATCAGCGGCCGCGGCGGGGGTTGCGGCAGGCGTCGCGCCGACCTGCGGCATCTTCACAAATCCGGCAGCCACAAAAATCGTGTCATCCGCGATGGCCAGGGGCGCATTGATGCCGAGATCGGCTTCCCAGCTCCAGAGCTCATCACCGGTCGCTGCGTCGAATCCACGCACCAGACCGTCGAGTCCAGCGGTGAAGACGACGTCGTTGGCAATCGTGACGCCGCCGAGCACGAAGGTCGGCAATGGCACCTCCCAGATCACCGAACCATCGGCGGCATTGATCGCCAGGATCCCACCCTCTGCGTCGGCAAAATTCGCGCTTCGGTCGGGATCAGGACCAGTTGCACCCTGGTACTGCGCCAGATCGACCCAGGTGGCGAACACCACGCCATTGGCGAAGCCGATCGGCGTTTCCACACCGCCATATGCTCCGGGGAAGATCTCGATCGGATCGTCCGGCAGAGGCGCATTCTCGTCATTCTGATGCTTGCCCACTGGCAGGCTCCAGATGACCTCGCCGCTATTGGCGTCAACGGCGACGACATTACCCGTCTTACCCGAACCGACGGCGATTTCGGTATCCGCGCCATCAATGGTGACGGTGGCCAGCACCGGCGTGTTCTGGAAGTCGAGATCGAGCAGATCGTGCGGCCGGTCCTGGTAGTACCAGCGAACCGCGCCGCTGTGGGCGTCGAGCGAAACCATGGCGCTCGTGTAGAGGTTGTCACCCGGCCGGCACTCGGCGTTCGGGCAATCCTCGGTCAGCGGCCAGGGAGACGGATTGCCGACCCCGAAGTAGATATTGCCGTCGTCGTCGAACGATGGCGGATACCAGAGACCACCACCGCCGGCCAGGCGTGGAACGCCGAAACCGCCGTCAGTCGTGTCGAACCACCAGGCCACTTCACCGGTCAGCGCGTCCAGGACGTAGAGGACACCGCGATCGCCATTCTGATAGAAGGTCGGCCCGACGCCCGTGCCCGGTACGGTGGAGATGTAGACCATCCCGTCGTAGACCATCGGGGCCATATCGATGCCTTCGCCCGGAGGACTGCCAATGCGCTGCCGCCAGACCTCGGTTCCGGTGGCGATGTCGAGAGCCACGACCTCACCGGTGTCGCTCAGACCGGCGTAGACCAGTCCGTATCCGACCGCGACGCCGTTCGGGCCGATCGATCCGATACCGAACTCGGTTTTCCACTTCAGCAAGCCGCTCCAGCGATCGATGGCGAAGACGTTCGACTGCATGTCCTGGATGAAGACCGTGTCACCGACAACGATTGGATTGGCGGTAACGGTCCCGAAGAACCCAGCGGCTTCCAGATCGAAGCGCCACGCCACATCAAGGTCACCGAGATTCCCCGAATCGATCGATGAGTTGAGGGCATTCCTGGTGCCTTGCAGGTCGCCTTGCGCGACGGGCCAGTCACCCTCGCCCACGGTTGTCTCGAGAGGAATGGTTGGCAGCGCGGCTTCCGGCGTCGCATTGCCGTCCGCCTGTTCGTCGCCCGATGTCTGGGCCGAGCCGTGCCCGAACGCGCCGAATCCGGCAACGATCAAGCCAAGCGCCAGTACCACCGCAAGCAATTGCGCCCGGCGCACGTCGAAAACTGTAGGCATGGCTGAATACCCCCTTGCCTGTCAATAGGTGTCGTGCCCGCCAATCGGGCAATGTCAACCTCGACCGGCACGCAGAAGACATGCCAAGGGGGTATTCCCATCTACATTTCGGGCGACCCTTCGGGCTCCGGCTCGACGGGCGGTGCTTCTTCGTCTTCTGCTTCGGCCGGCGGGGCCGGAAGCGACTCATCAGCTGCCGTGCTTGTTGCTGCCGGCGGTTCGCTTGCCGATTCGGCGATAAACGGTCGCGAGAACCGGTCAGACTGGTATGGCGTGACGCTCAACGTCCAACCCGGCGGCAGCTGTCCAACAGTCGCCGCACCCGGATCGGAGAGCAGCGGTTGATACGCGGCCGCCTGCGTGAGAACAGCGGTCACAAACCCACTGGCACACACGCTATCGGGCGAACAGCCATCACCATAGTAGGCCGCCAGCGCGCCCTCGATCGATCCGGTGCTGTTCCGCAATGCAGCAAGGAGAAGCGCACCTGTCGAGATATTGGTCGCCGGATCGTGCCGTCCGCCCCCAATTCCCAACGCATCGAACTCGGCGCCGGTCAGCTGCATCAGCCCGATCGACCCATTTGCCGAAACCAGACCCGCGTCGCCACCCGATGAGTACCAGATCACCGCCGCCAATACATCGGCCGGCAGACCGGTCGATTGCGACGCCGACTGAATCTCCGGCAACCAGCGCAGCACCGCATCGTCGAGCCGGACCGGACTCGCCGGCGCCGCCTCGGTCGGATCTGAGGTCACCGCTTCGCCCAGGCTGCCTGTGACCGTTGTCGTAGGTGTTTCTGTTTCGAGCGCGATTGCGGAAACGCCTGAGACATAGTTGCTGGCCACCCAGCCGGTGACCCCGCTACTCGTCCGCACCGGCAACCAGGTGTAGCTGCCGCCCCGCTGCGACGGGCCGGTCACCGTCAGCTGCGTACCGGCGGACAGGATCTGGACCGAGGCGTAGGTCGTGCCAGGACCGGAACGCAAGTTGAGCGCGGTGCGAACCTGGACACTCTGCGCGACCGCCGTCACGCTCGTTCGAGCGGTCGCCGTTGCCGTCACTGAGACGCGCGTGAGGTAGCGTTCCGACACCCATCCGGTCGTGGCATCCTGGAGACGAATTGGCACCCAGGCAGCACCGGCGACGGTTTGGGCCGCTCCGGTCACGGTGACCATCGTCCCGCTGGAAAGAACCCGCACCACGCTGTATGACGTCCCGGCGCCCGAGCGCATGTTCAGCGCGGTTGTGACGCGGCGCGTGTCGGGCTGGGAGTTCCCGTCCGGCGTCGCAGTTCGAGTGGACGTCGCTGCCGGAGGCGTCACCACGACCTGGACCAGATATTTCTCCGCCACCCAGCCAGTGGTTCCGTCCTGAAGACGGATCGGCAGCCAGACCAGCCCACCGGCCGACGTGCCCGATCCGGTGACGGTCACCACCGTCCCACTGGAAAGGACCCGGACAATGCCGAAGGAGGTCCCGGCGCCCGATCGCATATTCAGCGCAGTAGTCACACGGCGGGTGTCCAGCCGGGGTGTATCGGTCGGCGTCGATGTCGCTGTCGCGGTTGGAGTCGGTGTGTTTTCGCCGGCGCCCAGCACCAGGAGCTGCGCCGACGCCTGCTTCCCGGAGCTCTTGCCCGTGGCGACAATCGTCACCGTTCCAGCCGTCACCGATGCCGGCAGGGTGAACGATGTCGTCGAACCGCTGGCGCTTCCCGACGCAGAGGTTTGTGCCGTTCTCAGCACCGATCCGCCCTGCACCGCCAGATCGACCTGTTCATTCGAAGCAAATCCCGCCAGGATCGGCGCCACCGCGGTTTCCACGTGAGCGAAACCAGGATCGAGCCGGATCGACGGTCCAACGGTCATCTGTGTGCTGACGGAGACATTGGTGATCGTGCCAACCGCCGAGACGGTATGCACGCCTCCCGCCACATCGGGCACGATGAAAGTACCCGCGGCGGTCCCATCGATCGACGCCGACCGAAGCGCCACCTGCTGCCCGTCGACCCGAATGCTGACCGGCTCACCTCCCGTGAAGCCTCTGGCGAGAAAACCAAGAGACCCTCCCGGGCTGCCTGTCGACTGGCTCAACTGGACCGAGGCGCCGACGTTGACGACTGCCCCGTAATAGCTGCCGGTGCTGCGGACCACGGCGAAGATCGGATAGGCGCCGGAAGAAGCCTCCGGTATCACCACGCTGGCCAGCGCCTTGTGCTCTTCGCCACTGACCACCGTCGTCAGAATTGGACCCCCGGTCGATCGCCAGCGGATATCCACGGTCGTTCCCATGGTGATCCGGGTGCAGGAGAGCTGAACGGTGTCCCCCACCTGCACCGTTGTTGGCGTTGCCGTACACGCCGGCGTCTGTCCGGTTGTGGAAAGCGCGCCATTCCGGATGGAAAAGTACTTCACACCCGTGTTGTTGGTGGTGTCCGATTCCTTGATCTTTTTCTGGGGATTGGCGGTCGACTGGAGCGCGTAGTCACCGTCGGGAAGCATGGTCGTGCCGAGATCGATCCACTGGTCGGGCAACGACGCATAGTAGAGATCGCCCCAACCCGCGGAAAGTCCCTGCACGCTGGCGTTGCAGTACTGGTACTCGGGCGAGGTCCGGGCGGAGCTGCTGATCCGCACGTAGTCGATGATGCAATAGCTCGTTTTGGTGCCGCGCAGCTGGGTGTGGAGATATCTGCCAGTCGAGTTCTTCTTCAGCAGGTCGTAACTGGCGATCCCTTCAAAGTGAAAGTGATTGTGCTGAGGGTGGAAGATCAGGTCGGTGGAGACACGCGTGTGGATGACCCGGTTTCCGCCGATCTTCTGGTCATAGACATTCTGGTAGACATCCCGGCTGACCGCGAGATTCGCCGTCAATTCGAGCCGCCCGCCCTGATTGACCACGGTGTTGTCGAAGCGCAGGAGATAGTGATAGGCGCCGTTTAGCCATTCCCGGCTGATCTTGAGGGATGCTGGTGTCGGTGTGACCAGATCGGGATAGATCGGCGGACCGGCTGCACTCGTCCGTGATAGCGGCAGAACGACCGCCAGCACGATCAGGCAGCTGAAGAGAAGATGCGTGAATCGTTTCGCGCGCGACACACCAGTCATCGTTTTTTCTCGCTCTTCGAGGACGCAGGAACGCAGCGCGCTTCCCGGCGGTCCGAGATCAGACGTGAACGGCCGCAATTCTATACCCGATCAACGTTCTTGTCCTTAACTCACAGCGATAACCAGGTTTCTCCTCCCGACCGAAACCCGATCCGCCGATTGCGCGTATCTGATGGCATGAGATTCACGTCGTTCCGCGTCGAACGAAGCAGGCGCCGCATCGTTGCACTGGTGGTCTCTCTACTCCTGCTCGGCCAGTTGCCCGGCGCGGCCGCTCAGTCGCCGACCAGCTCGGACCCGGCGATTCCCTCGACGCCGGCAGGCATCCAGCTGGAGTGGGCGCTCGACCAGGTCAACACCCTCGCCGCCGGCCTCACCGCGGAACGCGTTGTCGAGCAGTTCGATCCCCTCTTTCTCACCGGAATCACGCCGGAACAGCTCATCGACGTTTTCCGCTTCTATGTCGGACCCGCTGGACCGCTGCAGGTGGCGCGCTTCGAGGGAGGCGTCACCGATCAACGAGCCAACGCGCTCCTGGCCGGCCCGGCTGGCTACTGGCGAGTGGCGCTCTCGGTGGACACGGGCCCCGCTCACCGGATCAATGGTCTCTACTTCCAGCCAGTCTGGTTGCCCGGCAGCACCGTCGATCCGTCGGCAAACTGGTCGGACCTCAAGCGCCGGTTCGACGCACTCGCCCCGCGCACCGGCTTCTTTGCCGCCGAGATCACCGATGGCAGTTGCGACCCGCTGGCCAGGGTGCATCCGGACGAGGAGCTGGCGATCGCGTCCTCGTTCAAGCTCTATGTGCTTGGGGAATTGGCGCATCAGGTGTCGCTTGGCGCGGCATCGTGGGATGAGCTTCTGGCGGCCGATCCCGAACTGGTCAGTCTGCCGAATGGGGATATGCGGTACGCCGCCGCCGGCGATCGCTTTCCGCTCGTCAAGTGGGCGGAGCAGATGATCGCCCAGAGCGACAACACGGCCACCGACCATCTGATCGCTCGCCTCGGCCGGACAGCCGTGGAAACGGCTTTCGGGCGCATGGGTCACGCTCACCCGGAGCTGAATCAGCCTCTCCTGATGACCCGCGAGTGGTTCGCCATCAAAATGCGGTTGTCCGACGACGACCTGACCCGGTATCTCTCGGCCACCGTCGAGGACCGGCGGAGTCTGCTCGAAACGATGGTCCAGCCACAAGCGGCCACCCTCGCCGAGTGGGAGCTCTGGCCCGCTTTCCGGGCTATCGACACCATCGAGTGGTTTGCTTCCGCTGCGGATCTCTGCAACGCCGTGCTCGATCTCTGGAAGCTCTCTGCGGAACCGGAGATGGCGCCGGTCCTCAACACCCTCTCCCTCCAGCCGAATATCACCTTCGACCCGGGAGTCTGGTCCTATGTCGGATACAAGGGTGGCTACGAAGCCGGGGTCAAGTCGGATGTCTGGTTGCTGGAACGAGCCGACGGACGATGGTTCGTCCTGGCTGGCATCATCAACAACCCGCTGACCGAAATCGACGGCTATGGCATGGCCGATGTGATGGTTGCCGCCGCCGGATTGCTGGCGGCAACCGAATAGACGCCGGCTACTGGGGCCGGCTGGCGCCGTTCACCGGCAGCAACACCGAGTAGAGCGACGTCGTGCCGCACATGAAGAGACGGTTGCGCTTCGCTCCGCCCCATTCCACATTGGCCACGACCTCCGGCACCAGCACCTTGCCCAACAGGGTGCCGTCCGGGTGATAGCAGTGGACGCCATCGCCGGCGCTGGTCCAGATCCGGCCCTCGGTATCGCAGCGGAACCCGTCGAACACCCCCGCCGTGCACTTGGCGAAGAGCCTCTGGTTGGAAAGCCCACCTTCGTTGTCGACATCGTAGACATACATCGGTTTGGGTCGCTGCTCGCCGGTGTCGACGACATAGAGGAGCGATTCGTCGGGGGAAAAGGCCAATCCGTTCGGCCGAACCAGGTCGGTGATCACCGCTTCGATCTCCCCGCTGTCGGGATCGACCCGGAAAACGTAGCAACCACCGATCTCGTTCTCTCCCTTGTGCCCCTCATAGTCGGAATCGATGCCATAGGCAGGATCAGTGAACCAGATCGAACCGTCCGACTTGACCACGACATCGTTCGGGCTGTTGAGTCGCTTGCCCTGATAGTTGTCTGCGATGACGGTGATGCTGCCGTCGTGCTCGGTCCGCGTCACCCGCCGACCGCCATGCTCGCATGACACGAGCCGGCCCTCCCGATCGACGGTGTGGCCATTGGTGTAGCCAGCCGGATACCGGAAAACGCTCGTCACCCCCGACGTTTCATCCCAGCGCATCATCCGGTCGTTGGGGATATCGCTCCAGACCAGATAGCGCCCGGCGGCAAACCATGCCGGACCCTCCGCCCAGCGGCACCCTTCGAAGAGATGCTCGACTCTGGCGGTCGTTTTGATCAGCGAACCAAACCGGGGATCGAGAATCTCATAGTCGCTCTCAGCCACAATTGCGTCCTCCCTGCACATGCGAACGTTGCGCTCCATCCTACATGCCCCGGGCCACTCGCCGCACGCCTGGGGGACGAAAAGTCCTGTGCCAAATCAGGACCAATGGCCTATCCCCTCGTCTGGAAGCCGTCCCGCATGTCACCTACGGTTCCCATCTGACGAGTCGTCGCTGGCTGGCGGCGGATTCGCGCTTCCCCGCACCACCGAGCGACCGGCTTCGCTTCGGCGGACTCCCGCTACTGCACGCAAACAGAGCAACCGGCGGGGAGAGCGCTTCGATGTTCAGGACAATGCGATGGTGGATCTCGGCAACATTCGCCGGGATGATGGCGTTTTCTCTGCTGGGGCCACTCCAGACAGCAGCCCAGCAGGCGGAAAGCCCTGCGCAGGCCGGTCAGAGCGCGGTTGTGCTCGTCGACGCCGGTCTCTATGCCGAACCGACCAGTGAGTCCCCTCTCGTCGAATGGATCGGCGCCGGCAGTGCCGTCACCCTCCTCGATGGGCCAATTCCGTCGATGTTCGACGGTCAACTCTGGGTGCAGGCTGGAACATCGCTGTCGGTCGGGTACCTTCTGGTATCGGTTGTCACCACAGATCCCGCCGATCCCGTCGTCGAACCAGAGCCGGTGATCATCGCCTGGAAACTCGTGCAGCCGGCCACAGCGGTTCCCTGTCTTGCCGAACCGCGCAACGACGCGACCATCATCGTCATGCTTCAGCCCGGTCAGGAGATCGGACTGACCGCCGATGCGATCGATGGCTGGCAGCCGGTGCGGTGCGCCGAGCAGAACGGATACGTTCAAACCCTCGTTTTCGACCCACCAGCGCCCGTGGAAGAACCGGAGCTCGGAGAAGCGCCGGTGAGCGAAACGCCAGCCTCGGACGAGCCAACCTCCGACCCAACCGAGATCGCTGACGCGCCCCTCCCCGAGGCCACGGAAACGACCGAGGCTGAACCGGAAGCCACCCCTGAAGGGACACCAGAGATGTCCGCTCCGAGTGTCGCGGAGTCGCCATCTGCCGAAACCACGGATGCCGCTGCCGAGGCCATGATCCTCTCCCCCGATCCTGTGGCCACGGAAGCGGGCGAGGTGTCGGCCATCATCGGTGGCGGTACGGGATATGTCGTGGGAACCGGCGGGGCCGGTGTCCGGTGCCGGGCCGGCGCCAACATGGATGCCGCCACAATCACCGTCTTGTCGGAAGGGGCAGCGGTAACCTCCCGGGGGGCTGTGTCGGGGAGCTGGCAACCGGTTTACTGCGCCGGTCAGAATGGGTGGATCTGGGCTGAATACGTCGGCAATACGCCAGGATCGAGTACGTCTACCGGCGGGACCGGCACGGTTCGCAATACTGACGGGGCCTCGCTTCGCTGCCGGGCCTCGGCCTCCTTCGACGGCGCCGTCATCACCACCCTGGCGTCGGGCGCTTCGGCCACCATCCGGGGTTCTCTCCAGAGTGGCTGGGTGCCGGTCGTTTGTGGCGGCCAGAACGGCTGGGTGCACTCCGACTACTTTGGCTCCGGCACGTCAGGCGCCGGTTCGACCTCGGGAGGCTACTCGACCGGTCAGACGGTGCATGTGAGTGGCACCGACGGCGCCGGCGTGCGATTCCGGTCGAGCGCCAGCCACACGGGAGCGGTCATCTCGGTGCTCGTCGAAGGTTCGGGACTCACCGTCCGAGCGGGATCGGTTGGCGAATGGATCGCCGTGACCCGCAATGGCTCCAACGGGTTCATCCATCGCGACTATCTGGCCACCGGCGCCGGTTCGAGCTCTTCAGGGTCGGTAGGATCATCCGATCTCACCGCAGGGAGCCACGCCCGTGTGACTGAATCACTTCGCCTGCGGTCCGGAGCAACGCTGAATGCCGGCACCACCGCCGTGGCGCCAGCCGGAACGGTGGTCAAGATCACCGGCGCCAAATCGAATGGCTTCTATCCGGTCAGTTGGGGAAGCACCACCGGCTACATGCATGGCGACTACCTAACCTGGACCAGCGCCGCGCTCAGCCCAGGTTCGACGACCGCGCCCGGCACGACGACACCGGTCGGCAACGCGGGAGCCGGGGGCGGCACCGCCACGGGACAAGCCATCGTCAACTATGCGCTGCGCTACATCGGCTATCCCTACGTCTGGGCGGGACGCGGTCCGGCGCAATTCGACTGCGCGGGTTTCGTTTACTGGGTGATGTTCAACACCACCGGCATCAATCTGGTGGGCGGGGTGATCAACCAGTACACCTATGGCCGCCCTGTGGCCTGGGGTGACCTGCAACCGGGCGATATCGTCAACTTCGCCAATACCTACACCACGGGGCTGTCGCACAATGGCATCTACATCGGCAACAACCAGTTCGTGCACGCGTCGAATGAGACAGACGGCGTTATCATCAGCAACCTGACAGGCGCCTACTACCTGACGCGCTGGTATGGAGCCAGGAGAATCATCTGAAAATCTATCTCGCTTCCCCGCTCGGCTTTGCCGAATCGACCAGCGGATTCATGACTGAATTCGCCAGTGAACTTGCGCAGATCGTCGAGGTGATCAATCCCTGGGACGATCACCGCTTCGACGACGATTTCGGGCGGGCCATGGCGCTGGACAGCCGCTCGGCGCGATTCTCGATCCTGAGCGAGATCAACATCGAGCTTGGCCGGTCGAATGCGGCAAGTATCCAGTCAGCCGATGGCGTGGTAGCGATTCTCGACGGCGTCGACGTCGACTCCGGGACCGCCGCTGAAATCGGATACGCCTTTGCGCTTGGCAAGCGAATCGAAGGACTTCGCACCGACTGGCGGCTGGCTGGCGACAACGACGCGTCGATCGTCAATCTGCAGGTGCAGTACTTCATCGAAGCGTCGGGCGGTTCGGTTCACCAGCGTCGCGACGCGCTCCTGGCATCATTGCGTTCCTGGGCCAACTCCGGGTAAGCGGCATCGCGACTGATACCGAATGCGCGGGTAGAATGTCGCGGCAAGAGATGCCGATCGCGCGACTGGAGCTGGCCCGATGGATGTACAGGAACGCCCCCTGCTGGCGCTCACCCTTGGCGACCCCTCCGGTATCGGACCGGAAATCACCCTGAAAGCGCTGTTGCACCGGGAGGTCTTCGCCCTCTGTCGGCCCTTCGTGGTTGGTGACCGTCGCATCCTCGAACGAACCATGCCCCTGCTGGGAGAAGCCGCACCCACCATCTTTCCGGTCACCGATCCCGCGGCTGGTCTCTTCGAACCGGGTTTTGTCTCCCTCCTCGACCTGAAAAACGCCGATCCGCGCGATTGTCCTCTTGGCGAGATCTCCGCGGTGAGCGGCAATGCGGCGGTCGAGTATGTCTTCACCGCGACAGACCTGGCCATCGCCGGCGACATCGACGGCATCGTCACCGCTCCCCTGAACAAAGCCGCCATGCATGCGGCCGGCTACACGTATGCCGGTCACACCGAACTGCTCGCCGAACGCACCAGAGCGGAAAAGGTCAGCATGCTGCTGGTCGGCCCTAATCTGAAGGTCGTCCATGTTTCGACCCATGTCGCGCTCTCCGAGGCCATCGCCCGGGTCACCCGCAAGCGGGTCGAAGAGGTGATCGACATCGCCTACGAGTCGTGTGTCGCGCTGGGCATCCCCGATCCGTTGATCGCGGTGGCGGGACTCAATCCGCATGCCGGTGAAGGTGGCATCTTCGGCAATCAGGAGATCGAGGAGATCCAGCCGGCGATCGACGCAGCGCGCGCCAGAGGGCTGCGCGTGACCGATCCTCAACCGGGCGACACGGTCTTCCTGCGCGCCACCAAGGGCCTCTTCGATATCGTCGTCGCCATGTATCACGACCAGGGGCACATTCCGATGAAACTCCTGGCGTTCGATTCCGGGGTCAATGTGAGTGTCGGGTTGCCGATCATCCGGACATCAGTCGACCATGGCACAGCATTCGATATCGCCGGTCAGGGAGTCGCCAGCGAGGAAAGCATGCTGGCTGCCATCGATGTGGCGGTGAAGATGGTTCGCGCTCGTCGCACAAGCGCGTCGTGACATGCGTGGCCCGCAGCTCGCCATCATTGCCGATGATCTGACCGGCGCCGCCGACACTGCCGGCGGACTTGCGCACCATGGTATGTCCGTGGTGCTTTGCCTCGACCGGCAACCGCCATGCCCGGTCGACGTCCTCGCTGCGTCGGCCGATACCCGTGACGCCGCGCGCCATGAGGTACCGGACCGGGTCGGCAAGGCGCTGGCGCATATCCGCAGTGCTGGCGATCCAGCGTCCTGGTATCACAAGGTCGATAGCGCGTTCCGCGGACATCCTGGTCTGGAACTCTCGCTGATCTCGTCGACCCTGGCCAAACCCAACGTGGTGATCTGCCCGGCACTCCCCTCCCAGCTCCGAACGGTGGTCGAGGGCGAAATCCTGGTCAATGGCGTTCCGCTGCACGAGACACCGCTCGGCGAGGGCAAAACGACCTCCCGGATCGATGAGCTACTGCGAGACGACTGCCCCGCCCCGATCTCGAAGATCGGCCTCGACGTGGTGCGCGAAAGCCAGAAGGCTCTGTCGAACGCCATCACCGGCGGTTTTCCGGGAATCGTCATCATCGACGCCGAAACCGATGATGATCTGCAAGCCATCGCCGCCGCGCTCTCCAACCTGCCGGGGACCTTGCCCGCCGGGTCGGCCGGTCTGGCCGCCGCATTGGGGAGCCAGCTGCAGCCTCAGTCGAGTTGTATGGCCCCCGAACCGCACACGTCGTCGAAACCGGTGCTGCTCATCATCGGGTCAGCGCATGAGGCAAGCGCCATCCAGGTGGGGATCGCCAGCCGCGGCGGCATGCCCGTCATCCGGCCGGAACAGCTCGAAACGGTCTGGAGCGACGCCGAGCGTGATGCACTGGCCAGCCAGGTCCAGCACGCCGTGGAGAGCGGCCGAGACACGATCGTGACCTACGCCGGTTGCATGCGCTCGCCCCTCGATCCCCATCTTCTGGCCAGACAGCTGGCCAGCATCGCCGTGGCGCCGATACGGTCGGGATCGACCGGTGGTCTTGTCCTGACCGGCGGTGATATCGCCGCGGAGGTTTGTCAGCTCATCGACGCGGGGTACATCTGGCTGCGCGGCGAAGTCGCGCCTGCCGTGCCGTGGGGGGTGATCGGCGCCGGACCCGCCGCCGGTGTGCCAGTGGTGACGAAAGCAGGGAGTTTTGGCTCGCCCACGATCCTCTGCGGCTCGATCCGCCTCATCCGCGATCTCAGCGAATGAGGATGTCGCCATTCACCACAAGGGGCTGGCCATCGGCTTCGACCCGCCCTCCCTCCCGGAGATCGACGATCAGGTCCCAGTGGATCGCTGAGCGATTCGTGCTGCCGGTTTCGGGGTAGCCCTGCCCCAGCGCCAGGTGTGCCGTACCGCCGATTTTCTCGTCCAGCAGAATCTGGCCGGTGAACCGGTCGATGTCGGTGTTGGTGCCGATGGCGATCTCGCCAAGCCGCCGGGCTCCCTCATCCGAGTCGAGCGCGGAGAGCAGATAGTCTTCGTTGCGCGCAGCCGACGCATCGACCACCACCCCTGAGGCGAACTTCAGGCGAATCCCCGCGATTTCCCGTCCACCGGTCACCACCGGGAAGCTGCACGCGATCTCCCCTTCGGCCGAATCCTCGACCGGGCCGGTAAAGACCTCGCCGGACAGAAGATTGCGGCTGCCATCCGAATTGATCCAGGATCGGCCGCCAATCGCGACGCGGAGATCGGTGCCCGGCCCGACCAGATGAAGCTCCTGGCGTGGTTCGAGCCAGTCGATGATCCGGGATTGCCTGGCCCGCAAAGCTCTCCATGCCTCGGCCGGGTCTGGTTCGTGCAGCTTGCAGGCACGAAAGATGAAGTCGGTGTACTCGTCGGTCGACATACCGGCGTCCTGGGCGAACGCGGGTGTGGGGAAAAGCGTCAGCGACCAGCGAAGCTCCCCATTCGCGGCCCGCTCGGCGAAACGCTGGTTGAGCTCACGCCGGGCTCGTCGCCAGAGCATGCTGCGGGCTGGATCGACGGTGCTGCTTCCCCTGGTGTTCTCGTCCGCCAGAATGCGAATCGACACATCCGCCTCTTCCCGCGCGAATCGCTCGACCGGGGAAATGAAGGAGATCTGCTCATCCATTCCGGAGCGGTGGAGCATTGCATCCAGCCCGGGAAGCACCGGCAGAACGACTGGATGTCCTCCGGCCCGCATCACCGCCCGGCTGGTCGCTTCGATCAACGGCTGCGCTGGCAGTTCTCCGCTGATGGCAACCTGCTGTCCGGGCCGGACATCGGTGCAGTAGCCCGTCAGAAGATCAGCCCAGCGGTCGATACTCCGATCGAGAAGAAACCGGCTCAAATCAGATCAATCCAGACTGAATGGCGGGTATCGGTCGGTCATGAGGCTGACGTAGGCAGACATTCGCAACGACCAGCGTGTTGTGCCAACGACGAAGTCGAAGAGCCCACGAGGATATTTCCCGGTGATCAGGATGGCGACAAAGGCGATGAAGACCGCCACATACATCGCGATGCTGAGGAACATGAGCACGATGATGTGTGGAATCACCAGCAGCCATTTGACGAAGATCTTCCAGCGAGAGAGGTGTTCCGGATAGTCGAGCGTGATTCTCGCTGGATATGCGGCATCGCCAAACGGCGGGTACTCATCGCGCAGCAGGAGCATTCCGTAGACCGAGACATTCGTCGACCAACGCGTGTAGAGGAGGGAGAAGTCCCACAGTCCTCGCGGAAAACGCCCCGTGATCAGGATCGCAAAGAATGCGATGAACAGGACAACCGACATCGCCAGGGCGAAGATGTACAGAATGACGAAGTGCGGAATCACCAGCAGCCACTTGACGAAGATCTTCCAGCGCGACAAGCGCTCGGGATAGTCGACCTCGAACTGCAGCAGTGGATCGGCGCCGGGATAGGACATCGCTGGTGGAGCAGACTCGAATCCGGTCAGTACCGGCACATCCCACTCCGGGCGAGTCGCTGGCAACGACGCCGCCGGCGCTGAAACCGGGGTGCCGCACTCCTCACAAAACTGGGCGCCCGGTCTGAGCGGAGCACCACAGCTCGAACAGTTAGATGGCTGGTTGTTCATTCGCGCCCTCCCACAGGTGACGATCTGATCGTCCAAGGGTAGTGTACGTATATTCGAAGGGCAACTCGGCGCTACGTCAGCCGGAACGGCGGATACCGGTCGGTCATCAGATAGAAGTAGGCGCCCCAGCGATGTCCCCACCGAAACGCACCGGTGACGAAGTCAAACAGCGGACGCGGATATCGCCCGGTGATCAGAATGGCCCAGAAGGCCACGAAGACAGCTATCGCCGAAATCGCCATCACGACCGCCAGCGCCAGCAGATTCGGCAGCATGAAGAGCCACTTGACCAGCACCTTCCACCGCGCAAGCGCTTCCGGATAGGCGATATCCAGCACCGCAGGGTAGGGCGCTTCCCCGAAAGGCGGATATTCGTCCCGCTGCAACGTGATGGCGTAGGTCGTCTGGTTGGTGGAACGCCGCATGTACTGCAGCTCGAAGTTCCAGAGCGGACGGGGGAAGCGGCCGGTAAGCAGGATCGAGAACCAGGCCAGAACGACGACAGCCAGAAAAACCGGGGCCAGCAAGCCGAACAGAACCAGATGCGGCGTCACGAGCAGCCACTTGACCAACACCTTCCACCGGGAGAGCGACGCCGGATAGGGGATGTCGAAGAGCATTTCCGGATCGCTCTCCGGCACCGCCGGCTGGTCTGCCGCCCTGACGAAGGTCTGGGAGCTCGCGGTCATCATCACTCTCCCCCCACATTGCCGGTCTGGTTCGCCGCAATAATCGTCGAATCGACGCTTCCCTGCATGCAAAGTCCCAGGGAAGGCTTGACCCTCACGTGGCGTGAGGGTTTAGGGTGATATCGATGTCGTGTGGAGATGGACCGCGTGCAATACCGGACGATCGGAGAAGTCAGCAGGGATTCGGGACTGACGGTCCGAACGCTGCGACATTATGACGAGATCGGACTGCTCACGCCGTCGGCCAGATCGGATGCTGGCTACCGGCTGTACAGCGACGACGATATCGCCCGCTTGCAGCAGGTCCGGTCGCTGCAGTCGATGGGCCTCTCGCTGGCGGCGATCGGCTCGGTTCTCGATCGCGGTCTGGCGGTGAGGGACTCGCTCGAACAGCTGTTGTCGGCCACTGACGAACAGATCCGCAGGCAATCGGCGCTGAGGAGTCGCATCGCCGGCGTCATCGCCTTACTCGATCAGCACGACGCCGCCACAAGCGGCGCCATGCTGCAACTCATAGAGGAGCTAGCCAAGGTGGAAAAGCACTACACGAAGGAGCAACTGGACACCCTCGCTGAGCGGGCAGCTGACCTGGGGGACGCCGGTATGCGCGCTGCCGAAACGCAATGGACCGATCTCATCGATCGCGTCCGAACCGCCAGGGAGTCAGGCATCGATCCGGCATCACCGCAGGTCCGGGCCATGGCCACTGAATGGCAATCGCTCATCGACGCCTTCACCGGCGGCGACCCCGGCATCAGAGCGTCGCTTGGTCAGGTGTGGCAACAGAACGACGATGTGGCCGGCTTCAACGCCGCGGAAATCCGCGATCTGGCTGGATACCTGCATAGCGCTGATTCATAGCACCCGCGCTGCTGGCACAGCGCCGACACCGCACCGCGACAACGCGTCGATCCTGCCGTGCGTCCCACGACGATGCGTAGCCGCGCCATTTATGGCGCTTTCGCAACTACCCTACCTATCTGGGAGAGCCGGCCTTCGTCACACCGGCTCGTCCTCAACCCTCACAAATCGGTAGATGTCACTGCCACCATTGAGCACCAGCGCCGGTTCGCCATCGTCACTCGTCTCCACGGTGAATGGCGTTCCGGCAATCGGACCGTCGATCATGATCCAGTCGCCGAACGCGGCGGCGTCTCCCGTCGTCGGTCTGAGCTCTGCCGTGAACTCGCCGGCATCGAAGACCAGCCCATCGTCGATGGACCAGCTGATCGTCACATCGCCCAGACTCGCTTCGGTGTAGCTCCCCAGGAGATCCGCAACCTCCTCTTCGGTCGGCCGTTCGCCAAAGAATGTCGGCTCGGGCGCTATCGCCATCGTGGATGCGACAGCCACGGGTGACGCTTCGGCTTCTGGCGTGCCATCGCCCGGCATCCCTTGGTCGAGCTGCCCCTCGATCGCCTCCGGCAAACCGAGTACGAGTTCCAGCAGGCGCGCTTCCAGCGCTTCCCCGAATCCGTTGGCGGCCTGACCATTGATCAGCACCGCCAGTCCCAGATCGGCCCCGGGAAGGAACGACAGATAGGAGGTGAAGCCCATGGTGTTGCCGCCATGGCTGATCACCTGGAGCCCATTTCGGTCTTCCACCGTCCAGCCCAGACCGTAGCTGATCGTGGTCGTGATCTCGATCTGGGGTTCGCGGGTCTGGAGGAGATTGTCCGGCGATGCGACCACCACACCCGATGGCGCCACCCCATCGTTGAGCTGCATGATCAGGTAGCTGCCGAGCTCGTTGGCCGTCGACCAGAGCGTTCCCGCCGGTTTCACCGGTTCGAGAAGCGCTTCGGTATCGAGACCAAGCGGCTGGAAGTCCTCTTCCGGCGGATGGCTGTGCGGCGAAGCGACATCCGGATCGAGCGACGCGTTGATGAACGAAAGGGTGGTTCGCTCCATGCCCAGTGGATCGAGCACCCGCCGTTGCAGCTCCTGCGTATACGCGTCGTCGAGATCGCCATACACCCCGCCAGCGGCATGCGCGGCAACGTAGCCGGCAACCGCGACCATCTGGTTGCTGTACTGGAAAGCCTCACCGAAATCGGTGAACACCTCGAACCCGGCCAGCGAGGTGATGATCTCCTCGGCTGTCAGCTCGTTGGCACTGAAAATCAGCTCGAGATCGCGACGCGGCACGCCGGTACAGGCGCAGACCAGATTGCGCATGGTGATCTGTGCCGTCAGCTCCGGATCGGAGAACTGGAAACCGGGCAGAACGTCGACCACCGGCGTGTCCCAGTCGAACAACCCCTGGTCGACCATCGAGGCCATCATAGTTGTGGTGAACGATTTCGACACCGAACCGATCATCATCAACGTGTCGGGAGTAACCGGCTGGGAACCGCCAGCCACCGTCACCCCAAGACCCTGGGCGTAGACGATCTCTCCGTTCTGGACGACGGCAATCGAGACACCTGGCACCCCGGATCGCTCGAACAGCTCACCGGCGAACGTGCTGAATGCGTCGACCAACTCCCCCTCGAACGGCGCTGCTTCCGCCTGCGAATAGTCGGTGGTTTCCTCGTCGCCGAAAACGAATCCCGCAGCGATCAGTTGAATCTGCGAATTCCGGCGGGCGGCGGCATCGAGCGACCCGCCGATGATCATCACGTAATTCTGGTCACCGACCCGCTGGCCGATCGCCTGCACGACCTGGCCAGTCGACTGACCGATGTCGTAGGTCAGAACCACGATCTCATCGATCTCGCCCTGCGCGGGCAAGTCCTGATCCGACCCGGGAAGGGGCTCCAGGTCGAACTCCGGCTCGACGATGTCCCACGCCGCGGCGATGCCCGCCCGGGCATCCGCGGCCTCTGTAACCAGCATGGCGAAGGTGATGTCGCCATCCGGATCGGCAAGCAGGACGAACCCATCCTGCTCGTCGACCGTCCATCCCGATGGAACCGGAAAGGAGAAACGACCCTCAGGTTCGGTATAGGTCTCGCTGCCACCCTGGGCAGCCGCTGGCGTCGCCAGGGGGATCAACAGGGCGACGACGAGCGAAAGCACACCCAGGAATCTGAAAATCTGTCGCCGTTGCACCGCCGTCACCTCCTCATCCAGTTCAATCGAACAAGGATACCGTTCCGACGGCCAATCGCCTTCATTCAGGCAGGGAACTAATCGACCTCCTCCGCAATGACCATCACGACCTCACCCTGCTCCGTTTCGGCGCGGAACTTCCGGCAGAGGACCCAGCCATCGACGTCGGCGTGAATGACCACCCCCGGCTCGTCCCAGCGATCGAAATCGTGAATACGGGTCACCGGCGTCCCTTTGGTCACGTACGTACCCAACTCGACCATCGGCTCGCTGATGCCGCTCACCGGGGCGGTGATCCAGCGGTCGATGTCGGTGTTCTCGATCAGACGCTGTCGATCGAGCCCCGGTTTGGTGTTGTCGACAATCGGGGAGTTGAGCAGGCCGAAATGGCGCATCACATTCAGGGTGCCCTGATGAGCCCAGCGAACACCCCAATAGTCGGTGGATGCGCCAAACCCGAGTTCGCTGCCGATGGTGATCTTGCCCATCTTTTCCGCTTCTTCGGTCAGGAGTCCGGTGCCCATGCCTCCGGTGTAGATCATCGTGAAGGGGGTTCCAAAGAGGAATGCCGTTTCCTTGAACCGTTTGTGCATCTCCGGGTCATCGACCTTGTGGAACGACATACACCGGGCGATCTCGTAGCCGACGCCACCCGAGTGAATGTCGATCACCACGTCAGCCCGGCTGAGAAGCTCATCCGTCATGAACCGCGCCATCCGGTAGGTGATCGACCCGGCGGCATTGCCGGGAAACGCGCGGTTCATGTTGATCCCGTCCTGGGGAGAAGCGCGCTGCGCCGCGTTGAAGGCCGGCACATTGAAGACAGGAACCACGATCAACCGCCCGCTGACCAGAGCATCGGGATCGAACTCCTGGATCAGATTCTTGAGCCCCACTGGTCCCTCGTACTCGTCGCCGTGGGTGCCGCCAATGGCCAGCACGGTGTTGCCCGGTTTACCGGATGAGGCGACGTAGAGGGGCAGGCGAGTGCGAGCCCACATCCCATCCGACGTGAACGGCACCGAATAGAATCGCGCTCCCTTTGAATCGAAGTCGAGTTTCTCGATGGGTGTGATGTCGATAAGCACGGGATTCACACGCTCCTGGACTAGGCAGACAGATTCCAACACCGGCAGCATCGCAAAACTGGAGGATGAGCGCCACTGGATCTGTGAACATCCCCTTCTGAATCGAAAGTGGCCGCTGTTTTGCGTTACTATGCGTTCGGCCCAGGTTTTGCATGAAATTGGCCTGGAAATGTGCCGGTTCTCATATCACAGGGAGGAAACATGCGTTCCCGTTTGATTCTGGTCGCATTCGCTCTGATGCTGACCATTCCTATGGCGATTTCGCGTGGCGCTGGGACCACCACCGCCCAGGATGAGATTGCGCCGCTGAAGATCGGCGCGTTGTTGCCGTTCACCGGCGATCTTTCCGACTTCGGTCAGCCGATGTTCAATGCGATGCAGCTCGCAGTTGATGAGATCAACGCAGCGGGCGGCGTCAATGGCCAGCCAGTCGAGCTGGTTCAGGGTGACGACGGAACCGCTCCCCAGCAGGCCGTCGAAGAGGCCCGCCGCCTGGTCGAAGTCGAGGGCGTCAGCGCCATCGTCGGCCCGGCAGCGTCCGGCGTGGCTCAGCAGGTGATCGAGACTGTGACCGGTCCTGGCCACATTCTCCACTTCTCCCACTCCGCGACCTCGAATGCCCTGACTCCGGTCGAGGACAACGACTTCTTCTTCCGCACCACCATCGCCGACTCGGCGCAGGGCAAGGTGATGGCCGAAGTCGCGCAGGGTCTTGGGTACACCTCGGCCTGCACCATGTACATCAATGGTCCCTATGGCCAGGGTCTGAGCGCGGTTTTCACTGAGTCGTTCGAAGCGCTCGGTGGCACCGTGACCGCCCAGGTTCCGCACGAAAGCGCCCAGGGCTCATTCGTTTCCGAGCTGACCGCCTGCACCGATGGCAACCCGGACGTGCTGGTGGCCATCAGCTACCCCGAGAGCATGAGCGTCTATCTGCGCGAAGCTGTCGAGCAGGGTCTGGTCGAGAACTTCCTCTTCTCGGACGGTGGCCGCTCGCCGGACATGTTCGCTGAGCTCGGCTGGTCCGCGTTTGAAGGAATGCAGGGCACATCGGCCGGCGCTCCCGACACCGCTGCCGGCGACGCGTTCGACGTGGCCTTCGAGGCTGCGTTCGGAACTCAGCCGTCGGTGCCGTACCTGCGGGAAGGCTATGACGCAATCTACCTGATCGCGCTGGCCGCTGAGGTTGCCGATTCTGTCGACCCAACTGCCATGCGCGATGTTCTGCGCGACGTGGCGAATCCTCCGGGTGAGGTGGTTGGTCCTGGCTCCGATGGCTGGACGGCAGCGCTCGAGCTGATCGCCGCTGGCACTGACATCGACTACGAAGGCGCCGCCGGTAGCCAGAATCTCGATGAGAACGGTGACGTCCTCACCGGTACCATCAACATCTGGGCTATCCAGGGCGAAGAGGTTGTCATCATCGAATCGCGGGACGTCGACCTCTCCCAGTAGTCCGAACCGAGAAATTCGAATGCGAACGCGCCCGGGCGGAAAC
>JAHBVL010000022.1 GCA_019637585.1 Thermomicrobiales bacterium | reverse complement strand
TTGGTCACCGGCGGAGCCGTCAGATAGCCATAGGGCGCCTGCGTTTCGGTGACGGTGTAGACACCAGGCGGCAGGTTGTCGAAGACCACGATCCCCGAACCATCGGTGCACTTGGCCGCGAAGAAGCCTGGCGTTACCTTGAAGCAGGCGTTGGCCAGCGGCTGACCTTGCTGGTTCACCTTGGAGATCTGGATGTGGCCGGGCTTGAGAATATTGACGATGACGATCTCGAGCTGGGCATCCTTGGTGATCGTGACGAACTTCTCCGGCGGTGTCTGGTAGTCTGCGGATGGCTTCTTCGTCTCGATGACGCCGTACTGACCGACGCCGACACCGGTGAAGGAGATGCGGCCGTCGAGATTGCCGTCGTCGCCGTCACACCGCTGCGGCACCCTGATCACAGCACCCTGGCGAAGCGCAAAACAGGCTCCCGGCAGTGGCTCGCCCTTGCTGTTCCGCTTGATGATGGTCAGGTCGCCGGTTTCTGTCGGCGGCGTCGCCGGTGTGTTCTCCACATCCAGCTGCAGCTGCGTGCCAGGCGACACGGTCACCGGGATCGCCGGACCAGGATCGAATCCGGCTGGCGCCGCTGTTTCCACGAGGTCGTAGTCACCCGGCGGCACGCTGCCGATCAGGATGACCCCTTCCTCCAAGTCGCCGTCTCCCGCCTGCTGGTCGCAAACCTCGAATTCGATGCCGTTGCCCCGGTCGAGCCCGAAGCAGGCTCCACCGATGGGGCCATTGCCTTCATCGTCGTACTTGACGATCAGGATGCTTCCCGGCTTCAGGGTGTTGACCACCGGCAGCTGCACATTCTGGCCCGCCACGATGGTCACCGGTTGGTCCGGAATCGGCTGGTAGTCGTTCGAAGCAGCCTGCGTTTCGCGCAGGATGTAGTCACCCGGTTCGACATCGGTGAAGGTGATGATGCCGTCGTTCTGACCGTCATCCTCGTCGCAAACCGGGCCGGCAATCACATCGTTGCCAGAACGCAGCTCGAAGCAGGTTCCCGCCACGGGATCGCCTTCCGGATCGACCTTGAGAATCGTCAGATCGCCAATCGGGTCAGGAGTCGGCGGGTTGCGGAAGGTGACGGTGGTGATCGCACCACCGAAGACCGCGACCTCGCTGTCTCCGCCGGGATCGTAGCCCGGAGGCGACTTCGTTTCGGTGATCGTATAGAGACCCTGCATCAGGTTGGTGAAGCGAACCACACCGACCGTCAGGTTGGTGTCGACGCCGTCGTTGTCGCAGATCTCGACATCATTCCCCTGGCCGGTGACCTGGAAACAGGCGCCACCTTGCAGGATGTTGGTGTCCTGGGAGCGCTTGACGATATCGATACCGCCGGCCTGCGGTGGTTCGATCACGATGATGATGACCACCACGATCGTCTGACCCGGTTTCACCTGAACCGTTTTCTCGGGCAGGATCTGCATGGCGCCGGCCGCAGCGACCGACTCGTCCTCACCGCCGGTTCCTTCGTCGGAGGCTGGCAGCTGTCGAACGCTGAACGTGCCCACGGGCAGATTCTCGACAGTGAGAACGCCAGGCTCATCGTTGACGTCTTCCTCACCACCGTCGCAGAAAACGAGGTCCGCGGAATCGTTGCTGACTTCGCTGAGCGTCACGCAGGCATCAGGAACGGCATTGCCGTCGCTGTCCCGAAGCTGGAACTCCAAACCGCCCGTTTCTTCCGGCGCGAGTTCGAAGCTGAAGCTGACCGTGGCCTCGGCCCCCGCGTCCACAGTCGTCGTTTGCGGCTCGGCAGTGACGAAACCAGCCGGCGGCTCGGTGTTGGTCACCAGATAGTCGCCTGCCAGAAGACCGCTCACCACGATCTCGCCAGCAGCCGGATCGGTATCACCAGCCGCGTTGTCGCACCGGGAAACGGTGCCGACGGTGAAGCAGGCGCCGCCAATCGGATTGCCGTCCGCGTCGCGTGTCTGAATCCGCAGACTGCCCGGTTCCGCCAGCTCAGCGGTGTTGACCACCTCGACCGTTGCTGTTTCGTCGAGGGTGATCTGCACCGAGACTGGAGCCGTGCCGGTGTAACCGGCCGGAGCAGTTGTCTCCGACAAGAGGTAATCGCCGGTCGGAATCTCGCCGATCGAGATCACCCCATTGGCCGGATCGAGATCGGCGGCGTCGTTGTCGCAAACCGGACCAACCTCAGCCGCGCCCGAAAGGGAGAAACAGGCTCCGGCAAGCGCGTTGCCGCCGTCATCGACCTTGTTGATGACGAGCTGACCAGTCGGCGGCAGGATCGGCCGGGTCCCGGCACCTTCCGGTTCGTTCGGAACGTCGAGATCGACGATCGCGCCGCCACTGATGATCAGATTCTCGGCAACCGGACCACCCGGCTCCTCGAAACCGTCCGGCGTCGTGGTTTCCGTGACGGCGTAGACGTCCGGCTCGATACCCTGGATGGCAATGATGCCCTCCGCCGGATCGGCGTCGCCATCACCGTTGTCGCACACCGGACCGTAGGACGTTTCGCCTTCGAGCGAGAAGCAGGCGCCCGCCAGCGACTCGCCGGTGGTGTTGTCGGTCTTGGCGATGCGCAGCGTTCCGGTGAACCGCGTGTTGACGAAAGGCACTTCGACGGCTTCGGCAAAGCCGACCGTCACCGTTACCGGTTCCAGAACGCCGTCGTACCCCTCGGGCGCCTGGGTTTCAGTGACGGTGTGCTCGCCAACCGGCACGGTCACGACAACAACGCCCGCCGTGTCGTCCTGATCGCCCTCGGCGTTGTCGCAAACGGGAGCGCCATCGTTGATGGCGAAGCAGGCGCCGCCCAGCAGCTCACCGGTGTCGTCGGAGGTGGTTCGGATACTGATCGCACCGACCGCCAGTTGATTCTCGATGGCGAGCGTCGCTGTTTCACCACGAGTCACGTCGACAGTCAGGACTTCGGGAGATCCGACATAGCCCTCGGGAGACTGTGTCTCCTGCAGAGCGTGCTCGCCGACCGGCACGTTGACGATTTCGATCTCGCCCTCGTCCGGATTGGCGTCTCCGTCACCGTTGTCGCAAACGGTCTGACTCTCGTCGAGCGTAAAGCAGGCGCCACCCAATGGGTTGCCCTCGGGATCAGTCTTGGAGATGGCAATGCCGCCGACCGACAGAATGTTGACGAAGGTCGCGGTAGCCGTTTCGCCTTCCCGCACCTCGACGCTCTGCGGCTCGGCCGCGGCGTCGTAGTTCGCCGGCGCGACTGTTTCGGCGATCTCGACCGTCCCGACCGGGACGTTCTCAACGTCGATCGTGCCGTCGGCGGGGTTCGCGTCGCCATCCTGGTTGTCGCAGACCTCAGACTCGCCCACGGTGAAGCAGGCGCCAGCCAGTGGCTCCCCTTCTTCGTCGGTCTTGCTGATGCTGACGATGCCCACCGCCACGGCATTGACGAACGTCACGTCGACCACCGCATCGGCGGCGATCTCCACGGTCTTCGCCTCGGCGGCCAGTGAGTACCCCTCCGGAGCTTCTGTTTCGGACACGACGATCGGGCCGATGGCGATCTCGCTGACCAGAATGGTCCCCTCGACATCGCTCTCGTCGCTGTCGCCGTTGTCGCAAATCTCGCGGCCGTCGACCAGGAAGCAGGAGCCGGCCAGCGGCTCGCCAGCCTCGTCGGTTTTCAGAATCTGGACGCTGCCCGCGAGGAGGGTGTTGGCAATCGTGACCGTGGCGCTCTCGCCGCTGCGCACATCGACGCTCTGCGGCGCTGCCGTGGCATACCCCTCAGGCGCGGTGGTTTCGACGATGTCGACCGTGCCGGTTGGGATACCCGCGATCTCGATCACGCCATCGGCGTCGTTCGCATCGCCATCGCCGTTGTCGCAGACCGCGATTTCGCCGATGGCAAAGCAGGCGCCGCCCAGCGACTCGCCATCTTCGCCATTCTTGTTGATGACGATCGTGCCGGTGCTGCGCTGATCGGCAAAGGTCAGCTCCGCTTGCTCGCCACCGCGAATATCAGCGGTTTGTGGAGCAGCGATGTCATATCCATCCGGAGCGCTCGACTCGGCGACTTCCACCGCCCCCGTGGGGATGTCATCGATCTGAATGACGCCGGGTTCGCCATTGGCGTCCCCTTCGCCGTCGTCGCAGACCTCTTGCCCCCCAACGGTGAAGCAGGCTCCCGCCAGCGCCTCGCCGTCTGCATCGGTCTTGGTGATCACCAGCGAACCGGTGTTCCGTTCGTTGACGAAGGTCAGCGTCGCTTGCTCGCCGCCGGCGATCTCGACCGTCTGCGGAGCACCGCCGTTGTATCCATCCGGCACCGTCGTCTCGGCTACATCGACCGAGCCAGTCGGGATGTCATCGATCTGGACAATGCCCGGTTCGCCATTGGCGTCTCCCTCGGCATCGTCACAGACCTCCTGCCCACCGACGGTGAAGCAGGCTCCCGCCAGCGCTTCGCCGTCGGCATCGGTCTTGGTGATCACCAGCGAACCGGTGCTCCGCTGGTTGACGAAAGTCAGTGTCGCTTGCTCGCCGCCAGCGATCTCGACCGTCTGCGGAGCGGCGCCGTTGTATCCATCTGGAACGGTCGTTTCGGCCACTTCGATCGAGCCGGTGGCGATGTCGTCGATCTGGACAATGCCCGGTTCGCCATTGGCGTCTCCTTCGGCGTCGTCGCAGACCTCCTGCCCCCCGACGGTGAAACAGGCTCCCGCCAGTGCTTCGCCTTCAGCATCAGTCTTGGTGATCACCAGCGAACCGGTGCTCCGCTCATTGACGAAGGTCACAGCGGCGGTTTCGCCTTCGACGACGTCGATCGTCTGGTCTCCGGCGGGAACATACCCGTTCGGCGTGGTCGACTCGACAACGGTCACCGAACCCACTGGCACATTCTCGATTTCGATGACACCGGAGTCGCCGTTGAGATCGCCGTCGCCGTCATCGCAGACTTCGGCCAGGCCGCCTACCGTGAAGCAAGCGCCAGGCAACGGGTTGCCGTCCCCGTCGGTCTTGGTGATCGACACGGAACTGAGAATCCGGGTGTTGACGAAGGTCGCCGAAGCGGTCTCCCCAACCGGAACCTCGATAGTCTGAGCGTCACTTCCGGCATAACCGGCGGGAACCGTCGATTCCACGACTTCGGCCGGACCGGCGGGAACGTTGGAAACCGTGATCGCACCCGTGTCCGGGTTCTCATCGCCATCGCCGTTGTCGCAAACGGGATCGCCGCCACCGATGGTGAAACAGGCCCCCTCCAGCGGGTTCCCGTCCTGGTCGGTTTTGGTGATCGTCACCGTTCCGACGGCCCGGACATTGCTCACCGGCACTTCGGCGGTCTGATTCGATTCGACGATCACCTGAACCGAGGCCGCAAGGGTGAAACCGTCGGGCGCGACTGTTTCGGTCACCTCGACCGTGCCGGTCGGCACCGAACCCACCTCGATAACGCCATCATCCGGGTTGAGGTCGCCCTCACCGTTGTCACAGACCTCGACGCCACCCACGGAGAAGCAGGAACCAGCGAGAGGATCGCCATTCTCATCCGTTTTCTGAATGAGAACGGTGCCAACCAACCGGATGTTGGTGAATGGCACAGTCACGACCTCGCCGGCGCTGATCTGAACCGTCTGCCCACCGGCGGTCACATAGCCTTCAGGAGCAACCGTCTCGACGATATCGACCGAACCGGTGGGAATACCGGTGATTTCGACGATGCCGTCGTCGCCGTTGGCGTCACCCTCGGCGTTGTCGCAGACCTCGGTTCCCCCGATGGAAAAACAGGCGCCAGCGAGCGGTTCGCCATTCTGGTCGGACTTCTCGATGCGGACACCGCCCACCAGGCGGGTGTTGACCATGGTGACCGTCGTTGTTTCGCCGGTGGTCACATCGACCGTTTGCCCCTGGCTATCCGGCGCATAGCCTTCCGGCGCTGACGCGCCGGCGACCGTCACGGAACCGATGGGAGCGACGGCTTCGACAACGCCGGCTTCACCATTGGCGTCCCCTTCACCGTCGTCGCACACACTCTGGTCACCAATCTGGAAGCAGGCGCCGCCCAGCGGGGCTCCGCTTTCATCGACGCTCTCGATGCGGATCGTTCCCGTCAGTCTCGGATTGACGAACACCGCAATAACCGTCTGGCCGGCGACGATGCTGACCGACTGCGATGCGCCGTCGGAAAAATATCCATCCGGCACAACGGTTTCAGTGATGCTCACCGGCCCAATCGGCTGACCGCCGAGCTCGATGAAGCCCGGATCGCTGTTCTGGTCGCTGTCATCGTCGTCGCAGACTCGCTGCGCGCCGACCACGAAACAGGAACCCCCGACCGGATTGCCGTTTTCATCCACTTTTTCGATGCGAACCGTGCCCGAGAGCGCCCCGTTGACGAAACTCGCCGTCGAAGTCTCATCCGCTTCGACCGCGACAGTCTGAGCTTCAACGCCGCCCGCAAAGCCTTCGGGCGCCAGCGACTGCGCAACCGTCACCTCGCCAGTGGGGATTCCTGTGACCGCGATGATGCCGCTGTCACCATCCTCGTCCCCGTCTTCGTTGTCACACACTTCCTGACCGGCGATGGTGTAGCACGCCCCACCCAGGAGCGAACCGCTCGCCGATGCGGTCGTGATCTCGACCGCACCGGTCTGGCGGAGATTGACGATCTGGACCGTCGTGACATCATCCGCCGCGACATCGACTGTCTGCGTTCCGGTGATGACGTAGCCGTCCGGCGCGGCAGTCTCGGTCACGTCGACCGGGCCGGAACCAATTCCGGTGATCTCGATGACCCCGGCGTCACCATTCTGGTCGCCGTCACCGTTGTCGCAGATTTCCACACCAGCGACGTCGAAACAGGCTCCGCCCAGCAATTCGCCGGCTTCGTTCGTTTTCTCGATACGCAGCGTGCCAGTCTGGCGAACATTGGTGAACGCCGCGGTGGCGGCTTCGCCATCGCCGACGGTTACCGTCTGCGGGTCGGCGCTTCCGGCGTAACCCTGAGGTGCTGCCGTCTCGGAAATCTCGACCTCCCCGACCGGGATGCCACTGACGTCAACCGTGCCTTCGTCGGGGTTGTTGTCGCCGGCGCCGTTGTCGCAAACCTCCTGTCCACCAATCGAGAAGCAGGCGCCGCCCAGCGGATTGCCCGAATCGTCGGTCTTGGTGATCACGACCGATCCGGTCAGAACCTGGTTTGTGAAATCGATGGAAACGGTGTCGTCACCGGCAATCGAAACCGTCTGAGGATCGTCGGCGATGGCATAGCCGCTTGGCGCCACAGACTCGGTTACCGTGACCTCGCCCTGGGACAAACCGCTGATCAGGATGGTGCCCGAATCAGGATCCTCATCGCCGTCGCCGTTGTCGCAGACCTCACTGTCGCCGATCAGGAAACAGGCGCCTTCGAGGAAGGCTCCGTTTTCGTTGAGTTTGTTGATCGACAGCGAACCGGTGATCTGCGTATTGACAAAGGAGATCGTGGCCGTTTCGCCGAGCACGACGTCGACCGTTTGGGAGTTGCCGTCGAGATTGAAGCCTTCAGGAGCCGACGTTTCCGAAACGGTGACCGTTCCGGTCCGGATGCCTTCGACCTGGATGATCCCTGGCTCGACGCTGACATCCCCGTCGCCGTTGTCGCAAATCTGCTGATCGCCAACCTGGAAGCAGGCGCCGCCGAGCGGCGTACCCTCTTCATCGACCTTGGCGATCATGATCGAACCGGTGGCGTACTCGTTCATCACCGTGACTTCGGCGCGCTCACCCGGCACAACGGTCATTGGAACGTCGACGCCGCCAACATAGCCGGGAGGCACCGTCGTTTCAGTGACCATGTAGTCGCCGGCTGGAATGTCGAGAATCTCGATCACGCCGTTCCGGTCGTCGATATCCCCTTCAGCATCGTCGCAGAACGGGCCAAGCATCGAACCGTCGGACGCGATCAGGGCAAAACAGGAGCCGCTCAACCGGGAACCGTCCGGCTCGCGCTTGATGACCCGGAAGGATCCGACCGTCAACGGAATCCGCTCGTTCACGACCTGAAGCTGCGTTTCCTGACCGGCCTGGATAGTGACGATCTGTCCCGCGGCCTGCAGGTAGCCCTGCGGCGCTGCGGTTTCGTTGAGCCCGACATCGCCTGGTGGAATGCCTTCGATGCGAATGACGCCTTCCAACCCGTCGGTATCGCCGACCCCGTTGTCGCAGACAGCGGAGGCTGCGCCGACCTGGAAGCAGGCGCCGGGCAACGAGTTGCCGTCCACATCGGTTTTGAGAATGACCAGAACACCGGCATCCGGCGACGGAGACTCCTCGCCACCTGCCTGCGCGTCACCACCGACGACCAGCTGCACTTGCGCGATTTCACCGTCGACGACGGTAGCCGCCACAGCGGGCGCCGGATCGAACCCGGCGGGCGGGTTCGGCATGGCCACCTGATACTCACCAGCCGGCAGGTCGGGAATCAGCACCTGTCCCTGGGTCGGATCGGCATCGCCAGCCTGGTTGTCGCAGACCTCACCGCTGGCGGGTCCGTCGAACGCGATACACGCGTCGAGAATGGGGAACCCTTCCTCCACCGCAATCGCGGAGATGGCGCCAAATCCCTGGGGAGCAGGTTCTTCGCCAGTGGCCGTCTGGACCTGGAACTGGACCTGAACGGCCTGACCGGACCCGACGGTCACATTCTGTGTCGTCTCACCAACCGCCTCGAACCCTTCCGGAACGATCAGGGTGACGGTGTAGTCGCCGGGCGGCACATCTTCCTGCGACATGAGGCGGTCTTCGTCGTCTCCGTCACAGAGCTGACCAAACCCGGAAACCTCGTAGCACACCTCTGGCAGCTCGTTGCCGTCCTGATCGAGGGTGCTGACGATGATCTGCCCCGGATCACCGGTTGGTTCTTCTGGTTCTTCTGTCGCTTCCGCAGGCTGGTGGCGCACGGCAAACCGGCCATCATTCTGCAGATCGAGCTCGAGGGTGCCGACCGTCTGATATCCGTCCGGCGGGCGCGTCTGGGTCAGCGTATGGGTCCCTGGCTGAACCCCGGTGAAGGTGACTTCCGCGTCACCGTCGTCATCGCAGTTCTCGTCGCCGCCATCGAGCGTGAAGCAGGCTCCGGGCAGACCGTTGTCGTTTTCGTCGACCGAGACGAATCCGACCGTCAGCCCCGGTAGGGCGGCTTCCTCGGTTGGGGTCGGTTCGGGTTCCTGCGGCTCAGCTGAGGGGGTGTGCCGGACTGCGAAATTGGCGTCCTGATCGACATTGACGTCGAGCGTCCCGACGTTGTCGAAGCCCTCCGGCGCCTGCGTCTGCGTCAGGGTGTGCAGACCGGGCGCGACGTTGTCGAATGTGACGGCGCCATCGCCATCTTCATCGCAGACGGGGTCGCCGCCATCGAGACTGAAGCAGGCGAAGGGAAGACCATTCTGGTTCTCGTCGACCGAGACAAACCCAACGGTGAATCCCTCATCCGCCGGCTCCTCCGGGGGCGTCACGGCCGAAGCGATGTGCGGCACCTGGATATCGCCCGAACCACTCACATCGAACTGGAATGGCTGTACGGGATCGAATCCCTGCGGCGTCTGTGTTTGGGTGGCGATATACGTTCCCGGCGCCACGTTTGCGAAGGTGGTGACGCCGTCGCCATCCTCGTCGCAGGCGCTGGCGCCGTTGTCGAACTGGTAGCACGCGCCTCCCAGCAGGTTGCCGTTGCTATCGATCGACTGGATGTTGATCGTGGCCCCTTCTTCCTGGCCGATCTGCGCCGAAACGCCAGGATTGTGGGGAACGGAGAACTGCTCGTCCCGGGTGATTTCGAGCTGGATATCGGGATAGGGTTCGAATCCCTGCGGCGACTGCGGTTCGCTGAGGGTGCGCAGTCCCGGCTGAACATTGGAGATGATGACCGATCCGTCGCCGTCCTCATCGCAAACTGGCTCACCGCCATCGATGGCGAAGCAGGCGCCCGGCAACGCATTGCCGTTCAAATCGACCGCGAAGAAGGTCAATGTGAAACCGCCAGTCGGTTCATCGATCGGCGTTGGTTCCTCGGTCTCCTCCCCGGTCGGTTCCTCTTCAGTCGGTTCTTCAGGTGGTGCTTCGACGCCCGGCACCTGGGCGACCATCTGAAGCTGCTGGTTCCCCGAGGAGAGATCGAACGGCTGTGAGTCGGAAACGGTATCGCCATCCGGCGTGAAAGACTCGACGATGTCGACATTGCCCGAAGGGACGCCATTGGCGAAGTTGATGCGGGTCGTGCCGTCGAGCGAGCCATCCGACACGTCACACGCTTGTCCGGCGACCGTATCGCCACCGCCATAGGCGGTGAAACAGGCGCCACCCAACGGGCTGCCAGCCTGATCGGTCTTGAAGACATCGAGCGTCGCGGTCTGAACGGCTTCAGCAACCTGAATCTGCCCGGCGGCGTTCAGCGCGACATGGATGCGACCAGAGTCGCCCGCGGCCGTTTGCGCGGACTCGCCGGTCAACTCTCCGAACGCGATCGGCTGAATGGTGATCGGAACGTCGGGAGCCGAGTTGAAGAAGATCTCGTAGGTTCCCTGGGGACCCGGCAGCATGGGGAACTGGCCGACATCGGTGAACAGCTCGAACCCGGTACCACCGGCGTTGACGGCGCCCGTCGCCTCATTGAAGGTGAACACCGCCCCGGTCGCCTGATCGGGAATGGTGAATGACGCCTGATTTGCTGGAGGACTGGCCAGACCATCCTGGCCGAGGCTGATCGTGCCGACATTCGTGGCGACGATCAGCTGATAGGAATAGCTGCCCGGGCCGAGAGCGGCTGTTCCCATCCATATACCGTCCCCAACCGGGGAGAGCGCCACATTGCCGATCAGCTGCGAGACGTCACCGGCAACGGTGACCGAAAAGACCCCCTGCAACGGCGGGGGCGTATTCGAGCGCTGCTGCTCGCTCGACGTTGTGGCCAGATCCTGAGAATCGGGCGCGGCCAAACTCGTCTGCATCGTGGCGTAGGGCGCCAGCAGACTGATCAGCAGGAGCAGCGCGGTCACAATCGCCAGACTTCGCCCACGCGAAGGTCGCTCCGCTCGGGCGTACCGTGGTTGATGACTTCTGATCGCGCCAGGGTGATTCATGCGGCCCCGCATTGCTTCCTCCATCTTCCCGATCATGCCGCGCCGGCGGCGCGGCTCAGGGCGAGATGACTCGCCGGTTTTCGAGCAGTGCGACTCGTTCGCAGTGACCATTCACTTTCGCTGACAACGCTCACCGGCCACTGCTCCTCAATGATGCTGCACACGTCGTGACCATCATACCCGAGCGACTGCCGCCGGTGAACGCAGCCAAGGCTTCCATATATCGAGTGAAACGAAGGCTGGCGAAGGTTGGTTTCGTCTGCGGGTCAACGACGCGTTACCGGCTACCTGGCGGTCAACGCTGTGAGCAGGTTGCGCAGCTTCTCCGGCTGCCCGGGAAGCCCCCGCCGATCGAGAAAACAATGCGTGGCGCCCGCATCCGCATACGCCGCCACCTTCTCCCGCACCACGTCGAGCGGTCCGATGGCGGTGGCCTCCTCCACCAGACCGGTGGGGATCATCGCGCGAGCGCGTTGAAGATCGCCATGACGTCGCAGCTCGTGAAAATGCCCACCCTGCGCCAGGACAGCCTCGGTGTTCATCAGCAGCCGAACCGCTCCCATGATGCCCGGCACGTCCCAGTTTTCGCTCATCAAAAGCCGATCCATTCCGGGCAGCGCGTGGATCAAGGCGATGGCGTTTTTCTTTCGCTCGAGAAGCGGCGCGGGATCGTCGGTCACGACGATTGCGGGATTGACGAAGAAGGAGAGTTCCACCGGATCCCTGCCGGACTCCTCCGCGGCGTCTCTCGCCGCCCGGACGGCAACGCGCACGAAGGCCGGCGTCGCCATCTCATTGAACAGCACCCCGTCGGCGACCTGTCCAGCCAGCGCCAGTGCTTTCGGTCCCACCGCCGCGACGTAGATCGGCGGTGGACTGGCGGGCAGAATCGATCGTCGCCACGACGCTCCCTCGACGAGACCGAAGCCCGTCGCAACACCATCGTCCCGCCACCACTGACGCAAGAGTCCTATGGCGTTCGCCAGTCTGGTCAGTGGATCAGCGGCATCGAGACCGAAAACCCGTTCATAGATCTCCGGCTGTCCCCGCCCGATACCAAGAAACGCGCGACCGCCCGAGAGCCGGTCGAGCGTGGCCACCGATGCCGCCATCTGATTCGGATTGCGGTGAAATGGACTGGTGACCCCAGTCCCGAGTCGCAGCGTCGTGGTTTCCCGGCTTATCGCCCCGAGCAGGGCAAAGGCATCCCAGCCGTCGGGATCCTCGTTCAGCCAGAGCGAGTCGATACCGGCTTCGTCGGCCAACCGGGCGAGGTGAATCGTCTTCTCGACCGCCGCCGCTGCATCGCCGCGTGTCCAGTCGTTGTGATCGACCGAGACACAAAAGCGCAGCTTGCCAGCGACAGCGCTCAACGGAGGTCAGGCAGGAATCTGGGGACGGTAGTAGAAGATGATTCCGCCCGGACGATCATCGCCTGTCCGGCTGGCCAGCCCCTCGGTTCCGTCGTGCATGGTGTAGGAATCGCCCCGTTCGATCGCCTCGGCGGTTTCCTCGGGCAGAACGGTGGCGTAGAGGTCGTGCTTGCTGCAGTACCAGACCCCTGGGTACCCATCGAGCGGCCGCATGCGATGACGGTCGCGCGGATGAGTCTTTCCGACTTCGCAGAGCGGATTCGGACCAGCGGAGTGTTGCGTTTCCATAGATGCGTTGTGTCTTTCCTGAGCCATCGGCACGTCATGGAGGAAGTATGCCACCCGGCAACTGTCCGGCCGGCGCTACCCGCCGACCGGCGTGCCGCGAACTCGGTCCCACGCGACCACCCAGTCGAAATAGGTCGCGGTGTCATCGCCGTCGTCGGTGAAGGGGGGATAGCCTCGGACTGGCGAGCGCTGGAGATGGGCGTCGAGATCTCCATAGTCGAGCAAACCGGCGATCTCCGGGGTAAGGAGGGCTACGGCGCCTTCCGTGACGGTCGCCCAGTTGGTGGTGTTCATCAAGTCGGCCTGCGTCTGGGCCCCGATCATGTAGTCGATGAAGGCGAGCGCCGCTTCCGGGTGGGGAGCCTCCGCCACGAGCGCCATGTTGTCGCAGAAACTGGCATCGCCCGGATCCGGATGAAACACGGCGAGCTTCCGCTCTTCCGGGAGGGACAGCACCGGCGCCGACTGCCACCCGACGCTCCCCACCAGATTCCGGCCCCGGGCCAGGCGGCGCATGGCGTTGTAGATGCTGCTGTCCCACGAGGTGGCCTGGGACGTCTTCATCGCCACGAGCAGTTCGGTTGTGGCGTCGAGTTGTTCGCGGCTCACCCGGGTCGGGTCGGTGGCGCCGGTCGCCAGATTCCAGATCCAGTAGTGACCGAGCGGGTCGTCCGACATCAGCACCCGCCTGGCAAACGGCTCGCCCATCAAGTCGAGCCAGCTCGCCGGGGCCGAATCGCTCATCTCCTCCGGCAAGACCGCCGCAAGCGAGCCCCAGAGCACCGGCACGGCGATCCGGGCGCCGTCCAGAAACGCCCAATCCGGAGCCCGGAACTGCGGAAAGAGTCCGGCGATCGAAGGAATCGCTGCATCATCAAACGACTGAATGAGGCCCAGCCCCGCCATGTGCTGCAGCAATCCGGAGGTCGGCGCGACGAGATCGTAAAGCCCTATCCCACCCGTGCGCAGGAACAGAACGACGTCGTCAACCGCGCCAATCGGCGTCACCTCAACTGGGATGCCGGTTTCCGCCGTGAATCTGCCGGTAACCGCTTCACTGAAATAGTGCCCCCACCCCAGAATCCGCAGCGGCTCTGCTTGTCCGCGAACGGGAGCCACTCGCCGGCCAGCCAGCCCAAGCGATCCGGTCAGCGCCAGGAGATGGCGGCGGGTGAGGGAGGTGTGCATAGTGGATAGTGCATTGTGCATAGTTACTAGTTGCTCGTTGTCTCGGATCGCTGCCGAAGCTCCACGCCACCGATGGCGTCAGCGCCGGATCAACTATGAACTATGCACCATCCACTATGCACTATCTTTCGCCGACCCCGGCAATGGCGCCTGCGGCATCGGCATATCGATCCCCAGCGTCAGCCCCCCATCGAGAATGATCGTCTGGCCGGTGACATACGAGGCTTCGTCCGACGCCAGAAAAGCCACGGCCGCGGCGATCTCCGACGGATCGGCGAAGCGCCCCATGGGCACCCGCTTGAGATACTCGATCGAGCCAACCGGGTCCGACGTGATGAATGCCGCCCGCGTTTTGACCATACTCGGGGCAATGCCATTGACCCGAATGCCGTGCCACGCCAGATCGATCGCCGCCGCCCGGATCAGCGCGTCGACGCCACCCTTGGAGGCATTGTAGGCAGCCAGATTCGACTCGACATAGAAGCCGTTCGTGGAGGTCGTGACCACGATCGCGCCCTTGCCCTTCAGCGCCATCACGCGAGCCGCTTCCTGGATGCAATGGAACGCGCCGGTCAGATTGACGTCGATGATGCGGCGCCAGGATGCGTCCGAGATCTCCAAAAATGGATCGGCGTCGGCGATACCGGCGTTCGAACAGAGAATGTCCAATCCGTCGAAGCGCTCCACCGCCCGGGCAACCGCCCGGCGCACATCGTCGCGATTGGAAACATCCGCTTCGACCGGTTCGAGGCGATCCGCACCGACGCCGAGTTCCTCGGCGAGCGTTGCCAGGGCGCCGGCAGCCACATCGAGCGCGACGATGTTGGCCCCATCGGCCAGCAATCGCTCGGTGATCCCCCGCCCAATCCCATTTGCCGCGCCGGTGACCAGCGCCACCTTTCCCTGTAGTGTCATCGTTCCTCCTTGCCTGGCAATCAGGCTCGATCGTGGCTGCATTATCGTCGGAGCGCACCGGAAGGAAGCAGGTGTGCTTCAATCATTCGCGTCTGGACCGATCTGGTCCGCGAGGCGGCATCATGCAGCGACCGACACCCGAATCCGTGTCCTCCCGAGCCTACGACGTCATCGTCATCGGCGGCGGCATCAACGGCGCGGCAATTGCCCGGGATGCGGCATTGCGAGGCTTCTCCGTTCTTCTTCTGGAAAGGGACGATTTCGCATCGGGCACCACGAGCTGGTCGACGCGGCTGATCCACGGCGGACTCCGCTACCTCGAACATCGCGAGTTCGAGTTGGTCCGGGAATCGCTGCGGGAGCGAGAGCGGCTTCTCCGCAACGCTCCTCATCTGGTGAAACCGCTGGAACTGCGGTTGCCGGTCTACAAGCATTCCAAACGCAACCTGCTGACGATTCGGGCCGGCATGGCGGCCTACGACGCGCTCTCCTTCGACAAGTCGCTGCCCCGCCATCGTATAGACAACCGAACCGACGCACTGGCGGCCATCCCGGGACTCGATCCATACGAACTGACCGGCGCGGCGATCTACTACGACGCCCAGGCGACCTTTCCAGAGCGGCTGGTGATCGAGAACCTGCTCGATGCCGTCAGCTGCGGCGCCATTGCCCTGAACTACGCAAGGGTCGATGAGATCATCGTCAACGACGGCAAAGTCCAGAGTGTTCGCTGGACCGATATGCTCACCGGTTCGAATCACGACGCCTGGGGCGAAACCGTGATCAATGTCAGTGGACCGTGGGTGGACCGGGTGCTGGAACGGGGCGGGGCCAATCCAGGCAGCCGCCCATTGACGGGCGGCACAAAGGGAACGCACTGCTTCCTGCCGATGCCCGAACCCGCCATTCCTCCCCTCTACACCGAAGCGAGATCGGACGGGCGAGCCTTTTTCATCCTCCCCTGGAACGGGTTGATGATGATCGGCACCACCGACACCCGATACACCGGCGATCTCGATGACGTTGCCCCTACGCCGGATGAAATCGCTTATCTGCTGGCCGAAGCGCGCATTCTGCTGCCCGGCGCGCATATCGATCCAACCCAGGTCCTCTTTTCCTACGCCGGAGTGCGGCCATTGCCAAACACGTCGGCGGGCGCCGAAGCCGGCATCACACGGAAGCATGTTGTTGTCGACCACGGCCCGGCCCGAGCCGGGCTCTTCTCCGTAGTCGGTGGCAAATTGACCAATCACCGCAGCCTGGCCGAGCATGCCGTCGACGACCTGGCTCGCTATCTCGGCGAGCAGCGGCCCTGTGAAACCGCCGACCGCGAGCTGCCCGGCGCGGGAGCTTGTGGCGCTCCTGCTGGATTGCCCTCACGAGTTCGGGAACGATGCGAAGCGTTGTACGGTCGCCGCGCCGAACGCCTCTACGGTCTGGGCGTTGCCGATCCGTCGATGCTGGAACCGCTCGTGGCTGGGCAGTCGGCCGTGCCGGCGGAAATCGTGCTCGCCTTCGAAGAGGAATCGGCAACGACTCTCGCCGACGCCCTGATCCGCCGCATGATGGTGGCGTATCAACCCGGCATGGGCCGGGACGTGGCGGTCGCCGCGGCCCGCGTCGCCGAAACGCGCTTCGGTTGGTCGCCTGCGCGGACAGCGTCGGAACTGTCGGGATACGAAACCGCGCTCACCCGGTTCAGCCCGGATTACCAGTAAGGCAACCCCTCCTTACCTGTAGTCGCAGACCCCCGGAGTCTGCTTTCTCAGGGGGCACAACGCATCCATCGGGACGGCTTCTCGTCACGGGCCGATGCTGGGTCGCGGCTGTTACGGATGAGGATGATAGCAAGGGATCGCAGCGCCTCCCCTACGAGCGCAGACACGGGGGGTCTGCAGCTACATGGCGATGAGATTGCCGTCAAGGGTCGTATCTGTCGCCCAATGAATAACCCGGGCTGGTGTCGCGATCGCCCCAATGTTTCAGCAGAAAATCGACGACGAGCTGGTTGAATTCACCTGGCTGTTCGCGGCTCGGAAAATGGGCGCTTCCCGGTATCGACGCGTACGTCGCATTCGGGAATCGCGCGACGGCCGTCTGGTTGCTCGTCAGCACGTCGGGGACATCGTAGGGACCATCGATCAGCAGAACGGGCTGCTGAACGGAGGCGAGATCGCGCTCCGGCCCGGGCAGCGTTTCGGGCAGGGGATGCCGGTCATGCCTCTCCCAGATCGTTCGGTTCACCCGGGCGAAGTAGGCACGCACGTCCTCAGCGGCGGTTCTGTCGGGCCGGCCGCGACCATCAACCCATCCAATTGTTTCGACCTCGACGGCTCGATCTTTCGACCCGGCATCCCACGCCTCATCCGCTTCCGACCAGATCGCCTGGACGACGGCGGATGGCTCGCCATCCTGGACGAGCAATCCGTCGACAAGCACCAATGGACCAGACGAGGCGGGCGCCATCAACGCCGTGTCGAGGGCGATCCCTGCTCCAAACGACGAACCGATCAGCGCCGCCGGTTGCCCGACGGTCGTCTCGATGAATCGGGCGATTTCTTGGGGATAGGAAAAGGGACCGGGCGGATCCCCCGATTCTCCATAGCCGGGCAAATCGACAAAATAGCAGGTGAAGTGTTGCGAAAACGCCTCCACCTGCGGTTCCCACATCGTGCGGTCCGCCAGACCGGAATGCAGAAAAACCACGGGTTTGCCTGCACCAATCCTGTCGAATGCGATCACCGCTCGACCCTTCGCTTCGCGACGGCTCTACTGAATCTTGCCGCGGCCCAGAATCGGCCAGACTGATTCCACCCGGCCATTCCGGATACCGTAGAAGTTCTCGTGCAGGTGATTGCACTGGTCGGAGTAGCCGATCGAGAACTCGATGCGGTCTCCCACTTTCGGGGAGTCGGACGCTTCCTTGAGGAAGAGGGTGCCGTGCTCGGCCGAAAAGCCCTTCTTCTCTTCGACATCGATGTTGCGCGGCTCGGGCGCCCGATTTGTGGGATCGATGGTTTTGCGGCCGGCGTCGTGAATGATCCGGGTCGGCGTCGGACGGCTGGTCACCTGGGCCATCAGCGTCATGGCCGGTTTGACGTTGGCTCCCTGTCGCAGGTATTCGAGGTCGCCGAAGATGCCGCCGCCCGCCTGAACCTCGGTGATGCCGGGGAAACCGGCCGAGCTCAGATAGGTTGCCGTGCCGCCGACCGAGATGACCTCGACGTCGATCCCGGCGGCCCGGATCATCTCGGCGGTATCGAGCATGTCCCCCATCGCCTTGCTGATACCGGCGTCCCGCTCGGGGCCAAGGGGCATCTTCCAGCAGTGCCCCTCCCAGGTCATGATGCCGGCGAAGCGGACTCCCTTGCGGCCGGCGATCTTTTTCGCCAGCTCGAGCGTCGCCTCACGCGGTTCGACCCCTGCCCGATCCATACCCGTGTTCACTTCGATCACGACCCGTGGACGCGTCCCAGCGGCGATCGCCGCTGCGTCGAGCTCCTCGACATTGGCCAGACAGTCGACCGACACGCAAATGTCGGTATGAGCGGCCACCGCGGCAACCCGGCGCGCTTTGATCGGTCCGACGATCTGATTCGGAACCAAAATGTCCTTGATCCCGTTCGCCGCCATCACCTCGGCTTCGCCGAGTTTGGCGCACGCCACGCCAATAGCTCCGGCAGCGACCTGCTTGTGCGCAATGGCCGGGCATTTGTGCGATTTCGAATGGGGCCGCCACGACGCTCCCCGCTCCTTGATGTCCGCAGCCATCTGGTTGATGTTGCTTTCGAGCGCATCCAGATCGATGAGAAGAGCCGGCGTATCCAGCTCAGATACCGGCAATCCGATCAATGTCGTCAGCATGGTCCAGTCCGAACTCCCCGATTAGGCGGCACGATGTCCTGCGCAGGATAACCGAGTTTCGCACCCTGCCTGTTATCATCGGCGCCGACAGGTGTTTTGCACTGGGCAACCAGGGAAAAGGAGCCAACCATGCCCGAGGATCCACGCCGTCGCCCCCACGCCATCGACCGTCGCACACTGCTCAAGACAGCGGGAGCAACCGGTCTCGCTGGAGCGTCGCTCGCCACCGGGCACACTGCCGCGGCGCCCCTTTCCGGGACGAGCCGCGGTGTCGTCCGCACCCAGGAAGACGGAGACACGCTCGTTGTCGTCGTCGACGGTTCTCCGTCCGACCTCGACCCCCATTCGTCCTACGACTACCGGTCGGTCATGGCCATTCTCGGCGCGTATGAGGGGTTGGTCGGTCTGGTGGGATCGAGCACCGATGAGTTTCAGGGCCTGATCGCCGAGTCGTGGGAATCGAACGACGATCTCAGCGTCTGGACGTTCAAGATCCGGCCCGGCATCACCTTCCACGACGGTTCGCCGGTCGATGCGGAAGCGGTTCGGCTCAGCTACGAGCGTCTGCTGACCATGGGGCTCGGCCCCGTCGGCGTCGTTGCGCGCTTTGTGCCCGACTTCACCCAGATTTCAGCGCCGGACGAATCGACCCTCGTTTTCGATCTGGGACGGCCTCAGCCCCTTTTCCTCTCGGCGATGGCCTCGACCTACGGACCACTCGTGGTCAACGCCCGGCTCCTCCGCGACGAGCACGAAGAAGATGGCGACTGGGGTCACTTCTGGGCGCAGACCAATGAAGAAGGCGCCGGCAGCGGTCCCTACCGCATCATCAGCCACGAGCCGAATGCCGAGCTGGTCATGGAAGCCTACGAAGGGTACTGGCGTGGCTGGGAGGGGCGGCACTTCACCCGGGTCGTCATCCGCACCGTCACCGAGAACGAGACCCGTCGCCAGCTGATCGAAGCCGGTGAAGCGGATGTCGTCGACTCACTGACTGAAGAGGCGATCACCGCGCTCGAGTCGAACGCCGACCTCACGTTGTTGTCCGAGTACGTCACCCGCAGCGACTACTTCGCCATGGCGGTGGCCGGACCGCTCGCGTCGCCTGAAGCACGCAAGGCGATGTGCTACGCCTTCCCGTACAACGAGGTGATCGAGGGCGTCTTCGCCGGACGTGCCCGGCAGACCGTCGGCGGGGTACCCCAGGTGATCCACGGGTTCAACCCGGAAACCTTCCAGTACACCACCGATCTCGATCAGGCGCGGGAACTCCTGGCAGCGGCCGGTGTCGCGGAAGGCACCACGCTGCAGCTCGTGCTCGAACCTGGAGACGAACCGACGATCGTGGCCGCGCAGCTTTTCCAAGTGAACCTGGCCGAGCTCGGCATCAATCTCGATATCCAGCAGCTCGACACCGGCGCGATGGTCGGGTTGGTCTACGGCGAAACACCGGTCGAAGAGCGCCCGAACTTCATGCCATGGTTCTGGTGGCCCGATTACAACGACGCATGGAACCATCTAGACCCGCAAATCTCCTGTGGATCCGCCGGTCCGGCGGGATCGAATATGGGCTACTACTGCAACGATGATGTCGAGGCGCAGATGGAGATAGCCGGTACGGCTGTCGACGATGCAACTTATCTCGATGCGATCGGTCAGGTGCAGCAGACCATCTCGGCCGACGATCCACCGGCCATTTATTGGGCCGAGCGACCGTGGAACGTCATTTTCCGGAACACAGTCACCGGCATTTTCATCAACCCGATCAATATCGGGACCTACGGCTTCTGGGATATGAGCGTGGCGGAATAGCGCGCGCCTCACATCGAAAAGCGATAGACAAGGGGCGCGCCGTCTGGCGCGCCCCTTTTCGTTATGCGCTCATCTGTGAAAACCTGTCGCTACTCGACCAGGCCGAGCTGTTTGCGGAATCCGTAGTTGTCCCAGCCGTCGCACCCCTCGACGACCTGCCCGCCCACGATGCGATCGAGGCTCATCCCCTCGACGCGGATCTTCCGGCCATCCGGTTTGACGCCCAGATACTCGCCCTGGAGTGTGCCAGTGAGCACCCAGCGGGTCAGCACCTTGTCCCCCTCGGCTATCAGATCGACGATTTCGAAATGGAGATCGGGAAAAGCCGCCACCCATTCTTTCCACTGTCTGCGAAAGGGCTCCCGGCCAGAACCAAAATCGGCATCATTGCCCTGGGCGTCTTCAATGAGAAAACGATCGATCGCCGATTCGTCTTTCTGGTTCCAGATCTGATCGAAAAAATCGCGCGCCGCCTGTTTGTTCGATTCGATGCTCACCAAACCCTCCTCCGCACTACAATCCTCATCCGTTGAAGGATGGTAGCAGGGATAGGCGAGAACAGAATGGAACTCCGGCTCGACAACAAGGTAGCGCTGATCACCGGCGCTGACAGCGGCATCGGCCGCGGCATCGCGCTCCGGTACGCGGAGTCGGGCGCCGATGTGATGGTGACCTACTTCAGCGACCGCCCCGGCGCCGAAGAAACCGCGGCAATGGTCGAGGGATTCGGGCGCGTGGCCGCGATTGCGCAAGGCGATGTCGGCGATCCGGTGGCCGTCGACCGAATCTTCGCGGAGCTAGACGCCCGGTTCGGTCGCATCGACATTCTGGTCAACAATGCCGGCATCGGGTTGGAAGGCGACATTGTCGACATACCGTTCGACGCCTGGGAACGTGTGATCCGGACCAATCTCCATGGTCCATTTCTCATGCTGCAGCGAGCCGCCCAGCGGATGATCGCGCAAGGGGATGGCGGCCGGGTGATCAACATCTCTTCGGTGCATGAAGAGGCCTGTTATCCGACCGCGGCAGCCTACAACGCATCCAAGGGTGGGTTGCGCAATCTGACCCGGAGCGCGGCAGCAGAGCTGGGCCGGTATGGCATCACCGTCAATGACATCGCCCCAGGCATGATCCTGACGCCGATGAATCATGTTGCGGTGAACGATATCGACTATCTCCGCTCAGCCGAAGAGCAGATCGTCGTGGGACGGGCGGGGTTGCCGGTCGATATCGCCAATATGGCGCTCTATCTGGCCTCCGACGCGGCCAGCTATTCGACCGGTTCCACCCACTTCGTCGACGGCGGCTGGATGCTCACCTGGCCACCGGTCTGACGTTTCGTCCCTCACCCCCGCCCCCCTCCCGACCGCGGGAGAGAGGAGTAGTCCGTCCTTATTCCGCCCACGTTTTTCGTCATTCCGACCGAAGCG
>JAHBVL010000021.1 GCA_019637585.1 Thermomicrobiales bacterium | reverse complement strand
GCCCTGGTTGGCGCTACCACGCCCGATGTGATGGTCCAGCACGCTGAGGAATTCGGGAGGAGCAAGGCTCGCCTGATTTTCGATCCGGCCTTCCAGATTGTGATTCTGACGCCTGAGCAGCTGCAGAGCGGTATCGAACATTCCTGGGGCGTCATCAGCAACGACTACGAATTCGCCATGATCGAGCGCAAAACCGGTCTCTCGATCGCGAACATCAGCGAGCGGGTCGCGCTCGTTGCCGTCACCTATGGCGAAGAGGGGTCGGAACTGATCTCGGGCGATCGCAAAATCCGCATCCCCCCGGCGAAAGTGACCAAAGCCGTCGATCCGACCGGCGCCGGCGATGCGTATCGTTCCGGGCTGATCAAGGGGTTGCTCCTCGATCTCGACCTGGAAATCGCCGGCCGGATGGCCAGCCTCACCGCTGCCTATGCCGTCGAACAGGTGGGAACACAAGCGCACTTCTATACGGTCGACGAGTTCGTCGACCGATTCGATCGATCATTTCCTGACGTCGCAGGCGCGATTTCAGCATCGATGCTTCTGGGCGCGCCGCTGCCCGCCTGAGCGAAACCGTCGAACCATCGTCCATCCACCAGAGGAGTATTCATGGCTTCACGTTCATACGACATCAAGGATCCGTCACTCGCCGCGGATGGCCGCCGGCGGATCGAGTGGGCCGCGCGTGAAATGCCGGTGCTCAAGCAGATTCACCAGCGATTCAGCGAAGAACGTCCGCTCGAAGGCATTCGCATCGTGGCGTGCGCGCACATCACAACAGAAACGGCCAACCTGGCGCTGGCTCTCAAAGCGGGAGGCGCCGATGCGGTCCTCTGCGCCAGCAACCCGCTTTCGACCCAGGACGACGTTGCCGCGGCGCTGGTCGATGAAGGTATCCCCGTTTTCGCCATCAAGGGCGAAGACAACGAGACGTACTACAAGCACATCAACGCCGCTCTCGACCACAAACCGCAGGTGATCGTGGATGACGGCGCCGATGTCGTCAGCGCTGTGCACACCACCCGCAAGGAGCTCCTGCCGCACATCCTCGGGGCTACCGAGGAAACCACCACCGGTGTCGTTCGCGACCGGGCGATGGAGCAGAAGGGTGTGCTGCAGTTTCCGGTGGTGGCGGTCAACGACGCTGATACCAAGCACTTTTTCGACAATCGCTACGGCACGGGCCAGAGCAGCATCGACGGCATCCTCCGGGCCACGAATATCCTTCTCTCGGGGAAAACCGTTGTCGTGGCCGGCTATGGCTGGTGCGGCAAGGGTATCGCCATGCGGCTGCGGGGCATGGGCGCCCGGGTGATCGTCACCGAAATCGATTCGGTCAAGGCTTTGGAAGCGGCGATGGATGGTTTCGCCGTGATGACCATGGCCCGGGCCGCTGCCCAGGGTGATCTTTTCGTCACCGCTACCGGCAACATCAATGTCGTCGACAAGGACGCTTTCGCCCAGATGAAGGACGGAGCGATTCTGGCCAATGCTGGTCACTTCAACTCCGAGATCAACATCTCGGCGCTGGAGGAGATGTCCGGCGAGGGTCGCCGGACCCTGCGGCCCATGGTCGAAGAGTTCAGAATTGCCGAAGACCAGCGGGTGATCGTGCTGGGTGAGGGACGATTGATCAATCTGGCCGCCGCCGAAGGGCATCCGGCCAGCGTGATGGACATGAGCTTTGCCAATCAGGCTCTGGCGGCCGCATTCATCGTCAAGGAAGCCGGCAAGCTCGAAAAGCGCGTTTATCAGGTTCCTCAGGAGATCGATCACGAAATCGCACGGATGAAGCTCGTCAGCATGGGGATCGACATCGATGTCCTGACCGACGAGCAGGCACACTATCTGAGTTCCTGGGAAGCCGGCACCTAGGCCGGGTGAGCTCCAGGACTCGCCACCGTTCAGGGCAGGTTCGAGGGTGACATGACAACCACATTCAGCAGTTCTCCAATGACCCTCTTCACGTCGGAGTCGGTGACGGAAGGGCACCCGGACAAGATCTGCGATCAGATCTCCGATGCCGTGCTCGACGCCGTGCTGACCAACGACCCGCAGGGGCGAGTGGCCTGCGAGAGCTCAGCCACCACCGGGTTGGTGCTCGTTTTCGGGGAGATCAGCACCGAGACCTACATCGAGATCCCGGATCTGGTCCGCGGCGTTATCGCCGATATCGGCTACACCGACGCTGCCTATGGATTCGATGCCCGGACGTGCGCCGTCATCTCGTCGATCAAAGCCCAGAGCTCAGAGATCAGCGATGGCGTCAACAACGCCCTCGAGATTCGCGACGCCAACGGCAATGCCAGTGAGCTGGACAACACCGGCGCCGGCGACCAGGGGATGATGATCGGCTTCGCCTGCCGTGAAACGCCGGAGCTGATGCCATTGCCGATCTCGCTGGCCCACAAGGTCGCCAGGCGGCTCTCGACTGCCCGGCGCAGCGGCGTTCTCGACTGGTTGCGGCCGGACGGAAAATCCCAGGTGACCGTCGAGTACCGGCATGGTGAGCCGGTGCGGGTCGACACCGTCGTGGTTTCGACCCAGCACGACGAGAGAGTTCCCAATGCCGCGATTGCTGAAGGAGTGGAATCCGAAGTCATCCGAAAGGTGATTCCCGCCCATCTGCTGGACAGCAAAACCCGGATGCTCATCAACCCAAGTGGCAGATTCACGATCGGCGGGCCAATCGGCGATGCCGGTCTGACCGGACGGAAGATCATCGTCGACACCTACGGCGGAATGGCCCGGCATGGCGGCGGCGCTTTTTCGGGCAAGGACCCGACAAAGGTCGATCGCTCGGGCGCGTACGCGGCACGATGGGTAGCCAAAAATGTGGTGGCAGCCGGACTGGCGGAGCGGTTCGAGATTCAGCTTTCGTACGCGATCGGCGTGGCACGCCCGGTTTCCCTGATGGTGGAGACTTTTGGGACTGGCCGGATCAGCGATCAGCGCATCGAAGAGCTGATCAACGAACACTTCGATCTTCGGCCAGCGGCGATCATCCGGGAGCTCGACCTGCGACGGCCGATCTACCGGCAAACCGCCGCGTTTGGTCATTTCGGACGAGATGATCTGGACGTTCCCTGGGAAAGCACCGACAAGGCTGCTGCGCTTGCCGAAGCCGCGGGCGTCGACCTGCCGGAGCCCGTTGCTGTCTCCTGACCCGGGAGTACACTTGTGGTGAGCATTCAGCGACGCCGAAGGAGGCTCTCATCATGACTGCCGTCCTGCAACTCGAACGACCGTACACCGTCGACGATCTCAAGGATCTGCCTGAAGACGGCATGCGCTACGAGATCATTGGGGGAGAGTTGATCGTGTCTCCATCGCCCTCAACGAAGCACCAGCGTGCCTCGATGAACCTCAGCCTGCTCGTCGCGGGTTACGTCAGACAGCGTGGCATCGGCGAGGTCTTCGCGGCGCCCTACGACGTCGTCCTCGGCACCCACAATGTCCTCGAACCCGATCTCCTCGTCATTCTGAACGAACAGGCGGATCTGGTCACGGACGCGCACATCGTCGGCGCGCCGGCACTGGTGATCGAAATCATCTCGCCATCGAGCCGGTCGATCGACCGGGTCAGAAAGAGCGCCACCTATGCGGACCACGGCGTGCAGGAGTATTGGATCGTCGACCCGGACACCGAGTCGGTCCTCGCCCAGAAACTGGTGAATGGCGTCTATCAGCCGATTCCACCCACGGCGGGGCTGATTCATTCGGAGGTCGTTGCGGGATTGTTCGTCGATCCGGGTGCGGTCTTCGCGCCACCCACCTGGCAGCGCGACACGACCGCCTGATCTTTCCTCGTCAGTTTTCCACGCGGACGATCGTCACCGAGTTCTCACGGCCATTGGGCGTGATGAACGAGACGGTGTCGCCCGGCGTCTTCCCGACCAACTGCTTGCCCATCGGCGATTCGTTGGAAATCCGGCCGGCCGCCGGTTTGGCTTCGATGGCGCCAACGACCATGTACGTTTCCTCTTCGCCATCGAAATCGACGATCACGGTGCTTCCCAACCGCACGACGTTGTCCTTGGGCAGCGCATCGGCATCGACCACTTCGACATTGCGCAGATGGGCTTCGAGCTCGGCGATGCGACGCTCGTTCATCATCTGATCGTGCCGGGCGGCATCGTAGGCCGAGTTCTCCCGGAGATCGCCGTGCGACCTGGCTTCGGCGACCGCAGCGGTAATCGCCGGTCGCCGCACCGTCGTCAGTTCCTCGAGCTCCGCTTTCAGCCGTTCCAGACCCTCCCGGGTCACGGGAATTGGATTGGTCACCTGCTTGCTTCCCTTTGTTCTCGGCGGAATCGCTAGCTGAGCTCCACCATTGCCTCAATCTCGACAGCGATGTTGCCGGGCAGCGCCACAAAACCGACCGCGGAGCGCGTGTGCCGGCCCTTCTCACCAAACACTTCGACCATCAGATCGGAGCAGCCGTTGATCACCTTCGGCTGATCGGCGAAATCGGGCATCGAATTGACCATGCCGAGAATCTTCACCACCCGATTCACCCGGTCGAGATCACCACCCAGCGCGTCATTGATCGTTGAAATGATGTTGATGCCAACGTCACGCGCCACCGCGTAGCCCTCTTCCAGCGTCAGATCGCGTCCCAGTTTGCCCGGCTTGGCGCCGGCGCTCGGTCCCGTTCCTGAGATCAGGAGCAGATTGCCTGTCTGATAGTAGCGAACATAGGTGGCCACCGGTTGCACAGGCGCCGGCAGCTCGATTCCCAGTTCCTTCAGTCGATCGTGAACACCCATTGCTTCTCTTCCCTTCTCGTTTCCCGCTACTTCCAACCGAGATAATCGCCGATTCGCTGAACCCCCGCTTCGAGGATCGATTCGCTCGTGGCTACCGAGAGCCGGAGGTGCCCCTCACCGGCGTCGCCGAACGCCACACCGGGTGTCACGGCGACATGTGCTTCCTGCAGGAGCCGGTCGGCCAGCTCCATCGAGCTCTGGCCGGTGGCCCGTGCATCGGGAAATGCGTAAAACGCCCCCTCCGGTGTGGCGCAGCTGATGCCCTGGACCTGGTTGAGTCCGTCAGCGACCATCCTGCGGCGCCGGTCCCACGCTTCGACCATTTCGCCGATGAACTCCTGCGGCCCGTTCAGTGCCGCCACGCCGCCCGCCTGAACGAAGGATGTGGCATGCGTCACCGAATGGCTCTGCACCTTGGCGATTTCGTCGATCAGTCCTCTCGGACCGGCCACGTAGCCGAGACGCCAACCCGTCATGGCATAGGCCTTGGACATGCCATTGAAGGTCAACGTCCGCTCCCACATCCCCGGTAGACTGGCAATGCTGACATGCTTCCGGCCGTCGTAGATGATCTTCTCGTACATCTCGTCGGTGTAGATCAAGAGGTCGCGCTCGGTGGCGAAGTCGCAGAGCGCCTTGAGTTCGGCATCATCGAGCACCCGGCCAGTGGGGTTGTTGGGCGAGTTGATCACGATACCGCGGACGGCAGGACTCCAACCGGCCTCCAGCCGTTCTCGCGTAACCCGAAAGTTATCGTCGGGATCGAGGCCCACGTGGGCGACCGTTCCGCCGGCCAGCTCGACCATCGACTGGTAGGAAACCCACGCCGGTTCGAGGAGCATGATCTCCACCCCCACTTCGACCGTCGCCATCATGGCGGCGAAGAGGGACTGCTTGCCGCCGGGGGTGACGATGATCTCCGACGGGTCGTAGTCGAGACCGTTGTCCGCTTTCAGCTTGGCCGCGATCCCCTTTTTCAGCGCCGGCGTGCCATTGCTGGCAACATAGTGGGTATCCCCGGCATTCATTGCCGCCGTCGCGGCATCGCGCACATGTTGTGGCGTGATGAAGTCAGGATCGCCACCACCGAGGTCGATGACATCGATGCCCTGCGCTTTCAGCGCACGCGCCTTGTCGGAAACGGCGAGCGTTGGCGAGGGAGCGGCATTCTTCACTCGCGCGGCGAGGAAGTCGTCGACGGTTCGCTTCGCAACTGGCACAGCACACTCCGGGATTGAGAAACTTTGCGGAGAAACCCTCCAAGGGGAAAGTATCACGCGGTCGGTTCGAGATGTCTACGCGGGCGGCTGTCAGCAGTCGGCAGTCGGCAGTCAGCAGTCAGGAGCCAGTTCGTGGATCGGTTGCTGCGGAGTCTGCTGATATAGTTGTTGGTCGAGGGATGACCCGCTTCATCCCCGTTCAGCGCTCGTCATGAAAAGAGTTCTTCCTTGTCCATTCTCCCGCCACTTCCCACGCATCCGGCCGCCCGCCTCTTCGCGATCGTCGCCTATCTCGAAGCCATCACCTGGACCGGGCTGCTCATTGGCATGGTTCTCAAATACGTGACCGACACAACGGAGCGCGGCGTCGAGATCTTCGGTCCGATCCATGGTATGGCGTTCATCGCCTACGTCCTGATCACCGTGATGGCTGCGATGCGATTGCGCTGGCAGTGGTGGGTGACCCTGGTGGCGCTCCTGGCCGCCGTGCCTCCTTTCGGCACGATCGTCGCCGAACGCTGGCTGGCTCGCCGGGGCGATCTCGATGCCCCGCAAACGACCGCTTCTTCCGAAGCCGCCTGAGCGCCGGGTTTTTTCTCGACCAAAGCCGAATCAGCTTGAAACCGTGAGGAATTCACCCGCGACCCAGCCAGGTCCGCCTTCCGGCCCGGAAACCCGGTACCAGGCGAAGCCCTCAGCGCTTGCGGGACCTTCGAGAACCGTCAACGCGACGCCCGCGTCGAGCTCCGCGAGGATGGCAAACGCCAGACCGGGGGCCGAGCGCATATTGAGCGGTCCTGAAGCCACAACAAGCCGCTGACCGAGGGCGAATGCTGACGTGGAGGGTCCCGATCCGGCCACCGCCCCACTCGCCGCAGCCACCAACGCTGAATCAAGAGAGTCATGCTTCACCTTGGTGCCCGGGCATGATTTGGGCCACCCGCCATCGCCCGGCCAAACCGGGTTCTGGTCGCGGTGGTACATGATCCCGATCGGTTGGGAGGGGTTGTCGATCCCAGTGTCGCGCAAGAACTTCATGGGGATCTCACGGTCGGCGAACTGGTGGCGCTGGCAGACGATGCTCAGCACCGCGCCACTGACCTTGATCATCGCGTCGCTGAACGCCAGCTTGTCCCCGTTCCAGATATGCTCGATGTGGAGCCAGCGACGGTTGCGACCCGAAATGCCGACACCGTCGTGCGCCGGGTGCGTACCGACGTAGATCCGCGGCGAGCCTGCGCTGTATCGCCCATCTCCCGAATAAACCCAGAGCTGCGGACCGAGCCCTTCCGGCCAGTCGAGCTCATCCCGGTAGTAGTTGAAGACCCCTCGCAGCGATGGCATCCCCGCCCAGATCGTATGGTCCGGAACCTCGGTGTGGTGGAACCCGACCGCATTGAACGGCTGCGTGCCCAGTCGCTGCACGGCAAACCACTTGCGAAACTGCTCGAGGGTGAATTCACGACCAATGAAAAGCCGGTCGCTCTCGTCCTGAAAGATGTCTCGCCCAACTGGCGGAGGCTGGTCGAGAGCGCCCCGCGACTCCTGCTCGGCAAAAACCGATTCCATCGCGGCCAGGAAGTCGGCCTGCTCCGCCGCGGTCTCCGGAATTCGTGGATCATTGCGTTCTTCAGCCACAGTTCACCTCCAGATCAGATGTGCGAGGGTCTGTACTCATACGCACCAGGCAAGGATTGGGAGTTTCACCGATCGTATCATGATTACGTCAATATGTTCTGATGCTGGCGAGAGAGCTACTCAGGCTGGGCAACCAGTGGCTGCTGTTTCTCTTCGGAGCGCAACTCCTGGAACACCTGCTGCGGCACAGCAATGCGTATCCCCTCGGCGTCGAAGGCCATCTTGAGCCGCCGCCGCAATTCTCCCGAGATCGCCCATTGGGTGAGGGGTTCGGTTTCCGCGCGAACGATGACGACCATCGCCAGACCGTCGAAGTCCTGCACGCGAAAGAAATGCGGCGCGGAGCGGAGTCGTGGTCCCCACTCGGGATCGTTCATCATCTCCTGGCCCACCCGGTCGATCACCGTCGTCACCTTTTCCAGGTCGGTGTCATAGGGAACGCGGACCTCCATATGGACGTTGCTGTAGCCCCATCCATGGTTGGTGGCCAGGCGAATCTCTCCATTCGGGATGATGTGCATCGACCCGTCGACATCACGCATGAGGGTGCACCGGAGATTCAGTTCCTCGACGGTCCCGGTCACCTCGCCGATCGTGACGACGTCCCCTACCCGGAATTGGTCTTCGACAACGATCAGGATGCCTGTCAGAAAGTCACGCACCAGCGATTGAGCGCCGAAGCTCAAGGCAATACCGGCGATTCCGGCGCTGGCGAGCAAGGCAGTGGTATCGACCCCGAACTCCGACATGATCGCGATCCCGGCGAAGATCACGATGACGCCTTCGATGGCTCGATGGATGACCCGGGCAATCGTTTCCAGCCGGGTCGCATAATCGCCGACTCGATCGGCAACGGCCGACGTCGATTTGGTGCTTTCGATGAACCGGTTGATGAGGCGGCGGGCAACCCACATCAACAGAATGGCAAGAACAACGATGAGCAGGATGTTGACGGTTACCCGTCCGGCGCCCTCGATCCTGTCAACGACCTCGCCGTCGATGTCCATTGCTCTCCACCAGTTCTGTCTCTCCGCTCGTGAGAGAGCTGTTCAGGCAGTCATGCTCGAGCGCTTGCAGACCGCGGAACCCTACCGGCGTCAAGGGCTCCTGAAGAGTCGAGTCGTCGCAGACGCCAGACCTGCGAACCACCACCCATGGCGGGCGGACTACTCTGGCTCGCCGAACATCGGCGTGAGAATCTGCGGGAACATGCGGCGACCAAACTGCTCGATGATGATCGCCTGGGTCGGGCAAGCCCGCGCGGCGGCGAAGATCTGCTCGACCGTCGCCTGCTCATCGGCAAGCACTGCGATACCTGTTTCGTCGTCGAGCACGAACACCCCCGGCGAAACGGTTGTGCACTTCGCGTTGGCGATGCAGCGGTTGGGGTCGATAATCACCTCGAGTCCACGCTTGGGGTTGGGAATTGCATCCATGGGGGTATCCTGACCTTTCGAGGTGAAGAACGTCCGGCTACGCTTCCGGGCATCGGTCAAGTATCCGCATGCGGATTCTGATCTGTCCACAACAGCGATGAGGTGACCGCTCGATGAACCAGCAACCCAACATTGTCTATCTGCATGGTCACGATATCGGGCAGCATGTCGGCCCACTTGGCTTCGCGGTGCACACGCCCAATATCCAGCGGCTGGCGAACGACGGCGTCCTCTTCCGCAACGCGCATACCGCCGGGCCGACCTGTTCCACCAGCCGGGCCGCGCTGTTGACCGGCCAATCGCCGCACAACGCTGGCATGCTGGGTCTCAATCACCGCGGATTCGGTCTATACGACCCGAGCCAGCATCTGGCCACCACCCTGAGCCGGGGCGGATACGAAACGGTGATCGCCGGTTTCCAGCATGTCGTGCAGGGAGACCCCACGGTGTTAGGCTACACCACCGTGCTCGACCGAAGCGACCATCATGCCGATGCGGTCATGCGCGACGCCGTCTCCTGGCTGGAGGGGTACATCGCAAGCGGCGGCGACCGCCCATTCTTTCTCGACGCCGGCACCTTCGAAGCACATCGCGAGTTCCCGGAGCTCCCGGCGGAGGCGGGTCGGTATGTACAGCCGCTACCGGGTTTGCCCGATGCACCCGCCACGCGAATCGATACGGCTCGTTTCGAAGCCGGTATCGCCGATTTCGATCGAGGCGTCGGTCAGGTGCTGGATGCGATCGACCGGCTGGGACTGGCCGAATCGACGATCGTCATCTGCACGACCGATCATGGACCGCCGTTTCCCCGGATGAAATGCAACCTGACCTTCACCGGGACGGCGGTGATGCTGGTGATGCGGGGTCCAGCCCCCTGGACCGGCGGCAAAGTGGTCGATCAGCTCGTCTCGAATATCGACATTTATCCGACCATCTGCGACGTGGCGGGCATCGAGCGGCCCGCCTGGCTGCAGGGTGTGTCGATCGCACCACTCGCGGTCGATCCGTCGACCGCGGTCCGCGACGCCCACGTTGCGGAGATCACCTATCACGCCGCGTATGAACCGGTGCGAGCGATTCGAACCGCTCGTTGGACGTTGATTCGGCGATTCGATGACTATCCTCATCCGGTTCTGCCCAACTGCGATGAGGGGGAGAGCAAAACCTATCTCCTCGAGCATGGGTGGGAGCACACCGAGCTGGCGCCGGTTCAGATCTACGACAATGCACTCGACCCACTGAACCAGAAAAACATCATCGATGACCCGCAGCATGCCTCAGTCGCAACCGAGCTGCTGGCCAGACTCGACGCCTGGATGATGGAGACGGACGATCCCCTCCGCAATGGCCCGGTGCGATTGCCTGTCGGGGGACTGACCGCGCCGGTCGACGGCCGCACTCCCGAAGGAGGACTCTTGCAGGTCGCCGAGGATGGATCGTTCGTGCCATACACCCAGGTGCTGGCCCAGTTCTAGCTCGGATTGTTCAGTGAACGCGCCCCTCTGTGTTTTTCTGTAGTCGCAGACCCCCGTGTCTGCTTTCTCTAGGGGCACAACGCATCCATTGGCGGCGGCTTCTTGTCACGCGCCGATACGAGTTCCCGGTGGTTGCGCAGGGGATTGTGGCAAGCAATCGCAGCGTCTCCCCTACACGTGCAGACACGGGGGTCTGCGACTACAAGGCGACGAGATCACTGTCAGAAATCGTATTTCTCGCACAATGAGTATTCCGGGCCAGCGACATCCAGAAGCGAATACAGAGGGTGGTGCGGACGGCGGGATTCGAACCCGCACGGGTTTCCCCAGCGGTTTTTAAGACCGCAGCGTCTGCCATTCCGCCACGCCCGCGCCAGAGAGAATCATCCCACAGGAACGACCGGATGCGACCGGCCGATCACCCCGCCGCGATCGACCCGGCATCGTCGATCCATGCGCCGGCTTGCCTGATGCGTTCCTGGTCCTTCCGATCGGACACCGTTTCAATCACGACGCTCCGCAGCTTGGTCGCCTCCTCGAGGATCGGCCCCCGCATTGCCGGCTGGATCAGGGTGGTGGTGCGCTGGAGCAGATCGAGACTGTAGAGCATTAGGTGCACATCCCGCCCGATGTAGAAGCGGAGCTGCCCGAAGGCTGTCTGCACGCACCGATCGAACTGATCGGGCGGCCAGAGAACGCGCACCCGGCCACGATCGTCGGCGAACTGCAACATACCGTCCTCTCCGGACGCCAGCAGCACGATCAGATCACACAGCCGGTTCAAGGCATATTCGGCGGTCGTCGGGTCGTTGATCGCCGGAGAGAGCGCCTTGAGGAGGATATCGGCAACCCGGCGGATGCCATACTCGATATCCTGGTCGGCGGTGCGCTCCGCTCCCAGCACCACCGTCTTCCGGAACTCCGCACGGACGTCGGCGGTGCACCCCGATACCGGCCAGACGGATACCAATGGTTCGCCCCTCAACACGTATGACCCCAGTGGCCGATCGAGTCGCACCAGGAGATCGTGACGCTGGGCGATGGCGAGCATGCGGTCTACCCGGACCCGTTGGACGAATCCGGGCATCTCCACCTGCAGGTTCCACGGCTCGCCGGTCAGGCTGCGTAGGTCCGGCGTATCCCGGTCCGCGGGTCGCTCCCTGAGTCTGACCAGGCGCTTCCGCAGAATATCGACCGTTTCCCCTGCCGCCGAATCGATGAGAAAACTCGGTTGCAGCGATCTCATCGAATACGACGTGTAGTAGAGCATCACTCCGACCGCCACGAGCGAATAGATGACGCAGAACGTCACAGAAAGCACCGGCACGAACTCGGGTGAGGTCTCGGTGGCGGGCCGGACGGATCGGAGCACGACGATCGAATAGATGAACGTCCCCATGAAGATGCCGAGGACGACCTGCACGTACCACCGGCGAGAGAGCGGCTCGATCACCCGTGGCGTGTACTGGCTCGAGGCAAGCTGCATGGTCACGAAGGTAGCGGAAAAGACGACGCCGGCCACAGTGATCGCCGACGACGCCACGGCCGAAAGCAGACTGATCGCGGAATCCGCGGTTCCGCCGTAGAGCCACGGCTGCGACGGATCGGGATCGATTTTCAGGATGTGATCAAGTCTCAGCAGCACGAGCGCCAGCAGCACCGAGCAACCGACGATCGTCGCCAGGATGAGCCATGGCGAAACCGACAGAACGTGCCGCAACCGTCTCATGTCGACTCGGATGTCGAATCCGCCGGCGGATTGGCTCCAGCCTCCCGCTCACGCTGGAGAATGGCGGCGATCGATTCATTGGGCTGCACCATCGCGAAGAGATCACTATGCCGGTGCAGCCGGTCGGCGACCAGCGCGTAGACATTGGCGAATTCCACACGTATAGCTTGATGCTGCAGGTCCTCGACCAGATCGGCCAGCGTGTCGATCACGCCGAGATCGACCATGGGAGCGGTGGCCAGGTCGATCACCACGAGCCTCGGCGGCTCCGGCAGCGCGTCGAGATCGGCAGTCAGCTGTTCTTCCATCACCGCCGCATTGGCGTAGAACCAGCCGGAATCGGCCCGGAAGACGAGCACTCCATCCATCTGTTCGGCGTCCGGGTTGCGGGCCAGGGAGACGAACTCATCACTTCCCGGTTTCCGGCCAAGCACCGATGTCTGCGGGGCCGAAACACGCCTCAGCAGGAGCAGAAACGTCATGCCGACGCCGATGATGATGCCTTCGAGCATGCCGAAGGTCAGCACACCGGCAAAGGTCGCCGCCGCTGCAAGAAACTCCTGCCGGTCGAGCTCCCAGAGCCTGCGGAATGCCTTGACATCGAACAGCCGTCGCACTGCGACCAGCACCACCGCCGCCAGCGTCGCTTCCGGCAGATACTGGAATGGTCCGGTGAGCACGAGCAGCACGATACCGATCAGCAGTGAGGCAAACGCTCCCGTTGCCGGCGTTGCCGCCCCAATCGACTCGTTGACCGCGGAGCGCGACATGCTTCCGCCAACGGAGAACCCGCGGAAGAATCCACTGGCCAGATTGGCCACGCCATTGGCCAGCAGCTCCTGGTTGGCATCGATTTTCTCCTTATGCCGGGCCGCGATCGTCTTGGCCACGCCGACTCCCTCGACATACGAGAGGAGGAAAACGCCAAACGCCAATCCGAGCAACTCAGGCACGTCGGCCCGGTCGACGCGCGGAACGATTGGAGCCGGCAAACCCTGGGCGATCTTGCCGGCAACTTCGACGCCGCGCTCCTCCAGGTTCGATTGCCACATGAGGAGAATGGAGAGCACGACCACGATCAGCGGAACCGGCAACCTGGGAAACCGCTCCTCCAGAACGAGAAGGACCACCAAAGACGCGATACCGACGCCGAGCGTCCAGCCGTTCGTTTCCCCAAGATGCCGGATCACATTCCAGATGCGCTCGAAGAAGTTCCCCCTCACTCCATCGATGCCGAACAGCTTGGAAACCTGGCTCGATCCAATGAAAAGCGCGGCTCCGGCGGAAAACCCGACCAGCACGGTTTCAGAGACAAAGTTGGCGACGATGCCCAACCGAAAGGCGAATGCCAGAAGCGCCATGACGCCCGACGAAATGGCCACAAACCCGGCCGCCGCTGCGTACTGGCTGCTGTCCGTGAACGCCATAGCGCCCAGCGTTCCGGCAACCATGATCGACAGCGCCGATGTTGCTCCATAGGTGAGATGATTGGAGGTGCCGAGCACGGCGTAGACAAGCAACGCAACCAGACTCGAGTACATGCCGACCTGCGGTGACAGTCCAGCCATGGCGGCATAGGCCATGTCCTCGGGAATGGCGATCGCGGCGATGGTGACGCCGGCTACCAGATCGGCCCGCAGCTTCGGTTTGCTGTACGTCCGTAGCCAGGTCAGCGCGGGGATGAACGATTCCAGTCTCCTCGTATCGTCCGACGCATGTCGTCCTGATCCGGTCGAAGGAGAAGCCGGCGTGCTCATGCGTCTCTTTCTCCCATTGTTTCATCACCGGAAGACCGGGTCCGGTCTGAAGCGTGACCGGCGCTGACCGGAGGAGCGGCCGACAATCGCGCCAGAGCAAGATTGCGCGAGTACCTCCAGATCAGCCCGCTGATCAGGAGCGTCCATGCCGGAAAGGTGAAGATGAGCGCCCGGTTGAATGACGCGCTCAGCAACATCACCAACCCGACAGCAAAACCGAGATAGACGACCCAGCGAGGGAGCACTCCCGTTTGCCGGCCGATACCGGATGTGGAGAAAACGAACATGGCCCCCATGCGAATCGCGAAGACGAAGAAGAGCGAACTCCCATACTGGGGGAACCCGTAAGCCGCCACGCGACCGACCGTGCCGTCATCCTGCTGCACGATGATGGCGCTGATCGACATTGCCGCCGACGATGCCGAGAACAACACCAGAAAGACGATGCCGCTGACCAGCTGCACATTCGACAGCGCCACGTCGACGCGCCGGACCGACTGCTGGGGTATCCACATCCGCAGAGAGACGATGAACCAGACGAAAGCAATACAGGCAAACGGGATCAGATAGAGCGCCACGAATTTGATCAGCGACGTGGTCGAGTCGCTGGTGAAGCGCTGAATCTCCTCCGATGTCGCATCAGCATCGGGGATCGCCGGGAGCAGGAAAAAGGACGCGAGCGTCAGTACGGAGAAAACCGTACCGGCCGCCGCGGTGAAATGCGCTGCACGTCGCAACCGCTGAAGCCGTTCGGTTTCCTCCGGGTCGAACTCGATCGGGGAGGCCGGTGAGTCTGACGTCATCTCCTGATCCTGGCATCACACAATGGCTGAGAACCGGGCGATCGCTGCTTCCGAGTTGGGTCGCTCAGGCGCGCACCGGACCGCCCGGCCCCGCGTTCGCTGAATGACGCTGTTCGAGAAATCAGCGCCAGATGGCGCGATGGAGCATCGGTCAGCGAGAGTACTCGCGAACCTCCGCTTGCTGAGCCATCCCCTGCGCGACAGCAAATCGCGAACCCGGTTTGGCCGGCAGAATGGCGCCGATCAACCAGAGGAACGGGAAGAAAATCCCGACGACGCCCAGTAGCGTGTATCCCTTTTTGAACGTCAGACTGCAGACCGTGAAGAGGCAGACGATGTAGAACGAGACCAGGATGACGAGCAGTAGCCACTCGAGAAAACTCATGGTCGACTCCAACAGTGAAGTACGAGAAGGGAGGGGAATCGCATCCCCTCCCTTCGCCAGGGTACGGCGGCTCTACTGGACGAGCCCGCTCGCCGCCAGGTGCATCTTCCGCATCGCGGCATCGATATTGAAGCTCGGCGCCAGCTGGGCGGGAGGAAACTCCTCGAAGGTCTCCGCAAATTTCGCGGCCAGGCGTTGCGCGGCCCCGATCAAGAAAACCCGCTCGAAGTACCAGTCGTAATAGGTGTTCGAGGTGGTGTCGGCTCGCTCGTACGGATCGGTGCGCAAATTGAACATCTTCGGCGCTCGCAATGGCACGAACGGCTCCAGCCAGATCTGGAGCGTTCCCTGCATGCGCTGCTCCATGAAGACCAGCTTCCAGTTGTCGTACCGGATCGCCAGCACATCGCCGTCGTCGCTGAAGTAGAAGAAGATATTGCGCGGACTCTGGTCGGTTTCGCCCGTCAGGTAGTCGGTCAGGTCGTAGCCGTCGATGTGGTTCCTGAACGTCCTGCCGTTCGCCACATACCCGGTCTTCAGCTGCTCGACGACTTCGGGCGCTCCAACCATCCGCATGAAGGTCGGCAACCAATCGTGATGCTGGACGATGCCATTGGCAATCGACCCCGGCGCGATCTTGCCGGGCCACCGAACCAGCAGCGGCACGCGGAATGCCCCTTCCCAGTTCGAGTTCTTCTCGCTGCGGAACGGCGTCATCCCACCGTCCGGCCATGAGTTCATGTGAGGACCGTTGTCGGTGGAGTACATCACGAAGGTGTCGTCGGCAATGCCCAGCTCATCGAGATAGTCGAGCACCTCGCCGACGAGTTTGTCGTGATCGATCATGGTGTCGTGGTAGGGCGATTGCCAGCGGCCCGCCTGCCCAACGCTTTCCGGTTTGCAGTGCGTTCGGTAGTGCATGTGGCTGGTGTTCAACCAGACGAAGAAGGGCGTGTCGGCATCATGCTGCCGGCCGATAAAGTCCTTCGCCGCGGCCACGAACTCCTCGTCGACGGTTTCCATCCGCTTGGCGGTGAGCGGGCCAGTATCTTCGATCCGCTGCTTCCCCACTTTGCCCCAGCGTGGTTGCTCCGTGGGATCGTCGACGTCCGTCGCCCACGAACGAATGATTCCTCTGGGCCGTGACTGCCGGTTGAAGTCCGGGAACTCCTCCTCGGAGGGCCAGTCGATGTTCTCGGGCTCTTCTTCCGCATTGAGGTGGTAGAGGTTGCCGAAGAACTCATCGAACCCGTGATTGGTCGGCAGGAACCGGTTCAGATCGCCGAAGTGGTTCTTCCCGAACTGCCCGGTGGCGTAGCCCTGCTCTTTCAGCAGTTCGGGAATCGTCACCGTCGATTCCTCGAGTCCCACCGGCATACCCGGCATCCCAACCTTGGACAACCCTGTCCGATAGACACTCTGCCCCGAGATGAATGACGATCGGCCCGCGGTACACGATTGCTCCCCATACGAATCGGTGAAGAGCATTCCCTCGCGGGCGATTCGGTCGATGTTTGGCGTTTGGTAGCCCATCAGACCATGCGAGTAGCAGCTCAGGTTGCTCTGGCCGATGTCGTCTCCCCAGATGATGAGAATGTTCGGCTTCCTTGTACCCTGCGCACCAGACCTCGAACCGGACTGAGGTGTGCTCATCCTGACGATCCCCCTTTGAGAAATGACCCGCCGCGATCAACGCGCGACCCGCCTATGGTTGGTGCGCTGCACCCCCGGTCCAGTGTAGGGCCGAAACGGCTCCAACGGATGCTCCTTTGGAAGTAATTCAGGAACGAGCGGGCACTCGGCGGGCTCGCCGAACACCATTCCGGCGGAACCTAGCCTATCCTGAGAGGAAGTGCTCCTCCACCAACGAGAGGAGATATCCATTCACGCCACCGTTCGAGATCCAGGCAATTGCCGCCTTGGGCAACGGGAGTACAGGTCAGGGTCTATGCACGGAATCGATGAACTCACATCGTGGAAAGACACTGCGACACTGCAGGCGATTGTCGACTTCGTCGACGCGGTCACCCGGGAAGGGAGCGACACGTGGCTCTCGCCAGCCGAGCGAATCGCAGTTTTCGACAACGACGGCACGCTCTGGCCGGAAAAGCCGATGATTATCCAGCTTGATTTCACCCTCCGGCGATTCGCGGCGTTGGCCGAAGCGACACCATCCCTGCGCGAACGGCAACCTTACAAAGCGGCCTGGAGTGGCGACGGTTCCTGGCTGCGGGAAGCGATGCTCAAGCACTACAACGGCGACGGCGCGGATATGGCGGTTCTCCTGCACGAAGTCCCGGCCGCCTTCGCCGGCATGACCATCGAAGCCTATCTGGAGGAAGCCGCCGCATTCGTCACTGAATCGGCGCACACCCGGTTCGGCGTGCCATACATCGACCTGGCCTACGTGCCGATGCTGGAGTTGATGCGCTTTCTCGACGCCAACGGATTCACCACCTACATCGCCTCGGGCGGAGAGCGCGACTTCATGCGGGCGTTTGCCGAACGGATGTACAACGTTCCCCCGGAACGGATCATCGGCAGCTCGCTGAAACTCTCGTTCGAGGAAGAGGAAGACAGCGTCCGGATCGTCTATCGCCCGGAAATGAACGTCTTCGACGACGGCGAGGAAAAACCGAAGAACATCTGGAGCCGGATCGGGCGGCGACCAGTGATCGCCGGGGGCAACTCGAATGGCGATATCGCCATGCTCCGGTTCGCCAACGCACGGGGCCGCCCCTCGCTCCGGCTACTTGTGCGTCATGACGACCCTGAACGGGAGTATGCCGACGACGGGGGAGCCGAAGCGGCGCTGGCCCGCGCGCAGGAACGTGGCTGGACCGTCATCAGCATGCGTTCGGACTGGTCTCGCGTTTTCGCGCACGACCCACACATGTAGCGATCAGCGATCCGGGAGAGTCCAGTGCTCCGCGAGGGCGACAAGCGACGATTCGTCACGCCTCAAGGACCTCGAATTGGGCCCTTTGAAGGCCGCGAAATGGCTTGAGTCCGATTCAGATAGTCGCAACTTAGTCGCAAGAATGACAAAAACCCCAGTGTTTATCTGGGGTTTTTGTCATTTGGAGCGGAAGACGGGATTCGAACCCGCGACCTTCTCCTTGGCAAGGAGATGCTCTACCACTGAGCCACTTCCGCGCATGTTCTGCGACATCTGCGCTTGCAGATTCTAGTGACCGGTTGACCGGAGTGTCAAGGCCATGTATGGGATCCGCGAAAACGAGCGCCCGATCAGGTGTAATGGATCAGGTGGCCATTCTGTTCCGCGCAGGCATGCGGCCCTGGTCCCATTGGCATGCCGCACAGCACACATCGAGGCCGTCCGGCCGCCACAACGTCGGCCGCCCGCTCGGAAAGGACCTTGGCAAGACTGAGTGGAAAGAGCGCCGCCAGCGAAGGCGACTCGTCCTCGTCGGACTCGATATCGTACGCCACGATCAGCACTCGCTGGCGATCGTGGTTGTAGCCGATCTCGATGCGGCCGACCCGAAATTGATGCCGCGTGTCCAGATCGAACATGCCGCCTTCCGCCACCGCCTCGCTGGCAACGCCCGAGACGTCGACCTGATCGAGAATGCGGCCAATCGCCTGCCCCAGCGCTTCGAGCTGTTGCTTCTCCATCCACATGATGGTGGTGCGATCGTTCAGACCGACGATGAGACGGAAGCGACGCTGCCCAGGCTCGCCGATCGCTTCGACCAGCGCGATATCGACATCCTCGGCGAAATCCGGGCCGTGCTCTTCACTCATCGGTGACTGCTGCTCCGAAGCGTCAAACGTTCCTGTCCGGTCGGAAGAAACCGGCGAGATTTTCGGTCCGCGACCGGACTGGCGATTATACTGGCAGCCTGAGCTGACCGCCTCCTTGCGACGGTCGCACCAGTTCTTCTCAGAATCCACGAGGCTCCACAATGCATCCCAGCCGCAGGTGGCAGGAACTCGATATCTACATGATGATGACCGCCGGGCTCCTGATCGGGTTCGGGGTGGTCGCCATCTGGAGCGCCCGCGGAGGCGGTACGCTGGCGTTGTTCAATGAAGGGGTCCGGCAGGCTCTGTTTGCCGCGATCGGCGCCGTTCTCCTCATCGTGGTGGCCAGCTTCAACTACCGCTTTCTGGCCACACTCTCCTGGATCGTGTACGCGGGGTCGATCGCCACGCTGGCGCTTGTCCTCGTCCCGGGCATCGGCGTTTCCATCGGCGGATCGCAGCGATGGTTCGACCTCGGCTTCATGACGGTTCAGCCCTCGGAGTTCGCCAAACTGGCCACCATCATCGTCCTCGCCGCCTTCACATCCTCCCGTGGCGAAGAAATGAAGGAATTCGGGAACTTCGTCGCGTCTCTGATGATCGCCGGCTTGCCGGCGGGCCTCGTCTTTCTCGAACCCGATCTCGGCACGGCGTCGGTTTTCGGGGTGATCTGGTTCTCGATCATCGTGATCTCGCAGATCAGGTGGCGGTATCTCCTGGGACTGATCGGGCTGGCCATTCCCTTTCTGTTCGTCGCCTGGGAGTTCCTGCTGCACGACTACCAGCGCGACCGGTTGCTCATCAGCCTCGACCCCTTCAAGGATGCGTCGGGGCAGGGATACAACATCATCCAGGCTCAGTACACGATCGGGTCGGGAGGGTTGTTCGGCGCCGGTCTGCAGGGTGGAACGCAAAGCCGGCTCGAGCTCCTGAAAGTGCGTGAATCCGACTTCATCTTCGCACACGCCAGCGGGATGTTCGGCTTCGTTGGCATGGTCGCGCTCTTTTCCCTCTTCATCGTTCTCCTCTGGCGCTGCATGCGGGTGGCGCAGACCGCCCGGGATACCTTCGGGCAGGGTATCGCCATCGGGTTTTCGGCGATGCTCTTCTATCAGGCGTTCGTCAACATGGGGATGAACATGGGGTTGATGCCGGTGACAGGCATCACGCTTCCGTTCATCAGTCAAGGCTCGTCATCGCTCTGGACCTTCCTGATCGGCATCGGCATTCTGCAGAGCATCCTGATTCACCACCGCAAGCTGGCGTTTCAGTCCTACTAACCATGGAACCGGCGGATTTGCCACGCACCGCGCGCTGATCAGCGCGCGGCGCTCTTTCGTTCGCGAATCAGATCATAGACCTGCGATCGTGGCCGACCGGTGAGCGCGGAGATCCGTTTGGCGATCGCGGAATCTTTTTCGCCAGTGGCGAGTTCCCGGTCGATCAGGGCATCGATGTCGATCTGCTCATCCCGATCGATTGGCCGGGCTGGTCCTACGCCAATGACGAGCTCACCCCGGACCCTCTCGCGAGATGCAAAGTCGGACGCCACGGCGGCGGCGCTCCCCCGCACGATCTCCTCATGCAGCTTGGTCAGCTCCCGGCAAACGAGCACCATCCGGTCCGGATCGATCTCGGCCAGCTCCTGCAGTGTGCTCACCACCCGGCCCGGCGCTTCGAAGAAGTAGACCGCAGATCCAAGCGCCAGGGCGTCCCGCAACCGGGTCGCTCGCTCCCCGGCCTTACGCGGCAGAAAACCGGTGAAGAGCACATCGGACGCGGGAAACCCGGAAATGGACATTGCCGCGGAGAGAGCTGACGGGCCGGGTACCGGCACCACGGCAAATCCCGCTTCCGCGGCTTCATGGACCAGCATCGCCCCCGGATCGGAGATGCCCGGCGTTCCCGCATCGGACACGAGCGCCACATCGCCGCTGCTGAGCGCTTCCAGAAGCTGACTCACTCGCGATGCTTCATTGAACGCGTGAAGCGAAAGCTGGGGACACGTGATCCCCAACCGTTGCAGGAGAAGACCGGTGTGCCGCGTATCTTCCGACGCGATCAATGCAACGTCGTTCAGCACCCGGCGGGCCCGGTCGCTCAGATCCTCCAGATTGCCGATGGGTGTCGCTACGACATACAGGGTGCCCATATCGTCGACTCAGATGAAGAACAAATGATCGAGGCGGTATACTTCACCTTCGCCCATTGCGGCGCTCGCAAGCAACCTCGGAGAACGTGATCGATGTCCAACCCCGCTCTCTTCGGCGCCGCGGATGAATCCTCAGCGTCTGAGACACCTGCCTCCAATCCCACAGGTGATGCGGGGAATGGCGGAACGCAGTCACTCTATCGCAAATTCCGCCCTCAGTCGTTCGACGAGCATGAGCTGGTGGGCCAGGATGCCATCGTGCGCACGTTGCGCAACGCCGTCCGAACCAACCGCGTGGCGCACGCCTACCTCTTCTCCGGACCGAGAGGCACGGGCAAAACGACCACCGCCAGATTGCTGGCCAAAGCGGTCAACTGCACGCACCCCGACCCTGAAGCCCGGCCCTGCAACGAGTGCGCGGCCTGCCGCTCCATCACCGAGGGATCGGCGATCGACGTCGTCGAGATCGACGCCGCCAGCAATCGTGGTATCGACGATATTCGCGAGCTGCGCGAGCGGGTCAAATTCGCCCCGGCTCAGCTGCGGACGAAGTTCTACATCATCGACGAAGCCCACCAGATCACCGGCGCAGCCGCCAACGCGTTCCTGAAAACGCTGGAAGAACCCCCGCCGCACACCCGCTTCGTCCTCGCCACCACCGATCCGGAGCAGATTCTGCCGACGATCGTCTCCCGCTGCCAGCGATTCGAGTTCAAGCGGATTCCGGTCGACGCCGCCCGGCAGCGGCTGGCGCTGGTGGCGGAACAGGAACATCTCTCCATCGATCCACGAGCGCTCGACCTGATCGCCAGGCAGGGTGGCGGCAGTCTTCGCGACGCATTGGGTCTGCTCGATCAGGTTTCGGCTTTTCGCCGGCAATCAGCGGGCGAGAGCGAACAACCGATATCGGTCGATGACGTTCGCGATCTGATCGGTCTGAGCCGGGATGAGATGATCGTCCAGCTCGCTGCCGCGCTTGGCCGGCGGGACGCGGCGGAAGCCCTCTCCATCCTGCATCGCGCCACCGACGACGGCGCAGACCCGCGCCAGATCAATCGTCAGCTCGTGCAATTCCTGCGCAGCGTCATGCACTTCCTGGCCGACCCGCGATCGACCGATGATGGCGAGGTGGCACGGGTCGCCAGTTTCTTCACGCTGGGTGAAGTGATGTCGGAAGCTGAGCGATTCAGCGAGATCGACTTCAAAGTTCGCCACAACATGATCCCCCAGCTGCCGCTCGAGATCGGGATCGTTGGTTCGGTGCTTCGCGACGGAGCCCCCGGCGCTCGACCTGCGCCACCTGCCGCCCCGGATCAGCCTCGACCCATCACGCCACCCACACCAATCGATCTTGCTGCTCGCTCACAACCTGTGGAATCGCCGCCGCCAACCCCGATCCGACCGCCAGCCGCGGAACCATCCCCTCCACCGGCACGTTCCGGCTCTCTGGCCGATCGGGTCCGGGCCGGGCAACCGGCAAGTGCACCCGCCGCGCCACCCGCTGCCAGCGAGCCACCGGCCGTTGCGCCAGGCGGCGAGCCAGTGGCCGTTTCGATCGAGCAGGTCCGCGCGAACTGGGAACAGATCCGGGCCACCTTGAAATCACGCAGTCGCCGCATCGAAGCGCTGCTGTTGAGCGTCGACCCGGCGTCAGTCAGCGGCAACTTGCTGACGCTGACCTCGGCCTATCCCTTCCATCGCAACAAACTGAACGAGACCGATGTTCAGGCCGCCGTCGAAGAAGCGGTCAATGCCGTGCTGGGTTCGAAACTCCGCATCACGACCCTCCTCCACGGGGAAGCGCCGATCGCCGATTCAAGAGTCGCCGGAATGGCCACCGAGACGACCGCGACGACGACCAGCCGCCCGGCCGCATCCGAGCGCACGACCACAACGACGCTCGCGCCGGAAGATCTGAGCGTGCTCGAAACCGTCAAGAACTTCTTCGACGCCGAGGAAATCGAACCGTAGCTCCCAAATGCGGGCTAGCGCGGATTATTCAGCAAGGCACCCTCTCTGTGATTGTCTGTAGC
>JAHBVL010000020.1 GCA_019637585.1 Thermomicrobiales bacterium | reverse complement strand
TCGAGCGACGGCGGCAGCAAGAAGTGCTGATCCCGGCTGAATGATCGTTGCGGCATGGCGGCTTCCTGACAGTGGCGAGCGTCTCTCCGTTGATCGGTATTTTCGCCGACTTCTCACCACCTGTCCGCCATGGTGTGTCAGGTCGAGAGCGATTTCTGAGACACGCTCCCCGTGTCTGCTTTCTCAGGGAACACAACGCATCCATTGGCGGCGGCGGCTCGTCTCTCGCCGATGCGGAGTCGCGGTTTGTTGCGCATGAGGATAGGGGCGAACAATCGCAGCGTCTCCCAGACGAGTGCAGACACGGGGGTCTGCGGCTACAAGGCGATGAGATCGCTGTCAAAAGGTCGTGCTGACAATCCGGGCTATGACGAAAATCGAAAGCGTCCTTGATGCTCGCGGATATCCCGGCGATCTTGAATCAGACGGCTGAACGCCACCCTACCTCGACTTCGGATCGAGCGCATCGCGCAGCCCGTCGCCAACGAGGTTGAACGCCAGAACCGCGATCAGGAGAGCCAGGCCCGGTCCGAGCGAGTACCACGGAACGGTGGTCAGATAGAGGGTACCTTCCCGGATCATCTGTCCCCACGTTGGGGTGGGCGGCTGAACGCCGAGACCGATGAAGCTGAGGCTCGCTTCGAGGCGAATGGCTGACGCGGTCCAGAGACTCCCGAAAACAAGCAGTTCGCCCATGATGTTCGGCATCAGGTGCACGCGCAACAGACGCCCATGCCCTACCCCAATCGTTCGGGCGGCATCGACGAAATCTCTTCCCTTCAGGGAAAGGGTCGGACCGTAGGAGATGCGGGCAAACCGGGGGGCGATGGTCAATCCGATCGCCAGGATCATCTTTTCCAGACCGGGACCCAACACCGCCAGCACCAGCAGGCCAGTAATCAGGTCCGGAAATGCCAGCAGCACATCGGTCAACCGCATCAGCGCCGTATCGATCTTCCCGCCAAAGTAGGCCGCGGCCACACCGATGGCGGTTCCGAGCAGGCCGCCAAGGAGAACGGAAAAGATGCCGACCTGGAGTGCGATGCGGGAGCCGTAGATGACCCGGGAGAAAATGTCCCGGCCCTTGTCGTCCCGGCCAAGCAGGTAGCCATCGCCAGGGGGCGCCAGCCTGTTGCGGACGCTCTGGTCGAGCGGGTCGTGCGGCGCGATCCAGGGCGCCAGAAGCGCGATCAGAATCAGAGTCACGATGAGCACGAGCCCGACAACAGCGGTGCGGTTGCGGACGAAGGTCTGCAGACTGCGCCGCCGGGCAGAAACGTAGGCCTGAGCGTTTTGATCGATGGTCGAGGCGGTTGCGCTCATGTGTACTTCACCCGCGGGTCGACCCAGGTGTAGACGATGTCTGTCAGCAGGTTGACGATCACAATAATGAAGGCATAGACAACCATGATCGACTGGAGCGACGTGTAATCCTTCTGCTTCGTTGCACCCACCATCAACTTGCCCAATCCGGGACGGGCGAAGACTTCCTCGACGAGCACCGACGATCCGATCAGGCTGATGACAAAGATCCCAACCAGGGAGACCACGGGTAGAAGCCCGGCCCGCAAGGCATGTTTGAGCAGCACGGCTCGTTCCTGCAGTCCCTTGGCCCGCGCCGTACGAATGTAGTCATCCGTGAGCACGGCGATCATCGCCGAACGAGTCATGCGGGAGATGTAGGCAATCTCGATCAAGCCCAATGTGATCGCAGGCAGAATCAGATGCTTCAGATTGGCAGCGGGATCCGAAAACGCAGGGGCTCCGACAGCCGGCAACCAATTGAGCCGGACGGCGAAGAAATACATGAGGAGAATTCCCAGATAGAAGGCGGGAAATGAGAGTCCCAGCAGAGAAACCACCCGGCCGAGATAGTCTGGCCACTGATTGCGCCGGACAGCCGTGATGATGCCGATCGGTATACCCACAACGAGACCGATGATGATCGCGGCGGCGGTCAGCTCGAGTGTGTGCGGCAGTGCCGAGCGAATCTGGTTCCACACGGGCTGACTCGTTTTCAGTGAATCGCCGAGATCGCCACGCGCAAGGTCGCCCAGGAAGGTGACGTATTGCTTCCAGAGTGGTTCGTTGAGCCCCATCCGCTCACGAAGGGACTCGACCGCCTGTTGTGAGGCGTTGTCGCCGAGCACAGCGGTCGCCGGGTCGCCGGGAGCAACCCGGACAATGATGAAGATGACTGTGAAAACCGCCAGCAACGTCGGGATGGCCAGCAAGAGCCGGCGGATAATGTGTTTCAGCATTGACGCGATCCCGAGAGCCGGTCGGCCCGGCTCCATATGAGCGCCTGCCGCCGGTCGCTCACCGGAGCGGCGACCGGCGGGAGGTTGCCCGGACCGGCACGGAGCCGGTCCGGGCGATCCGGTCAGGACGAGGTGATTGTTGTCGTCTCGTTGATGCCGGGATAGAGCGCAAGCACCGACACGAGCTCGTGACCGTAGTTCACGTTCGGGCTGCGCGCGTAGACCTGCAGCTGATAGTGCAGGGGGATACCCGCGACGTCGGTCTGCAGCTGAATATTGGCCTGCTTCCACAGATCAGCCTGCGCATCCGGATCGGTCTCGGCCCGTGCCTGTTCGATCAAGCCGTCGATCGCCGCATAGTGGCTGAAGTTGGTCACCGGCGAGGCGCCCGTCACGACGATGGAGTTCGAGTGGAAGAACTGCGTCAGGAAGAGATCGGCATTCGGCCGGTTGGCCACATAGACCACGATCGGATTCACATCTTCGCGAATCTGCGCGTGCATCGTGGCGTGGTCGACAACCTCGACCTGCAGATCGATGCCGACATCAGCCAGCTCGGCCTGCAGAACCTCGTAGTTCGCCCGATAGGCTGGCATTTCGCTGGTCACCACACTGATGCTAAATCCATCCGGATAGCCAGCTTCGGCCAGCAGCTCTCTCGATCGGTCGGGGTCGTAAGTCACCAGCACACCGGCCGCTTCGGCTTCTTCCTGCGTCAGACCGCCCGGCATAAAGGTGGCGGGCACGATCGAGTACACGATCTCGGCGACTGGCGATCCGTAGAGCGCCTGATGCTCCTCGAGATCGATGGCGTGGAGGATCGCCTGGCGCACGAGCGGATCGGAGAGGATCTCATGCTCGACGTTCAGGTTGAGGAAGGCGACTTCGCCCGGTCCGAAGACCTCGGCCACCATGTTGCCCTCGGCATTGATCCGATCGACCCACTGCGCCTCGCCGATGCCATGAATCACGTCCAGCTCGCCCGACTGCAGCGCCAGCTCGCGGCTCGCCGCATCCGGCATGTAGCGAAGCTCGACGCCCGCCAGCTGCGGTGCACCACGGAAGTAGCTGTCATTGGCAACGAGCGAGAGACTCGTCTGCGGCACGTACTCACCGACCATGAACGGTCCGGTGCCAACCGGCGCCGTGGTGAAGCCTTCCGCGCCGATCGCTTCATAGGCTTGTGCGCACACAATGAAGCCGCCGTTGTAGTTGGCCACCTTTGGCAGGAAGAGCGTCGGCGAGACCGCAGACTCCAGGGTGATGCTCACCGTGGCGTCATCGACCTTGGCAAAGCTCCAACCCGCGTAGTCGCCGGCATAGGCCGACGTATCGGGATTCGCTGATTTCTCCAGCGACGCCACCACGTCGTCCGCGGTCAAGGTATAGGCTTCGCCACCTTCCCATGGCTGGCACATCACATCGTCCCGCAGCGTGAAGGTCCAAACCTGCGAGTCCCCGTCCATCACTGGCTCAGGAATTTCGGTGGCGATGTCCGGCTCGATGCGCGTCGCGTCGCCAGGCGCGAAGCGGACAAGTGCGTTGAAGATCATATCGACCGCGGTGCGGTCCTGTGTGCCAGATGCGAAATGGGGATCGAGCGTGCTCAGGTCGGCTGCGTTTACGCCGAACCTCAGCGTGGGCCGGTCCTGTGCCACCGAGGGGGTCGCCAGGGCGATCCCCTGGATCGTCAGCAGCAATGCTGCTGCCAGCATCACGAGCCTTCCACGTGTTCCAAATCTAACCATCGTGCCCTCCATGCCCTCTTGTGAACGGCGCCGTCCACATCAATCACTGCCGGTACGCCTCTTATGTCTTCTTCCGGCCCTTGTTTGTGGACCCTCAGAAAAACTCTGCTCTGCGCGTTAACGGCACTCAAACTTTACCACCTTGGTGGTCAACCGTGGGAAATCGACAGAGGGCGGACGATTCACCGCTATCCGTGCAGCTCGACGGGCGCACTCGTCTCAGTACTCGTGAACCGCTGGATCCGGAAGGGATCGAGATCGAATGGCGGCGTCTCCCCGGTGGCGAGATCGGCAAGGATCTGACCAGTGACTGGTCCAATGCCGAATCCGTGGCCAGAGAAACCGGCGGCCACCACTAACCCGTCGACGCCCGTGTCCGCCGAGTAGACCGGCAACCCATCAGGCGACTGATCGATCAAGCCGCCCCATACTCGATTGATACGCATCATCTCGAACGACGGCAGAACTTCGATAGCGACACCGTGCAATCGGACGAGATTCGCGAGCACTGGCTGAACCGAGTCATGCGACGTCTGAATCGACCGGAGATCGTGCTCCCAGACCGTGTTCGCGCCAGTGAGACGGAACTTGCCATCGATCTGCTGCCGAAACGCCAGGTTACCCGTAGCCACCCCGATGACCTGATCGAGCTGAGGTTCCAAAGACACCGTCTGGTAGACGTTGGTCAGCGTGACGGTGATCGGAATGTCCACCTCCAGCGGACCAACGAGCGCTGGCGTGTAAATTCCGGCCGCGACGACCACGGTTTCCGCGGAAATGACGCCATCCGCGGTTCGGACGCCATCGATCTTGCCTCCCGTGCTGCTCAGGCCAGTGACTTCGACACCGGTTCTGATCTCGGCGCCCAGCCGTTCGGCGGCTCGGGCAAAGGCAGTGACCGTGGCGACCGGCTCGGCATGGCCATCGGTATGACAAAGCGACGCCGAGTGAATACCGGGTGAGATCACCGGCGCGACCTTGCGGACATCGTCGACCATCGGCAGATAGTCGATATCGATACCAGCGGCCCGGGTCGCTTCGACGACCTGCTGAATCCGGAGCGCTTCATCGGGAGTTCGCGCGATACGCAGATTGCCACCCTGCCGGTAGCCGGTTTCACCTTCCAGTTCCTCGGCCAGCCCTGGCCATCGCTGAACCGCCGCCAGGGCCAGGGGCAGCTCAGCCGGATGCCGCCCCGACTGCCGGACTCCGCCCAGGGTCCAGCCGGACGCCATCGCCGCCAGACTCGACCGTTCCAGAACCAGCGGCTTGAACCCTCGCCGAGCCAGCTCGTAGGCGGTGCTGACGCCACTGATGCCACCACCGATGATCACGATGTCGTGCTTCACTCGTCCCTCCATTGAATTCGCGCCCCCCAACTGTTTGGAGTATGCGCCAGGAGGAGCAAGCGCATCAGCTCAACCAGCAACGCGCAGCCGCCGTATACTTTTCGACTGGCAACGGAGCCCAGCTCCGCCGCCCCGCCCCAGTAGCTCAGCGGATAGAGCATTCGCCTTCTAAGCGAAGGGTCGCAGGTTCGATTCCTGCCTGGGGTACCGACCTCGTATGCAAAAAGTTGATAACCTCCTGCTTCCAGATGCAAGTTCGTCCAGAGTCGTGTGTGAGGATCCAGTGACTTCACACTATGCGATCGCGGAACCCCGCCGTGTCACAATCGCGCTTCCCGGGACGTCATAGGATCGACGGGAGTTGGCACGCATCGCGCGGTGCAGCCCGCGGCAGTTGAAGATGGAGAGGAGTCGATCTGATGTCAGCGAAGAAGAGTGACGAGAGCGCGGGATTCAGTGCTGCGGAGCGCGCGGCGATGAAAGAGCGCGCCAAAGAACTGAAGGCAGAGGCAAAGGCCAGCAAGAATCGTGAAGCGGGCGAAAAGGATCTGCTTGCGAAAGTCGAAGAAATGGCGGAAGCCGACCGGAAGATGGCATTGCGCCTTCACGAGATCATGAAGGACGTCGCGCCGGAACTCATGCCCAGAACCTGGTACGGAATGCCGGCCTACACGCGAGAAGGCAAGGTCATCTGCTTTTTCCAGGCCTCCAGCAAGTTCGGCGTGCGCTACTCGACCTTCGGGTTCCAGGAGGACGCCAATCTCGATGATGGAAACATGTGGCCCACATCGTTCGCGTTGACGAAGTTGACCTCAGCGGAGGAAGCGAGAATCCGGGAGCTGGTGAAACAGGCGCTAAGCTGAGGCGGCGAGGGTCGGACAACAGCGGCGGCTGCCATCTCCATACGGAAAGGTCCCACCAGCTCTCACCCCGCTGACACCACGATCTCACATACCGCTCCCGAATTCTTCGCCTCGAAAGCTGTGGACCCAGAGCAAGCGATTCGGGCTCGGCGCCGCCAGCATTCTCATCAGACTTGCGGTAGGGTTTCCTCGAACCGAACGAGGTTCTCTGGACCGCACTGTTGAGATGTCATGGCCACACAGGAACTTGGACAGCAACCAGCGATCGCCGGACTGGAAAGCGGCGACTTGGGCGCGGCGTCGTGGGTCGATGAGATTCCCGATGCGCATCGTCGGCCCCTCCGCCGCTGGATGTGGGTCGGCGCCGGGCTGACCGCCAGCACGCTTGTTGTCGGCGGCATCACCCGGCTGACGGAATCGGGTCTCTCGATCGTCGACTGGGCGCCGATCGTCGGATCGATTCCTCCTTTGAATGACGCTGATTGGCAGGAAGCATTCGCCCGCTATCAGCAGTATCCGGAGTACGTCAAAATCCGGCCCGATATGACGTTGTCGGAGTTCAAGCAGATCTACTTCTGGGAATATCTGCACCGCATGCTGGGACGCCTCATCGGCGTCGCGTTTCTCATCCCGTTCATTCTTTTCTGGATTCGCGGCTATCTGACCGGTCCGATGTTCCGGCGGGTGGGATTGCTCTTTGCCCTGGGTGGTTTGCAGGGACTGATGGGCTGGTACATGGTCAGCAGCGGTCTGGTCGACCGCCCGGACGTCAGTCAGTACCGTCTGGCCGCACATCTCTTGCTGGCGATCACCATTTTTGGATGTTGCCTCTGGTTCGGGAACGATCTGCTGGACCGGCAGCGGCTTCAGTTATCGGCAGCGTCGCGCACTTTCATGACCCGGGCGCTGGTGGTCGTCGGCGCTCTGCTGATGATCCAGATTTTCTGGGGCGCGCTGGTTGCCGGATTGAACGCCGGATTCATTCTCAACACGTTCCCTTTGATGAACGGCAGCCTCCTGCCGCCTCAGGGATGGTCACACGATCCAGTGCTGATCAATCTCTTCGAGAACCTGGCCACGGTGCAATGGATGCACCGCCTTCTGGCCACGGTGCTCCTCCTCAGTGGCATAGCGCTGCTGCTCATCATCCGCCGGAACCCCTCCCTCGCCACCTTTCAACGCTGGGGAGCCCTACTCGCGGGGATGATCGCCGTTCAATACGGATTGGGCATCCTGACGTTGCTGTCGCACGTCCGAATCGGGCTCGGAGTAGCGCATCAGCTGGTTGCGCTGGCAATCGTCGGCGTGCTCCTCACCTTCCTGCACCAGATCCGGAGGAGCACTCCGGAGCCAATCGTGCGCGCCTCATCGCCTCGCCATTCATAGCGCCCGAGTCATTCACGCTGACCAGCGACTCGGGCGCCTTACGGATTCTTGGCAGACCCGGAAAACCGGCGAAGTCCCCGATGTTCGTGCGGGTCATTGCACCCCGGTTGCGTCCTCTTCCTAACTGCCGAACCGATCCCAGTGGACAAGCTCGCTGAGCGGCTTTCGACCACCCATGCGCGCCGGCTGAGCATCATCGGCGGGATGGCCAAGGGCGACGGCGCCGTAGACCGACCAGTCGCCGGGCACGTTCAGGGCCGTCCGTGCGATTCGCTGTCCCTGCTCTCCCCAAAAGGTGACAATTCCGGCGCCGAGTCCGAGCGCCTGAGCAGCAAGCAAAATCCGCTCGTCGACGCGTCCAAGATCGTACGCGTGGGCCGTCAGGTCTGATCCGGCGGTCAGGACGACCAGCACCAACGGCGCCTCGGCAATCCATCCGGTGTACTGCGTCGCCTGCGCCAGCGCTTCCCGAGTCGCGGCATCGCGCACCACCACGAACTGCCATGGCTGCGAATTCTTCGAACTGCCGGTCCAGCGCATGACCTCGAGCAACGCTTCGACGTCTGCGTCGCTTACGAGCTCGGTCGTGAACTGCCGCGTCTGCCGCTGTCCCTTCAGAAAGTCGATGTATTCCGGACCCTGGGACATACCCTTGCTCCTTTTCGTTGCCTGAGCTCCGCGCAGCATTCCTTACAGCAGCTGCGTGCCGCCTTTGACCACGGCAATCGGGTTCTTGAGCGCGCCAATATCCGCCAGCGGATCTCCGCCGACCACAAGGACGTCGCCCCAGCTTCCCGGCGCCAGACTTCCCACCTGATCGGCGAGCCCCAGACACTCGGCCGCGGTTCTCGTGGCCGAGATGATCGAGGCCTGCTCGCTCATACCGAACTCGACCTGGCGCGCGATCTCGTCGGCCAGATCGCCCAGGGGCCAGAAATGGCCACCCGCATCCGTGCCGGCGATGATCTTGACACCGGCGTTGAGGCCGCGCTTGAACGACTCCCGGTGCGGTTCCAACACTGAGAGCGCTTTCGGCACCATATAGTCATAGTACCCAGCGCTCGGGCCAAGCCGGACAATCCGCTCGTACGCCTCAAGCGTCGGACAGAGATACGCCCCGCTCGATACCATGGCGTCGATCGCTTCGTCGTTCTGGATCAGCCCATGTTCGATCGAATCGACCCCAGCTTCAACGGCCTCGATCGTGCCCTGCGAGTTGGTCACGTGGGCGAAGACATGCTTGCCCTTCTTGTGCGCTTCTTCGCACGCCGCCCGCATTTCGTCGACCGTCAGCTGGAGATCGTCGACACGCTCTCCTGCCGTGCCGGCTCCGCCGGTGGCCATCAGCTTGACGCATTCGGCGCCTGACTTGAGCTGCTGCCGCGCCACTTTGCGCACCTCGTCGGCTCCATCCGCCTCGACGGCTACGCCATTCCAGCCGTGGCCGCCAGTCATGGCGATCGCCTGGCCGGAGGCGAAGATTCTCGGTCCGACTACACGTCCTTCATCGATCGCCTTCTTGATTCTGAAGATGCCGTTGCTGCGCGCTCCGGCGTCCCGGACAGTCGTGATCCCGGCCAGGACGCACCAGCGCGCATTGTCCAGCGCCCGGATGGTCTGGTCGGTGATCGTGTTGACGGTCAGCCCCTCGCGCGACTCCGCGTCCGTTCCAGCCAGCACGTGGGCGTGCATATCGATGAGACCGGGCAGGATGGTGCCGCCCGAGGCATCGATCCGATGACTGCCAGCGGGCGCCTTGATCGTTCCCGCTTCCCCCGCCGCGACGATCCTGCCGTCATCCCCAATAACGACAATCCCCTTCTCGATGATCGATTCGTCAATTGCCGTAAAGAGCCGTCCGCCCTCGATAACTGTCGCCACGTTTCTTCCTCCTCGATGTTCTCGTTCGATCGCAAGATGTCTGAATGTCTGGTTCGGTGGGTGGCTGGCTACATCATGTCTTGCTCCTTGGGTCGAGCAGGTCACGCAGTCCGTCGCCGAGCAGGTTGAACCCCAGAATCGTGATCACCAGCGCCAGACCCGGCACCACCGAAACCCACCAGGCGATGTTCACGTACTCCCGTCCATCAGCAAGCATGCTGCCCCAGGAAGGAGAAGGGGGCGCAACCCCCAATCCGAGGAAACCGAGCGCGGCCTCCGTGATGATGATCTCGGCCACGGCAAACGACGCCACCACAATGAGCGGACCGATGATATTGGGAACTATGTGACGGCGCAGCACGCGGGCATCCGACGCTCCCATGAGCCGGCTGGCCACCACGAACTCTGCCTGGGACAGCTGAAACGTCGTGCCGCGCGCCACCCTGGCACTGATGAACCAGTTGGTGAGGGTGAACACGACGATCAGGTTGGCCAGACTGTGTCCCAGCAGGGCCACGATCAGCAGCGCGAGCAAGATGAGGGGAAAGGCCATCATGGTGTCGGTGAGCAACATGATGGCTTTGTCAACGATGCCGCGGTAGTAGCCGGCCAGGATGCCAAGTGTGGTGCCGATCAGACCCGCCAGAACCGAGGCGACAATCCCCACCGTCAGCGACACCCGCGCTCCGTGGATCAGGCGGCTCAGCTGGTCTCTCCCCTGTTGGTCGGTACCCAGCAGATTGTCGGTGGAGCCGGCATCCGACCAGAACGGCGGCGTGAGCCTGGCCAAGAGGTCACCGCGGAGCGGGTCGTGGGGAGCGAGAACCGGCGCCAGCAGGGCCACGGCGAGTATCGACCCGACGATTGCCCCACCCGCCACCAGCGATGGATATCGTCGCGCGCCCCGCCAGATGCGGCGCGCGAGCCGCTCCTCATGGAGCGCGGATCGACCCGCAACCGCGAGGTCGCCCGACGCCGCCAGTGGCGAGAGGCTACTTGTCAAAACGAATCACCGGATTGATCAGCAGATAGCAGACATCGATCACCATATTGACCAGGACGAAGGTGATGGCGGCCAGCACCACCACTCCCTGGACGACGGGGTAATCCCGCTGATAGACGGCATTGATCGCCAGACTGCCGATACCCGGCCAGGCGAAAACCGATTCGGTGATGACCGCTCCACCCAGGAGCTTGCCGGTTTGGAGCCCTACAAGCGTCACGATCGGAATGAGCGCGTTGCGGAATCCGTGACGAAACAGGACCATCGACGGGCGCAGCCCTTTGGCGTAGGCGGTGCGGACATAGTCGGCTGATAGCGTGTCCACCATCGAGACTCGGGTCAGACGCAGGATCGGTCCGAACATATAGAAACCGAGGGTGACGCACGGCAGGATCATCTGCTCGAGCGAGCCGCGGCCCGATGTCGGCAACCAGCCCCAACGCACCGACACGAGAATGATCAGGATGATGCCCAGCCAGAAGGTCGGCACCGCCTGGCTCAACGTGGCAATCAGGCGCGCCACGGTGTCGATGACAGACCCTCGGCGATTGGCCGCCAGCACGCCAAGCGGAATGGCCGTCAAGCAGGCAAGGAGCATGCTGCCGATCGCCAGCTCGATCGTCGCCGGCAGCCGCTCGAACACCATCTCGGTGACCGGTCGATGCTGCCGGATCGACGTTCCAAGGTTCCCCGACGCCACCTCGCCCATGTAGTTCGCATACTGCACGACCAATGGGCGGTCGTATCCAAGCTCGCGTCGCAGCTCCTCCACCGTCGCGGGAGACGCATCGGGCGGCACGAGAAGCATCACCGGATCGCCCGGCATCAGCCGAACCGCGAAAAAGACCAGGGTCAGAATCGCAAGTACGACGATGCCGGTGTGGACAATCCGCCAGGCGAGAAACGAGCTGCTCACGCTGTCTAGCTAACTGAGGCTCCCGCCAGCTTGATGAACTCATCGGGTTGGGGAGCCCACCCCTGCAGGCGATCACTGACACCCACGATGGTCGGCTGGAAGTAGAGCCATGCGTACGGAACGTCGTTCCAGATGATCCCGCTCAGCTCGCGATAGATACCGGCTGCTTCGTCCAGGTCGGTCGTGGAGTCGCCGGCGTTGAAGAGCTGATCGACCTCGGGGTTGCTGTAGTTCGCCAGACTCGATCCGCTGCTCCAGAACTCCCGGCCGCTTTCCGGATCGAGTCCGCCGTAGGCATAGCCGAGCAGAAATGCGTCGTACTGCCGATCGAACACATTTTCAAAGAAGGATCCGAACTCACGAAGATCAGGCTCGGCGTTGATTCCGACGTCCTGGAGCTGCGTCAGGATCGCCTCCGCGACCTGCCGGTCGTTCAGGTACCGGCCAACCGGTCCGCCGAAGGAAATCGTGATGTCGGAGACGCCCGCTTCGTCGAGGAGCTGCCGAGCCAGATCGGGATCGTAGGGGAAGGGAGTGAGCTCGTCGTTGTGACCCAGCATGTTCGACGGCCAGGGAGCGGTTTGCACTGCTCCCAGACCGCCGATCAGCGCCTGGTGAATGGCTTCCTTGTCGATGGCGTGATTGACCGCCTGCCGAACCCTGATGTCATTGAATGGCGGCCGATCGTTGATCATCTGAACGTGCATGAATCGGGATGTCGTCTCGGTGAGCACCGAGAGACCGTCAATTCCCCCGATTCTGTCCATCTGATCGGGAGGCAGATTGTCGATCATCACGACCTCGCCACTCTCAAGCGCGGCGACGCGCGTGGCGTTCTCCGCCAGAATTCGAAAGACGATCCGGTCGCTGACTGGAGCGTCACCCCAGTAGTCGCCGTTTCGCTCGATCACGAACTGCTCGCCCGAGGTGAACTCGACGTACCTGTAGGGACCGGTGCCAATCGGCTCGCGGGCAAAATCCGCCCCCTGCGACGCGGCACTGGCCGGGATGATGCCAACGGCCAGCAGGTTGGCCAGGAAAGCGCGGGATTGTCCGCCGAGATCGAGCGCGACGGTGTACTCGTCCTCGACTTCCACACCAGCCAGGCGCCCAAGCTTGCCGCGGATCGTCGGCTGAACCCATTCGACATTGGCCGGATCGATGATGCTGTCGAGGGTGTACTTGACGTCCTCGGCCGTGAGCGGTTGACCGTCGTGGAAGGTCACACCCTGGCGAATATGCAGACGCCATCCGTTCTCCGTCGGCTCCCAGCTCTCGGCAAGTGCGCTCTCGATTGCGCCGGTACTCGTATTGAGCGAGACAAGGGGCTCCAGCACGTGCAGGATTTGCGAGACGCCAGTGGTGTTCTGACTTTGCCGGGTGTCGATCGCAACCGCATCGGAGCTCAAGCCGACAACGAGCTTCGAGCTCGACTGCACAACATTCGGCGCCGCGATGCTGCCGGAGAAGGTCTTGCCGGCAATAGCCGCTCCGCCGGCTCCAGCGACCGCGGTTTTCAGCACGGTGCGCCTGTCAAGCCGGCTAGTGATTGAACGTGTCATGGGTCGTACCTCCTGGATGGCAAGCCGTTGTGGAGCGCTGAAAGCAAAACCTCACTTCCAGATCATGAACTCCAGTATACCTGCCTCCGCGGAGAAACGCGCGTCGTCGAAATGAAGAACGCGATCGATCGGTGATGGCGGACAGGCACAACCGAGGGACGGCGCGTCGGCTGAGGGCGACCACAGGATCGACGCCTCTGCTCCCACGCTGAACATAGGGCGGGCGTGTCTGTCGGCGGTCTGGGATCAGTCGCCGGATCGCGATCGGAATTCGGAACTGCCTACGGTCGCTCTTCTCGACCGTGAAGAACCACCCGAGCTGCGGTTGGGCCCGGAATCGATCCGGGCGCCCGTTAGGGCGTTACCAGATAGGGACGAAGCAACCCTTTGATGATCTGGGCCGTCCATTCTCCAACCGGTTCCCGGTCAAGCGAGATTGCTTGCAACGCCACACCTGCCAACACCGTGGCCAGCGTTTTCGCCATTTCCGTCGGATCACAACCCCGAATCTCGTCTGCCGCGATCGCTTGCTCGACCAGCTTCTGAAGCTCGGTCTCAAGCAGTTCGACCCGTTCCTTGACCAGCGGTCGGAACGATTCATCGTTCCAGGCCGCCAGATAGATGAAAATGGCGGTTGGTATGCCTTCGTACTCGGTGATCTCACCTGGCCGTTTCGGCTCCGACTCCACTGCCAGCCGGTAGATCTTCTGAACTGGTGAGATATCCATGCTGGCAGCATCTGCAAATCGCTGCCGCCTCACTTCGGTGTTCCAGGTGATATAGCTCTTCAGCAGTGACTGCTTCGAACCGAAGCGCTGCACCAGAGCCGGCGGACTGCACCCCACTTCTTCCGCGATAAGCGAAAGCGTCAGGTGCTCATTGCCCGTCCGAGCCAGTACCTTGGCCGTCGCGACGTAGATGGCCTCGTCACTGAATGTCCGCGGCCGGCCGATCTCGCGGGACCGGGTAGATGACTCGACCATCGTGATGTGCTCCTTCTGTCCATGTCGGTCTGGTTCGTTGTCAGGAACGACGGCGCCGAGCAGGATAATGTAACGAAACCTTGCTGTGGAATAATACCTGTTGTGCGCAGCGCACTTATTGACCCGTCATTCAGTCGAAGAAATACCGGTCCTGCTCCGGAAGGTATTGCCGCGATCGTTCGACGTCAAACGCTATCCCCAAACCGGGTCCATCCCAGACATCGATGAACCCGTCACGCACGATGGGATCGGGAAGCCCCGACACGATGTCGTACCACCATTCCGGCCGCCCGGTTGTGTATTCGAACGCAACATAGTTGTCCGGCAATGTCGCACAGACATGCACCAGCGCGGCCAACCCCACGATGCCGTTGCCCGTTCCATGCGGCGCCATGAGAATCCCGTGCAGGTCGGCATACTCCGCGATCCACTTCAGCTCGGCGATTCCTCCGACATCACATGGATCGGGGCCGACAACGCTGACCGCTCGTGTTTCGATCAGCTCCCGGAAGTTCTGACGCAGGTAGATCTGCTCACCCGTGTGGATCGGCGTGCTGGTGGCGCGGGTGATTTCACGAAAGAGATGAGCAGCAGGCGACGGCGTATAGTCGCCGGCAACCAGATCCTCCAGCCAGAGAATGTTGTATTCCTCGACCGACCGGGCAAACCGGATTGCATCCGGAACAGTCCATCCTGGTCCGCAATCGAGCGCCAGACCGACATCGTCGCCCAACACATCCTTCATCGCGGCCACGCATTCGACAAGAAGCTTCATCCCCTTTTCGGTCAGGGGCCCTCGGGTCAGATAGCCTGGCAGCGGACTCGTGCGCTGATCGGCCAACGTGAAATCAGGAACACTCGACTTCATCTGCGAGTGAAAGGCGATCCCCTGCTTGATAATGGTGAACCCTTCCGGCGACGCCATTTGCGCTCGCGTATCTCGCGCATAGTCCTCGGGCGTGAAACTCGTCATCTCCTTGCGCACGGCGCCGTTGTAGACCCGCACTCGGTCCCGGACCTTGCCACCCAGGAGCTTGTAGACGGGAATGCCCGCTGCTTTGCCCGCGATATCCCAGAGCGCGATCTCGACCGCGCTCACCGCACTCCCCCACGGTTTGAACCCACCCCGGTGCCGAATCCTGGTCATGCACCGTTCCACGTTGGTCGGATCTTCGCCGAGAAGCGCCGGAAGGAGTTCGAGCACGTGTGTTCGCAGGTAGGGTTTGGCCCGTTCCGCGGCGCCGAATCCGTCGATCCCCTCGTCGGTCAACACCCGCACGACCGGGCTCTCGCCGATCACAGTGAACCGGATATCGGTGATCTTCATCGCGAAGCGGACTCCTCAGCACAAACGGGGGCGCCACGAGCGCGGTCAGGTTTGATAGACGTGTGGCGCGAATTCTACTCGCAGAAACGAAACGAGACACGTCCGTTACCGGATAGAATCTCGATAGCTCATCCGCTCACTGAAAGGCGGCCCGGCATGGCCCAAACCAACAAGACCGTCGCTACAGACGCCAGCGTCGCCGCGTTTTTGGATGGCGTCGCGTCCGAACAGCAACGAGCCGACAGCTGGACACTGGTTTCCCTTATGGAAGAGATCACAGGGGAGCCGGCCACGATGTGGGGACCGTCGATCGTCGGTTTCGGCTCGTATACCTACCGGTACGAATCGGGACGTTCGGGAGAATTCCTGATCTGCGGATTCTCGCCGCGGAAAGCAGCCATATCGGTCTACCTTCCAACTGGCCACGAGCGACACGCCGCACTTCTGGACCGGCTCGGCAAACACACCACAGGCAAGTCATGCCTCTACATCAAGAAACTCTCGGATATCGACATGAACGTCATGCGGGAGTTGGTCGAAGCGGGCGTCAGCAGCGTGCGGACGTCCGAGTAAGGTCACTGGAGGGAAGATGATCGTCAGAGATGGTGTCGTTGGCACGCTCGGGAACAATCCCGTCCGATGCATCACGCTCGGCGATGACGAAGGCATCCGGGCGCGAATTCTGACGCTCGGCGCAATCGTTCAATCGCTCGAACTTCCCGGAGCCGGCGGATCGACGACCAACGTCGTTCTTGGTTACGACACGGTCGACGCCTACCTGAAAACCGGGCCCTACTTCGGCGCCGTGGTGGGGCGATATGCCAACCGAATCGCCGGCGGAGTATTCCAGCTGGACGGTCGCGCGGTAGAGCTTCCCTGCAACAACGGCCCGAATCACCTGCATGGCGGACCCGATGGATTCAACCGCCGGATCTGGACGATCGACGAAAGCCGCTCCATCGAAAACCAGACGGCGTCGATGACGCTCGTCAGCGACGACGGCGACCAGGGCTATCCGGGCCGTCTCGACGTTCGCGTCACCTACTCCCTCGATGGGAACAACGCGATCGTCATCGACTACGAAGCGACAACCGATCGCCCGACGATCGTCAATCTCAGCCAGCACTCCTACTTCAATCTCGCTGGCGAGGGGTCCGGCAGCGCCATGGGTCATTTGCTACAGATGAACGCGGGGGCATTTACGCCAGTCGACGAGCATCTGATTCCCACCGGCGAGATCGCGTCAGTCGAGGACACGCCGTTCGACTTCCGCACTCCGAAGCCAATCGACCAGGATCTGCGATCGGCTCATCCCCAGCTGCATATTGCCCGGGGATACGACCACAACTTCGTCATCGACCGGCCAACCAATTCGCCCGGCCAGCTGATCCGCGTTGCCCATCTGCTCGATCCGTCATCCGGACGTTCGTTGACTGTTGAGTCCACGGAGCCCGGCATCCAGTTCTACTCAGGCAATTTTCTCGACGGCAGCGACGTCGGGACCAGTGGCCAGTCGTACCGGCAGGGCGACGGCATCGCGCTCGAAACGCAACACTTCCCAGACTCGCCAAACCATCCCGCCTTCCCCTCCACAATCCTCGAGCCGGGGGACCGGTATCACTCGAAAACGGTCTGGCGCTTCGCCTGGGATTGATCTCGGCTCCAGACGGTGCACGCCTGGCCCCGGCAGGGGCATCGCACCGTGAGCGACGCCGTTCACGGCGTCGCGGTCACGCGGACGGCTATCCCTTTTTCCTGCGATTCGCCTCGACCACCGCCTGCATCTCGTCGACGAAACGGTTTTCATCCACGATCGTGATCTGATACGCCGATTCATCGATGCTGGGCGCCACTGGCAGCGATACGGTAATCCACCCTTCTTCCAGCCCCTGGCAAACGATCTCCGTGACCTGCTTCTCGAACTTGCTGTAGGTCATATCCGGCTCGAGCACCCGGAAATACTGTTCGCCGCGGCCATTGCGCGTCCAGATCATGCGAATCAACTGCCGGTGCTTCGTACGAAGATCGGTGGCCACCATTTCCGTGGCCATGAGTCCACGCAGCAGCGCGCTCATCTTTCCCATCGGCCGTACCGGGCCGGCGCACAACGGACAGACACCATCGCGCGCGTCGTCATGCGTGAAGGAGCGGCGACAGGCGTCGCACCAGAGATAGGTTTTGACTGGATCGGAGGTGGTCATGGCCGTGCAGGATGTGCTTTTCAACGTTCAAGAGCCCGGGCGACCGACCGGGCTCATTCATCGACTGTCATGCTGCTCGATGACGATGCAGTGGGTGCTTTACCCCCGCATACCCGGATCCTCGTATTGCTGCGGCCCACCGCCACGGCCAACATTGGCCGCAGACTGGACTTCACCCGCCTTGTCGGCCCATCGCTGAACCAGATAGGTCAGAGCGATGCCTCCCAGCATCATCAGGATGGCGAAGAACACTTCGACCGTATCGGCGAGAACTCCAAAGTCTTCGCCCAGGTTGTTGATTCGGATATCGCCAATGCTGCGAATGAAATCACCCATATCGGTTCACCTTGCTCCAGGTTCCTCGCTGCTCCGGCGCCCCTACTCGACCGTCAGTATGCCATGCATACCGGCCTCTTTGTGACCGGGCACATTGCAATAGAACTCGTATTCGCCCGGCGGTGCGTTGATCACCACCTCGTGCGTCTCGCCACCCGCCTGATCGACGCTGATATCCAGCTCATCGATGGTGAAGTTGTGGGGAGCGGCGCCCTCATTCGGCAGAATGAATGTCACATCGGTATTGGCGGGAATCGTCAGCTCCGCCGGCTCGAAATAGATGTCGTGCGACACAACGGTGAACTCCGCGCCACCCGCAGACTCGGCATCAGCGATCGCTTCTTCCGATGCGCCATCGTCAGCCGCTGCAGCCTCATCACCGTCGCCCTCGGCCGCTGCGTCGTCCGAGCCGCCGGCCGCGGCCGGGAGTTCGTATCCCTCGGTCACCACCAGGATGCCATGCATACCGGCGTCCTTGTGACCGGGCACATTGCAGTAGAACTCGTACTCGCCCGGAGGCGCATTGATCACAACCGATCCGTCTGAGCCAGCCGCGAGGTCGATGCTGATGCCAAGCTCGTCGATCGCGAAGTTGTGCGGCGCCGCTCCGAGATTTGGCAGTTCGATAGTCACATCGGTGTTAGCCGGAATCTCCAGCGTGGTCGGCTCGAAGAAGATATCATGCGACTCGATCACCAGACTCGCGGACTCCCCTCCGGAACCTGAGTCGCCATCTGTCTCCTCTTCCGGAGGCGCGGTTGCCGCAGCGGGCGGAGGAGTTGGATACCCCCCTTCGACCTCGACCGCATGGTTGAAGACGGTGTTCCAGTCCACATGCTGAACAAAAACGACAAGTTCCTCGATCTGGGCATCCGTCAGCGAACCGGTCTCGCCGCCGAATGCCGGCATCCGGTAGCCTTCGCCATCAGCAGTCCGCAGCCCGTTGTAGATTGTGTCGTGAATGATCTGGGCGCGCGCATCCATGCCGCCGGGCCACGGTGTGCCACTGGCGTTCACCCCTTCCTGGTTGAGCGATTGATTCACGCCTCCGAGCGGCGCTCCGATGCGCCCGGTGCCAGCAGCCCCGGGTTCCAGATAGCCCTCACCTGCCGGGCCGTGACAGGCCATACACAGCGCAATGTAGTTGTTCGTGGCGCGCTCGATCGCCGCTTCCTGGTGGAGTTCCGCCTTCTCGTCGATACGATTGCTCTCGTCGCCAAGGTAGAGGAAGAGGATAGTCGAGAGCGCAACGAGCCCGAAAATGACCATCGTTGCCAGCCGCTGAACCGATCCCACGCTAAGTACTCCTCTGCCTACGCATCACGCTTTCCGGCGAAAGCGTTCCAAGAAACGGATCGCGGCCTACCCCGGATAGGGAGCAGCCTGCGAGGGATCGTAATCGTTACGGGTCGTCGGGCTGCCCGTGTCGACCTGAACATCGCCGGTCGGCGTCACCGTGACCGGGAAGAAGTCCATGGGCCGGGGCGCCGGGCCAGATTCCTTCACACCATTGCGGAAGAAGATACTGCCATGGCATGGGCAGTGGAACCGGTCCTCGCCCTCATTCCAGGGAACGGTGCACCCCAGGTGCGTGCATTTCCAGTAGAGGGCCAGCAGGCCATCCTCATTGCGAACCAGGTAGAACTTCCCGGCCGTATTGCGAAACGGCGTTTCGCCGACGGCGGGAATGTTGTCGGCGGTCACAGTCAGCACCGAGCCGAATGCGCCCGTCTTGTTCGGCCAGAAGAAGCGCAGAAATCCACCGGCCAGCTGCGCCAGGATGATGACGATGGCGCCCAGCGTCGCATTGCGGACGAAATTCCGGCGAGATACGGTCTTGACCGCATGAGCAGAACCGGCCAGCTTGCCGAATACCCAAACGGCAACACCCACTCCGGCGCCGATAATTGCTCCAGTCCCTGTTCGAATCACCTGATCACTTCTCCAAGACTAGCAAGCGTCGCGTTCCCCAGGGGCCTAGTGGTGCACACGCGGCAGATTCCACGGCCACGACAGATCCTGACCTTCTCCGCGCAACGACGTACCGAAGATCGTCAGAACAATGAAGGTGACGTAGAACCCGGTAAAGAGCGAGATGATCATCTCACGGCGCGTGGGCCGGAAGATCAGCTGCACGAGAACCATCAACGTTGCGATGCCACCAAGAATGACCAGCGACGGCAGGATGATCTCGGTGAACTCACGCGGGGCGCCCTTCTCCAGAAGCCAGTGGCCGATGCCGAACACCGTGCCGCGTCCCTTGTACTCATCGAGCAGAATCATCGCCACCAGCGTCACTGTCGTGAACACCGAGGTGAAGCCGATGATCTTGCGTCCCTTGGCGGAGGTTCCGAGGATGCCAACGCCAAGCGGGCTCCGATCGATATACGGAATCGCCGCAATGGCGGTCAGGGCAAGCGTCGGGATGATGACGCCGGCCAGACCCGGGTCCATGTGCAGCAGCAGTTCCTGCAAATTGAGGAAATACCACGGCGCTTTCGACGGGTTCGGCGTCTGGTTCGGATTGGCTCGCTCCAGCAAGGGCGCGCTGACGAAGATCGACAGAAAGGTCAGAATCAGCAGGAAAACGGTGGCGCACACCGCTTCGACGACAACGAGCGACGGCCAGACCATGACCTCGTCGTCGGCAAGATCGGTCGGACGGGCCAGCGCGCGACCGCGCACCAGCTCGAGCAGCTTCTGCCGTTTCGCCTCATCGATTTGACTTTGCGGTGGGAGTGGCTGTTGCCCCTGTACCAGTTCCGCCATCGCGCTTTCTCCGCTCTTCGAAATCCGACCGTCAAATAGCTCAGTGAGTGGCGCCGCCTACAGCGGACCAGAAATACCGCCGTCCTTGCGAATCCGCCAGAAGTGAACCGCCATCAGGAACGCGGCAATGAGCGGCAGGAAGATCACATGGAGCGTGTAGAAGCGTATCAGCGTTGGCTGCCCAATTTCCTTGCCACCCTTGAGCAGGAAGTCGACCTTCGGGCCGAGGATCGGGGCCGCGCCGCCGATCTGCGTGCCCACGGTGATCGCCCAGTAGGCCAGCTGGTCCCACGGCAGCAGATATCCCGTGAACGAGAGCAAGAAGGTGACCACAAGCAACAGAACGCCGATCACCCAGTTGAACTCGCGGGGCGGCTTATACGAGCCGGTGTAGAACACCCGGCCCATATGGAGGAACACGGCAACCACCATGCCTTGCGCTGACCATCGGTGCATGTTCCGCATCAGCTGGCCGAATGTCGTGCTGGCTTCGATGTCCTTCATGCTCTGGTAGGCCAGATCGGACGAAGGCACGTAGTAGAACATCAGCAGAACGCCGGTCAGCACCAGCACCAGGAACATGAAAAACGACAGACCGCCGAGACAGAAGGTGTAGGTCACCTTGGTCGCGTACCGTTTGATCTTGACAGGATGGATGTGGAGGAAGACGTTGCTCGCGATGATCAGCGCCTGGTTGCGCTGGTTATCGGGATAGCCGTGGCGGACGATCGAACGCCATACCGATGATCCTGTTATGCGATCGGCCAGCGTTTGCTGTCGCCTCATGCCCCAACCTCCTTGAACATCCTCGCCCTCACCTTTCAGCGTTCGCACCGCGCCCTGGAGAGACTCGCACGCTCACCACCGGGTCTGCTGTGCGTATTGTCCGCAGGCGCGCACAGACGGTCAAGCGGGTTCCGGACGCATCTGTGCCGATTTGTCAGATTTAATGCCCACCCCTTTGCGGTGAGGCAAACTCAGCACGATTTCGCGTCCTCAGGTGGGCGCGACAGGACTCGAACCTGTGACCTCGCGGATGTGAACCGCGCGCTCTAACCAGCTGAGCTACGCGCCCCTTTCGGCGCCGCGATGATACCACAGCGAGGTCACCTCTCAGCGCCTGTTCAGCGGCACTCGAGGGGCCGCACTACCCCTCGAGAGCGATGCTGTCGACCTCCACCATCACGCCCATCGGCAGTCTCGCAACCTGCACGGTCGAGCGCGATGGAGCCGATTCGCCCATCCACTTGCCATATACCGTATTGAATGCGGCGAAGTCGCCGAGATCCTGAAGAAAGCAAGTGCAGCGCACTACCCGATCGAGCGACGATCCGGCCGCCTCGAGCACCGCGCTGAGGTTCTTCATCACCTGTTCGGCCTGCGCTTCGATTCCGCCTTCGACGATCTGCATCGTGGCGGGATCGAGCGGAATCTGACCCGATGTGAAGATCAGTCCATTCGCCTTGATCGCCTGCGAATATGGCCCGATGGCCGCCGGGGCCAGGTCGGTGGCGATTACCGTCTTTTCACTGGACACGTGATCTCCCTTCTTCGAGTATCTGGTCATCCTTGTCGCGACCAGCAGTCTATCGGCCGCGCCGCGCCGCGGCAACAGCCAATGGCCAGCCAGTCACAATTGGTGCCGCTTCTCGTCACCCAGTACACTCTTGGGCCATCACCCGGCGCAGTCACGCCAGGGTTGATCGATGTTGCGTTCAACTGAATGTGAGTATGGCTCCATCGATGAGTGTCCCGCTTTCTTCTGAAACCACCGAACCGGTTCTGCCAGCTATGCCGAAACCGGCCTCTTCTCACAAGCGGGAGCTGGATTTCGCTGCCACGCTCTTTCGCACCCTCTTTTTTCTGGCATTGATTGCCGCAGTCGCCGCTATCGCCGGCGCAGGGCTCTACGGCCTTTCTCACTCCAATCGCATCTACGAGGGCGTTTCCGTTGCGGGCGTCGAAGTCGGCGGCATGACGCGCTCCGAGGCCAAAGCGGCGCTGCGCGACCCACTCCGGGCCGCAACCAGCCACCCGGTGATCCTTACCAATGGCGAACAGCAGTTTTCACTCGACCCCCGGGCCGCCGGCATCGAGATCGACCTCGACGCGACGGTCAATCAAGCCTTCTCCTTTGGCAGAAACGGCAATGTCCTGGAGCGGAGCGGCGACTGGTTCACCGCGATTCTCGACGGGCATCAATCGGGCATCGAAGTCTCCTACGATCAAGCCAGTCTCGACGCGACGCTGATGCAGATCGCTCCCTCCATTACGCGGCCGGCAATCGACGCCTATGTCCGGAAGAACGCCGAAGGGAATCCAGAGCTCGTTCCTGAGCTGCCGGGCATCGGGTTCGATCTGGCCACCACGCGAAATTCGATGATCGCCATGATTGCATCGCTGGAGAACCGGCCGGTCCAGATCGCCGCTCCGATCATTCCCGCCGCGGTCGAGGTGGCCGATCTCAACACCGGTTTCAGCCAGATCGAAAGCGCGGTCTCTTCCTCTTTAGTGTTGAAGGGAACCGACACCAGCTGGGAGCTTACTCCCGATCAGATTCGCCAGATCGTCTCCGTCGGTGGCGACCAGCAGCGATTGATCGTCAATCGCGATGCCGTGCAATCGATTGTCGAGACAATCGCCAGTCAGGCGAATCGCAGTGTCAAGGATGCGTCGATCACCGTCACCGATGGATTGCTCGCGGTCGATCCTTCCGTGACCGGCGTCAGCGTCAATGTCGCTGAATCGGCCAATCTGATCATTGGCGCACTCGAGCAGGGATCGACGGCGGTTTCGCTTTCCTATCAAGAGCAGCAACCCAGAATCACCGACGAACAAGCGGCCGCGGCCGTGACGATCGGCGAGGAGATTCTCAACCGGGGCGTCGAGCTGACGTGGGAGGATGGTTCGACCGAGATCGGCCGCGGCCAGCTCCTCGCGGCGCTGACGGTCGCGGTCAATCCCGATCGCGAGCAACCATTCCAGTTCGGATTCAACGCCCAGACCCTTTCGGAAACGCTGTCGAACACCTTCCGGTCGGTCGAAGTGCCGGTCATCGAGCCGATCCTGCGCTATGTCGGCGGCAAGATCACCGTCGTGCAGGAGAGCCAGACCGGTATCGCGGTCGATGCCGACGCCACGATGAAGAATGTGGTCGATGCGCTCCTTGGCAACCAGCCTGAAGCACAAATGGTGTTGATCGAGACCGAGCCGAAGCTCACCGACGAAGCCATCGCCGCGATCACGCTCACCGATGTGCTGGCCGAAAGCTCGACCTACTACGGCGATTCCAGCGATGCCCGCCGGCACAACGTCGAAACCGCCGCGGCATTGCAGGCGGGGTGGCTGATCGGTCCGGGCGAGCAGTTCTCATTCGCCCACTTTGTCGGCAGCGTCGACGAAGAATCCGGGTTCATGACTGGATTCGGCATCGTCGACGATCCCTCGACTGGCGGCGTGACCACGGCTCCCGTGGTCGGCGGCGGTATCTGTCAGGTGTCGACCACCATCTTCCAGGCGGCATTCTGGGCCGGCCTGGAAATCGACGAGCGCTACACCCATCCCTACTGGATCCAGGCGTACGGCGAGCCCCCGAGAGGCATGAAGGGTCTCGACGCCATGGTCAACATCGAGGACTCCGGTTCGCTCGACCTCAAGTTCACCAACACGACCGACCACTGGATCGCCATCGACGTCGTCGCCGACGGGACGACGGTGAATGTCAAGATTCGTGGTGTCGACCCCGGCTGGAATGTCGAGATCTCAGATCCGCTGATCTATAACGAAATCGACCCCTCCACCGAAACGCGGTACGAGGAGTCCCCTGAGCTTCCGGAAGGGAGCCGGTTGCAGGTCGAATTTGCCCAGCCTGGATTCACCTCCGAGATCACCAGAACCATCACCGCCGAGGACGGAGAGCTCCTCGATGTCTCGACCGTTATCGGTACGTACGCACCTTCCCAGAACACCATTCTGGAGGGAACCGGGGCGCCTGTGGCGAGCCCGAGTCCGGAGTCCTGAACCGTTCGAAACGTGCTTCGAAATGGCGCTTGACACGTCATTTCGGCACATGGTAGATTTCGCGGTCCCTCAATGAGGGTCGGGGGTCCTGAGAGGCCCCA